>JAMXFF010000025.1:103242-113946 GCA_025370845.1 Laspinema palackyanum D2a | reverse complement strand
TGGCTCCGGTTGACCAGCCTCACGAAAACTTCGAGTTCCCTGAAGAAGTTCTACCTCGCGGTAACGCTCTGTAGAAATTCCCAGCAACCTAACTTAGTTTTGAGGTGGGTTTAGTCAAAACCCCTCCCATCTGGGAGGGGTTTTGTTTTACATAGCAGGGGTCACTCCCCCTAAATCTCTTCATTCCGGGCTTTTCCGACGAGTTGGGAGGCCCCGGCAGTCCCTGGAAAAAAATTAGCCAGATAAAAAAGCGCAAGGTTGGGAAATTTCCAATTCGGTGTGTTATGCTAGGTTACATAAAGTTTATTGAAATAAAACCCGCTTAGGGTAAACAGGAGGTGATGCCTATGCCAGATAGTAGTAAATGCATGGGTCATCAGATTGGAGTAAATCGGCTGTGGGCCGGGGCTGTTCTCTAACAACTCGCTTTAGTCCCTTTCGGATTAAAGAAAATCCTTGAGAACTAGGCTGGTTGGGAGTTCCTCCCGGCAGTCATGTTCCAATCTGAAGACCAACTAGACCGCTTTCACCCTCAGCGTCATAGTGAAAACTAAACGCTCCCGGTGAGAGCGGATAGTTTTTTTAAGCCGTAGTTAAATGTCTTCGGCAATTTTATAGAGAAAAATGATGGTGATTAGGAAACCCTATTCAGGGAAGAAATTCGGTTAACCATCTTACTTATATGGAAGTCAACAGGGAGAATCAGATGGCTCAGTTGTTAACAGAAACGGAGATTCAGGAGCGGTTGATTCAGATTGGGGGCTGGACCCGAGACGGAAAAATTTTGCACTGTGAAAGAAAATTTAAAGATTTTATCGAGGCGATCGCCTTTGTTAATCAATTAGTAGACCCCGCCGAAATCGCCGGACATCACCCAGACCTAGAAATTTCTTATAACAAAGTCACCATTAGTTTAACCACTCATGATGCGGGGGGCTTAACCGAAAAAGACTTTCAGTTGGCCCAGACCATCTCCGAGTTGAAATGAGTTCCCCTTCCTAAGAGAGTGGGTTGAGACGGATTAAATTCTCCTAACAAAATTTTTGTGATAAACTGTGCGAATCAGTAAACTACAGATGTAGCATCAGTCCAGGCTGGAGTTGTTATAAGTAGGGGAACGAATTGATGGGACTTTCGACTCCCTAGGGGCTTCCTTTGGGGGACCAAACAGGTCCATCGTTAGAAGACCTCCATTTGAAACCCTAAAAAGGAAGGTCTCCACTCAGGGAAACCGTTTCAGACAAAGCCTGGAGCGAGCTCATCTCTTAAAAAAGAGGGTCCTTTTTGGGGAAATTTCCCCCGTAACAGGCTTAGCTTAAACCTGGAACTACAGGTGCTAACCAGCGAACCATGTCAACTGCGGTTACTTGATGATAGGGAAATCTTATTGTGCTCGTCTGTCACTGATGCGCTGTTAGGTAGACTTAACCATTGAAAGAGTGCTGGTTTAACGGGGCTACGGCAACACCGCCTTAGGGTTAACGCAGGAGTCTGACAGGATTGAAATTGTATCCGCAGGTAGACCGTTGTTGTTAAGGGCCTCTCGACTGTAGCACAAGATTGACGGGGAATAAAGGGAATAGGGCCGCCTTTCCTCCCGGGTTTAACGAGCCTGGGTTTCCATGCATCCGGTACTTTCATCTGAATTCAGGTAAAGCTGTGAACAGCGATCGGACAGTCAAAAAAAATCACCCGCTTGGGGTCTTGAATACCCCGGAATTAAGCAACGAATATGTAACCAGAGCGGAATTAGTAGAGGAGCTCTTAGATATTGGTACAGCGCTTTCGAGTACATACGACTTGGGAGCGTTGTTGACCCTCATTTTAACCAAGAGCCGAGAACTGACCTGTAGCGATGCAGGAAGCGTTTACCTGGTAGATCACAACGATGAAGAAATACCAAAGTTGTTGTTTAAGGTAGCACAGAACGATTCTCTGCCTCAAATTTCATTTCAGGAATTTGCCATACCCCTGACGCCTAAAAGTTTGGCCGGTTATGTCGCCCTCACTGGAGAAAGCCTAAATCTGGCGGATGCCTACGCCTTGCCACCCACCGTCCCTTATCAGCTAGAGCGCAGCGTTGATCGAGATCTTGACTACTCAACTCGTTCGGTCCTGGTGCTGCCGATGCAAAACCGTCAGGGGGAAATGATCGGCGTCCTACAACTGATTAATCGGAAAACTAAGGCGGATGTGGTGGTCACCCCAGAAAACGTGAGGGAAGTCACCCAGCCTTACTCCGAATGGGAAGAGCGAATCGTCAGAAGTTTGGCATCCCAAGCGGCGATTTCCATCGAACGGAATCATCTGCAAGAAAGTATTGAACATCTGTTCGAGGGTTTTGTGACAGCATCGGTGCAAGTCATTGAAGCGCGGGATCCCTGTACCTTTGGACATTCTGAGCGGGTGGCCGAACTGACCGTTCGCCTCAGTCAAGAGGCCAATACGGTGACGACTGGACCCATGCGAGATGTCAAGTTTAGTGTTCGTCAAATCCAAGAAGTCCGCTATGCGGCTTTGTTGCATGATTTTGGCAAAGTTGGGGTCCCTGAAGCGATTTTAGTTAAGCAGAAAAAGCTCTACCCATCACAACTAGAGGTGATCCGCCATCGCTTTGCTTTAGCCGAGCGAACGATGGAAATGGAATGCGCCCAAAATAAGTTTAGGTATTTGATTGAGCATCCCTCACACCTTCATCGCGACCCGGAAAATGCTTGTTCTCATTGTCAGGATCTACAGGAACTTGACCGTCAACTCCAAGAGAAGATAGAGCAACTCAATACTTACTGGAAGCTCTTGTTAGAGGCCAACGAACCGCGCATTCTCGCGGAAGAACCCCTCGCTCGCCTCCGAGAACTTTCTCAACAGATCTATAGAGATGTAGATGGTCAATTAAAGCCCTTGATCGATCCCGACGAAATCACTCAACTGCTGATCCCCAAAGGGAATCTGACCCCAGAAGAACGCTTGTCTATTGAATATCATGTGACTCATACCTATGAGTTTTTGAAGCGAATTCCCTGGACCCGGGATCTGAAAGATGTGCCGAAGATTGCCTTCGGCCATCATGAAAAGATCGATGGTTCGGGGTACCCAAGGGGATTGAAAGGAGATGAAATTCCGATCCAGGCTCAGATTATGACCATTGCCGATATTTATGATGCGCTCACGGCAGGCGATCGCCCCTACAAGAGAGGATTGCCTGTAGAAGCGGCCCTCCGAATTCTCCGAGAAGAAGCTATTCATAACAAAATCAACGCGGACCTGTTAGAGTTATTCGAGCATCGCCAAGTTTTTTCAGTCCTGGGTCACTCCCAACAGGTCGTTACCCTCGAAAGCGCCTAATCCCCACAACCTCATTACAGCTCATGGCGAGCAGCCTTCTTAAAACCTCTTGATTCAGGCGATCGGGGAACTCAAAAACCTTAACCCCAGTCATCCCTGGGAGCCTATTGCGTCAAATCGAGCATCGGCTGGCCCTGAACCGAAAATTTTCAGTAAACATAGGGTTTATTTGCCCTTGAAGTAGAAAAAAAACACCATAGAACTGGACCGTTCAAGGGTTACCATCATTCGCAAGAAACAACAAAGACTTGCAAATCTCCGGTTCCAATCGAAGTAAATCTGTTAATCTATAACAGAAGTAAGCAGCCACTATCTCGCTGACTATATAATGAGTCGAGAGTTTGTTAGAAGCAATAGGCCCTCCAGCCAACTCCGAAGCCTGCTTGATCAGGTTACGAAAAACCTGGGCAGAAAACCGAGCCGTCAGGTTGAGGGTTCTACATCCTCATCTTTGATGGGGCTAGTTTTTCCATCGGGGACATCAATGATTGGAGGGGATGCCGCTGATTCTAGGCTCTGCCGTAGCACCCCCACCCTAGATAGTGGGGACCCATAACTGTTCCGGCTAAAAATCTATAATCGGTGCAGTTGAGAAGTGGATATAACCTGTCAAGGGGTTAAGAGCTATTTCATAGCTCTGGATTTCCTTCTTTTGGCTTGTCATCTCCTGTCTGAAAGATTGAGGGGAGACGTGAGTCAAATCGTTTAGATAATTAAAGGTGTGAGGAGAAGAGGGAAAATGTCTAAAGTATTGTGGAATTCTCTGTTGGTTAGTCCAGCAGTTTTAACATCGGCGTTAGTTGGAGCGGCCTTAGCGTCCGTGGTGGGCGCACCTGAAGCGATCGCCTCTGAAACCCAAACCGAGTCTATGCCAGTGGCTCAGGCCAATGAGTTGGCCGCACCCACTGCATTTTCTTCAGCAGGGGGATTTAACCTAATCGCCCAAGTCCAAGAGGACGCACCGTCGGCCACAGAAACCGCCAACGTTTTACAACAACTCAATCAATACAGCCGTGAAGGGGCTGGCAGCAACAACATTGCCCAAGTCACCTCCGTGTCTCAACTGCGGGACGTGCAACCCACTGACTGGGCTTTCCAAGCACTCCAATCCCTGGTTGAGCGCTATCGCTGTATCGCCGGTTATCCCGATGGGACCTTCCGTGGGAACCGCGCCCTGACTCGTTATGAATTTGCTGCTGGTTTAAACGCCTGTTTAGAACGCATCAACGAAATTATTGCCGCCCAGCTTGAAGGGATTCTCAACAGAGACGATTTGTTAACCCTACAACGGTTAACTGAAGAGTTTGCTGCGGAACTGGCAACCTTGCGCGGTCGGGTAGACGCCCTCGAAGTACGCGTCGCCGAAATCGAAGCCAATCAATTCTCCACCACCACCAAACTCTTTGGCGAATCTATCTTCGCCTTATCCTTGTCCGAAGGTGGAAATAGTGTCGGCGGCGAAACCGATAGCGGTGTTCAATTTGGGACCCGCACTCGGTTGAACTTCGATACCAGCTTCACAGGCCGAGATCTACTCAGAACTCGACTGGAAATCAACAATCTGGATGCCTTCTCTGGCACCAACACCTTCACTCCTGAAGGAGATCTGAAATTTGCGGTTGACGACCCTTACGGAGATGGAGATACCACGGTCCGCTTAGACAGCTTGCTCTATAGCACCACCGTTGGCCCTGCCAATGTCGTCTTTATGGCCAATGCTGGAGCAGTGGATGACTTCGCCAGCACCATCACCCCCTTGGATGGAGATGGTGGCAGCGGTGCTTTATCTCGTTTCGGGACCCGCGCTCCGATTTACAACATGGTTCGGGGTTCTGGGATTGGTTTAACCTTCGATGCAGGGCCTGCAGAAGTTAGCCTCGGCTACTTAGCAGAAAATGCCGCGACTCCCACCCGCCGCAACGGGCTGACCGATGGTCCTTACGGAGCTTTAGCCCAATTGGTGTTTAAACCAGTTACGGGTCTGCAACTAGGTCTGACTTACGTCAATGCCTACCGTAGCGATATGCGTACAGGTAGCCAACTGGCCACTCCAGTATCTTCTCTAGCCCGACCGGATGGGTTAACCACCATCAGCAATGCCTACGGGGTTCAACTCGGCTATGATACGGGAACCTTTGCTTTCGGAGGCTGGGCCGGTTACACCAATGCTCGCATCCTCGACGAAGGTCTCAAAGGAGACCTGGGCATCTGGAACTGGGCCGTTAACTTAGCGGTGAATGCCGGACCTCCGGGCAGCCAATTTGGTCTGATCGTGGGTATGGAACCTCAGGTCAGCACAGATGATTTTAATGGAGCCCTCGAAGACCCAGATCGTTCTTTACACGTTGAAGGGTTTTACCAATATCAGCTGACGGAGAATATTGCTATTACTCCTGGCTTTATCTGGTTGACAGCTCCAGATCATAACGATCTCAACGATGATGTGGTAATTGGAACCATCCGCACCACTTTCCGATTCTAAAACCAGCAATTGGGATTAACCCCCGGGCTAAACCCAGGGAATTTAATTCTGGATGCTACCTTGGTTTTAAGCTTTTGAAAATTGAGTAGCAATGATATTTAAAACCCCCTAATTAATTAGGGGGTTTTCTTTTTAATCGCTTTGTCGAAGAAAAATTCGATGAATTTCTACCCTGATTATCAAGTTAGTTTAGCACTGGAAGACTGACATCCTTGCGCCGACTTTAACTTTCAAAGGGTTCTCAAATATAGAGGATTTTGGCCTGAGACTGTGGTTTCTTTTAAAAGAGAGCGAGTTAGTATTGGAATGGGTGATGGGGGAGCTGGGGAAAGCGCGATCGCCTTGAATCTCCGGGCTGTTTCCATAACAGGATATGGTTTAATCTGCCCAGCATTTAATTCGGTTAGGTTAGCAAAACTTAAAGTAAGTACACCCCTTACAGTCTGCGCCTTAAGCGAAGCGATGTCGCAGGCTTTACCCCCGAATAGCACTGTTGGGGAGTTCCCTTCCCAATTTAAGTGCCCAACAAATTAGAATTTGTTGTGAAAAAGTAAATGGGTAAAAAATACATTAATCTTTTTATAAATTTTCTCTTGTATAATTTGCAATTTATCAGGATTAATAACTCAATTAACTGGAATTTCTTAAGAAACCTATAGAAAATGTCAGTGATTTGGACCAATCTTGCCGGTCTGAGAGACCCCAACTCTAGGGGGAATTCATAAATAAATTGCTGCTAAACGAAACATTTTTTTTGGGGGCACTCTGTTGACGAGTAGCTTAGGGTGACGAAATTATCTTTTAATTTCCTAAATATTATTGGAGGGTAAAATAAATTTTCAAGCATTTTTAACAATTCAGTAGGATTGATTGCCAATAAATGACCGTAAGAAAACGGATTCTTTTTTTAGTGCAGTGATGGGTTATAACGAAGAACCCAAATGAAAGGTCTCAATGATTTAGACGCACTATACTTGAGTGAAATGAACACCCATAATTCCCCGAGTTGCTTTGGCCTGATGGGTGGTCCCGGTTTGACCCTCTCCCTCTCAATCGATCCAATCTTTAATTCCGGTATTAGCAAAATTTATAAGTCAACTTATGGCCTAGACAAAATTCAGGTTATAATCCACAAACAGGGGAAACTTTATCTATCGACATACCTCATAACGCTACTTGTAGGAAGGGAAAAAGCCAAGAGTAATTGGTAACAAATGCTACCAGAGAGAATTAATAGATAAAAGTTCTTGACCGAACTACAGTTTTAGGCCATGATAAAGGCACTCACAACAGGGGTACAGTAGGGCCCTACTTTGCGAGCTGATTGATGCCAAAGCTCCCAGAGTGACTGCGGGGGGTGACGGAGAAAAGCCCATATCCGTCCAGGGCAAAGTGAACTTCTGCCCGCAAATTGGGGAAAGCCTGTATAATCACTCTGCTGTTGGTTTTGATTTCCCCAATGTAGTCCAGGGGAAAGTATTCCATCGAACTCTAAATTGGTGTGAGGAGAAGAGGGAAAATGTCTAAAGTATTGTGGAATTCGCTGTTGGTCAGTCCAGCAGTATTAGCTTCGGCGTTAGTCGGAGCGGCTTTAGGGTCCGGAGTGGGTGCATCCGAGGCGATCGCCTCCGAAATCCCAGCCGACTGGATGCCAACGGCTCAGGGGAATGAATTCGCCACGCCTACTGAATTTTCGGCAAGTGGGGTTGACCTGAGCGGGGCGATCGCCCAAGTCCAAGATACACCGTCGGCCACGGAAACCGCCAACATCTTAAAACAACTCACTGAATACGGATCCGAAGCGGATAGTAGCCTGCTCACTCAAGTCACCTCCGTCTCTCAGTTGCGGGACGTACAACCCACTGACTGGGCGTTCCAAGCCCTACAATCCCTGGTTGAGCGCTATCGCTGTATCGCAGGTTATCCCGATGGGACCTTTCGCGGGAACCGGGCGCTGACTCGTTATGAATTTGCTGCCGGTTTAAACGCCTGTTTAGAGCGCATCAACGAAATCATTGCCGCTCAAATCGAAGGGGTCCTAGGCAGCGACGACTTGATCACCCTGCAACGGTTAGTTGAAGAGTTTGGGGCTGAACTCGCCACCTTACGGGGTCGGGTGGATGCCCTGGAAGTGCGGGTCACGGAACTTGAAGCCAATCAGTTCTCCACCACCACCAAACTCTTTGGCGAATCCATCTTTGCCTTATCCTTGTCCGAAGGTGGAAATAGCGTCGGAGGCGAAACCGACAGTGGCGTTCAATTTGGAACCCGCACTCGGTTGGCATTTGTGACCAGCTTTACTGGGAACGACTTCCTGCATACCCGACTCCAAATCAACAATCTTGATGCCTTTTCGGGAACGAATACCTTTACCCCGGAAGGCGACCTCAAGTTTGGGGTTGGCCCTTACGGTGAAGGGAGTACCAACGTCGAGCTAGATTGGTTGGCGTATGAAACCAATATTGGCAACGCCCGCGTTGTCTTTCTTCCGGTAGGCGGTATTGTCCCTGACTTTGCCAGCACCATCACCCCCTTGGATGGAGATGGTGGCAGCGGTGCTCTGTCTCGTTTCGGGACCCGCGCTCCCATTTACAACATGGTGGAAGGCTCCGGTATTGGCTTGAATTTTGATGCAGGTCCTGCAGAAGTCAGCCTGGGGTATTTAGCTCAAAATGCTGGAACCCCGACCCGTCGCAACGGTTTATTTGATGGTGCTTATGGCGCCTTAGCCCAACTGGTCTTTAAACCAGTTACGGGTCTGCAACTGGGTCTGACTTATGTCAATGCCTATCGCACCGATATGCTCACGGGGAGCCAACTTGCCACCCCCGTTAGCTCCCTAGCCCCACTGGATGGGTTAACTACCATCAGCAACGCTTATGGGGTGCAACTCGGTTATGATACGGGAACCTTTGCCTTCGGAGGTTGGGCCGGTTACACCAATGCTCGCATCCTCGACGAAGGTCTCAAAGGCGACCTAGGCATCTGGAACTGGGCCCTCAACTTAGCGGTGAATGCCGGACCTCCGGGCAGCCAATTGGGGCTAGTCGTGGGTATGGAACCCCGGGTCACCAAAGATGATTTTAATGGGGCGCTCGAAGACCCAGAAACTTCTCTGCACGTTGAAGGGTTTTACCAATATCAGCTGACGGAGAACATTGCCATTACTCCTGGCTTTATCTGGTTGACCGCTCCGGATCATAACGATCTCAACGATGATGTGGTGATTGGAACCCTTCGGACTACGTTCAGATTCTAAAATCTGTGCAATTTCAGGAAAAGGGGGGTTTCAACTCCCCGGATTTTCAATTCATCATCACAAATACTGGAGCCTTCTAAAGGTTAAGAATTTTAGAGGCTTTCTTGTTAGATTTTGCCATGCACTGTGCATGGCTTTTTTACTGTTTATTATCTAGGTTGAAAAGACGAATCTGCATTAATAACAGCAGCCTCTTGAGTTGAGAATAGACCCCATTAATTCCCCCGAAGGTTGTTAATTTGCTTTAAATATAGTACATGATATTACCCTGTTGCTTCGCATTCCGCAGTTCGCAAACATCTTTCAGGGTATATTTTTGCAAGACAGATTTAGAGGCTTCCTGAGCCTCTTTCCAGACATTTCGAATGACTTCATTCTCTAGGGTTTTGGGGGTTGAATCGTTTTCGGAGAGTCCGGCATCCAATCCTTCTATGCAGGTCACCACATCTAAGAGGGTGATTTTCCAAGGTTCCCGAGCCAAAAGATAACCGCCTTTTGCGCCCCTTTGACTGCGAACCAGACCACAGCGCCGTAAGGAGGCTAAAAGTTGCTCTAAGTAACGATCAGGAATATTTTGTTGAGCAGCTATCTGTCGAATTTGTAGCGGCTCTCCTTTATCATATTGGCTTGCTAACTCTAAGAGGGCTAACAGCGCGTATTCACTTTTACAGGAAAGTTCCACTGTTTAAAATACAAGATACGTTTAAGGGCTAAATTTTAAAAATTAGCCACTGGCGTCTATTATACTGCGGTTTTACAGATCTTCTTAGACCCGGATCTTCCTCCTTCTATAAAAATCGCAATTCTTAAGGTGGCTCTACCTGGGGTTAGCCCATTGAGGCTCCAGACAGTCCTGTACTTTTTTAACCCCCAATGAAGGGTCATAGAGAAAGCCTACACCCCTTAGAGAGTGTAGGCTTTGCTATAGTTCAAAGCTTGGGCCGCTTTGATTGGATTAAGGCGCAGCTCGCCCGAAAGAGGGTCCTAACTAACGGGTCTGAAAAAACTCTAGGAGTTCTTTTTACTTCGGTGCAGAAGGGAAAGGGGCAAAGCCCATCCCTACTGAAATTCACCGTTGATTAACCAGAAGCGTCAGAAAGGAGGATTCTATCGACCAGGGATTTGATTTCCAAAGTCTTCTAGGATCAAGTCGAAGTTGGTCGGTACAATGAACTGGTTATCAAAGCTTTGGAAGCGGATTCCTGCATCTTTGTAAACCAGGTACTCTGCAAAGGTGATGCTACCGTACCGGCCAAAATCGCGGGATTTAAAGGCAGACAGGAGCGAACCAACCAGGTTGCTGCGATCGAGACGGGTGACCATAAATTGTAATCTTGCCGTGGTTAGGCGATCGAAGATGGCCACTGCATCCCCTGGGTTGGTAGTCCGTGCCACCACACTGGCTAAACTGATGCTGTTATAGCCATCTAACAATCCAATTCCAGCTCGGGCAAAAGCAGCTTCTGCTGCATTCAGAATGGCTAGGGTGTTAGGCTTGGTGAGCGCAGCCTGGACTAGAGGACTATTAATCAATTGACCTAAAGGAATCCCGAGTCTGTTAGCAAGACCTTGCAGGAAGCTTAAGACATCAGCGGGAATATTATTTGGAGGCGTCGGC
>JAMXFF010000025.1:0-103142 GCA_025370845.1 Laspinema palackyanum D2a | reverse complement strand
GGCGGCTGGACCGGAGGCGTCGGCGGCGGCTGGACCGGAGGCGTCGGCGGCGGCTGGACCGGAGGCGTCGGCGGCGGCTGGACCGGAGGCGTCGGCGGCGGTTGGACCGGAGGCGTCGGCGGCGGTTGGACCGGAGGCGTCGGCGGCGGTTGGACCGGAGGCGTCGGCGGCGGCTGGACCGGAGGCGTCGGCGGCGGCGCTACTGGTGTACCAATGGGAACCGCAGGGGTAATCGGATCGGCCGGAATAATCGGTACAGACCCGGGAGAATTAGGCAGTTGGGGCCCGGGAGATTGCTGACCGTTAGCCGGTTCCGCGACTGAGATTGAGATTGCAGAGGCAGTAGCCGCAAGACCTACAAATAAGAGGCGGCTACTGGATGATTTAAGTTTCGAGAATCGCTGTTTTCCGTTCATATAACCACATCCCGCGAGAATACCCAACTGGAAAAAGTTGGGAGGAAGCGATGCGGGTATAGCCGCTTCCTATAGACAGTTGGCCCTCATATTGGAGCGCCGAGAGTTTTTAAACTCAAACTCTAATCGACTGCCCATCAACGTTGACGCAAACACTCCCTAGAGTCTTGGATACAAGACATCTACCATCTGGATCACTTCAATCCCCGAAAAGGAGATGAAGTAGCTGACTGATTTCAACCTTACAACCCTATCTCATTTGGGAACATCAGTGGGGTGATAGGGCGAAGTATTGACCTGGTGACTTAGCGTCATATTTTGAGAGGGTTCTGCTACCCTTTGCATCAAAGGCTTGGGAGTTTGTTAATTTTATTCCCACTTGGACTGGATAGGTATTTTTAAATACCCCTTTACCCTTGAGCCGTGATTACCAAACCTGTTCATTGTTTGGTTAATGCTTTTACTTGTTTTATCGTAACTAGAGATTGCAGTGCATTTTTCGCTTTCTCCAAAAAGGAGAGAAAAAGGCCCGCGTTGTTGTTTAAAAAGAAATGCCGTAGACTATACTCAAATTTAAGCGCACCCCATCACCAGCGTTACCTGTTAAGTCATTGAGTCCAAAGCTTGCGACCAAGGGAATCCTCTTAAAGGGTACCACAGATAAGCCCATTGTCAAGTCTTGTCCTGTCCACTCGGCGATCGCATGAGCCTGGGAACCCATAGAGGTGGCGAAACTTCCAAATATATTCAATTGGGTCCCGCCTAATTCATCCGTAGGATCGACATTGCCTTCGGTTCGGAACACACCATTGCCAACCCCCAGGGTCACAAACCCTAGACTAAAGGGTTTTTCAAGGTCCTCATCGAAAATCAGGACCTTACTCACCGCGCTATAAAAACTGCGACCTGTATCACTTGCAGCATCCACCCAATCTACGAGGTTGACTACTCCCACGGACACGGAAAAATTGTTCGGGAGTACACGGCTGGCTTGGAGACTGATACTACCTGCACCGAGATTATCCTGTTGTCCACTCTCATTAGACAACCCTGTAAGCGCGAGAATGACATCGAAGCCGATCGCCTCCACAGGATCTCCCAACCCCATCGATATAGAGATTGACCCATCTTCCGTCGTATAACGATTTCGGTTGTTAAACTGTACCCCAACCCCAAGATTGCCCCAACCCCCACCAAACCCAGTCGGGTTACTAAGGCTAATTCCCGGAAAGTTGCCCGGTGCGCCCAAGACAACGGCGAGATCTCGGAGTTGTCTGTCCGTTAATGAGTCGAGAAAACTCAGCAAAATCTGAACTTCTGCAGAGGGGAGAATAATATCTCCGTCGGTTTCCGCTTGTCGGCGTTGCAGGATTTCGGTTAACTCATTCACTTGCTGGAGTTGCTCCGGGGTGAGCTCCTGCTCTCGGGCTGCTTCTAAAACAACCAGGAGTTCAGCGACTTCTTCAGGAGTAAACCTCCGAGGGGTTGGCCCTTCGGAGTCAATATTTTGCTCAATTTGAGCTAGTTCTTCCTCACTCAGAGAGCCAATTAAGTTTTGGAGCTGTTCGGCTCGCTCAGGAGATAAGATAACAACCAGTTCCCCTTCGGCTTCAAGGGCTTCTAGTTCCTGGACTAGACTTTGGATTTCCTGCCGTTGTTGGGGTCGCAAATTTAACCGTTGAATGACTCTCAGAAATGAGAGCAACTCTTGTACCGTTGCGCGATCAAGGCGAGTCCCCCGGGCGAGTTCGACCCCTACCGCTGATTGGATCTCGGCGCGTTCTTCTTGAGTCAGAGACTCGATGAGCGAGAGGACCAGTTGGGTTTGCTCAGGAGATAGAATCGCTTGGGGCTGCCCCTGTGCTTGAATTGCTTCTAAATCTTGAATTAGCCTGGAAATCTCCTGGGTTTGCTGGGGCCGGAGTCTTAGCTGTTGAATTCCGCTTAGGATTAATAAAATTTCAGAAATCTCTTGTTGGGTGAATAAACCCACTTGCACTTCCGGCAAGTCCAGGGCTTCCTGAATCTGTGAGATTTCTTGAGGGGTTAGGGAAGTCAGCAACCCGCGAACTTGTTGCGCTTGCCTAGAGGAAAGGACCACCTGGGGCTGCCCCTGAGCGCTGAGTTGTTCTAATTCCCGAATCAGGGATTGGATCTCCTGAGCTTGTTGGGGCCTGAGTCCTTGTCGTTCGACCTCTCGGAACAGGAGGATAATCTGTTCGAGTTCTCGTTGAGTGTAGGTAACCACTGACTCCTGGGTTGGAGTAGTGGGTGGAACAGGTCTGGTATTCTGTTTGCTGTTGGGCAACTCAGCAGTCTGCCCGGTTGTGTTCAGGCCCTGGACGGGGTGCGGATTGGCTAAACTTAATCCTGAGGGCAGCACTATGGCTGCACTAATACCGGCCAGCAAACTCAGACGCAATACAAGCTGATGTAAGAACACACCTAAAACTCCCCATACCATGTTTAAACAAGTATCCAGTGAACCACATTGCTCTCCGGAAATACAAGCCTTTCCTATCTATAAATTGTTAAACCTAAGCTCCCATCGGTGCTTGAGCTTAACGTTGCGTGACGCTCATCCACAATAGCATTGTTCCCGCTCATCAACACACCCAGTTATTTGAGCGGACGGTTTAAATTTTTAAACCTGTAAAAAGTGTCGGAATTTTCAGACGGAAAGAAGGCTTCTCGAAAGGCTGACGGGCAATTTCAGAAGAAACTCTTGGATCCTGACCAAAGGAACATTAATCAGACTTCTTCCCCAAATCTCAAGAGCCCAAGTTTTTGTCTCCTTGTCCTGATACAGGGAAACCCTTCCTCAGAAACTGGGACGCTTTATAATAAAAAAAGTTCAGGGGATATCTGCTAAATTTTAAAAGATTTATAGTGGGATTGGCTATGTAGAATAGTTGGACTTTAAATAATAAAGAACTTGGCCCGGACTGGAAATTATGACCCAGAATTCCGACTTGTTTTAAGCCCTAGAGCGCCGGTATAGTAACGGGGAAAAACTGGGCTACTACAACAGATTGGTTCCGCTTATGCAGAAATTTTATTAAGAAGCCCGGTTTTTTGTCCCGGGGTTCTAAACCTGTACCGCTCCCCTAGAATATAGTGAATTTCAATCAGTTGGGCGTTTGTTGTAGGGTCAACTCCTGGCGGGTTTTACATCCTTGGTGGTTTGAAGGATTGAGACAGGCGATCGCGGAAATTCTGTGATCCCCAAGGAGAAAGGGGGAATAACATTCAATGGGACTAGAAACCCACAAACCCCTCTACCGGCTGGTGCGGGTGGGGATTTTGGGCGGTTTGCTGTCTATTGATTCAAGCTGGGGAGCTTCGTGGCTGTGGGCGAGGGTTAAGGGTGCTTTGCTGGGAATGCTTTCCGGTAGTGCGACGGGAATATCGGCACCATTAATTACAGCACCTAAGAGTTGGACTGTTTCTGATTCTGTCAGGGGTTCAACATATTCCGTGAGCATTCCGCCTTGGGTGTATAGGGGGCGGGTGACGAGAATCATCCCATCGCTAAAGGGTTCTAGCAAAAAGGCATCGTTGTTGACGCTCATGGCGGGAGAGTCCAAAATCACTAAATCAAACCGAGCTCTGGCATCTTCAAGGAGTCGGCGGAATTCGTTAGATTCGATCGCCGCTGCGCTGTTTTTGAGAGGACCTGCACTGGGAACAACGTAGAGGTTTTCAATATCCGGCGCAAGGCGAATGCATTGGTGGAACTGTCCGTAATAGCGCAGCGGTTCGAGGTTGGCATCGGGTTCGATCGCCACTTGCAGACTCTGCGCTTGGGAGGGCGATCGCAAATCCGCTTCAATCAGTAACGTCCGCTTCCCTGCACGCGCGGCGGCGATCGCCAAATTATAAGCACAAAAAGTTTTTCCCTCCTGAGCAGCCACACTGGTAATCAACAGGACTTTGGGTGCTTTTTCTCCAATTCTCAACAAATTACTGCGGATCTTTTCATAAAACTCCAAATATGGTGAATCCGCATCCATCAAAATTGGCATCTCGTGAGCATTCAACTCCGGGGTAAACACCTCGGGTAAAATTCCCAGAATGCGGAGGTCCTGTTGCTGCAACGCACCGCGAACTTCCTCCATCGTATAAAACTTCCCTTCCAGCAAGGAAATTGCAAAAATCAAGGCATTCCCGAGTAGGATGCCAACCAGCCCCCCCAGGGCGAAAATCAGCGCCGGGGGTTGTGTACTAACTTCGTTTTTAGAAACCGAAGCGGGTTGTGCCACACTCAAACTGCTGGATGTTTCGGCTTCAGCAGCTTTCGCATCCGCCAAAGCTTGCTGCATTTTATTGTAGAGATCTTGCTTGAGTGCCACCTGCTGAGCCAACCGTCCTCGTTCAAGCTCTTTGTTTGGCAGGGTTTGATAATCCCGCTGCAATTGTTCTTCCGTTTGGGTCAGAGAATTCAACTGCTGGACCCAGGTTTGCCGCTGGGTTTGTAAATTCACCAAGGTTTGCGCTAACTGCTGCCTTGCCGGGTCAAGACTACTGTCCTGGCGAATTTGGGCGCTATTCATTAAGGGGGCAGCCATCCCTCCCCCACCGATAACTTCTGTCGCTCGCCGCTCCAACAATTCATTGTAAGAGGCTTCCTGCTTTTGCAACTCAATCATCTGGGGATGGAGCGGGCGGAAATCTTTACTGAGGAGTTCACGCTGGGACTCAATTTGATGGAGGGCTGCTCTCAATTGGGCGATAATCGGGTCGGCGCTGAGGGCTTGGGAGACGTAGGCTTGATCCGCGCTCAACCCCAGGCGCTGTTCTAAACTCGCAAGCTGGGCATCCAGCCCTTCTAACTGTAAGCGAATCTCGCGCTGCTGATTTTGGTTGCCCACGATCGCCCCTGCCAATCCCCCACTTCTAGCGGCCAAAATTGCCACCGACTCTTCCCGTTCGTACTCTTCGAGCTTCTGTTCCGCCTCTCTTAGTTCCCCTAGGGCTTCGGGCAACCGCTCCTCAATGGTGTCAATCATCCGTCTTAATGCCGAAGTATTGAGCATTCGGCTTTGCTCAATCATGGCTTCCATGAGTCCTTGCACGACAGCTTGGGCCGTTTCCCCATTGGCATGAGTATAGCCGAGTTCAATTTGAGGGGGGCCATCCTCTTTAGGGGGCCTTAAACTCACCTCCCGGGCCAATTTTTTGGGGTCTTCATTCACCTGGGTTCCCACCACCGTTACCACGTTCTCAGCCAGGAGAATCTCTTTGGGAAGTTGCTTACCCTGTTCTTGAATTTGGCTTCCGGTTGCCGAAAACGTCACCGCCGGAGTCGTATAAGTCATGGCTCCGCGTGCCCGATAGGTCACTTCTGGAGGGGGTTGCATTGCCACAAATCCTGCCCCGCCCAAGGTGAGGACAAAAGCAGCGAAGCCAAACCATTTGTATTTACCAAAAGCGATCGCGTAGCGCTTGAGAATGGGTGGAGCCATGATAGGAATAGGGATAAAGATAAAGGATATTAAAGATTAAGAGGAGAGCGTCTGCTTCCCCTACTCTTCCCTAGAAAGGAGGGCAGACGCTCTCCTCTTAATTCTATGGTTTAAGTTAGACTTGCTGTAGAGACCCTCCCTCTATTCTACCATAAAACAGTCCGGGGCTTATTAGTTATTATTGTTGTTGTTATTTTCATTCTCTTCACCACCGGGTCCAAAGAGGAGTGTGGCACTATCTCTCAAGGAATCAAAAAACAGTAAAAATCCGAGAATATCGCGGAAGGGTTGAGTAAAGGTCCCGAGGGCATAAGTGATTTTCCCTACCAGATTGCGACCAATGACAATCACATCATTATTTTCTAGCGGGACATTTTGAGCCAGATCCCCGCGCAAGAGTTCTTGGGCATTGATTTCCCGAGTCACGGCTTTACCCTGTTCGGGGTCGAAGCGGATCAGGGCAATATTGTTAAGGTCTGCACTCAGGAGGGGAACCGCATTCAGAATATCCGCAAAGGTACTGCCACTGGGGACGGGAACGACGCTAATGCCCCCGGCAGGATAGCTCAAAACGCGAACCACAATTTGCGGCACGGATAGGTTTGAACGAGAGACGAGGACGCGATCGTAATATTCATCGGTGCTGCTTTCTAGGGTCGGAACAAAGACCACATCTCCATTGGCTAACCGGAGTTCAGGAAGTTCAGCCCCAGTCAGTAGGGGGGTGTACAGGTCTAGGACTTCTTCCGAAATTGCCCCATTCTCCAGCACCCGACGGACCCGAACCGCCCTTAAATCAGCATTAGAGGTAATCCCTCCGGCCACTAGCATCGCATCAGCAACAGGGCGCTCGGAGGGGGGAACGGTAAAAAATCCGGGTTGTGCCACTTCTCCGAGGATCGTCACATTAACCGGAATAGCCGCAGCTAGGGTGGATCCGGCGACGATGCGCGGATTATATCCTGAATCCTGGTTTAATCCCAACTTGGGGACAATGACCACATCACCATTTCCCAGGCGTAGATCCGGTAAAGGAGTGCCGGTTTCCAGGGAGGCGTAAAGGTTTACCCGTTCTTCACTGACGGTGCCATTTGCCATCACTCGACAGATGAGGACAGTCCGCAAGTCGGCGCCAGTCGTGATCCCACCGGCAGCCTGCAAGGCCGTGGGAATGGGACTCAGGGAAGGAGGGAGCACATGAAATCCCGGTGCGGCTACTTCTCCGAGGACTGTAATGGCAACAGGCTGTTGAGCGGCTAGGGTGGAAGTGGAAACCACTTTACTGTCATAAGTCCGGGCTTCTTCTAAGCCGAGTTTAGGGATGATCAGCACATCCCCATTGGCGAGTCGGAGATCTGGGAAGGGGGTACTGCCTTGTAATGAGGAGAGTAAATTGATGGATTCTTCGCTGAGGCGACCATCGGGGAGGGTTCGCCGGACCCGAACGCCTCGCAAATCAGCAACGGGAGTGGTTCCCCCGGCCAGCTGTAATGCAGTCGGAATGGGACGGGGGGAAGCGGGGAGGATATAGAATCCGGGCTGGGTGACTTCACCGACGATGGTAATGCCGACGGGTTGGGGTGTGGTTAAGGTGGAGTTGGCAACGACGTTGTTGTTGTAGTTAAAGGCGGCGTCGTTTAAATCGAGGGTGGGGACGATGACGATATCCCCATTGCCGAGGCGCAGTTCGGGAAAGGGTGCGCCGGTTTGTAAGGGGGAATACAAGTCAACGGTTTCTTCGCTGATCTGCCCATCGGTGAGGACTCGCCGCACCCGGACCGATCGCAGGTCGGCAGCGGGTGTAGACCCCCCAGCAATCACTAAGGCATCTTGGATGGGATTGACTGAGGGGGGGAGATTATAGAATCCCGGACGAGTGACTTCGCCAATGACGCGGATGCCGACAGCTTGCGGAGGAGAAAGGCGCGATCGCGCCACGATGTTGCTGTCATTAATCTGAGCTTCACTTAAAGATTGTTTAGGGACAATCAGGATATCTCCTTCTTGCAGCAAGAGATCCGGCGGGGGACTGCCTGCTTGCAGGGAAACCAATAGGTTGAGGCGTTGTTGCAAAAACCGGCCATCACCCAAGGGACGTCGGATCAGGATGGAGCTCAGGTCCGATCCCGGTGTCGTCCCACCTACGGCGGCTAAAACTTCGGAAATTCTGGCATTTTCTGCCGGGAACGCATAAAAACCCGGTTGGGTGACTTCTCCGGTGACGGTAATATTCACCGGGCGTTTGGCAATTAAGGCGACGTTGACTCGGGGATCAACTAAAAATTGATTTAAACCGGATTGAATCCTTTGTTGGGCTTGTTCTGCGGTCAACCCGGCGATTTCTACGGGTCCTAATAACTGCATGACGATTTGCCCTTGGGGATTAATGATCGTTTGAATACTGATGTTTTGATAGGGTTGGACATCAATGACGATCTGATCTCCAGGGGCGAAGGGGTAGGATACCCTGGGGAATTCGCTGACGGGAATGATAGAGGGGGTTTCTAGGAACGGGTTGGGTTGAGAGAGGGCTGCCCGGCTCGGGGCTGTGGGAAACGGAGGTGGGGCGGGAGGGGGAAGTGGGGCGGGGGTCAAGGGTTGGGGGGCGATCGCCTGCTGAGGTGTAGAGGAGGGCAATCCTTGACGAGGTTGGCAAAATGGGCTGAGTTGCGGGCTGTTGGGAGGAGTAGCCGGGGGAAGTTGACCCGGAGGCGGGGGAACAGGGGGTCCAGGTTGAATGGAAGGCAAGGATGGAGCTTGGGGGGCGGGTATCCCTTGGGTGAGTTCTGGGGGGATTGGGGCGCTGATTCCTGCCGGTATTCGAGAATTGAAGGCGAGGGTCAACACTGCCGCTAGGGGCATGACCGTAGCTCCCGTATGTAACCCGGCTAGGGTCAAGGCAGTGAGGTGGTAAAACTGTCTGACAGGGGAGGATTCAATCATGATCACTGATGACAACAACGGGTCAAGGGGTTTGGGTTCAGGGGTGGAAGGTTCCCCCAGCTTTTGATGAAAGAACCCGATAGAAAGGCGGATCGGCCTGTTTCTGACTCAAGGTGATTTCGTGAATGGGGGAAGAACGTAGATGCGCCCGTGTTGAGGGGAAATGCTTCTGGAGTCCCCAGGGATTGCCCTTTGTGTTCGTCAGGGGGTCATTCGCTTTTCGTCTGGGGAGTAAAGGGGCCCTCAATTAAAGCCTTTTGAATGTTTTGACTTAAGGATTCAATAAGGGGTCTGACTGATTCTATCTCCCCAAAGGGTTCTATGGGAATAATAAGGTTAACGGCGATCCAGGGAAGGCGATGTCCCTGGAGTTGGGCGAGGCGATCGCGCCAGAACCAGCTAAAGGGGGCGGGATTTCCGCCGGTGGGCCAGCTATACCACTGGGCGATCGCGTAGGTTTGAGCCGTTGTCCATCCTCGGAATAATCGGGCTTTCACCTGAACCGTCTGATTCGGGTTAGGGGTCGATTCTGGATTCACCTCGAAGCTTAGCGATCGCTCAGAATCCGTTTTCCACCGCCAAAATCCATTGATATCCATCCACTCCACTTGCGGTTGATGCATCGGACCCGTTTGATTGAGCAACAACAGACCCGCCACGAAGCGATCGCCTTCCTGAATATTCTGCTGCACCCAATTACGCCCCCCAATTTTCACAATCTGGGGTGCACTGGTTTCCCCTTCACTCAGGGTTAACCCCGTCTTGGTCAATTCCTTTAACTCCTTCAGATTGACTAGATTCGGAGGAGAGACCCAGGCCCATTTTCCACTGAAGTAGCTGGGAACTGCCCCTAGGGCGAATATGACCAACATAAATAACAGTAAAACAACTCGCGCTAGGGAATAATTATGCAGGAATTTGGGTAAATACATGACTTTCATGAGCAACATCTTGAGTGATTTATCCCCGCGATCAGTTTAGACAATCTGGAAGGTAGGAGGGGGGCGAACTCGTAGTTAGGTGGGGTCTTCCATTGGAACTGAAAAATAATGAACAATCCAATCAATTCCTTTGAGAGTAGGAATTAACAGTCCTAACATGGCAGCCGAATAGAGGTCTCCGCCCCATCCTTCATGAAGCCATTCAAACAAATGTTCATGACCCGCCCCATGAAAGTAGGTCAGAAGGGCATTGCGGATAATATTACCGATCACGGCGATCGCCACGGTACTGGCTAAAAACAAAGTGGTTTTGCTCCGGGACTCATTCGATCCTGTCCAGTAAAGTAACATTAACGCCACATACAGACTGGTTAAGAGCATTTTTAATCCGGCACAGTGAGGTGCAACTTCTACCACTCGTTGATTGACAAATAGATAAATTCCTTCGACGGTGACATTCAATCCTGCATGGGATAAAATAAATCCCGCACACCCGGCAATAAAACTTTGTAAGGGGAGGGTATAAGGTGCAATCAAGTAGGGGAGTTGGTTCGGAGTGGCTAGGAATACTAACAGGAGTGGAAAGGTTTGAAGTCTCAATCCCGGGATTCCTTTCAGCCATAAACAGATTCCGGCGAGGACGATAGGAAACGATAAATTGACAAAATCGGGTAATCCGGTGACATAAAAAATTCCCCCGATCGCCATCAAAATTACCCCGAGTGGATGGGTCTGTTGAGGCAGTTTTTGCCAAGATTTACGCTTGTCCTGCCAGCAAATATAGGCAGCAAAGGGTAGCCCAATTAATCCATGACTAAAATATTCATGTTCGAGACTGATGCTTTTATTCATCCACCCGTCGTACCAATGGAAGAGCAGGGGAGTATAAAGTACGCTGAGGATTCCAAGTACAATCCACGGGTAATGTTTCTCAAATGAAAAAGGAACTTTATGCCCAATTTGCATAGTTTTATCTGGGGAACAATAGGGGAAGGGAAAAGGGTTTAACTAACGGACTGCTAATGCGATCGCCTCAACCACCCGCTCGATTTGTGCGGGACTCAAACCCGGATACAGGGGGAGAGACAAAATCTCTTCGCAAAGGGCTTCAGCGGATGGAAAATCCCCCGCTTGATAGCCTAAATTTTGATAAGCCGGTTGTAGATGACAAGGTAAGGGATAATGAATGCCGCTTTGAATGCCTTCGGAACCCAGTTTTTCTAAAAGGATGTCCCGATTGAGAATGCACTCTCGGGTGATGCGGATAACGTAGAGGTGATAAACGTGACCGCTACCACTGAGGTTGCGGATGGGGAGGATGCCCCGATCGCCAAGGGGTTCGAGCAAGGCATCGTACTGTTGCGCGCAGGCATTTCGGGCTTGATTCCAGTCCGGTAAGTAGGGAAGTTTGGCCTGAAGGATGGCCGCCTGGAGGGTATCGAGACGGCTATTGGTGCCGTGATCGGCATGAAGATACTTTTTGGGCGCGCCATAATTGCGTAAGCTTCGCAATTTTTGAGCCAATTCGCGATCGCTGGTGACGACCATGCCCCCATCCCCAAAACAGCCGAGATTTTTACTGGGGTAGAAGCTAAAGGCGGCAGCCCGACCTACAGCACCGGCACGGATTCCTTCTCGTTCGGCCAGGTGCGCTTGGGCCGCATCTTCAACGCAAATTAGATTGTGGGCTGCGGCGAGTTCCCTGAGTCTTCCAGGGGAGACCATTTGCCCGTAGAGATGGACCGGCAACAAAGCGCGAGTTTTGGGGGTGATGGCTTTTTCTACGGCTTCTAGGTCGATTAAAGCAGTAGCTGGGTCACAATCCACGAGGACTGGGGTGGCCCCGACCCGCAGGACGCCAATCAGGGTGGCGATAAAGGTATTAGCGGGGAGGATAACCTCATCTCCTGGACCCATTCCGGATGCTTGGAGTGCCAGGGCGATCGCATCAGTCCCACAGGCAACCCCCACGCCAAATTCCACGCCACAAGCTTGGGCGAAGCTGTTTTCAAATTCTCCCAAGGCTTGTCCTAAAACAAAATCTCCGCGTTCAATTACGGTTTGGATGGCGCGTTCTATTTCTGCTTGAATCGGCTGGTGTTGTTGGGTGAGGTCAACAAATGGAACAGTTTCGGGAGTGGGTTTCATTATGGTTAAAGAGACTTCAGAAGTGGGATTGAGTGGGTTGCAGTCTAGTCCGGTGGAATGGGTTGAGAACGGTTCCCCAGGACTCTGGATCGTTCCCGAGAACGCGATGGGGAGGGGGATGATGGCAGGGGACCTGGGCAAAAGGCCGCACCCGTTCCAAATTGCTCCCTCTTCTTTAAGTGTAGGAGGGATTTATCAAGGATTGACTCCCCCTCAATTGTAAAGACTTTGTAAAAATTCTCGATTGTCTCGTTCTCTTCCCTTGGACAGGGGATGAGAGATGTACTTGATCCCTCCGGCGATCGCATTGCGGGCATCTTGTCCTAGGATAACGAATGCCTCTCTACATCAGGGTTCAAGCCTTCGTAAATTTTTCCAGGGATTTGTAAAGATTTCTAAGGGATTGGAATCGCCTTTTGCCCGATGGGTTGAGCTGGCTTGGTTCTCCCCGACGGATTCGCCAACGAAATTGCAATATTTTATTTTACAGATGCAATTCTAAAAACTTAAGGATTTCCTTAAATAGTTAGATATTTATCCCCTTCAATAATTGCATAATTATTCTAACTAATTGGATAAAATTTCCCCCATTTTTGGTCCCCCGGAGTCAAAGTACAGAGAAAACTAGATTGCACTGGACTCCGGCAATTGGACAAGGGAGGAACGGCGGTAGGTTAGAGTAGTAAATAGGATGAAAGTCCTGAAATCAGGTTATCCCAAATGCCCTTGGGGAAAAATAACTTGAGCCCTGGAGTTCAGCTAGACCGGGTTTATTCTAAAACTAGCTGATCCCACTTTCGACCTGAATCTGCATTTTAATGGGGAGGGTTCCCTGGCTCGTCAAAATTAACGCCAAACTCAATCATTTAAACCCTCAGTTCAAGTTGAGATTTTTATCCCCAGAAGCCAACCTTGATCAAATCAAGACTTTCTGATTTTTACTAACCTTAAACTGTAGTGATTTGCTCTAGCAAACCTCAGGAAAAGGGCAACGGATTCATCCCATCCTTAATGCCCCATAAAAAAGAGAAATATCCATGATTTCACCCTTCAGAAGCATCTATATCGGGTGGTTATTCACGCTTCCCCTTTGCGGGACCCTGGCAATTCAACCCACCCATGCCCAACCAATCGTTCCCGGCACCGATACCCAGACCCAAGTCACTCCGAATGGGAATACCTTCAATATTGAGGGGGGAACGCTTTCGCAAGATGGCAGGAACCTGTTCCATACTTTTGCAGAGTTTGGACTGAGTGCCGGAGAAATTGCTAACTTTATGTCTAACCCCCAGATTCAAAATATTTTGACCCGAATCAATGGGGGCAATCCTTCTATTATTAATGGGCTAATTCAAGTCACCGGGGGACAGTCTAATTTATTTTTGATGAACCCTAGTGGCATCCTGTTTGGTTCAGGAGCGAGTTTAAATGTTCCGGGTTCATTCATGGCAACGACCGCAGACCGGATGGGATTTGCCGGGTCGGGTTCGGTGCAATGGTTTGATGGGAAACAACCCAATCAGTACAGCAGTTTGGTGGGAAGTCCCAGTCAATTTGTGTTTTCGATGGTGGAAACTGGGGCGATCGTGAATGCGGGAAATTTAGGAGTTGGACCGAATCAAAATTTAACCCTGCTTGGGGGTTCGGTGGTTAGTACCGGCACCCTTTCGGCCCAAGGCAATCTAATTGTGGCAGCGGTACCGGGTCAAAGTCTGGTCCGGATTAGCCAAGTCGGACATCTCCTGAGTTTTGAAGTGGACCCTTATCTGATACCGCTAACCGTGGGACAATCCATCTCGCGAGACAATCAGTTTGCTCCCCAGTCTTTACCGGAACTGTTGGCGGGTGGGGGTGGCACTCATGCCACGGGAGTTCGGGTCAATTCCGATGGCACCGTCACCTTGACGGGTTCAGGGTTGCGCTTGGCACATGGAGATGTTAGTAGTCGTGGGATTCAGGCTCAAACTGCAATTGTGTTCGCGACGGGCAATTTAACGGCGGCAGAAGCTCAGATCGAAACTACGGGGAATTTGCATTTGCAAGCGGACAACGGGGTGAGATTGGGAGATAGCCCGATGAATCCGGTTGAGGTGAAGGTGGGGCGGAATTTGCAGATTCGCGGCGATCGCAGCGTTACCCTGGATCTACTCAATCACCCCGATTCTCAAATCCAGGTCCAGGGGAATCTGATGGTAGTCAGTGAGGGCAACATCACTCTGGATGGCGCTTTGGAAGGCGGGGGAAATCTGATGATTTTCAATACGGCATCCCAACCGACAGGGTTTCAAAGTCGGAATGAGTTGGCGCTCACGGCGTCCGGGAATGTGGTATTTGGAAATTATACCGGGGGACCTCTGCGGGTTGATGCCGTCGGAGGCATACAAGGGGGAACAATTTCCTTGACGATCGCCCAGGAAGGCAATGCTTCCCCAGGAGGAATCCACTTAAATACCAGAGGGAGAGACACTTCACAGCCTCTGGTGAATGACTCCCTCCAATTACTTCCAGGAAGCATCGTTGTCGGAGAAATTGCGATCGCCCCTTCGGATAGTTCGGTGAGTGTCCAGGCAACGGGAAGCATTCAAACTGGAGCCATCTCTACCGATGGGGGCGATATTACCCTCTCCAGTGGCAGTGACCTCACCCCTGGCGCCATCTCTACCGCTGGGGGCGATATTGCTCTGACTAGCGATTTGGGTCCCATTGATACCACTGGGGGTACTCTGGATGCTTCTTCTTCCTCTAACCCGCAAGGTGGGTCGATCGCCTTAACGGCTGAGAATCAGATTATTTCTGGGGATTTAATCACTGAAAATAACACTATTCAAATTAAGGGTCCTCTGCAACTCTCTGATGCTGTGACATTCCGCACCACGGGGACCGCAGAGGAGGCGGGAGGTGGCAATATTCAGGTAACGGGAACGATTAATGGCACTGTTCAGTTAAATCTGGAGGCGGGAATCGGGGATGTTGTCCTAGAAGGGGCGCTCGGGAATGAAGTGGCGATCGCTGAGTTATCTATTGATGCTCACAGCATTGATTTACTCTCTACCACGACGAGTCAAGGGGCGATCGCCATTGATGCCACGGGCACCGTCACCCTGGGCGATCGCCTCACCACGACCGCAGGAACGGTCCATATTAACGCCACCGATGCTATTGTCACCGATGACATCACCACCTCTGGGGCTTCGATTCACCTCAACAGTCAGAATAGCCAGATCACCACCGGAAATTTAGAGACTGTTGCGATCGCCGCTGATGGCGGAATCATTAGTCTGCGCTCTTTCTCGGGTCTCTCCACCGGGGCGATCGATACCCATTCGACTGTCGGTATTGGCGGTGACGTCACCCTGCACACTGAGCAAAATGATATCCAAGTCTCCTTTATTAATACAGAAGGAGCAAGCATCGGTGGCAACGTCTCCATTCAAACCACGGGTTCCGTGCGAATCGTCGATGCTTTTCTGTCCCAAACGGGTGGCCAGTTTAGCATTTCCACTGCTGCACCTCAAGGCGGTGAAATTACCATCACTCATGGCAGAAGTGAATTTGTGATTGGGGATCTCGATGGCAGTGGCATCATTGAAAACGGAGCCATTGCCGCTATTACTACCGGATCGGGAGAATTTTTGTCTCTCGCAGAATCCGTTTCCCAATCCCGGATCTACCTCAACCCCAATCCCTCCCCAGAATCCCCTGACTCAGAAACCCCCGACGAGTCCGAGGGAACCCCTGACGAAACCGCTACTGATGAGGAAGAAACACAGAGTTCGGATCCATCAACTCCTTCGGAGTCAGACCCTGAACCAGAGGAGGAAACGGAGTCAACAACGGAGGATTCTTCCACGGATTTAGGAGAAGAAACCCCTCCCGTTGAGGAGACGACAGGGGTTGATCCCGAACCAACTACGGAAGCACCTGAAGCCGACTCCCCCACTCCAGAGGAACCTGTAGCCGAGTCAGAACCGGCAGTGACTCCTACTCCAGAGGAACCTGTAGCCGAGTCAGAACCGGCAGTAACTCCCACTCCAACTCCTACTCCAACTCCAGCAGAACCTGTAGCGGTTTCTCAACCCGTGGGAACTCCCACTCCATCGGAACCTGTAGCGGAACCTGTAGCGGTGTCAGAACCCGTGGTAACTCCCACTCCAGCAGAACCTGTAGCGGTTTCTGAACCCCAGGGGACTGATATCCCTAGGAATATCCCGATAGAAGAGAATCAAGGGACGGTGGAAGCGATTCCGATAGTGGAACAGGTTATCCCTCCTGGGGTGGTGGAAATTTTACCTTCAGAACCTGTCGAGTTGCCGATTATTCAGGAAGTGCTGACGGAACCGATCTCAGTCATGGCGCGGGAAATACTTCAGAACCCGGCACAGTTGAGTCAGACAGTGGGAGCCCGGGTGGAGCCAGTAGCGGGGACTCCGGAACTCGCTGCGCCTCTTCCACGGGCGATCGTCTTGCCAAAACCGACGGACCAATCCTCCCCGGTGGTCCCTCCACCCGGTTTGCCTCGGAATGAGGTATCGGAAAATGCTCTGGGTGTTGTGCAGATGGAGATGAGGAATTTAGGGAGTCGTGAAGTTCCGATTCTTCAAGTTGAGAGGAGCCCGAGTTCCATTCCACCGAGTTCAGTGGAGGGGAGGGTTCCGACTGCGCCGATCGCGCAGGAGGGAGGGACCCTCGCCATCCCTGAGGTGGAGGCGATCGCCTCCCCTGGAGAAACGCCAGAAGCTCAAATTTCAGTTCAGTCGCAATTAGAGGCAGAGGCAATCGCTCAAGCGACTATTCCTCAGATTGAACAGAGGCGGATGCAGGAATTTTACCAGCATCAGCAGGGTCCTCTCTCGGAAGATGAGGCGGGTGCCAAAAATGTCAGGGATTTGCTGGTGGGAATTCGTCAAGAAATCAATGTCAATCCTGCGGTTGTCTATGCGATGTCCCTTCCCGAAGAATTGCAATTAGTCGTGATGACGGCAGAAGGGGTCCCGATCATCCGCACGATTCCGACGGCTTCGCGGGATGCTCTGCGAGCTAAAGTCACTGAATTACTCTCGGAACTGACGAATCCGCGCAAAACCAATACCGACAGTTACATGAGCGCCTCGGTGCAACTTTATGAGTGGTTAATTGCACCGATCGCCGCTGAATTGGAAGCTGCCGGAATCGATATGTTAATGTTTTCCCTTGATGCCGGACTGCGAGGGATTCCTCTGGCGGCACTCCATGATGGAGAACAGTTTTTAATCGAAAAATACCGACTGGGTTTAATCCCCAGTGTGAACCTCACGGAGACGGGTTACAAAAATTTAAACGAGACTCGGGTTCTGGCAATGGGAGCCTCTGATTTTCAAGATCCTACCATTCCCTCCTTAAGTGCGGTTCCGGTTGAATTAGCGGTGATTTCTGAAGTCTTTTCCCTGGAAAACTACTTTCTGAATGAAACGTTTACCGCTGATAATTTACGCGATTCCCGTCGCCAACAAAACTTTGACATTATCCATCTGGCAACTCATGTCAAGTTTTATGGAGGAATGGAACCAACAGAAGCGGGTTCTCCGGATTCTCGACGTCAATCTTACATTCAATTTTGGGATGAACAGGTTCCCTTGGAGCAAATGCGGCAGTTAGGATTGGATGCCGGAACGGTGGAATTATTGGTGTTAAGTGCTTGTGAAACTGCGGTAGGAAGTTCCGAGGCGGAGTTAGGGTTTGCCGGATTAGCGTTGCAAATGGGGGTGAAATCGGTTTTAGCGAGTTTGTGGCAAGTGGATGATCAGGGAACGTTAGGGTTGATGAGTGAGTTTTATCAACAACTGAGTGCTCAAGAGCAAACGATTAAATCGGAAGCGCTTAGACAGGCACAGCTTGCGTTTTTGCGGGGGGAAGTCCAGATGAGTGGTGACCAATTAGTGACTTCCCGAGGGGCGATCGATTTACCCCCACAGATCGCGGATCAAATGGGCGATCGCCAGTTTGCTCATCCTTATTATTGGGCGGCATTTACCCTCGTCGGTAGTCCTTGGTAGGAGACTTAGGCAACGCACGGTTCCCCATTCTGCCTGGACTTAAATTGGGGGTTGCTGCAGGGGAATTTGAATGACAAATTCTGCGCCTTGTCCCGGTTCCGAGTGACAAGTTAACTCCCCGCTATGCTTGTGGGCAATAATTTGATAGGCAATGGATAACCCCAATCCGGTTCCTTTCCCAACGGGTTTGGTGGTGAAAAATGGATTAAAGATTTGTTCTTTAACCCCAGGGTTCATTCCGGGACCGTTATCTTGAATGTGAATGGCTACCCACTGGTTATCTAAGCATTCGGTGCGGATGCGAAGGGTAGGAGTTTGGTCGCTTAAGTTCTCTTGCCCTTTCAGGCTTTCCAAAGCATCGATCGCATTGGTAATAATATTGATAATAGCTTGATTTAGTTGCGCCGGATAGCATTCTATTCGAGGCAGTTGACCATACTCTTTAATCACGGAAATCCCTGAATTTCCGCTTTTTTCTCTCAACCGATTGTGGACAATGAGCAGGGTATTATCAATTCCTTCATGAATATCTACCGGCTTGCGTTCCGCTTCGTTCAGTCGCGAAAAATTCCGCAGGGACAGCACAATTTGACGGATGCGTTCTGACCCAACTTTCATGGAATTCAGCAATTTGGGCAAGTCGCTTTGCAAAAAGTCGAGGTCAATATCCTCCTGAAATTCATGGATGTCTTCAACGGGTTCGGGATAATGGGTTTGGTAAAGATTCAAAAGTTTAAGTAAATCCGCGAGATAGTCGTTGACATGAGCGAGGTTTCCATAAATAAAATTAACGGGATTGTTAATTTCATGGGCCACGCCAGCGACTAATTGTCCCAAACTGGACATTTTTTCGCTTTGAATGAGTTGGGTTTGAGTGCGTTGCAGTTCTTGTAAGGTGTTTTGAAGCTGTTGAGCTTGGTTTTGCAACGATTGAATCAATTCGGTCTTTTCGCGAGCAGATTCCTGAAGCGCTTGGGCTTTTTGTTTGCTTTCGGTAATATCATGGAAAGCAATCACTGCCCCAATTTGATTGCCCTCTTCATCAAAAATTGGCTCGCCACTGGCAACGGCAATCCGGGGTTCTCCCACCTTGGGCGCAATGACAATTTCCTCTTTTTTAACCCGTTCCCCATTGAGTGCACGCTTTAAAGGAATTTGCTCGGTAGAGATGGGAGTAATACCATCTCCCTGATATAAATCATAATAATTAAACCAGTCCTCGGGAGGAATGGAGTCATCGGGTAAGCCATATAAATCGCGAATTGAACGGTTGAATAGGATGAGGTTTCCCTGAGCATCCCCGGCAATAATTCCGGCATCAACGGTATTGAGTAAGGCTTTTAAAAATTCCCGCTCTTTTTCTAGGGATTTTTCGGTTTCCCTGCGTTCGGCGATTTCATTTTGCAGTTTATAGATGGCACTGTTAAAGGCTAGACTGCGACTTTGCAGTTTGACTTCAAGTTGATTGAGGAAGGTGCGGGTTTCTTCATAAGCCCGATCGCCTTCAATTTCGGCATATTTACGTTCGGTAATATCATGGCCGATCGCATAAATACATTGGCGATCGCGTCCTAGGCAGGCACTCCACAATAACCACCGATAGTCGCCGTTTTTGCACCGATAACGGTTCTCAAAGGAGTGAGTATGACATCCTTGAAGGAGTTTTACGAATTCCATCAAGGTGCTTTCATGATCTTGGGGATGGACAAATTCGATAAAGGCTTCAGAACGCAGGTCCTCCGGGGCAAAACCTAGGGTCTTTTCCCAGGCGGGATTTAAACTGCGAAAATGCCCATCAAAACTTACTGTACAAAATAAGTCTAGGGAAAGGTCAAAAAAAGCCTGATAATCCTCTGCCGGAGGCAGTGATTCCCGACTCTGTTCTGGAATCGGCGAGAGTTCCCGGGCGATCGCCCAAATGAGCGGTTCACTCCCGCGCCTTATGGCTTTCCAGGATAAGCGCTTATAGTCACCATTTTTACATTGATAGCGGTTCTCAAAGGCGATCGTCCCGAGATCTCCAGTGAGTTGGGCCAGCTGTTCTCGGGTTGAAAATCGATCTTCTGGATGCACACCATCAAGAAAGGATTTCTGCTGCAGTTCACTGAAGGGAAATCCTAGGATTTTTTCTCCCGAACCATTAATATGCTGAAAATCTCCATTGCTATTAATCACGCACAGCAGATCGTCGGATAAATCAAAAAAGGGAAACTTTGAGATTTCCTCCCCTGCATCACACTCCAACTCTACGATTTTCATGCTCATTCCGTCCCCCTCATATTTTTTACGGTCTTTTTCAGAAAATTTTTATTATTCAATTGAGTTTGAGATATTTCAATCTATTATAAGGGGTTTGCCCTGAAATAAAATAAAGCAAAAGTAGAGAAAAATCAGAAATCCGTATTGATTCATGAAGTTTTGGCAAGGATAGAGACAAGGAACCAGACAACTGAGCCCTTCGGACATCTCCGGAGTCTCGATCAGCCTCAATCCCCAGAATCGGGCATCAATCACAACCACGGCGGAGCACCGCCGCAAATATCGCTATCCTAAAAGAGAGAATCACAAGCCAAATTAAAATGTCAGCGAAACCTAATGTAAATCGGTGGGCGATCGCCGTCGTGGCTGCTCTAGGTATGGCCGGTGGATACTTATACTGGCGCAGTAGCTGGGTCGGCGGCTCAAATCCTCTGGAAAGTGCAAAAGTGGTTCCACAAGATGCGCTAATGGCGGCTTATGTGGTCACGGATGAGCATCAATGGTCGAAATTAGATGAATTTGGGACCCCAGGGGCACAGGCGGCGATCGCCCGCACTGTGGCGGACCTAGAAGCTAATTTCCTCGCTCAAACCAATCTCGATTACAAAACAGACCTGCAACCTTGGATCGGTAATGTCACTCTGGCTTGGGTTCCTTCCTCGGCGACAGAGGTGGCAACCACTAGCTTAAACTCTGACCTGTTATTAATTGTAGGCATTAAAAATCCCTTCCGTGCCTGGTGGTTTGCTCGCAATTTGAGGTTTCAAAGCCAGCTTACGCTGAATAAATTTAACTATAAAGGCGTTACGGTTTCTCAAATCGTTCCACCCCAAGGCATGAGCATTTATCAGGCCACTGTGAATAATAAACTGCTGATTTCCCAGCAACGCAGTGCGGTGGAAAAAGCGATCGATACCACAACCTCAGAGTCCTCTTTTCTAATGAAAAATGGGGCCCAGGAACTGGTCGAGCAGAGTACAGAACTCGATAATGCTCTGGTGCACTTTTACTTACCGGATTATAGCCAGACTGTTGCACCGATGAGCAACAGATTGAGCGATCGCGCCAGTTTACCCCAGGTGGATGGGGTCAAGTCGGTTCTGCTGAGTGCGGGTCTCCATCCACAAGGAATGCGGGTCCGCTTCCTAACAGAAGTTGACCCCCAATCTATCCCCCAATATCCCCCAGTCTCCAATCAACTCTTAAATCGCTTTCCGGCAGAAACGATCGCCCTGGTTAATGGTCATGGCATCGGGCAGTCTTGGTCCACTCTAGTCGGTCAAAGTCAAGCCCAACCGGAGTTACAAGGAGTTTTACTCGCTATCCGCCAGATGTTCGCTGCGGTGAATCTGGATGTGGACCGCGAGGTGTTCGGTTGGATGGATGGGGAGTTTGGTTTGGGACTGATTTCCTCCCATGAGGGTCTGTTGGGACAATTGGGATTCGGAGGGGCGGTGGTGTTTGAAACGAGCGATCGCCCTGCGGCAGAAGCGATGCTGCAAAAATTAGATGCGATCGGGCGCAATGTCATCCCCTTTCCCTTGGCGATCGCCCAACGCAATGTCTCTGGAATTAACGTCCGGGAATGGAAAATCCCCCTCCAAGGTGCCCTGTTAGGTCACGGTTGGTTGGATGATAATTCTTTGTTTATCGCCTTTGGGGGTCCCATTATCGAGGCGATCGCCACTCCCGCCAGTTCTTTACAGGAGAGTCCCAGATTCCAAGAACTTGCCGGGTCCTTGTCCAACCCCAATCACGGCTATTTGTACCTAGATATGGAGCAAATTACCTCGGTGATCAATACCCTTCCCTTTATGATGGGTGTTAAACTCTCTCCAGAGACCCTAGACCTGTTAAATTCCGTTCGCGGCATTGGCGGAACTGGAACCTGGACCAGTGCGACGCAATTTCAAAGCGAGATGTTATTTAGTCTCCGAAAAACCCGGGAAATCCCAACTCAGTAATCCAGAGGTAGTTTTGCAGGGCGATCGCTTTGGTACAATAAGCAATGATTTTCCTCTCGTCAATAGGATAGTTGTTTCTCTCCTCCTCCCCACTCGCTTTGACCCCAACCTCGACAGAGCACTTCCGGGTAGGAATTAGATCAAGAGGACAAGAAACCGGGTTTTTGGCCCTATTTGGGTGCTTGATTTCCCCAAATATTGTCAAAAAACCCGGTTTCTAATCTGTCTTTTGCTCATGCTCTAAAGCGATGGGGGAAACCCTCAAACTCTCACTCAATCATAACCCTAATGACTGCTTCTGTATCAACCGGACCCGGATTATTATCTCGTTTAATTAATGGATTATTATCCATTAAACCCGTCGCAAGTTTCGCCAAATCTAAAGCCCGAAAAATGATGATTGACCGGGCTGAAAATATGGGAGTTCCCTGGACGAGCGAGGCGCGATCGCTCCAAAACCGCAATTGGGACCGCGAATTCCAACAGGTCCAGAATCCCACCTTGGTTTATCCAGATTATTACCTCTGTTCCTTCCATGCTTACGACCAGGGAAACTTAAGTTGGGAAGCCGCCAGCGAGGTTGAAGTTGCCGCTAAAGCCGTCCACGCTCATATTTGGCCCGGTGCCGGAGTCCAAGGAGACGCTCGCCTTCGTGACAGTTATCATCAAGTGATTTTGGCTCAAATTCGAGAGTCTCCCCAGGCCATTCTCGATTTAGGTTGTAGCATTGGAATGAGTACCGTTGCCTTACAAAAACTCTATCCTCAAGCCACCTTAACGGGTCTGGATTTATCCCCTTATTTCCTCTCCGTTGCTCAGTACAAATCTCAGCAGCAACATCCCGATATCACCTGGGTTCATGCGGCTGCGGAATCCACGGGTTTACCCGATGCTTCCTTTGATTTAGTCTCAGCTTGTCTCATTTTTCATGAACTCCCCGCCGATGCTTCTGGGCAAATTATCCAAGAAGCTCGCCGGTTGCTTCGTCCCGGTGGACATTTGGCAATTATGGACATGAATCCTCAGTCTGAGATTTATGCAAAAATGCCCCCCTATATCCTAACCTTGCTCAAGAGTACAGAACCTTATTTAGATCAGTATTTTTCCTTGGATATCGACCAAGCTTTTGTAGAAGCTGGTTTCGAGACACCCACCATTACCTGCAACAGTCCCCGGCATCGGACTATCATCGCTCAAGTCAAAACCCCCAGTTAAGAGAAGGAAATTCATTGTTAGGGGTTGGTTAGCAACGATGAAAAACCGGGTTTCTTCACCAAGTTTAGGGCAATGAGCCGCAAATTTCGGCGAGAACCCCGGTTTCTGGGCTCCCTGATAATCTCATCCTCAAGCGATGCTCTAGTTTGATTCCTGTCTCAACCTTTATCCGAAGATATTTTTGATTGCTGAATGGGCTTCTTTCCTTAACCCGTTGGCAATTCTAAACAATTCCTGCCCGGTATGAAGATAGTGTTCGTCATAGTTGAGGGTAAAGAATTCTAACTCATCGATGCCATCGCCAATGCGATCAAGACAGTAATAAAGATTCGCCGCAACACTGGCAACCGTTGCGGGATTTTGCATGGATTGGAAATAGATTTGCGCTTGGTTGAGGAAATCCCGGCATTTTTGTAAATAAGCCTGAAAATCTGCCATCAATTCATCATCAAAGGGGTCCGCTGCAAGGCAATCAATTTCATCCCTTAAGGTATGCAAAATTTCATACAGCATACGGTTGATGGGTTGATACACCTGTTTCACCCATTTTTCCAGGTGATCGTCTGGATCGGGACTGTTTTGGCGAGCGTGATGATAGTTCTGTTGTGCACGGGCCGTTCGCGTCTGGCGATCGCGAGATTGAGAGGACGATCTACTCGATGTTTGACGGCGATCGTAAGACTGACGGCGTTGCGGATCTCCGAGTATTTCATAGGCACCATTAATCTGAATCATCCGTTCCGAATCCGATGATTCTAAATTTTTATCCGGATGCACCAGTTTGACTAAGCGTCGATAGGCTTGCTTAATTTCCGATTGCGTCGCTTGGGGACTAACTCGTAATGTTTCGTAGGGATTAATTACATCATTCATTTCTACAACTGTCAGGCATTGACACCAGAATAAGGATTAAATAAAGATAAACATCCAAAAAATAATTTCAATAAATTTGGAGGGATTAAACCTCCAATTTATTTGTCTTTTAAGCACTATCTTTATTTAAAAATTTCAATTATCTATCATAATCTTTTCAAGATACCTTGTCAAGGGTGGAAAATTATCGGCTCCAGCAAAAATACTCAAGAGATTGGGCAGGCAGACTGGGCCTATCAATCTGAGATTTAAGCCACAGTTCGATAAAGTCACCCTCGGGAGTTTTCATAAAATTAAGGAAAATACTCCTCTAATCCGTCCGGTAAACCCATCAATTTTACACCATATTTTTATAGAAAATCGGACCTACATTCCGGGGCATGGGGTAAAAAGTTGGGGGATTTTCAGGGAAATTTTTGTTAAGATCACCTCCGAAAAAGCTCCTCCTGCTTTAGATAGAGCCAAGAAAATGGCATAACCTCACTTTAGAGAGAGGAAGTCCAAGATTTCATTTCTTACTATGATTAAACCCGCGATATTCACTCCCGGTTTTGAGTCAAGACCAATGCTCAATTCAGTTTGTAAAATTGAGCTTGTGCGGTTCAATCTGCCGAACTGACGGGAGTGCGATCGCTATTTTCTTTCCCCTTGCACTCAAACCCAAATATCTGGAGTGCATCGGTTTTCATTTAGTCTATCCCTTGACCTAAAACCGAAAATTAGTGGGCTTACCTGCCTCTAATTAAGACTAACAATTGAGGCGACAATTTACCGCCTAAATCTTTCAAAAAAACAGGAGACAAAAAGTATGACAGATCGTAATTTTACCTTGACTCTGGGAGTTATCTTCGTAGCTCTAGGGGTCGCTGGATTTATTCCCGGCTTAGTTTGGATGCCAGAAAATCCATCCCCCACCTTATTGTTTGAACCCCACTATTTTCCCGGCGATCGAGAATTTGGTGCTCTGTTTGGGCTATTTCCGGTGAATACCCTCCATAACATTGCCCATCTGCTGGTGGGAGGCTTAGGGATTTTTGCCTCCGCAGATAAAAGCCGCGCACGCCTCTACAATCGGGGTTTTGCGATTTCCTATCTGGCTTTAGCCCTGCTGGGATTATTCCCCTATACTGGCACTCTCTTCGGGTTCATGCCCATCTACGGCCATAATATCTGGTTTAACGCCTTAACTGCCGTGGGTGCCGCTTACTTCGGGTTTGTCAAACCCACCCAAGAAGCTGCTGCTCACTCAGAAAATATGGCTTCTCAAAGCTAGTGCAATCTCTCTAACCCAGGTAATATTGACTGGCGGCAGGGATGGGATTCGGCCCCCTCCTGCCGCTCTTTCTTTGGGGTCCCCGGGTCACCCAACCCCTCAAGGCGATCGCGCTCCCGCAAATTCTAGCTATTATTAAGAAAAGTAAAGAATCCCTCATCATTCGGAGTCAGAACATAATGGGACTATTTGGATTAGGCAAAAAACTGACCCTACCCACCCCAGACAAAGCCTTACCGGGACGCCAGGAAGCGATTCCGGTCCCCGCGAATCACTTCCTCAACGGCAATCCCCTCAAACCCCCCTTTCCCGATGGCATGGAACAAGTCATCGTCGGCATGGGGTGCTTCTGGGGGGCCGAACGTAAATTTTGGCAACAAGAAGGCGTCTTCGTCACTGCTGTAGGTTACGCTGCCGGAATCACCCCCAACCCCACCTACCAAGAAGTCTGTACCGGCATGACGGGTCATAACGAGGTTGTGTTAGTGGTGTATGACCCCAAAGTCATTAGTTTTGAAACCCTCTTAAAAGTATTCTGGGAAAGCCACAATCCCACCCAAGGAATGCGTCAAGGCAATGATACGGGTACTCAATACCGTTCAGGAATTTATGTCTATTCTCCCGAGCAAAAAGAGTTAGCCTTGGCTTCCCAAAAAGCCTATCAAAAAGCCCTCTCTGCCGCAGGATATGGCGAAATTACCACCGAAATTCTGGATGCCCCTGAGTTCTACTATGCTGAAGGATATCATCAGCAATACCTGGCAAAAAATCCCAATGGGTATTGTGGTTTAGGCGGAACCAATGTGGCTTGTCCCGGTATGACTCAAGCTTCAGCAGTTTAGTCTACAAAAACCTACACCCTCAAGGGTGTGGCTAAGCCCACGGATACTCGTTCCCAGGCTCTGCCTGGGAATGCCCGAAGGGAGGCTCTGCCTCCTAACCCCGACCTATACCTCTAAAACCCCTCTTGATAACGCTTTTATCACGAGTCTGCCCGCAGTTTTAAGACTTTCATAACCGTTTTTTCCAAATGGTCATAAAGTTTTAAATCCCGTTCCAGATAACTGAGGCACTCCCCTCGACTTTGCCCGATCGCCTTCCCTTGATAGCAATACCCCGACCTTTTCCAGGTAATTAACCGGAGTTTTTCCCCCCAATCAAAAACGCAACCTACATTAGAAATCCCTTGCCCAAAAATAATATCAAATTTCCCTACTTTAAACGGTGGGGCTACTTTGTTTTTGACCACCTTGGCTTGCACTCGAATTCCATAGTCTTCTAACCCATTGCTGAGGACTTGCAGGGGGCGCATATCAATGCGAACTGAAGCATAAAATTTTAAAGAATCTCCGCCTGCGGTGGTTTCGGGTCCGGCAATGGAATAGAAATTGTGGCGCAGTTGGTTGAGGAAGATTACGGCACAGTCCGATCGCCGCATATTGTGGGTAATTTTTCGCAACCAGTAACTCATTAATTGCGCTTGTAAACGGGAGGCTGTCTCTCCCATTGCCCCGGCAATTTCTGCTTTTGGGACCAAGGCAGCTACGGAGTCGATCGCCACTAAATCCACTGCTGCTGATCTGACCAGGCGATCGCTAATCTCTAGGGCCATCTCTCCCGTGTCCGGTTGCGACACCAGTAGTCGGTCAATATCCACTCCGATTTTTACCGCATAAGCCGGATCTAAAGCGTGTTCGGCATCGATAAACGCAGCAATTCCGCCGGTTTTTTGGATTTGGGCGATCGCATGGAGAGCAACAGTAGTTTTTCCCACACTCTCCGGCCCAAAAATCTCGATCGCCCGTCCCTTCGGTAATCCGCCCCCTAACGCCACATCTAACGTGAGCGCCCCCGTCCCAAACTTCTGGATCTGGCGGTTCAAATCGGTCAAATCAAGCCCAAGCGATCGATCAATAATGCAGCAACGACAGCAAACCCCGTAATTCCTAACGCCACCAATGGATTTTGACCTTGGCTCACCGCAAATGAAGTGACAACACCGGCTCCCAAAGCTGCCGTAACCGCAGCAGTGGCGAGGTCTTGATTGGAATTTTTGTTATCCATCTTGGCTATCTAGGGTAATATTTTCCAGTTGTTAGGAACCCTAGCATCTTTATTTTTTCAGGTAAACCGAATCCCTAGAGATTGCAATTATTCTTCGTAGTTTGCAAAATTTCTTAATACTTGCCGAGGCTGGCTTGGGGACCTCCAGGACCAGAAACCGGATTTTTGCCTCCATTTGGTTTCATTGCGGAAATGTGGGGAAAAAACCCGGTTTCTGCACCTAGTAGCAGGGACCAGTCCAGTTAGGACTTTAGGTGCAAGGGAAGTGAAGAACATTTCTTGAATTTTGGCCCTTCGTTTTAAATTATGTCCTAACTGCCCTGGCGACTGCTATAACCGATAAAATTATCCGCAGACAACCGGGGAGTTGAGGCAACAGCGGGGATACAGGATCAAGACTAAGATGGCTTTAAATAGAATCTCAACCCCTTGATAGAGCAAGCTCTCACTGTTGGGTCTTTACAATTGGGAGAGCCAACCGAAGGGTTGTAAGAAAGCAAAAAAATGGGCATTAACAGAAATGATGGGTTCCCCCTACCCGAAAAGGCCAGGGGGAGCCAATCTCGGTCGTGCCTTGAGAAAAGCATTGACCTCCTGCAACCCCGGGTAGGAAGCCATTCAGAAATCGGTCATTGGCAAGAATCCCAACGAAATAGCAAAACTCAGGGCCGAACAATGCCTGTTGCCAAAGTAAACCATTAGGAGCATCAATTTATGTACAAAGCAAAAGCGTATTCTGCTGCCAGTGCGACTTCAGCCCTGGCCTCCGACATCATTACAAGGCGCGACCTCAGCGAACATGATGTACAAATCGAAATCCTCTTTTGTGGCATCTGCCACTCGGACCTCCATTCCGTGCGTAACGAATGGAGTAATATGATGCCCACCGTCTATCCCATTGTCGCAGGCCATGAGATGGTAGGCCGCGTTACCCAGGTGGGTTCGGGAGTTACCAAGTACAAGAAGGACGACCTTGTTGGGGTCGGCTGTATGGTTGAATCGGATGGGACTTGCCTTTATTGTAAAGATGGCTTTGAGCAGTTCTGCCCGAACCTGACCCTGACCTACAACTCTCCGGACAAGTACATTGGAGGGGTGACCTATGGGGGCTACTCCGATAGCATCGTCGTCAATGAGCGCTTCGTTCTGCGTGTTCCTTCCAACCTCGAACTTGCTGGAGTCGCACCCCTGTTATGTGCCGGAATCACCACCTACTCGCCCCTGCGCCACTGGGGTGTGACCAAGGGCAAGAAAGTTGGGGTGGTCGGTCTTGGCGGACTAGGCCACATGGGAGTAAAGTTCGCCCATGCTTTTGGTGCACAGGTTGTTGTCTTTACCACTTCCCCGGACAAGACAGAAGATGCGCTGCGCCTTGGTGCCGATGAAGTTGTCGTCTCGCGCCACGCCGACGAAATGGAGAAACACGCCGGGAGTTTCGATTTTATCTTGGATACGGTCTCCGCCAATCACGATATCAACGCTTATCTCAACCTACTCCGCCTCGACGGTAACATTACCCTAGTCGGCGCACCCTCTAACCCCCTGCAGGTGTCGGCATTTAGCTTGATTATGGGCCGCCACAGTCTCTCGGGTTCCAATATTGGTGGCATTGCTGAAACCCAGGAAATGCTTGATTTTTGCGGTGAACACAACATCACTGCGGATGTTGAAGTCATCCCGATTCAAAAGGTCAATGAAGCCTACGAACGACTGCTCAAGTCGGATGTGAAGTACCGTTTCTGTATCGATATGGCATCGCTTAAATCGGAATAAGCCCGATGAACCCCCGGAAAAGTAACCTTCCCAAAGTCCAAACTTGCCAGTTTTTAGGACTAGCATTTGGCGGGAGGGAAATGAGCTTTGGCTAGGGTCGCGCAATCGGAGAGATTCAGAGTGGAATAGGGGACAATTGGTGAAAAAATCCAGTTTTTAACCTTGACTGTACCCCTGTAGGTGTTCTTGCGAGTCTTAAAAAAGGCAAAATTCAGCCCTCCCCTGGGGGCCGAGTTCAATATTGAGGTTCTGATGAGTGAAGCCCGGTTAGGGGCGGTTAGTTCAGGCGCTCTGTATTGCCGCCTTTAATCCATCCATCTTGACCACTGCCTTCGATGCGAACCTTTTCCCATTCTTTATCCGAGCTGGTTTCGAGAACCACCACTTGGGCGTTAAAATCAAGTCCGCCAATGGAGTTGGCTTCATAACCGGGGCGATCGCGCAAAATTAAGCCATCGGGCCAAATCACCTTGGCACGGTAGGCATTCGCAGGAAGGGCGGCAGGCGCATTTCCAGATCCCTGACTGGTGCCTCCCCCTTGGGCATTTTCCCCTGCGGTTGCTGTTACCGCAGGTTGATCATTTGTAAAACTCGGTCGGGCAGGCAGTGCGGTTAATTTCGTGACGAAATACAGCGCTGCGGCGATACTCCCACCCGCAAGGATGATCAGCGCCAATGTAAAACCGAGAATAAACTGAACTAAACTGGCAAGACTCCGCATAAATTCTTAGGATTCAGGCTGTTGCAGTTGACGTTGCATCCGACTATTCAATGTACTGTATCTGGAGGCAAGACGAGCTTTTCCTGCCGCCGCCCAATCTTTTAAAACTTGGATTTGCTCTGAGGCGGTACGGGCTAGGGGAACGATTTGACTGGCGGCTTCCAAAATATCATCCGTGGTAAAGTCGCGGTTTTGACTAAATCCAATATGCATCGCTTCGATCAACGCTTGTTCGATTTCTGCCCCGGAAAAATCAGGAGTTTCGTAAGCCAGCCGTTCAATATCATAGCTTTTCAGATTATGAGGTCGCAATCGGGACAAGTGTACCGTAAAAATAGCGTTGCGTTCTTCTTGGGCGGGCAATCCTACAAAGAAAATTTCATCAAATCGACCTTTGCGGAGCATCTCTGGGGGCAGGGATTGGATATTATTGGCGGTGGCAACGACAAAGACTGGGGAGGTTTTTTCCGCTAACCAGGTGATAAAGGTGCCAAAGACGCGACTGGTGGTCCCGGCATCTCCTTTACTGTCTAATCCGCCAAAAGCTTTGTCAATTTCATCAATCCAGAGGACGCAAGGGGCGAGGGCTTCGGCGAGTTGAATCATTTGCCTGGTGCGAGATTCGGATTCTCCGACTAATCCGCCAAATAGTCGCCCGACATCGAGGCGGAGGAGAGGGAGGTGCCAATGATGGGAAATGGCTTTGGCTGTGAGGGATTTGCCGGTACCTTGAATGCCGACGAGGAGCAATCCTCGGGGATGGGGTAAGCCATATTGGCGCGCCCGTTCGGAGAAGGCCCCTCCCCGACGGATGAGCCAGTCTTTGAGGTTATCTAGGCCGCCGATATCGGAGATTTGTTCCGTGGCGGGGTAGAATTCCAGGATTTGGGTTTGGCGGATGATGGTGCGTTTTTCTTCGAGAATCAGTTCGACATCATCGGGTTCGAGTTGTCCGTGGGTGGCGATCGCCTTGGCTAAGACTCGGCGAATGCGATCGATGGACAGACCCTGGCACGATCGCACGATTTCATCTAAAAATTTTCCGTCTAATGGATGTCCCGTTGCCGAGAGTAACCGTTCGACTTCCCCTTTAATTTCTGGGGCATTGGGCAGGGGAAATTCTAAGACCGTGAGGGCTTCGCTGAGGTCTTCAGGAATGGCGACGGATGGAGAAATAATGGCAATATTTTTAGGTTGAGATTTGAGGGTTCGCGAGAGATTTCTGAGCTTTCGGGACACAGAAATATCCTCTAAAAAGCGGTGAAAATCCCGCAAAATAAATATTGCCGGTGCAGAGGCAGGCAATTTTTCGACAAATTCTAAGGCTTGGAGGGGGTTGCGGCGACCAAACCCGCTATCGTTGGGATTGCCCTGGTAGCCATCGACAAAATCCCAGATATAGACAGCACGATTTCCGAGTTCCTTGGCGCAACTGGCGATCGCCGCTTCAACCCGTTCTTCTTCTCGGGTGGGAATGTAAATTAACGGATATCTGGCTCGGAGGAATAGTTTAAACTCTTCACTGAATGTCATAGCAGGTTAAATTTTGGAGTAGGATGTTCTCATGATTTTGGACCGCTTAACATCCTGCCATCCAAAAACGGTTAACTAGCTTGGCAGTTGTTTTTTGAGTTGTTCTAAGGCAGCAGCCCAACGGCGATCGCCGACAGAAAGAGGACTACCCTGGCCCGGGGAAAACTCAATCCCTGGACAATCTTCATCGCACAGCTTGCGAGAGGGAATTTCCAAACAAATCTGTTCATACAACCAGGCTTCTGGGTCAAAATTGCCTTGGGCCGAGAGAGTTTCCACCAACTCTTCTAGGGCAATTTCGCGTTCTAAGGGACCATCATCCGGGCCACTTCCCGTTTCATCCAGACAGATAATTTCCGTAGGCTCGATTTTAAGCCGATGATTGTACTGTTGCAAGCATCGATAACAAGTGAGGGTAACAATGGTTTCCACTTGGGCCCTCACCTCTAAAAAGTTGCCCCCATGTCTGACCTGAACTCGTCCCCGAACCGGGGTTAAGGTTTCTAAGTCCTGAATGAACTGTTGAAACTCGAAAGTTTGCGTCTGTTCAGGGGCTTTTGTTAACCGAGGAATATAAATTGCTTCCAGCATTCTGGTAACCCTCAGAGGGAAAGTAATTTCATCGTAGTGATTCAGGGGGTTAACCCGTGGGTTGGGAAACCCCCCTTCACTAGGGGCATTTCCCTCACTCCTCAAACCCAATCATCGGGGGTTTAATGAGCGTACTTTGGGCGATCGCCATTCAGTTCTTTACACCGTTTCGCGCCGATGCACCACCAGTCTGCGGTCCGGTTCTTGTCCACGACTGAAGGATTCCAAATCCTCATAGTCCTTGAGTAAGTTATGAATCTGCCGCCGTTCTGCAGAAGAAAGCCCCTTCATTTCATAAGCTTCCCCAGTCTCCTGAACCGTTTCAACCGCTTTAGCTACCATCTCCCGGAGTACCGCCTCTCGGCGGACTCGGTACTGATTTAGCTCAATCGTATAGGACGCTTGGACATCAGTGGGCTGGGCGATATTGAGAGTCGTGTTCAACAGATACTGAATCGCATCGAGCACCTGTCCATTGGGACCCGTCAGAATTTCTATTTGTTCTGGGGTCAGATTCTTCTCATCAATGGTCAACCAAAAGCTATCTTCTTGCTCCTGCGTTGTGACTGAACTTTCAATTCGCAATAGGGTCAGCAGTTGTTCAATCCACTGCTGACCTCGTTGCATTGGACTTTGGGTTGAGGATACCATTAGGCTTTTTTCTTGGGACGTCCGGGTTCAAAGGGAAGTGTTTCGCGGCCCTTGGCACCTGCTGCAGTTTTTTCCTGGGCTTCTACCAGTTTCTGCAGATTTTCAGGCAGGGGTTCGCGGGAGAGAATAAAGGTTTGCGCCGTCTGAAAGATGTTGGCAATCACCATGTACATCAACACCCCAGCAGGTAGAGGGAAGAACAAAAACATTCCCGAGAAAATCACTGGGGTCAGTTTGTTCACCGTGGACTGCTGCGGGTTATCGCTTGCACCCGGGCCACTTTGTCCCGAAAGCAATTGGTTCACATACAAACTAATCCCAAAGAACAGCACCATGCCTACAATATCCCAGTGGATATTGCCATCAGGATCCATCGCACCGACGCGACCTAGGGCTTCGATGAACAGGAATCCTTTATTGGCTGCCAGTCCTGGCAGGGTGGCTTGAATGGTCGCTTCTCCAGGCTGGAGGGCTTCGATGGTGCCATCTTCATTAATCCGTAGCCTGTCTTCTCCTTTGGTGACTTGCCACCGAGGAGCCAATTGCGTATCGGGGTTCTGGGCGAGTAATTCCTTTAAGGGTTTGCCCTCAACGGATTGGAAATCTAGTTGGGTTTTTTCGCCGACGGTTAATTTATTGCCTGCGGGAAGTAACGCCACGATGGGGGCGTGTTGTCCATCGGAGAAATAAATATTCTGCTGCGGGGTGGCAAACGCTTGGGGAATGATTCGTTCCACCTGTTCACTGGGAAAAATTTCAACGTTGACGTTGTAATTGATATCTGAGAACGGTGAACCCCGTAAGGTTGCGAACAAGGCAAATAGAACGGGCATCTGGAGGACGACTGGCAAGCAGCCGGACAAGGGATTGCCAAATTCTTTGTAAACCTTGCTCATTTCTTCCTGCTGTTTTGCAGGTTCTTCTTTGTAGCGTTCTTGAATCTCTTTGACCCGCTTTTGCATGACGGGTTGGGCGACTCGCATTCTTCGCATACTGCGAATTGAGCCAGCACTCAACGGATAGAGGGCAAAGCGGATCACAAGGGTCAGGGCTACAATTGCCAGACCATAGCTCGGAACGATCCCGTAGAAGAAGTCCAGGATCGGCAGCATGACGTTATTGGAAAGAAATCCGACTCCAAAGTCCATTCTTTTATGTCAACCTATGCGGTGGGGAGATTTTTTTGTCTATAAACCTTAGCTTAAATAGTAGCCATGTTTAAGAGGTTTGATGGCTGGCCCTTTGGCTTAGGGCATGATGGAACAGTGGGGCAGTAGGGGCGATCGCCGCCAATTTTGATGGTTTGAGGGTTCGCTGTTTGTTACTACTGCCGAGGTTCGCCTTGTTAACGAGTACCAATGGCTCCACTGGCCTGTTTGGCTTTGGCGGACAATTTGTCCGAAATATAGTCATAAGCTTCCCGAAAATTAGGAACGCCGCGCATTTCTAAGCGAGAACCGTCTTTAAGGGTGAATACCATATCGCCCCAGAGTCCGAAACCCCGAGCCACGGTCTTCACCTGAACAATTTCCGAGTAGATAATATCACTGCGCTCTCGTCCCATCCAGCCGCTGTTTATAGAAATTCGGCGGTTGGTGATGCGGTAGCGCAGCCACAATGCCCGCACGATCGCCCCGACGGTTAAGGGTAAAGCAATCACCGTAAATCCTAACAGGATGTTCACGATTAGTTCCCCAATATGAGGACCCCCTTCATAGTAAACTTCCTCGCGAATCGCCATTGAGTACCTCTGCTTGTGCCAACAACTGCTCTAATTCTTGCAGAAGTTGGCGATAATTGCACTCTACCGCTGAGGGACGCACGATAAAAACCAGGTCCCATCCTTGGGAAATTCGGGGGAGAAATTCCCGCAATCCGGCTCGGATTTGCCGTTTAATTCGATTCCGAATCACGGCTTTTTTACTCACTTTCAGGCTAATGGAAATTCCAACTCGGGTCGGCTGATTTGCCGTTAGCGCTTCGGTGGGGTTATCAGTCCCGAGATCGGGCTGTTTCGCCACAGGAAGAACTCCCTTGCGCCGTTTGGCTCTCAAGGTTAGGTGACTGGTCTTTCGACTGATTCCCGTGCGATAAACAGCGCTAAACTCTTTCGGGCGCTTTAGCCGATTCGATGCAGGTAACAAGGTATTTTTTACGGATGCAGAATGATTGGGGTAATTATCATTCCCCGAGGAGGCGACTGACCCCGAGTCCGGTTCTACCTCTTTCTGGCTCCATTGAAACCCAGAGGTCTAAACGGTGGCAATTGGGTTCATCCTGCCACCGATCACACCGGGAACGGTTTCGTCCTGCTGAGGGTTTGACTCCATTGTTGTGGAGCACCCAACTACACGGCTAACCGATAACGTCCCTTGTTCCGACGGGATTTAATCACTCGGCGACCATTGGCCGTTCTCATCCGAACTCTAAACCCTGAAACTCTCTTTCTTTTGCGGCTTGTGCCATGCAGGGTGCGCTGTGTCATAACGATTAACTCCTAGGTTGCGACTCTAAACTTTCAAAAAAAATCACAAATTTTTATAATATCATGACTTTGCACTTAAAACCAATGGACCCCTGAGTTTTTTGAGCGGTTAGGCAAAGCAGAGGGCACCCAGAGTTGGCTTCAAAATGAAAGGGAACGCCAAACCCTTTGACGTTCCCTCGTTGCCATGAGTCCCCTTCCTGTCGCTGGAGGGGGCTTAGTTGATGGCTAAAACCCAAGTCCCAATATATTCGGGAAGCGGAGGACCTCCGCGAGTCACGGCGAGAGCATTAAAATTGAACATTCCCCCAAAGTTGGGGTTACGGACGTTGGATAAAACTACTTCAATGTCTGAATTTGCTGGAATCGCTTCGGTCGGATAAATTTGAATGAAGCGATTATCCCGATCCCAGAAGGCATCATCTAAGTCTATCTTTTTCCCATTTACTGTCACTTCGATCCGGTCTTCATTGAATTCGCCTCGGTAGCTTTCGGGATAGTTAATCCGCAACTCAGAAATAGCCAAATTGACTTTTTCCTTGGGAATTTTTAGCCAATAGCGGTCCCAGTTATTTTCCCGGCCATTTTGCACGCAATATTTGAGTTCCCGATCGCGCCTAACCCCACCAAAAACCGTTAAACCCGAACACCGGAACGCCCAACTCGGAGGAGTAGGCATGGCTGTGATCAGCAATCCGGTAACAGCTATTCCCAAAAAGACTCGTCGCATAGCAGAATTAGGAGACAACATAAGCTTAAATTCGTCACTCACCAGAGTATTTTAGCTGCTTTGTAAACTTTTATGACATCCAGACCCGGTTTTGTGTGGCCTGCTCAATGGATGGCGTTTGATAAGGGTCTTGATGAAGGCGATCGCAATATACTCGATCTGTTCCTCATCGGAGTCACTGATCTGGAAGACTTGCAGAAATTTTATCGAGTTCCCCCTCAACCCAGGGCGAGGATCCGTTTTCCCCAAGGTCAAAGTAATCAAAAGTTTCTCGGATCAAACAGATTCCACCTCTATTGATTGGAAAAAGGTGACCCCGAACCCGCCAGTCCAGGCCAATTGTCTATTCCCTGAGTGGATTGGACCAAATGCATTCCCGCTTCGGAAAATCGGGCAAATGCAGCATCAGCAGCATCGGTGAAGTCTACCACATTTGGAACCACCACTGGGGAAGTACAATCCTCCAACAGGTAAACTTTTTGGGCTAATTTGGGGTCTTGTTGTTGGATATCCCGGAGTAGGTCATCGATAGTCCAAGCAACACAATGACTTTTGGCTTGTCCTGCGATGATCAACACATCAAATTCTAGTAATTTTTTGATTAAGGGGCTATTCGCTTGGCCGATCGCCTTTCCTGTTTGGTCTAATAAGACTTCCGGACGCAAGGCGGAATAATTCTCCGTGAGGGGATGGTTTCCTTTCAGTTCAAATCCTGTGGCGGCATTGCGGGCCAAATTATGAAAAAATATCGCCTCTTCTACGGCAGAAACTAAGGCGTGACCAATGCCACCGAGCAGACTGTGATAGGGCCAAATAATTAAGGGATATTTCCCATCAATTTCCAGTTGTTTAACGTAGTGGTGAGCATACTGTTGGATTTGTTCCGGGTTGCGATCGCCCAAACTCTCAGCAACCGTTGGATTCACCTTCCAAACCCCATTTTCTACGTCACTCAGGGAAATTTGGGTTAAAGGAGGTGGATTCTCTCCGTTGCTATCTATCCAGAATACGGGATGAAAAATTTGCCCGGTGGTATGGGTATCCATCGTGGGGATAACGGCAGTAATCCGATGCAAATTCCGATAGATAAATTCACATAAGCGCTGGTTATCTTCAACGGCACCGTTGCCGCTGCGTCCCCCCACAAAGAGTTCAAAGTCGGGAATGCAAAATGTATTTTGAATGTCGATCGCTAATAAACAAATTTTAGGGGAGTCGGTAGTAGCGGGTTCAATGCGGTGAGTTTTGGCCCAAGTTTGAGCGTCCTGAGCAAGCTGCTGATAAGGGACTCGCCAAACTTGGCCCACTTTTGCGCGATCAAAGTGAGGGGGAATGGGTAAGGTGCGGGTTGGGTTCATGTGCTCTCCATTCTTCTGAGGGGGCGATCTCTAGGGTTCTACAGTCAGTCCCTTAAACCAACTGGGCGATCGCTGATTTTACTCTAACTGCATTGAACAGATCCGGTGAGAGGGTTTGCTAGAAGAGATGGAGATCTGCACCCTAGGGCCTTTGAATCTTCCCCGGCTTTTTTATGAAGTTTTATGAATTTTGTACTGATGGGTGTCACCCCCTTTGACAAATACTAATATTTATGTGTCTAGGTTCCCGTGGGGGAGCCGTGATGATTGGTTGCACTAAGAAGGAACTAAAGAACGTGAAAGCAATAAACCTGACAATTGCGGTAGTGGTGCTAACCTTATGCTCTAGCTGTATGGGCGATCGCGCAGATCTGAAACATTTGCAAGAAAACAACCAATGTCAGGGGTGCAATCTAGTCGGTGCAAATCTCAAGGATCGGGTTTTGGGTGGGGCTAACCTCCGAGGGTCGAATCTGGATCGCGTCGATCTCAGCAGTTCTAATCTGTTTTTTGCAGATCTCGAAAATGCCTCGCTACAAGGCGCTCGCATCCATAGTGCCGTGCTATCTACAGCGAACTTAAAGGGTGCGAATCTCAGGAATGCCGATTTGAGTAGTGCAGATTTGAGCAGTGCAGATTTCAGCTATGCCGATCTCCGAGGGGCCAGTTTCGAGAATGCTGATGTGTCGAATGCCAATTTCTTTAATGCCCAATTAAGTGGGGCTAATTTTGAGGGTGCTAATCTCGAAAGCAGTAACATGGAAGGGGCGATCGGATTTGTGTCGGATCCGGACATCATTACTGAGACGCATTAGATCTTGGAATTAATAACGGGTTAGGGAACTCCAAAAAATAAAACCTCCAAAATGTTCAACGTCCCCCCTTAACGGGGTTTCTTTAAAGAGGACTCCGTAACGGAGTCACTACGAACATTTGGATGATTTATATTTTGCAATTCCCTTAAAGAGATCGGGTTGAGGGAGGCAACTCCACTATCCCGATCTCCTTGCTGCATTTGGGTTTTTCCCCTTCAGGGGACCTGGGCGACTGTCCGGATCGGAATATCCCCAATCCAAAATACGAGAAGCGGTGATTCTGGCAAAAACCGCTTCTCGTCTGCTGTATTCAGCACAATCGAACCCAGGATGCGATCGCGATCGCCTGGGAGATGATTGACATCTAATTAACATAAAATTAAAACGACTTGGTTCTCGATTGCGCTCATGCCCGCCAAAAATTTTCTCACCCCTACCCAAAAAAAGAGCTTGCAAAATGCCATCCGCCAGAGTGATTGCTCTCGGTTTCGGGAACACGCTCTGATTTTGTTATTGCAAAATGATGGTAAAACCTACGAAGAAATAGCCGAGTTTTTAGGCTGTTCTTACCGAACCGTTGCCTATTGGTGTGTGCATGGGGATCCAGAGAATCTCGATAGTCTGCGCGATCGCCGGGAACAGGGGAACTATCGCAAAGCCGATGAAGCCTATATCAAATTACTCTTGGAGGTGGTCAAAAAACACCCCAGCCAATTTGGGTATCCGGTGGAAACCTGGACCAGCCAACGATTAGCCGAACATTTGGCCCAGGCAACGGGAATTCAACTCAGCGGGACGCAACTCATCCGCATTCTCCGTAAGCATAAGATCCGCTTACATAAGAGTCGGGTCTAATTTTTTTTTGGGGGGAGCAATATTTTTTCAATCTGGGGAACCGCCTCTGATATTTTCAGTCCCCTAGAGGAGGCAGTTGTTATTTCCACATATTGTGACAGCAGCAAAGAGCGGGACAGTCCTCAACAGTACCCGGCCCTCTGCAAGATATTGGTCCCCAAGTGGCGATCGCCCCCACTACCATCTCCCAGTCACTCCGTCAGTAATTTGGCTTAGATCAGGTTAAGCCATTTGGCTGATGCTTTTTCATGGCTCCTCAACCCATAATAAAAAGACGATCACCCTGAATTTGTTCGACACCCTGAGTGTTGCATCACCTCCCAAGCCCTAGGGAGGTTTTTTGTTTTTGAACTACGCCATCAAAGATGCCCGGTTTGACCTCCAGTGTCATTCGGGTTAACTCCCTTACCAAGAAGGCGGCAGCAACTCCTGTTGACTCCGGATCTCTTCTGATTCTGCTGTGACAGTCTTTTGTCGGTCTAAATTAAGCAATGCAAAGTTCAGCCATTTAGCTGATGCTTTTTCCTGACTCCTGCAACCATAATAAAAAGACGATCACCCTGAATTTGTTCGACACCCTGAGTGTTGCATCACCCCCCAAGCCCTAGGGGGGTTTTTTATTTTTGCACTCCATAAAAGATGCTAGGTTTGACCCCCAGTCTCATCCGGGTTAAGTCGCTTGCTAAGGATGCGGCACCAACTCCTATTGACTCCTGATCTCTTCTGATTCTGCTGCTGTCACAGTCTTTTGTCAGTCTAAATTAAGCAATCCAAAGTTCAGCCATTTAGCTGATGCTTTTTTCTGACTCCTGCAACCATAATAAAAAGACGATCACCCTGAATTTGTTCGACACCCTGAGTGTTGCATCACCCCCCAAGCCCTAGGGGGGTTTTTTGTTTTTGGATTCCATAAAAGATGCCCGGTTTGACCCCCAGTCTCATCCGGGTTAAGTCGCTTTTTGCTGATGCGTCACCACATCCTGTTGGCTGGGGTTGTCTTCCGATTCTGCTGCTGTCACTGTCTTTTGCTGCCCTAAATTAAGCAACGCTTGAATACCCACGGGCTCATCCACTTGCATCGGCACCAAGGCAAACCGTTGAGCATAGCTGGTTTTAACCGTCTCGATTTGAGCCAGTTCAAAGGCAGCACGTTGTTTTAATAGGAGGGATGAAGTCGTGGAAACCGTCAGGCTGTTATTAATCACCCATGCCCAAGGTTCAATTCCTGCTCGACGTAAATCAGCTTGTAAATTAGCCGCTTCCAAGACTGGGGTTGTCTCGGCTAAGGTAACGACAATTACCTTAGTTTGGGCGGGGTCTTGCAATCGCATCATCGGGGTGACTACGCGCACATTTTCTTGGGTATGGCGGGTGACTTCTCGATGATAGGCTCCGGTGGCATCCAGGAGTAATAAAGTATGTCCCGTGGGTGCAGTGTCCATGACGACGAATTTTTGACTCGACTCGCGGATGATTCGGGAAAAGGCTTGGAATACCGCAATTTCTTCGGTGCAAGGCGATCGCAAGTCTTCTTCCAACATCAGGCGTCCTTGCTCATCCAGATTCTTACCTTTGGTTTCCAGAATATGCTGGCGATAGCGGGTGGTTTCTTGATGCGGATCGATGCGACTAACTTCTAAATTGTCCATTGATCCAGCTAAGGTTTCACTCAGATGTGCTGCGGGATCTGAGGTCGTCAGATGCACCGAATGTCCCTGTTTTGCTAAGGCGACGGCGATCGCGGCTGCCATTGTGGTTTTCCCCACACCCCCTTTTCCCATTGTCATAATCAACCCATGACCCGTGGTGGCAATTTCATCCACTAAGGTGGAAAGGTGCGGCAGAGTCAGGGGGGAGATGGAGTCATTACGGCTGTCTGTCGTGCCTTCCTCTCCATCGCAGAATAAACCGCTGAGGGCTTCAATTCCTACGAGATTTTGCGCCTTGAGGGGGAGTTGATCCAAGGGCAAACTCTGGAGTACCTCGGGCAAGTTGGCGATCGCCTTTTGTTCTCGCTGATAAACGGCTGCCGCTAAAACATCATGACTCGCTTCCTTCTGCGGTAAGACCCCGTTAATCACCAAATGTTGTTGAGAAAACCCGATATCGGCTAACTCTTTATGAGTCCGCACAACTTCATCCAGGGTACTCTGCTGGGCCCGAGAAACGAGGACCAAACGGGTGCGGTTGGGGTCCGATAATACGCCCACGGCTTCCGCATAGCGATCGCGTTGCTTTTCTAACCCAGAGAGGGGTCCGAGACAGGATGCACCCTCGGGATTCTCGTCAATAAAACTACTCCAAGCATTGGGGAGTTGCAATAGGCGGATGGTATGTCCGGTGGGTGCGGTATCAAAGATGATGTGCTCATATTTACCTATCAGACTCTCATCGGTGAGTAATTCGGTAAATTCATCAAATGCGGCAATTTCGGTGGTACAAGCCCCGGATAAGCCTTCCTCGATGCCTCTGACGACGGATTCAGGCAAGACTCCTCGCACGGGACCCACAATGCGATCGCGATACTGCTGTGCCGCCTGTTGCGGGTCGATTTCCAAGGCGGATAACCCGCTTACTGTGGCAATATCGGTGATTGTATTTCCAATGGTTTGGCTAAAGACTTGTCCAATATTTGAAGCCGGATCCGTACTGACTAATAAGACTTTCTTGCCTTGTTTAGCTAAATGAATGGCTGTGGCACAGGAAAGGGAAGTTTTGCCCACTCCCCCTTTGCCGGTAAAAAATAAAAATGGCGGTGTATTTTGTAGAAATTGCATCATCAAATGTTCGTTACTCATAAATCCTCAATGGGTTGAATCAACTCAACCTTAATTTCTCTAACCCTGTAAAAACTGACTAAAAATTCCACGGGATAAGACGCACAGTCGTCTTTAGACGACTTTAGCTGTTAGGCGGGGGTTCAAACCCCCGCCTGTTGTTGCAACGGTTGCAAAATGTCAGTATTTAACAACAGCTACTTTTCTGGCTACTGCTCTGACTACTGCTCTTGGCACTGCCACAACATCCGCTGGATTGTTTCGGTGCAGATGCCGCAGGTGCAGGGGTTACACCGGCTAAACGAGCCAATTCATCCCGGGTCGGATATCGTCCCGCTAGGGCAATTTCACCCTCCACTAGAATTAGCGGCAGTGCATCAGCGCCTGAACGTTCTAAAAAGCTTTTGACTGTGGGATTATTGGCAAATTCCAGCGGTTGTTGTCCGAGGTTATAGCGCTGAATCTTTATCCCTTGTCCAGTCCCCCAATCCACGTTGGCAGCAAAGTCCACAAATTTCTGATCGACATCGGGTCCACAAACACCCGTACTACAGCACATCGCGGGATCAAATACTTCAATGGTGTTCATTTTGAGTTTCTATGAAATATTGAAATGATGGGTAAATAGAAAGTAAAAGCAGGCAGTTGAGTTGAGGTTCTGGGCGATCGCGGCTTTTGCAGACAGCCCACGCTTATGTTTTGGCTTCGCTGGAGGTGAGAGAGGGCGATCGCAAACAGGGATTAGAACCCAGTTCCCCGCTTTGTTGCGGAGCACACTGTTCCAGTTCTCCCTGACAACACTCTTCTGTTAGATAGGTGATTAATCTGAACATTAGGGGCATATTGGCGCGATAGCGCAAAAAGCGGCCCTCCTGTTCCACCCCAAGCAATTCAGCGTGAACCAATGCTTTGAGATGAAAAGAGAGATTAGAAGGCGGTACCTCCAGTTCAGAAGCAATTTGACCTGCCACCATTCCTGTGGATCCAGCCTTAACCAACATCCGGTAAATATCTAAGCGGATGCCAGAAGACAAGGACTCAAAGATTTTTACAGCCGTTTTACTTTCCATACTTCAACTATAAATGAAATATGGAAATATGGCAAGCAATTGTACCAGGGTTTTAGGGAATTTTAGTGCCAACAAGGTCGGAAGCCCCCAAAAAAACAATACCTCCCAACTTGATGCTGGAGAGGTGATGTTTTTCGCAGATTCCTGGGGGCTAATCAGCCCGCTTGGGAATGATTGCTAAACCCTGATGGCAGACGCCTATTTGACTCGATAACGTAGATGCAGTAGATGCAACCTTTTTTAAGAGCTTCTTTAGTGGTGAAGTTCTTTAGGTTAATTCATTAATACATATCTTTTCCCAACAAGGAAGATGGACTGCACCCCCAGGGGGTGTGACCCCCCAATTGAAGCGGTGGGGAATGCGATCGCCAGTAACCCGTAAAAAATAAAAAGCCTCGGGCAGGGTCTGCCCAGAGGCGTCTGTATCAGGGTGCATCTATAGTTGAGGTATTCAGGTTGTGGGGGTGGAGATCCGGACAACTGGAGGGCGATCGCCCAGAGTTTCGGAATCCATTGAGAGGGGTTCTGAGGAGATAGGTGGAATGCCAGCTAAATCAAGGATTTCCGGAATCAAATCTTCCCGTTTCACCGCCATCAGATGCACCCCTTGACAGAGGGACCTTGCCATCTGCACCTGTTCAGCAGCGATCGCCACCCCTTCGCGCAAAGGGTCCTTTGCCTTTGCCAAGCGATCGATAATATGTTGGGGAATATCCACTCCAGGCACACAGCGATTAATAAATTCCGCATTTTTTGCAGATTTTAGGAGGAAAATCCCGACTAAAATCGGTTTACCGCACCCTTGGGCGATTTCATTCATAAACTTGTCTAACTTGTCAAAATCGCAGACAAGCTGACTTTGGAAAAACTCGGCACCTGCTGCTAGTTTTTTCTCAAACCGACTTTTTAACCCGGACCAACTTTTCGACTGCGGATCCACCGCAGCACCAACAAACAAGTCTGTCGGACTATCGGTTAGGGGTTTATCATTCAAATCAAAGCCTTGATTCAGTTTGGCGATCGCCTTAAGCAGACGCACAGATTCCATATCAAAAACCGACTTCGCCTGGGGATGATCTCCGGCTTTTACCGGGTCCCCCGTCAGGGCCAAAACATTCTGAATTCCCAGCGCATTCGCACCGAGGAGGTCCCCCTGCAACCCAATCGAGTTGCGATCGCGACAAGCAATTTGATAAATCGGCTCAATTCCCTGCTGCAACAAAATCGTTGATGCCGCTAACGATGACATCCGCAAAACAGCCCGAGATCCATCGGTAACATTCACCGCATGAACTCTATTTTTTAAACCATTTGCCATTGTAATCATGTGGGCTGCATTACCCCCTTTCGGTGGCATAACCTCAGCCGTCATCAAAAATTCACCGTCTCTAACAGCCTGACGGAAGCGAGATAAAGAGTTCTGCGGTTGTTTCATAAGAACAGGGAGATGGGGGAGAGGGGAAAGATGGGGGAGATGGGGAAGTTCGTAGTAACGACTTCAGTCGTTCTCTTTTGTTCGTAGTAACGACTTCAGTCGTTCTCTTCATGTTCGTAGTAACGACTTCAGTCGTTCTCTTTTGTTCAATTTAAGGGTCCCGACTTCATCTCTAATCCTTACAACGGAAGAGAATATCCAAAGGCAGTTTTGACGCGGTTGAGGGTAGTGTTGGCAATTGCTGCGGCTTTTTCTCTCCCCTCTCTTAACACCGATTCCAGTTGAGCGCGATCGCCCATAATTTCCTTATATTGCTCCTGAATCGGTTTGAGCGCCTCAACCGTCGTTTCCGTGAGTAACGGTTTAAATTGACCCCAACCCATATCCTGGCATTCTGCCGCCACCTCTTCCTTAGTTTTGCCGCTAAGTAGCTGATAAAGCGTCAGCAAATTATGGCATTCCGGACGTTCTGGATCATCAAACACCAGTCCCCGCATTGGGTCCGTTTTGCATTTTTTGATTTTTTTGACGATCGCATCCGGTGGATCGAGCAAATTAATCCGACTCAGTTCCGATGGATCAGACTTGGACATTTTTTTCGTCCCATCGGTTAAACTCATCACCCGGGCCCCTTCCTTGCGAATCAAGGGTTCCGGTAATTTCAATACCGGCGCTTTTTCCTTGCCAAATTGATGATTTACCCTTGCGGCAATGTCTCGGGTCAGTTCTAAATGCTGTTTCTGGTCCTCACCGACAGGGACTTTATCCGCATCGTAGAGCAAAATATCCGCTGCCATCAGGACGGGGTAATCCAGTAACCCCACATTGACATTTTCTCCTTGACGGACGGCTTTTTCCTTAAACTGGATCATATCTTCCAGCCAGTTGAGGGGGGTGATACAGTTGAGCAGCCAGGTGAGCTCCGCGTGGGCTGAGACGTGGGACTGGATGAAAATGGTGGAATGCTGTAAATCGATGCCACAGGCGAGATAGAGGGCGGCGATCGTGTAGGTATCTTGGGCTAAAGTGGCGGGAGTGTGGGGTGCGGTAATGGCATGGAGGTCCACTACACAGAAATAATTTTCATACTGACTTTGAATTTCGACCCAGTTACGGATCGCACCGAGATAGTTACCGAGATGGAGGTTGCCGGTGGGTTGGACTCCAGATAAAACGCGCTGCTTACCCATAGATTGCTCTTATAGTGCTACTGACAGAATGAGGAAAACCGGATTGAATCCGTGTTGCTCTGTCTTATTGTTGACTTTTTTTGACATAAAGCTCAAATATCCTAGCAAATCTTGGGTCTGGGGTCATGCGATCGCCCCTCGGGAATGGCTTTAAGGGACCACCCGGTTCGGGTCCATTGGGGGCGATCGGGTTCTGGGGTCCTCATGAAGGGGCGATCTCCTATACAAAACTCAACATTTATGCCTTACTTAGTCCCTACTATTTTCGTTGTTTTTTCGGGCGAAATAGACTATTCTTTTGGGCATATTATGAATAGAGGGAATGGGTCATGGGGGGAATCAAAACAGTCCCCAGTTTAAGAGGGGAGGGAAACCCTTGCTATCCCCAAGCGAATCTGATTCGCGAAACCTCTTTCAAAACGAGTATAGGAGGTAGCTGTGGAAAAACTAACAACGGCATCCATGTCAGACGAAGTGAGCATTGACGAGGAAATTTATGCAACGCTCCTATTTCGAGAGGTGCAGCAATTTCGGCAGGGTTGGATTTGGTTCGTTCTAGTATGCAGCTCTTTAGCAGCTCTCTGTGCGGCCCTGATGCCATTTTTTTTAGAACAATCTTGGGAAGAAACTACCATTTTAAATATTATTTTAATTGGGTTTGGAATTGTGTTTGGGGTATTTTTCCCTATTTTGTTTTATAGTGCAAAATTAGTAACAGAAGTGAGAACTGATGGATTATATCTGAGTTTTTACCCGTTGTTATTTAAGCGAATTCAAATTCCTTTTGATTCTGTGGTGAAATCGGAAGTAACAACCTATCATCCATTGCGGGATTATGGGGGATGGGGAGTTCGGTATGGTCCCGAGGGAAAAGCCTTTAATGTCAGTGGCGATCGCGGCGTCTTATTAGAACTCAAAAATGGTGAAAAAATCTTAATCGGGTCTCATCAACCGGAACAACTCGCCAGTTTATTGAAATTAGCGAGATAAGGCAGTCTCGCATCTAAGCATTGAGTAAGTTGAAATCCGTGCTACAACAATATCTGTCTCGTCACCAGATTCGCTGAATCGGTAAGCGGTTCATCAAAGTCATCAGCTACCCAGATTAAATCTTTCATACTGCCAAATTGGGCCCGGGGGCGTTTTTGTGGCGCTTGATCTGGCACGGGGACCAGTTTTACAACCGGGTGACTGTCTTTGGTGATCACAACTTCTTCGCCATTGAGGGCGATTTCCAATAACTCGTGCAGTTTGGCTTTCGCTTCAGCAATATCGATTTGGGACATGATTTTTCCCTCAACTGTCTAGTTGACAGTTTACCCTAAAACTGGCCCAGTCTGCTACTTCTGAAGGCACAAATTCTGATAACTTTGGAAGCATCGGTCTAGTGTTGGGTTTAGTCCGTCAGTTTATGTGGCGTTAAACCCTTAAGGCAATTAACCCGATTTAACTGTTTTACTTTTCGGAATGATTTCAAATTTCTGTCAAACAAAGTGATTAAAAACAAATGAAATTTATTGGAATTGACCTCGGATGGAGTTCCGGCGCGAGTGGTTTGTGTTGTTTGGTTTGGGACAATAATCAATTACAACTGACGGATTTAGACTGCAAATTGTCAACGGTGGATATCTTGGATTGGGTGGATCAAAGAGTTCCTGAAGCACAACCGGGATTAATTGCGGTGGATGCGCCGACGCTGATTCCGAATGCCACGGGGATGAGATTACCGGATAAGCAGACTCATCGCTATTTTGGGCGTTATCATGCCGGGTGTTATCCGGCAAATTTGAAGAGTCGGTTTGCCAGTCATACGGTGGGGTTTGGCAAGAGTTTAGAGGCGCGGGGGTTTATGCATGCACCGATGATGATTCCCCAACGGTGCGATCGCTATCAAATTGAGGTGTTTCCTCATCCGGCGATGATTAACTTATTTGGATTATCTCGCATTCTCAAATACAAAAAAGGCAAGTTAGCCGATCGCCGCTTAGAATTAATCAAACTCCGGCAATATATTGTCGAAATTTTGCCTAATTTAAAACCCAGTTTAACTTTAAAGTCAGATGCTTGGATTTTGAGTGATCCACCGGATATTTTTATTAACAAATTAACCGAAAAAAGCGCTAAATTGTTCAAAGCCATTGAAGACCAACTTGATGCCATCATTTGCGCTTACATTGGCGCTCATTGGTGGTATTGGGGGTGCGATCGCAACTTAGTCTTAGGAGTCAGTACCGACCCGATAACCGAAGCTTATGCCAACGGCTATATCGTCATTCCAAATAGTCCTTCCATCAATCAAATAACTGATGTAGGGGCAATCCATAAATCACCCCTACAAATCAGTCATTTAATCAGTGAAAATCAGTGAAAATCAGTGGATAAAATCTCCCAAAAGACTGATACCACATCCCTCAATTCAACCTCTAAGCATTAGCCCAAAGCACTTGCAGACCCGGTTGGAAAGGACTGCTTAAATAGGGATGTTTCGGTAACACCCGCAGAGACAATCCTTGTAAACCCGAGGAACTGTATGCAATGTTTGCGGTATAGATACTTTGCTGATTAGCATCAGTACCTTGATAATCCATGACAACTGAGACACCATTGATGATATTTCCATCAGCATCCATTGGTCCTTTGTAGAGTTGAACTTCTACATCAGAGTCGGTCAATCCGGCGAGGTCCACCAGAGCTTTTACGTTAATGCTTTGGTTGACTTTGACATCATCCGATTCAGAAATATCAATGTCCAGAATCTTGATATCATACCAGCGTTCAAACAGGTGAGTTTTCCAAGCGGCCAGTTCTTTCGCGGGTTGACAACCATTAGCGCTCATGGCATAGTAGCGATCGCTGGCTGGGAAATAGGCCCGAGTTGCATATTCACTGACCATCCGTGCTGTATTAAACAGGGGACAATTCAAGCGAATGGCATCTTTCATTTTCGAGACCCACTTGCGGGGAATGCCTTCTTCATCGCGATTGTAGAACAGGGGAATCACTTCTTTTTCCAGCAAGTCATACAAAGCATTCGCTTCCACTTCATCTTGATAGTTGGGGTCATCATAGAATTCCCCATGTCCGATCGGCCACCCGGTGCGAACATAGTCCGCTTCATCCCACCATCCATCTAGGATACTGAGGTTCAGTAATCCATTCATGGACGCTTTCATTCCACTGGTTCCCGATGCTTCCCGAGGACGACGGGGGGTATTTAACCACACATCACAACCGGACACCATCATCCGCGCTACGTTAATATCGTAATCGGGGATAAACACCACATTTTTTTCGCATCCTTGTTCGCGAATGAAATGGGTGATATGACGGATCATTTCTTTGCCGGGGATGTCGTGGGGGTGAGCTTTTCCGGCGATGACAAACTGAACCATTGGCTTACGCAGGGCAGTTTTACCACCGGGAATCAGGTCGTTATTTAACCCCAGTAAGATCCGTTTGATGCGATCGAGGTCGCGCAGGAACAATGTAGCCCGTTTGTAGGTGGCAAAGCGCCGTGCAAACCCAATAGTGAGAACTCCGGGGTCTAGCACTTCTCGCGATGCATCAATTTCTGTGAAGGAAGCACCCCGAGCCCGTAAGTATTTTTGGAGTCGTTCCCGGACGAACACGACCAGTTCCGCACGGCAGAGGTCCTGGTTGCGCCACAGTTCATCATCGGGGATGGCATCGACCCGTTCCCACAAGGGATAGTGGGCGGGGGTGGTGGACCATTTGGGTCCGAGATAGCGATCGTAGAGTTCTTGGGTATATTTTGCCACGCAACTGCGGGCGTGTACACCATTGGTAATCGAGGTAATCGGCACTTCCGAAGGGGGGAGTTTCGGCCAAAGGTTATTAAACAGCACTTTGGAGACTTCGCCATGTAATTTGGCAACGCCATTAATAAAACTCGCCATCTCGATCGCCAGGGTTGCCATACTAAAAGGCGACTCCAAATCCCCGGTATTGTCCCGTCCTAAGGCTAGAAATTGTTCTCTTCCGAGGCCAAATTCATCAGCATAATGACCCAAATAGTGCATGACCTTATCATGGGGGAACAGGTCAAACCCAGCAGCAACAGGGGTATGAGTCGTGAAGACATTGCTGGCAGCAACTACTTCTTTGGCTTCCTTGAATGTGAGACCCTGTTCTCGGATTAAGATAGAAATCCGTTCTAGGGCTAAAAAGGCCGAATGTCCTTCATTCATGTGATAGGCGGTCGGTTCGTAGCCGAGGGCCTTGAGCATCCGCACCCCGCCAATTCCCAACATCATCTCTTGATGAATCCGCATATCGAGATCCCCGCCATAGAGTTTGTCGGTGATATCGTGGTCGTAGGGATTGTTCGGTTCAATGTTGGTATCAAGCATATACAAGGGAACCGTCCCCACTTGGACTCGCCAGACCCGCGCATATACTTTTCGACCCGGATAGTCTACCTCAATGCGTAATTCATTGCCTTCTGCATCGCGTTCCAGATGCAGGGGCATATTGTAGAAGTCGTTGATCGGGTAACGCTCTTGCTGCCATCCATCGGCGTTCAGATATTGGCTAAAATATCCTTCTTGGTAGAGAAGTCCGACGCCAACCAAGGGTAAACCGCGATCGCTGGCGGATTTCAGGTGATCCCCGGCGAGTAACCCTAAGCCCCCCGAGTAAATCGGCAGACATTCCGTGAGGCCAAATTCTGCCGAAAAATACACAAAACATTCTTGATGTTTCTCTTTCTCCCGGTGTTTGCGATACCAGGTGCGCTCTTTGAGGTAGTCGTCCAGTTGCCGCGCTGCGCGGTCAATCTGGGCGATAAAGCCTTCATCTTCTGCCATCTCTTCCAGACGTTCCTGGGAAATGGTTCCCAGCATCAAGACGGGATTGTGACGGCTTGATTCCCACAGGTCCCGGTCTAAACGCCGGAACAGGTCTTTGGTCTCTACATTCCAGTCCCAGTGGAGATTGTAGGCCAAGGTGCGTAAGGGTTCTAGTCGCTCAGGGAGAGAGGGAGAAACGTTAAACGTGCGAATTGGTTGCATAAGCTACGGACAATTTTTTGAAAATGGACTAAGAAAGTTAACTCGGACAATGATGACAATAATAACGTTAGTGTTCTTTAGTTTTCTATAGCCCATTTTGTCAGCACTGCGCCGAATATTTAATCTCTTTTAATACTTTTCTCAGTTTTTGAGGCAGTTTGCGCCGTAGGCTCAGTTTGGGGTGATGCGGAAGGTTGGGTGCGATTCACTGGCGATCGCTGGGGATGATCTGACCCGATCTGAAGAGGAAAAAATTATTTTTTCAGGGATTTTATGAATCAAATCTTGACATCTGTGCCTTGACCCGGGTTGAGTGCCGATCGCCGGAAGTGATTTTCTCATCCCTATCCCCCGCAGCGCATCACAAAACCTTAGAGATGAAGGGCGATCGCCAATTTTGACCCCATGCGATCGCGACCCTTGCGCCATCTTGAACCCCTCCTGCACCCGTTGCCACCGGAAAGATTGCACCGGGTTTAGAGAGGCTAGGGCGATTTTCCGCTAAAATAGCGGGGAAATCCCCCAGACTGGCTTAACTCTACCCGGTGACCAGGCTCCTGATCCGGAGCATGGCACCCCAGGGGGTCACTGGGTTGCTCATGAGCGAATCAGACCGCATGGCTAAAAAGGCTACAAAGAGAGGGCGTTACTCCCTAAAACAACTCCGCTGGTCGATCTTAATGGCGATCGGTGTCGGATTAGCTTTGGGTGCGCTTTTGGCAGCCCTAATCCGCGCTCATTCTCGAACGGGGGAACCCAGAATGATCAATTTGGGGGCGGAGGGACCCGTTGCTCCCCCTGATTCTGAAGGACGGCTCATTTTAGAAGATGAAGCCGTACCCGGTAGCGATTTCTATCAGTTTCGCGCCCAATTACGGGAGGCGGTACAAAATCGAAATGCCCCATTTGTCCAGTCAGTTGTCCCCGAAGCGGGTCTAACTCTCGGGTTTTCCGTTCCCCAAACTCGGGAGAATTTGAACTTAGATGACCCTCAAGGGCGATTTTGGTTGATTCTGGAAAAAGCAATCGCCATCGGCTGTGCTCCGGCAGAAAATCCTCCGGCGTATAATATTGATGCAGGTTCGGAAATTTGGGTTTGTCCGAATGTGGCTCAAGCCTTTGCCAGACAAGTTCCGCCCCCCCCTTCTGCGGAAGGAGTTTCGTGGCAACTTGAGCGCGTGGTGGTGGTGGGCGAGAGTGTCAATGCCCGATCGCAACCGAGTTTAGATAGTGAGGCGATCGCTACCCTGTCCAATGAAGTGGTGCAACTGGACCGCGATCGCCAACTCCCGGAAACCTTCGACCCCATCGATAGTTGGACGGCGATTCGACTCAGTGACGATCGCGAGGGCTATGTTTACAATCGTTATGTCTATTCCCCCCTAGAATCTCGCGCTTTATTTGGCAAAATTAACGGGGAATGGCAGTTACTCGGGATGCCTGGGGGAGATTAACTCCCCTGAGTTGGAGGCGATCGCTGGTTTTATCGAATCGTTTCAATGTTGTCTTCCCAGTTTTGTCCGTCAAAAGGAGTTACGGCAAATTTCCCCGCGACATCCCCATCCAGACATCGCACATTGACATCAAAACTGTCCGGGTGCGATCGCGGTCTATAAAACGAATGAATCCCACAGTGTTGACAAAACAAGTGTTTCGCAGAGCCGGTATTAAAAGTATAGGTTTGTAACCTCTCTTCTCCCTGTAACAGGGTAAAGCGATCCGGTGGAACAATCAAATGTAAAAACCCTTTTTTCTGACAGATGGAACAGTTACAATCAATGGCTTCATGGCGATCGACGGTGACGCGAAATCGCACCGCGCCACAATGACATCCGCCTTCATAAGTTGTCGCAGATTCGGAATTTTCGGTCATATTCAGTAGCAAGAGAAAGAGCAAAGACGGGGGTAATCTGTTTAAAAGCGATCGCACCACCATGAGGAGGAATTCGGGACCGGAAGTGGGTTAAAACTGACATCTTGCACCATGCTCAACACCGGCGGGGGATTAATCGATTGGCGGCCTCATAGCTTGCAGTCGGTTAAAAACCGACTGCAAGTCTTATCCCGTGGTATTTTCAGTCGGTTTCAACCGACTTGAGCTGTTAGGCGGGGGATTTATCCCCCGCCGGTTGTTGCAACAGGTGCAAGATCTCAGTTAAAACTGATCCTTGCGACCCCGGAGGCGAGCAAAGGTTTGTACTGGGTCCCCCCCATTGACTGCTCGTTGTAATACCGGATCTTCCCAACGCAAAAAGGGATTGGTGCGCTTTTCCACCCCCAAAATTGAGGGAATCGTCGCTTCATCTCGCGATCGCGCCGCCTTCACCTGGGCAAACCGTTCCTGTAAATCGGGGTTTTCTCCATCCACCGTTAAGGCAAACTGAAGATTGGATAAGGTATATTCGTGGGCGCACCAAACTCGGGTCTGATCCGGCAATTCCCGGAGTTTACTCAGGGAGGAGACCATTTGGGTAGGGGTCCCTTCAAATAACCGTCCACAACCCCCGGCAAACAGGGTATCGCCACAGAACAAATCCCCCAGTTCCTCTCCCGATGCCGGGGGGAAATAATAGGCAATGTGGGCACGAGTATGTCCGGGGAGAAAGAACACCGTCCCACTGCGCTGGGCAAATTCCACGCGATCGCCCTCCTGCAAAAACACCTGCTGTCCGGGAATTCTCCCTCGGTCCTGGGCCCCTCCGTACACCGTCACCCCGTCAAAATGCTGCATCAATGCCTGATTGCCCCCCACATGATCTCCGTGGTGGTGGGTATTGAAGATCGTGGTTAACTCAGCACCCAGGGCCTTCAATTGTCTCAGTACCGGACCCGCCTCCGCCGGATCCACCACCGCTGCCACATTTTGCGCGGGGTCGTGCAGTAAAAAGATATAATTGTCCGAAAGGGCATTGAGCCGATAAACTTGCATTGAATCCTTCCTCGTGGAGTTCATATAAATGATGGATAACTGCTGTAAAATTGACTACACACTCAAAACTTGCCAAAACTTTATCAAGTCTTTATAATTTTAGGGTAACAAATTTATGGAAATCCTGAATTGAAGTCGATAAGATAGAACCGTTAAGGCTTTAAGCCCCACTCTAACCCAATCGAGTCACTCAAAAGCTAATGGGAAGACCGACTCCGATTAAACCGCTTTTTACGATTCATCAAATGATTGAGCGAATCCTAGAAAGCAATGAAATCACCACTCAAGAACATCTGCAAATTGCCAATGTCTTGCTATCGGGGAAAAACATCACCGATGAAGACCGGAGGCAAATCAATCGAATTTTTGAATTAATCCAGAGCGATCGGATTAAAATTATCACATAATCAGTTTGGGGTTGAACCCATCATCCGCATCAGTCAATGAGCGGGGGGAGATGATGGGTCAACTATTTTAAAAAGTCCAAAAGACAGACAAAGGAATGGAAAAAGGTGAGCGACAACAATAAAACAATTTTAGTCACGGGCGGGGCCGGTTATATTGGTTCCCATGCGGTGCTAAGCCTTAAAAAATCTGGGTATCAAGTCACTATTTTAGATAACTTAGTCTATGGGCATCGAGACATCGTAGAGGATGTTTTACAAGTCGAATTAATAGAAGGAGATACCAACGATCGCGCTCTTTTAAATAACATATTCGCCACCCATGATTTTTCAGCCGTTATGCACTTTTCGGCATACGCTTATGTCGGCGAGTCGGTGACGGATCCTGCGAAATATTATCGGAATAATGTCACCGGGACGTTAACCTTATTAGAAGCGATGTTAGCCGCCTCAGTGAAAAACTTTGTTTTTTCCTCCACCTGTGCCACTTACGGGATTCCTGAGAAGATTCCCTTAACCGAGGACCATCCCCAGCATCCGATCAATCCTTATGGGATGACCAAACTCATGGTGGAAAAGATGCTGAGTGATTTTGATGCCGCCTACGGATTAAAGTCCGTGATTTTCCGCTATTTTAATGCAGCCGGGGCCGATCCCGACGGGGCGATCGGGGAGGATCATGATCCAGAAACTCATCTGATTCCCTTGGTGTTACAAACTGCCTTGGGCCACCGAGAATTTATTTCAATTTACGGAACCGATTATCCCACCCCCGATGGCACCTGTATTCGGGACTATATCCATGTGAATGACTTAGCCTCCGCCCATATTTTGGGACTGGAATATTTATTGAAGGGGGGAGAAACCGAGGTATTTAACTTAGGCAATGGCAGTGGATTTTCGGTCAAAGATGTAATTCAAACCGCCGAAAAAGTCGTGGGGAAAGAGGTGGCTAAAAAAATAGGCGATCGCCGTCCAGGAGACCCTCCGGTTTTAGTTGGAAGCAGTGAAAAAGCCCGAAAAATATTAGGTTGGAATCCGGAATATTTCGACTTATATGATATAATCTCCCATGCATGGCAGTGGCATCAACACCGTCACAAATCTGATTAAAATTCCCATAAAATTATTGCTGACAAGCGATTTTAGGACTTGATTAGGCAACATAATTACCCCTGATGAATCGTCAAAACAAATCCGGAGAAACCTTGCAGAACCCCACCGCCAAACCTAAAATTTCTGTTCTGGTTAGTGACCTTTCTAAAAAAGGGGCTGGACGGTGGGGCGGCGGTGGGGTTCGCCCGTTTTTACTCAGTCAAGTGCTCAAGCGCCTCAACTATGAGGTAGAAATTCTCGGATTTGTATTTGACGACGAATCCAACGTCAAAGCTTCTTTTGAAGGCATCCCTATTATTACCGTTCCCGGTAAAAAATATCCCCAGTTTATTCAATCAGCTACTTCCCTGATGAATCAAATGACGGGAGATATTATTTATGCCTATAAACCGAAGCCCAGTAGTTTTGGTTTGGCTTTATTAAATCAGATGAAAACTCGTCGGCCCGTCCTTTTAGATATTGATGATTGGGAACTGAGTTGGCATGGGGGTGACGCTTGGCAATATCGCCCGCCCAGTATCAAACAATTGGGCCGGGATATTTTTAAAGAAAATGGGCAATTGCGATATCCAGACCATCCCCTGTATTTAAAATGGATGGAAAAATGGATTAGGCGGGCCGATCAAGTGACTCTGCACAATCAGTTTTTGCAAAAGCGTTTTGGCGGGGTGTATTTACCCAATGGTAAAGATACCGATTTATTTGATCCGACTCGTTATGACCCGGAAACCAGTCGAGAGCATTATCAACTTTCGGGATATCGAATTCTGATGTTTCCCGGTGCACCGAGACCCTATAAAGGCATAGAAGATGTATTAATTGCCCTCGATCGCCTCAATCAGCCGGATTTAAGACTGGCGATCGTGGGGGGTAGTCCTTATGATGATTACGACAATCAACTTATGGCTCAATGGGGGCGGTGGATTGTCAAACTCCCCACCTTACCGATTCAGCAGATGCCTGAAGTAGTTGCCGCCGCCCATATTGTCGTCGTTCCCCAACGAGATGAAGCGGCTGCCGCTGCTCAATTCCCCCTCAAATTAACCGATGGTATGGCAATGGCAAAACCCGTATTAGCAACCCGGGTCGGAGATATTCCCACGATCTTAGCTGACACAGGGTATCTGGTTGATCCGAATGCTCCCGAACAAATTGCTCAAACCATTGAGGAGATTTTTAACAATTGGGAAACCGCGCAGGAACGCGGCCAAAAAGCTCGGGAAAGATGCGTTCAATATTATAGTTTTCAAGCGATGGCAGAGATTCTCTCCGGAGTGATGGCACCGATCGCGGAGTCAGTTCAGCGTTTGTAAATCCCCCATTTCGGGGTTTTAGGGATCCCCGAAATGGGGGAGTAATCTGCTGGGGTTTAAGTTAATAAATCAAGAACTTGTTGATAAAATGCCTGGTTGCGATCGCGGCATTCCTGCAAACTAGAGGGATAACTCTGACCTTCACTCAGCCATGAATGCCAATCATCCATCTCGCACTCAAACCAATTCGGATCCCGGGATTCATAGAGCGTTTTGCCAAACAGAGACAGTTTATAACTTTTTTGTTTCCATTTTTTAACTGGATAGAAAACTGGGGAATGCTTCAGTCCATAAAACTTGCTAGTAAAGGGAAAAGCGATGACTTTCCGCCCTAAAAGTGTTCCCCAGTAGGCTCCATGAAAAGAACTGGTTAAAATGGTTTCTCCAGACCCTAAGAAATCCAGGACAGTCCGGAAATCCATTGACTCATTCGTGAGGGTGGGTAGTCCTGGAACTTGAATCCGAAACTTTTTGTGGGAAAACACGACTACCTCATGCTGCGGAACTCGCGGGCGATCGAATTCCTGATGCATACAACTGACACAGGGAACCCAATTTAAACCTACTCCATAATCTCTAATTCCGAGTAAATCAACGGATTCTACATAAGGGCTATAGTCAAATTGGGCAAAAGTAAGGGATGGATCTTTATAACTTTGTTGTCCAACTACCCAGAAAATATATTTGCCTTGATCTACATAATTTTTTAAATGCTGGATTCCTTCCAGAAACCGAGGAAATAATAGTCCCCCTCCCCCCAAAATCAGATGTTGATTTTGGAGTTTTTCTTGGGGTAAATCGTCAATATTTTTGGCTTCAGTTTGGAATCCGGGAAAGTCGAAGTACAGGAGGGGAGAGGAAAACCAATCCCCGATATTAATGGAATGCCTGACATGATAGTTAACAAGATGAGATACTGAATCAATCACTCCTTGAGATGGAATATGAATCTGTGATTAAGACTTAGTTTTGGAAGTATTCAGCAACCACCGCCTGAATTTCAGCCATAAACTTTTCCGTAGAGAAGAGGGATTGCTGTTTTTTCAAGGATTCAAGTAGAGCCTTCTGGCGAGCGGGTTGCGTCAGAACCTGGACAATTTTTTCCACGGCATCAGAGGGTTGATCGAAGAGTAATTCACTATGGTGAGGCCCGACAATTTCTACTTGTCCCCCGTTTTTTCGCACAAAGGGAATCATTCCCGCTTTCACCATTTCTGCAATAGAGATTCCAAACGGTTCAGGCTTAGAATGGAGGCCATAACGACAGCGTGCAATTACATGGAGATAATCCTTATAGGGCAGGTCTTGATAAACTGTAATCCAGTCAGAATTTTGCTCTGCAATCTGCATAATTTTCTGTTCATAAGACCGCTGATAAGTGCCGCCACCCCCTCCAGTGATATGTAATTTCACATCAAAGCCGCGATCTCGCACCCCCTGTAAAATTTTAATGACGCGATCGGTCTGCTTTGGAGCCACAATTCTACCGCTACAGAGAAATGCATCCTCTTTTTCCTCCCAGGGAACGACCTCCACTTCCCCAATCACTGGAGGATAGATGACCCGAGACTCAATGCCATAGGCTGATTTGATTCTATCAGCCGTGTAGTAGGAGTTTGCTAAGGACTGATTCTGTTTAAGCTGGTCCATCGAAAATTCCGAAAACTTCATCATTAACCAGGCCCACCCTTTATTTTTATCGGGTTGAGGATCAACAACATGAACCCAGTGGAGGTACTGAATTCCCACTCGTCCCATATCTAACCCATTATAGGTTGAGAATACTAAATCATACTCAGTATTCATAGATTTGAATGCCCGGACCGCCCAATGCTGGAACGATAATTTTAAGGGAGGGCTATTGGCTATTAAGGTATCAATAAAGCGAGGAGTGAGAGCCTCAGGAAGCATCCTCTTAACCGTTAGATTTTCTTGGTGAGCTAAATCTGTATCATACAGAATGTCTAACTGGTGTAAATCCGGTGGGGTCAGGGTAAATAGCGTGACTTTATAATAAGGGACTAACGCTTGCAAAATCCATAAGCTGACAGATTCCGCGCCTCCCCCCAAAAAATAAGGATGCCAGACTGCGATCGTTTTAAAATGGTTTTGGGTTTGATTCATGGGGTTCTCAATGGGTGGCTAAATAGGGGTAAATAATTAAGTCCATAAATTTAGGGAAATATGTTAAACCCGATAAATTTTAAATAGATTAAGAATAAAAAATGATATTCATCCGGGAAATTTATGAGATTTCTGTCAAGCTCTAGGGACCAATTTATCACCAAAGCGGCTCGGGACCATCAGAGTGTGGACAGTCCGCCCTCATTCCCCCGCCCCTTATCCTTTTTTGGGAAAAGCCCTCACCGTCAGTCCCTCTCCCATAATTTGGGAGAGGGACTGACGGTGAGAGGATGTACCCAGCCGCTCCATCAGGTTTTCTAAAAAGCTTAACTTTCAATTTAACTGTATCAAGGCATTCCTGTCAAGGAGATTTATGACTTCTTAAAGATTAGCTACAATACTCTAGGCAACAGGGTTTTCCGAGAGAATCGGAGGGGATTGTAGGAATATAGCAGTCCTAAATGATTTATAACATTTTCTTCTCCCCTCTCCCGTTCTGGGCCGCCAACGGTTGGGGGCCGCCATCGTCTTCTCCAACTGATTTAGGACTGCTCTATATAATAAAACAGCTAGGGACCCCCTGTTTACTGGCAATTCCAAAACACAAAAATTACATTTTTTTTTACTGATAAAGTAATTATCTTAGAAGAGTATTTTTATTTAAAATACATTTATTAAAAAGAGAAAAGGACTGAATATGATTGTAAAGATTTACGGTAATGATTGGGGAGCCGATGTAAAAGTTCATTATTTGACTTTAGGGCCTTGGTACAGTAAACAGGAAAAATCGGTAGTTTTGATATTATCTCCACACTCCACAAATAATTTCCCAATGAAGTTTGGAAACCCCGGTTCTTGGCTTGCTTGCTCTCATAGCTCTTTCGATACCCGAGTTACCTATAAGCGGAAATTTGCCGGTTTAACTTGCTAATTGCTATCTACTCAGGAGTCAGGGCTTTGAGCCCAATCCGCAAGTCAGATGTTATTGATAATCAGCCTCACGTTAAACCGGCTTGATCTTAATAAACTGTCAAGGACAGAATCGAGGAGGGGTAGGCAAAGCATAGAGAACACTCTCCAACCCGATCGCCTCCAAGTCACTTGGCGGTTACTCTTTTGTGCAACGGGCGATTGTAGCCGGAAAGTGGCCTAACTGAGTTGGCGCTGCGGAGGTTATAGTAAAATCATAGCCAATAGATTTTCTGGGGCTGCACCGCCTCATGGGAGTCGGGATCCAGGAGCGTCAATCATTGGAAGGGCGATCGCCATCTCAGGGACAGGTTCTATTCACTCCTAGTAGGCGGGTTTTCTGGGTCAACACCCCAGCACCCCTGACAGCCATCGGATCTTTTGAGGGAGCTATAGTTCGTCCACTCACTCAAATTTAAGATGCACCGTTCACCGGATTGGTCTGTTTCTCGCTTTCAGCCATGATGTGCGTTGATGATGTCCATTGAACGATTAAAGGGGTACGCGCGATAGAGAGAATATTATGATTCGGCTGAATTTTCGTTCTGAGTCTAACTAAAAGTCTGGAAACTGACAGCGCGCTCAGTCAACCCAATCAATAATTTGGTAATCTATTATAGAAAATCGTTTCACTTCAGCCACTCCGTCGATTAAATCAGTTTACGTGCCAGCTACCCAGACAGGAAATACACAATGTCTCCCACTCAATTTCTTCTCCAATATGCTAAAAAACAGCCCTGGTGGATTGCCCTGACTATTTTTCTGGGGTGGTCAGGAGCTTTGTTCAATGGAGTTAGCATGACCCTGCTCATTCCCGTGGTCTTAGCCTTTTTGGGGCAGGAAGTCGAGTTTCAAAAAGGCCCACCGATTGTTGGCAGAGCCCTTGGCCTCATAGATAACGTTGATCCAAAATATCAAATAGGGGTGATGATGGCAGTGATTTTATTGCTGATCATCTTGAAAAATTTAGCTTTAGTTTCAAATCAATTGGCATCGGCTCATTTATCCCGATTGCTGGTCAGAGATTTGCGTTTGAATGCCATAAAATTACTGCTGGATATAGATATTGACTACTATTCTAAGACCAAATTGGGGGATATTCTTAATTATGTAAACCAAGAGGTTGGGCGATGTTCGAGCGCGATTAAGATTGGGATTCGGACTCTGACCAACGCGATGACGGTTTTAATCTTTCTGGGGATTCTGATTTTAATTTCTTGGCAGCTCACCATTGTCTCTACTCTTTTGTTAATGCTCGTCCCATTCCTTTCTCAGTTTGTCATCCGCCGTTCTAAGGATTATGGGAGGATTCTGTCAGAAAAATCCCGGGCCTATAGTGGGGCATTAATTGAAGTATTAAATGGAATTCGTCTGGTCAAATCTACTGGACAAGAAAAACCCGAGTATGAAAAAATTCAAAAACTAATTGAGGCCCGAGAAAACGCCGACATGCAATCCCAAGTGAACTACTCAATTATTGGACCGATGAATGAGCTGAGTGGTTTGTTGGTGATTTTGGCTATTATTTTCGCGGGTAGAGTGATATTTGCTAATCAGATAGATACCCTATCAACCGTCTTACTAACCTATTTGTTTGTTCTGTCAAGAGTGGTACCCATGATTGGGCAATTAAATAATAGCAGGAGTGAATTTGCTAATGTAATTCCTAGCACCATAATTGTCAGTGAATTTTTGCGGTTAGATGATAAACCCTTAATGAAGGATGGGACCGAACCCTACCAAAAATTACAAGAGGGAATTCACTTTGAAAACCTATCTTTTTCCTATCCTGGACATAAAGATCTGGTACTCAAAGATGTGGATTTATGGTTACCCAAAGGGGCAACCTTGGCCTTGGTTGGGGGGTCCGGGGCGGGAAAATCGACCTTAGCGGATTTGCTCCCGAGATTTTACGATACCACAGAGGGACGGATCACCATTGATGGGAAAGACTTGCGCGAGTTTGATGTCCGATCGCTGCGAAAATCAATGGGCATCGTCAGTCAGGATACCTTTTTATTCAACGATTCGGTGCGAAATAATATCGCCTATGGACGTCCCGATGCCACGGATGAAGAGGTGATAGAAGCGGCAAAACTGGCGAATGCCTACGAATTCATTATGAACCTCCCGGAAGGAATTGAGACCCCCCTAGGCGATCGCGGAATTCTGCTCTCGGGAGGACAACGACAACGGATTGCGATCGCCCGTGCCTTACTTCATAATCCCGATATCTTAATCCTAGACGAAGCCACCAGCGCCCTGGATACCGTTTCCGAACATCTCGTCCAACAGGCGATCGAACGCCTCAGTCGCGATCGCACTACCCTGGTAATTGCTCACCGTTTGTCCACGGTCAAAAATGCCGATAAAATTGCCGTATTAGACAAAGGCCAAGTCGTCGAAACCGGAACCCATGAAGAACTCTTAAGTAAAGGCGGATATTATGCCAAACTCTACTCCATGCAGTTCTCCCTAGACACCCAAGACTTGGTGAAAAAAGCGCGCAGCGAAACCTTAATCAACACCTCCTACGAAATTCGGACTCGCCTCAATCCCATGATTGGATTTTTGCGATTAATCGTAGATGATGTCGTAGACTCTCCCCAAGAACTCCGAGAACTAACCCACGAATCCTACGACTCAGCAATTCGCTTGCTCAACACTTTAGAATATATGGAAAAACGGTCTAAACTCGAAAATTAACCACCCTTTTCCCCCGCAATGGTGAATGTGCTAACTCCCTCAATTCAACCCCGAACATTCCACCGGAGAGACGCACCCATTGGGTGCATCTCTACCCTAAAACCCTAACTTAATGCCTTAGCTGATTTGGGTTCTGGCTACGGCTGAAATGAAGAATTGGGGGACTGACGGAGCGCCTCAATAATCTTGACATTCGCTTTAGGAAACGGAAACTGGTCGATTTCATCTAATCGCACCCAGCGCACTTCATCGGATTCCAAAGGTTGTGGTTCCCCGGCAACATGACGACAATGATGAACCGTTAAAGTCACCCGAAAATGGGTATAAGCGTGTTCTAGCGTAATCAGTTGTGCACCTACTTCCACCGCGATCGCCAACTCCTCCCGAATTTCTCGGTGAATACAATCAGACACCGTTTCTCCGGGTTCAATTTTCCCTCCCGGAAATTCCCATAACCCCCCGAGGAGTCCGTCCTGCCGTCGCCGATCAATCAAAATCTCCCCTCGATCATTCCAAATCACGGCTACACCAATTTGTTTATGGGGGAGGGGACTAGAGGTTTCACGCATGGGTAAATCAGCCTGAATATGTAAATGATAAGCCTGACAGTGAGCCATCCAAGGACAGCGATTGCACTCAGGAGCCTTGGGAGTGCATAGAGTCGCCCCCAAATCCATCAAAGCCTGATTAAAATCCCGAGGATTTTCAGGATCTAGCAAGACTTCTGAACATTGCCATAACAGCTTCATCGCCTTTGCCGGTGGCACCTGCAATCCTATGAGTCTAGCGAAAATCCGCTTCACATTCCCATCAAGAATCGGCAGGGGTAAATTAAACGCCGCACTGAGGATTCCTCCTGCGGTAGTTCGACCAATTCCCGGTAACGCCAGCGCCGCTTCTAGGGTCCTGGGAAATCTGCCTCCATAGTCCTGAACGATCGCCTGAGCACCGGCGTGTAAATTGCGTGCACGAGCATAATATCCCAACCCTTGCCACAATTTGAGCACATCCTGCTGACTAGATTCTGCCAAACCGGCGACCGTTGGAAAGCGCTCCAACCAGCGATGATAATAGGGGATAACCGTTTTAACTTGGGTCTGCTGTAACATAATTTCCGAGATCCAAATTGGATAGGGATCCCGGTGGTGACGCCAAGGTAAATCTCGTCCTTCTTGGGCATACCAACTCAGCAGAGAGTCCCGCAGGTGTAAGATAGCAAAATTCGGCAAACTCTGGGATGAGCCTGCCGAAGTTCGAGTGACACTCTGGTTTTGATGTAATTTTTTCAACTCCACCCTACGACTTAATACTCGATTTACTCATGAATTTTAGGATGAGCTTCGGTAAATTGTAAGGAGTTTTCAAAAGCCATGCGTTGTTCGGCATTGCGGAGAAAATAGCCACTAATCATCGCTGAGGCTAAAATTCGTCCGAGATGTTCGCGACTGGTGGTAATCGTCACGCCAAAGTGTTCCGGGGGAAGATTTCCTAACAAGCCGATGATGTTGCGTTCCATGACTTGAAACACATCCGAGGAACTCGGCCGAGAGAGTTGGGAAACGGCTTCCGGACTCAAGGATTGTAAGTAGTCCCACAGTAAATTATTGTCTCCCTCTTCTGAGAGAAATTCCGGCGGGCGATTGGATTCAGGATTCATAATTGGACCTCTTCGGCTGGGATGGGTGTTTAGTTGTCTGTTAAGATTCTAGGCTGAGATTATTCGGTTCCGAATATAGGCTGAATTGATGGGTCGATTTATGATTACAGTTATCAATGTTTCTCTAATTTATCTTGATTAGGGCAAAGGTGACCTCTATCTAAAGGGGTTAATCAGACTCCCTAAAAAGAAATAGCTGTTTATCCGAGTTGCCCATGTAGCGCAAGATTTAATCGGGGAATGGAACAGAAATGGGCTAATTTTTAGGGCAGTTAGCAATCACAGAAAAGTGTTTCAGCGCAAGTCAGGAACCGATCGCCAGGTTTGAGGGTTGATGGGCCAGTCGCCAAATTTTGATGGTTTGGTCATGACTCCCACTGACGAGAACTTTCCCACTCCGGGCGATCGCCACCCCATTCACGGCACTGCGATGACCCATGAGAGTCCCGCATAATTCCCCGGTTTGTAAGTTCCAAATTTTAACCGTTTTATCCCGAGAACTGCTGACAAAAGTTTCGCCATCGGGGGCGATCGCCACGGACCAAATCGTTCCCGAATGACCCGAGAGGGTATAGTTCAGTCTTCGCCGTTCTAAATCCCAGACACAAAGGGTCTGCTTGACATCCCCACTCACCCCAGTTTTGCCATCGGGACTAATGGCAAGGCAAGTCACCGAGGCGCGATGTCCCGTCAAAGTCGCTCGGCATTCTCCCGTCGTCAGAGACCAAATTTTCAGGGTTTTGTCCCCACTGCCACTGACGAGGGTTTTGCCATCGGGAGTAAAGGCAATGCAAGTCACCGCATAGCAATGACCCTGGAGGGTGTGGATTAATTCCCCACTCTTGAGGGACCAGACTTTAATGGTTTTATCCGAACTCCCCGAGGCAATCAGTTTACCATTTGGGGAGAGGTCCACTGCCGCAACCCAGTTAGAATGACCCGTGAGGGTGTGAATTAATTGTCCTGTGCGGAGGTTCCAGATTTTAATCTGCTGATCGGAACTGCCGGATGCCAGGGTTTTACCATCGGCCGTGACTGCCACGGACCACACCGCCTCCTGATGACCCATCAGAGTCCTTAATAACTGCCCGGTAGCCAGGTTCCAAACTTTAATTGTGTTATCCCAACTGCCAGTAACGAGGATATGACCCCGAGGAGAAAGGGCCACAGACCAGACCCCATCTTGATGTCCGACCAAGGTGCGATCGAGGGTAAAATCGGGGCGGGTGGGTGTAACGCCAGAAGGTGCAGGGAAAGCAATAATTTTCGGGGTGGGTGGCAAGGGATGAGCCCCGGGGTGGCTGTTGTGAATCTGCTCTAACCGGGCGAGTTCGGATAAAATTTCCCCGGTATTGCGGGGACGCTGGGAGGGGAATGGTGCCATGAGGCGATCGAGGAATTGGGCAAACTCATCGGAAATCCCAGGTGCACTGCTACGCCAGCGGAATTCGTCCGTATAGGGTTCATAAAAGGTCAGGGGATGCTGACGGGTTAGCAAATAGACAAAAGTTCGACCCAAGGCAAAAAAGTCAGATTGTTCCACCGTATGGCCTTTTTCCTGTTCCGGTGGCGCATATCCTCGGGAAATGATTACGGTTCCGGCAGGGGTGATAGTTTGGGGGGAGAGTTCCAGATGGGCGACCTCTAGGACCGTTCCAAAGTCAATTAAGGCCAAATTGCCATCAGGTTGGCGCATGATATTACTGGGTTTAATATCCCGATGGAAAAATTGGTGCTGATGGACTTCTTCGAGGAGAAGGACCAATTGTTTGAGCCATTCTAGGGCGAGGGGTTGGGCGAGGGGAGTGTCTTGTTGTTTCAGCCATTCTTCCAGGTTCACTCCCTCGATTTTTTCCATGACGAGACAGTGTAGGGGAGTTTTGTAGTTCGGAGGGGCGATCGTAAAATAAGCCGAGGGTTCCATGGAGGGAATCCCTGGGCGATGGAGTTCACTGAGGACCCGCGCTTCTCGTTCAAACAGGGAAACGGCTTTTTTTTGGGCTTGGAGGGTGGTAAATTGGGTAAGGTTGAGGACTTTAAGGACTTTGGGGAAGCCTTGGTCATCCACTTGATAAATGACGCTAAAGCCCCCAGAACTGAGGGCTTTCACCGGGCGATACCGTCGCTTCAGCAGCAATTGCATCCCACAACCGAGACAGAAGAGTTTGTGATCCGAATTGTGGGGGGAAGGACAGGCGGGGTTGATGCAATAGCTCATACACGCTTAGGGGCTGGATTGAGCGGGTGAGGTCAAGACTTGGGGCGATCGCAAGCAAATTCAGGAGACTACTATCTGTAGTATAGGTGGGATTCCCGGGACTTGTGTTGCGGTATAAGTCTGGCTGCATCATTGCTATCAATTGACAATTGAAAATTGAAAATTGACAATTGTTAATCATAGAACCAGGCGATCGCTGTCTTAACGGGTTCAATCGCGCCAACCCCAAACCCATCTAGGCAAAAAAAAAGGGGAGCAATGCTCACCCTGATTTTACCGAACTCTTTTAACCGACTGCCAAATTTTTAACCAATCCCTGCAATCTCCGGATGGAAGTAGAATGCTAGTCCCAACACGACATAAGTCGCCAGGAGCAAAGTCCCCTCCAGCCAATCAGAACGGCCATCAGAACTGACGGAATTGGCAATCACAACCGATACCGCAACCGCCACCAGTTCAAAGGGGTTGAAGTTTAAATCCATCGGTTTATCCAGGATATAACCGGCAATGACTAAGACGGGCGCAACAAACAAGGCAATTTGCAAACTGGACCCCAGGGCCACAGATACAGAGAGGTCCATCTTATTCTTCATCGCCACGGTAACTGCTGTCGCGTGTTCCGCCGCGTTGCCAATAATGGGAACCACAATTACCCCGGTAAAGAGTGCGGTTAATCCCAATAGAGAAGTCGCTTCTTCTAGGCACGAAACTAACAATTCTGATTCGACAGCTACCATCAGGGTGCAGGCTAATAGCACCCCCGTCCATAACCAGACATTGGGCGGTTTGACAGGTTCACCTTCTTCCCCTTCTAACTCGGCTTCCCCGACATCACAGAGGTAGGCATGGGTTTTCATGGAAAACACCAGAGTCAAGACATAAACCAGAATTAAGACGACTGCCACGCAGGTTGAGAGTTGCTGCATGGTCTTTTCTTCGATGCCAGCGGAGGTGAAATCTACTGCTGTGGGCAGTAACATGGCAATCACTGCCAGAGTCATTGCCGAGGCATTCAACCGGGCTACAATCGGTTGAAATTCTTGTTCTTTGTACCGCAGCCCTCCCAGCAGCATGGACAACCCCATGACGAGGAGTAGGTTACTAATAATTGAACCGGAAATACTGGCTTTGACGACATTGATAAGTCCAGCATTCAGCGCAACTAGGGCGATAATTAATTCAGTAGCATTGCCAAAGGTGGCATTCAGCAATCCCCCAATATTTGGGCCGACAACCACCGCAATTTCTTCCGTGGCGGTTCCCATCCAAGCAGCTAAGGGAATAATTCCCAAACAAGCGGTTAAAAAAATGGTTAACGGTCCCCATTCGAGAAAATGACCGGCAATGGAAATGGGGACAAAGACAAGTAATCCGATGAAAATAATGTTTTTGAGGGACATCAAATTGGTTAGGTTTCAGTAAAAAAATGAGTTGGAATTGAACCGGGAGAATCGGGTCTGTTTTATCGGGGATTCCTAGCCGTTAACTGGGCTTTTGAGGTCCGAGTCTAGGGAGGGAAACGACCGATCGCGTGAGAGTTTTAGTCCGGTTGATCTGGCAGTTCTCCTCAGAGTTTAGCTGATAGACTGTTTTGAAATTGGCCTGCATGAGTGGACTGGCTTCAAGACAAGGCGGGTTCAAATCCCGCCCCTTCTATCCCTTGCCTCCGGCCTTGGCTAGGTAATTAGACTAGGAGTTCAGAATTTGTTCAGTCATAACGAAACCTGTTGTAGCACAAAAGCGCCTAACCTTGGGTTTAGATGTATTCATGATCAAGAGATAAACCCCTAGGGAACTCTTGAGTAGCGGATTATAGCATAGACATTTTGATTTGCAAGTTTCAGAAAATAAAGATTTGTTTTGAAGTGTGAAATTAAGACAGGAGTCACACTATTTGCAATGGGGATCGGTTATAGTGCCGACAGATAGCTTCATAGCAGAAAACGGATAGAACAGCGATCGCGCAAAAGATAGCCCGAGAGATCATGAGGTACAAGCAAAGGCTATCACGGTTTAGGCTGACACCCCGGCGGTTCGTGCCAAGTTTGTTATGGCCTTTGCGATCGCCACGCCACTTGCTTAAAATTGCCTGCACTTAATCCAACACTCTGTACCCCAGCGATCGCCTGCCTAAAGATAGATTTTATCGATTGTTTAGTTGTAGATCTAACAGTATGACAACCCCATCCGACACAGCAATTATGCTGAATCCGACCTTATCCACCCTAACTCCAGAAAAAACCCCAGGAACTCGGACCGAACCGGCCAAAGTTGATCCCATCAAAACCGCCACGGGTGTGTATGTCTCGATTCACGGACATTTTTACCAACCCCCGCGAGAAAACCCCTATTTAGATGCGATCGAGCGGCAACCGAGTGCCTCACCCTTTCACGACTGGAACGAGCGGATTTATCACGAATGCTATCGTCCGAATGCCTACGCCAGAATCTTCAACGACTCCGGCGAAGTGGTGGGGATCGTCAATAACTATGAATATCTCAGCTTTAATATCGGTGCAACTTTAATGACATGGCTGGAACGCTATGACATGGAAGTGTACAATCGCATCATCGAAGCCGATCGCAAAAGTGCACAGCGTCTCAACGGTCATGGCAATGCGATCGCCCAAGTCTACAACCACATCATCATGCCCCTCGCCAACGAACGGGATAAATACACCCAAATTCGCTGGGGTAAAGAAGACTTCCGATCCCGCTTCGGACGCGATCCCGAGGGAATGTGGTTAGCAGAAACTGCCGTAGACTACGTTACCCTAGAAGCCTTGGTTGCCGAAGGCATTAAATTTATTATTCTAGCCCCCTCCCAAGCCCAACGCTGCCGCGTGATCCCCGCTGAGGGAGAGCCTGAACCGGACTGGATCGAAGTCGGCGGCGCACAAATTGATCCCACCCGGCCTTATCGCTGTTTTCTCCCTGATCCCCAAGGGGGAGAGGACCGGAAATCCATCGATATCTTCTTCTACGATGGTCCAATTTCCCGAGATATGGGCTTTGATGACCTCCTGAGCAATTCCCATAACCTCCTCGGACGCTTAGGATTAGCCATTCAAGGGGATGGTCGCCCCAGTCAGTTGCTCTCCGTCGCCACCGACGGCGAAACCTTTGGTCACCACAAGGGCGGAACCGAAAAATGTCTCGCCTACGCCTTCGTCAGCGAATTCCCCAAACATGGCTGGACCGTTACCAACTTTGCCCATTATTTGAGCATCAGTCCCCCCTCTTGGGAAGTCCAACTCAAACCCGTCACGGCTTGGAGTTGCGCTCATGGCGTCGATCGCTGGCAGGAGGATTGTGGTTGCGCTGGCGGTGGCGGTTGGCATCAAAAATGGCGGCGTCCCCTGCGTGAGTCGCTCAACTGGTTACGGGATCAACTCACGGACATCTATGAAGAACAAGGTCGTCACCTGTTCTTAGACCCCTGGCAGGCCCGGGATGAATATATCAAAATCGTCCGCGATCGCTCCCCAGAAAATATTGACCGCTTCTTCCGACACCATCAAACTCGCCCCCTCACTCCCCTAGAACAAGTAGATGGCCTCCGCCTGCTGGAAATGCAGCGTCATAGCCTGCTAATGTACACCAGTTGCGGCTGGTTCTTTGAAGAACTTTCCCGTCCGGAAGGGGTCCAAATTCTCCGCTATGCCGCCCGGGCGATCGAACTCGCTGGAGATGTCGCCGGAGTCCAACTCGAACGAGAATTTATCGCCCGTCTTGCCTTCGCACCCAGTAATGTTGATGCTTTTAAAGATGGGGCCGGGGTTTATCGTGATCTGGTCCAAACGGACCAAATTAGCTTAGAGCAAGTCGCCGCCCATTACGCCATCAGCGGACTCTTTACCAGCTATGGACCCCAACAGCGGGTGTACTGCTATGACGCTTACCAACGGGATTATCAGTTACAACGCATGGGTCCGTTGACCCTGGGAGTGGGACAACTTCAACTGGTTTCGGAAATCACCCGAGAAAGTGTCGATTTAGTCTTTGCCGTACTTCATCTCGGCGGTTGGGATTTCCATTGCAGCATTCAACCCTTCACCGGACGACGGGCCTACACCCAGATGAAAGAGCATCTGTTTGGCGTCCTCCAAGAAGCCAGTGCCGCCCATGCTATTTTGGCGATGAATGAGCATTTTGATGGGAAATCTTACAATCTGCGGGACCTGTTTGCCGAGGAACGCCATCGAATCATGCGCCTGTTAAGTCAAGAAACCTTGATGCGCCTAGACCAACTTTACAGCCAGGTGTATCGGGATAATTATGGGATCATGATGGGCTTCCATCGGGATGAACTGCCGGTCCCGAAAGAGTTGCAGGTCGCAGCAGAGATTGCCTTGGGCCATCGCTGTATGGAGTCGGTTCTGGGGTTAGAACAGGAACTGGGGATTGCCCAGGGGGATGGACAGGTGATGTCTGGGCATTTAGGGGAGTTAGAAGCGATCGCCACGGAAGCCGAACATACCCGTTGCCATCTCTATCTCCCCGAGGCCAAAGTCATTTTAGAACGGTCCATTCTGCGATCGCTTTGGGACCTCCTCCACGAAGCCCAACCGGAACTGCTAGAGGCTGAGATTCAGCGCTTAGAACGCCTGATTGCCGTCGGTCAACGCCTTAATCTCGGCTTGTCCCTAGAACGCTCCCAAGAGCTTTATTTCTATTGGCTCACGGGTCAACTCGATCGCCACGGTCTCCCCTCTCTGGATACTACGATTGCCTCGGGTTCGGCTGAATCCTTCGCCGTTTCTCCCGGAGATCCCGTCCAACTCCGACGTCTGTTGTTATTAGGTCAAACCCTCCGGGTTCACGTTAGTCCGCAATTAGAACAGCTTCGCTAATTGCCATCCCATCTAATAGCCTGCGCTCTCTATTCCAGAAAGTGCAGGCTATTTCTATTCCGGGGAAGGGGAAGCAAAAACCCACACCCTGCGGGAATTTTCAACCTAAATTTTCTATTGTAGACCGGATGAATCATCAGAGCGGTTAGGTAAATGGGGTGACTCCGAGTGTAATCCTTGGGGTTTCTAACTCTATCTTTAGGTTCATAACAGCCTCAAATTATCTCACTTAAGAATCTCACCCCAGACAGATGAATGACCCAAATTTTCTAATTAAATTAGTCTCAGAAAAGAATTAACATAAGGACCATCTGCCTGCGGTTTGAAACCCCCTGAACCTTGCTGCTGGAGGCCGATGTGACTTCCCTCACAATACCCAACCGATCATAAACACGAAACCGCAGTGAGTAACCTTAGCGACAATTAAGAAATTTTATAAGATTCTGTTAATAACAGCATAAGTCGTCCAGAAATTGAGTCAAGTAAATGATGTTTTTAAAACTAGCTCTGGGATTAGTCTCTATATCGGTCGTTCAAATCGGACTGAGTGGGTTTACACCCGTATCCGCTGCCGTTTCTAGCCCCCATCAGGGCATGACGATGGATTGCTCTGTGGCAGATCAGTGTACATGGAGAGGGGCAAGCACCCTAGAATGGGAAGCGTCCAGTAGCCAAAAAATTCCCGAACCGGGCATGGTTACCGCCATCATCCTCTCGGGTCTGGGAATTGTCTCCTCGCAAAAAAGACGTCGGGTCTCAGACCAGTAAATCCTATAGGGGTGCAGAACTGAGTTTGAGTCATTTGGACCCTCAAGGGGTTCTTTGGGTGCATCTCCTTCTTCAATCCGTTATCGTGGTGCATCCCCTTTTTCATTACTCATTTCATTCCTGAGTCGGGTCATCGTCTCCAAACCCAGATTTTACAGAATTTTAAACTAGAAAATTATCCCCGATCGCGATCGCCTCCTCATAGAGCCTTCCGGTTTACCCAAACACAGGGGCTAATTTTTGTCCGACCTCTTCCTAAGCAGTGTTTTAGGAGGATTTTTCATTCCCCGGGACCCGGAGTTCACCCCAGAGCACCCCATCACGCTGAACTCAACCCAGAACCCCTAATTTAAGATTCAACCCTAACGGTAGGGTTGCCAATAGTTTAAACCGCTATTCTCACCGAGAAAACCCCTTTGCATAGCGCTTAACCTGATTCCAAGCAAGGCCCAGGCCGGTCTTTAAGAATGATATAATCAACAGACTGAACACCCACGCTGCACTTACTTTAACTTTTAAAATAACAAAGGGATATGACTGGTTCTTTAGCTCAAAATGCGATCTCACTCCTCATCGAGTTGGCACAAACTGGAGAAATCGATCCCTGGGATGTCCAAGTGATTGAGGTGATTGACCGATATCTCAGTAAGCTGTCTCAAGTTCATGAAGCGGGACGAGTTGAGCGGGAAGCGGCTTTATCGGAGACGGGACAGGCGTTTCTGTATGCCTCGATGTTGGTGTTACTGAAAGCGGATGCTCTGGCGCGGTCGGAATCTTTGCTGGATGACCCCAATGCCTCGGAGGAGGAAGAGGCGGAATTTTTGGACCCGATGGATGAGGAGGGGCAAGGGGGGAATATTCCCAGACAGCTAGAATTGCAACTCAAACGACGGGCGGTCGCACCTACGCCTAAAAAACGCCGGGTTACGCTTCAAGAGTTGATTGAACAGTTGCAGTTGATGTCAATGGCGATCGAAACGCCGCCTCGCCGTCGTGCGAAACGACCTGGGGGTTCAAAATCTACGGCGAGTACGGTTCGGGCGCTGACAGAGTTAGCGGACCAAGAAAATATCTCGGAAGTGGCCGATCGCCTGACTCGATTTTTGTTAGCCTACGCGGAAAAACTGGACCTCTGTGAACCCTGGTTAGAATTGGAGGCGCTTTTAGCAGGGTTGATGGACCAGCGAGGCGATCGCCCCTCGGGAGAATCCCCTGATCCTGCGTCCCTCCCCACGTCCCATGACCGCGTGGGAGTCTTTTCCGCCCTGCTGTTACTCTCCGCCCAGTCTAAAGTTGAACTGTCCCAAGAACAATTCTATGGAGACCTGAAAATCCGGGCGATCGTCGAGGCAGTCCCTGTAGAGAGTCAACCCACTCGCAACGAGGCAATGGTTTAACCCGATACAGTACCCCCCACCCTAGAAAGCGCGAACCGGAAGCACCTTGCTACTCACCGACTCGGCGATCGCACCCATGAAGGGTCCCAGGACTGGGAATTACCGGGCGATCGCTCAACCCCTCAGCAGCAGCCTCATTCCCAGGAGTAGACCTTTGATTCCGAATCACGACTAAAAGATAACAACTTTTTGCAATTTCAAAACATTAATTCGTTAAAATTGATAGGCTCAAGGATAAGAGAAAAATATCTATGAAAGCCATGATTCTGGCAGCGGGTAAGGGTACCCGAGTCCGTCCGATTACATACACCACCCCCAAACCGATGATTCCCATCCTGCAAAAACCAGTGATGGAGTTTTTAGTGGAATTGCTTCGCCAGCATGGTTTTAACCAAATCATGGTCAACGTTAGCCACCTCGCCAACGAAATCGAAAACTATTTCCGGGATGGACAAAGATTTGGTGTGGAAATTGGCTATTCCTTTGAAGGTCGGATTGTTGATGGCGAACTCATCGGGGAGGCACTCGGAAGTGCTGGCGGCATGAAGCGCATCCAAGACTTTAACCCCTTTTTCGATGATACCTTTATCGTGCTTTGTGGAGATGCCTTAATTGATCTGGACTTAACTGAAGCAGTCCGGTGGCACAAAGAAAAAGGCTCGATCGCCACCATTGTCATGAAATCTGTCCCCCGGGAAGAAGTCTCCAGTTATGGGGTAATTGTTACGGACGAAACGGGCCGCGTCAAGCAGTTCCAAGAAAAACCGTCCGTAGAAGAAGCCATGAGTACCAACATTAACACGGGTATTTATATTTTTGAGCCGGAAGTGTTGAACTACATCCCCTCGGGCCAAGAATATGATATCGGGGGTGAACTCTTCCCCCAACTGGTCGAAATGGGTGCTCCGTTCTACGGCATCGCGATGGATTTCCAATGGGTGGATATTGGCAAAGTGCCGGACTATTGGCGCGCCATTCGCGGAGTGTTAAACGGAGAAATCCAAAATGTTTCGATTCCCGGCAAAGAACTCATTCCCGGGGTCTACACTGGCTTAAATGTCTCGGTTAACCTGGATAAGGTGGATATTAAAGGGCCGGTGTACATTGGAGCCATGACCCAAATTGAAGATGGGGCCAAAATTATTGGGCCTTCGATGATCGGGCCCAGTTGCCGAATTTGCAGTGGCGCAACGGTGGAAAATAGTGTAATTTTTGAATATTCTCGCCTAGGTCCAGGGGTGCGCTTAGTGGACAAACTGGTGTTTGGGCGCTACTGCGTGGATAAAACAGGTGCATCCATTGATGTCCAAGCAGCGGCCCTGGATTGGTTGATTACAGACACTCGTCAGGCGATTCCTGTGAATACCCCCGAGGAAGGCAGGGCGATCGCCGAACTCCTCGAAAGCGAAGGTCGCCCTTAACATCCCTCGTAGTCCTGTTTAGAAACCGGGTTTTCTAAAAACCACTCTAGTTCTCATCTCCCTGGGAGGGATCACACCTTACAAGAGTAGGTTTTTTACTTCCGGTCCCCTCCCCTTGGCAAGGGGAGGGTTAGGGTGGGGTCCTCTTCGATGCGCGATTCCCTACGGGATATCTGCGCTTACCGCAGGTCAATGAGGAATGAGTAGGTGGAGACTTCTTGTACAGGAGTAATTGGCGAAGAAAGAGGTTTGAACAGCCTCTCTACAGATGCTTAAACTGTTAAGAGTGACGCGCAGTCGGCGATTCCCTACGGGATAGCTCCGCTTACCGCTACGTCAGAAGAACCCCACCCTAACCCTCCCCAAGACACAGGGGAGGGGACCGGAAGTTAGGCAAATTACTATAAGCGTGAAAACCCTACTCTTGTAAGGGGGAACACACCCGGTTTCTGTTCCCTTACCCCAGTTCAAACTAGGGTAAGAGGTCGTTAACTTTATGTCGTTAAATAAGTGTAACGACCCAAACAGCGCTCGTAATTTTGCAGCAATCGTTGGGATTCTTGCAAGGTAATATTCCCATCCTTTAACGCCTGTTCCGTCTGTTTGCGGATACTTTCAATCATGTCTTCAGAATCATATTGGACATAACTGAGGACTTCTTTCATCGTATCCCCCTTGACCACGTGCTCGATTTCATAGCCTTTGGGAGTCAGCTTAATATGAACCGTATTGGTATCCCCAAACAAATTATGGAGATTGCCCATAATTTCCTGATAAGCACCGCCGAGAAACATTCCTAAATAGTAGGGTTCATCAGGTTTGAGGCGATGCAATTCCAGAACGTGCTTGACATCCAAAAGGTCAATGAATTGGTCGATTTTGCCATCACTATCACAGGTCAAATCCGCGAGAGTACCGCGTTCCGTGGGTTTTTCATCTAAGCGATGAATGGGCATAATCGGGAATAACTGGTCGATCGCCCAACTATCTGGTGCTGATTGAAAAACCGACAAATTAATGTAGTAGATGGAGGCCATGATTTTTTCCAAATCCTCCAAATCATCCGGGACATAATCGACATCCCGAACGATCGCCTGAATTTTCCCACAACAAGCCCAATAGAGTTGTTCCGCCCGGGCGCGTTCCCGCAAACTCAAATAGCCGAAATTAAATAAGCTAATCGCCTCCTCTTTAAATTGGATGGCATCGTGATAAGCTTCCTGGTAATTTTCAGCTTTAATCGCGTGATAGGTATCGGAGAGATTCCGCAGAATTAGATGTTCTTTTTCCGTACTCGGTTCAGGAGGTTGAATCGAGACATCACTGGTGCCGAGGACATTAAAAATTAACACCGACTGATGGGAGGCGATCGCCCGTCCACTTTCACTGATCAGCGTCGGCATTGACACCTGACCTTCTTCGCAAGCTTCCTTCACTTCCGCCACAATATCATTGGCGTAGTTTTGCATATTGTAGTTTTTGGAAGCATGGAAATTGGTTTTAGAACCATCATAATCCACCCCCAAACCGCCGCCAACATCCAAATACTTCATGTTGGCTCCCAACTTCGCCAATTCCACATAAATCTGGCTGGATTCGCGGATAGCATCTTTCACCTTGCTAATGGCAGAAATTTGCGAACCAATATGGAAATGTAACAACTGGAGACAGGAAAGCATATCAGCGGCAGCGAGTTGATCCACTGCATGGATGATTTCGGGAATAGTCAGACCAAATTTAGCCCGATCGCCCGAGGAACCGCCCCAGCGACCAATCCCTTTGCTCATCAGTTTAGCCCGCACCCCGACAATCGGCTGAATCCCGAGGTTTTTCGAGGCAGCGATTACCATCTCCACCTCTTCCAACTGTTCGATCACCACGATCGCCCGTTGACCCAGACGCTGGGCTAAAATTGCCGTTTCAATGTATTCGCGGTCTTTGTAGCCATTACAAATCACCAATGCACCCTCGGTTTTCAGCGTCGCGAGGGCAATCATCAGTTCCGGTTTAGAACCCGCTTCTAGGCCAAATTGATGGGGTTGACCGAAGCGGACTAAATCCTCAATTAGGTGACGTTGTTGGTTACATTTGACGGGAAATACACCGCGATAGACTCCGGGGTACTTGTAACGAGCGATCGCTTTAGAAAAGCAAGCATTCAACCGCTCGATCCGGTCTTCTAAAATATCCGAAAAGCGAATCAGCAGGGGTAAATCCAGATTGCGCTGTCCGAGGGCCTGGACCAGTTCCAGCAAATCCAAAGAACCGCCGCGATCGCCCCGGGGAGAGACCGTCACATGACCTGCGGCATTAATGGAAAAATAAGGCTCTCCCCACCCGGTAATCCGGTACAGTTCCTCACTCTCCTCAATCGTCCAAGGTTGCGCCTGCTTAGAGGGATGCAACACAATGGGGGCGATCGCCCCTAACCCTCTGTCTTCCGTCCCGTTCCCATCCGTCGAGTTTTCCCCGAGGTTGGTCTCGGCGATATTTGGCTTAACTCCCATAATTTCTTCGCGGCCTTGCAACAACGCGCTCCCAGTCCATTCAATCGTTAATTTTTATCCCGCCAAGGGATATCATGCAGCGCTCCCCTTTCCCTGGATTAACCGGGGTGAATTCGGCCTCAACCGGCAGAATACAACAGCGCTCTCATAACCGTGGATGTTAGCATATTGCACGAAAACTCGTGTATTTCAGATAACACCGAACCGATGATTTGAGAAATTGCTTCGGGCTTTGACCTGGAGGAGGGAACGTTCTGAGATAGGCTTAAAGAGTGATATAGCAGTCCTAACTCAATTGTGGAAGACCCTCACCCCCAACCCCTCTCCCAGAACGGGAGAGGGGAGAAGAAAATGTCACAACTGATTTAGGATTGCTATAGTTGTTAATCGTCAAGTGCTAGGAGATTGGTTTGGAACGGACATTTATCGCAATCAAGCCCGATGGAGTCCAACGCAAACTCATCGGGGAAATTATTCGGCGGTTTGAAGCCAAAGGGTTTACCCTGGTGGGACTGAAAATGATGAGCGTGCCTCGGGAGTTGGCCGAGAAACATTACGAGGTTCACCAGGAAAAAGCGTTTTTTCCGGGGTTAGTGAAGTTCATCACCTCGGGTCCATTGGTGGCAATGGTATGGGAAGGAGATGGAGTGGTTTCCTCCGCTCGCAAAATCATTGGTGCAACCAATCCTTTAACGGCAGAACCCGGGACGATTCGCGGCGACTTCGGCGTGAGTGTCGGACGCAACCTGATCCACGGGTCTGATGCGATCGAAACCGCTGCCAAGGAAATTAGCCTGTGGTTTACACCGGAAGAACTGGTCAATTGGGATTCAGCGATGGCAGGTTGGCTTTACGAATAGAGGCGATCGCTGCTTTTATTCTTAAGCCAAGACCTTGAAACTCCAGGACGAAGCGTTAAGAATTAAGAATTTCCCTGGGTGAATTCTTAATTCTCAACGCTTAGTCCTGGATGACTTCTTCTTTTTCCTGGATGGGAGCCACGGCCTCTGCATCGTGACTCGTGGCAGATTCAACAGCATTTTCGAGTTGAATCTCGGGCTTTCTGAGGGAAAATCCCCAGATGAATAACACCAAAATCGAGGAAATCAAGAACCATTCCGGCAGGAGGAAATCGGCGTCAAACACTCGCAGAAGCAGACGCAATCCCACCAAGCCTACGGTAATATAACCCGCATCTTCCAGGTGAACATATTCATCCAACCACCGGATAAATAATCCAGCCATAAACCGTAGAGCAACAATGCCAATGGTTGCGCCGGTCACAATCAGCCAAATTTCTGAGGAAACCGCAATGGCGGTGGTGACACTATCCAACGAAAAGGCCAAATCTGTCATGGCAATGATTGGAATCGCTTGCCACAATGAATTGTATTTCGGGCCACTGCGCTGATTGTCTTCCCCTTCTGAGGACGTAAAATACTGAAAGACTAACCACAACAAATAAAGCGCTCCAATGAGCTGGAACTGCCAAAAGTTGATTACCCAAGTGGCGGTAAAAATCAGCGCTATCCGGAGGATAAAAGCGGCCAGGAGACCAAAATTGAGAGCCTGACGCTGGATCTTCGGTTCCGGTAATCCTTGGGCAATCGATGCTAGGGCGATCGCATTGTCTGCCGAGAGCACCGACTCCAACGCTACTAAAATCAGCAGCAGGAAACCTGTTTCAATTCCGATATTATGGGGATAAAAATCACTAAATCGGTCTAGCATTAACGAAAATTTTTCCTTGATAGCGGTCACGCAGGGAAACCGAACCCATCATTCGGCCATGATTTTCCCTCTTTTTGCCTTGGAGTCTCGAAACGCCTTCCTCTGACGAGGGACTTGGGCCGGTAAAGCCCTCTGTGGGAGTCGAGAGCAGCTTGCCAGTTGCGGCAACCTCGGGCAAAATCCAGGGCAATCACTTCGGCTGGAATGATCAGCGGTCTTCAATCAGCTTAACCTTTTATTACAAGTTTCAGTACACCGGATCTCCCGTTTCCCGGAATAAATTTGGCATGATCCCCCTCGTTGAGAGTCCGGTTGAGTCCCGAGAGGCAGTAAAATGGCAGAACTATTTGTTGCATATTGTAACAATGGGTTTCCTCACGGCACGAAATAGCCGAAAGTAGTTAAAAATATCTAATTATCAAGGAGGTCTGAATTATGGGAATCTCTGAAACCCAAGTCCTAGTGGCACTGGTTGTTGCTTTAATTCCAGGAATCTTAGCCTTCCGTCTGGCAACCGAACTGTACAAGTAAAGTTGTCCCAGTCCAACGGCTTAGGGCCGGTCGAGGACCCTTGCCTCCAGTAAGGGTCCTTGACCGGCTCTTAATTTGGGAACTTGTTTCCGAAATCAAGGCCAGAAAACAAAATCGCCAATCAGGCTCCCCTAACCGGGTTGATCTGGGGGATGATTTGAGGGTTGAGCAATTTTTTGCAAGCTTTTTTCAGAAAAAAGTCTTAAGGTAGGCGGTTGAGATCTAAACAAGGGAGTAGAATTCAGGTGGGATACGCGCTCGTCCTGCCGCGCAACCACAAAGCCCGGTTTAGATCCGGTAACTGCTTTTTTTTGAATTGAAACTGATATTTCAGGCAAGGTAAGGGATAGTCACTCTCATGAATGCAATTCAACCCTCAACGCCCCATTTAATACCTGTGGAAACGCGACGTCCAAAAAGACGCGGGTTGTCGCAACAGCACCAACGGCGTCATCTTTACCGGGCGATCGCCGCTGAAACTACGGTGAAGTTAGCCGTCAATGCGGTGCTTTCGGTGGTTGCCGTCTCTGCGGTCATCACCCTGCTTCCGTATCAACAGTCTCGGCAGCAAGATTTACAGGATATCCGTGCTGAAGTCAACCATGTTGAAACCCGCGTGAATCGCTTGCAATCTGAACTGCAACGGTTGATGGCTCCGGAACAAGCGACGAGTATTATGGAAGAACACAGCTATCGGGTCGATCCCAATAAGGTTCAAATTGTGATTGATAAATAAGCCGACTGCCCCAGTGAAGCGTTAACCCCTACACAAGGCGGGTAGGGCGACAGGTAAAAGCAGGCTTTCCAACAGAGCATAACCGTGGCATCTTTTGCCGGTTATGCTTCCCTAACGGTTTTTATCCGAGGAAGTAGGATGAGGGCTAGGATTGAAACTCTGGCTTAGGAATGGGGATCAGTGTCAGAAGACCCAATCAGTTCATGAATCCAATTTTTGACCAGCGATCGCAACCGGGTGGAAGCCTCAGCCGATGAAGTGGTAGATTCGGGCAAAAATTCTAAAGCGCGTCGATAGTCGGCGATCGCCGCATTCCATTCTCCCATCACATGATAAGTCCGGCCTCGTTCAGCAAAGATATGCCCTTCAATTTGCCCGAGTCCCAAGGCTATCTCAAAATTCTCGATCGCCAATTCATAGATTTCCATTTCCCGCAAGGTGATCCCCTGATTGATCAGCGCCCGCACGTTAAAGGGATTCAAGTCGATCGCCATGTCATAGTCCAAGGTTGCCTCTACGCGCAACCCTAAAGCGGCATAGCAATTGCCCCGATTGTTGTAGGCTTGGGACAGTTGAGAATCGAGTTCGATGGCATGGTTATAATCAGCCAGGGCTTTCTCATACTCCCCACTTTGGAAATACATCAACCCGCGATTGTTGTAGTCAATGGCACTGGCGAGATTCTGAGAGACTAACGAACTCAGCAGGGCGATCGCCGAAGCATAGTCTCCCCGTTGAACCGTCAAACTTGCTTGTTGACGTAACTGCTGCGGGGATAAACCTTGGGACCCCAATGCCACCCCACTGGTGGCGGGACCTTCCCAGGTAGACCGGCGCTGGCGTTTGCTCCGTGCAGGCCCCTTGACCAGACCCGACCCTTGATTTGTCAAAGCCGAATCCGGAGTGCAGGGATAGCTATTTCTATGTTGCTGATGACCAAAAAAGCCAGGATTCATACTGTTTCATCCTCTTCCATAACCCACTAGAATCACCTTACCGAGGTCCTCTCCAAGTTGGCTTTGCGGATGTGTCACTTTTCAATCCGGATCGGATCGTCCAGGGTTAGGGAGTGCGACTTGTCCGAGTCAAACCGGCGTCTAGCACTCCCGAACGGGTTAAGGCGATCGCCCCTAAACCCGGGATTTTAAATCCATTGAATGGTTTAGACCCTTAAACCGCCTCCGGTGGTTCAAATTAGACAAATGACGGCCCTGCCCAGGTACAGCCGAGTCGCTGAAGCGCCCGCTGGATCTGGACAACTGCCCCAACCCTAGTGCACACCTGCCACCACATTGGGATCAATGAGTAAGTCCAATGCCGCTTGATATTGGCGATCAAACTCCGTTGCCAAGCGATCGCGCGATATCGGATCTAATGTCACCTCTTTATCCGGAACGATCCCCAACTTATGGATATCCCGGTGATTTGGCGTTTCGTACTTTGCCACGGTTACCGCTAATCCCGAACCATCGGCTAAGTCAAATAGGGACTGAATCAACCCCTTGCCAAACGTTTTTTCCCCTACCAACAAGGCCCGTCCATTATCCTGTAGAGCACCGGCCAGAATTTCACTGGCGCTGGCAGTCCCGCGATCGACTAACACCACTAAGGGATCATCGGTCAGTGCTTCATCCATCGCTTCAAAACTGCCCACTATGCCTTGCCGGTTGACTGTATAGACTATCGTACCTCCATCGAGCCACAGTCGGGCAATTTCTATCCCCGCTTGTAAGAGTCCCCCGGGATTACTCCGCAAGTCGAGAATGTAGGCATCCGCCCCTTGTTCCTCAAACGCCTGCACCGTCTGGGCAATTTCCGTTGCGGCATTGGCGTTGAATTGACTCAGACGAATGTAGCCTACGGAACGACCATCTGGAGTTTTCTGTAATTTTGAGTTAACGGGGTTTAAGGCAATTAACTCTCGCACCAAAGGAACCTCTTCCACCGCTTGAGTTTCTGCTCGCCTAATGGTGAGGGTGACTGTGGTGCCAATGGGGCCGCGCATTCTAGTGGCCGCTTCATCTAAGGTTAAACCTACCGTAGAGGTGCCTTCAATTTTCAGAATGCGATCGCCCGGGAGCAATCCCGCTTTCTGACCCGGGGACCCATCAATCGGGGCAATCACAGCGACGGTTCCCGTTTCCTCATCTAGGGCAATTTGTAAACCCACCCCAGTTAACTCTCCCGAGGTATTTACTTGTAAACTTCGATACTGATCGGGTTTTAATAATCGGGTAAAGGGGTCGTCCAAACTTGCGAGCATTTCTTGAATCTGCCCATAAGTTTCTTCGCGATTGGATAGGGGATGTTTCAGCGCCTTTTGCCGCACGAACCACCAATTTTGATGGTTAAAGCTCTCATCTACATAGGAGTAGTTCACGATCCGCCACGCTTGCGAAATCAACTGCTGCTCTTCGCTCAGGGCATAAGCCTCTGGCGTCCACCAGCAACAGGCAAGGGTAAATTGCAAGACCAATAACAGCCCTACTCGGAATACTCGTTTTGCCATAATGCCGATTTTGAAAGGTTGATCAAAGCTTATATCAAATTTTATGAGTCTAAAGGTATGAGCTAAAGTTACCCCAGTTTGGGGAGTTTTGCTATCTAGCATTGGGGGGACTTACTCCGGTCCCCTCCCCTTGGCAAGGTCCGGGTTAGGGTCTTACAAGAGTAGGTTTTTTACGCTTAACTGCGCCTCTTGTCCCCTCCCCTTGGCAAGGGGAGGCGTCAGGTGGGGTTCTTCTGGGGCGATCGCTTTCGTCAAGAGGACCCCACCCTAACCCTCCCCTTGCCAAGGGGAGGGGACCGGAAGTAAGGCCAATCACTATGAGCGTAAAAACCCTACTCTTGTAAGGGCGATCGCCCCCTGGGATGCTGACCTTTTCTCATAAAACTAGCCCCCCAGCTTCAAGGTTGATCCCCAGCCCAATCCCTTCTACAGAAGGGTCAAGGGGAAAGGGATTCGCGGCGATCGGCAAAGGGACTTAGATTTATGAAAATAGTGTTTAGATTATGTTACATTTTGGAAGAAACGCATTAATCTTTTCGGAACGCTTGCTGCAATGTTTTCCAAAGACGTAACGAACTCCAAAACATACCAGTGGTTTGAAGAGCGCCTCGAAATTCAGGCGCTTGCTGAGGACATCACCAGCAAGTACGTCCCTCCCCATGTCAATATCTTCTACTGCTTGGGCGGGATTACGCTAGTCTGCTTCCTCATCCAATTTGCCACTGGGTTCGCGATGACCTTCTATTATCGCCCCACCGTTACCGAAGCCTTTTCCTCAATCCAGTACCTGATGACTGAGGTCAACTTCGGTTGGCTCATCCGTTCCGTTCATCGCTGGTCCGCCAGTATGATGGTCCTGATGATGATTCTGCACGTGTTCCGAGTTTACCTAACCGGCGGTTTCAAAAAACCTCGGGAACTCACCTGGGTCACCGGCGTGATCTTAGCAACGATTACCGTCTCCTTTGGCGTAACCGGCTACTCTCTCCCTTGGGATCAAGTGGGTTACTGGGCCGTTAAGATCGTCTCTGGGGTTCCCGAAGCAATCCCTGTGGTCGGTTCTACCATTGTTGAACTGCTTCGCGGTGGTACCAGTGTGGGTCAAGGCACCTTGACTCGCTATTACAGCCTGCACACCTTCGTGTTGCCTTGGCTGATTGCCGTGTTCATGTTGCTGCACTTCTTAATGATTCGCAAGCAAGGTATTTCCGGTCCCTTGTAAAGAGATCTTTGCTTGACATTCATCACCCTGCGATCGCTGTATCCTTTTAGCAATTGCAGTCAAGACCTGCCGACCTTAACAATAAGGAGAGGATTCTCAAAGATGTCTATTTTGAAAAAGCCGGATCTCAGCGATCCGAAGTTGCGGGCTAAATTGGCAATGGGGATGGGCCATAACTATTATGGCGAACCCGCTTGGCCCAATGACCTGCTGTATGTCTTCCCCGTAGTTATTCTCGGGACGATCGCCCTATGCGTTGGATTGGGTGTTCTCGACCCCGCAATGGTCGGAGAACCCGCTGACCCCTTTGCCACCCCTCTGGAAATTCTGCCCGAATGGTATCTGTGGCCTTCGTTCCAGATGCTGCGTGTCGTTCCTAACAAACTGTTAGGAATTGCCTTGATGGGTGCGATTCCCGTTGGTTTGATGGTTATTCCCTTTATTGAGAACGTCAACAAATTCCAAAACCCCTTCCGTCGTCCTTTGGCAACGGCAGTGTTCCTGTTTGGTACTTTGTTCACCATCTGGTTGGGAGTCGGCGCAATCATGCCGATCGACAAGTCCCTGACTCTCGGTCTATTCTAAATTTTTCCCGGTTCAATTCCCGGTTAAATATAAGACGCCCGTGTTCTCAGATGTGCAATTGTACCCCTGAGATAAAGCAGGGGCGTCTTTTCACGTTGTATTCCAAAAAAGCAAGGAGTGCGAGCATCTTGCTCGCTTTAAAAATAGCGAGCAAGATGCTCGCACTCCTCAATAAAGACTGTTCAGAAATAACTGTGGGAACCGCTATAGAAGGGCAACGGATGTTGGTTTATTTTACCCCTTCTCTCCGGTGTCGTGCGATCGCCATTCATCAATGGCAAACTCTAAAGTTTGACCCTGGGAACTGCCAAATTTTAATAAAATCCCTGATTCTAACTTCACTTCCTGATGGTGGACTTTTTGCCAACCATCACTACTTTTAATCAAAGTCCCATACCGAGAAAAATCCCGCAGAAAATAAGCCGGGACCGAACCCGTACCGGACATATCCCGATAAAAAATTTCGGCGTGTCGTTGGGAAACCCACCGTTCCTGAATCACCAAGTCGTTCTGAGACCGACGACCCACCCGCATGAGGCCCCCGCGAATTGGCCAGACTTGATTGCTGGCATCGACCGATCGCAAATAAGCCAGACTAATTAAAGGCCGAATTCCCGAGGGTGTGTTTTCCGGGAGTTCCGTCTCCAGATAGTCTAAAGGTTGGATTAATTCCCCATTAAACTCTGGATGCATATAAAGGACAGGTAAGGTCCAGGCGGGTTGATTAAATTTATAAACCGTTAATAACTGTTGTCGGGCGACTGCCACAGCGCGATCAATGGACATTCGGTCCGCCAGGGCGCTGGTAAAGGCTTGAATAAAACTTAACGCTTCTTCGTCGGTAATCGAGTCGCGCATTCCCAACACGGCGGGGACACCATGATGAATCAGGACCTCAGCGAGGCTACTGCGCGGAATGGCTTGTCCATTCTGGCGATCGCTTTGAGCTCCCCAACAAGCATTAAACACCGCTAAGGTCACTTCTGAACGCACCAGCACTTGAGCCAATTCCGTCCCACTCAAGGGAGTTCCAGTTCGTAACAATAACTGACCGCCCGCAGGGGCACAGATACCGTGACCCGCATAGAAGAAAATATTATAATTTCCCGTTTCCAGAGTTTCGATTAGTTCGCTGGGGGTGGGTTGGATTAAGGTATCGACATGGCAAGATACGGGGAGGATATTCTCACCGGCATTCCGGTTGCGATCGCTCTGTTCTAGGACCTGCGCTAAGGCATCCGCTTCTTTTTGCAGTTGCAGGCGGTTTTCCGCCTGGGAGGGATGACCGGGGGTCTCGACTTCTTCCCCTAAGACTAATAAAATTTTTAAAGCTTGGGCAGTGCAACGAATCGCCAGGGGGTCTACATCACTGGTAGTCCGGCTAAATCGTAATTGGGGATTGAGGCAAATGGTGGGTTTACCCGGACGGGGTTGCATGAGTTCCCACGGCAAGGCGATCAGTTCGGGGTCGCGAATTTCTAACTGGATCCGTAAGGGTCGGTCCTGACCCATTGCGATCCCCATGCTTTGGGCGTAGCTATTTTGAAGCGCCTCCCCAAACAGCCAATCCCAAAGCTGGAGTCCTAACTGCTGCATCAGGCGAGCGCTGTAACTGGCTGGAGACTTACTACTGTTGGGGTTGAGCAGGGACAAGGCATTGTCTTGGGATGAAGGCAGCAGATTCCAGACTGAGGGCAAGGGCTGTAGGGAAAATAGCTGATGCCACGCTTGCCAGGTTTGGGTGAGGCTATCGGGCCAGGGACAGTCATAATGAACATAGCCACCGGGATAGGGGGCTTTGAGAACCCAGATGGCAAAGTGTTTTGCATCAGAGTTGGTATTTAAGGGCGCGATCGCGATGCTCAGGCAAGGAATCTCAGACCAAGACATTCAGAACACTGGCTCTAATGTGAAAGGGGCTTTTAACCAGTGTATCTGTTCTCGGGTGATGATGTTACATTGAGGGATATTCGCTCAGGATTACAGCAATATCCCCCGCCCTTTGTATGAAATAGTGTGATCCAGTGTTTGGATTAACCCTATCAAGGTGATTGATCGCGGGGGATACACCGATTATCAAGACTTCTTCCCGAGATGCTGAACCAGCTAATCGGTTGAAGCAATGGGAATGCTTGGCACCATGAGGTTGCCATCCCATTCAGAAAGTGTTGACCCTGAATTAAAGTTGAGTGCAAGGTTATTAAAATAACACCCCCGGTGATTTATGCCGAAAAATTTTCCAATTCAGAGACGGCATAACGGGCGATCGCCAAACTTAGGCGGGCTTTTTCAATCTCCGATAAGTTTGACCAGGTTTTCTCGCTCATGGTGGTTACCGTGGAGTCGAGGGATTCGCCTCGCATGGCGTAGGCAAAGGGTCGGGCTAAAACCTGTAAATCTTCCGGGGTCCATTGCGGCAGCAGTTCGCTGACACATTGCACTAATCGTTGAGCCATCGGGGTTGTGGTTGAGGTTAAAGTTTGAGCGCGTTGGGCGATCGCCTCTAACCAGTCAGAAGGAACTTGTGTCCCAAACTTTTGCAGTAAAGTAGCTCTAACGCTTTCCACTGCGGAGATTTCCGAGGGATTGGCGGACCAGAGTCTCTCGAAAGCGGCGATCGCTGTTTCGGCTTGGGGTGCAAAGTCGGCTTCGTCATCCAACCACAAGGGGGCTTCAGCCGCTTCGACGCTGGCAAAATAAGCCTCCGCTGCGATCGCACTCGGGTTCCAAGGGTAAGGAACTTCGGTTTGGGTTAGTAGATCTAAGAGTTCTAACTCCAGATGAGATGGAGAATATTCTCCACATTCCAGATCACGGGCTTGATTTGGCATGACAATGATGCTCCTGGTGAGTGCATGGATGGATATGCTTTGATATCGCTAGCTACAATAGCGGTTCTCTCCGTTCCGCAATCGGTGAGGGGATCGCTGGATAGGCATTTTTCTTTCACACCTTGTTTGCATCTTCTTCGCTTTACCTTTCTTCACCTAATCGGCAATTTTTGGCTAAATTCTGACTGAGAAGGGTAAATTTTCAGCAGAGAAAAAACCTAAAACAAATATGAAGGCCGATTAAACGCTGAATCTGTCAGAAAAAAGATCCATGAGGAGGACGGCGGTGGTTCTATTCAGAGGAAGGGTTTGGGATCTGGCAAGAGTGGCGATCGCCGGCGGGACTTTTGAGGGGGCCCTGGACTTCTAGCCAGGGATGGGAAGCCTGAGAACAAGCCAGCCGCTTCTTTGACTATAGCGAACCTTGCAGCATTTTGACAATGGAGCCGACGCCTGCGCCTCCGATGTGCGGCCCTGGCTCTTTCTCCTGGGCGTGATGCGCGTAAGCGATGTCCCCCTGGGTCACATCTTGCTCCCTAAGAGTACACCATTTAAATAGCGAACCGCTTACTGCCAGATAGCATAACTCGTGTCTATCAGCAATCAAGCGCGGGTCAGTCTTTGTTGAAAAATTAGCCACTCTAACTCCCTGCCGCGCCCAGAACTTTATTATATAATAAACTGGAAAGTCAGGCAGACAATCCCTAAGCATTGCTCAAGGGGTGAAAAGGATGTCTATCATCCGCTTCGGGTCGGGGTGTAAGTCAGCAATAATCAAGGCAATTTTGCCGAAAACACCGCTTTATAAATAAGCGATTGTCTTAAAGAGAAAGGGTATGACCAAAATATTAGTTATTGAAGATACATCGGAAATTCTGAACAACATCCTCGATTTTCTGGAAGCTGAAGATTTTGAAGGAAGTGGGGCTCCCAATGGACGGGAAGGGGTGGAACTGGCAAAATCCGAGGGTTTCGATCTGATTATCTGCGATATTATGATGCCCGAACTCGATGGGTATGGGGTATTACAAGCATTAAGAGCGGATCCGAATACCGTCAATATTCCCTTGATTTTTTTGACAGCAAAGGGTGATCGTTCCGATGTGCGTCAAGGCATGAATTTGGGGGCGGATGATTATCTGACAAAACCCTTTACTAAGAAGGAATTACTAGAGGCGATCGAAGCGAGACTCAGGCGGACGGGACAGCAAACCGAACAGCTTAAGCAAGTCTCCGAACAACTTAATCAGTTAGAAAAATTTGACTCCCTCACGGGTTTACAGAATTTGTCCGGATTAGAGGGGAAAGAGGGTCTATTGGAATCGGCGATCGCCCAAAGTCAAGGGAGAAATCCCCTCGTTCCCTTTTTGCTCTTAGGGTTGGATAAATTTGGTCGAATTAATGACACCATTAGTTATGGAAAAGGTGACCTGATTTTACAACAGGTGGCCCGCCGCCTGATTGATTTTACTGAACAACTGGATGGAGGCGGTGCAGTTCGGATTGGGGGTGACGAGTTTGGAATTGTGCTACCTCCGGTGACAGAGAAAGAAACAGCCGTGGCGATCGCCCAAAAATTATTACAAGAAATCGCTCAACCCTACCCGATTGAACGCAAATCCATTCCCCTCACCGCCTCAATCGGCATCGCCTTTTATCCCACTGTATCCAATGTGGAAGAACTCCGCAGACAAGCTGGGGTAGCTATGGGAGAAGTCAAGCAATCCGGGGGAAATTCCTGTAAAATCTATACCCGTCCCCTGTTTGGATTTGATACCGCCAAGGAGTTGGAACTCGCCTCGGATTTGCGGCGCAGTTGGGAGCAAAAACAACTGCAAGTCTTTTATCAACCCCGCATCGATCTCCGGAAGAAAAAAATCACGTCAGTCGCGGCAGTCCCCTATTGGGATCATCCCCGATTGGGACCGATTCCCCCCGCTAAAGTCATGTCTTTAGCCCAAGAAGTGGGACTGGTTCGAGACATGAGTCAGTGGATGTTACAAATCGCTTGTCAGCAGGGTAAAATATGGCAAAATGAGGCCAAACTCTCCGTCCGAATTTCGACGAGCATCTCGGAACAATTGCTGAATGATGTTAATATCACCGCGATGATTCTTGATAGCTTAAACAGCACGGGTCTCGACCCTCGGTCTTTGGAATTAGAGATTCCAGCCGAGGCGATCGCCAATACCAAAAACCTGAATGCCCTAGGCTCTCAATTGCTCCAATTCAAACGCCTAGGATTGCACCTCACCATCGCCCAATTTGGCATCGCCCAAAGTTCCCTGAATTATCTGGGAAATTTGGGGTTGGATAGTCTCAAAATATCCCGGAGTTTGATTGGTAATCCCACTCAAAATGCTCCCATTCTGAATGCCATTATCCAAATGGCCCACGGCATCAATTTAAAAACAGTCGCTGATGGGGTGGAATCCGAAGCTCAAGTTAATCTGTTGAAAAAACAAAAATGTGACGAAATTCAACAAGAAACAGCGGTTTCTGAACGGGAAATTAGACGATTGTTCGGCAAACGATAAAGACCCAATCACCCCTGTGTTCCTTTACAACCAATCGTGACACCCCGGAATTCAACAATGCCCGTTCTTTCTCCTGAATTGCAAAAAAAACTCGCAACTCCCCTAAAAATTGGTCAGGTTACGGTTAAAAGTCGCGTCTTGCAATCCCCCTTATCTGGCGTGACAGATTTAGTCTTTCGGCGTCTGGTCCGTCGCTATGCACCGGATTCGATGATGTACACGGAAATGGTGCAAGCGAGCAGTTTGCGCTATTTGCGGGAAGTCCCCAAAATTATGGAAGTGGACCCCAATGAACGACCGATTAGTATTCAACTCTTTGACTGTCGCCCAGATTTCTTAGCGGAGGCGGCAGAGATGGCGGTGGCAGAAGGGGCGGATACCATTGATATTAATATGGGCTGTCCGGTGAATAAAATTACCAAAAATGGCGGGGGTTCTTCGTTGTTACGCGACCCCAAAACTGCTGAGGCGATCGTCCGTGCAGTCGTCAAAGCGGTATCGGTTCCCGTGACAGTAAAAACCCGGATTGGTTGGTCGGATCAGGAGATTAATATCCTTGATTTTGCTAAGGGAATGGAGGATGCAGGTGCGGCGATGATTACGATTCATGGCCGGACTCGGGACCAAGGATATCACGGCAGTGCCAAGTGGGAGTGGATTCGACGAGTTAAGGAAGTGCTGTCGATTCCGGTGATTGGGAATGGGGATATTTTTTCCGTGGAAATGGCCCTGCGCTGTTTGGAGGAAACTGGGGCCGATGGGGTAATGTGTTCCCGGGGGACTTTGGGGTATCCGTTTTTAGTGGGAGAGATTGACCATTTCCTGAAAACTGGGGAGGAGTTGTCTGCACCTACCCCGATTCAGCGATTGGAATGTGCGAAGGAGCATTTACGCGGGTTGTGGGAGTACAAAGGCGATCGCGGAGTGCAACAGGCGCGAAAGCATTTGACTTGGTATGTGAAAGGGTTTTACGGTGCCGGAGAACTCCGGGATCAGTTAGCCCGAGTGGAGTCAGTGGCCCAGGGATGCGAGTTAATCGATCGCGCGATCGGCCAAGGAATTAGGGCTGAATGACCTTTGTCGGTTGTCGGTTGTCATTTGTCATTTGTCAAGGGACCAACAACCAATGACCAATGACCAATGACCAATGACCAACAACCAATGACCTTAATCGGCAGCATTACTCAGGCGTCGCAGATTCAGCACATCGCTGATTTGGCGAATTTGGTTAAAGGTGCGTTCGAGTTGCTTGAGATCGCAAATATCGATCCCCAGTTCGATGGTGGCGGGTTTACCCATATAGGTTTTCACGTTGGCGCTGCGGACGTTGACATTGTTATCTTTCAATCGAGACAAAATGTCATTTAGGACCCCGACGCGATCGAGCACTTCGATGGAAATCTCAACAGGATAGCTTTGAGGACGGCCCTCGGAGCAATCTGTGGGATTCCAGTTGACGGGGACCAGGCGATCGCCGGGAATCCCGTGAACGTTGGAACAGCCTTGGCGGTGAATGGAAATGCCCCGATCGCCTAGGGTGACAATCCCAATGATGGCTTCTCCGGGGATCGGTGTACAACATCGCGCCAGGTGATAAACCAATCCCTCAACTCCGGCGATCGGGTGTTTCCCTTTCGTCTGTGCTGGGGGAAGAGAGGCCCTGACGGTGACTCCGGGTAATAACAAAGGCTGAGTTTGAGCCAAGGTTTGGCGATCGGTGACTTCACCCCGGAGGCGATGGACCACTTGATTGATGGTGAGTTCTCCATAGCCGACTGCGGCGAGTAAATCCTCCACACTGTGGTAATTGCAGCGTTGAGCGACTTGCAGCATTTGTTCCGATTTGAGCAAGGATTCAAATCCATTTTTGCCCAATTCTTTTTCCAACATATCCCGACCCCGTTGGACATTCTCATCTCGATGCGATCGCTTGTACCACTGGCGAATTCGCGTCTTCGCTGTGGTCGTAATCGCAAAATTCAGCCAATCTAAACTCGGATGACAATTTTTCTGGGTGAGAATCTCAACGATATCCCCATTATTTAAGGGAGTATCCAAGGTAACCAGTCGCTCATTCACCCGCGCCCCAGCACAATGGTTGCCGACTTCTGTATGAATTCTATAGGCAAAATCGACGGGGGTTGCTCCTTGTTTGAGGGAGATTAAATCCCCTTGAGGAGTGAAGACATAGACATCTTCATCAAATAAATTATCCTTAACATTTTCCAGATATTCTTGAGCATCTTTGAGGTCACTTTGCCATTCCAATAGCTGACGTAACCAGGTGAATTTCTCATCATCGTTATTGAGTTTACTGTAGCTGGATCCGGCTTCTTTATATTTCCAGTGGGCGGCGATCCCGTACTCGGCAACGTGATGCATTTCTACGGTGCGGATTTGGACTTCTATCGGCCTGCCTGTCGGTCCGAGGACGACGGTATGCAAGGATTGGTAGCGGTTGGGTTTGGGGAGGCCGATATAGTCTTTGAATCGACCGGGTAGCGGACGGAAGGCATCATGAGCGATCGCCAGGGCTCGGTAGCATTCTTCGCTTTTTTGGACGAGAATTCTCACCGCTGCTACGTCATATATTTCTTCAAATTTTTTGTTCTGGCGCTGCATTTTTTGATAGATCCCGTACAGATGCTTGGGACGCCCACTGACTTCGGTGCAACCGATCCCCAGTTCTTCCAAACGCATTCGCAGGGTTTCGGTGACTTTATTCAGGCGGGTTTCGCGGTCAATCCGTTTTTCGGCGACGAGATCCTGCATCTGTCGGTAGGATTCGGGTTCGAGATACTTAAAGGCTAAGTCTTCCAGTTCCCATTTAAACCGCCCGATCCCCAGACGATTGGCTAGGGGTGCAAAGATTTCGCGGGTTTCCAAGGCGATGCGCTGTCGCTTGACATCGGCGAGGGACTCTAGGGTTCGCATATTATGCAGGCGATCGGCGAGTTTCACCACGATCACGCGGATATCTTTAGCCATTGCCAGAAACATCCTGCGGAAGTTCTCTGCTTGCCTTTCGGTTTTGCTGGAGAAGTTAAATTTGGAGAGTTTGGTGACGCCTTCGACGAGTTGGCGGACTTCTTCCCCGAAGCGTTCTTCGATTTCTTCTAAGGTAACTTCGGTATCCTCCACTACATCATGCAAAAACCCAGCAGCAATCATGGCACTGCTACCGCCAAGTTCCCGCAGGAGTCCCGCAACGGCGATCGGATGGATGATATAGGGTTCTCCGGATTTGCGCCTCTGACATTCATGAAGTTGATAGGCAAATTCAAAAGCGCGACAGATCAGGGAGTTATCGTTCTGGGATAGGTCGGGATAGGCTGAGTCTGGAGAATCGTTATAGGAGATTAAGCAGGTTTGCAGCCATTCGGGAATCTCGACATCAAAGGAGCAGGTTGGAGCAACGGGGTTCATAATCATAAGACGCTCTGAAGGATGAATAATGGGGTGGGCTTAAGAAGATTTATCAATTTTAGGGCATTTATTGTATCTTCAGATACAGAAGTACCCGAAATAAGGAGATAAGGGCTGAGGGTGCAGGGTCCCTATTGCCTTCTGGGCTAGAATACATACCGGGCAAGAAACTCTGCATCGCTCAGGCTTGCAATTTATATCTAAGTTAAAGTTTTATTAAATTGTACGGATTGCCTACTCTATTAATATAGACAAATTTCTTCAACTTATGCTGCCGGATGTTCATGTCCAGTGTTATCAAAATTTGATGCAAGCACTAAAGCAATTGGCGGAAATGACCAATGCACCGAATCCAGATCAAGGGACAGTGCGAGCCAGTACACTTGAAATGCAACAAATTTTTCAGGCTCAAATCTTGAGCTTAGGGATGGAGGGGCTAGACCCGGGTATGGTGTCCCTGGTGCAGTCGTTTCAGACGGAACTGCATAAGCAGATCCGGTTATTGGTAAATGACGTGATGTTTTTAGGTTCGGCTCGACAAGCAGAGACTCTGGAGCGGCGTTGGATTGCTGTCCGCGATCGCCTTAAAGGTTGCATCGGCTACTGCGAAGCCATTTTGTCGATCCCCGCCCCAAATTAAGTTCCAGGGGCCAGGTTTAAGATCCGGATTGGCCCTCCCCAATTCTGGATTGTGTAGCCCCTATTAATTCCGATCCCCATTTTTTTTTGAAGGTGTAACCGGGAAAGAAAGAGCAATGCAATGCCCAAAAGATAAGAATGAGACCCTAGTCGATGGATTTTTGTCCGGGGATCTCCCCGTCAAGCACTGTGTGGAATGTCAAGGGAGTTGGATTTCCTCAACCGACTACGAACCCTGGCGATCGCAGCAACGTCGGCAGATGACTCCCCCAACTTATGTGACTCGCGAAGTCGGCAGAGACTTCATTCCCCCTGAGACGGACATGAAAGCGGGATTATGTCCGGAATGTAATCGCTACCTTTCCCGTTCCAAAGTGATGGCAAAAAACCCGTTCTATGTGGAACGCTGTCCCAGTTGTGGCGGGTTCTGGTGCGATCGCGGGGAATGGGAAATCCTCGAAGAACTAGAACTCCATGATAGCCTAGAACAGATTTTTTCGGGGGAATGGCAAGCCCGAGTGCGATCGATCCTCCAATCTGAAAAAGAACGGGATGCCACTATCGACAAATTAGGTCCAGACGTGGCAGAAATGGTCTTCCAACTCGCGGAAGTTCTCGAACAACACCCCAATGGCGATTTCGGCGTAGCCTATTTAATGCGCCGCTTTGATAAACCACAATAAGGATATTGTTCGTAGTAACGACTTCAGTCGTTATCCATGTTCGTAGTAACGACTTGAGTCGTTTCCGGGTTTGTAGTAACGACTTCAGTCGTTCTCTTAGTTCGTAGTAACGACTTCAGTCGTTCTCTTAGTTCGTAGTAACGACTTCAGTCGTTTCATGCCTGAACCCGTGATATTCACCAAGATCGGCTTAAGCGCCTGTGAAGAAACTGGAGGAGCCGGACAGGGGTGCGTGAATTGGCTGACGCCAAGTCACGCGGTAACGACTTCAGTCGTTACTACGAACATGAACCCCATCTCCCCGAAGAAACTGGAGGAGCCGGACAGGGGGGCGTGAATTGGCTGACGCCAAGTCACGCGGTAACGACTGAAGTCGTTACTACGAACAGGAACCCCACCTCCCATCAACTAACCAACCAGCAACAACCATGAATGACGCTTTATTTCGTGTAGACAATCTGCGAGTTGCCTACCCTTCCGGACGCGGTGGGGGTGGGAGTGAGTCAGTTTGGGCGGTGAATGGGGTGTCTTTTACCCTGTCACCGGGGGAACGGATGGGACTGGTGGGAGAATCCGGTTGCGGGAAGTCTACTTTAGGACGCGCCGCGATGCGATTATTGCCTCCCTCTAGCTTAGTCGAGGGACAAGTGTACTTTAAGGGTCAACCAGTGTTTGACTTGACGCCATCGGAGTTACGCCGGTTTCGGGGAGAAGCGGTGGCCCTGATTTTTCAAGACCCGATGACGAGGTTAGACCCTTTGATGACGATTGGGGATCATTGTATAGAGACCCTCAACGCTCATCAACCCAATTTAAGCCGAAAACAAGCTAAGGAAAAGGCGATCGCCACTTTGGAGGCAGTGAAGATTCCGGCAGCGCGATGGTCCCAATATCCTCATGAGTTTAGTGGGGGGATGCGCCAACGGGTGGCGATCGCCTTGGCACTGTTGCTGGATCCGAAGTTAATTGTCGCCGATGAACCGACTACCAGTTTAGATGTGACGGTTTCAGCGGAAATTTTACAGGAACTTACGCGCCTCTGTCGGGACCGGGATTTGGCCCTGTTGCTGATTTCTCACGATTTGGCAATGGTTGGGGAATATTGCGATCGCATTGCGGTGATGTATAAAGGCGAAATGGTGGAAACTGGCAAAACTCAAGAAGTTTTGTTTAATCCGCAACATCCCTATACACAATCCCTCCTCAAAGCTGCCTTACATATTCAGGCGATCGACCCGGATGCGGTACAAACTCCTCCGGACCTCAAATCCACCCCTCTGCTCTGTCTGAAAGACTTGCAGCAACACTATACCCTAGAAACTAACTTACTCGATCGCTGGCTGTTGGGGAAACAAAACCAGACGATTAAAGCGGTGGATGGGGTCAATTTACAGATTTACAAAGGAGAAACTCTCGGGTTAGTGGGAGAATCGGGCTGTGGAAAAAGTACCCTCTCTCGCACGATTTTACAACTGGTGACCCCCACAGGTGGTCAAGTGGAATTTTTAGGTCAGGAACTCACCCAACTCTCCCGTCGGTCAATGCAGCAACAACGCAGACAGATCCAGATGGTGTTTCAAGACCCCCACGCTTGTCTCAATCCGATGATGACGGTGGGACAAAGCATTGCTGATCCTCTGTTTATTCATCATTTAGCGACTCCGCAGAAAGCTAAAGAATTGGTGATGCAGATGTTGGAACGGGTGGGGTTGACTCCAGCATCGGACTTTTATGAGCGCTATCCTTCGGATTTGTCTGGGGGTCAACAGCAACGGGTGGCGATCGCCCGCGCTTTGATTACGCAGCCCCAGTTACTGATTTGTGATGAGCCGGTGAGTATGTTAGATGCCAGCGTCCAAACTCAGGTTTTGGAGTTGATGTTGGAGTTAAAGCAGGAATTTAACCTAACTTATTTGTTTATTACCCATGATTTGTGGGTAGCGCGGTTTTTCTGCGATCGCATTGCGGTGATGAATTCCGGGCAGATTGTAGAACTCGGCAACACCCGCGAGATTTTCACAAATCCTCAGCATCCCTATACCAAAACCTTGCTCGGTGCGGCCCCTCTGTTAGCCCGCACCTAAGCCAGATTGGATCCAGTGTTGGGTCAACTCGTCCTCTTCCGGCGATCGGGGGAGGGCGATTTTTATGGCTTTTGACATGAGTAGATTTGCTGGCTGCATATCATGAATATATAAAGTTTTATGTAAATTTCACTACAAATTGAGAGGCGATCGGCGATAATTAAATCAGATACCCAAAAACCCTTATTCAATTCGAGGATGGCAAGCGTCTTATCTGAGTTAACAACCGATGGGATGGGAAGCCAGATAAAACCATGACACCTGAAATTATCAACAGCTTATGGATTCTGCTGGTCATAACGACGTTCAGCATCGTTTACTGCCCTTTACTCTGTTGGATTCTACCAGACAGAAGCCGCATCGCATAGGGGAAACCCCCGTTCAAACCCCACGGCAGCAAACCGTGGGATTTTTTTTTGAAACTATCCTACTTTTTTGGCTCTCACTCGGATTCGTTTATAATCGGCAAACCAAGTCTCCTCTCGATACAATTGCGGTGACAGTTGAGTTTCGATATCGGCCAAAATTGTCCCTTGCGCTTCCGGGGGAATTTCAGCAAATAAGCTATTTCCAAACATGGCGATCCAATTTCTTAATCCATTTTCCCCATCTTCTAACGGAGTCGGACGGTCAAATAATTGGGCAAACTCAACCTCAAATCCTCTATTTTCTAACAGGGTGGTATATTCACTAATACTGGGAAAATACCAAGGATTGAGCGTGATATCAAGGGGATAACCTGCCGATTCTATGCTAGAATAGCAAGCTTGAATAATTTGCTGAACATTTCCTTTTCCGCCAAATTCGGCGACAAATAATCCACCAGGTTTTAGGGATTTAAAAATTCCTTCAATAACTTTTTCTGCGGCCTTCATCCAGTGGAGGGCTGCGTTGGAAAAGACTTTATCAAATTGTTCAGAAAAGTCTAATTTTTCTCCATCTTTGACTTCAAAGGTGAGGTGAGGATAGGATTGACGCGCTTGAGCAATCATCGAAATAGACTGATCTACGCCGATGACTTCAGCACCCACGGTGGCAATTTGTTGGGCGAGATAACCCGTACCACAGCCTAAATCGAGGATGCGATCGCCCCTTTGGGGTTGCAAGAGTTGTAATAAATCGGTTCCATACTGACTGACAAATCCATGTTTGCGATCGTACAGTTCAGCATTCCATTCCGTTCGGTTTAATGGGGAAGATGGCAGGTTCATCTAGTTTTACCTTGATAACTCTTAGTTTTTAGTAACGACTTCAGTCGTTCTTAATGTTTGTAGTAACGCCTTCAGGCGTTCTTAATGTTTGTAGTAACGACTTCAGTCGTTCTCTTAAAGAAACACTCGCTAGAGTTCAAATTCATGCAAGTTTTTTCCCCTCGTGCAAGATATCAGTTTCTATGAACCCGGAAACGACTGAAGTCGTTACTACGAAAATGGATAACGACTGAAGTCGTTACTACGAACTTAAGAGAACGACTGAAGTCGTTACTACGAACTTAAGAGAACGACTGAAGGCGTTACTACGAACAATTGGAACGACTGAAGTCGTTACTACGAACATGAATTAAATATTGTACTTCCCTAGCCAAAATTGTAGCGGTTGGCGGTGGGGGTGAGTGGGGTAAATTTTAGGTAATGCTATGTCATGCGGGGTTGGATTCTTGTCCTGTTGGGGTTTCAGGCGTAGCACCCAACAGGAACAGAAATCGGAATACGCAACCCAGGCAGAAGGAAAGACGAGAAGGCGTGTTATCGGTGGGATTGGCGAGCCAGGGTATCATTCTGCCATGAGATAGGGCAGCACTCAAGTTGCTTGGAGGCCAGCGATCGCAAGGGTTATCAGAAATCAAACGTTTTCCAGTTAATTGACTGATAAGTTTACCACCCAGTAGACCGTTCGCGGAAGCTTTCTAAGGAGGATAGGCGATCGGGAAGATCCCGCAGCATTGTCTCCATTTCCATTTCTTCTTTCTCCCAACCATTGTGACGACAAGCTTCGGTCCGAGAGTCGGTTCGATAGGTGCGGGATGGGGTTGCTGACCCCTCCAGGGAGGTTGATTGATGTCGTTGGGCTTCAGATGTGGGGCCTAACATAGCATTATCCTCAATTAATGATGGTTTCAGGTATTAGGGTTGATCCTACTGGATTATGTCCTTCCTCTTCTTAGTTTTCCCGATTTGGCGATTAAATCAGCATTTTCTAAAAAATGATTAATCCCCTAGGGGGATCAAGTAAAAATTTATCTGGAGATAGTTGACAAGGGGGGATATTTACGGTTACTTAATTTTCGGATAGTCAGCACATAACCAAAAGAATGCCCGATATTGTTGCCGATCGCCCAGATTATTTTTAGACTTGAGTCAGGTTCAAACCGACTGAGGAGCGTTTGGAACTGTCATGCAAACTTCATACCCCTTTCATACCAACGCAATCTGGCCTGGATATATTAATCACTAGCTGGACGCAAGCAATGCCAATGCATTAGAGCGTTGACACCCTCTAATGCCCTCGGCGCATTTCGTTTGGTTTGGTCCTTATGTCAGAGTTAAGTACACCGGACCTCAATCCTTGCATTCATTCAAAGATCGCTGGGTGAATGTAGGGATGGGTTACCTTCAAAAAATCATGCCCTCATGTCACATTTCTAACCCCTCCAGGCCCTCTGGGGGGTTTTTTGTGGGTGCGATCGCCCCAGTTATGTTTGAGGGCGATCGCACAGGGTCAAAAAAACCCTGTATTCTAGCCGGAAATTTTGAATCCCTTAATACTGCGGCACCGACGGATCCACCTCTTGACTCCAGGCGGTAATTCCACCTTTGAGGTTCGTTCCTTCAATGCCTGCTTCCTTCAAAATTCCCAAAGCTTTAGCCGATCGCCCGCCCATTTTGCAATGAGCAATCAAACGATGACCATTTACCAATTCTTTCACCTTTTCCACTCCCTTCCCTTGTTCAATATCCGGCAGAGGGACCAGAACTGAACCGGGAATTTGAGCAATTTCATACTCGTTCGGGTTGCGAACATCAATCAGCACAAAATCATTGGCACCACTGTCCATCAATTGCTTGAGTTCCGTGGCGGTCATTTCTGAAATTTCCATTTGTTGTTGAGCCTCCGCTGCTTTTGCTTGAGGAATTCCGCAAAACTGTTCATAATCAATCAGTTCTTCAATCACGGGCCGAACTGGATTAGGCCGCAATTTCAACTCTCGGAATTTCATATCCAAAGCATTATAAAGCAACAGCCGACCGCTCAGGGTAGTTCCGGCACCCGTAATAATTTTCACGGTTTCTGTCGCTTGGATTACCCCAATAATTCCCGGTAAAATACCTAACACCCCACCTTCAGCACAGGAGGGAACCATTCCGGGCGGTGGCGGTTCCGGGTATAAGTCGCGGTAGTTGGGACCGCCTTGATAATTAAACACCGTTGCTTGACCTTCAAAGCGGTAGATAGAACCATAGACGTTCGGTTTATCCAACAAGACGCAGGCATCGTTAACTAAGTACCGCGTGGGGAAGTTATCGGTGCCATCCACAACGATATCGTAGGGTTTGAGGATATCTAGGGCATTTTCTGCACTTAACCGGGTGTTGTAGAGGTCAACTTGGCAGAAGGGATTAATTTCCAGAATGCGGTTTTTCGCCGATTCGATTTTGGGTTTGTTGACCCAGGAGGTGCCGTGGATGACTTGCCGTTGCAGGTTGGAGGTATCTACGACATCAAAATCGACGATGCCAATGCGTCCGACACCGGCAGCAGCTAAATAGAGGAGCAAGGGTGCACCGAGACCTCCGGTCCCGATACAAAGGACGCTGGCAGATTTCAGGCGCTTTTGTCCTTCTACGCCAATTTCGGGTAAGATTAAATGACGCGAGTAGCGTTCGTAATCGTCTGAGTTTAACTGGATTTCGTCCAGATTGGGATTTAACATGGCAATGTTGCTCGGGCAGGGCAAACTCCTATTTTATCGAAATTTGTTGACAATTTGTTGACAATATTTGGCTGGGCGCGATCGCCGCAAAGTTTCTTAACGCCAAAGCGGGAATTCTTGCCCTTTTTAGGATTCAGCCCTTGCAATCACCAGGGTTTCGGGTTGGAAGTGATGGGTTTCGTCTAAAGACCAGTTGGTCAGTTGAGTGGCTTGGCCTTGTTCTACAGAGACAATAATATAGGAGTATTCCGACCAAGCATATTCGCGATCGCACTCGGAGGGAATGGCGGGATGGTCGGGATGAGAGTGATAAATGCCGATAATTTTAAGCTGGCGATCGCGTCCTTGTTTCTGCGCTCTGAGCAGGTCTTTTGGATGTATAACATAGCGCCGTTCTTTTGTCAAGGTGTCCGGCGCGGATAATTCCCCTGCGGTTTCTGGACTCCAGGCATTTTCGGTTTCCCAGACTTCCAGCACGGTTTTACCTGTGGGGGTAATCTCACCTAAGAGCAACCCACAGCACTCCTCGGGATAGGTGCGTTCAGCATGGGTGCGAATAGTAGTCTCGTGGGTTGCTGTTAGAGTGAGAATCATCCCTTTATTCCATTATTCTGAGATATTGCACCATTCTCAACACCCGGCGGGGGATCAATCGATTGGCGGCATCCTAGAATCAAGTCGTCTTTAGACGACTGCAAGTCTGATCCAGTGGTTTTTTCAGTCGGTTTCAACCGACTTGAGCTGTTAGGCGGGGGATTGATCCCCCGCCGGGTGTTGCTACTGTGAGGCGGGGGATTGATCCCCCGCCGGGTGTTGCTACGGGGTGTTGCTACCTACCAGGGACTGCCAATCATGGTAAATCCGGCCCAATAATAAGGGTGAGATAAATCGGTATTCTCCACCCCTGCTAAATCCGCCGGCAGTTCTAACCCACGCAAAGCGCCAGTCCCCCGCAGTTCGCCCTCGGCAATCTTGACTTCTCCTCGCAGGAGAGATAATTGAGCGTTTTGCAACGCTTCAGCTTTGATGGGTACCTCGGCCAGATGTTGATAAAATTCGGTCATCAGTGCCAAAGTCCCCTCATCACTAACATACCATAAAGAGGCCAAGGCGGATTTAACCCCAGCAGCGAGTGCTAAACCGGCAAATCCTAATTCGGCAGTTTCATCACCGACAGCAGTCCGACAGGCACTGAGTACCAATAACTCAACTTGGGGATTGTTCCATCCTAGGGTCCGTAATTCATCCAGGTAAAGTTGTTCGTTCCAGAGTTGGATAAAGGAATTCTTTTGTTCACCGGAGTTGAATTCGGCATGAGTTGCCAAATGGATGATTTGATAGGGATATTCTTGGCGTTTGGCAATTAAATTGGTGCGCGTAAAAGATTCATTGAGCAATGCTTGACCCTGCCAGAGTTGTTCGGCAATGGTGGCGAGTTCTAAGGGGACGGCAGGGAGGGGATTGAGTTGGGTAAACTGACTGGCACCCATTGCTAAAACGCGACTGTTGCGAAGGGGAATGTAACGCATATCGGTCAAACTGATGCTAGGAATCAGGGCGATCGCATATTGTTCAATTAGAAATTGTTCCCCATCATGTAACGCAGCGATCGGAAGACTCCGCAACCCGGCATCCATACTAAACAGTAAGGTATCAATGTTTTGCGCCGCTAATTCCTCTTGAATGGGAGCAATTAACCATTGATACAGTTTTTGTGCGAGAAGTAAATATTGATTGCTACCCCGGAAGCGAGGATTAGAAATTTGCTGGCGTAATTCAAATGCCGCTTCTAGGATTGCTTGCCGATTTGCTTCCGGAACCGTTTTCCGAATGGGAGTTCCCTCAGTTGTAACAACCACGATTTCTAATTGATCCGGCAATAATAAGGTATAGACGATCGCGGGTTTGGTGTTGGTTTGTTGGGTAATGGTTCCCAATGTATCCCGAATGCTTTCGGTGGATTGGACAGGTTGTTGAGACAGATCGGTCCCTAAGTAATTGGCAAATTGCTGATCCTGAAGGCGATCGAGTTGTAAGACAGCATTGCTGACATTTCCCACTTCTAGGGATTGGGTAATATTTGCCACATTCATGGGGATGGGTGGCGATGGAACTGGTCCCGGTGGCAGATTGCCACCTGGGGGAGGTGAATTCTCCCCTGGAGGTTGTTGGGTATTGGGTCCAGGTTGTGGGCCGATCGCCCCTGGATTGCTGGGATTTGGACCACCAGGCGCAAGTGCAATGGACGGTTGTACCCCCGGTCCAGATGGAGGGCGGAGGGGTTCTATGGTCAAAATAGGGGGTGGAGGAGCGATCTGCGGACCATTAGGACTGGCGATCGCGGGGGTTGGGTTGTTTAGGAGATCCAGGTTGCCATTGGGTTGCACTTGTCTAGGTTGCTGCTGTTGTGGTGGTGGTGGCGGTTGCATTCCTCCTGGTGGTGGCGGTTGCATTCCTCCTGGCGGTGGCGGTTGCATTCCTCCTGGCGGTGGCGGTTGCATTCCTCCTGGCGGTGGCGGTTGCATTCCTCCTGGCGGTGGCGGTTGCATTCCTCCTGGCGGTGGCGGTTGCATTCCTCCTGGCGGTGGCGGTTGCATTCCTCCTGGCGGTGGCGGTTGCATTCCTCCTGGCGGTGGCGGTTGCATTCCTCCTGGCGGTGGCGGTTGCATTCCTCCTGGCGGTGGCGGTTGCATTCCTCCTGGCGGTGG
>JAMXFF010000024.1:54496-116372 GCA_025370845.1 Laspinema palackyanum D2a | reverse complement strand
ACGGGTATTAGGGCCGGTATTGGCCCTTCTAAAACCTTATCCGGTTGTAGTTATAGGAGACCGTGAATTTCATAGTGATAAACTCGCAGACTGGCTCAGAGTAAGGGGTGTAGATGTTGTATTTCGTCAAAAAAAGAGTGCTTTTGTAGCTACTTCATGCCAGCCAGGTAAGTCTTTAAAAACCCAAGGCTTTAAATCGGGCGAATCCCACTTTTTCACCCATGTAACCTTTCAAAAATCTGAACCTATTCAGGGATTTAACCTAGGAGTTTATTGGGAAAAAAGTCACCGAGGAAAAAAGGTAAAAGAACCCTGGTATTTACTAACTACGATTTCTAACCCCAAGTTGGTTAAGCAACTTTATCAGGCGCGGTGGGGTATCGAAATGATGTTTAGAGATTGTAAAAGTGGCGGCTATAACATGGAATCTACTCGGGTGGATGCCACTCGATTTTTAGCCTTGGTTTTGTTGATTACTTTCGCTTATTGGTTAGCGACTAATTGTGGTCATGAGTTTGAATCTAACCATTTAGTAGCTTACCTCGGTCGAAGCGAAAAAACTCCTAATAATTTTCCCCATCATAGTATTTTTTGGATCGGATTATCGGGTTATGCTTGGAGCCAGTCCCTAGTTTTCTGGCGAGATGAAATGTTAGCATTGATGGCCCTAAAGCCTCATAAGGCTCACAATTTTCGGCAAGGACTAAAAGCTTTATCCCTTGTACAGCAAGTGGTCTAGCTGTCTTGTCACCCTCTCAGTATGTAAGCTTTCTGAGTTAGGGCACGAAGTGCCTGGATATTAAAACCGTTTTGAAATAGAAAAAATAAAACACTTCGCGCAAGTAAAGAAAGCCGTTGTTTCATAAGCTAGAATAGAACCGGCGAAGGTTCCATTCCAAGTAATGCCCAACGAGTGAGCAAGTATGTAGGCTTTTTAAGTTAGGGCGCGAAGTGCCGGGGTAATCAGAATAGGGAAACGCGGAAAAATTTAAACACCTCGTACAAGTCCAGAAAGCCGTTGAGTCATACGCAGGGATTGAACCTGCTGCTTGTACTTTATGAGAGTAAAGCTGTACCAAAGTATGTAAGCTTTCTGAGTTAGGGTACGAAGTGCCTGGATATTAAGACGGTTTTTAAAGGTAGAAAATTAAAACACTTCGCGCAAGTTAAAAAAGCCGTTGGAACATACGCAGGACTCGAACCTGCTAGAGTTACTTCCATAAAGTAGTGCCCAACCATTGAGCAAGTATGTAAGCTTTTTAAGTCAGGGCGCGAAGTGCTAATTGTGTTCAAATGGGAGAAATCATTTGGTAACTCCTAAAATTATGGCTAAATTCTGAAGCGTTTAACCGTAAACCGCTTCTGGGCGAACGATTAAGTCACCGGAAGGACGCCGATCGCAAACATAATCCTTGAAGCGATCGCCATTCACTTCAAAGTGACGGGCAATCTGCTGTTTGATAGCTGCATCGCTCATCGATTCAGTAATGCCGACTTGACTTTCAGTGACGTCGTAGGAACGACCTTCAAAACGAATATGAACCATGTTCTCTTCTCCTTGTTTTACAAGAAACAACGCCGTTCTAAGTAATAAACTGCGAGAGGGTGACGGATTTGCTCGCCAGAATGAACTGTTTTGGCGTTACTTCCGTTGGACTGACTTGGGTTTCCGATTAAATGCTTCCGCTGAGGTTGAGTCTGAAAATTCTCCCAACTCAGGGTAAGCAGTTTCAGGTAAAGTAACAACTTAATACCTCAATTTATTTCAAAAAAATGATGAATTGATTTCGGTTAAAAGCCCCCGGTTTTATTGAGATTTTAAGGTTCACACATGAGAAATATCAGGGAGTTCTTTCCTTGATATTTACAATGCAATACTTATACTGCAGTGTGTCAAGTGGATATCCGAAAAAAAATCAATTGGCTAATTTAGGATTGTCCAGTGCTTTTGATAGGGCAATTTTTGCGAAAGATTTGCGAAACCCCACGGATTCATAAAGTTTCAAGGCTCCCGTGGGACTTTGGGCATCCACACTCAATAGAATAGTTTCAACTCCAGCCGATTGTAACTGCTGCATCCCGGCTAACAAAAGTGCCCGTCCGATGCCTTGATTGCGGAAGCCCCGACGGGTTCCTAGGACTGTAATCCAGCCTTCATTTCGTCCAGTTTTGCGATTTTTTTCAGCATAAATTGTACAATAACAAAAACCGGCAAATTGCCCATCAGGAGAGACGGCTACTAAGTCAAATGCGGGCCGATAAGGAAGATTTGCTAATTCATAATCCAGGCGATCGCGAGTTAAGGGGTGAAAATTCCAATGGTCAATAAAACTCTGGTTGTACAGTTCAACCCAAGCATCGCCATTCTTTTGCTGTTCCCCAATCTGTAGGGTAAATTCAGGCGGGAGATGAGGAGTGGGTATGGGTTCCGCAGCGAGTCGTTCCATGCGGAAAAAATAGCGATTGATGGTGAATCCACAGCTTTCTAAAAACCGAATGCGATCGCCATCGGTTTCCCTCGTGCCCGATCGCAAGCTCACGGGCACACCACACTCCCGACTGACTTCCTGCATTCGCGTCTCACCCCATCCCACAATTTCCCCTTCCACGGTTCCGCCTCGGAACATGGGATGCACCCGAAACCAGAGGAAACCATCCCGAACCTCACCGGATTCAGGAATCCAAAGTTGTGCGAACCCTATCAGTGTCCCCTCGGGAGTTTCCCAGAGGCAAAGATTGCGATCGCGATCGACGTCAGGCGCTTCAATTTCTTGGCGCAGTTCGGCGATCGAACTCCCTTCATCCAGGCAATCAACCGCCTCACAAGCGTTAATTAAAGCCGCGATCGGCTCTAAATCCGTTTCTCCTGTATAGCCGCGTTTTGTTAACGTTATCATCATCCCTGTTCCTGGTTTTAATCAAGGGTGGTAGAGGAGTTGAACCTCTCTCGATTCGATTAAAAGTCGAATGCATAAACCGATCTGCCAACCACCCATTGTATCTCATATCATCGGAAGCTGGAGGAGTCGAACCCCTACGGATTTCCACCGTACCCCAGTGTTCAAGACTGGTTGCCGTCCCATCAGCAGCAGCTTCCATCAATCACGACTTAAACTATTTCATCCTAACGTTACCTCTCACTTAAATGGAACTCCGAAACTCCTCGACTTGGACTCGAACCAAGAACCCTCCGGTTAACAGCCGGATGCTCCACCATTGAGCTACCGAGGAATAGTCCCTTACCTTAAAGTGATGCAGGAAGCCTCTCACAGGCAAGAGAAAGCCCCTTTGGATGGAGTTGAACCACCGACACCGACGTTCGTAGCATCAGTTCCAGATCCGCTGGCAAAGGGAAATCCACCAGAGAGGTACTGCCCCTCCTGACGCCGCGTTATCAGCACGGTGCCTCACTTTTCGGCTTCTGGTGGGTGGTGGAAGATGGAGGAATCGAACCCCTACAGTTACCCGCACTCTGGCTTTCGAGACCAGTTGCCGTCCATTCAGCAGCATCTTCCGCAGGGTGTCTGACGGGACTTGAACCCGCTAGGACTGGCTTCACAAACCAGCGTCTGGACCGCTTGGACTTCAGACACCATCAGTGGATCTGGCGGGGGTCGAACCCGCAACCTCTTCTTTGCAAGAGAAGCGTTCTCCCATTGGAACTACAGACCCAGATTCAGTAGACAATGAACTTATGTGAGACGATCGCGTTTGGTCGTGCAAGTGCGAGGAGCGTTTTGCGCTTTCTCAGTTACTAGAGGGACTCCACCGATGGGTTGTTACACACTCTTTAAAGGATGGCTACTTTTAAGCCCACCTCTCGGGTTCTTCGTATTCCTCGTTCTCACGCGCCCACAGTTATTTTGTGGCACTTTTCCTCTCGTACTCAAGTATGTAAGCTCCAAAAATTAGGTCACGCTTGGACGCGATCGCAGAAAATTAAACCGTTTGAATTTCAGAAGATAATCCTCCTTTTTTAAGTAAAAAACAACAAGAGTGGTAGGACTTGAACCTACATAAACCGATTTAGAAGATCGGGACTTTTTCCAATTAAGTTACACTCTCTTTTATTGGTAGTCCCAGTCAGATTTGAACTGACAACATCTTGCTTGTAAGGCAAGCGCTCTACCGTTGAGCTATAGGACTACAAAAGCGGATGATGGGATTTGAACCCATGCACTGAGACTGGCAGACTCAGATGCTTACCACTACATCACACCCGCAGAAAGCTGGTGACAGGAATTGAACCTGCAACCCATCGCTTACAAGGCGATCGCTCTGCCAATTTGAGCCACACCAGCATTAAGAATTGGTGGCAGGGGCAAGATTTGAACTTGCTGATGTTCAGTTTATGAGACTGACGAGCCAACCATTGCTCCATCCCTGCATAAATCACCAAAATACCCCTGACTGGACTCGAACCAGTATCCACTAGATCCTTAATCTAGTGCCTCTTCCAATTGGGCTACAGGGGCAAATTTTTGGGATTATGACTCTATCACGGAGTCACTATGAATGGTTTTTGAAGGTTTGTAGTAACCCCTTTAGGGGTTTCTGTTTAATGACTCCTAAAGGAGTCACTACAAACCTTCACCGTAATTGGGCTAATTCATTAAACCCAATACCCCTGACAGGACTCGAACCTGTAAAACACTCGGTCTGAGCGAGCGACGGTTTCCAATTACGTCACAGGGGCAGAAAAAATCGGGATGGTAGGATTTGAACCCACGACTCCTTGGCCCCAAACCAAGGCTTCTAAACCGCTGAATTACATCCCGTTGGTACTCCTGGTGGGACTCGAACCCACACTTTTTAAAAAAACAGATTTTAAGTCTGCCGCGTCTACCCATTCCGCCACAGGAGCGAGAGAACCAAGGTACTCCCGGTGAGACTCGAACTCACAATAAATCGCTTTTGAGGCGATCGCGTTTTCCAATTACGCCACAGGAGCAAAAATTGGATGCCCCGCCAGGGATCGAACCTGGACTCTTCCGGTCCAAATCCGGAGGTGTTGCCAATTACACCACAGGGCATTGTGATATGGATGCCTGGGTTGGGGTCGAACCAACCTCTCTGTGATTCAGAGTCACAGCGACTTGCCAATCGTCCACCAGGCAATACCAGTCCCCCAGGTCGGTTTCGATCCGACGACCTCCTGTTCTTCAAACAGGCGCTACTACCAACTGAGCTACCGGGGGATAAAGGAGAGAGAGGGATTTGAACCCTCGTCGGATTTGTTCAATCCGATCGGTCTTTCCAAGACCGCGCCATCAGCCTCTCGGCCATCTCTCCAGGTTGGGTGTCATGCACCCAAGTTATACAAAAAAGGCGGAGAGGGAGGGAGTCGAACCCTCGACGGTCGTTAAACCGCTCTTTCTTAGCAGGAAAGCGCCTTAAGCCACTCGGCCACCTCTCCAGAATGGGCCGGGAGGGACTCGAACCCCCATGTTTAGCACAATAGCACTTGATTTACAGTCAAGCTCCTTCACCAATTTGGATACCAGCCCATACAATGTGGCAGTGCCGACGGGATTTGAACCCGCAAACGCCGACTTGAAAGATCGGGGGCTTTACCAATTTGCCTACGGCACCAGGTTGGCGAGGGGACTGAGATTTGAACTCAGATCAACGGTTTTGGAGACCGTCATGTTAGCCATTACACTATCCCCACATTTGTTGGTCGCAGCAGCAGGATTTGAACCTGCATCAACCCAGTTATGAGCTGGGTACTTTACCATTAAGTTACACTGCGATATCGATTGGGTAGCCTCAACGGGAATTGAACCCGTATCCCAGCCTTGAAAGAGCTATATCCTAACCATTAGACGATGAGGCCCTATCCATTACAATCGAGTTTTTTCTTCGGGTTTTTTCCAAATTTAATCCATGCTGAACGGGAGTGACGGGACTCGAACCCGCGACGACTTGTTCGACAGACAAGTGCTCTACGCTAACTGAGCTACACCCCCATGAAATCAGCAGTGGATTACATGGAATTTGGAAAAGTTTGGCGGTTGATAGGGTGGGAATGATTCAAGGGAATGATTCCCACCGATTGAGTCCGCCATTGTTTCCGTTTTCATTAAATGGCCCTTTGATTATTCAGTTTTCAAGGTTCGATGTGGGCGTTTGGGTAGAGCGTTTTGCCCTGTCCCTCTCGCCTCATATTTATATACTACAAACATACTACAAATCTGTCAAGGGGTTTTGGAGAAATTTTTGAATTTTTTTTCAAATTTTATTGAAAAGCTTTCTATATAAGGATTTTGTCCGCTAATCAGTCTGAGGAAACTGCCCAAAATCAACATACTACAATGAGGAAGGTCTGAAGTATGGAATGGATCTTGATGGGCCAGGAGGAATGGCCCTTACTGTCTTGGGTCTAGTTGGGCTTACCCTGTTGTGGTATTGGACCCAAAGGGGGGTAAAATCAGAAGGTTATCTTAAAAAAATCAAGCCATGTTGAAGCTATACTACAACCGCATTTCTTTTAACTCTAGCCGAGTCTGGATAACCTTATTAGAAAAAGGGCTATCGTTTGAGTTGGTCCCGATGAAACTTAATGGCGATCAGTTCCAACCGGAGTTTCTAGCACTCAATCCGTTTCACCAAATTCCGGTTTTGGAAGATGACGGATTTGTAATGGTGGAGTCTTTGGCAATTTTGGATTACTTAGAGGCAAAATATCCCACTCCTTCTTTACTGCCCTCAGATCCGCAGATGTTAGGGACTGTGAAAATGGTAGAAATTTTGACCTTAACTCAGATGATGCCACCGATGCGGCCCTTGATGATGCATTCGATGGGGTTTTCGCAAGAAACTCCGGAAAAATTGCAGGAAGCTAAACAGAATATTGACCAGGTGTTACGCTTTTTTGAAAGTAAATTAGCCGATCGCCTATATTTTGGGGATGAACAGTTGACCCTGGCAGATATTGTTGCCGGAACTGCCATTCCGTTTTTGCCTAGTCTGGGATTACCCCTGGAAGATTATCCTCGGTTGAAAGATTGGTGCGATCGCCTAATGGCCCGAGAGAGTTGGCAGCAAACCCAACCCACTGAGCAAGAAATTACAGAATTTAAGATGCAACTTAAAATTCTGCTCTCTCAGCGCCCGTAACTTCAGGCAATTTATTTACCAAAGGGTTATAATCTAACCACTGTAAAACCACAAGAGGACTCAGTGATACTCATGAGCATTTCTTTAATCAATGTTGCCCACTACTACAAACAACTTACACATCAAAAGCAAGCCCTGACTATCCTCCAAGAATTAATAGAAGCGAATCATCCCGAGTGGTTAAGCGATGATTCGACATTTGTGCGAACCTGGAGAAACCAAACCGGCAGCCCCATCTTTTCTCCGGAAGTCGAGATTATTTCGGACCGGAAACAACTCCGAGGGGAGTGGGGGGGAAATACTTATATCATTGATGCGGATGAACTGAAGGTCTTAGTTCTGGATACCTACGATAAAGAAACAGGAAATCTGGTCGATCGCGATCGGAGTGGGGATTTATTTGCTCAGGTGGCGGTTAATCCATTTACAGGACATATTGTGGTTGGCGTCGTGCTAGATTATTTTGCCGCCACGACCACCAGTGGCATTTTCGTCCTTGATCCGCAACCGCGAGGTTATGGGATTTATCGAGCCCAAGTCCCGGGACCGAGACCCTTTCCGAATGAGTTTTCGACTTATGGCGTAGGGGAGATTAAGTCCCTGAGTTTTGTTGAAGAAAACTTGCGGGTGGAATATGGGGATGCAGCGGGTAATCGTTCTACTATTACGTTTCAACCGGGAAATAGTCCGGCGATGGAGTATGCCAATTGTGTGGATATTGTGGTCCAGGAAGGTCCAGGATTGTGTTCGCGAATTAATCAGTAGGATAAATAGGAGGACGATCTCCTGAGTGGATTTCAGAACAAATAGAGTTCAACCCCGAATGAACCCAGATACTTCCAGTGTCTCTGGGTTCATTTTTTTAGATCAATCGACTTCATTGAGTAAGGAAACCCCGGCATTCGCTTCCTCAGAACATTTGAGGACATAGAACTCAGCCCGATCGCTCAAGGCGGTGACAAAAACCCCAAAATCGTTCTGGGAATCCGTAGAGATCCAAGTCCCCCGTAAGCTGACTTCCACATACTCACTATCGGCAACGCAGATCGAAATCATGTCGCCTGGATCGTTTAATGCCTCCGCTTCCAGAAATTTCAGTGCGGGCAAATCGGCAGGCAGCAAAAACGACGCGCTAGAGGGGGCGATCGCGATGCTTTCACCCACTCGCATCGCCACGACGGCACGGGTCGCCACGACTTCCTCAATGGAGTCAGGCAGACGCTCTAGGTTAAAGCCGGTTTCAGTATAAATGAACTTCAGCATTGCCAGTGATCTCTCGTCTTTGTGAGTTATTCTTGCTTCGCCCTTGAGTGAGAGTCTGAGTCGCCCGAACTTATGTTTTTTTTACAAAAAAGGGCGTCTATATTCTTAGGAATTGTGAAACATCAAAAATTTATTGAACGATTGGCAATTCCCAATCTCAGATTCACTCCGTCTAACTTCTTCCCGTGAGATTTTCTCCAAAGAATGTGCAGAAATTGGACATCCAATTCCCGGTTGCTCTCACTCGTAGCCCTTCAAATCGCTCCAGAATTGTTCTGCAAACGAGATCGCCGGGTGGATGGGGGCCTTGAGTTTGCTTTTGAGTGTCATTCCAGCTTCCATCGGAGTGCGATCGCCCTTGCGAGAATTGCAACTCATGCAGGCGGTTACGACATTATCCCAACTATGACTCCCGCCTCGGGATTTAGGCAAGACATGATCCAGGGTTAAATGTTTCGCACTGCCGCAGTATTGACAGGCATGGTGGTCCCGTTTGAGGACTTCGCGACGGTTGACCGGAGGCACCTTCCAAATCCGTTCAGTCCCTGTAATGGTGAGGCGGATATGGGGAGGAACCATCACCACTTGAGAGGGCGATCGCACCTCATACCGTTGAGGGGTCTCTAAGCCAAAGTCATAGCTATTGCTGCCATCGCTTAACTCCAACGGTTCTGCCTTGCCTGCAATTAACAGGACAATTGCTCGTTTAATGTTGACTCGGCTAATCGGTAAGTAGTTTTTAGAAAACACCACCACCGATTTTGTTAATACGTCACTTATGCTATTCACGACTCGACTCCTTAAAAAAAACAGCCCCCACTTCCTGATTTAGGGGAAGCGGGGGCTGAAAAAACTCTTATTATTAGGGTCTTCTCGTCCTAGATGGATACGGCACTTGATGCCTATCCCTCCCGCTTCTGCTATGAATATTTGGCCATGCTGATAGCTGACCTAACGTGGATTTAAACTCCTCGCTCATCTCGAAATTTGGGTCCGCATTCCTATCATACTCACCCCGCCCGATGGACACCAAAGCTATAGCCGATGTCATGAGGCGATCGCCTGCATCAACATCACGGCCCAAGCCATTGGCATACAGTCCAGTGATTGTAGGAAGGAGGGGTAAAAAGTTCACGGTTAGATTTTTTGAAAGCAAGGACTTGAATTCTTCACCAAACATACTACACTAATATTACAGAGAATGTAAACCCTCCAGAGGAAAAAAGTTATGTCTGCGATTACTCGAACACCCACCACCGAAATGGAAGTCACCAGCATCCGCCTAGAGAGATCTCTGAAAGAAAGCCTCAAAGCCATCTCTGGCAATCAAGGCTATCAAGCCTTGATTCGAGACGTGCTCTGGAATTACGTCCAGCAAAAATCAGGAGAGTATCGACCTTCATTTTCCCGAGACGATATTCGCGCCAGTTTAGATGCGACGGCCCAACGAGAGGAACGGTGCGTCCTCACCGGCAAAGTGATTCGACCGCAAGAACCCATGTTATTAGGCTTAACCACCGGCGGCGATATGGTGCCCCTGAGTATAGAGAGTATGGTTGGATAGAGCATCGAACTAAACCGCGCCCCCCTGTAACTTTCTTGATTTTTCCTCTGACTGTCCGCTTTCTAAGGGGAGAAAAAGAGCAGGGGGGCGATCGCACTTCGGTCATGACCTCAAGCTGCCATTGGGAAAGTCATAATAATATTAAATTTTTATATCATTTTTTATAATTATAACTAATTAATGTAACCGCCCCGTCTGACGGGGTGTTGTTGCTATTGGGTGCGCCGGTGATAATTCTCCGCCTCTCCCCGGAACAAGCCCACAAAATCTTTTCTCTCCAAGGGCTGCGATCGCTTTTTCCCGGTGAGGGGAGTGGAAAGACTCCCCACCCTCCAACATCCCCTGAGTTGGGGCAAGCGAGTAGGGGTGCTGTGGGGCGATACCCTTGCTCCCAACCTGAAGATCCAGGTCAAACAGGTTGATTGAATTTTTAATCAATCAACTTTAAGGGGTTGACAAAAAGCATTTTTAATAAATCCAACAGGATTTGCGTTTTAATTCTCAGAATAGGCTTTTCTTTTGTGAAGAGTCAATGTAGGCGATCGATTATTGTAAAAAGTTTTGATAAAGGACGTTTAAGAGCCAAATAATGGTAGAAGTCAACTTTTATAGAATGACAAAACAAAAACTAGGTGTCAGGTTAAGACTGTAAAGACATCAAACTGAAAAGCAAAACCACTCCCAGGAGTCAAATAATAATGCTGAAAAAATTAATTTCCCTTGGTGTTGTAGCCGGTGTAGCTTCCCTCGCAGTTCTCGACGCCAATCCCGCCACTGCTGCTTCTTTATCATTCAATGTCATCAGGCATAATGATAGTAGTATCTGGGGGTCTGGAGATTTTGAAGGAACTGACGATGACAGCGATGGTTTGCTAAAATTAGGTGAACTGACGAGCTTTACTTTCAACGACATTCACGGCTATTATTCGCTAAATCTGGATGATTTATTTGATTTGGGAAGTTTTGACTTGAATAACGGGGTGTGGAACGCCGACGCAAGTGGCTGGGGATCACCTACTGGCTCTTACTTCAGTTGGGCTGAAGGAATTGCAGTAGACTCTTCCTGGGCTAGTATGGCGTATGATTACCAGCCCGAACCCCAAACCCCTGCGACCGTTCCCGAACCCGGTACGGTTGCTGCCTTAGCATTAATGGGTGTTAGCGGTTTACTCACCAAGAGAAAGCTTTCAAAGTGTTCCGCATAGGAAAGAAACTCTTTGATATCCTAGCTGACATTATTAAAAAAGTCCCAGATCTAACTGGGATTTTTTTTTGCGAAGGTTTGGAGGGTCTATCCAGTGAAAGGGGGTAGCCGCAGTCATGGAGGGATGATGATTTTGGTGCTACATCTGGTATGATAGAAAGGATGTAAGTCCATGAAGTGTTGGTGCATGAGCATGAATTGCCCCACCAGTGGAGGCGATCGCCATTCAACGCTCAAAACTTTGTTGGGATGAAATTCCCCATTGTTGCCACCATCGCCCAGAACCGGGGGACAAATCGCTACATCCGATCGCTTTGATAGCCCGGAATGTTGAAATGAAGAATATCGAATCTATCATCCTGCTTGTTGATGTCTTAGTGAAAGAAAAAACGGGACAATCTCTTTCAGACACCCAACGGATAGTTTTGGCTGGATCTTTGCAGCAAAAAACTTATCGCATCATCGCATCAGAGCATAACTACAGTAGCGATTACTTGAGTCAAAACGTGGCTCCCAAGTTATGGAATTTGCTCGCTGACGTTCTGGGAGAACCCATTACTAAAAGCAATTGTCTCGCGATTCTGGCAGGGCGAATGGCAAGAGTGTATCGGGTAAATCAACCTTTAATCGATACCATCAAACGCAAATTCTCCGCTTCAGAATTTTCTTCAATGACTGGGGTTCATCAGCAACACGGAGGAGAAGGATTTGATGAAAGTAATAACAGCTTAGGAAATTTAATCCAAAAGAGACTCGAAACCCTTTCCTTGAAGAGCTCACCCTCTCATACCTCTGAATCGTCAAATCCAATTCCCAATTTAATCTCAGGACCCCATTTAGAATATCCGCAGAGCAAAGTTTCTGTAACTTCTCCATTTTATATTTTGAGAAGCTCCGATTTTCTCTGTCATCGAGAACTGGCCAAACCTGGAGCTTACCTCCAGATTTCAGCGGCGAAAAAAATGGGGAAAACTTCTCTATTAGAAAGAATTATTGCCCATGCCACAGAAAATAACGATCGCGTAGTACGGTTAAACTTACAGCAAGCGGGTAGCAGCGCCTTCACCTGTGGAGACAAATTTTTCCGATGGTTCTGCACCCGCATCACTCAGCAGCTTAAGCTAGAATCAAAGCTCAATGAATATTGGGATGAAAATCTTGGCAGTTTAGAAAGTTGCACCAATTATTTTCAAGAGTATCTCCTGCCGCAGATCGATACAGCTTTGGTGTTGGCATTGGATGAGTGCCATCGCATTTTAGCCTATCCAGAACTGGCTTGTGACTTTTTTGGATTGCTGCGCTACTGGTATGAGGAAAGTCAGGATAGTACCCTTTGGCAAAAGCTGCGATTGGTGATGGTTAAGTCCCAACAATGCTATTTAGAAATTGCTGGCATTGTTGGCTCATTGAATATCGGAATGCCGATTGAACTATTGCCCTTTACAGCAGAGCAAGTGGACGAGTTGGCAGCAAGGTATGGACTGGAGTTTTCAAGCAGACAAATTGAGGAATTGATACAGCTACTGGGAGGTCATCCCTATTTAGTCCGGCTAGCTTTCTATTCGAGCGCGAGTCAAGCAATTCCTCTCGAATTGTTAATAGAAACAGCAGCGACAGAGACAGGGATTTATCGGGAACACCTGCACGAACAGTTGAGAGCCATTCAAAAGCATTCCCAGTTGATGGGAGCGTTTCGACAGGTGTTGCGCGAAGAGTTTCCTCTGAAAGGACGACAGTTAGAACTGTTAAGATTACAAGAATTGGGTTTAGTCAAGATAGAAAATCATCGGATGAAAGTCAGTTGCGGTGTTTATGGGCAGTATTTTGGTGAGGCGTTGCTATAGCGGTTCCCATAGTTATGAGGTGCAGTTTTGGGAGTGCGAGCATTTTGCTCCCTATTGTCAGCCAGCAAGATGCTCGCACTCCTCTAAATATCTGTGCCTTATGAGTGCAGGAACAGCTATATCCCCCCACCTTATTCCGATCGCCGATAATTCTCCCAAGCTTCGGCAATTAGTCGGGGTGCCGTTTCGGCGGGAATTTTTAGGGCGTGGGCTAATTTATCCAAATAATGGGATTCTTCTGGCGTCACCTTCCCATCAACAATTGCAAAGGTGGCGGCTACGGCAAAGGCCCCTTCAACCATATCATCCGGCAGGGCTTCAATGGCTGCATTAAACAAAGCCGAAGTCCCTTGACGGTCCCAAATTCTATCAACTTTGGCCGAAATTTTGTAGATATCTTCTACCTCATACCCCTTCATCGCGCCACTTGCCATCAACTCATGGAGTAACTCCGATTGTTGTTCAGACATTTGACCATCGGCATAAACCACAATCAACGTAATGGCAAACAACGCTTCGACAGGCGTGAGTTTTTCCGTTGATTTCGCGTAAGTTTGGAACAGTTTGTCATATTTGCTCATGGCATCCCCCTCTTGCGAAGTCTCTAAGGTGAACCGGCGTTACTGCATTCCAGGCAATATCTGGCGAATGAGATCTGACGTCACGCGATCGCTCACAGTTGCGGCACCGATTTGTGTCGGTAACACAAACCGCACTTTTCCATCTTTCACCTTCTTATCAGTTTGCAGGGTGTCAATAATCTCCTCAAGATTCAACCCCTCCGGTAATTTCGTCGGCAACCCGGCTTTTTCAATCAAGGCAAACTGACGGCGATCGCACTCTTCATCCCACAGTCCCAACCCCACCGCTAAGCGCGATGCCGCCACCATCCCGACTGCCACTGCTTCCCCATGATTCATTCCCTTATAGTGGGTCAAACTTTCCACCGCATGACCAATGGTGTGACCATAATTCAGAATCGCCCGCAATCCCGCTTCTTTTTCATCTTTGCCCACAACATCCGCTTTACTTTGACAAGAACGGGCGAGAATTTCTTCCAAAAATCCCGCATCGACATAGCGTAACTGATCCAACCGCTTTGCCTGTTCCATCTGGGTGAATAATTCCGAATCCCAAATCACCCCATATTTAATCACCTCGGCCATTCCGGCTCGAAATTCCCGGGCTGGGAGCGTTTTTAGCACCTCGGGGTCGATCGCCACTAACTTCGGTTGATAAAATGCCCCAATCAGATTTTTCCCCTGGGGATGATTCACCCCGGTTTTGCCTCCAATCGAAGCATCCACCATTGCTAACAGGGTGGTGGGAACTTGGACAAAATTAATCCCCCGCAACCAAGTCGCTGCCGCAAATCCGGTCATATCTCCCACAACCCCACCGCCTAAAGCAACCATTGTGGAGGACCGTTCTAGGCGTTGTTCTAGGGCCGCATCGTAAATTTTTTGGATGGATCGCAGGGTTTTGTATTGTTCTCCTGCCATCAGGATGCAGGTAGAGACATCAAATCCCGCTGCGGTTAACGAGGACCGGAGGCAGTCGCCATACCGTCGATCCACCACGGGGTTGGACACCACTAAGACTTTTTTCCCCAACTTCAGGGGTTGCATTTGCTCCCCGAGTTGATCTAAGGATTGAGGGGCGATCGCAATATTGTAAGAGTCCTGGGGCAGATTGACGCGGATATCAGACGGCATGGTAAACAACCCATTCACTAAAACTAGAGGGCTGTATTGTATCGCAAGCCATGATTCAATGGTGGGTAGCGATTTTAAATGGAGATACTGCTCAATGTCTGGAATCCTTGCTTACGCTTTGATTGTCGGTGGAGCCTTCGTCAGTGCCGTGGTCCTGATGTTTGGATTGCGTGCCGTCAAGCTGATCTAATCCCAAATCCGGTTGTCAAAGATCTAACCATACTCTTCAGCCCGCGCAGGCGGGCTATAGCCCTTCGGCCCGGGCTTCGCTAAGGTCCCTGTAGCCCCACCCTTGAGGGTGCAGGTTTTTATAGATTTCATCCAACCCGCGAAGGCGGGTTTTTTTATGGCAGCAATCGCGATGGGAGTTGCAGGCCAAAATGAATGAGGCGATCGGCCCGGATGGAGTCCAAAGAAGATTGCAGGTATTAAGAATAACCCAAAAATTAAACAAGCGATCCCCAATAGTCCGTATTTTTGCGGATACCTTATAGTAAGGCACTTTAAGCCCAAGAACTGCGTCGAATTAGAGTGGGTAATCAGCGTCAAATCGCATCAATTTTATTTTAAATTTGCAATTATTTAGGGGTGCAATTGGCTCTTTTTTTTTAACCCTACAACCCATACCGACCCGATGAATCTTTTCTTAATCAACCCTTTCCGGTTATCGCGCCTCACGGTACCGCTGTGGTTTTTTGGCTTTGTGCCGTATAAATTAGGCGAAGCCTTATTAATCACCCTACTGCCATTATTTATCGTTCAAAGCGTCGATGGCAGTGTAACCGATGTCGGACGAGTCCATTCCCTGACTTCCCTCGCCGGTGTCATTGCCTTTATTGTCTGGGGCAACCTGTCCGATCGCCTCAAACTGCGCCGTCCCTTCCTCATCCTCGGATTTTGTGGATTTGCCCTCTGTACCGCACTCACGGCGATCGCCCAGGGAATCGAGCAAGTGATGATATTCTGTACCCTAGGCGCATTTTTCATGGCCGCCATTACCCCAGTTGCCTCCGCCCTGGTCATCGATGGCAACCCCGAAGACCGATGGGCCAGTGCCTTTGGTCGATTTTATCAGATTTCTGGCTGGAGTTTTGTCGGGGGCGTTTTGTTGGGGGCCAGTTGGTTAGCCTTCATTCCCATTCATTGGACGAGTATGGGACTGCGATCGCTGTTACTCTTAGCCAGTTGTGCCGCTACAGTCAGCTTGATTCTGTGCGTGAAATGGGTAAAAGAACCGCGCAAAAGTTCAGAACACCGCCAGTATCAGTCCGAGTTACATGACGTCATCTCTGTAGCAGTGATCGAAAGACGGGCGATGTTTTATTCCTCGCGAATGCTGTATTTTATCCTGCATCCGTCCTGGCCGGTTAACCTGCTTCAAAACCTCTCCCGTCCCCTGCTGCTTTACTATGGTTGTGCAGCGGTCTTTTTCTTCGCGGTGAATGTCGTCTTTGTCCCCTTTCCGATTTTTCTGAGCACCCATTTAGGGGCAACCAATACTCAAATTTTACTGATTAGCATGGGTAAAGCGGCGATCGAGGCGTTCTTTTATCTGCCAATGGCCCGTTTTGTCCAAAAACACAAAGGGGTTAAGCTACAAGCTTGGGCAACTGCCATCCGAATTGCCGTTTTCCTGATTTTCACTCTCGTGGCGGTGATGCCTGTCCATCCCCTGAGTTTGCCCATTGTGGGCATCGCCCACCTCTTAACCGGATTGACTTGGGCTGCAATTAGCATTTCTAGCACCACCATCGTTGCCAAGCTTGCCCCCAAAGGTCAGGAAGCGATCGCAATGGGTTCCTATAATTCCCTGATAGGCATTGCCACAATTGTTGGCAGTTTGGTAGGCGGAATGATGGCTGTTTCTTATGGATATAGTGCTTGTTTCATCACAGGTGCAATCTTGATGGGTGTAACTGCAACTCGCTTATTTTGGATCGGGAGAATGCCGAATATGATTTTCCAGAAATAAGAAAACCGAATCCCCTGAGTATTCCCCCCGTTTATTCTGACTCATTCCCAGATTTCGGTGACTGTTTGGAGGCCAAAAACTCCCGCACCACTTCCTGATATCGACGAAATTCTCCATCAACTTGATAGTTCATTTGTTGCATTTCTGCTTCAGAAATTAATCCCGCCAGTTGGGTAATTGCCGCTTCTAGTTCTGGATATTTTTCTAAGGTTTCCTGCCGGACAATAGGAACCGCTTGATAAGGGGGAAAATAATTTTTATCATCTTCTAGCACCACTAATCCCAATTTATCAATTAATCCATTGGTAGAATCTCCGGCAATTAAATCCACTTTTTTATAAACTAATGCCCGATACATTAATCCTAAATCCATGACTTCGGGAGGGCGGGCAAAGGTTAACTGATAGGTCGCCGCCAAGCCGGGAAACCCATCTTCCCGACTCATAAATTCATAGCCAAATCCGGCGGTCCATTGGGGGGTATGTTCAGCGGCATCGGAGAGAGTTTTTAAGTTTAAATTCCGTGCATCTTCTCCTCGGACCATGATGGCAAAGGTATTATTAAAACCTAATGGAGGCATGACGGTTAAGTTAAATTGGTCTTGATAGGCTTGTTTGACCTTTTGGTAAACCGTTTCTGCATCTGAAATCGGGGTCTCGTTTAAAATTGCGGTAAAAGCCGTGCCGGTATATTCAACATAAGCATCAATTTGGCCGGTTCGGAGGCCATCATGACAGAGGAATGTCCCGCCTAAATTTAACTGGCGATCGACGGTTAAATTGGTTTGAGATTCTATCTGTTGGGCGAGGAGTTCACCGAGGATATTTTGTTCCGTGAAATTTTTAGAGCAAATCACAATATCTGCCTTTCCCCTAGGGCGGGAGTTATCGGTTTGGCAACCAACGATTGCGCCGAGAGTGAGGGTGCAAAGGGCTAAGAATAAAACTTGTTTGGCGTTCATTTTTTGACCGTTAATTGATGTTCAAGCCAGCCGATCGCCCCATCGGCAATTAAGGCGATCGCCGCTGCCGGAACTGCCCCGGCTAAAATCAGTTGATTGTTCACCATCGAAATCCCTTGAAAAATCAACGCCCCCAATCCACCGGCCCCGATCGCCGCAGCAATCGTCGCCATTCCCACTGAAATAGCCGTCGAGACTCGCACCCCCGCCAAAATAACCCCCATTGCCAAGGGAATCTCAACTTGGGAGAGCAATTGCCAATCGGTCATCCCCATCCCCCTTCCCGCCTCACGAATGGCCGAGTCTACGCCAATAATGCCGGTGTAGGTATTGCGAATAATCGGTAATAAGGCATATAAAGTTAGGGCAAATATGGCGGGGACTGCCCCAATTCCGCCAATAATGGGTACCGAAATTAAAAAGCCAAAGAGGGCTAAACTGGGAACCGTTTGCAGGATATTGGCAATCCCCAAAATGCTTTGGGAAAGGTGGGGTTTGCGGGTAATGAGAATGCCCAAGGGAATCCCGAAGGTGGTGGCAATGGTAATGGCGATCGCCACTAAAAATAAATGTTCGCCACTGCGACGCAAAATTTCTTCGCTATATCGAATCAGAAAAAACTCATCCATGATTCAGGCTGATAGAGTTGACAAGGGTGGATTGATAGGGCAATGGGTGAGAAACCGGGTTTCTTACCGAGATTTGTGACTTCATCCCCGAGATTTTGTCCAGAAACCCGGTTTCTGGTCCCCTGGAACGCCTAGAAATCAGCGGTTTCATCGAAGGTGGGAGTGGGGAGGCAGCGGATAAAGGCTTGAGCTTCGGGATGTTCGGATTGCAAAAATTCCGGGGGAGTGCCTAACATGACCAGTTTGCCATCTTGCATCAAGCCGATGCGGGTTGCCAAGCGTAAAGCTTCGTGAATGTCATGGGTGACAAATATTACGGTTTTGCCGAGTTGCTGTTGCAGGTGTTGAAATTCCCGTTGGAGTTCCAGGCGGGTAATGGGGTCCACCGCCCCAAAGGGTTCATCCATGAGCAAGACGGGGGGATCGGCTGCCAGGGCACGGGCGACGCCGACGCGCTGGCGTTGACCCCCGGAGAGTTGGTGAGGGTAGCGGTGGAGGAAATGTTGGGGTTCTAATCCGACGAGTTCGAGGAGTTCGGTGACTCGGTTTTGGATGCGATCGCGGTCCCATCCCTGAAGTGACGGGACGAGACCGACATTTTTAGCTACGGTGAAATGAGGAAACAAACCAATGTCCTGAATGACATAGCCCATCCGTCGCCGCAACTGAATCGGGTCCCATTGAGTGGTGGGTTTGCCCTCAACGAGGACCTCGCCATGAGTGGGAATTTTTAGAGCATCCATCAGGGCGATCGTGGTACTTTTGCCGCTGCCACTGCGTCCGATGAGCACTAACGCTTCACCACGATTGACTTTAAAATTCAAATTGGAGACTAAATTGCGCTGATTCACCCGAAAGGTGACATCCCAAAATTCTACAACTGAATCGTTAACAGGGGGGTTGGGTAAGGACATAAATCAATGGATCGGTGGATCGAGGGCAGGGGTGGGGGAGAATTTCCGTCCGGAGGGCGGGGAGGGTTCTGGGGGCGGTCCTGTAATCGAACCCTTGAGTCAGTTCTATGATGTGGCTTGTGGAAGAGTGGCGATCGAGTAAAGTAAATTAAGAAAGACACTGGAGGAGGAGTCGAGCGTTGTGACTGCAAAATAAATTACGGCAACATTGTTGCACACAGAGATAGGTTTGTAAGTTTATAGAAAATGGCTCCTAGGCCGGAGATCGCTGCCGAAATCTAAGGACCGATCGCTAGGGGAAGAACAAAACACAACGCGAAATGCCAAACCGGGCATTCAGACTGACCCCGCTCAGATTTTAAGCCATTCGCGCCTTCAAGCAACCTTGGCGTTGAAACTGGACAATAATATCGAGGCGTGGAAATGAGCGTTATGCTAGAAAGCCTTAAGGAAGGCATACAGTAAGGGGAGCAAAGGGAACCCGAAAGCAATGCATAAGATCCTGTTGGTAGAAGATAATGAGATGAATCGGGATATGCTATTGCGTCGTCTGAAGCGTCGGGGCTATGAGGTCATCGTAGCCGTCGATGGCGGACAAGGCGTCACAATGGCCCATGCCGAAACACCTGACTTGATTTTGATGGATATGAGTTTGCCGGTATTGGATGGGTGGGAAGCAACCAAGCGGATTAAAGCGGCACCGGATACTCAGTGGATCCCGATTATTGCATTAACTGCTCATGCCATGTCTGGCGATCGCGAGAAATGTCTGGCGGCAGGATGCGATGATTATGACACCAAACCCGTGGAGTTTCCTCGGTTGTTAGAGAAAATTCAGTTACATATTTCCAAGCAACCGACGGTTTAAGATGCCGCTTCCACTCCGATGCTGAATGGGGAGAATAGATGAGGAAAATTTAAGGGGTGCGATCGCCACGGGGTCAATTTCTTCACTCTTGAACAGCAATGAATGGTATTTCTATCAGTCCACAGAAGTTTTGAGTGATATTTTTAAGGATTCGGAGTTCTCCAGGCGCAAACTGGGGATTTTTAATGGAGGGGGATTCTGGGTCAATTTTAAAATCCAAAGATCGGAATCACAGGGCAGCAGCCCTCATCGGTCAAACCTAGATTTTTCCCGAGCATTCATCCCCTGCCGCCAGTCTGGGTGATTTCCTGATTTTCTGGTTAATCTAAGCCCTACTCTTAGTCCATATCCGTGATTGGTGAAATAACCAGAGCATTGAGGAGAAAAAGGAGGTGAATCAATGGTGCCAAGTACCTGCCGATTTGGGCAGCAATTTCTGTGATCATAAATGGGAATTTAACGGCCAATGATTGTCTGAAATTTTAGTCAGCGCTTCACTTTCTTGAGATCGTCCAGGATTCAGAACTCAACAATAGCGGTTAGGAAAGCATTGGACCCCATGATATCCCGTTGATGACAAGACAGGAACTCTAAAAATGACAGTTCAAGTCAAACCCACCCTCTTCGCCAAAGAGATCTCATCAAGATGTCTAATAATTTACCGGCCCAGAAGTTGAAGCCCAATGCAGATGTAAATTGTAACCCCGAAAATCACCAGGGGGGGCTGATTCAAACTTATACCCGGGTGGGAATCCTCTTGGGTTGCATGATCCCAGTCTTGGCATGGATTCTGGACATGGTGATGCGAGATGTAGACTGGTCTTTAGGGGCGATCGCCCAGGTCCATCTCACCAATCCACTCCACTGGATCCTAGACCTTAACCCCCTATTTTTCGGCTGGATGGGGTGGACCTGGGGACAATTAAAAATTGCCCAGAAAACCACCTATCCCACGTCTTTGCATTTTAGTCCGGTCCAAAGTGACAGGGTTGGCATCCCATCCCTGGGGACCCCCACCGCAGACCAACTGGCACTTTACCTGAATCATCTCCCGATCGCCGTCATTGAATTCAACCTCAACGGTGAGATTCAAACCTGGAATCCCACTGCCGAAACTCTCTTTGGCTATCACGCCAGGGAAGCGATCGCCACCCCTTTACTCACGGCCATCATCCCAGAAAATGCCCGTCCTGATTTCCAAAACCACTGGAATCACTTCTTAACCCACCCCTGTAAACAGCGTTGGCGGTTAGAAAATCGCACCCGAGAAGGCAGAACCCTAACTTGTGAATGGAATGTCCTTCCCCTCCTCAATCAGTCCCGTGAACTCATCGGAGTCGCCGCTTTAGTTTGCGAAATTACTCAGCAGGTGCAAACTGAAACCGCTTTGCGCGATAGCGAAGCCCGATTGCGCCGACTCTCGGAAGCCACCTTTGAAGGGATCATCATTCATATCCGAGGAAAAATTATCGATGTTAATCAAGCCCTCGTAAAAATGAGCGGCTACTCGGAGGCCGAGTTGATTGGCAAAAATGCCTTCGATTATTTAACCCCCCACTCTAAAAGAATCGCTTTAACCCGGATTAAATTAGGCGATGAAACTCCTTACGAGGTAGAGGTTTTAAAAAAAGACGGCACAATTGGGGTCGTAGAAATTCAGGGGAAAGAAATTTTAAATTCCGGTGAAAGAGTCCGGGTGGCAGCGGTGCGAGACATTAGCGATCGCAAACGCTCCCAAGACCTGGAAAAATTGCTCATCGCCACGGTGACTGAAAATCAACGAACCCTAGCCACCCTGATGAGCAACCTTCCGGGCATGGTTTATCGCTGTAAAAATGACCGAAATTGGACAATGGAATTTGTCAGCGATGGATGTGTCGAATTAACCGGATATAGTTCCGAAGATCTCATCGGGAATCGCCGGGTTTCTTTTGGCAAAATCATCCACCCTGACGATCAAGACGAACTGTGGGCCAAGGTCCAAGCCAGTTTACAAAACCAACAGCCCTTTGAATCGGCTTACCGCATCATCACTCGCACTGGAGAAACCAAATGGATTTGGGAACAAGGACGCGGGATTTTTTCAGTCACGGGAGAATTATTTGCCCTAGAAGGTTATCTAACTGATATCACCGAACGCACCAAATCCGTAGAAGCTCTGCGTCAGAGTGAAGCCCGGTATCGGGCCATTTCTGAACTGGCTTCGGATTTTGTCTATTCCATGACCCTCAATGAGCAGGGTGAACCGATCGCTGAATGGGTGACTGAATCCTTTAAACGGATCACGGGCTATACCCGAGAGGAAATCAATCAAAAAGGCGGCTGGCATCGGGTGATTCATCCCGAGGATTTGCCCAAGTTTCGGCAATTTGAGCGAGAAATTCTGGGGGAACAGGGAGCAGTCTTAGAATACCGAATTTTTACCAAATTCGGTGAAATTTGTTGGTTGCGCGATTCCGCCCGAACGGTTGATCACCCCGGGGAAGAACCGAGAAAGAAGGTGCTGGGTTCGGTGCAGGATATTAGCGATCGCAAGCGGTCCGAGTTCCAAATGTTACACGCTATGTCTTTATTGAGCAAAAGCGAAGCCAAAAATCGCGCCTTGCTCAATGCCATGCCTGATTTAATGTTCCGCTTTGATCGCCGACAAACGATTCTGGACTTTAAACCTGTCAATGGCATCGATTTTGGTAACTTAAGTGGCCAATTTTTAGGTAAAAAATTAAGTGAATTATTATCCCATGAAGTGGTTGCAGATTGTATTAATGCTTTAGAAAAAACTTTACAAAGTCATGAAATTGAGATATTTGAATATGACTTAACCATTAACGAAGAAATATTTAGTTATGAAAGCCGGGTTGTGGCGAGTGGAGAGCAGGAAGCCTTGGCGATCGTCCGAGATATTACCGCCCGCAAGCGCTCCGAAGCGGAAAAACTGCAACTAATCGCCTCTTTGCAAGACAGTGAAGAAAAATATCGCTCCGTGGTGAATACGGTTCAAGAAGTCATTTTTCAAACCGACCCCAATGGATGCTGGACCTTCCTCAACCCGGCTTGGACGGAAATTTCAGGATATAGTATCCAAGAAAGTCTCGGGACGCCATTTTTAAACTATATTCATCCCGAAAATCATCTGGAGACTCAACAAAAATTCCAGAAATTGGTGCAGGGACAGATTGACTATTGCCACCATGAGGTGTGTTATCTGACCAAGACAGGCGATCGCCGCTGGATTGACGTTTATGCGAGGCTGAGACTCTCTCCCGATGGGACAATCATCGGCCTTTCTGGGACTCTCAACGATATCAGCGATCGCAAGAAAGTCTCTCAGCAATTGCAAGAAGCCAAAGCCGCCGCCGAAGCTGCAAACCGCGCTAAAAGTGCCTTTCTGGCCAACATGAGTCATGAACTCCGAACCCCCCTGAATGCTATTATCGGTTACAGCGAAATTCTCCTCGAAGAATCCGAAGATTTAGGGTCGGAAGACTTCATCCCCGATTTGCAAAAAATCCAAGTTGCCGGGAGACACTTACTCTCCCTGATTAACGATATTTTGGATATTTCCAAAATCGAAGCGGGTAAGATGGAACTCTATTTAGAAACCTTCGAGATCCAGACTCTGCTTGAAAATGTCCTGGCCACCGCCAAACCCTTGATTCAAAAAAATAACAATACATTAGAATCAATCTGTCCCCCTGATATCGGAACCTTATATGCAGACTTGACAAAAATCCGACAAGTGTTATTAAACCTCTTGAGTAATGCCGCTAAATTCACCACCGAGGGAACCATTACCTTTGAGGTCTCTCGGGACCTGATGTGGATTCCTCAGACCCCTTTGAAGTCACCTCTCGGGGAGTCTGGGGACCTGATGGGGACGGATTCTACCCAGCCCCTCAACGGTGACCCTCTGGGGCCTCCGTCTCCCTGTATTATCTTTCGGGTGACGGATACGGGGATTGGCATGAGTCCCGAACAAATGAATCAAATTTTTAACGCCTTTACCCAAGCGGACCCTTCGACGACGCGCAAGTATGGCGGCACAGGTTTAGGATTAGCTATTTCTCAGCGATTCTGCGAGATGATGGGAGGTGAAATCTCCGTGAGCAGTCAAGTGGGAGTGGGGTCCACTTTTACAGTCCGTCTCCGGACTGTCCCAGTTCAACCTGACTCCTAATGCTCAAATGAGGCATTTTCCAGGGGAAATTCTCTGGCCATCGGATAGAACCTTCAAGAAATAGGTAGAATCCTAGGAAGTTTCCATCTTTAAATGGGATTTCGCCGAATCACTTGCACCACGGCGAGAGAGCAAACGCCATCAGGGGTTGATTTGCTCCTTCAATCTCAGTAAACCCAGCTATGCGGACACTAATGCCATGATGCGATCGCCCAAAACTCCTCTCCTACTCCATGCGGTTCTGAGTCGTCTGAAAACCCCTACACCCAGTCGGGTGCGGCTACACAGACAAAGACTCTATCAAAAGAGCTAACCTCAAAACAGAACTTTGACCCCCGGATTTGGTATCAATAGGTTCTACCTCCTGCCGGATCTTCAGGATCCCACGACTAAGGTCACCCCTATCGTCTCCTAGAGGCGATCGCCCGTTCCGAGACGGGTTAACCCCATTAAACCCCTGCCCGATTGCTATTTCGAGCCTGCTAGATTTTAAAGAGTCGATGCCATGAACCTTGACCAAGCCTCGGTGCTGGTAGTTGATGATGTTGAAGCCAACCGCGATCTCCTCTGCCGCCGCTTGAAGCGGCAAGGCTACCACGTCAAAATTGCAGAAGATGGACTGAAGGCACTCGAATTAATCCGAGCGGAACCCTTCGATCTCGTGCTACTCGATATTATGATGCCCCATCTTAATGGCTATCAAGTCTTAGAGGAAATTAAGGCCGATTCCAGTCTGCGCCATATCCCGGTGATTATGATTTCCGCTGTGGATGATATTGATAGCGTGGTCAAATGCATTGAATTGGGTGCAGAAGACTATCTCTCTAAACCCTTTAATCCGGTGCTGTTAAAAGCTCGGATTGGTGCTTCTTTGGAGAAAAAACGCCTGCGAGACCAAGAACAAGCAGTTTTACAAAAGTTACAAGATGAACAGGCTAAATCGGAACTGCTCTTGCTGAATATTTTACCCAAACCGATTGCGGAACGGCTCAAGGCCGGGGAACGGACGATCGCCGATAATTTTTCGGATGTGACCGTTCTTTTTGCCGATATTGTCGGCTTTTCCCAGCTTTCTTCTCATTTATCTCCCCCGGAATTGGTGGAGTTTCTCAACCATATTTTCTCGTTGTTTGATGAGTTGGCGGATAAATATGGGTTGGAAAAAATTAAAACCATTGGCGATGCCTATATGGTGGTCGGGGGTTTACCCATGCCTAGGCCGGACCATGCTCAGGCGATCGCGCAAATGGCTCTGGATATGCTCGACGCTACGACCCAATTAAGGACGAATCATGGCGAAACGATCGCCATGCGGATCGGCATCAGTACCGGCCCGGTGGAAGCGGGAGTCATTGGAACTAAAAAGTTTAGTTATGACCTATGGGGGGATACGGTCAATACGGCTTCAAGAATGGAATCTCACGGCATTCCTGGACGGATTCAAGTGACAACTTCCACTTATGAATGTCTGGCTGATGATTTTTTATTTGAAAACCGGGGCCTGATTCAGGTCAAAGGCAAAGGAGAAATGTTGACCTATCTCCTAATGGGTAAAAAACCTATTGTTTAGTTTAATTCAATCTGATAATTATTTAAAACCCTTCGGGGTTTTCTATGTTTTAAAGCGGTGCCACCCAGGCCGGAATCCATTCGCTTCCTCGGAAGGGTGACTGGGCGATCAAGGGTGAGAGGCTCCTGCTGTTGACCTCCCTCCATCGGTTGCAGGGGTGATTCATGAATTGCCCCGAACTTGAGGGTTGCTCAATGGGCGGCGATCGCCCTACTTCCCTGAACAAATATCCCGTACAGTCCCCGGTTTCCCTAAAATTAGTGCAATGATTCTGGCGGGTTGAGAGGCGATCGGTCCTTAAACCAATTCATCCCCCCCGCCAAAAATTTAGCCCAGCCCTTGACAATTTCTGGCTCCTTCCGACTCAATGGATTGATGATCGGACAGTTCCTTGTTAAACTAACCACAGAATCACGGTACACAACTATTATTGTTAACTTAATTCGGTAAGGCCAAGGCTATGACTAGGGGACTTTCAGTAAAGATTCGCTCAATGGCGACAGCGCCGACTATTGCGCCGGACCAAGTGGGTCAAGTTACCCGACAACCGTATCCGAATTATAAGGTAATCGTGCTTAACGATGATTTTAATACCTTTCAGCACGTTTCCTCCTGCTTAATGAAGTACATTCCCAACATGACGAGCGATCTAGCTTGGGAACTCACCAATCAAGTTCACTTTGAAGGACAAGCTACAGTCTGGGTGGGTCCACTAGAGCAAGCCGAATTGTACCATCAGCAACTCAGCCGCGCTGGATTGACGATGGCTCCTTTAGAAAAAGCCTAATCCTGTTAAAGAATCAGGCGTCCCAGCTTAGGGTTCAAGATGAGGGTTTCACGGTTTACCCTTAAGATGAACCAGGAGGTTGCATACTGTAAGTTACAGAGGCGCAATTTCTCGTCTAGGGTATCCAAGCTGATTTCCAGGCTGTCGCAGCCTCTGGTTGGTTCCCCAATATCTTTGAAAACACTATTCTATTTGGTAAACATCTTATGGGAAAACCTTCTAGCGGTCGCTTGGTTCTGAATCACTCCACCCATATTCCGGGTTTAATCGCCATCCTGGAAAAGTTAACGGGTTGCCTCGGCATTCAAACCATTACTCCCGGGGTGATTGGTCGTGCCAAAGGTCACTGTCCCCAGATGAAGTTAAAAATATCGGTTCCTATTTTGGGCGGATATAAGGTGATTGCCAGACAGGGAAAAACTGTGCAAGAAGTCTTTATCATCACAGAATTAAGTCAACCGGACTTAGAAGGGGCGATCGCTTCATGTTTGGCAAAAAAATAGCCCCGGGGTCTGACTCGGCCAAACCCTCTCCCCTGATGATTAGCTTTAAGCTCCTGTTCTCCCACCCCATTCATTTGAATTAACACTCAACGGTTGGAAAGCGGTGACTGTTCCTCAGATCCCCAACCCACTTCTGCTGACTTCTCCGTGAAGTCCCTTGCTTCTACCTTTCCACTCTTTTTTCTAATTCTTTTTTGGGGTTTAGACCCTTTTATTTTGGCATTCAGTTTTTGATACACCGCTCTATAAACTACATGATAACTCACATCAACTCCACATTCTTCTTTTAACCAAGTTTGAATCTCTCCATAACTGGTAAATCCCTCATTTCCCTCCAAATATTGCTTTAATTTCCCCATCGCTGCTGATGGAATAGTCGTAGTTTTACCCAGGCTTTTATAGGGTTTGAGTAATCCATCTAATCCCTCTTGTTTGTACTTTTGAAACCATCGATAAATTGTTGAGGGGTCTCTGACTAAAACTGAGGATAACTCTTGCAAAGTAGAGAGCGTTCCCGTTTTCAGTAAGTACAAAGCTTGCAGTCTTTCTTTCATTTGGACACTGGTCTGCCTCTCCAGCAGATGTTTCAGTTCTTCTGAAGATTCCTTAATTTCTAGGTTGAGAGTTCTTGCCATTTGTATAAGTTTCTCGCTATCAGCCCCATTCCCTTGATTTCATGGGTTAATTCCATGCAGAGTTAGCATAAATTTTTTTAATTCCAGCCTAGCCTACCCAACCCGAATCGTCAAGAGGTCCCAACAATCACGAGGCATTGCCGAATCTCAATTCAAAGGAAGAAATCTGCTGTTTAACCTTGATAATTGAGTAGATATAACTACACAATTGACCCTTGTTGAGAGAAAATTCACCAACAACGGCTACAAAATCGAGGGAGGGCTCGCACTTCATCCAGGGATCTATTAAAATTAAGCAGATTTTATTAACAGTCCCTTCAGACGAACAGAAGATGAGCAATTCAGGGCGGGTTCCGATTTCTAAGAACAAGGGTTTTACCCCCGAATCAGACTGGAACTATGAGGCAACGGTGGCTCAAATTGAGGCGATCGTTGAACGAGTCGAATCGGGGGAACTAGAATTAGCTGAGGTTTTCGACCAATTCACCACGGCAGTTGAGTATTTACGGCAGTGCGAATCGTTCCTCTCTCAACGACAGCAACAGGTGAATGTATTACTGGAAACTCTCGATGAGGTGAGTTTTGAGTTTTGAAAGAGGAGTGGGAACAGGCTACAGCCATTGCGTCCCTACAAATACACCTTGACAGGGCAACCCCTGACGGGGTTACTACAAGCTTTCGTAGTGACTCCGTTACTGAGTCTGATGGATTTAACCCCGTCAGGGGTTACTACAAACGTTCGCTTTCATGCTTCATCCTTCTCCTAAGCAATACTGCCGCGTTTGCGGGTTTCTTTGTAGGAGGTGCCGACATTTTGCAATCCGGCTTTAATCATTTGTTGTTCGAGAAGGGCAAAGAAACGAGCCCGATCGCCTCCTCGAACCACCGCTTGATTGTGGGCCTCCGCTAACACCACCGGATAGCCATACCCTTTTTGCACTTGGGACAAAACCATACTTAGCGCCATGTTTAACAGAGATGGATCTTGGGCAACCCAGGCAGGCATATCAATTCGGGCAATTTCTGGCCCGACATGAAGGTAACAGAAATAAACTTGATGTTCTGGGGGATATAAATCCAGAATCCGCGAACAACTGCGCCAGAGGGGACTCCGTTGACCCGGTTCAAGTACAGAGGCCCATAAGGTGGTATCCCGCAAGGGATCAAAGACTTGGCAGGGAGCTTTTTGGTCGTAGGGACGCAGGACGGAATCCGCCTGGATGGGACAATGAGTAAAACAGTCGGGGTGGGGATGGGGACAGGCGGCTAATCTTAAGAAGCTGAGGGATTCACTACTGCGGGAGGCACTGATATACCCCACAATCGGGACCTTGACTTGCCGCATTTTTTCCCAAGCTTCTAAAATGGCCCCGAGAATGAGCTGACGCGCATCGGTGGGTAAGGGTTCGAGAAACCAGTAAATCAAGGCTCCATCGACCATGCCTAAAATAGGCGCTTCTGGATGAGCAATTTGACCGCTTCCTGGGGTTCTCAAGGCAATGGCTAAATCGGCGAGGGCGATCGCCTCGGAAACCCCCCGTCGATACCCCATCCATTCTTCGGTTTTAATCCCCCATTGCCGCGAAATATACAGGTCCTCGGGTTTATAAAACACCTCCGGCAGACTATCTAACAGGGGGAGGCGACTTTGACCATAATGGAGAATCACTCGCCCGACATTAATTAAGTAACAGTAGGCAATTTCATGGTGGGAGGGTGCAATCTGAGACCCATCCGTAGCGAGCACGGTTTGGACGTTGGGGGGGGTCGGGATGTAGGGGGTAAAGTCCAGGGGTTCAGCGGGGATAGCAACGGGAAATCCCATGCGATCGCGCCAAATTTCTCTTTCCTGAATCAAATGCTCTTGGTCTGAGTGAGCTTTTTTCCGCAATTTTTGGGCGACTTCCAACCGCTGGCGGGATTGTTCCGCTTCTCTGGAAAGATGTTCGCTGATTCCCTGCATTTGCCTTGCGATTTTGGTCAGATCTAGCATCCGTTCCCCCTGGGTATCAAATAGCCCGTTGTTGCTTTTGCTGTATTTATTTTATAACCCCGGGCCGGACCCTTCCATGATTGAGTCCCGGATTTAAGGCCAAACTGAACAGTCTTGGCAGAAGCTAGACAAGGACAAGAGTTCTATCCCAGAATTGTTCTGCGCTGCTGTGCGATCGCTAGGGGTATTATATCCCCAGTCTGCGAGATATAATTTGACCCCGGTCAGGTCCAGTTGTTTTTGCACGGATTCTAAGGTTTTTAAGCGGTCCTCTACAAACCAAATGGTTGGGGTTGGGGTGATTTTGCCGAGTAATTCTCGCAGAATTTGGTGCTTGGGACGCTTGACATTTTTACCAAATACGCAGTCTTCTGGGAGTTGGATGCCTTGTTGTTGCAGCAGCGATCGCACGAAGCGTTCTTCTTTGGTGGTGATGATCACCAGTTGCTGATGGGTGGCGAGGTAGCTTTTGAGGCGATCGATAACACCGGGATAAAACCGATGCAAACTTAACCAGTCCGTGAGGTCTTCTGCAATCCATTTATCCCGGATGCCATCCACGATCGCCGCTAAATCTGTGGGTTCTAATCCTTCAGCAGTAACGATTTGCGAACAAATTGCGGGCCAGTTTTCTAATATTTGGTCTGGGTGAGTTCCTAAAAGGAGCGATCGCACCAGGACTGGCATCTCCCATCCCGTTTCGATCGCCGGTCTGAGTTGATAAAACAAGGGCGCTATTTCTTCCGGGGGGAGGCGATCGGGATTCTGCCAGATTTGGCAATACGATCGCCAAGTAGTCTGGAAATATTCGATTAATCCGTCACAAATGACGCCATCAAAATCAAGGGCTAGAATTGTCGGAAGGTTAGACACAATCGGATTTGAGGGTAGAGAATCTCCTTGCCGATTTTCCCACAAAGGGCGGCAGGTTGTCTGAAGGCATTCCAAAACAAAAGACCCACTTCTTATTCAAAAGTAGGTCTTTTATTTAGACGCTTTCACACTGATAGCAGACGCCTTAATTCAGTGATTTTCTGAACTTCACTCTGCTTGATAGAGTTGTAGTCAACTGGGGCGGAAGGATTCGAACCTCCGGATGCCTGGACCAAAACCAGGTGCCTTACCGCTTGGCGACGCCCCATTTCTCTGACCTTAAACATACTAACAGATACCTACCTGGTTTTGTCAACTGTTTTTGAAAAAAATTTTTTTCAGGGGAGATGGGGAGGATGGGGGAGATGGGGAGGATGGGGAGGATGGGGAGGATGGGGAGGATGGGGAGGATGGGGTTCCTGTTCGTAGTAACGACTTCAGTCGTTACCTCGTTACTTGGCGTCAGCCAAGTAACGCACCCATAGCCGGATCCTCCAGTTTCTTCACAGGCGCTTAAGCCTCTGATAGTGCCTGTCACGGCTTCAGCCATGAAACGACTGAAGTCGTTACTACGAACTAAGATAAGATAACGACTGAAGTCGTTACTACGAACGGAGATAAGATAACGACTGAAGTCGTTACTACGAACGGAGATAAGATAACGACTGAAGTCGTTACTACGAACAGCCTCCCTATCCTCCCCATCTCCCCCATCTTCCCCATCTCCCTCACGCGCAGCGACTTTTAACGTAGGGCTGTTTAGCGGGAATTTGAATTAAAAACTCAGTACCCTGACCGGGTTCTGAGTCACATTTGAGTACACCGCCATGTTTATCGACGACAATTTTATAACTAATGGAGAGGCCCAGGCCGGTCCCTTTGCCTACGGGTTTGGTGGTAAAGAAGGGGTCAAATAGGCGTTTTTTAACTTCTTCCGTCATGCCCGGTCCGTTATCGCGAATGCGGATGGCGACTTCGGTGGGGTTGCCGAGGGCATCGGTTTTGGCGATGTCGGTGCTGATTTTAATAATATGGGGTGCGCCTTGATTTTCCAGGGCGTCCATTGCATTGGTGAGAATGTTCATAAAGACTTGATTGAGTTGTCCGGCGTAACATTCCACTTTGGGGAGTTTCCCATATTCTTTGATGAGTTCAACTCCGGGGTCTTTGCCTTTGGGTTTCCAGCGGTTATGTAAAATCAGGAGGGTGTTATCAATGCCTTCATGAATGTCTACGGGCTTCATTTCGGCTTCATCGAGTCGAGAGAAGTTTCGCAAGGAGACGACAATTTGACGAATGCGATCGGCACCCATCTGCATGGAGGCGAGGATTTTAGGTAGATCTTCGAGGAGAAAGTCGAGGTCGATATCTTCGGAGACTTCGAGAACTTCTGGGGCGGGATTGGGGTAGAGGGTTTGATAGACTTCGATCAGGTGCAGCAAGTCTTGGGTGTAGTTGTTGGCATGGACGAGGTTGCCTGTGATGAAGTTAACGGGGTTGTTGATTTCGTGGGCGATGCCTGCGACCATTTGTCCCAAGCTGGACATTTTCTCGGTTTGGATTAATTGGGCTTGGGTTTGTTTGAGGTTTTGCAGGGCGACGCTGAGTTGTTGGGCTTGGGTTTGGGCGGCGAGGGCGGCGGCGTGGGTTTGGGCGTAGAGTTCGGCTTGGTCGATCGCCAGGGCAAGTTGATCGACGACGCCTTGGAGAAGTTCGATTTCGCTATCGGTCCAGGGTCGGGGTTCGCTATGGCTACAAACGACGGCCCCAAGTTGACCGGAACGGGTTTCTAAGGGGAGGAGGAGGACGGAGAGAATCCCCATTTCTGAGAAGAGGGTGCGGGTTTTATCGTCTAAGTCGGCGCTGGTATCGAGGCGATCGCTTCGCAAGGATTCTAGGTTGCGAATTTTCTGGGTGAGGGGGCCGCTGAGGGAGGCGGGGTATTCGCACAGCAGGTTTTTTTTGTTGGGCGATCGCGATTCATGGGTGACGGTGAGGCTAGGCTGAAGCGGATGCGGCAAGTACCACAAGAAGTGACAGCGGTCAATTTGTAAGAGGGAGTGAATTTCGGTGACGGCGGTTTCGAGGATGGTGTCGAGGTCGAGGGAGTTGCGAATTTGACTGGCAAGGCGGAACAGCAAGCCTTCCCGACGAGAGAGGAGGGCTTCCCGGGCGCGATCGCGATCGATGGCTAGGGCTAAAGTGCTGGCGACCCAGATTAAGAGGTTTTGGACGGACTCGCTCACCCCATTCTCAATGACAACGGCCATGACGCCACAAATCTGGTCATCGATGACTAAGGGTTGCAGTAAGCAATCCGGGTGGAGTTCACAGTTTTCTAAAGTGTCGTTTTTGCCCCGTTCTCTTTGGCGAACCAAGCATCCGGTATAAGTTTTGCGCGTTTGAGCGACGGTGCCAATTTGGGTTTGTCCCAGGGGAATGCGATCGGGGAACAGTTCCTGGTCCAGGGGAATCCCATCGGTTGATCGCATCTCTAGTTCTTTGAGGGCAGGATTTAAGGTCCAAACTCCGGCGGAGGTGGCTTCTAAATGCTCCACGATCGCTCTCATGATCGGTGGGAACAGGGTTTCTAAGGGTCCTCCTTTGGCGACGAGTCGTCCAATCTGAGCACTGAACCCATAGAGTCGGCTGCTATTCAGGGGAGTGTCTTCGAGTTGGTTTGGGGGGGTCACATTTTGGAAATACACGGATAAACCTTCGGAGTTTGGGTAGGCTTGCATTTTTAAACACCGTCCCAGATAAAATGCCTTACTTGTGACCGTCCGTGCCTCACCTAGGGCGCGTCGGTACTCCTCTATCAATTTAGACTGATTCCACTGGCTTAATTCTTCCCAAATATTTCTACCTACTAAAAGATGCCTGGGTTTGCCTAAAATTTCTTCACCCTGGGGGTTGATTTCGGTAAAATTCCACTCGCGATCCAGTCGAAAATAACCGACATTTTTTAAATCTTCCCCCAAAGCGATCGCACAGGGCTCGTTAGAGGTCCTGACAATCTTGACATCTGGTGATTGAGGATCACAGGACTTAGTGTTACTCGTTTTATCCATGACGATTCCATCTCTGTACAGGCGTTCTACCCCAGGACCCAAAATTCTGCACCGGCGATCGCCATTCAGCCGATCGTCGCTGACCCCACCCCGATTCCCCCCTGCCATCCCCGGGTATTCTGCCCCAATCCCAAGAAAGCGATCGCCACAGCTCCCGAATGCTTTTGAACTCCACCCCTAACTCACCCGATGGAATTATCCAGGATGAATGACCCAGTATTGCCCTGAATGCCCCTTGATTTCCCCGCACCCAAACATAGACGGCCAGAGGGGTGTGGCTGGTTTGATTGGCCCATTTTCCTCTATCCTTCCCGGCCCGGGTCCTGAAAGAGCCGATTGACAATTGCTCCCTCCCGTTATTTTTGATGGGTTCTTGACTTGGCACTGGTCCTTTCATTTTAAGGTACCCCTCCCCAAATTAGAAACGGCCAGTCTTTCTGACTGGACGGTAGCTTTTTATCATGGATGGGATGGCCCGGTACTGAGTTTATTTTACGGGAATTTACCCCCACTCGATACGGGGAAATTGCGGATTAAGGATTAATTTTAAAAAAACGCAGATGCCACCATCGTTGTCAATTTTAGTTAAGGTATTTTTCCGATCGCTATCCTTCTAGCCAACCGTTTTATTCCCCCTTTCATCCGGTCCTGTCATCTAGTATGTCTTTTTTGTTTGGTTTTTTAAAACTATTTAATAAAAATTAACTTTTGCTGAAACTCACTCGGGCTGGATCAAGGATCAAGGGAGAGGACAACTCCTGTGTTGCAAAGGCGCGTTAAATTTTTACTCGAAGAAAAGCCAAGTTTAAAACATCTAATGATATCAAAAAAAAATCCTTGATGTCAAGGAATCCTAACGAATAAAGCGGGAACCCAATTCCAGGCGATCGCCCCCGGCTTCGATCACTCGGTCCGATCAACCTAAAAAGGTCTTTTCGGACCTGGGTAGCCCCGTGGAACGGTCTTCTCCTCGGGGTTTAAATCTTCCAATCCACACAATCCCGCCTCTGTTTTTGATCATCCCCCTAAATTTTTACCCCCTACCGGAGAGTGGTGAACCGACCTGAACTCAATGCAAAGAAACGATGAAGAAAAAACCAGTCTTTGTAAAAGCATCATAAACTATTTTTCCGGCATTATTTACGTCATTTCACCAGGCAGAGGAACATGAATCCGCCCCTTTCCCTCATATCTGTAGCCTCATTCCAAAACCCCAGGCAATGGTCACAATTTCCTAAGGTTGGGGAACCTTTGATGCAAAACAGTACCCCTTGGGGCGGGGATTCTGTGGGGATCACTTCTGTTGAAGGCATTGGGTTCCAATCCTCTACATCCATCGGGGAATCCGATCCCTTAATTCGGGAAGGCTTCACACCCTTGCCTCAGCCGAAGAATATCCTTATCTCGTTACTGTTTCCCAGTCGGTCCATTCAAATTTCCCACTCCATTGCTTGCCTCCTTTAGGGAACTTTTAAGCTTCTGTGCCATCCTCGAACTCATCGGTTTTTCGGCCTGATATACCCAAAAGGTTGACTAGGGGTTTCCTACTCTCCAGCATGGCTGATTATCCTCGTGGTTCCGAGGTGTTCACCCTGATGAATTAAAAGATTTGCTAACTGAATCCGAGTAAGCGGTTCGGCATCTGAAGAAGGCAAGTAATTTTACCCACAGTGCTATTCGTGCCTTGGTGCAATCGGTGAGGGTTGCAGTTACTTTAAGCTTCGCTCCTGTAACTAAATTCAATGCTCGATCGCTTAGATTGTCACTTTTTCCCCCTAGGCTTCTGAGTTAGGGAACTCCAAAAAATAAAATCTTCTAGGAGAGATCCCCCCAACCCCCCTTGGATCCCCCCCCCGCCCCCCTGATTATCCCCCTCCCGTCCCCCTTAAGAAGGGGGAAGCCAGAGGAATAAATGTTTAGTTCCAGGGGGGAGGCCCCCGGAATAAATGTTTAGTTCCACGGGGGGCTTTAATAATTCGGCATTACTTCTAATGCAGAACTTTTTCTATGGAAATCCCTTAATTCTCAGGTTGAAGACCGAGGTATTATTCTATAGTGGAGAAATAATATGGGATTAAATTTACAGTACCGCTGGTCTCCTGGGTGCTGTCTGAGGTCAGAGTAAATCAGCCTTAGCAGTTTTCAAAAAAAAAATATGACCGTCTTGAGACTTCATCCCTCTTGCCACCGCTTCTTTACAGAAAAATCAGCGGTTCGTTTAAAAGCCCCTAAAACTCAGGAATCAGCCCGGGTCAAACCATGAAAAAATGTAACTCTTGTATTAAGTTTTATGATCGGTGGGGTTTAGCTGGGATTCAATAGCCCCAGTTTTAAGAATAAAGTATTAAGAGATACTTAAAATTTAGAGAAAGTGCTCTATAAAACAAAAATGTAGTCAAGTATCAGTTACAAAGGAGGAAGACATCTCAATCGGGTTGCCCAAGAGGTAGGCGAAGTCAAAACTTTCTCAAAATTCCCAAATTACAGATCTCAAGTTTTTCAAGGGATGCTGAAGAAATGAAGAAAGGAAACACTTGTCACTCCACTGATGCCCAGTCGAGTCTTGAAGGAGAACTCACGACTCGAAACCAATATCCAGAAAACCGAGTTTTCAGCAACCCCGTGTCAGAGAATTTCCCGATCGCCCCAGGGTGAAGGCCCTAATGAACACAGCCGGGCCCGGATGGGTTAGATGCTTCACCGATTCCCTACCCTGAATCTGCCAAAGCTAATTAGAGAAATTGGTTAAGGTAAAGCCCGGTCCAAAAAAATGAATTGTCCAGGAATATTAATTAGAGGAAGTTATTCGTTATGTTAACCGCACTTAAATCCGAGTATAAAGAACCAGCCGAAGTACAGGAACTGCACCAACAACTTGCTGCCAGTGAAATCCGGTTTCGGAATGTGATCGATAAATTGGCCGATGGCATTATCATCGTTGATGGCAAAGGACTGGTGCGCTTTATTAACCGCGCTGCCGAATGTTTGCTCTCATGTCAAGCTGATGCTCTGCTTGGGAAAGAAGTGTTTGGGACCCGAGTCTTTGAAATTCAGGGGGGGCAAATCGGAACGGAAATTATTCAGCGGGTGGGAGATAGCGATCGCGACAGCACAAGAGTGGTGCAAACGCAAGTGGAAATTTTGCGGAAAGGACAAGAAGATGCGATCGCTGAGATGCGAATTGTGGAAACGGAATGGGAAGGAGAAAAAGCGCTGATGGCTTCCCTGCGCGATATTACCTCCCGAGTGCGAGCATTAGAAGCATTGCAAAAATCTGAGGCGCAGCTTAGGGAACAGACTCAACAATTGGAAAGGACCCTTCAGCAACTCAAGCAGACTCAATCCCAACTGATTCAAACGGAAAAAATGTCAAGTTTGGGTCAAATGGTGGCTGGAGTCGCTCACGAAATTAACAACCCGGTTAACTTTATCTACGGAAATATCGATCACGCCAGTTGCTATATCGAAGATTTAATGGGATTGATGGAATTGTATGAACAACACTACCCCAATCCGGTAGAAGAGATTACTCAGTACCAAAAGGAAATTGATTTAGAATTTTTGAGTCAAGATTTACCCAAATTACTCTCCTCTATGAAGTTGGGCACCGATCGCATCCGCGAAATTGTGATGAGTTTGCGGAATTTCTCGCGGTTGGATGAGGCGCAAATGAAACGAGTGAATATTCATGAAGGGATTGATAGTACCCTGCTGATTTTGCAAAATCGTCTAAAAGCGCGATCGGCATTTCCCGGAATTGAATTGGTTAAAGAGTACGGCGACTTCGAGGCGATCGAATGTTATGCTGGACAACTCAACCAAGTGTTTATGAATATTATCAGCAATTCCATTGATGCGATTGAAGAAAGTTCTAAGTTTTTAGTGCTGCATTCTGAGTTATCTGCCTCTACCGACGAAGGGTCGGGGTCTCCTAAAATCTCGCCTCAAATTAAAATAGCAACGGAATTGGTGGAAAAGAGTTTGGCGAATGGCGATCGCGATGAAACCCGTCTGGTGATTAAAATTTCTGATAACGGTCCGGGGATGAGCGAGGAAGTTCGGCAACGATTGTTTGATCCGTTCTTTACCACCAAACCTGTCGGCAAAGGGACGGGGTTAGGTTTGTCGATTTCCTATCACATCGTGGTGGAAAAACATGGCGGCCAATTGCAATGTATTTCTACTCCAGACGAAGGCACGGAATTTATCATTGAAATTCCGATACAACAACAAAAACGCAAGTCTTCTGAAACTCCGACCAGTCGCTCTGATTTACGACCCCAAACGCGATTTCAATCTCATCTCAAGGCTTGCTAAATTCCCTTGTGTTCCCACGACCCACTTGAGGTTAAATTTAGGGGTTCCTAGGGTGCAGTCTCATGAAGCGTTGGCCTGTTTATCTTTGGAGTTCCATAACGGGGCTTAAATCGGCTTAATTTTAAGTTAAGGTCGGTCCATTGTTTTAGGGGGGGTCTATCTTTTGCCTTTTTAAATTAGCGAAACCCTGAGCCGGTCCTATTTTTGCATAATAAGCAGAAAGGGTTACGGGCAAAATTTGCTGTTCCTGGATTAATTTTCTAGGTTCAGGATGGGGCAGATTGGCGACGCTCAACTGGATGAGGGGGAGAGTTATCAAGGGGTGAAACTCTCAGGGAATTTACTTAGAAATACTATAACAGATTTTTCAAAAAAATACCAACTCCGTAAAAAAACTGAACCCGGTTAAACCCCTGGCTCGGCTAACAGGATGGGGACTGAAGAAAGCCCGGTATGCAAGTAGCGATCGCCCCGGGGTCGGTTGAGCTCATCCCATAGGCGCAGGGGCGGATCTAGTGATTTCTCGGGGGCGATCGCCTACGGATTAATGGGCTTTATTTAATCGCTTAGAAATCCAACTGGTTAATCCACTCAACAGCGCACCGGCCATTAAAATGCCAATGGCTGGATTAAAAACAGGTTGCCAAAGTTGATGCCAGAGATCTAGGCCGAGATTGAGCCCAGTGGAGCGTCCCACCACGGCGACTGCAAACCAAACAAAGCTTAACAATACAAAAAATACATCGGCAACTAAAAACAGGTTCAGCCAATTTAAAAGTTTTTCTTTCATGGGCGCTTGCTTGTCCTAATCCTTTAAAAAATTTAACCCCATTGCGGCAATCGCAGTTCGGGGAATGCTAAGATACCACGGCTTAGGATATCATACTTGGGCTGCCTGATGGGACTCCACAGGCAATCCCTGCCTTAGATGCGCCGCAGTAACGGAATCACCCTGGGAGAATGAACAATTCCCCAGATATTGATGCTCAGACACAAACTGGCGAGGGCAAGCAAGATATAGGTAGGAGCCATGACCACCCCCACCAGGAACCAACTGACAACGTGCAAGATCATGACGGTGGCATAAAAACTAGCGATCGCCGCCATCACCCGAATCTGTAGTTTTTGGGTTCCGAGTCCCATAAAAATCAGAGTTTGTAAGGTGGCGAGTAAGTTGGCCGGAACCAAAAACGCGCAAATAGCAATACAGTGGGTTCGAGAAAATTCGCAAATCAGATCAAACATTATAAACTTATGAAATTGCTTTGTGCTAAGTGTAACTAAAAAATTAGCATGGATTTACTGTAGCATATTGATTTTGATATTGGACGAATGATAGATAAAATTTATCAAAAAGTGAGGTATGGTAAAAATAAGAAAGTTGTAAATTCTTGTAAAGGATAGTGCACCATCATGGAAAATGCAGAAGGGATTTTTAATGTTGTGGCTGGACTGCTGGCCGTGGGGATTTTTGTGGGCGGGATGCTGATGATGTTTACCACAGTCTGGACGACCAAGCGGTAAATCTCCGAAACCCCAGAAACTCTCTAGGGAGTAGCGATGCGATCGCATCGTGACTCCCATTAACTCGATAGGAACGGGTTCATCGGTACCCTAGAGGGGAGAGAATCCCGATGGAGTCGCATCCAAAACAGAGAAACAACATCCCGAGACTCGGTGCCACATTCGGGGGCAAAATTGGCTATGATAAGATACAAAACCCCTTAGTGGTTTGTCCCTCAATGCAAAATAGATACTTCATCAATCAACTGATGACAGCGGGAATTCTCTCTGTGGCGATCGCGCCTTGGATCCAACCCGTTGTCAAAGCCCGCGAACCTGTTCCATTATTTTTATTGGATACTCAATGTGTCACCAATGGACCTGGGCGATCGCAACAAGAAACCTTAGATATATCCGTCGGAAGAAAAGTCTATCGGTCTTATTTCTTTTTAGGACCGGGAAGTCGAGAAGTCTCAGTAACCTGTCGGATTGGAGAACAAGAGGGTCAATTTGAATCTCTCTTATTAGAATTTGGAATGCGTGACAATGACCGAGGGAGTCCGCCGAATGCAGTCAATATTTATTTAGATGGGGTGCGACAGGAATCATATACCTTGAGTCCCGGAGAGCAAGTCGCTGTATCCCTGAACATCACCAATGTCAGTCATGTTGCCATTGAAACCGTTTGTTCGAGTCAAAATCGCTATTGCGATCGGGTTTATTTCTTTGAATCCACTCTTTCACCTCGGGTGAATATAGCCCCCGTCGAGCCTAATTCTGAGTCTCCCAATCAAATTTAGGACAGGGGTTCAATCCCCTCTATAGGCGAGGGTTTAACCCTCGCCTTGCCAAAATAAACGTTTGTAGTAACCCCTTCAGGGGTTGCATTAAAATGACTCGGTGAAGGATTCACTACAAACGTTTATTTTTGTTATAACCAAGGACGAGTCACTTGTTCCAATTGCGCCACTTCATTCGCCGTTAATTGCCATCCCACCGCACCGGCATTTTGTCGCGCCTGTTCTGCATTTTTCGCCCCAGGAATGGGAATAATACCCCCTTGAGCAATTAACCAATTCAAGGCAACTTGAGCGGGAGTTTTGCCATAATTTTGACCGAATTGGCGTAACAAGTCTAAGACAGGAGCAATTTTCCGCAATCCCTCTGGGTTGAACCGGGAATCCCACTGGCGCGGTCCGCTGGGTTGGGGACTGTCGGGGCTGTATTTGCCCGTGAGTAATCCTTGTTGGAGGGGACTATAGGCCAAAATTGTGATTCCTAATTCCCTGGCAGTTTTGATAATTCCTTGGGTTTCTACCTCACGAGATAATAAAGAATAACGCACCTGATTGACGGCTAACGGAATTCCCCGTTTAGACAAAAGAGCATGAGATTCCCGCATTTGGGCAGCGGAATAATTGCTGACCCCGATAGTTTGAATTCTGCCTTTTTCCACTTCATCGGCTAAAGCATTCATCAAGGTTTCTTGACTCATTAAAAATGTAAAAGGCCAATGCACTTGATAGAGAGTGACTTGGGGTAATTGCAGGCGATTCAGACTATCGGTTAGCGCTTCAGCAACCGATTCAGCCGTAAACCGCCAGGGTAAAGGACCGTATTTTGTCGCCACTTGAATGGGGGTTTCCGTTTCCCCAATAAATTGACCGAGAAGCTGTTCAGATTTGCCTAATCCATAGACTTCGGCGGTATCAAAAAAAGTAATTCCCGCCTCAACAGCGGCATGAAAGGCTTCCTGAACCTGAGTGGCCCCGTAATCTTTGCCATAGTTCCAAAAGAGGGTATCTCCCCAGGACCAAGCACCAATACCGAGGGTTGGGACAGTGGGTCCGTTGTTTCCCAATTGGATGAATTCCATCGTTTTAAAACCGTGAATTTTTGATTGCCATTGTATTGTAATCCAGAATTACCAAGGGCTGCCAATCAGGGTAAACACCGCCCAAAAATAGGGATGTTTGAAATCCCGGGTTTGATTGTCGTTGATACCCTCAGAACGCAGGGAAAAATTTCCGGATTCAGAGTAGAGGCGATCGCCTTCAAAGCGCACTCTTCCTTCTAACATGGCAATCTGTGCCTGTCGCAGCGCCTCTGCTTTAATCGGTGCGGTTTTTAGACTCTGATAAAACTCTGTCATCAAAGCTAAGGTTCCTTCATCGCTGACGTAAGTCAAACTCGCGATGGCAGTTTTTGCCCCAATTCGCACCGCTAATCCCGCAAATCCTAACTCCGCTTCTAAACTCCCGATCGCCGTGCGGCAGGCACTTAAAACCAACAAATCCACCGGCGGATTGTTCCATTCTAAATCCCGCATTTGCTGTAAGTTTAAGGGCCCGTCCCAAAGCTGGATATAAGATTCACTGGGGTCTCCGGGATTAAACTGCCCGTGAGTGGCCAGATGGACTAACCTAAACGGTTGAGATGCGCGCTGAAATTTGAGGTTTTCCAAGGTAAATTCTTCATTTAAAAAAGATTTGCCATTCTCTAAAGTCTGAATAATCGCTTCTAATTCTAAAGGAACGGCGGGCAGATTGGGTAAGGTACTAAAAGTTGAGGCTCCCATTGCTAAAATAGGATAATTCCGGATATCCTCATAGCGAGTATCGGTTAAGTTCACACTGGGAATTAAGCCCAAGCGATATTTTTCGACTAGAAATTGCTCTCCATCATGCAAAGCCGCAATAGGAAGGGTTCGTAATCCCGGGTCCATTGAAAAAGCAATGGTGTCAATTTCTTGCCCTTCTAATTCTGAAGCAAGTGGGGCAATCAGCCATCGATACAGTTGTTGTGCTGGAGGTAAATAGGTTTGAGTATTTAATCGTTTGAGGTCCGTAACTTGGGCCAATAAATTGCGGGCCGTGGATAATAATTCTTCTTGCTTGGCTTCGGGAATGATCCGGTGAATGGGTTGACCCTTGGGGGTAACTAGGATTAAATCTAGGCGATCGCCCCGGGATAAAACATAAACAATCGCCGGATTTGTGCCGGTTTCTTGGGCTATTGTTCGTAATTTTTGGACAATTTCTTCAAAGGATAGGGATTCTACCCCTAAATCTTCTTTGAAATAGGTTTCAAATTCCGATTGTCGGAGTCCTTCAATTTGCTCAATGGTGGCCCGGAGATTTTCGTTCCCTTGATTTAGCAAATCATCGAGGGCTAATCGGGCGGTTGCAACGCGATCCTCGGGTAAAATTCGACTATCTTGTTGGCGATTTTCAATCTGAATCAGAGGTTGCGCTTCTGGGGGTTTTTCTAGTTGAGTTTGTAAGAAATTTTCCGGCAACTCTCGGGAGGGAGAAGACTCAGGAATCGGTGCCGGAGGGCGGATGACTGAAGGTTCTGTCGCAGCAGAAACCAAAGAAATATTCCCTTGAGTAAAGGAAAATGGGAAGGATTGCACGGGTACAATGATATTATTTCCATCCGTCATAATCGCCGCTAGAGTGCCATTAAGTTGAGCATCACCGATAATAAATGGCGCTTGGGCGATCGCACTGCCATGACTAATTTTTACCTCCCCTTCTTCGCTTAAACCGGCAGTGGAAATGCTGGCATCGGGGGAATTTTCATCCAGTAAGGTATCCGTTGCCCGAAAAAATCGCCCGGTGGTAATTTCCGCAGTTCCCCCGGTACTCCCCTCAGCGCTAATGGAACGGACTTGAATATCCCCGGGTGCGGTTAAGGTGACATCCCCTGCTGATTGTTCTGTAGCATTGGTGGCGATTGTACCCGTTTGGATTCCCGGTGCCAAGGGTTCTCCAGCAATGCCTTGGCAAGACTCACAGGCAGAAATTGTGAGAGTGCCACCGCCAAATAATCCGGAGGTATTAATCTCTTCCGTGAGAATGCGACTGTTGTTACTGGTGAGGGTAATTCCGCCTCCTGTTCCCGCAGTTGTCGAGGTATTCAGGATGCCGGTAGTAATTTCTCGTCCCGCAGTGACTTGGAGGGTTCCCCCCGGTGAAGTCACATCCCCGATGGTGACAAAACTGTTGGTACTGGTGAGACTGATTTGGGCCGGATTAGCGGTGACATTTCCGACTGTAATTTGCTCTGTGGCATTCAGTTCTAAAAGCGGGGTCGTCGGATTGGCGTTTGCCTCTAATAAGTTCACATCTTCCAGGGCGATCGTTCCGGAACTGTTCACCGTCAGGCGATCGGCTGTAATCGCCTCAGATGTGGTAATTTCGGTGGTTTCCTCAATGGCGATCGCCCCTAATGCACCCCCTTCCCCACCCCCGACTTCCCGCGCCAAGATAATACGGCCCGGGGTATTGAGAGTGAGAGATTGTGTCGCATTTTCACGACTATTCAGAGTATTATTAAACGTAATAAAACTCCCCGGAGTCAGGGTACTCACGCGGATATCATTGCCGAGAATCACCGCACTACTCAAAATAATATTCCCTTGGGTAACAATGTCGCTGGATAGAGTTAAGACATCTGCGACAATGCCCAAACTGCGGAGGGGAACCTGACTTCCCACAGGTTGGTTCACCGCCACAGTCCCCAAGGGCGAATTGACATTCAACTGGCGTTCTCCATTGATCGTGCCATTAAAGGTGATATTACTCCCGGAAAAGGTAACATCGGCATTTAAAAAGATATTTCCAAAGCTGAGTTCTCCTTCCGTAATGACATCGGCACTCACCAAGGTTGCGCCTGCGGTATCGATATTCAGGGTCGCATTATCCGAGAGGGTGATATTTCCAGCGATATCCGTCGCACCTTGTCCTTGGGGCGATCGCAGGGTAACCGGATCGCTGAAGTCCACAACACCCGCAATGCTAATCAATCCAGTGCTATTTTCGGCCCCAATAATAATCGAATTAAACCCATCCTCTAGGGCCGCTAAATCCGCCACCGTCAGATCCAAAACTGTATTTCCGCTATCACTCCCACCCGATAGAACAATATTTTGGTTGGGATTTCTCGGTTGTAGGGTTAAATTTCCAGTGCCGGTAACTGTGCCATTCAAATCAATTTCATTCCCTGTTAGGGTAATATTGCCATTGCCACTGTTGACAATCCTCACCGTGAGGGTATTGCCTGCATCCAGGTTAATATTGCCATTAACTGTTGTTCCTAATGAGACTACTTCCCCGGCAGTAATAATATTTCCAGTGCGACTCAGGACTGAAATATCCCCCCCATTGGTGATGAGATTTCCAGTAATAATATCGCTAGTCGCTGAGAGGATGGCCGGACCTCCAGCAGTGGTAATATTGTTAACAGTAATGCTGCCTCGGGTGGCACTCTCACTCCCGGAAAACACTGTATCGGCGATCGCCTGATCTGGGGGAACATTGGCGACATTAAACCGACTTGCTTCCCCAGCGCGCAGAATCACCGAGGGACTGCTAGTGAGAATGGGGATATCCGGATCGGAACCCGTCAGAGTGGTGTCCGGTTGAGTGATATTAATACTCACCCCGATAATGCTCCCCCCGGCCTCCACTTTCAGGGAAGCGCCAGTATAGTCCCCAAAGCTCACATCCCCATTGGAAGTCACAATCGGGTCAAATAGACTGATCAGGGTTCCCGGTTCTCCTGCACCTGTGCGAATCGCAAAATTTCCTCCTGCCGCAAAGTGGGAATCTCCGGAAATCGGACCATCACTCACCAAGGTGATATCACCCCCGGCGCGAAAGGGTTCAAATTGAAACTTCACCTGATCCACTGTAGCGATAGAATCCAAGGCTAAGATATCAATGGCGCGATCGCCTCGCAAGGTCAAATTCCCCCCCGCATCCGCCAAAAATGGCCGGTCCAGGCTATCTCGCACCCGCACCGTATCCCCAGCCCGCAACTGTATATCCTCGGTGGTTTGTAAGGTTGTTTCTCCTAAAGTGAGGGTTTGGTGAGCAGACAAGGAAACCGTTTTTCCAGATAAGTGAGATTGACTCATTGCCACATCTCCCGATGCGATTCCCAGTCCAGAACCGATTAATTCCACCGTTCCATCGGGGTTGATGCGAACATCCGTTACATGGGAAGAATTCCCCCCCGTGAGTAAGGCGGGTAAAGCGATCGGTGCGATCGGAAAGGGCGCAGAAATGTCCAAACTCAGGAGATGATTCGGTTGAAACAAGCGCACCCAACTCGAACCGGGAACCGTCGCCATTGTAATGCTTCCCTGGGGTGAAGCAACTGCCCCCTGATTCAAAATTGTTCCCCCAATCAGAGTTAAATTTTGCCCCGATGCCACAGTTAAATTCCCGGAATTAATAATAACCCCGGGCTGCAACGTCTCAAAAACTAAGGCACTAGGAGTTCCCACTAAATCCGCATAATTATTTCCTCCCACTGCATTAAACCATCCGTCATCAAATCCCATCCCCGTTGCCGTTGTTGCTAGAAACGAACCGGGGACATTCAGACTGGCATTCGGTCCAAAAACCATCCCGGCAGGATTCATTAAATAGAGATGGGATGCACCGCCAGTTACCTGAATTAGTCCATTAATATAAGAAGCATTGCCGCCATTAATTCGGCCTAAAATATTGACAATTTCGGGATTAGAAATAAAATTAGCAATTTCAGCGGGATTCAGCCCAAATTCCGTAAAACTATGGAACAGATTCCGTCCATCGGAGGACCGCTGACCCCCAGTGATATCATAACGGGTTCCCTCCGGCGTAACCAGGGTCCCCGTCCCATCCGTTGCCGGGACAATCGGTTGAGATTGGGCGCTCAAAGCCGAGAAGAACACCGCCCAGGGTAGTATCAAAAGCCCTAGGGAGAGTGCTTTTGGGGATAATTTCCCTGAGTTGGGGGGGGTCACCGTTGTCTGATCCATTGCCGCCATTCCCTCTAAAATTTGCGATCGCTTTTTAACTAATACTATAGCTGCTGATACCCTAAGTTTTTTCTGGGGACCGAAAGAGTATCTCTACCTATCCCGAGAAAAATATTGGCACAGTCAGAGTCCATAAACACAGTTTTTGGATGACTAGATTATAACTTTTATAAGCGCCTTTACCCGGGTTAAATCGTCTCAAATCTGGGAACCTAATCGTAAAAATAAAAGAAGGAAAGTTAGCCTTCTCTTTTCTGGTCTAGATTTACCGGACTCTTTTTGTTTTTTTCTTGCCCTAAATAACTCAGGTAAGCTATACGGATTCCCTATAGCCTGCCGCTTCAATGAGATTGGGCATTCCAGCAAATCGGCTTGAATTCAAATTTATTCAAGCCGATTTGGTTTCATCTGTCAAGCAGAAACTTTTTGAGACAAAAAGGAGTCTCTCCATTGCTTAATCCTATTTTTTTAAGATTTATGAACAAGAGGTGACATTTATTCGTCCCAGAGGGCAGAACCAAACAAGGGTGAATTTGGAGTCGTCTTGTAGCTACTTCTCTCTTTCGGGAATTCCTTCGGGACTCTGTTCGGTGGGGACCAGGACACCCGCCCAAAAACTATCTTTAAAACGCTTTGTTCTAGCTAGGAGAACTAACCAATTATGGCAGTCATTCAAGGCACACCGTTCGATGATACCTTGCTCGGAACTCAGGGCAACAATTTTATTTATGGATGGCAAGGCAATGATGTCCTCACGGGTACAGATGGGGATGATATTCTCTACGGGGATGAAGGAAATGATAGTCTAAGTGGGGGGAATGGCAATGACTTACTTGCAGGCAGTCAAGGTGATGATGTCTTTGATGGCGGGGATGGCAATGATATCCTCTATGGTGGACAAGGGGAGGATGTTTTAATTGGAGGATTGGGAGGCGATCGCCTGTTTGGAGATGCGGGATTCGACACCTTTTATCTGGAATCGGGTGCAGATACCGTCACCGGAGGCAAGGATAAAGATACCTTTATTCTGTTTCCCACCCTAGGCGGAAATACCTTAGCCGAAGCAGCGATTATTACCGATTTTAATCCCTTAGAAGATGAACTCGAACCCACCGGGGGACTCACCTTTGAAGGGTTAAATATTTTTCAAGGCACGGGATTTTATGCCAACGATACGATTATCCAGGACCGGAATACTGGGCGATATTTAGTAATTTTGCTGAATGTGGCAACCCCTAGTTTGGTGCAAGAGGCGACTGAGGACATCCCAACAGCCGTACCCGCAGAAGCAGCAACAGAACCCCCGTTAATCACCTTTGCCAGTCCCTCACCGGGAATTTCACCGATAACCCCGCCTGCAAGACCCCCTATAACCCTACCGGGAAATCAACCGGACGATACCCTACCAGGAAATCAACCGGACGATACTCTACCAGGAAATCAACCGGACGATACTCTACCGGGAAATCAACCGGACGATACTCTACCGGGAAATCAGTCCCCGACTAACATTATTCTCTCCAATAGCAGCATTGCCGAAAACAGTGCCAACGGCGCAATTATTGCGGGATTATCCACGGTAGATGGTGATGCTGGAGATACCCATACTTATACCTTAATCGATAACGCGGGGGGACGGTTTACCCTCAGTGGCAATCAATTAGCAGTGGGTAACGGCACCTTACTCGATTTTGAAACGACGGCGAGTCATGGGATTATCGTCCAAACCCGTGACTCCGCAGGGAATACTTTTGATAAACCGTTTACCATTAGCCTCACCGATGTTAACGAACCCCCCACGGATATCACCCTTTCTCAAAGCAGTATTGATGAAAATAGCCCGAATGGGACAGTTTTGGGAAATTTAACCCCCGTTGACCCCGATGGCGGAGATACCCACACTTATAGCTTAATCAACACTGCTGGAGGACGCTTTGGCATTGAAGGCGATCGCCTAATCGTCACTGATCGCACCTTATTAGACTATGAGACAGCCACCAGCCATATCATTACCGTACAAAGCACGGATTCTGGAGGGTTGACCTTTGTTAAAGATTTAATCATCACCCTTAATGATACCCCGGAACCCCCGATTTTAGACCTAGATGGCACTGCCGATGACCCGAATGGGAATATTAACTTTTCCACTAACTTTATCAGCAATTCTGGGACAGTCCCCATTGTAGACCCAATTGCCCTCACTTTGACCGATGTTGATAGCACTGAAATGTCGGGTGCCACCATTACCATTAGCAATTTACTCGACGGTGCCAATGAAGTGCTCAGTGCCACCACCGTCGGCAATATCACCGCCAGTTATAGCAATGGCATCCTCACCCTCAGTGGCACCGATACCCGGGCTAACTATCAGCAGGTGCTGCGAAGCCTCACCTATAACAATACCGCCGTCTCACCCAATCCCTTGGCTCGGACCATCGAGTTTACCGTCAACGATGGCAGCACATCTAGTCCCGTTGCCACCACCACCCTGAATATTGGCCCGAATACGCCGCCCGCACTGGATCTGAATGGCGGTGCAGCAGGCATTGATTATGGGGCGACATTCAACGCCGGGATGGGTGCAGTGGCAGTGGTAGACAGCAGCAGTTTAACCGTCACCGATGTTAATAATCCCTCGTTAAGTTCGGCTACCGCAACCATTACCAACCTGCTTGATGGCGGTGCGGAATCCCTAGGGGCAACGACTACAGGCACGAATATTACCGCCAGTTACAATTCGGTGAGCGGAATTTTAACCCTGAGTGGGACGGATACGGTGGCGAACTACCAGCAAGTGCTGCGAAGCGTTACTTACAATAACACCAATTCTCTGCCCAACACGACTCCGCGCAGCATTCAGTTGGTGGTGAATGATGGTACCGTACAGAGTCCCATTGCCACAACCACCCTCACCCTGAATACCGATGCGGACTTGCAGTTAACCAATACTGTTAGCAACACCACACCGGCGATCGGGGAAACCCTCACCTTTACGGTGGCACTGATTAATAATGGCCCTGCGGGAGCGACAAACATCGCCGTTACCAATATTTTGCCTGGGGGAATGAATGGAATAACGGCAACTCCTTCTAGCGGCAGCTACGACGCGAATACCGGGATTTGGACGCTGCCGAATTTAGCTAGTGCAGGTAATGCAACCCTCACCATTAGTGGCATTGTGCAGAGTTACGGCACGATCGCCAATACCGCCCAAGTCACCGCCGTAGATCAGCCGGACCCCGATTCCACGGCGAATAACTTCATCCCTACAGAAGACGATATTGCCAGCGATCGGGCCACCATCCCCCTGCCACCGGGCGGAATCCAACTGAGTAATGTGATGGCAGGTATCGGTGGTTTTGGAAATAGCGGCATTGATGCAGAGGATGTGGCTGGTTTCTCAGTCAGCAGTGCGGGGGATGTCAATGGCGATGGCTTGGACGATCTAATTGTCAGTGCACCCCTTGCCAACCCCGGGGGTAATACCCAGGCCGGGGAATCATACGTGGTGTTTGGCAAAGCCGATGGCACTGCGGTGAATTTGAGTGATGTTGCTGCCGGGACTGGAGGGTTCATCATCAATGGCACTGATATGAATAACCGCTCTGGTTTCTCAGTCAGCAGTGCGGGGGACGTCAATGGCGATGGCTTGGATGATCTAATTGTCGGCGCACCCTATGCCACCATCGGGAATAACTTAAGTTCCGGGAAATCCTACGTGGTGTTTGGCAAGGCCGATAGCACTGCGGTGAATTTGAGTGATGTCGCTGCCGGGACTGGGGGATTTATCATGAATGGCATTGATGAGGCCGACACCTCGGGTCGCTCAGTCAGCAATGCCGGAGACGTCAATGGCGATGGTTTGGACGATGTGATTGTCGGGGCATGGGGTGGCAACCCCGGGGGTAACAGCTTGGCGGGGGAATCATACGTGGTGTTTGGCAAGGCCGATAACACTGCGGTGAATTTGAGTGATGTCACTGCGGGGACTGGAGGATTCATTATCAATGGCATTGATGCGAATGACCAGTCTGGTACCTCCGTCAGCAATGCCGGAGATGTGAATGGCGATGGCTTAGACGATCTGATTGTCGGCGCACCCCATCCCGACCCTGGGGGTAACGTCGGGGCAGGGGAATCATACGTGGTGTTTGGTAAGACCGATGGCACTGCCGTTGATTTGAGTGCAGTAGCTGCGGGGACGGGAGGGTTCATCATTAATGGCATTGATGCGAATGACAACTCTGGTCGCTCAGTCAGCAATGCCGGAGACGTCAATGGCGATGGTTTGGACGATGTGATTGTCGGGGCAGTGGATGCCGACCCGGGGGGTAACGCCGAGGCCGGGGAATCATACGTGGTATTTGGTAAGACCGATGGCACCGCTGTGAATTTAAGTGATGTAGCCGCTGGGACTGGAGGTTTCATTATCAATGGCATTGATGCGAATGACGAGGCTGGTTTCTCAGTCAGCAGTGCCGGAGACATGAATGGTGATGGCTTGGACGATCTGATTGTCGGCGCACCCTATGCCGACCCTGGGGGTAATACCGAGGCAGGGGAATCATACGTGATATTTGGCAAGACCGATAGCACTGCGGTGAATTTGAGTGACATAGCTGCTGGGACTGGAGGTTTCATCATCAATGGTATTGAGGCGGATTACTACTCTGGTATCTCAGTCAGCAGTGCCGGAGATATGAATGGTGATGGCTTCGATGATGCGATTGTCGGGGCACCCGGTGCTAACGGCGGTGCCGGAGAATCCTACATCATCTGGGGTGGCAATTTCACCAACGCTGTCACCCAGCAGGGGGGGACGAACTCGGAATGGTTGGCGGGAACTGGTGCGGCTGATCTGTTGGTGGGGGCGCAGGGAGACGATACCCTCATCGGCGCTGGCGCTGCTGATGTGCTTTATGGTGGCATCGGAGACGATTTAATTGGGATTGGCGATGCGGGATTTAAGCGCATTAAAGGGGGTCGCGGAACCGATACCCTGCGGTTGGATGGGGCGTTCAATCTGGATTTAACCGCCATTGCTAATAATAAGTTATCCGGGATTGAAGTTATCAATCTTAATGGCAATAACAATGGGTTAAGGTTGAGTCATTTTGATGTGAAGGCGCTGTCTGATGTTACCTCTGGCGGGTTGACTCGGTTAATCGTTGATGGGGTAGCAGGAAACTCGGTGAGTGCGACGGGCGGCTGGGTCGCTGGTGGCACAACTGTTTTTGGGACGAACAGTTACAACACTTACAGTCTGGATGGTGCGCTGTTGTGGGTAGATACGGATATTACTCCGGTGATTAGTTAGTTCTTCCTGAGATTTTGCACCAGCAACAGCCGACGGGGACTAAAATCCCCGTCTAAGAGCTGCGAGTCGGTTAAAAACTGACTGAAATAGCGGTTGTTGCTCCAAATCCAAGGGTTAAGATATGCGCCAAACCGTTGAATTCGCGAGGGATTACGATGTCGATAGAAATTATGGGATCGCACCAGTTGCCCGACTGGTTGCACCATCACCAAGTTAGTCTAGCTTTTACTACCTACCAAACGGGGAAGCTATTTCTCATCGGATTGCAACCCGACGGACGCTTATCGATTTTCGAGCGCACGTTCAATCGGGCAATGGGTTTATTGGCGTCGGCGAATACGTTATATATGAGTTCCCTCTATCAGCTATGGCGCTTTGAAAATGCTCTGGAACCCGGACAAATCCATCAGGGGTACGATCGCCTTTACGTTCCCCAACTCGCCTACACCACTGGCGATTTAGACATTCACGATGTCGCCTGCGATCGCACTGAAACCCCAATTTTTGTCAATACCCTATTTAGCTGTTTGGCAACCGTCAGCCACAGGCACAGTTTTATCCCCCTCTGGCAACCGCCGTTTATTTCCAAACTCGCCGCCGAAGATCGCTGTCATCTGAATGGGTTGGCAATGGAAAACGGAACGCCCAGCTATGTGACGGCAGTTAGTCAAAGTGATGTGGCAGATGGGTGGCGCGACAAACGGCACAATGGTGGTTGTGTTATCGATGTGAAGGGCGATCGCATTATTCTGGAGAATCTTTCCATGCCTCACTCCCCGCGCCTGTACCGGGATAAACTGTGGTTGCTCAATTCTGGGACAGGATATTTTGGCTATGTGGATATGGAAGCAGGTCGATTTGAACCTGTCACCTTTTGTCCGGGATACTTGCGCGGGTTGGCGTTTTTCGAGGATTTCGCGGTGGTTGGCGTCTCCAAACCTCGCCACAATAAGACCTTTAGCGGGTTACCCTTAGACGCAGCTTTGCAAGACAAAGGCGCAGAGGCACGCTGCGGGTTGCTGATTATCGACTTGCGGAGTGGGGATATCGTTCACTGGTTGCGACTGGAGGGGAGTTTGTTTGAAGAGTTGTATGACGTGGCAGTTTTACCAGGGGTGCGCCGTCCGATGGCGGTGGGGTTAAAAACTGATGAAATCCGCCGCATGATTACGATTGGTCCTGCGCCAACTGTCATCTAGTCCATCCAAGAGAGAGGATGGGTTTTGATGGCGATCGCCACCCTGGACCGCTTCAAAAACTCATCTCAAAAACAATCCCTTGTATCAAAACCATAAGTGATTCAAAAAGTCAAGGCGATCGCCACCGGCATACCAGGAAATTTTTAAGCCGAAATCCCTACCCGTTAGATGGAGGGTCATGTCATAGATAACAATACCGATGACATTCAAGGAGGCGATCGGGCATAACTGAGAAAGTAGGAGTCAGAGTGGGATTTTCAGGTATCAGGGATGGAACTTGATCCGGGCGATCGCCAACTTATTGATTAGCACAGGTTCCAGTTTAAAAGGGCAACTCAAACACTATGGCAGTCATTCAAGGCACACCATTCGATTGTTTGGAAATAGCGGATTCGACACCTTTTATCTGGAATGGGGTGCAGATACCCTCACCGGATGTCAAAATAAAGATACCTTTATTCTCTTTCCCACCCTAGGCGGTGGCACTTTAGCAGAAGCATCAGTAATTACGGATTTTAGTCCCTTAGAAGATGAACTGGAACTCCCCGGGGGAGTCACCTTTGAAGGGTTAAATATTTTTCAAGGAATCCGAGGATACACCTTCACTCGGACCGATAGCGTGAATGTACCGTTAAGCAGTCCGCTAACCGTGAATTTCATAGGGGAAGGAGACGCAACACTAAACACACATTACAATCCAACGGGTGCGGATACTTTTGGAACGACCGGAACTGTAACCTTTGCCGGTGGTTCGGATACCGCCATTGTATCGATCGCGCCGATTTCGGATAGGACCCTCGAAGAGGATGAAAAAGTGGCACTCACTTAGGCGATCGCTTTAATCTCAGGCGATCGCCCTTGCAGCCAACATTCTGCATAAATATTTTGGCTGATGGGGAATGTGGGATTCAATTGAGTCCCTAAAGTTTTATCCAAAAATTACTATAACGGCGTTGAAATCCTCCCAGATTCGTTTAAAAAAGGTAAGGTTGGCGAGGCCAACCCTACCCGTTAATTTCTTGAAAATGGACAGTTTATTTAACCAAAACCCCGGGTTCTTTTTGTCGGGGGACGACCTCTAAAATATCGGTTTTAGCACAGTATTTTAGATCTTCATGACAGTTGAGACGGAGCAGGCGTTGGCCGTGACTGGCGTGATGCATTAAGCCTAATAAATCGTCTTGCCAGTGACGATAGAGGGCTAGAGCCGCGATCGCCTCGTCATTTCCTGCGAGTTCCTTGGGTGAGAGACTGCTACTGGCGAGTAAACCATCTACGATCGCCCCTGCACAGACGGTATCTTCCAAAGAATAGCTGCCTTCCCAACCGGAACTGACAATCCAAACGGTTTCTGGATTGGTTTCTAGCAGATAGTTGACCACCGCTTGGCGATTAATTAACGCTGCTGCAAGTACCGACGGGGCTGCTTGGACCCGTTGCAGCGCCCTTGTCCCGTTGGTGGTACTGATAAACAAACGACAGTCTGTGACTCGTTCCGGCGTGCAATCTAAGGGAGAGTTCCCTAGGTCGCACCCTTCGACTTTGGCCCCCCCGCGTTCCCCAGCACGCAGGCGTTTTTCAGCGGGCCAATCTTCGCTCAGTTGCATGAGCTGATCCATATCACTAAACACTTGCACTGCTTCTGCACCGGCATTGAGTACGGTGGCGATCGTGCTGGTGGCGCGTAAAACGTCCACGGCGATCGCGCAATCCGGCACGCTATCGGTGGGGGTCAGTTCGGGAGTATGGTAGACAAAGAGCTTCACTGCTTGAAAACACCTGCTTGTTAAACTGCCGAGTTCTTATTTTATGGGTTTGGGGGGTAATCTTGATACATTTTCTTAGAAATTCGGGTTAGGGGCGATTTCTCCCCTGTGGATCTTCCGGGTACAGACCCCCCAGGGAATCCCTAGGCATTACCCGTTCCCGTCCCCTCAAGACTCTCAGGATGTTGTCCCGTTAAAAAGACCATCATCGATAAATGTTCGGGATGTTCAATCATTTCTTGGGCCAATAAAAAGGCGGCGATCGTCCAGGTTTGATATTTTCTGGCTTCTTTCCCAATCAGTCTGCCGGTGGTCCCATCATAATATTCCGGCCACTCATCTTTGTGTAACCGTTTTGCAGCAATTTGAATCGCTTTGCGGGCAATCTCTGGTTTTCCCGTATGCAGGGCCGCTGCGGTTAACATCCACAACAATACCGGCCAATTTCCCCCATTATGATAGGACCAAGCCCGATTTTTCGGGTCGCATCCGGTCATCATTTCCCAATCCCGTCCTTCTAAGGCGGGAAAACAAATTTTCATGGGCATTTGTCCCACTAGATTTTCCCAGCGCTTTTCAATCAAAGTCATCACTTCTAGGGATTGTTCTGGGGTGGTCAAGCCGGATAAAATTGCCATTAAGTTACCCAAGGCAAAAAACCGACAATCCAGTTGAGAAGGGCCGAGATTCCCGGCGAGATAGCCTCCGCCTTCGGGCAACCACCGACTCAGGCGATCGTAGGGAATGGAGTCGGAGTAAATATTAAATTGATTGAGGGCAGTTTCCCCATATTCTTCCCCTTTGTAGCGGTAAATGGCATTGACGCGATCGAGGTCAAGCCAATAATGTTGTCGCAAATGAATTTTGAGGGAGTGTAATCGTTTTTCAACGGCTTGATTAATGTAGGAATTCTCTCCATTTTCCAGCAGGAGTTCTTTAGCCGATCGCAATGCATAGTAAAATAACGATTGAATTTCCAAGGGATGACCGTCAATGCCCATCCGTCGGTCAATCATGCAAGCGCCATCGGGAACTAAGATGGTGGGGTACATATCGAAGCGAGCCACCAAACACAACTCCATAATTAACCGGATGCCTTTTTGAAACTCCGGTTGATGGGCGATCGACAATTCGCCCGTGGTGTTGATATAATTCCGTAAGACAAAAATCCACCACAAACAAGAATCAACCGGCGTGACTCGCCCGATCGCATGGTTGCCAAAGTCGGCGAGTAAATATTCTTCATGTTTGCCGTGGACCACTTTGAAACTCGCGGGCATTAATCCTCGACCCGCTTCCAAAAAATCCAGTTGTCTTTCTTTGATTTGTAACTTTAAGGTTTGGACCAGAAAATTTCTAACAATTTCGGTTTGGCCTTTCATTAAAAAGACCAGTGCACAGGAGACAAAATCCCGGATAAAACACTGGTCATAATTGAGTGCTTCCGCACTGGGATCTGAAGCGGCAACGGTACCGACGGGATGACCGTTGTAATAAATAATCGATTTTTCCAGAACCTGCCATGCTTCGTCGAGGATAGTGCTGTCCGTACCCATTAATTCCCTGAGTGTACTGCTTTGATAAACACTTAATTATAGCACCCATGATCCGCAATTCCCTGATTCTGGAAACTGGGTTTTTGCCCAGTTTCCAGAAATTCTGGGTCACCCTTCAAAAAACTTGGGTTCTCGTCAGCGCTGAGGGCAGGATCTCAGTCTACCAATCGTCCCCAGCACCCCCACCGCCACTGTCCCCGCCGCCAAAGTCACTGCTATCGCTACTACTGCTACTATCGCTACTACTGCTGCTGCTATCGCTACTACTGCTACTATCGCTACTGTAACTATAAACCGGAGGTGGGGGAGGCAAGGCAGGAAGGATGATAGATTGGATACTTTCGTTGCCGCAACAGTGGCAGTGATCGCGAATCTCCTGACTGCCTGAACTATGGGTTGTCGGTTGCTGGATAACTTGTTCGGTGCGAGTGACGGTGAGTTCCTGACAGATGGCACATTCCAAAATGGCTGAGTTTTGGATGTAACCACGAATGTGGATTGGCTGATTGCCGGATTGGGGGTAACAATTGGCACATTTCCACCCGATAAATTTGACACTACTGAGGGTTTCAGCGGTGGTTTCCGCTGGGGTGAGTGAGGATTGCAAGGGGTAACCCTGGATTTGGTTTAGGGGATAGCGGCAAATCTGGCAATGAGCAGGGCGATCGCACTCCCGAGGTCCCATAAAGCTCGGTTGGTCCTGAACCCGCGATCGCCCGGTGGGTGGCAGGAATACGGCATTGGCGGGAGGTTCCAGGCAGGGTATATCTTCGAGGAGTTCTTCGTGGCGATCGCAACAGTGGCAATCCTCGGTGATCCAGTGTTTCCCAGTTGTATTCCAGGTGGGTTGTTCCACAATTTTGGTCACTTGGCGGGTGACGGTTAATTCTTGACAAGTGGGACAATTCGTAACATTAGATAACTGAGTGTCATAGCTGAGAATTTGAACTCCACCGATGGGATGATTGGGATAGCACCTTGCACAGAATGCCCCCTTAAATTCAACACTTCCAAGTTGTTGGGCGACTCGTTCCGGACCCGTTAAATGGGAGTTAATTTCTGTTTCTTCTAGGGGTTTTAGAGAATGTTTACACTGATTACAATAAAGACGTTGCGAGTTTTGAAAAAGTTTTTTTGAGCGCGTTCTTCCGGTGGGTTCGATGAAAATTCGCCTTTTTTGCCGATAGACTGTTCCTCCGGCGATCGTTGCTAAGGCGCCCCCTCCCCCTACCAACCAAGGTATCCAATCCCCGGGAAAAGCTTCTGTTTCCATTTCAGTGATTAAGGGGGGAGGATCCGCTGCGATTACCGCGATTAACGCCTGGGTTCCGGCTAAAATTCCCCCCTCAAAATTCCCCTCTCGAAATCGAGGGGTCACTTGAGTTTTAAGAATATTTCCAACTTCAGCATCCGGCAGCAAGCTTTCCATTCCATATCCGGTTTCAATTTCCACCCGTCGCTCACCCACAGTGGTTAAAAATAACAGCCCATTATCGGCTCCAGATTTTCCAATTTTCCAGTGATTAAACAGTTCCGTTGTAAATTCCTTGGGACTGGATGATGGAGCCGTTGTCGGCACCGTCACCACGGCAATTTCTGCCCCCGTACTTGCCTCTAATTGTGATATCATCTGATTCAGTTGATTTTCGGTCTCATTGCTGAGAATATTTGCCATATCCATCACCCATCCCCCATATTGTTGTCGGGGATTGGGAACCTCTTGGACGGTTAAGGCATGACTGAGCAGGGGAAATATTATCAGGGAAAATCCGAACAAGATTCCCCAAAGTGTTTGCTTAATTCCAGTATTTCGGGTAAACATCGGTTAATTTTACTCCAGTTTACAAAGCTAAATTCAGGGCAATTCGTTTCTAAAAAGGTGGCAAATATCAAGAGAAGAGGTGACTATAATACCCGTTAAAAATCCCCTCCCGCACCGCCACCGCCACTGCTGCCACCGCCAAAACCGCCACCACTGCTACTGCTACCACCGCTATAACCACCCCCATAACTACTGCTCGTGTTGTGCGTTAAGCGAGGAATTTTTTGCTGGTTATCCTCACGATAATTGCAAGATTGACATTCATAAAAAAGCTGGAGAATTCCTTCTTTTTCATAGCTTGCTTGTTGCAGGGTTTTTTGTTCTACGACAATCATCGTGAATTCTTGACAATGGGGACATTCACTAAAGCGATGCTGATTGAGCAGATAGCGCCTGAGATGAAAGGTAGACGAATTATCGGGATAGCATTGGGAACAATGCCATCCTTCAAATCGGGTGCTGCCTAATCGTTGGGCGACTTGTTGCGGAGGAGTAAAGCGATCGCAGAGAATGTCTCGATTGAGCTTAATTAAGGGAGTTTGACATTTCTGGCATTTCACCGGCAGTTTGGCTCGAAATAGGGCAATAATCCCAGGAGAAACGACATAGGTTACCAGGCTAGAAATGAGCAGCCAGATGAATAAGAATAATCCCCTCACTTCTGTGAAACTAGACAACGACAAGGAAATAGTGTGGCTGATTCCATAAAATATAGGTTGTCCAAGAGGAATAATTAATAGAGACCAGAAACTTACAAAAACAAAGGTTACACCAATCGCCCTTATTTTTGAGTTAAAAAATGGCGTATTTAGCAGGACATTAGTGGTGACATGGTGATACATTGCCCGCCAGAAATTGACCACAAAAAATAAGGAACCGACTCCCAGGGAAATGATGGCGAACCCTCGCCACAGCATCCCGGATGGATCAGCGATGACGGTAAGCAAAATTAAGCCGAAGGAGAGACTAAAAACAGCCGAATAAATCCACGCAGAAACTCCTGTTTCGAGGCGGTTGTCGGACTTGCCGATAACCAGCGATCGCCCTGTGGGTTTTAGGGATAGCGGTTGCTTTGTCATGGATTGGACTTTTTTATAGCCACCGAAAGAGAAGACAAAGGCAACCAGAGAAGTAATCCCCAAGAATGGCGTGGGAGAGGAGGGTTCTGAAAACTCCTTTACTGGGGGATTTCCTGATAACTGAGTCACTAAGGCTTCAGTTCCCGCTAATATGCCTCCATCCCAATCTCCTTGACGCAGTTTCGGAGTGATTTGAGTGGTAATAATGTTACCCACTTGGGCATCAGGTAAGAGTCCCTCTACGCCATATCCCGTTTCGATTTCAACTCTTCTATCTCCGACGGAAGTTAAAAATAAAACGCCATTATCTACGCCTTCTTTACCAATTTTCCACTCATTAAAGAGTTCGGTAGTAAAGTCTTTCGGAGTGGGAGAGGGGGCGGTTGTGGGGACCGTCACTACGGCAATTTCTGCCCCCGTGGTTGCCTCCAATTCCGATATCATCTGATTGAGTTGAGCTTCCGTACTTTCGCTAAGAATATTTGCCATATCGCTCACCCATCCCCCATATTGTTGTCGTGGATTCGGCACATCTTGCACCGAGAGAGCGTGACTGATAAGGGGAAAGAGAACCAGGGATAAACAGAGTAAAACACTCCAGAGTATTCTTCCTGGACTGACTCTTATCCCGAAATTTGTCCGGATGATTCTGAGCAATGGGGTCATAATTCAGAGCCTCAACTTCTTATCAAGAGATGGAAATATCGGGAAATTAAAGGAGGTCAATTCATGCCTCACAAAAATGGAGGAGATTTTTAGACTAACCCTGACTCGGGACTCCAGAACCCAGTCATCACATTAGGCTGGAATGATAAACAGTAGTGGGACTTGGCCCTTCTTTCACTCAATCAGACTTGTTGCATCACTCCTGGACTTATGAGGGAGAGTTGCATTACCTCGCTCCATCCTGGCATTGATTGAGATAAATTAGAAGAGAATTTAACATTTTGTTATGAATTGAGTAGAGGGGGAAGGATGAAGGATTCTAATTCTCAAATTCCTGAAGATATGGCCCAGGAAGTGCTGGAACTGGCTTCCCGCTACTATTCTGGGTCTCAAAATAGCTATTCTTTGGAGCAGTTGCAACAGGCGGGTTCCGATGTCCAGATTCCACCCGAGTTGATAAACAAAGCGATTCAAGAGGTACGGGAAAAACGCAGGATTGAGGCGCAGGAGCAACAAGGGGCACAGGAACGGCAAAAAACGATAAAAAAGGTGGCGGCAGGGGTGGCAGTCGCGATCGCCCTCTGGGGAATTTTTACCTATAATTCTTTGTCAAGCAGTGCCTCTAATGTCGATGCAAGTTGGGCACAGGTAGAAAATCAGTTCCAGCGGCGGGCGGATTTAATTCCGAATCTGATTAGTGTGGCGAAGGCACAAACTGCTGCGGAACAAGAAACGATCGCCCTGTTGATGCGATCGCGAGAAAATTATCTCCAAGCGCAAAACTTACCGGAAAAACAGGCGGCGATCGCAGAAATTAATGTGGCGATTAATCAATTTAATCAATCTCTCGGGATGAACCCTCAATTACAATCCTCTCAGGCATTCCAAAATCTCAGTTATGAACTCGCCGGAACGGAAAATCGGATTGCGGTGGAGCGAATGCGCTACAATCAAGCGGTGCAAGCCTACAATCAAAAGGTGGGAGCTTTTCCAAATTCCCTGATTGCTGGTTTAACCGGATTTAGTCCGAAACCCTTTTTTGCCGCCGAGAATCGAGAGGTTCCGAGATTGGATTAATTTATGAAACTAGCCAACTTCATTAAACTAGGCACTTGCTCTCTGGGAATTATTTTAGCCTGCACTCTATCGGTCCAAGGGGGAGAAATCAGCCCTCGGACTCCCGGAGTTGAGAGTTTATTTTCCCAAGTGTTACCCCAACCCCAAATTCTGCAAGAATTGCGGGAAGTGAATGTGATTTATTTAGGGGAAACTCACGATAGCGAAGCGGATCATCAAGCGCAATTGGAGATTCTCCAGGAACTGCATCGGAACAATCCCAATATGGCGATCGCGATGGAAATGTTCCAGCGTCCCTTTCAAGGGGCGATCGACCGTTATTTACGCGGAGAAATCACGGAAACCGAATTGATTGCAGAAACCGAATACGAGCAACGTTGGGGATTTCCTTGGGAGTATTATGCAGAGATTGTGCGCTTTGCCAAAGAACATCAGTTGCCAATTTTAGCCTTAAATGCACCGACGGAAGTCACCCGAAAAGTAGCGCGGGAGGGGTTAGAAGGGTTAAGCGAACAGGACCGAGAATATATTCCTCCCTTTGCCGAAATTAAGACGGATAATCTGGATTATCAGCAGATGGTGCGTGAGGTGTTTGAACAGCATCAAGCAGCGGCACATGGGTCGAGTTTGAAGTTTGAGAATTTCTTTTTAGCCCAAGTGCTGTGGGATGAAACAATGGCTGAGACGATCGCCAATTTTGTGAGGGAAAATCCTCAGACTCAGGTGGTGGTTCTGGCGGGAAAAGGGCATATTGTGTATGGATATGGCATTCCCAGTCGGGTGGAAAGACGAGTGGGCGATCGCCTCGGAATGGAACCCTTTGTCCAGCGTTCTTTATTATTTGATATTCCGGAAGAACTGCGGTCAACGGGCGATCGACCCCTTGCTGACTATTTTTGGGAGCACTGAGGATGGGGGAGATGGCTGAGATGTTCGTAGTAACGACTTCAGTCGTTCTCTTCAGTTCGTAGTAACGACTTCAGTCGTTATCTTCAGTTCGTAGTAACGACTTCAGTCGTTCTCTTCAGTTCGTAGTAACGACTTCAGTCGTTCTCTTCAGTTCGTAGTAACGACTTCAGTCGTTCTCTTCAGTTCGTA
>JAMXFF010000024.1:0-54396 GCA_025370845.1 Laspinema palackyanum D2a | reverse complement strand
GTAACGACTTCAGTCGTTTCATTGCTGAAGTCGGGACAGTCACGATGAGGGGCTGAAGCGCCGGTGAAGGGACTGGAGGATCCGGACATCGGTGCGTTACTTGGCGTCCGCCAAGTAACGAGGTAACGACTGAAGTCGTTACTACGAACATCTCCCCCATCCTCCCCATCCTCCCCATCTCCCCTACCCCAATGATTTAACAAAGGGCTCAAATACAGGCAAGAACTCGGGTTGTGCGGCGACGAGAGTGGGGAAGGAGCGATCGCCGTAGTGGGTACCGGGGGTGAGGGGGAAAATGGGTTCCGGGGATAGGGGATGCCAAACGGCACCGGCAGCTTGGATAATCGGCCAAACTCCGGCAATATCCCAGATTTTGGGCGTTGCTTCCACGCCGCCTAGGGTAATCCCGGCAGCGACGGTGAGGAAATTGTAGCTGGCAACGCCTAACATCCGAATTTTGCAGGGGAAATCCGGTTGATAGTGGCCGATACTGCGGGAACAGAAGCTAAAAAATTGATTAGGATCCAGTGGATCGGAACTGCTGTGAATCCGGCGGCGATCGAGGAAGGCCCCCTGGGGTAATTTCAGTCCCGTTGTGCCGGACCAGAACCCGTGGAAAGATTGATGGAGGGGCGGTAAATGGACATACCCAAAGACGGGGGTCCCGCGATAGAGTAGGCCGAGAGAAACCCCCCATATCGGGATACGACGGGCAAAGTTGGTGGTGCCGTCTAGGGGGTCGATAATCCAACACCATTCGGTATCGGGAAAGAGATGTTTGGATTCTTCGCTGAGGACCCCATGTTCCGGGAAGCGATTGGCGATCGCATCACACAGTTCGCGATCGGCCCATTTGTCCGATTGCGTGACTAAGCTACCATCGGCTTTTTCTACTGCCTGCACTTGGCCGAAATCAGCCATTAGCTCTTTACCGACCTTATTCGCGGTCGTCTCCGCAAAGTGTAAAACTTGATCCCAAAAATCAGTCATTGGTTTGTGATAAATTGCGAATGTACAGTTGCTAATAGCCGATTGAATCAAGGGAAATGAGCAGATAGGGGCTGAATTCCCGGGTGCTTCAGTCTAATTCACCGGCCATCACTGCCGCGATCGCATCTTTGGCATTCTCGCGGAACTCGTGAATATTGACTCGTCGCAGGAGGACAACCGCTAGAATCATCCCCGCAGCTTGGGTGGCAAACACGAGACTATAAGACAAAACGGGTACACCAAAGAGCAAGCGCCCCACATCCAAAACCGCACCACCAGCAAGGGTAGACAGTCCTCGGGCGATCGCCTGAGCTAATCCCCAGGCCCCGATAAAGGTCCCGGCAGTTTCTGCGGCAGTTAGATCCAGCATCAAACTAATGGCACCCGTGGTAATAATACCCGATGCTAAACCGTATAAGAGAAGGGACCCCATTAACATTTCGGGTTTTTCTGTAAATCCGGCCATGATAATCAGTCCCAAACAGACTGCGGCACAAATACAGCCTAATTTGGTGGTGTTCTGCTTACCCAGGCGCGGAACAACTAAAAAACCTGTGGAGGCAATCCCAATCAGGGTCCCCATCCCGAAGAAGGCATTCAGTTGAGTGGTTTCTGAGATGGCCATTCCGAAGACTTCCCCACCGTAGGGTTCCATAACAGCATCTTGCATGAACAGACTGATGCTCATCACCAGCAGAAAGGTAAAGAATATCCCCGTTTGACGACTGGCGGTCAAGACGCGCAGGGCCTCACCCAAGCCAATTTGGTCGTCTCGGTCTCCCCCATTTGACCGGGTACCAAAGCGTGAATATTTTTTCTCGACTCCCACGGTGGCAATTCCAGTGAGGACAAGCACGACTGCGGGGACAATTATAAACAAACGGTTCACCGATGCCTGTAGCTGTTCGATGGGGGTATCTAGGGTGATTTGCTTGAGTAAACCACTACTGACGATCGCCCCAACAATAATCCCCACCATCAGCATCGACCAGACGATACTCACCAGTTTAGGGCGATTATCCTCATCGGAGACATCCACCAGGAGGGCCGCAAAGGGGGTCGAACTGGCACTCAGGGCCAGACCGTAGATTCCAAAGGCTAGGGCCAGCCCTCCCGCCCACAGGTAGGTGGTCTGACTCCATCCGGTGGCCTCCAAACTGCTGCCAAGTTGCCACACAATTTGTACCGCAATGAAGGAGATGGCAGTAAATAGGGCGGCACCAATCCAGACATAGCCGGTGCGATGGTTGCCCAGGAAGGGTTTGGAGTCGGACATTTGACCAAACCAGATGCGGGAGGGACTGACAAACTGGTGCATGGCGATCGCCCCTGCGGTAATCAACGCCGGGACTCGGAGTTCTTCAATCATCACCCGGTTAATCACCCCTAGGGTCAGTAGGGACATGATCCCCAGACCCATTTGAAATAAACCCAGGCGAAACATGGTTGCTAGGTCAATTCTGGGCTTGAGGGTTTCCGGATATGGGGCGGATGTGGGCTCGGATATATTGCCAGTTGCCATAACGAATTGCGAATTATCTAACAACAGCTTCTGCTTTCATCATGTTAGGATAATCCGGGCCGGAGAGATAGAGGAGCAAGGTAGCCCCAAGTTAGGGTGAAGATTTAATGCTCGAAGGCTTGACTTTTAGCCGAATTTCTGATACTTATTGGCCCAGTTCCAGGGTGGGAGAAACAGCGATCGCCACCCTCTCCCATTCCCTGAATCAACCGGCTAGATTCTAGTATGAGCCGATATCGATGAGATCCTTCACGATGCGATCGGACCCCTCTCCCCGTTGGTCAAACAGAATCCTTGCCGGGTGGGGGATTTCACCCCATTTCCTCAACTTTTCACCTCTAATTGTTGCTGCAATTCCTCTCGGAGGCGATATAAAACAGTGTTGGGTTCGACTTGGGATAAAATATCCTGAATGACGGTATTTGCACCCAACGGTCCCCAGGTACAGCCTTGTTCTAAATAGACTTGTGCGGCTTGTCCGACTTTATAGGTGCCAAATCCTGCTACAGATGCTTGCGAGATCGCAGCGCCGACATACCCAGTCATCCCCCCAACATCTCCGGAAGCACCGATAATCGCCGCTGCACTCTTCCCAAATCCCATAAACAATCCATTCGCCAATTCACTCAGCAATACTCCACCACTGCTAAATAGGATTTGTTGCCATAACTTACCCGCCTCATATCCTGTCATTGGCAATCCATACAACCGCGCCAATGCCCGAATTAACAACAAGTCAGCGATCGCACCCCCCAAAACATCAAACAGCGCCAACGGATTCAGCGCCACCGCTGCTGCCTTATACTGAGCAAAGCGCCAAATTAACGTCTCCGCCTGTTCCTGTCGCGATTTGATACTCGCCTTCGCTAACTCTTCCTGCGCCTCTTTCGCTTGCACTAAGGCATTAATCGCCAACAGCGATCGCCCTTGTTCCTGGACCACCTGCAAAATCTTGTCTTTCAATTCCTCAATCTGCGGGGGTGGTGTTTCCAACTCGTAAGACACCCGACCATCGGGCCATTCAATTCTCACTTGCAACGGGGCCGGGTCTGCCGCTACCATGACAATATCCTCTTGATGCGGCAGGCGATCGCCCGGAGTCTGATCCACCTCCATCCAATCATCCTCACCCTCTACCGCTGCCTGTTTCCGCTTCTGCTTGGCTGAGGCAAAATATTGTAACTGTCGATAAATCGCCTGCCGGTCCTGTTCCGGATACAAATCTATCTTATTAAACACTAAAATCAACGGCTTATGAGTCCGGCGCAACTCACAGAGTGCCTCATATTCCGTCCGGGTAATATCCCCAGATACCACAAATAAAATCAAATCCGCAGCGCGTGCAATATTCCGCGCCATCTCCGATCGCACTTGACCTTCAACCTCATCCAATCCTGGGGTATCAATCAACTCCACCGCCAGATTCCCCCCGACATCCCATTGTACCGATCTCGGCCATTGGGTCACCCCGTGAATCGGTCCGGTTGTCAGGATTCTCTGACCCATCAAGGTATTCAACACCGTGGATTTACCCCGACTGACTAACCCAAAAGCGGCAATGCGAATCATTCCGCCATCAAGTCGTTCTAGGGTGGCTGACAGATTGTCAAGTTGTGCCTGCATCGCTGCAAGCTGCTTGACATCCATACTCTGCTGGCGCGATCGCCGATGTTGCGAATAAAACGACTGCGCCTGCCGAATGCTGGCGCGGGCTCGGTTCAGATACTGGACATCCTGCCGATTTGAACCCTTCAAATCGGCAGAAGTCGGGGTGGGGTTGGGGGTCTTAGGTGCTTGGCTCAAGGTTCGGAATCGCTACACTCTCTGCTATTCTATTCTCCTGCAAAGCCTTCACTTGTGCAGTGAGGCTTTCCGACTTTTTCGATTCGGGTACGAATCGCGTCACCGTCTGCTTGACAAATCCTTGCAAAAATGCCATCCGCTGATTCTGCTGGAACACGGTTTTTAAGGTTGCACTCAGTTGTTCCAGATTAATCCCTGACTCCGCACTCACGTCTTGCGCTTGGAAGTATTCAATCAGACTCAAACCCGCTAACCGCGTTAAATAGGCGGCGCTAATTCCTTGCACCACTCCCCCGGCAACATAAGTTACGGCGTTGCTTTTGAGGATGGCTGAAATGGTTTGGGTAGACAGTTCCACCACTCCCAGTTTTACCAGTTGTTCCCCCATTGCCGCAGCGATCGCCTTTTCTCGGTCAAAGGAAAAGGGATGCTGATAAATCTCCCCTAATTCCACAATTAATTGGGTAGTAACCGCACCTGTGGCTAACAAATCTAGGGCTGCCACTGGATTCGCAAAGGTTGCCGCAGCGGAAATATACTGATATTTCTCGATGACTGGCATAGCGCGATCGCGACGTAGTTGGTTTAATACCTGTTGTGCTTCCGCTTTTAAGCCAACTGCCTGCCGGTAACTTTGCGCGATCACAAACTGCTGGCTTTCTTTTGCCACCATCTCCTGCAACCGCGTCATCAAAGCAGTCGCCTCCGGTTGCGGTTGTTCCATTGTCTCAACCGTTGTCCCATCACTTTGATGTTGCCGCACTTTGACTGGATTGGGTGCTACGGAAATCGCTACTACATTTTCAGGATTTAACGTCAATCCTAGGCGATCAATTGCACGCTGCAAGATTCCTGCCTGTTGTTCCGGTAAACTCTGGTCTTTTTTATTCCAGGCAACCAAAACCGGGACTGCTGCTATTGTCAGTTGTTGGATGGCTTGAAATTCTGAGTCGGTTAAGTCACCACTGGTTAAAAATACTACTACATCCGCAGCAACTGCCTGTTTCCATGCCGCCGTCGCTTGTAACGGCAATCCTTCCTCGGCATCTCTGACTGTAAACAAGGCAGGAATTTCCGCAAAGGTTAGGGTTTTATCGGTTTGAGACTGCCAGTTGGACTGTAACCATTGCATGACTTTGGTTTTGCCGGTACTTTTACCTCCGGCGATCGCCAGATGTAGTGCCTTCCGAGTTGCATCCGGTGAGAGTTGTCCTAGGCGAGTTCTGAAATCGGCAATGATTTTGGCATCGCCTGCTTCTGCCTCGATTTTGGCGATCGCCAGTTCCGCTTGGCTTTTGGCTTTTTCCAGCATTTCTGCGGTGACTGATTCAGCGGCAATGGGTTTAATCGTTGCCGGTTCTCGTTTTTTGAACAGCCAAAATCCAGTCCCGATGGCGATCGCGCCGAGTACCCCAAATTCCCCCGCTTCTCCCCAGGAGTGATTCAAACTTTCCATCGCCCAGAGTCCAAATGATAAGCCCAAACCGCCAATTAAAATAGGTCGTTGCAGTTTAACTGCCATAAAATTATCCCACTTTCTTTATAGATGTTAATTCGTGGGGCAACCGGGGGCAAACAGTTCCGATACGCGATCGCCCTTCTTTTCTATTTCCATTTTAACGGCTGGGGTTACACTTCCACCTCTACTATGGCAGTGCGGATTTTACGAGCACCTTGGAAATAGCACCCTGCTCAACACCGGCGGGGGATCAATCGATTGGCGGCCTCATAGCTAAAGTCGTCTAAAGACGACTGCAAGTCTTATCCTGTGGTGTTTTCAGTCGGTTTCAACCGACTTTAGCTGTTAGGCGGGGGATTTATCCCCCGCCGGTTGTTGCTACTACGAACATGGATAACGACTTCAGTCGTTACTACGAACATGGATAACGACTTCAGTCGTTACTACGAACATGGATAACGACTGAAGTCGTTACTACGAACATGGATAACGACTGAAAAAGGACCAAAAACAAAACCCTGTAATCATTTACGATTACAGGGTTTTATTTTTATTAGTGGCGGGAGGCGGATTTGAACCACCGACCTTCGGGTTATGCGTACCATCTACAGCTTTCGCTGCCCGGTATCTTCCAGTTTGTGGTCTGGACTCTCCCTTCACCCTCAGCGTTACCTGTTAGGGTGCCTCCCATCGAGTCTCTACACCTTCTCTTGTTCAGAGCTTGGCTCGGGATTACCGCGCTACCGGCTTCCCCGAATTTGAGAGGCTATCGCATACCAGTTTCCTTAGTATGCAGCCCATCGCAATGCTAACTGTCAAGCGTTTAGTTAACTTGCGTATTGAGCCCGACGAGCTACCAGACTGCTCTATCCCGCGTCACTGAAGTTACTATAACCTGAACTTAAGTGTTTTGACAACCCCTAAAGCAAAACTTTTTTAAATTCGTTGCTCACAAAGGGTTTCAGCCTTTCTCTGCCTCCGCGACTTGCACCCACACCCCAAATTCTGAAAAAAAACCAAAGAAAATACCTGAATAACTGTTCATGTGTTAAGATGAATTCAGAATTAATGGAGGAAGTCGAGCAATGACGACCGTAACTCAAATGAAATGCGCCTGTGAATCCTGCCTGTGCGTGGTTCCGACGGATAAAGCCGTGATGAAAGATGGCAAGCCTTACTGTTCTGATGCCTGTGCCAATGGTCATGTGGATGGAACAGGGTGTGGACACTCTGGTTGTGACTGTCACTCTTAATCTAAGCCATCAGCAAAAATGCCCTCATTCCTGTAGTCAAGGGGAATGAGGGCATTTTTTTGGAAATACAAACGCGAGTATTAAGTAGACGGAAGATTGGGCGAGGGACGAGTGGGGGCTGGGGGTTCCCTGCCGGGGATAAAATTAGGCAAGGGTGAATCCACACGATCGCGAGTATCAATGCAAACCGACATCGCCTGAGAGGTGACCAAATCAATTTGATTTTGTAACCCCACCACGCATCGCGAAAATTGCGTGGGTAATAAACTGCGGCGACAGAAATCGAGAATTAAAGGGGCCTCAGATTCATCCCGGCGATCGCTAATATCCACCACACAGGTTGCCAACTCCAGAGGACGACGCACCTGCTGGCAACGATTCAGGGCATCTTCCGCCAAAATATCCGTGCGGCTATCAATCTCTTCAACGCATTTAGAGAGTTCTTCTGGACGAAGGGCCCCAGAGCAGGCAAGGGCCACAGTCTCAGGGGGGAGTTGGCGATCGAGTAACTCCGCAGCACAACGCTCATAAGCATTTCTTCTCGCCGATGCTGGTGCCGGGTTTAAGGGGATCAGGCCCACCGTGAGCGCCACCAGGGAAAGCCCCAACAGTCCACCCTTGCGCCACCGTTGTGCTGGGGCGCGGGTCCCCAGGCGACTGCTAATTTTCCGAATCATCATTATTTAAAGACTCCTCATGACAAAAAACAGGACATTTGACCCTCAACCGATGTTTCTGAGAACAAAGTCATCTAAAGTTAGACTTGAAACTGAACCTAGTAAAGATCTATACTAGAGAGTCTGGGAAAACTGTGTAACAACTGACGAGGAAAAGGAATGTCACGATATCGAGGCCCGAGACTGAGAATAGTACGCCGTTTAGGAGAACTGCCCGGATTATCGCGCAAGACTCCTAAGCGCGCCTATCCCCCAGGACAGCACGGGCAAGCCCGCAAAAAGCGCTCGGAATATGCAGTCCGCTTAGAAGAAAAGCAAAAACTGCGCTTTAACTATGGTTTGAGCGAAAAGCAACTGCTGCGCTATGTCCGTCGCGCCCGTCGCGTCACGGGTTCTACAGGTCAAGTGCTGCTACAACTGCTGGAGATGCGTCTGGATAATACCATTTTCCGTATGGGAATGGCACCGACGATTCCAGCGGCACGGCAATTGGTCAATCACGGTCACCTCACGGTTAATGGTCGGGTTGTGGATATTCCCAGTTACAATTGCCGTCCCGGAGACGTAATTGTTGTCCGCGATCGGGAAAAATCTCGCCAGATGGTCCAAGCTAATTTGCAATCTCCTGGTTTAGCCAATATGCCGAGCCATTTAGAGTTTGACAAGAACAAACTAGAAGGCAAGGTCAATGGAGTTATTGAGCGGGAATGGATCGCGCTACAAATTAATGAGCTCCTGGTGGTTGAATACTATTCTCGACAAGCCTAACGTTTCAAGTCTCGCTGCTTCTTACCGCGCAGCCTAATTAGAGATTTTTTAAAGCCCCCAAACCCGTCAGCAAGGGGGCTTTTAGTTTGGGGATGGATGGGGGGGGATAGGGAGGATTGGGGAGATGTTCGTAGTAACGACTTCAGTCGTTGCTCTCGTGTCACGGCTTCCGCCGTGACACGCTCAATTGGGGACTGGAGGCAGAGCATCCAAAGGGGCGTGACGTAAGCTAACGCTTACGCCACGCGGTAACGACTGAAGTCGTTACTACAAACTTGAACCCCCATCCCTCATCCTCCAATTTGCGACAGGGTACGGAGGAAACGACTGAAGTCGTTACTACAAACTTGAACCCCCATCCCTCATCCTCCAATTTGCGACATGGTACGGCTGTAGCTGCCGGTTTCGGTGCCGGAGTCTCGCTGTTTGTAGTTGATTTCGGGTTTGAGTTCGAGTAAATCAGCGACTTGCTGGCGGATTTCCGTAAGGGGAATACCGTTGCGGAGGGCGGTTTTGAGGTTGATTTGGCCGGTTTCGTTGAGGAGACAGGGCCTTAACCAGCCTTCGGCACTTAAGCGCATTCGGTTACACCGATCGCAAAAACATTCGGACATCTGCGAAATAAATCCCACGGTACCTTTGGCGTTGGGAATCTGAAACACATCGGCAGGGCCATTTCCGGTGACTTGTCCGGAGGTTAATCCCCAGCGATCGCGAATGCGTTGGCGCAGTTCTTCTGAAGGAATCCAACCCCGATCGCCAAATAATTCCCCATTCCCGATCGGCATGAATTCGATGAAGCGAACGTGCCAATTTCGGGCAATCGTTAATTCAGCTAAATCTAAAACTTCGCGATCGTTAACTCCAGGAATCACCACGACATTTAATTTTAAAGGGTTAAATCCGACCCGATAGGCTTCCTGAATTCCATCCCAAACTTGTTGCCAGCGACTGGTTCCCCGAGTTCCAGCTAGAAAATCAAAGGTTTGCGCTTCCAGAGAGTCGAGGCTAATATTAATCCGGCGCAGTCCGGCATCATAGAGGGTTTGGGCTTTTTGGGCTAGGAAAAAGCCATTGGTGGTTAGGGCTAAATCTTGAGTTTGGGGCAAAGTGGCGATCGCCTGGACAATTTCCACCACATCCACCCGAATTAGGGGTTCCCCTCCGGTTAACCGAAACCGCGTAAATCCGACAGGGATAAACACTTCTTTGAGTAACGTTAAGAGTTCCTCCCGAGTGAGTAAATCCTGTTGCCGGATATAGTCAAGTTCTGCCCCTTCTGGCATACAGTATTGGCAGCGAAAATTGCAGCGGTCAATTAAACTAATCCTCAGATAATCCACTCGGTTTCGCTGTGGTGGGACTTCAATCGTCTGAGTGGTATTTTTTAACGGGTTAGTTTCAACAAGATTGCCCATTTGACCCCTAGATGCTTTCATCTGATATCGTGCTTATTCTAACGAAGACCCTTCGAGACTCTCATTCAAGTCGGGGATTTGACCTATCAAAATTTTGATGAGTTGCTCTCAAAACTTTTTATAATTGGGGTGAGCCTGATTTTTAGGGATTAATGGCTTGCTGAGACCAGGTGCGATCGCCATTAAATTGATAAAGCCAGCGGTTTTGGGGTTCTCCTCGCAATTCTAACCAATCCACGGTGATCGGATCGAGTAAGAGTAAACAAAACTGGGCCAGGGGTTGACTGGTATCCAGGACCGGGGGAGAGAAATCCTCGGATTCGTCACAGGGTGCAGCGGGATCGGGCCAAGAAAACTGGCGTCGGGTACTGTCGGAGAGTTGCTGCCATTCCCGACAACGGGCTTGTTGCAAGGCGGGGTTAGGGGTATGAGGGTCTACTAAGCTCAGGTGACCCTGGAGGCGGAATTGTTCCCGGGTGATGGGGAAGTACCAGCAGACTTCCCCATGAGGATGGGCGGGGATTTGCTGGGCTTTTTGGCTGCGGGCATCGGTGACGATTTTGAGTTGGTTGGTTTCCTCTAAAAAGCCGCGAAAGACAACAGTGCGATTAGCGGGAGTTCCGTCTGGGCGGATTGTGGCGAGTTGGAAGTAGCGAGATTCGGGTCGGCTACGGTTGCGCGCAAGGGCATGGGATAGGGGCGATCGCCACGGTGCAAGAGACATGATTCAAGGATACAGAGCTCAGATGGGCTTTTGTTTTATTCTATCGTGACGGCAAAGGCGATCGGCCCTTAAACCCGAGATGCTCCTCCCCGATTATGAATTAAATCTGTAGAAATCACCGAAGTGACTGGGCTTCACTTACACTACAAATAACAACAAGTCCCTGACTTACTGGGGGTTTCCCCGGGGCCTGAAAGGTGAGTAGAGGGAGGAAATCAGGAAAACATTCACTTAATGAATGCAAAATTTCAGGACCCGGAAGGGGAGCGGTTTTCTTCCGGTACATGGGGGGTGAAAAGCTTTTCCTTCCTGACATTTATCGCCGGATTTCACCGGCTTGATTGAAATTAAATGGATTGCAAAAATTTTTAAACCTGATCACTCGATCGCACCCAAAGCTAGAGCAATCATGCTCCGAAGTCCCAACCCTCTCCCATCATTTCCAGCAATTGTGGGGATAACTTTTGCCTTCCCTACTCTTCCACGGCTGAGTTTCCCCAACATTTTCTTGACAAAAGTTTACGTTTTTTTGAGAAATTAAATATTGCCAAAAATTACCTTTTGAGGTAAGGGTCTAGTTCTTTAGATTAAGTTAAAAATAGTTGTTTTTTTGTGTAATTTGTTGCCGAAATTACACCGACATATAGGATAGATTCTTTTAGAGAAGTTAAAACCTTTCTCTGTCAGTTAGCATTGGCCCTTCAGATGTCTCATTCAGATGCAGTCGGTGCCGTGGTTGAACCCCAAAATTTCCATACTGCAATCGGAAACCCAACCGATTCAAGTTGGCCCTGGCTAGAACCGTTCCCTCAATGGTTCTCGTTACCCAGGAGGGATGATGCTGCTTCCAATTTAGCCCTTGAGAGACCCAAATCAGTTCAAGGGAAATTTTGCTGGATTGCTGCCAACGGTTCAAACCACAGAAGTGCTGGACTGCCGAAGGGAAGAACCGTATTCAGGGGACTGTCTGAATGCCGACTCCCGTAGGATTCTCCCCAGACAAGAGGCGACCTGAACGGACCCTCAGATTCCTCAACCCTGTTCACCGGCAGCCCAGCCCGACCGCATCTGGTGAGTCCAGAGTTTTAAGGACCGGCTTCCTCCGGGAAGCCCAAGGTAGGAAAAACCACTTAATTGTGCAATCTACACCGACTCTATCCCAATCCTACCTGCCGATTTCTCTATCCCAAACCAATAGCGTGAGACGACGACCCATGCAAAACCTAGAAGGCAGCATTTGCGGGATTCTTGGCTTGTGCCAAGACATCAGCAAACGGGAATCCAGCAAAGAACTTATGAACCCAAGCCGCGCCTCTGTTTTACAACAACTGACCCTCGGCGTTGCACAAGCTGAGGATTTTGACACCGCATTAAGCTTGGCCCTGCGACAAGTCTGCGAAATTGCCGGATGGGATTATGGAGAAGCTTGGTCCTTCAATTCTGAAGGCGGATACCTAGAATGTAGTCCCGCATGGTATGCCGGAAAAATCAACGCCCTCGGGCGACCCTTGCCAGAGATTGGAAAATTTCGCCAACAAAGCGAAACCCTAACCTTTTTACCCGGAATTGGTCTACCGGGACGGGTCTGGGTTCAACAAAAGCCAGAATGGGCCACAGATGCATCTCAACTGCCCCAGGCCATTTTTCCTCGGGTGAAACTCGCCCGAAAACTGGGCATCAAAGCGGCCCTGGGTGTACCCATTCTCGCCAACGGGGAAATTCTGACCGTCTTGGTCTTCTTCATGGTGGAGTCCCACCCAGAAGATTGGGGGATCGTTGAACAGGTTTCGGAACTTCTCCGGGGACTGGGCTCGGTACTGTTCCAGAAACGCGCAGAAGAAGCTTTACGAAAAGCCGAACAAAAATATCGGAATATTTTTGAGCGTTCCATCGAAGGAATGTTTCAAAGTAACCCGTCCGGGGAATACCTTTTGGTTAACTCGACCCTGGCGCATATTTATGGGTACGACTCACCGGGAGAGGTGATGAATTCGATTCGGGATATCCAACATCAGCTTTATGTGGATCCCTCGCGACGGCAGGAACTGAACCACCTGCTACAAGAAAAAGATGCGGTGTGGGACTTCCAATCCCAGTGCTATCGCAAAGATGGCAGCATCATTTGGATTTCTGAAAATGCGCGGACGATCCGGGATGCCAATGGCAAAATTATTGCCTATGAAGGCACGGTCAAAGATATTACCGATCGCAAACGGGCAGAAGAACGGTTTGCCGCTTTGGTGCAGAACTCCTCAGACACCATCGCCATTTTGTCCGCAGACGGCAAAATTTTATATGGGTCACCCTCCCTCGATCGCATCTTAGGATATCAACCCGATAGCTTACTCGGTCACTGCCTCCTGGATTACGTCCATCCCGAAGATGTGGCAATGGTTCGCGAGGTAATTCTGCCTAGACCCAAAGCCCCCACCGCCAAGCGATCTCTACACCCCTGCAAATTCAATAACCCCCACCCCTCCAAAATCATGGCAGATTTTTCCCCCCTCACCCTGAACAATCGCCCGGACTTCTCTTTATCCTTAAAACCCATTGAATATCGGTTTCGCCATGCCGATGGAACTTGGGTCTACTTAGAATCCGTAACCAATAACCGCCTCGATGATCCCAGCATCCAAGGAATTGTAGTTAATTCTCGGGATATCACCGAACGCAAAGAAGCCGAAGAACAACTCCATCAGCGACTGGTCATCGAAGCGGCATTATCTCAAATTTCCCGCTTGTTCGTCTCCACCCGAGAACCCAACTTCCATAAAATCCTCGCCCGAGTTGGCATTGCCGCCGGAGTAGAACGGGCCTATATTTTTGAGTTCGACGATCGCCGAGGTCAATTTAGCAACACTTATGAATGGTGTTCCACTGCGGCGATCTCCCAAATCCAGAACCGCCAAAACCTACAATCTGCCGATTTCCCCTGGCTGATGGACCAACTCTCGGTCCTGGAAATCTTAGATATCTGTAATGTCCAATGGCTACCGAAAGCCGCCCATGCCGAAAAAGCCTTCTTCCTCTCTCAAAATATCCAATCGTTGCTCATCGTCCCACTTTTTTCCCAGGAAGAACGATTAGTCGGATTTCTAGGATTTGACGATCGCCAAATTCAACCCAATTGGTCCGCCAGCCATGCTCAACTCCTGCGCGTAATTGCCCAAATGCTCTCTAGTTATTATCAACGCAAGCAAACTGAAGAAGCTTTGCGGCAGGCGGAACGCAAATATCGCAGCATCTTTGAAAATGCCGTGGAAGGGATTTTTCAAACCACTCCCAGTGGTCAATACCTCACCGCTAATCCCATGTTGGCCGCTATCTATGGATATGATTCCCCGGAAGAATTAATCGAAGTCTTGACGGATATCGAGCATCAACTCTATGTGGACCCCCATCGCCGGTCCGAGTTTCGCCGGTTGTTACAAGAACAAGAGACCGTCTGGGGCTTTGAATCTCAGGTTTATCGACGCGATCGCCGCATTATCTGGATTTCTGAATGTGCGCGGACTATTCGCGATAGCAATGGTGAAATCATCGGTTATGAAGGCACTGTGGTCGATATCACCCAGCGCAAACAAGCCGAGGCGGAACTGCACCAACGGGATAACCTATTGCTGGGGGTCGCCCAAGCCATGAATCACCTGCTGACCAATACCAACACGGCTCAAGCGGCATTGGATGCCCTCGCCACCCTAGGAGAGGCGGCAGGGGTCGATCGCGTCTATATCTGTGAGTTATCCAATCCCACCACCGCCTACAACTTCGGCTGTTCCTCGGAATCTGACCCGACCCTCTCCTCTTGTTCCGACTGTACCTCTCGGGAACATTGTCAAATGTGGATTCGGTTTGAGTGGACCCGAACTCCCCAGGTCGGTTTTAAAAATGGGGCCTGTTCCGTCGTCCAGTTGCGCTCCAGCCTCCTCAATACTTTGTTAGTCGGTGAAACGGTCAGTTTGATTGCCCAGAATTTGAATCCAGCCGAACAACAACTGTTTGCTCAAGAGGGAACGCGATCAAGTTTGATGGTTCCGATCCTGGTGAATAATGAATTTTGGGGATACATCGGCTTTGATGACATTCAGGTTGATCGTCCCTGGTCCAAAAGCGAAGTCTCGATTTTAAGTGCGATCGCTGCAAGTATAGGCGGTGCCCTCCACCGTCATCACCAAGAGGAAATGATTCGCCATCAAGCCTATCATGACCGTCTCACGGGTTTACCCAATCGGCAACTCTTGGATGAACGCCTGCCGATGGCGATCGCAACGGCCAAACAGGAGAAAGAGCAACTGGCGGTGATGTTTCTGGACCTCGATCGCTTCAAAATCATTAACGATACCCTCGGTCATGCTGTCGGCGATGAACTCCTCCAAACCGCTGCCTCACGCTTGAGAAGTTGTCTACGGGATAGTGATATCATCGTGCGCTGGGGTGGCGATGAATTTATCCTGTTGTTAGAAGGAATTACCAGTACCGAAGATGCCGCCCAGATTGCCCAACGTCTCCTAGAATGTCTCCGTCCGGCTTTTGAGATTGAAGGCAACCAACTCTATATTACGGGGAGTATTGGTTTGGCGCTTTATCCCCGGGATGGAGATGACCCGGAAACTTTAATTAAAAATGCGGATACAGCCCTTTATCGGGTCAAAGAACAGGGCCGGAATCACTACCAGATATACTCTCCCGCCATGAGTTCGGAAGCTTCAGAGTTACTGGTTTTGGACAATTCACTCCATGAGGCTTTAAAACGAGAAGAATTTTTTTTGGAATTCCAACCCCAGGTGAATCTTAAAACCGGCGCAGTGGTAGGGATGGAAGCGCTAGTGAGGTGGCAACACCCTAATTTGGGATTAGTCCCTCCCCATACCTTTATCCCGATCGCAGAAGACAACTGTGAGATTATCAAATTGGGTTGGTGGGTGTTGCAGCAGGCGATCGCTCAAAACAAAACATGGCAGGATGCGGGATTACCTCCGATTCGGATGATGGTGAATCTCTCAACTCGGCAATTCCACCATCCCGATTTAGTGGAAATCATCTCCCAAATGCTAGGGGAGGCAAAGCTAGACCCCCATTGGTTAGGGTTAGAAATCAGCGAAACCACGGCGATGCATGACCCGGATTTGACCGATAACATTTTGCGTCAGTTTCGCACAATGGGAATTTCCACGGCGATCGATGATTTTGGAATTGGCTATGCTTCTCTGAATTATCTGAAAAAATTTTGCTTCCAAACCCTGAAAATTGACAAGTCTTTTGTCTGGGATATCGCACTGAATGCCAAAGAAGCGGCGATCGTTTCGGCGATTATTACCCTGGGACAAAAACTGAATATGAGTGTGGTGGCGGAAGGGGTGGAAACTGCGGTTCAACGGGATTGTTTGCTCAGTCTCGACTGCTATGAAATGCAGGGGTATTTGTTTAGTCCATCCCTGGGTTCGGAGGAAGCTACCCGCCTGCTGGCACAATCCCAAGGACTGTTCTAATGAACCAACCTGGGCGACTGCTTTGAGCTTACATTGGGATTCTCTAAATCCCCTGTAGGGGCAATTGATAGATTTGCCCCTACCCTTGAGAGTATCCTCGTCAGGAAATGATGACCCGACGAGGGATAAGGGAACTCCAAAAAGTAAACCCTCCAAAATGTTCGTAGTGACTCCTTGATTGAGTCATCTTTAAAGAAACCCCTGAAGGAGTTACTACAAACGTTTGAATGATTTATATTTTGCAATCCCCTAACCCGATTTAGGCCGGTACTCTTTCTTTCTGTTCTCTGACCCAGTGACGATGTTGGGCGATCGCCTGAATAAAGGCATCTGCTGCCGAGTGGATCTCGGACCCTCCAGTGAGAGTGACCACCCCTTTCTCCGACTGCACCTGTCCATTGGAGTCAGACTCTAATAAGCTCACCCCTTGGATACTCGATGCCTTGAGCAATTCCACCCCTTCACCTGTGGCGGCGATCGCCTTACAATGCCGGAACGCCTCATTAATAAAATGAATCGCGTCTCCCTCCTGCTTCAACGTCTCGATGCTTTGTTGTCCCCCGGGAACATAAATCGCATCATACATAATCGAACCCGTGGCGATAAACATCTTATCCACCTTCATTTGCTCACCAGATGCACTGGTAATCATGCCGCCAAACTTCGAGACAATCTTGGCACTTGCCCCCGCATCCTCCAATGCCTGTTTCATTTGCATTAACTGAGTTCCATCAAACCCATCGGCGGCTAAAATCGCCACCTGCCGACTCTTGACCGAATCCTTAACCGTATTCTCCATACTCAGGGAGGGAGAACGATGACCGTGATTTTCCAGGGCGGGTTCAGTGGGAGGTGAGATGCCAATCCCCTTGGCAACACGCTTGGCTAATTCATGATCCACATGATTAAACAAATCCACCATCCGTTGCTGAATCTGCTTGTCTTCCACCTTCCCTAACTCAAAGTGACTGGCAGAAACGATGTGATCCTGTTCCACCTCAGATAAGCTATTCCAGAACAAAGTCGCTTGACTGAAATGATCCTTAAAACTATCACTGCGTTTGCGAATCTTCAGCCCTTCCACCTTTTCTGCATAGTGAGTATAAGCGCGCATATTCTCCGGATTCGCCATCGGACAACCCCCCGCCCGGGAATTGGGGAAATAATTCACTTGACCCTTATCAATGGTTTGTCGCGAATACCCATCTCGTTGATTGTTATGGGTCGGCGCAACCGGACGGTTAATGGGAAGTTCAGCAAAGTTCGGTCCGCCTAACCGGATTAACTGGGTATCGGTATAAGAGAACAAGCGACCTTGTAACAACGGGTCGTTGCTAAAATCAATTCCCGGGACGACATGACCGGGGTGGAATGCTACTTGTTCAGTTTCCGCAAAAAAGTTATCGGGATTGCGGTTTAGGGTCATTTTGCCAATGATTTTCACCGGCACTAATTCCTCGGGAATTAGCTTGGTAGGGTCTAACAAATCAAAGTCAAAATTATCCGCATCTTCCTCAGCAACGAGTTGGACTCCCAGTTCAAATTCAGGATAATGGCCCATCTCGATCGCATTCCAGAGGTCGCGCCGATTAAAATCAGGGTCTTTCCCCGCCAGCTTTTGGGTTTCATCCCAGACTAAGGAATGCATCCCGAGAGGGGGTCGCCAGTGCAACTTCACCAAATGGGCTTTTCCTTGCTCATTAATCCAGCGGAAAGTATGGACGCCGAACCCTTGCATCATGCGGTAACTGCGAGGTAAAGCGCGATCGGAAAGCACCCACATAATCATGTGCATCGATTCCGGCATCAGGGAGATAAAGTCCCAGAAATTATCATGGGCCGCAGAAGCTTGGGGCATCTCATTGTGCGGTTCAGGTTTAACCGCATGGACCAAATCTGGGAATTTAATCCCATCCTGAATGAAAAAGACCGGCATATTATTGCCTACTAAGTCGTAATTCCCTTCTTCGGTATAAAACTTAGTAGCAAACCCTCGCACATCCCGCACCGTATCCGCTGAACCCCGGAATCCGACTACCGTGGAGAATCGGACAAATACCGGAGTTTTCACCGAAGGGTCTTGGAGGAATTTGGCCTTAGTGTATTCCGCCATTGATTCATAGACTTGAAAATAACCATGCGCCGCTGAACCCCGGGCATGAACTACCCGTTCGGGAATTCGTTCATGGTCAAAGTGGGTCATTTTTTCGCGGAAATGGAAGTCTTCCATTAACGTCGGACCTCGCTCACCAGCAGTTAGGGAATTATTGGTGTCATCAATTATAACTCCCTGGTTTGTGGTTAAGTTTTCCCCGGTCTCCCGGCGAAACATTTCTAAACTTTCAAGTTTCTTTTGTTCAGAATTATTGTCTGGATTCATGGTCGGCTTTAACCTGTAACGGGATTGGTTGAAACGAATTAAGAATTGATTGAAACACCGAGATGTTTCCCAAGTAAAGAGTTACCCTTTATTAAAGGATTCTGATAAAACAGGGTTTCCGCAAAGCGTAAACGCCAAAAAATCAGCTCATTCTAAATTCAGCAAAAATGCGCTAATCTGGATATTTTCCAAAGTAGAAATGGGATTCTCTTTACGGATGAGGAAAAATTATTTTTACCTTCTTATCGCTTTTATAAAGGTTAACGTAGACTTGGATTTATTGTCAACAATTTTTGATTTTTTCAGATTTTCCCCAGATAAATTGCAGATTGATTTGGGAGAAATCCGCAGGGGACTCCTCTTGGTGGTTAGCTCCTGGTAAGGCGATCGCTCGTTCTCTAATAACAGAGAATAGTCAGAGAAGGAGATTGCTACCTCAGTGACTTCTCCGGCTAGATTAAGGCAAATTTGTTATTCTTTTGGACGATATCCACCATAAGAGGGAAAGAAACAATCTGGCATCTATCTAAAGGAATAATATAGTTGGGCCTGCGTCTCTTCCTAACGGATGGAAAAAGCGCTCGCAACCGAATCTACCCCAAAATTGCTTGCGATCGCCCGTTACTTTTTAGAGCATTGCCGATTATGCGTAGCTCTCTTGTTGTTTAAAATAGTGATAAAGATTCGCCACCGTCAAATCCGGTACTTCCTGCCAATTGGAGGGCGCTAAAGCCGGATATCCCGTAGCATTGGCGCGCTGGAACACATAAGATTCATGATGTTGGCGCAATTCCGGTTTCACAATAAAGCGAAGTTGATCCCGCAGAGAATCGTAATGAGATTTTTGCTTTAATGTTTTATAGAGGGACAATTCCACAGGCGGTTCAGTCGGATTGGTATTTTCTGTCGCGCCTGAGTTCTCCTCAGCCGGTAATTCTAGGCTGGCTAACTCTTGGAGTTCCGAGGGCGATAGGGTTTTCATCCAATCCACTTGGTTTTGCCAAGATTCTAATAATGGTAAATCCTGGGTATGAATCCGCGTGACTTCCGGAAACAGAAAATCGAGTTCATTATCACATTTGCAGCGATCGATAATTTCGAGAGAATTGTCTCGAATTTTTTGGCGTAAACTAGATAGGCGATCGCTCACCACTTGATGCGCCCCTTTGAGTTGGTAGATTGTAGTAATCATTTGGTCCATTATCCAACTACATTCCATCCGGCGCAGGTGTCCAGCCGCCGATGTCTTTAGGCATAAACCTGGATTGTTGTAATCAGCTAGAGCATTTTGTAACATTCCTTCTGCCAGATTAAGAATATCATTTCTGTCTTTCATATTCTCAACCTTTGAAGCGTTCTTTAGGCAAGTAATTGCTCCTACAAATTTCCCATGAGACTGCACTAAAATCATCCGATGGTTTTTAAATTCGATATCTTCAGCCACTTGGTCAATGCGTTGGAGAATTTCTGCATTCTGGTCATTCAATGCTTGCTTGAGGTCAATGAAACCGGCTTTGACTTCTAACCGGAGTTGCTTAATATCTTCCCGCAACTTCAAGGTTTCCCAGAGGTTGACCGCTGACAATACTACCCCGGCTACCTCACCTACTCCAATCAACCCTGTACTCGATTGCAGCACTGCTACACTGTTTAGTACATCATCAAGCATCCTGTCCGTTTTCTGAAAACCGCAATGGTTTTGATACATTTGTACAGCACTTAATCCGAGCTGTAATCCTACTTGTGCGATACTTACTGCTAATTGTACAGGTACTAAATAGGGAGTAGCTACCGCCCCAATGGCATGAGCCACCAGTTGACCCGTTGCTTTGTTTCGTGCTATCGCCAGTGCAACCCCCGCACCATTCCTGACGACTTCATAGAGACCCGAGTCAATGCCAGCTTGAATAACTTCGGAAAAGATGAATATCATAATTTTTACCAAATTGGGGTAAATTTAGTGATCCGTATTTTATTATAATCGTTATGAGTAATAAGGAAAAGCTCTGATATGAATGAATACATGGCGACCTTTCGGGCTATTAGCCAGTCTGTCCAGCAGGTTAGGATGGATCGATCTAGTTCAGTAGAGATTAAGGACTCAGCAAAACATCTCGCTGAATCACTGCAACCCTGTTTTAAAGAGCTTCGGGAGTCGGCAGCACGCCTTCAACACTTGACCCAAGTTTGTGTCACCGATTTGGAGGGTGCTCATGATGTTTGGTTGAGCAAACCCTGGATTAGTCAAGCACCTAGACCTGAAATCTGGGAACAAGTGGGCGAACTGAGTGGATGCAATTTCAGAATTCGTCACTTAGGTGAGCAATCCCAACTTGAATCTGTTACAAAAATTAACGAATTTTGGAGTAAAAAGGCGACTCAACTCCGGAATAAATGGTTTTTTGATGACAAAAAGAAGGAATTCAAAAAAGGAATTACTGTTTTTGAAAAAGATGGGTTGCTTAAGGAGTTACGTTCGGAGCTAGAAGCCTTAAACGAAAATTTTATCGAAATTACCCAAGCGGGGTTAAAGCTAATTTTTCAGGATTTGGAAGCCATCACGGCTGATACCCTGCATGACTGTATCACTCGCCTAGACCAACGCAGTAAAGAAAACTGGCAAGAGCGGATTAACTCAACAGAAAGCAAGGTTGAACAGAAATTCAGCAATCCCACCCAAGATTTACCGAATGGTATTCGAGATTTTACCGAGATTTATAATGAAGAGTTAAATAATTTCGGCAATCAAAGTATGTTTGGCGTCAATTTGGACAGTTTAGAAAAATTCGGCGAAAAGTTTTTCCCCATTCTGGAGGACATGATTAAAGCCCTGTTTGCCGATCGCATCCAAGTCGCGCTGGAGGCGATCGAAGAACGCATGACCTTTTATAACGAATTGCTCGAAAAGCAGGAACGCTATCAGCAGGAAACCCCGGAACAACGGGAGGCGGAAAAGGCATGGATCGAACAACAACATCAGCAGATCCAACAGGTGCGACAGGGGATAGAAGCAATTCTGGCTTAGAATATTGCCCCATAAAAGCGATATAGAATTTAGATAATTCTTGTGGGAGTGGGAGCGTCTCGCTCCCTTTTCCAGTTCTCGCTCCCTACTGTAAAATAGAGCGTCTCGCTCCCACTCCGCACTTTCTATCCCAACGATTTAGACCCGCTAAAGTTGCCGCAAAAAGCGTAAATCACTGCTATAAACTCGGCGAATATCATCAATTTAATACCACACCCTTGCAAACCGTTTCACTCCCAACCTAAGGGAATCAAATAGTTTAACCCTGGTCAAATTTTACTAGAGAGGCTTATCCCAGATTACTGGGTATGGAAAGCCTAGTCACTTACTCTGGACTAAAGCAATCTTTAACTTTAACCCTTAAAGGTAGAAGCAAATTCCAAAAGATGCTTCTACCTTTAGGGTAGATTCTCAAAATATGCCTCAGACCTATTACTTTTGTTTAATCACAACTAATGTAATATCGTCATATACTTTTTGAGTGCCGATATGTACCCGGAGGTCTGCGATCGCCGCTTGGAGAATCTCTTCAGCGGGGAATTGCCAGTTCTGGCAGATGACCTCGCAGAGGCGATCGAGACCATATTGGACGTTGTTGATATCCGCTGCTTCCGTAATCCCATCGGTGTACAGAACAACCCCATCTCCGGGCTGAAGTTCCACCGTTTCTGACGCCACAAAATCCACCATATCCGAGATGAGTCCAATCGGAAATCCCAAATCAACCGTATCGATCCGTTCGACAATCCCCCCTTGGCGAACAATAAGAATTTCTTCATGTTGCCCGCTAATTTTTACGCGGCCATTTTCGTAGTCTAGCACAGCCAAAGTCATACTTTTTTCAGCCTTAATCCGCTGAACATTTTTATAAATCGTGCGATTGAGAATATCCAGAAATTTGCTCGGATTAATTTCTTGACTCTCTATCAGAGTTCGGACAGCAGTTTGGACCATAATCATGACCACCCCGCTTTCTAGTCCATGTCCCGTGACATCACCGATCGCAAATTTAATCTGGTCTCCCTCTTGCAATAAATCATAATAATCCCCGCCGATTTCATCTGCCGGTTCCATAAATCCTGCAATATCGAGTCCGGGAATAGCTTGGATTTCCTCCGCAGTGGGTAGCATCATTTGTTGCAGTTGGCGCGTTACTTCTAACTCGGCCCTCATCCGCAGATTATCGGATTTAAGCTGTTTGTTGAGTTCTTGAATTTCCTGATTTGCGGCGGCGAGTTGTTGGGTGCGTTCGATGACTTTCTCTTCTAAGGTTTGATACAGGAGGGAATTTTCTAATGCGATCGCCGCTTGAGAGGAGAGAATTTGCACGATTTCCAAGCGTTGCGAGGTAAAGGCATCGGTGGAGAGGTTATTTTCTAAATATATAATTGCTAAGAGATTACCTTGATTGACAATGGGTGTACATAACACTGATTTAACTTCCCGTCTGACAAGAGTAGCATCGGTCGTAAATTGTCCACTGTTCAAAGCATCAGATAAAACAACGCTTTCTTTGGTTCGCTGAACATATTGAACCAGAGAACTTGGAATCGTCAGGCTTTCTTCCAGGGGAAGCGATCGCACCATTACGGAAGTTTCATCCTCGTTCGATGCCATCGCTTCAATAAAAAGTTGTTGATTCCGGGGTAAGATTAAAAATCCTTGTTCTGCACCGGCATTTTCAATCAAAATTTGCATCAATTTTTTGAGGAGTTGTTCTAAAACAATTTCCCCTGAAATGGCTTGGGATGATTTGATAACCGTAGAAAAATCCAATTCTTCTGTGATGTGCTGACCCGTAAAAGGGGTTAAACTTAGGGTTTTGAGTGACTTAGCCTCACGGTTATTGATGCGGGAATTTAACTCGGGATGTTCCCCTTCTAATTGAGAAACTTTTGCCTGGGCACCCCAGCGAATGTAACGATAGTACCCTTCGAGGAGATAGTCTTGAGCAATTTTTGCCCGTCCTAAGCTGTGATAAAATTCCGATGCCCGTTCATAGGCGATCGCCTCATCTTGAATGTAGCCCTGTTCAGCGGCCCCAGCAATGGCGCGATCGTACAGTTCCATCGCTAAAAGAGGTTCCCCGCTAACCCGGGCTATTTCTGCGGCGACTAAATCATATTTATGCTGGAAATTCATCGGGGCATGGTGCGCCCAAATTTCCAGTTGTTGCTGATTTTCTCCAACCGTTGCCAAAATTCCGAGGCGATCGCCTTCATCGGTGTCAGGATAGGCAGCCAGCAGTGCCAATGAATGATAAAACTCGCATTCTACCCGAATCACCATGCTCTTAATGGCGTCGCTATATTGGCGGGCTAAGATAATAGTCTCTAGCACCCTCCTATCCCGAGGATTCATCAGGTAATGAAAAATTGCCTTATAGAAATAAACCGCAAATAAACATAAAAAATTCTGAATCTCTAAAAAGTAGGATAACTTCTGAGTTTCGTCAAAATGCTCTCCCACCAGGGGAGTTTGATTCTCGCTATGTCCTTGTAAACTTGCGACACATTGTTGCCCGATTGTGGCATAATTGATTTGATAATCCTGTTTTAATTGGGTCAGGGTGTGAACTGATACAACCTGGCGTTTAGCGATCACCTCTAACGGTTGTCCGGTGAAAAACAAGAGGTCACATAAAAACATCTCGGAATGACAGAGAAATTCAAAGTTGCCAAATTCCCAACTGCTTTGAATGCTCTGATCTAAAGCGGCGATCGCCTCTCGGGTATGCTCTTTCCAGTGAAGAATATTTGTACCTAAAATATTATAAGTTTGGGGAATCAATTCTTTAGCATTCAGTTGGTGAACCAGTTGCATGGCAACCTGGGCTAACTGATATCCCCGCTCAATCTCGTTCATCCACCCACATAAAATAAGACTGTAAACCGCATAGGCATAGATTGCTGGCGGTGAATTGCCATAGTCCAGAGAGAGACTCAGCATTGTGAAAATGAGTGGCATGGTTACGGGATGACCACTAATGGCTGCCGGGGGATGGATGAGATTGAGAAGTTGTAAGGCGGCAATTTTCTCAGGTTCAGTCATTAGGGGTAGGTCCACTAATTCCGCGATCGCCAAGTTTTCTGGCGGTTGCTGAGATAAACTCAACCCGAGTTCATTTAAAACCAAGCATCCGAATTCTACCGCCTCTTGAAATTCATTTTTGGCAATGTTTATTTTCAATTTTTGGATAGATAGCTTAACTCTATCCAGATGATTTTGGGTCAGGGGATACGCAAATTCATAGAGTCGTAAAGCCTCATCAAAATCACGGTTAACAAACTCAGTTTCTATAGATTCTAAATAATATTCAAATATTAAATCGTAGTCTGTTTGCCATGAGTCTAATTGTAAAAATTCTCGACCCCTCCTCAAATAACTGATTGCGGCTTGATAGGCGGTAGCTGCTTTAGCTTTTTTGGCGGCTATCAGATTTAATCTGGCTAATTCCTTGGTAGATGAAATTTCCGTCAATAAATCTGCTGAAATATTTAATTGATTAACAATTTCAAAGATTTTATCCGAACGTTGCTCTAAAGGTGTACTTTCCAAGAGCAGTTGTCCAATTTTTAAATGTACGGCTTTTTTCTGAGATTCGGGAATTAATCCATAAGCCGCTTGTTGAACGCGGTCATGGAGAAATTTATACTCTACCGGATTCGTTTCTAACTCATCGAAAAACTGATAGTTTTCTGAAAGGGGAATCATAAAACCGGCCTGAACAGAGGGCCAGATTTCTCTAGCGGTTTCTAGTTGCGATCGCTCGTAAACTACCGCTAAAAATTTTAGGTCAAATGTATGTCCAATACAGGCAGCAATTTGTAAAATTTTCTGAGTATTTTCAGCTAATCCTTGCAAATTTTTCGTCATTAAATCTACAACGTTATCGGTTATCTCAACTTGATGGAGACAAGAGATATCCCACTGCCACATCCCCGCCTTTAAATCAAAAGTAAGCAAATGATCCGAATAAAGGGATTGGAGTAATTGCGTCAGAAAAAAGGGATTGCCCCCGGTTTTTTGAGTCAACAATTCTCCCAGAGGTTGCACGCGCTCCAGGGGACAAGTTAACGCATCTGCAAGCAGTTGGGTAACGTCTTGAACCTCTAGGGGCTGTAAGATAATTTCATTCACCACAGCGCCCATGTCTTGAATTTCTGCTAGGCTTTGCATCAAGGGATGAGTGGCATCTACTTCATTATCTCGATAGGCTCCAATTATTAATAAATAGTGGCTGTTTGGGTTGAACATCAACCGTTTAATGAATTGCAACGAGGCCAAATCTGCCCACTGCAAATCATCTAAAAAGATCGCGATGGGATGTTCTTTTTGGGTAAACACTCCCAAAAATTTATCAAAGACTAAATTAAACCGATTTTGCGTCTCTGCTGGCCCTAAATTCAGGACCGGAGGTTGGGGTCCAATCAGCAATTCCACCTCGGGAATCACGTCGATAATCACTTGACCATTGGTGCCCAACGCCTCTAAAAGTTGGGTTCTCCAATCCTGGAGGCGATCGTCACTTTCCGTTAAAAGTTGTCGGATTAACTGGGAAAAGGCATCAATTAAAGCACTGTAGGGGATATTCCGTTTGAATAGGTCAAATTTTCCCGAAATAAAATAGCTGCGGGCGGCTACGATGGGTTTATGTATTTCTCGGATTAGCACCGATTTACCGATACCGGAATAACCAGCGACTAACATCATTTCAGTAGCACCGGCAGCCGTGCGAGCGAAACTCTGGAGCAGATGCGCCACGGATTGCGCTCGTCCGTATAATTTTTGGGGGATGAGTAACTGTTGGGAAATATCAAAACGCCCCAGGGGAAATTCTGCGATCGCACCAGAGGTTTGCAGTTGCCTTAGACATTCTTCCAAATCTGCTTTTAATCCAAACCCACTCTGATAGCGGTCCTCCGCCATCTTTGCTAAGAGCTTCATCACGATCGCCGATACCATTGCTGGAATTTTTGATAAAAGCTCATTGGGCGGTACGGGTTGTTTAGCGATATGACAATGTAGCAGTTCCATCGGATCGCTGCTTTGATGCGGCAGTTGACCGCATAGCAGTTCATACAAAGTGACCCCTAACGAATAAAAATCCGTGCGATAGTCGATTACCCGATTCATCCGTCCCGTTTGTTCCGGAGAAAGATAGGCGAGAGTTCCTTCCAAACCCGTGGGATGGACCGCATTTTGAGTATCCCGTTCCAATTGGGTGGCGATGGAAAAATCAATCAGTTTGACTCGACCCGTTTCTGAATTGATGAGGATATTCTGGGGTTTAATATCTTTATGAATAACATGATGATGGTGCAATTGCCCTAGAGTTTCAGCAAGCTGAATGGCAATGGATAAAAATTTTTCTAACTGAAAAAAAGAAAATTCTATACTCCCATTCAGGACTACCCCCCCCGAATTTTCCATGATTAAAGCAATATTATTGCCAAATTCAATGACTTCTATCGGCTTGACAATTCCCTCTATTTCTAAATTTTTGGTGAGTTCATATTGATGTTTAAACCGGGCAATTTCCCGAGGCTGAGGATAAGGCTGACTGGGAATTTTAATTACAACTGCGCGATCGTCTACAGTCCGAGTAGCCCGATAGACGATGGTTTTGAGACCTTGATAAATTGTTTGATGGATTTGGTAGCCAGGAATGAGCATTAGAGTCGTTTAGGATGGGGTATTTAACCATATTAATCAAATTCCCAACATCTTGCCAGGGGCCTTGAACCTTTTCGATGTTTTCTCTCGGGTGACGTGAACCCGATGGAAAAATAAGGGAAGGTTTGTGTGAGTTTCCCTCCCCTTATTTTCGTTACTGACTTTACCCCTTCTGGAAATGCGGATAAACTTCTTGTTCAAATAGCTCCTGAATTTCAAGAGTTTTCTGCTTAACAAGGGGCTGATAATCCTGCCGCACAGGAATCAAGTAGCTTGCAGTTCGGCGAGCAATCTTGGGCAACCATGCGGTATGAATAGTAAACCCAAAATTGAATGAAGGATGCGCCAGCTTGCATAGAGGGCCACCCTCTAAATTACCCCCATCAAAAATCCAGATTTCGCTTTGTTCAGGGGTGTAAACCGTTCCAAATACATAACCGTTGGTCGAACTGGGGTTATCATTTTTACGGGGAACAAATTGAGGAGACAAGATAATATGACCGGCAGGTAATTCATAGCGATCGGCAATTTCCATGCTGTTTGTATCGAGTCGAAACAACGTTGAAGGCACACCCTGTTCTGCAAGACGAAGAACTTCATCTTGCGGGATAACTCGGTACTTGTAATCTTTATAGAGGTCAAAAACAAACTGCGTCATCAGTTCTTTCCACAAACCCAAAGTAACCCAATAAATGTTTTCGATCTGGGTTGGCGGCATTCCTGATGGCAAATATTCCTGGTAAGCATAAAGTCCTGCCCCCCAAGTGCATTGAGTATCATAGATGACTTTAGACTCGATGACTTGTACATTTTCTGCGTCTATAACATAGCGACCCATGCGCCCGACATCGGTTTGGTTGTGGAGCATCCCCCGCAAATGAGAAGGCACTGAAAGGTGTTCGGGAGCGTAGGCAGAACGATCATACTTCCGAAGCCATTCGGCGACATCCCAGCCACAAAAATGTGCTGCATGAAGTGTAATTTTACCCTCAGTGTTTTTGTAGTCTACTAAATAGTGAACGGCTTCTAGTGGAATCGTTAGTTTGCGGGCAACAACTTCTACTTCCCGCCCAGAACAAGCAGGGCGCTGCCCATTTTTCAGGTCTGCACGTCGGACTAGATAAATAGTGGTATCGGGTAACGGTGGACTAGCTAAAGCATCTCGTAAAAATCGCTCTGCTTTTTGGTCTTTTGGCAACGGACTGTTGAGCACTTGGTCTAACCCCGTAATAAAGCTCGTGTCCATCAGGAGGATGTAATCTTCCGTGATGCCAATTTGATGAATGGTTTGCTGGATGATGACGGGAGTGCCATCTCTCGAAACTAATTTCCATCGTTCTAACGGATCCTGACCATTCCATCGCACCAAATAGACAAAATTGCTAACTTCAATTTTAGTCAGTTTTTCAAGAACCTGGAGATAAAACGCAAATACACTTCGCAGGTTTTGATTGACCAATAAAATAAAATCTTTAACCAATTCTTGGGCTTCAATAAACCGAGCAAGTTGGTACAAAATTTCACTGATGACTTCGGGGATTTCTTCAAAATGAGTGATGAAAGGAATGGTCTCCAGAAAACTTCCGGCTGATCGACCGTAATTTACTGTAAACATCTCGTTCGTGTAGGCATCAAAAACTGGATGGGCCGTACTCAAAACTGGCAAAAACGGAAATTTAAGGGATGTTTCTGAGCGCCACTCGCTATTTGCTCCCACAGGAGTAACCACATCTAAGGTTTGCGGGTCGATTTCATAAGGACGCCCCGCATCATAGGTGATCAGTAATCGTTCTTCTGGCTCCTCGCTAAATTTCATGGGTAAAAACGCAGTATTTAACTGGTTACGAAAACCTAGCTTGAGGGAAAAGCGAGAAATTCCATGATTATTAAATCCATACTCTTGATAATCCGATCCCGCTTGAGTTGCTTGATCAGCGTAGTAACAGGGGGGTTTTACCAGTCGTGATGTTACTCGCACTTCGCCCTGGCGATCGCAGTCGAGTCGGTAAATCATCCCATCCCCATTTAAAATCGAGTTCCCTTCAGGGTAAGGTAATCCTCCGGAATTAACCGAACCTACTGGCCCAACGATAAAAACGTGACCCTGCAAATCATTCGGAATTTTACCTTCTCTAACCTCAAGTTTGATATCGCTTAGTTCGTTTCGAGTAGCTGTTACAATCGATTTCGGAACCGATGGACAGCAACCGGGAAGTCGAGCGTTTGTGTTTTGTTCGTTCACAGGGATCCTGACTTTGGTAAATTTGCCATACTCGCTTCAATGCAACCAGTGCCAACTTGAAGTTTTATTAGCTTACCGTCAATTCGCATTAGCTCCCCGCGAATTTAACGAAATGTAAACAATCGCTGGTCCCGATCTCCCGATTGCTGTTTTCACAAAGTTTTCAAAACATTGATCACAATTGCCGCAAAAAGCGTAAATCACTGCTATAAACTCGGCGAATATCATCAATTTGATACAACACCATCGCAAACCGTTCCACCCCAAATCCAGCGGCAAATCCTGTATAAACCTCCGGATCATAACCCACCGCTTTTAATACATTCGGGTCAACGGTGCCACATCCTAACACCTCCAACCATTTCCCTTTCCACTGCACATCCACCTCAGCAGAAGGTTCAGTAAACGGGAAATAACTCGGACGGAAGCGCAAGGGTAAATCTTCTCCAAACATTTGGCGGACAAACTCTTTCAACGTCCCTTTGAGGTCCGTGAAGGTAATTCCCTTATCTATAGCCAAAATTTCAATCTGATGGAACACTGCCGCATGAGTGGCATCCACCGTATCCCGACGATACACCCGCCCGGGGGCCACAATCCGCACCGGAGGCTCATGGTTTTCCATGTAGCGAATCTGCACCGGAGAGGTATGAGTCCGCAGCAGGTTCCCATCGGGAAGATAGAAAGTATCCTGCATATCCCGCGCCGGATGGTCTTGAGGGGTATTCAGGGCCTCGAAATTATAATAGTCCGTTTCCATTTCCGGTCCAGTGGCGACGGTGTACCCCATCCCCACAAAAATATCGATCGCCCGGTCAATCACCGCATTCAAAGGGTGAATCCGACCCTGGGGACGATAGACTCCCGGCATGGTCACATCCAGAGTTTCTGCCGCGAGTTGCTGTTGAATTTGAGCCTGGAGTAAATCCTGATTCCGCCCTTCCAGTTGGCCTTGCAGCGCTTCCTTGACCTCATTGGCAAGAGAACCAATTCGGGGTCGGTCTGCGGCATCTAGTTTTCCCATCCCTCGCAAGATTTGAGAAAGCTGCCCTTTTTTGCCCAGATAGTTCACTCGCAGTTGTTCGAGTTCATCAAGGGTATTCACCGAGGCGACTGCCCCCACTGCGTCCTGACGCAGGTTTTCTAGTTGGTTCTCTAAATCACTAAGCTGAGTAGTCATGCTGCAACGAGTGTTAAATCCATAGTTCCCGCCATCATCGAGTTTAGCGCAAAGGGTCACCCCGAATCCGCTTAGAGCAGCGGTACCGGAGGAGGCGATCGCCCAAGAAGAACCCCACCCTAGCCCGGACCAAGACACAGGGGAGGGAGGATGGGGGAGATGTTCGTAGTAACGCCCATATTTTCTCCGGTTTGTAGTAACGACTTCAGTCGTTACCGCGTTACTTGGCTTTATGCCAAGTAACGCCCATCTGAGGCGATCGCTCCAGTCCCTCGGATTGCTCGTGTTATGGCATTCGCCATAACACGAAAGCAACGACTGAAGTCGTTACTACAAACAAGGAGGAAATTTTACGCCAAGTTAACGTCCATCTGAGGCGATCGCTCTAGTTGTCGAATGTTTGTAGTAACGACTTCAGTCGTTACCGCGTTACTTGGCTTTATGCCAAGTAACGCCCATCTGAGGCGATCGCTCCAGTCCCTCGGATTGCTCGTGTTATGGCATTCGCCATAACACGAAAGCAACGACTGAAGTCGTTACTACAAACAAGGAGGAAATCTTCCGCCAAGTTAACGTCCATCTGAGGCGATCGCTCCAGTCCCCAACCCAGTAAGCGCTAGACCCTGGGATTATTCGTGTTATGGCATTCGCCATAACACGAAAGCAACGACTGAAGTCGTTACTACAAACAAGGAGGAAAGCTTCCGCCAAGTCACGAGAACCACTCTAATTCTCCCTCATCCTTCCCATCTCCCCCACAGGGGAGCGGACCATCAGGTGTGGCGATCGCCCAAGAAGAACCCCACCCTAGCCCGGACCTTGCTAAGGGGAGGGGACCGGAGGTGTAGTTGGGGCCTGGACTGAACCCTGAACGGTTCCAGATGGCACGGGGTGGGATCTGGCACAATAAAAGATGTCCACTTGCGTTCAATGAACTGATGACCATCGTCCTATCCTTTGCAGACATTGCCCGGTATCGGTCTGAATTAGCCAATTATCCTGATGCACTCGTTGCTTTAGATGCGATCGAGGATTGTGAGGGAGATATAGAGGATGCGGCGATCGGGCTGGCGATTCAGGCCGGACAAGAACCGGATACCTCGGAACGGTGGTTAGAGGGGGTTGCCAAACGATGTCGTGCTTTTCTGTGTCAAACGGACCTCCGCACTGCGTTAGAGGCAGGTAACCTCAATCAAATCATGGAATCCCTGACCCAATCTCGTCTCTGTCCGCCCATCTTGGCGACCCCTGTGATTATTTTTGTTTTGGAAACGGGGGTAGAAACCTTTTGTGAACCCCTAAATTATAAACTCTCATCGGAGTAGAAAAATAGGTGCTTTCTTGGTGGAGATTTTATCAGAATACAGTCGATTTTTTCTAAGATTGGATTGTTTATAGCTGATTCTGAAAATGGTGGAATTTACCCCGAAACTCCCCATTGTACCCATTGCTCTTGAAATTAAGTCAAGATGATACAGATAGGTTGTTGTTGGTTTTCTTTTCCGGAATGAAACTTTTAATTAGTAATGACGATGGCATCTACGCCCCTGGGGTTTATGCTTTGGCCCAGGCCCTTCAGGGTGCTAACCATGAGGTGACAGTGGTTTGTCCCGATCGCGAACGTTCTGCCACGGGACATGGATTAACCATGCACCATCCCATCCGCGCGGAAGTGGTGGAATCGGTGTTTGACCCCCGGATTAAAGCCTGGGCCTGTTCAGGGACCCCAGCAGATTGCGTCAAATTGGCCCTGTGGGCTTTATTAGACAGTCCCCCAGATTTCGTCCTCTCGGGGATTAACCGAGGGCAAAATTTGGGAACGGATATCCTCTACTCGGGGACCGTCTCTGCGGCAATGGAAGGCACCATCGAAGGAATTCCCAGTATTGCCTTTAGTCTGGCCAGTTATGTGACCCAAGATTTCCAAGCCGGGGCGGAATTTGCCGTTTCCTTGCTGAAATTTTTGGAAAAAAACCCGTTACCGGCGTCCATGTTGCTGAATGTGAATATTCCTGCGGTCCCTGCGGAGAAATTTGCCGGGGTGGCCCTGACTCGCCAAGGGATTCGCCGCTATGTGGATATTTTTGAAAAGCGGGTTGACCCTCGGGGGAAAACTTATTATTGGTTGGCAGGGGAAGTGTTAGAAGAAGTGGAACAGGCTCTGGATCCCAAATTGGGAGTGCCGTTACCCACAGATGTGGACGCAATTCGCAAAAATTACATTACCCTGACGCCCCTCCATTACAATTTGACCTCTCCGGTGGGGGTGGAGTTGTTGCAGGGATGGGAATTTCCGTTGAAATAACGGGGGTGAGTTGGGAGTTGTGGGGGGTGAATGCCGGACGTGATAGCAGGTTATGGAATAAGGGAATGCTGTTAGAGAGGCGATCGCCTCTCCGATGGAGGGTGGGTCAACTTTATGAAGTTAGGGAAAACCGGATTGATTGTAAAGTTTTGTAATCCCTGGACGGATATCGGGTTGATCCCTGATGGTTAAGGCTAAATTTCTTTGAAAATAGGGCAGCGATCGCCTGCTGATGTATTGAGATATATGACAGCAGATTTACGCGACAAAGAAAAGCACAGTAGACTAAGAATTAAAGAACCAAAGCTATCCCACTCCATTCCTCTTCTAGCCCATCCGAAGCGGTGAAGGGAGTAGCAAAAGAGCGGGATAACTCAGGCAAGCCCTGAGCTTGCCTTGACCACCAAAGCGACGCCACTGGTGTTGTGTTGACCACAATTGATCCATTACGGTTTTGGGAAAACGGGAAAGTCGAATGAACGCGCATATCTTCGAGAGTCACTCAGTCTTATGCCCCGTATGCAATCGCTCTGGACAGAGAAATCCAGGGGAGATTTTAGGCGGACTCTATACCTGCCCGCATTGTCAAGCTCGATTAGTGATTAGTTGGAGCGGTCATTACGTTAGAGACCCCTTCACCTTTAAACAATTGTCCGTATCGCGGCTGTTGCGCCGTCAGAGCAGCCCAGTGGCTCGTATTCTCAGGGATGTGGGAATTAAAAAACGCCCTTCGATTTGGGCGGTGTTGGCGGGCCTAGTGGTGGCGAGTGTAACCTTTGCCAGCTTAGAAAATTGGAGTGGCGATCGCCCTCCCTTCGGGCAGTTTATGGAAGAAAGTGGGGAGGTCAGGGACTCATTGCCCGAGTCTGGAGAATGAGTCCGGTTTTGGGGATGGGTCCAGAACAACTCCCCGGCTTCACCACCACAGCGATCGCCCCAAGATTCAACGATTGGGGCGACTCTTTTCTCATGATTTGCTTACGGTGACTGGCGGGTGACCAACAGCCAACCTTCATTGGCATTCTGAATTTGACTCGCACCGAGGTCAAGAGCCTCTAGGGTGGTGCGATCCACCAGGAAATAGGGCTGCTCCTGTTCCTGCCAATATTGTTGGAGTTGCTCTGGGGTAGCAGGAATCACTTGACGATCGCTATAAAAATTTAACGAAGGCCGATGATAGGGGAACGAGGTGTAAATCCGTTGACCGGGGGGAGTCTGTTGGGCGATCGCTTCAGCCACAGGTTTCACCGGATAGGCTTCATTCAGTTCCCAAATCCAATGGGGAGAGCTCACGAATAAACAGAGCGAAACGAACATCCCCCAGAACAAAATCAGCACAAATTGTCGGTCCTGGTGATAAATCAGCAACGCTGAGAGACTCAGGGTTAACGCCACAGAAATTAACAACACCGGCAAATAGGTCCCATAGTTGGGTGCCATCACGCCGAAATAAAAGCTCCCTCCCCACAACACCAGGGCGATCGTGCCGAGAATCCCAATCCAAGCCAACGGATAGAGGGGGTCGCGGGTGAAGGGTTCCGTGGTTTTGCGATCGGCCCAGACTTGAGCCAATTTTGCACCACAGACAAGGGCAATTGCCGGATAAAGGGGTAAGACATACCAAGGCAATTTAGTCCCCATCACCGTGATCGCCACAAAATAGACACTCGTCCAAACTGCGATTAATTTGGCCCAACTCAGGGTGCGATTTTCCCAAGCTAACTTTAACCCTTGGGGTAAAAACAAGAACCAAGGCCAGGAATATTTCAACACTTCTAAGACATAGTACCAGGGCGGCCCCCCATTGCTCTCCACAGGTTGCCAAACCCGTTGTAAAGACTGGATGCCAAAATGGGCGGAGAGAAAGGCATCCCCATAATGCTGCCATTGGGCCAAATACCAGAGGGTAACCGGGGTCATTCCCAAGGCGATACCAATCCACAGATACCAAGAACGGAGGAGGCGAGGGGTATCCCAGAGGGTAAAGGCGAAGGCGATGGTTCCGAGTAAGACTCCCATCATGCCTTTAGTCATGCAAATCAGACCCAAACCGATGCCGACCCCCAAACCCCAGCGCAAATTCCGGCGCGATCGCAGCAGACACCAGAGCATTAATAAGAAAAAGCATTGCACCCCCCCATCCAGCATAGCGAGACGACCGTGGCGGACCACTGGCAAGAGGGTGAGATAGACCAAAGCCGAGAAAATAGCAGGCGATCGCAGACGAAACACTTCCCGCCCAATTCCATACAACAGGGGAACCGATAACGCCGAGAGCATCGCCCCAGGTAACCGCGTCGTCCATTCATTCACCCCACCGAAAAAATAAGCCCAGGCAATCAGCAAATGGAGGAGGGGTGGTTTATTAAAATAAGGTTCTCCTGCACTCGTCGGATAGAGCCAATCTAACGACCCTTGGTAAATATCCCGAGCAACTCCCGCCACAATGCCTTCATCCCAGTCTCGTAACGGGAGAAAGCCTAGATCCATCTGATAGATGAGAATCGCAGCAATCAGGAGCAGGAGGACCCAGAGCTGTTCGCCCCAATGTCGGTTCCGAATTGTTTTCTCATTTGACTCGTGCAGGGTGAAAATTTCCTGGTACATGGTGTTTTAAGAGCAACCAGAGCAAATACGGCGTTTCGGCAGTTTGGGGTAATGGCACCCGGGAGCAATCCCGTTGAGCTGTTCTAACCCTTCAGAAGCGGACCCTCTCCAAACCGTGCAAGGCTTAGAGAATTTTAACGGATTTTGATTGGGCCCGAGGGTTCGGGTCAACTGGTTTCAGAGTTCCCCATCCCTCCTCGCAAATCTAACATCTCCAACCGGATTTTTTAAAATTGTCAACAGTCCCGAGGGAGAGATGAGGGAGATGGAGGTTCAAGTTTGTAGTAACGACTTGAGTCGTTACCCCGTGGCGTAAGCGTTAGCTTACGTCACGCCCCTTTGGATGGGCTGCCTCCAGTCCCCAAGCAGGGGTTTCATCCCCCAATTGAGCGTGTCACGGCGTTTACCGCCGTGACACGCAAGCAACGACTGAAGTCGTTACTACGAACATTTGCCCTATCCTCCCTATCCTCCCCATAAACTGTTTTGATATTTTTGTAATTTGCCCGATTTTTTAAGAGTCGGTCCGTATAGTAATCGATGACAAACTTTAAATGAGTTGAGTCAGTCCTGCATTTACCTGAATGATAATTCATCATGAACATTCCTTTTGTTTTAGACCTGGCGATCGGGCTGATTTTTGTTTATTTGATTTTGAGTTTACTCGCCTCGGAAATTCAAGAACTCATGACAACCCTGCTTCAGTGGAGAGCCGAACATTTAAAAAAATCCATTGAAGTGCTGATGGGAGGTACTCAAGAAAGCGAAGAAAGCCGAAAGGCCCGAATTCTTGCCAATGAACTGTATGCTCACCCTTTAATCAAAGACCTCAATCAAGAGGCTAAAGGAGCTTTAGCCCAAGGATTCAGAAAAATTAGTTCTGGATTGTTTAAAATTTATCAAAAAATGACCCATACCGAGAATGTGTTTGGAGAGAATGAAGGAGGACCTTCTTACATTCGTCCGGACTTTTTCGCGGTTACTCTACTGGATATCTTAGGGGTTGATAAAATCTCTCATGCTCTCAGTATTGCCCGGATAGAAAAATTTAAGCAAGAGCAGCTAAAAGAAATTTTTAATTTAAGTCAAACTGCCAGCTTAAGTGTAGTTAATACGGGTATCTTCAACAAACAACTAAGAGAGTGTGGGCAAAATTTTGATGAACTGGTGACGAAATATTCTCAAGAAGAAATTACGTTACCCATGTTTGTTGAGTTAATGGAAGAACGGTTTATATTATTTGTGGCAAACTCGCGGCTGGCGTTTGCTGCAGAAGGGGAAGGGGAGAGTCCAGAATTTTTGCTGGAGCGAATCAGTGCGATCGCCAAGCGCATTTATGGAGAGGCGGGCAAGAAGGTTTTGTTAAAAAATTTGAAGCCTGAACCGCGAGAAATTATTGCGAGTCTGCCCCGATATCGAGAAGTTTATCTGGAGATTCAGGAAATCTTTGAAGATAAAAATAGTCCGGCTTATCAAGGGATTGAATCGGCCTTCAAAGAGTTAGAGAAAGTCATCGACTTATTACCCGAATCTCTTAAGGACAGTTTACGAGTCTTAGCTAAACGAGCGCAACAGAAGAACGATGGGGCTCAAGATACGCTCAATACGTTTCAGCAAGAAATCGAAATTTGGTTCGATCGCTCGATGGAACGGTCCTCGGGGGTGTACAAACGCAATGCCAGAGGGATTGCAATTATTATCGGATGTCTGGTAGCGGCGATCGCCAATGCAGATACGATCTATATTGTGAGTAGCTTGTCAAAAGACCCTGTTTTACGCGCGACGGTGACTCAAAATGCCCAGAGTATTGTCAATGCTCAACCGATTCGAGACCCCCGAGAATTAGAGGGAATCAAGGCAGAACTCAGAGAATCCCTTCAGGATATCTCATTACCCATTGGGTGGAGTGAAATCACCGTGAGAGAACAACGGATTCAAAATGACCACTGGCGAGTTCCCTTTGTCAAGCAATTGGCGGGATGGTTACTCAGTGGGATTGCGATTTCGATGGGGTCCAGCTTTTGGTTTGATCTCATGGGTAAGATTGTGAATGTTCGCAATGCCGGGAAAGGAGCGGAACCCAGGGATAATCACTCCTCGCGATCGCTCTAAAGGCATCAGTACAAAAGAGCGGAGGTTGTGGAATCTCCGCTCTTTTTTTGGCCCTCACCGCATCCCCCACTCCCATCCCTGGGAATTCAACCGAGGGTGCATCGGTGTCATCCTCACCCTGAATCCGGTTCCCCACTGCTTTCCCCGACTCCGGGACTTCAAGTCCTCCTCAAGAGGCAACCCCTGAAGGGGTTACTACAAACGTTATTCGGGATTCCTTCCCCTTCACTCTCCCTTGCCAACAAAATAGGAGGGTAAAAATTGATATAATTTGGAGTGTTGATGTGACAGGGGGCTGTCCATAATGACCGATCGCATTGAAGAACTGGAAGACCGAAATCGTGAATTGGAGCAAAAAGTCGCTCAACTGACTCAACAAGTAACGGACCAAGATAAACAGCTCCAAGATAGTCTACAAGAACTGCATCGACTGCAACAACATTTGCTGCAAATGGAAAAAATGTCGATGCTGGGCCAAATGGTCTCAGGAATTTCTCATGAAATTAATAATCCAATTAACTTTATTTATGGAAACTTACCCTATGTTCAGGAACACGTAGAAGATTTATTTAGGGTTTTGGAAACGTATCAAGAAGGATACCCGGACAATGCTGAAGCGGTGGAGGAAATCTTAGAAGAAGTAGAACTCGATTACGTTCTGGAAGATTTGCCTCGGATTATGGGTTCTCTTAAGGTGGGTGCAGAACGAATTCGGGATTTGGTGCTGACCCTGCGGAATTTCTACCGTCTGGATGAACCGGATATGAAAGTTGCTGATATCCAAGAAGGATTGGAAAGTACCTTAGTCCTGCTGAATAATCGATATAAACAAAATATTGAGGTGGTTTGCGAATTTGGGAAAATTCCTAAAATAGAATGTTATATTAATCAGCTCAATCAAGTTTTCATGAATTTGATTAATAATGCGATAGACGCTCTGGAAGAACCCGATAATTCTGCCACTTCTGGAGGAGAAAAGCTGGAACGAAAACCAGGAAAACGAAAAATTATTATCACCACAGAAGCCTTAGAGAATAATCAAGTGGCGATTACCATTTCCGATAATGGTCCGGGAATTGCACCGGATATCGAAACTCGGGTGTTTGAGCCATTTTTTACCACCAAAGCAATGGGAGTGGGAACGGGATTGGGTTTATCGATTTCTAAGAAAATTATTGAAGAAAACCATCACGGCAAGATTGTCTGTACTTCCAAACCGAACGAAGGCAGTACCTTTCGGATAGAACTGCCGGTGTCTCAACCCAAGGAAGCTGAAGATGGGGCGGAGTCCGACAAACCGGCGGTTCAGGTTTAAGTTGTTGGTTTAGTAATACGGAATCCGGTTGTCAAAGGTCTATAAAAACCCACACCCTCAAGGGTGGGGCTATACAGACAAAGCCTGCCTGCGCAGGCTACTCCATAAAAACGACTTTTCATACCCGGATTTGGTATAACCCTTAGAAACCCGGGTTGTTTTTAGGAAAAATTAATTCATTTAACCCAGTTTGTTGTCTCCTTTCATCCAACCCGAATCCTTAGAAAATAAAGATAATTTTCAACTGCCATGCTTTACCTTGCCGGTAGATTTCGATTTGGCGAATGAATTCTCGAAAGTAGAATCGCCGTTCTGTTTCGGATAAATCTAGCCAAAATTGAGGGAGAGAAACAGCTTGGGCGGTTTCGCGCAGGTTGACGGGAGGGAGTTGCGCCAGTTGACTTTGGAGTGCGGAAATTTCTGTGCTGAGTTTGTAACGGCGCAAATCGGCAGTTTCTGGATCTAAGATACCGTCTTGGCGCAGTTGTGGCAGTTGGGTGAGAATCTGTTGCTTGGTAGCGATCGCCTCTTGAATCTGCTGTTTAACGCCGCCAATTTGACCCATTTCTAATCCGGCAACGGCGCGAGGCAACTCCTGACAGACTTGAGCGATCGCCTGCTGTAAAATCGCTTCATAAGGAATTGCCTTACATTTCGGTTGTCGTACACAGTTTGTCGGACGCAAATATAAATACTCCCGCCTCCCCTGATGCGCCTTCGCTTGCGAAATAGCCATTGAGCATTGGCATTCCCCACAGACGACTAAACCCGCTAAAGAACGGGATGCACTGGCGGTTCGAGGCGGCATTCTTCGATTCCGGCGCAGGAGGCGATCGACTTGTGCCGCTTCCTCTCGGGAGATAATTGCGACATGAGTATTAGACAGCACTAACCCATTTTTATAAGCTAAATCTCCCCGATAGGTGGGATTCGTTAACCATCGCCTTCCGGTTGTCACAGAAATTTTTTTGTTGTGTTTGCGCTCTAAATAGCGCACGGCACCGCGCAAGGACCCGTAGAGGAGAAATTGTTCAAAAAAGTCTTTAACCAGAGCCGCAGCAGCGCGATCGAGGGCATAGCGGTCCTTACCGCGTCGATATCCAAAGGGTGCTTTTCCCGGTGGGGGAATCGATTGCAGGCGATTTTTAGCGTGTCCTTTGCGAATTTGGCGGGACCGTTGGACGCTTTCAATTTCTGAAAGCAGTTTCAACAGTTCGCTGCGGGTGAGGGGGGTATCTAGGGTGGCGGTGGCATTTTCGGTGGCGACAATTTGGATTTGCCGTTCTTCCAATTCTGCCATGCGATCGCAGACTTCTCGAACCGAGTCCCCCAATTCTTCGATGCGCCGAATTAATAAATAATCGGCGGTTTCCTGTTGGCAATCTTTCAGGAGTTGTTGGAGATGGATGCGGGTTCCTAAATCTCGATACACGCGATCGACTTCCCAGCCCCAAATCGCTGGATCACTGGGCGATTCTAACAGCGGGTCACTATATAAATAGGCAATAATTTTCATTTATGGAAATACCAAAAATAATGCCAACAACCCGCACCCTAAAGGGTGGGGCTATACGGACGAAGCCTGCCTACGCAGGCTGAAGAGTCTTGTTAAGTTTTTAATCGTGAAATTGGGATAATTTATTTTTTTGAATCCCCTTACACCTGAGTCAATTCAATGATATTACCATCGGGGTCTTGGGTAAATAATGCAGCCCGTCCGGAGGCGCTCATTTGAATTAAACAGTTATGGGCGAGTAAATGCGCTTTGGCGGCTTCTAAGTTGCTGACTCCCAAGGCAAAATGAGGATTGCGACCGAGTTTTTCGCGGTTGTTTGGGACAAGATTGAGAGTTTCATCGACAATTAAATGCAGTTGAACGGACCCAATTTGATACCAGATTCCGGCATAGCTAAAGGGGCGATCGACTTTTTCCAGTCCGAGGACGGAACTATAAAACTGTTCGGAACGATCTAAGTCGGAGACTAAGATGGCGGTATGAAGATAAGGGGTAATTTCCATATTTATGATAAAAGAGAGGAGTTTGTTGTTTATTTTAGAGGTTTATGTCACAAGAACCGACTCTGAATCCTTGGAATTATAAACCCTGGTGGTGTCAGCCTTGGTCAATTTTGTTAACGGGGATAACGTTGATTGTGGGCAGTTGGCTGGTGTTTCACCAACTTTGGGTGACGGCGATCGTTGCGGTCCCTCTGGTGGCGTGGATGGGGTTTTTCTTATTAATTTGGCCGAGGTTGATGATTGAAAGTGGGATTTTGGAGCGTTACGAGGCCCAGTTCAAGGAAGGGGGAACGGGTGAGAAGGAGGGATAACAGGGGTCATTTTTTTTAGCCCATTTCATACTGTAGGGATTTTGTCAAGTATTGGAGGCGGTTGGGTGGGGCGATCGCCCTCTGGCGGGGGCTGCTCCCGGATTGTATAGAGGGGCCTTTGATAGATTGCCCCTTTTTTCGAGGTACTCAACGTGATTACCCCTAAAGAAAGGGGAAAAATTATCTAAGGAGTAGGGAGTAGATGCAGTTGCCTTAAATACATTTATCTTAACTTTCTAGCGGTCTTAATTTTGTTTTAATAATTTATAGAGAAATTTCGTCGCAGTGGGGGTAGGAGTCTGGTTTCCAAGCCAAGTGGGTTGGAGAACGCGAAGAGTGCATCTACGAGGACTCCCTCAAAGGTCAGAACAGTGAAGGAAACAGATATATGTTGCTTACAACTAGCATCCTTGCTCGAAATAACGTTAATCTGCTGGGTCAGGGCCGTGAAACCATGATTTTCGCCCACGGTTTTGGAACGGATCAAACCGCGTGGGATAACCAGGTTAAGGTATTTGAGCCCAATTATCGAATTGTCTTATTTGATTTAGTCGGCTGTGGGAACTCGGATTTATCCGCCTATAGTCCGCGTCGCTACAGCAGTTTGCACAGCTATGCTGAGGACCTACTGGATTTATGCCACGAGCTCAAACTCGAAAACTGTATTTTTGTGGGTCATTCCGTCAGTGCGATGGTGGGGATACTGGCGGCCTTATCAGAACCGAAACGCTTTAAGCAACTGATTTTATTAAATCCATCTCCACGGTATCTGAACGATGGGGGATATGTGGGGGGATTTGAGCAATCGGACCTCGATGGCCTGTATCAAGCGATGTCCTCAAATTATCATGCTTGGGCCAGTGGCTTTGCCCAGTTGATAATGGGGAACTTGGACAGACCGGAATTAGGAATCGGTTTTGCCAAAACCATCTTAGCGATGCGTCCGGATATTGCATTAAGCATTGCCAAAACTATCTTTCAGTCGGACCATCGGGGGGACTTATCGCGCTTGCAAGTTCCCACGGTGATTCTCCAGTCTACTCATGATCCGGCAGTACCGGCAGTAGTCGGGGAGTACCTGGCCGAAAAAATCCCCAATAGCACACTGATTCCCATCAAGTCAGAGGGACACTTACCCCACTTAAGTACACCAGAGGCCGTATCGAAGGCGATCGCATCATGTTTGTCCAATTGACTCGGTTTACTCAATTTCGGCAGTTTACTCAACCCGAACAACTGCGTCCAGACCGCTTCCCCCGGTTTGCGCCCAGAATTTTTGAGTCGATTCTGGTCCTGTTGCTGGTGGGATGGCTACTGCGATGGACTCCGGTCTGGCCCGTCGCCTTGACCCTCTTGATGGTGGGAATTTTCCGCCCGGTGTTGATTATTCCGGTCTCAATCATGGGAGTCACTTTATTGTCCCTCTTAGACCTCCAACCCGGTGAGGGAATGTGGGTTTATAGCTATGGTGTAGCCTTGGCGGGGGTGGCCTTTCTGGGGGTAGGACTGGGGAAATTTTTGCGCCAGGTGGAGTGGCAGTTAGGGGTGCAATCGATGCAACTCCAATTGGCGGACGAGCAAGGGCTAGGGACTCCGGAAACAGTTCTGAGTCATACCTTGAGCTTGCTGATGAAGCTGGTAGATGCAGATGCGGCGATCGCCTTGCGACAAGTGGATGAAGTCACTGCTGAGGCAGTCGTCTGTCTCCCCCCAACAGTCTTAGCGGACAAATTCACCTCTCCCCAACTGTTTGCCGAGGCAGTCGCCTTGAATCGCTGCTTGTACTATCAGGACTATCCCCACCACCCGGGGGCAATTCGCAGTTTAATCGCTGCCGGTACAAAGTCTTTGGCCGTTTTGCCCTTGCAACCTACGATCAGGGATGGGGGGGAGGCCCTCTGCGGGGGAATTTTAATCATTTGGTCTCGCAACGTTACCCTCACTCCAGATCTGAAACGCTGTCTGGAATCCCTGCGTGGGCAACTGCGAATGTTACTCCAGTTTCAAGACACAACCTGGCGACTGGAACGGACAACGATTCGCCTCGGGGCGATACTGGAAACGATTCCCCAAGGGGTGATTTTTGTCGATGATCAGGGGGAACAAAGTTGGCTGAATCCGAGTGCAGCGCAACACCTGGATTTGCAGCATGGAGAGGTTCAACCCTTAGAAATCGCCCTGGCAATGGCGAAGCTGCGAACAAATGCGGATAATCAGGAAGCCCTCTGTGTTCAAGCGGCTAAACTATTCCAAGACCCGGGGATGGAAATTCGGAATTGGCAGTGGGTTTTTACGAAACCTGAGCGCAAAGTGTTGAGTATATCCATTACCGCTACTCGGATTCGCAACGTCCCGGGTCGGTTGTGGGTGATTGATGATATCACCGATCGCTACTGGTTACAGCAAGCATTACTCGACCGCTCTCAGGAGTTATCTGAAGCTAATGAAGGTCTTCACGAAGCGGCGATCCAACAATCCTTGCTGTATCGACAATTGAGAATAGCCAATGCGGAACTGGAAAAGTTAGCCACTACAGACGGATTAACTCAGATTGCCAATCGCCGTATTTTTGATACGGTGTTGGAACAGGAATGGAAGCGATTAATGCGATCGCAATCTCCCCTCTCTGTAATTTTGATTGATGTAGACTTTTTCAAACGGTATAACGATACCTACGGACATCAAGCCGGGGATGAATGCCTCAAGAAAATTGCCCAGGCAGTCGCTTCAGTGGTGAAACGTCAAGGGGATTTAGTCGCCCGCTATGGCGGGGAAGAATTTGTGGTGATCTTACCGGCAACAGATGTCCCGGGGGCGGTGCGAGTGGCGGAAGAAATTCGACTAGCGGTGGCAGAAGCAAATCTGGAACATCGGAGCTCTACGGTACGAGAAATCGTCAGTCTGAGTCAAGGGATTGCGACTCTAATCCCGCGACTGGATACAAGCCCTGATGAACTGATTGCTGCTGCGGATGAAGCTTTGTATTACGCCAAGAGTCGAGGGCGCGATCGCTATGTGGTATTTGATCGCAAAATGCAAGACCGATCGCTGGCGATTATGCAAGTGGAAAAAGATTTACGCCTTGCCCTTGAGCGAGAAGAATTTTGCTTGCACTACCAGCCCATCGTCTCTCTAATTAATGGTGAAATTGTCGGATTTGAGGCATTAGTCCGCTGGAATCATCCCCAACGCGGGTTGGTTTCTCCCGCTGAATTTATTCCTATCGCTGAACAAACCGGCCTAATTACCTCGATGAGTTGGTGGATTTTCCATCAAGCTTGCTGTCAGTTACGGGAGTGGCAATTGCGATTCCCCCATTATCAAACCTTGATGATGAGCATTAATCTCTCCGGGAAGCAGCTAGAACAATTAGGGATGGTCGAGCGTGTGGACCGGATTTTACAAGAAGTCGGGGTAGCTGCCTCTTCGATTAAGCTAGAAATTACAGAATCTTCCTTCAAGGAAACTCCGGCTTTAGGCACGATTCTCAATCATCTCAAGGCAATGGGATTTCAGTTGGCGATCGATGATTTTGGCACCGGATATTCTTCTTTGAGTCGCCTGCATCAGTTTCCCATTGATACCTTGAAAATTGACCGCTCTTTTATCAACCAAATGAGCCGAGATCCCAAGGGAGTGGCGATTGTAGAAGCCATTGTGATTTTAGCGCAGCATACCAATATTAATACCATTTCCGAAGGCATCGAAACCATCGCTCAATTGGAACAGTTACAATCCCTAAACTGCGAATTTGGACAGGGGTATTTGTTCTCCAAACCCCTAGACTCCCATGCCGCATCTGCGCTTCTGGCGCAAAAAGTCACCCCCCCAAGTTTACAGTGCATATCCCTTCCTCCTTGTCAATGCCCTTCCGGAGGATAAAAGGGAGCCGAGTAAAGAAGAAGGTAAAAGTTTAAAAAAGAATTGAATCTGGGTAGCTTCTATAAGGAAACAGTTTGTACAATCAAGGGTGAATTGTTATAGCAATACGGACCCCCTGTGGGAGAGCGAAACCCAGATGAAGCCCCTCTTTTGCAGTAAAGGACATGATAATTTCCCCGGAAGTCGCTTTTGCCAGTCCTGTGGCGAACCCTTAAAGGTGCTAGGCGCGGAGGGAATCTCAATAGGAGCCATTTCTGCGGGAACCATAGTGGGCGATCGCTACCGACTGGTGCGAGAACTCGGTCATGGGGGCTTCGGACGCACTTATCTGGCTGAAGATATCAACCGTTTTAACGAACAGTGCGTTCTTAAAGAATTTGCCCCCAAGGTTCAAGGCACCTACGCCCAACAAAAAGCAGAGGAACTCTTTGCAAGGGAGGCCGGTGTTCTCTACCAACTCCAACACCCGCAGATTCCCAAATTCCGGGAACTATGCCGATCGCCCGTGGAAGGTCGCAGTCGGTTGTTTTTGGTGCAAGATTATGTTCCGGGTCAAAACTACCGGGTATTGCTCTCCCAACGCCGTCAGCAGGGGCAGAAATTTACCGTTGCCGAGGTCACCCAGTTACTGCAACAACTGTTGCCCGTTTTGGACTACATCCACTCACGCGGGGTGATTCATCGCGATATCTCCCCGGATAATCTCATTTTCAGGAATCGGGACCAGTTGCCGGTTTTGATTGATTTTGGTGGGGTTAAGCAAGTGGCGGCCCAGGTGGAGTCCCAGGTGATCACCTCGCCGGTTACCAGTCCTCCTATGCCGGTGGCAACCCGCCTGGGTAAGGTGGGATATGCACCGGAAGAACAGATGATGTTAGGACAGGTGTATCCCCACAGTGATTTCTACGCCCTTGGGGTGACCCTGTTGGTTTTGTTGACTGGGGAAGAACCCCAACCCTTTTTTGAACCCCAAGAGTTGAATTGGGGGAAGGATGGACTTGGGGAGATTCCACCGGGTTGGCAACAGGTCCTGAAAAAAATGTTGGCCCGTCGGGTGGGCGATCGCTTCCAAAGCGCCACACAGGTCCTCCAGGCGATCGCCGAGGTCCAATCCACTGGCACCCTAGCCCCTCGGTCTCAACCCCCGGCCCCCCCACCTCTGCCCAATTCTTCCCTACCCGGGACGGTGTTTCCCACCCAACTTCCCCCGGAGAGCATTGCTGCATCGAAAAATGTCAATTCGGGCTCATTATCCCCTTTCCCTGCATCCGTGGGAGAAATAACAGGGACTGCTGCGGTGACCGGAATTCCCCAGTCTCGACAGGGGGGACTCCCTTGGTGGGGTACGTTCTTGTTGGTGATAATGTTAGTCCTAGGGGCGGGAAGTGCCGGGTGGTGGGGAGGCAGACAGTGGGTTAAATATAATCCCATGCAACCGACAGGTTCGGGTGAGAAACCGGATTTATTTGAAGATGTTGATCCGGATTTAGCGGAATTTTCTTCTCGTTATTCCCTAGAGGAATTTGAGCGGAAAGAAGCCCTGGGCGATCGCCGAGAGCAACTGGGGATTTCCGATGAATTTTATGTGGATTTGGTGAATGAAGTTTTTTACGAACGATATCCCAGCCAACGGGGGATTCTCCTGAGTCATGAACCTGCCGATGAACTGTGGCGATCGCGCTGGGATAAATTGGCCTTTGAACTGTTGGATTATCTGGCAACTTTAAGCGACCAAGCGCGCCAAGGTTTGGGGACTTATGACTACCAACAACGCGATCGGGTGACGATGGCAGTGAATCGATTGCAACTGAGTAGTCGCGCCCTTTATGATTTAGCTGATGCTCAGTTTTTCCATCAGTTTCCCGAACAGCAAGGGGTGAATTTTATTAACCAACCCGTCGGCCAAATTTGGTATGCGATCGTCGCCGATCAACTCACCGCCTTACAACAAGGGAAAACCCTCGAACCCATTCAATTTTCCCGGGGTCAATTTCGACATCAAGTGAGAAATACCCTCGGCCCCGGTGAGGGGAAAGCCTATACTGCGTATCTATCGGAGGGTCAAATTCTGCGCTTATCTTTATACGCGAGTCAAGGTGTTCGGATCTCCCTCTATCCGCCCAATAGTACAAGCAACCCACTCTTGGAAGATTCTGACCAACAATCATGGAGTGGAGTTTTACCCGAATCGGGTTACTATGAAATTATTGTGATATCCGCTGCCAGAGAACCGATTTCCTATCAACTCAACCTCGCCGCTGATCGCGTCACCTCGGAATGATGATTTTAGTCTAATTGTAACTCCCCCCTTAGCCACGCGATCGGGCTGGGGGGGTTTTCTCCAAATCCCCCAACAATCCTAATATAAAATCGCACCTAAATCTAAAACAAACCCAGGCAACACATCTTCTCCAAATAGGCTTCCCGGAGACTCAATAATTTCCACCTCTTGCCCAGGACGATAAATTTCCACTCGGAGATTTTGACGGTCAATTAACCATCCTAACCGCACCCCATTCTCCAGATATTCTCTCATTTTATCCTGTAACTCTTTCAAAGAATCACTGGCAGAACGTAACTCCACCACAAAATCGGGACACAAGGGAGCAAATTGCTGCTTTTGTTCCTCCGTCAACCCATCCCACCGCGCTTTTTGAATCCACGAAGCATCGGGCGATCGATTTCCCCCTTTGGGCATTTTGAATCCGGCAGAAGAGTCAAAAGCAACGCCTAAATCATTCCTATCCGTCCAATTGAATAACTGCTGAATCAGTCTACCATTCCGATTGCCCGTATCGCTGCCCGTAGGTGACATAATGATTAATTCTCCCGTTGCCGTCCGTTCAAATCGTAAATCGCGGTTGTTTTGACAAAGTTGAAAAAACTGCTCATCAGTTAAATCCAAAGTTAATTTCACCGGGGTAAACGGTTCGAGGGTTGCCACTTCCATAGTTTTATCCCAATCGTTTATATAAGGAAACGGGTTATATCATTTCCTGCTGATACCTATGTTAACCCATTCCCCATAAACGGCAAGGGGGGCGGGATTGAAAAAAAGCCTCGTTTGCAAATGGGCTAAGTTCTGGTAAAATTAACTGGGGGGATAGGGAAATTTGTCATTTGTCCCTAGTCCTTTGTCATTTGGATTGTTGAATACTCAGGACTAACCACCAATGACCAATGACAACTGACCAACAACCAATGACAACTGACCAATGACCAATGACCAACGACCAATGACCAATGACCAACGACTGAACACCGAATCTAGCCCTAGTTTTATTTCTCCTGCGTTGCCGCCTCAGTTTATGGCGGAAAATCCTCATGCCGATCGCCCGATTCGGTTGGGGATTATGGCGTCGGGGAGTGGCAGCAATTTTGAGGCGATCGCTGAAGCAATTTCTAGCGGACAACTCCATGCCAAAATTCAAGTTCTGATTTACAATAACCCCAAAGCCAAGGTTTTAGAACGGGCGAATCGATGGCAGGTTCCGGCAGTTTTACATAACCATCGAGACTATCCCAGTCGAGAAGATTTAGATGCAAAAATTATTGAAACGTTGCACGAGCATGATGTAGAATTAGTGGTAATGGCGGGTTGGATGCGGATTGTTACGCCGGTTTTGATTGATGCGTTTCCTAACCGAATTTTGAACTTGCATCCGAGTTTATTGCCCAGTTTTAAAGGCGGTCATGCGGTGGAAGATGCGATCGCCGCTGGGGTGAAAATTAGCGGTTGTACGGTGCATTTAGTCGCGCCGGAAGTGGATAGTGGTAAGATTTTAATGCAAGCGGCAGTTCCCGTATTTCCTAATGATACGCGAGAGAGTTTACACGCTCGAATTCAGGTCCAGGAACATCAGATTTATCCCCTGGCGATCGCCATAGCTGCTGCGGGAATTCATCGGCGATCGGCCCGGTAAACAAGGATTGTCAGCGCGATGTAACCTAATCTAGCGATCGCCCTTCGGTGCCCGTTTTACCCAGTTTCCATAAGACACTGGAAATCAAGTTAGTCACAATGTGCGCGGTGATGGGAACAAATAAATTCCCGGTTACCAGCGCACTACCGCCTAAAATCATCCCCACTATTGTTGCCCACACCATATAGGGCCATTGTTGGAGTCCACTGAGATGTAATACGCCAAAGCATAAACTAGACAGGATTAACCCCACGGCATTTAACCCGATCGCCGGAAGCATCACCCCCCGAAATAACAGTTCCTCACTCAGTCCCGGCAATAGCCCCAACCAGACTAAATCCGGCCAGACTAGGGGTTCTAAAACAATTTGTAGATAGAAGTCCGCGCAGCGTCGATATCCCGGCCATAAGCGATAAACCACGGAACTGGTGGCGCTAATGGCGAGTCCTAACCCCACCCCACCGGCGATCGCCACTGCATCCCAATCCCACCCCAGTCTCGTGACATTGCCAAAGTATAGCCAGAGTTTGGCTATCCCAAACAAGACGATCGCCGTTACTCCCATCCCCATGAGAATTTGAGTGCGGGTAAAGGTTTCCAGTTGTGGATCGTTCGGAATCTGTTCTGTCACGGCTGTTCTCGGTTAAAAGGTAGATGGATTGACCCCCAGTGTCTCACCTTTCCATGCAACTTCCGACTGGGCGATCGCCACAGTTAATCAGAAAGGCATTGCAGAGAGGAGAGACTTGGACTAAGGGCAGTTGGGGCAATTCCTCCCCGATGCGCCACCAACCAGCCCAGGGCCTCTAAGTAAGAGTTGACCTCAATGGCGGGTACTCCCAGACTCCCTGGGGGCACTTGCATCTGAGTTTGATTCTCTCGGACGGCAATAATCTGGGCAGATTGGTGACTTAAACTTAACACAGCACTGCCTCCGGCTGCTGTAGCAGGTATGACGAGGGCATCGACTTGTTCGACCCAAATATCTGAGGGTTGACAATGGGGGGATTTTGTGCTAATAAATTGAGGAGCGCGACTCAGCCCAGCCAGAACGCAGGGCAAGAAAGTATAGCCAATTTCTTCGGCAGCGGAACGGGGAGAGATATCCGGGTCGAGGGGCAGGGGTAACAAGGCTGGGGCATGAGCGCAGGGAATTTTGAAGGTACGAACGATCAGATGACTGATCACCGCTTCTGCACCAGCGAGGGGATCAACGCCGGTCCCGTGACGATAGTTGTGGAGGGCTTCGCTTTCCATGTCATCGGGAAATCGGGCAACGACGGCGATCGCCTCCGCTTTGGCATCTTTAATTAACCGTTCAGCGGCCCTGAGTAAGCTATCTGGGTTACCAATAGTTCCCCAACTTGCACCCGCAGCAGAAGTCCGCAATTCGACCTTTAACGGGGCATCGGTGATCACATATTCAGTTAGATTTAAGCCTAAAGTTGCTCTAGTCGCATCGGCAGCTTGTAAGTGGCGAATTCTAAGTTCCGGTTCGATCGCACAGTCGAGGATTAAACCGATGCGATTTTGATGAACAGGTTGCAGTCCCCAATCTCCCTTAGCAAAGCAGTCGAGTCCGTATCCTTCCACATAGAACGCATTAGAAATCGGCCAATATAATTGTGCGCCATTGAGGACATTGGGGTGAGTAATCAGGCGATCGCAAACTTGGGCGATCGCCCTTGCGATCGGCAACGCATCTCCCGCATAACCACCAATTGCCGCCCCTACTCCCGTAGGGACGATTAGCATTACAGTGTAAGGACGTTGGATCATAAGGATGGGGAGGATAGAGGAGATGGGGAGGATGGGGAGGATAGGGGAGATGTTTGTATTACTGACATCTTGCACCAGTTGCAACACCCGGCGGGGGTTTAAACCCCCGCCTAATAGCTAAAGTCGGTTAAAAACCGACTACAAACATCAACCTCTAACACTTTAAGTTGTGTTTCAACCAACTTAAGTTCTTAGGCAGTGGTTTAAACCCCCGTCTGTAGAAAGGCAAGAGTAATCGCCCCTAAAAACGTTTAAAACCCGACTAGAAACATGAATCCATAAGACTTTCAGTCGGTTTCAACCGACTTTAGCTATTAGGCGGGGGTTTAAACCCCCGCCGGGTGTTGCGTCATCCTTCATCCTTCCTGTACAGTCACCACCGCTTCTACAGCCACTTTTTGAGCCTCTTCATCCACCGAAGTCACTGCCCAACGCAGAGGTTCACCGCGCTTTTCCAGTTCCGTTTCAATAGCTTGCTGTAATTCAACTGGAGAGGCTTTTAAATCAATTTCAGCAGAGATAAAATGAGTCGTCATAGTCAAGAATCCCCTTGTACTTTATGGTCAGAATATTAACGCCTTCAAACCCCAATCTTAAAGATTAGTGACCGAATTGAGCTTCATAAACTTCATCTTCCTTTTCAGTCTCAATTTTGAGGTCCGATCGCGGATAAGCAACACATAACAGGACATATCCCTGCGCTTGCATATCGGTTCCCACCCCCATGCCTTCAGACTGATCCACCGTACCTTCGCCGATAATTTTAGCGGCACAGGTGGTGCAGACTCCCGCATTGCAGGAACTGGGTAGATCTAGAATTCCAGCAGCATAAGCGGCGCGAAGAATCTGTTTATCTTCTGGCACTTCAATCGTGTGGGAAGTGCCTTTATGGATAATTTCAACGGTATAAGTTTTGCCCATCGTCTCAGTTCCAGGAAATGACTTGCAGTGCGATTTTGCCCAATTTCTGAGCTTATCACTGATTGGAGTGTTTTACTAGCCTCAAGAATGAGAGCCCTCCCCTTGGCAAGGGGAGGGTTGGGTGGGGTCCATCCGGTGAGGAGAAACCCAGAATTTCTAAGGTTCAGAGCCCTCCCCTTGGCAAGGGGAGGGTTGGGTGGGGTCCCTCCGTTGATGAGAAACCCAGAATTTCTAAGGTTCAGAGCCCTCCCCTTGGCAAGGGGAGGGTTGGGTGGGGTCCCTCCGGTGATGAGAAACCCAGAATTTCAAAGGTTCAGAGCCCTCCCCTTGGCAAGGGGAGGGTTGGGTGGGGTCCATCCGGGGATGAGAAACCCAGAATTTCTAAGGCTGAAACCTTTACTGGAGAAGGGATTAATTCTTGTTTTCTTCCTGGAAATGGGGAACCCCACCCTAACCCTCCCCTTGCCAAGGGGAGGGGACCGGAGAAAGAATTAATCCTTGTTTTCTTCCTGGAAATGGGGAACCCCACCCTAACCCTCCCCTTGGTAAGGGGAGGGGACCGGAGACGGGTTTTAGCCTCCGCTTCTGAGTTTGTCTAGTACACTGCGGTCTTGTAGAGTCGAGGTATCTCCGGCGATTTCTTCACCTGCGGCGAGATTGCGGAGGAGGCGGCGCATGATTTTGCCCGATCGCGTTTTGGGTAAATCCTCAGTAAATCGGATTTCCGTGGGTCGCGCTAACGCCCCAATTTCATTAACGACGTGCTGTTTCAGCGCTTTTTCCAGTTCCGGACTGGGTTCATATCCGTTTTCTAAAGACAAGAAGGCAACGATCGCCTCCCCGCGTACTTCATCCGGTTTACCCACCACCGCTGCTTCAGCGACGGACTCATGAGAGACTAGGGCGGACTCGATTTCCATTGTCCCTAAACGGTGTCCGGAAACGTTGATTACGTCATCCACACGACCCATCACCCAGAAATAGCCGTCTTCGTCGCAACGGGCACCATCTCCCGCAAAGTAGAGATAATGGCCGTCTTTGGGGGCGATATGTTCCCAATAGGTGCGCCGGAAGCGGTCCGGGTCTCCGTAGACGGTTCGCATCATTCCCGGCCAAGGGTGCTTAATGACTAGATATCCCCCTTCATTGGCGGGGACGGGACTGCCGTCTAAATCTACAATTTCGGCCAAAATTCCGGGAAAGGGACGGGTGGCAGAACCGGGTTTGGTGGCGATCGCACCGGGTAAGGGGGTAATCATAAATCCGCCGGTTTCGGTTTGCCACCAGGTATCGACAATCGGACAGCGATCGCCGCCAATCACATGAGCGTACCAGATCCAGGCTTCGGGGTTAATCGGTTCGCCGACGGTGCCCAATAATCTCAGGGAAGACAAATCCCGGGCGTTGGGATGTTGGTCCCCCATTTTGATGAAAGACCGAATCGCTGTGGGGGCGGTGTAGAAGATGGTGACGCCATATTTTTCGATGACATCCCAGAAACAACCTGGGTTTGAGGGTCGCGGTGCACCTTCATACATGACTGTGGTTGCACCGTTGGACAAGGGTCCATAGACGATATAGCTATGACCCGTAATCCAACCGACATCAGCGGTACACCAATAGACATCGGTTTCTTGCAGGTCAAAAGTCCATTGCAGGGTGACATGGGTATAAAGGTTATATCCCGCAGTGGTATGAACGACGCCTTTGGGTTTGCCAGTGGTGCCAGAGGTGTAGAGGATGAAGAGTAAGTCTTCGCTGTCCATCGGTTCTGCTGGACAGTTGGCGGAGGCGGTGGGTTGCAGTTCATGCCACCACTGATCGCGGTCCGGTGTCATGGCGATTTCTTGTCCCGTCCGTTTGACAACCAGAACGTGCTCAACGCTGCTGGCCCCTAGTTCCAGGGCTTTATCTACTTGCTCTTTCAGGGCGACAATGGATTCTTTGCGCCACCCGCCATCGGCAGTAATCACCAATTTAGCTTGGGCATCAACTAGGCGGTCCTTGAGGGATTCGGCGCTAAATCCGCCAAAAATCACTGTATGGGCGGCCCCGATGCGCGCACAGGCTAACATGGCGACTGCTGCTTCAGGAATCATTGGCATATAGATGCCGACGCGATCGCCTTTTTTCACCCCCATATCTTTGAGCACGTTTGCCATTTGGCAGACTTCCCGGTGCAATTGGGCGTAGGTGAGGGTTCGGGAGTCTCCCGGTTCTCCTTCCCAAATCAGGGCCGCTTTATTTTTGCGATGGGTGGTGAGGTGGCGATCAAGACAGTTGTAGGAAATATTCATCTGACCCCCGACAAACCATTTGGCATTGGGGGGTTGCCAGTCGAGGACTTTATCCCATTTTTTAAACCAGTGCAGTTCTTTTTCCGCAAGCTGTTCCCAAAACTGTTCGGGATTGGCGGCAGCTTGGTCATAAAGCGCCTGGTACTCTTCTAAACTCTTGATTCGAGCATTTTTGGAAAATTCCTCTGATGGCGGAAACTGCCGTTTTTCGTTAAGAATCGATTCAATGGTGGGTTGGGACAGGGCGTAACCTGTGAAGCGCTGTAGGTTAACAACCTGTAATCAAAAGGCCGGACTCTTGTCAAGAAGGCTCTCCATA
>JAMXFF010000023.1:61012-122939 GCA_025370845.1 Laspinema palackyanum D2a | reverse complement strand
TATGGAGAGCCTTCTTGACAAGAGTCCGGCCTTTTGATTACAGGTTGTTAACCTACAGCGCTTCACAGGTTACGCCCGTTTTGTAAGGGCTGGGGGCTTCCCGAATTTCATCTGCATCGTGGTGGATGAACCAATCAGCATCTATTTCTACTGCTAGTTTCTCTTCGTTTAACAGGATTTTTTCTAATTCAAAGCAGCCCTTAAAAGGGAAATGTTCGATTCGGAAAACACCCCGTCCTAAAAAGCTTTGAGCGATGTCCAGAGTTTTGTCCGTGGAACCATTGTCAATCAGGCAGATTTCTATTCCTTGGGAGTAAAGATGTTCCAAGCATCGCCCCAAGTATCGCTCTTCATTTCTGACTGTTAGTAATGCCACTACTCTCATAATTTCTGTTACTAATTATATTGATAAGTTTGCTTTAAATTGCTGAATTTTTAAGCGTGACCTCTCCAAATCTTCTTTAACTTCTTGCAGCCGAGATAAAAAACTAGACTTTTCTGCCTGATCCAGACGCTGGCCCAATTTTTCTGCAAAAACCTGAACATTAGGTTCTGTATCTATCGTCATGTGATCTCCTGGAATTTTGTGAATGAGTAACTCCCCTCCTGCGAGTTCAATCCAACCTCCTTGACGCATGGGATAAAAATCTTGCAAGGTTCCCGTTTGTTCCCCCAAGAAGTAATCAATTGGACCCCGGTAAACAGATGCTTTGTACTTACGCATAGCTAGATCGTTGGATTCCCGAACCTTGAGAAATCCTTGCGCTCTGATGGGATTTAATTGGTTAATCATCTCCTGTTCCTCGGAAGAAAGCGGTTCTCCAATTTGAGGGGTACCAGCTTCAACAATCGCTAGAGTAGCTACTTTTTCACCTTGTGCCTGGATTTTTTGTGCCATTTCCAAGGCTACCCGACCGCCAAAGCACCTGCCTCCCAGCAAATAAGGCCCTTTAGGTTGGATCGTTTGAATTTCTCGAATATAATGGGCAGCCATATCTTCAACTCGGTTAAGAGGCTCTTGTTTGCCATCTAATCCCAGAGCTTGTAGTGCGTACAAAGGGCGATCAAAATCAAAATAACGAGCTAAATTAGCATACAGTAATACACTACCACTGCGGGGATGAACATAAAAAAAAGGACGTTTTTTGCCTTGAGGTTTAATGGCTACGAGAGAACGTTCATTATCTGCCCATTTTGGCTGACTTAAGCAACGGGCACATTGTGCGATTGTCGGATTTTCCAATAGTGCAGACAAGGGCAAATTTTCATCAAATTTTACCTCCACTTCTGCCAGAACTTCGGCGGCTTTCAGAGAATCTCCCCCGCACTCAAAAAAGTTGTCATTGATGCCGATCACCCCCACCCGCAAAACTTTTTTCCATATCTGCATTAACATAAGTTCATATTCACTCTGGGGTACGGCATATTCTTCGGCAGTAGCAGTTTTTAAACTCCAATTAGCAATACTATCAAAGCCCCCCTCCATAAAATATTGCCGACAAGCATGGCGTTGAATTTTCCCACTCGAAGTTTTAGGAATGCTGCCTGTTTTGAGCAGCAATACCCCATAAACGGGTAACTCGTGATGTTCTGCTACTGATGAGCGAATGCTGCGGAACACTTCATCTGTATCTAGATTCTTAATCGCACCACGCTCTACTTCCGCCGCAATGACTAACTGCTCTACACCCTCTATTTCTAATGCAAAAGTTGCACAGCCATTCTCCCGCAAGGCCGGATGGCTTTTTTCTACCGTCCATTCGATGTCCTGGGGATAATAGTTTTGCCCTCTAATAATGATCAAGTCTTTTAAGCGACCCGTGACAAATAATTCGCCATCTTGAATAAATCCTAAGTCACCTGTTCGCAAAAACGGCCCTTCTTCGGAATCAGCGAGATAGGCTTGAAATGTTTGCTCGGTTGCATCGGGACGATTCCAGTATCCTTTCGCCACTCCAGGACTTGCCACCCAAATTTCCCCAACTTCGTCTGCGGCACAACGGGTGAGTTTTTCAGGATGCACAATTTCTACTTGAGTATTCGGTAACAGACGCCCAGAACTGACTAATTTTGAACCATCATTAACCTCCACAATCTGATTTTTGGTTAAAGCGTAAACACAAACCGTGCCGAACACTGGAGCCTCGTTTTTTCTACTTGTTGTCACGGCTAGAGTTGCTTCTGCCAGTCCGTAACCAGGGGCAAAAGCATCTAAACGAAACCCACAAGCCGCAAAGGTTTGCCAGAAACGTTCCAAAACTTCTGGGTCGATCGGTTCTGCGGCATTTCCCGCTGCTTGCCAACAGCTTAAATCCAGAGTTTTGCTCTGTTCTGAAGTGATTTTCTCCGCGCAATAAGCATAAGCAAAATTTGGGGCTTGGCTGTGGGTGGCGCGATAATCGGAAATGGCTTGCAACCAGCGAATCGGTCGTTTAATAAATGAGATCGGCGACATTAAATAAGCTGGAGTTCCGTTATATAATGGCTGCAAAATTACTTCCACCAAACCATAGTCATGGAAATAGGGCATCCAAGTCACAGTGACGCTTTCTGAGTCATACCCACAGGCAAGCTGTTGATCGGCTAAATGGTGAATTAAGTTGCCATGACTGAGCATTACTCCTTTGGGCGAAGAAGTTGAACCGGAGGTGTATTGAAGATAAGCCAGAGTGCTGCGGTTAATCTCAGATTCAATCCATTTTTCGGCTAAGGAATCTGCTAACCTGTCGGTGGCGTACCAGGATATGCTCCAATCCCCTGCTAATTCTGCCACTGCGCTTTCAAACTGAGACTGGAGGGAAGAGGTGGTGAGGATGGCGATCGCTCCGGCATCTTCAATAATAGCTCGCAGTCTCGGCAGTGATCGCTTCAATCTGGATGCTTCCGGTGCCGGTGTGGGAATGGCAATCACTCCCGCATATAGACAGCCGAAAAATGCGGCGAGAAAGTCTAATCCTTGGGGATAAATTAACAGCGCTCTTTCTCCAGGGGAAAGGCGACTTTGCAGATGAGAGCCGATCGCTCTAGCTTGACCCTCTAACTGCCGATAAGTCAAGGTGTCTTCGGGCTTTTTTCCATTGGCCAAAAAAGTATAGGCGACGCGATCGGGCTGACGGGATGCCCGATCTCCGAGTAAACTAACTAATGTGGTGCGATCGCTCATTTTATCTCCCTATTATTCGGCAATTTTTTCTATCACCAAAGTGCGAACCGCTTTCATCGTTTGATTTCTCCCCTCAATTTTGCTGGGTGTTCAATACTGAGGGATCACCTCAGCCACAGGCAACCCAGGGAAATGCGGATGGGCTGCACCCTGAACCTATTCCCCCCTGGCAAGACATTAATCGCTAATTGGGTGCCATTAAACCGCCACAATTCTTTCCCCATTAATGTTCCATAATTATTAAACCGGGTGCGAGAGGTAATGTCAATCTCAATAACTCAATCTGGGGGCGGATAGAGGGTTAAATCAATACGCTTTTTCCCCACCAGTTGCCTCAACTGTTCTATTAAAGCAGAAAAAGCCGGTTTGGGTAGCGATCGCCTCATTTACCAGGTCCGCAAAATCGCGATCGCCCAAATTAGAATCGGCACGAAGCAATACTCAGATTGCGAAGCAATGCCCCCAACCCGAGGCACCCCAACACTTGAAAAACTCCAGGAAAATGCCTTGGGATTGAGGTTCATGAGTTAATGGCCTTACCCCCCCATAAGCGCTCCTTCCCCCTAGATCGAATATCTTTAGCATTTTTTATAGTGTAGCCTCAAATGCTACCTTTTTTCATAACTTTCTACTCTCTCAAACAATTAACCCATAAGGTTTTTCCCTCCGTTGTCACCCTTTGAACCGTTCATCAAAGTGTTAAGATATGATTGGCTTGAACGGTAAATCAAGTCTGCCCCCTGAATATTTCCTGATGTCAAAGACCGCTTTTCCTAAAATTAGTGTGATCATTCCTACTTATAATTGTTCTAATTACCTTTCTACTGCTGTCGAAAGTGTTTTAGCTCAAAATTATCTCAATACAGAAATCATTGTCATTGATGATGGGTCTACCGACGACACGCGCGATCGCCTGCAACCCTACCGCGATCGCCTGCGCTACCTCTACCAACCCCACAGCGGCGTCTCCGTCGCTCGAAATCGCGGCATTCAGGAAGCGCGGGGAGAGTTGATCGCCTTTCTCGACGCCGACGATTACTTCTTGCCAAATAAATTAACCGCCCAAGTGGCTTTATTTACGGCGCAACCCCAACTCGGAATCGTTCACAGCGGTTGGCGGCGCGTCGATTGCTTCGGCAACCCCCTGATGGAAGTCACCCCCTGGGAAAAAGTCCCAGAACTCAATTTAGAATCTTGGTTGCGCTGGAAACCTGTGCTTCCCAGTGCGATGATGTTTCGTCGGGATTGGTTAATTCGTGCCGGAGGGTTTGATCGCCGATTTCCTCCCGCCGAAGATACCGATTTGGTCCTGCGTCTGGCACTGATGGGTTGTGAAGCAACTTGGTTGCGTCAGGTAACGGTTTGCTATCGTCAGCATCCGGGCAGTGCGATGTACAAAGGATTACCCCAGGCAAACTCTCTTGCCGCTGTGATGGATAATTTTTTCTCCCTACCACAAGTGCCGATGTCAATTCGGTTGATAGAAAAGCGAGTCCGTTACAATACTTTGGTGTGGATTGGATGGTATTTATATTGGACTGGACATCCACAGGAAATGGTCCAGTTTTTACAGAAGTCTTGGAATTATTCGCCTTATTTGCCGGTGGAAACAGTGGTGCATTGGGTGGAGAGTTTTGCCGAATTTTCGGGGGATGTGGGAGAGGTATTCGATGGCGATCGCCTTACCCAGTTACCGGAATGGGAGGGGTTAATACGTTGGGCGACTGGGGGGAGCCGTTTTTTACTTTGAGCCAAGGTAAGTAGGGTTTGCTGAAAAAGTTATAAAAAGCAGGGGGTGGTCAATGAACCAGAGATCCAGCTTCTTCACGCAATAAGTAGGGCTTTACTTCGAGTTGTCAATTCATAGCTCAAGTTAATCCTTGAGGATAAACTTATAATAGTTTGGAAAAATTGGCACAAAAAAAGACAGTAAAACTGCCTGAGCAGTTTCACTGCTGTTGATCACTAAAAACGTTAGATTAATGGAGGTTTCGGAAGTATTAGATAGTTTAGCCATGACTCGATTCAGACTGAATCTTCTTTTGCCCTGTCCAAATTTTCCCTCAATTTCGTTGCGAATACGCTCATCTTCTTGGGAAAAGTTTTTTAGCTTGAAGGGTGACTTGGGCCGGACGTCTCCCCAAGGGAGGCCCGCTCAGTCTAATTCCTCTTTCTTTACACCAAGCTCTATTAACTCGGGTGCGATAAATTTTATCAGCGTGAACTGATTCCGGGTAAACTCCCGTCAATTCTTTGTAAGCCTCTACTGTTAATCTTCAGCTATTACATCGACATTGCCACGATGAAAAAACTGCTGCTGACGGCAGTCAGAAGTCCGTTAATGACAAAGGGATTGCACATTGAGTAGCCGTGTGCGGTGAAAATCGCTCTTCCCGGTTTCGGAAAAGAGGGGTGAAATGGTAACATTCCCCTCGACTCTATCTCTCGGCTTTACCCCATCAATGAGTTTTTGGTCATCCCCCACAAAGGAGCTGACCTTCTTTTTTTTAGACGACCAATCGCCAAAACCAACAAGAGGCAAGCCTTTTAGCCTTCTGGTCACCCCTTCAGTTTGCGCTATAGATTCCCATACTTGCCTAAACTTTCCGTCATAAACAACTTCCCCATTTTCTGATATTCCCGTCGGGTGGCGCGGATGAGATGGGGCATCCCAATTTCTTCCCCTTCTGCAGCAGCTAGAAAGGCAGCGGCTAAGGCAATATTTCGGATATTGCCGCCTGCTATTTCTAGGGTTCGCGCCATAAATTCTAAGTTTAAATCGGCACGTCGAGGGGTTTTATCGGGAAAAATATTTTGCCAAATCTGGTAGCGTTCTGCTTCTTTGGGAAAGGGAAATGGGATAATAAAACTCAGCCGACGCAGAAACGCATCGTCGATATTATTGCTTAAATTGGTGGTGAGTATGGCGATGCCTTCATATTCTTCCATTTTTTGCAGGAGGTAGCCGATTTCTATATTGGCGTAGCGATCGCGCGCGTCTTTAACTTCGGAACGTTTGCCAAATATGGCATCGGCTTCGTCAAATAACAGGATGGCGTTGGAAGATGCGGCGGCGGTGAAGATGCGATCGAGATTTTTATCGGTTTCGCCGATATATTTGCTGACAATTTGGGATAAATCTATTTTATAGAGGTCGAGTTGTAATTCCTGGGCGATCGCTTCGGCTGCCATTGTTTTTCCGGTTCCGGGCTGTCCCAAAAACAGCACGTTGAGTCCTTTGCCTAGAGACAGATGGCAGTCAAATCCCCACTTTTCCAGGACGATAGAACGATATTTTGCTTGATTGCAGATTTCTCGCAGTTGGGTTTTTTGTTCTTCAGGTAGTATGATATCATTAAGTTGATACTTAGGCTCAATTTTCCGTGCTAGTCCGGTTAAGTGATGACCCGATTGAGCGCGGGCGGCAGCAAATAGGTCTGCCAAGTTGGGATTTTGGAGTTTTGATTTGACTTGAGATTGCCAGTGGGCAGTATTGATGGCGGTAGCAACGGCATTGGCAATCTGGTCTGGAGTGAGGCGAAAACAGTCTACCAAGGCATTTAATTCAGAGTCTTCTAAGGATATATCTGTAGATGTTAGGTAATTCTGCCAACAGAGGCGGCGCTGGGTAACATCAGGGATGGTAAAGGGCACTGTCACGATTCCTAAAGCCTCGGTTGACGCAGGTATCCAGGGTGGTACGCCAGCTAAGATGGCACTACCTTGATAGTCTGCAAGAGTTGACAGCAAATACTGGTAAGCGATCGCGTGTTCGTGACTGTGCAGTACATCTATGTTCTCAAGATAGAGGAGGGCGTTTTGAAACTGGGCTTCGCGCCACAACAGTTGGAGATTTGGCTCAAAGTCAGCTTTGGTGGTAACGAGATGGGGTAAGTCTGCAATCAGAAGCGGGGCGGCGATTTCTTTTGCTAATGCTTCGGCTGTGCGGCGTTTGCTATCGCGATCGCATCCCTGAAAATAGAGTCTGAGGGGTTTGTGGGTTGGTTGGTACTGTTGAATTAATCCCGAAAATCCCTGTTTGAGTTCAACACTGAGATAAAGGTCATTCAGGGAGATAGCTGGCTGGATTAACTGACAAAACGGGGCTAGTCGGGTGTCTAGCCCTTTGTTTCCTAAGAGGAAGCGGACGATTTGTTCGTCAAGTTTGAGGGTTTTAGCGAGAAGGGTGGAGTTGGGTTGGTTGGGATCTGAAACTAGATGCAGCAGATGGTGGTGGATGAGGGGTGCATCAGGGGAAAAGCGATCGCGCTGTTGGAGTTTGTCGGCGGCGGTGGGACAGAGGAGGTTGAGGGCGAGATCGACGGTGGGGTGTTTGGCGCGAATGTCGTCTTGTAGGTAGGCGTATAGCAGGACTTAAACAAAAACCAAAAATCTTGGCGCAGAGTGGCGATTGGGGAGGCGCGGCAGCAGCGAGAGTGGCGGTGGATTCAGCCAGTGCTGGTTATTTAAGATGCGGACTGGTTATGATGTTGCTGTCAGCTTTGGAGGTGTGATCGAGCAATATTGTGCTAGGTTTTCATGCGGAAAATGATTGACTATGCTGTAGGTTAAAGCAGAAGAATGAAAAAGACGATCGCTTGATGGATAAGTAGTGCGATCGTACTTTGGTGAAAATCGCTTTGATGAAAAATGGGCGATCACTCTCTCAACTACTTCTCACAGACAAATTTTCAAAATATGACCGGAGGGAAAGTAGTATGAAGTATTTCAATATCGTTATGAGTTAATAAGGACGTTAACTCTTCTCTATCCCCGCGACAATGAACTATTTCACCTCCTAAAAACTGATTTACTATTTCAAACTTTTCTGCTAATTTTTGATTCAGCTTCTCAACGTCTAATTTAGACCTCCAAACTATCAAACAGTCTAATGGCTTTGTTTCATAAGTTCTGTTTAGCCGATTGATGAAATAGGGATCTATGTAGTCAGGCATTTTCCGATTTTGCATTCGTATCAAACAATGTCATGACTTTATTCATATCAATCACGCCAAACTTTACTTTGTATTCATATTCCTTTGAAACGGGGTTGCAACAGGCTATTAGCTTTTCTCTTATCTCCATTGCAGTGAGTTTGGGAAATTGTTGTCTTAACAAGGCCGCTACTCCAGCGACATAGGAACTTGCCATCGAAGTTCCCTTCTGTTGTTCTATCTCTCCTGGGGCGAGAATTTCGGGTTTGATGCAATCACCATCTTTAGCGTTGATGCTACTAGAATAGGGAGCAGGTTGGTTATTGGCATCTACTGCTCCCACTGTGAGGACGTGGGGAGACCAAGCTGGGGTGAATATAACTCCAGTTCCACTGTTGCCGGATGGCACCACAATGAGGATATCTTTGGCTACCAGCTTTTCGAGCATTCTTTCAAAAAGTAGGCTTTGTATCGGGACACCAATTGCCATTGCTAAGACTTGGATGGGCTGATTCAGGAGCCACTCTAATCCAGCCAGAATCCGGGTATAAATATGCCCTTCATCAATAACGGCGGCGGCAAAAAGCTTGGCATCGGGGGCAATTTGATGAATGATGGCGGCGGTCTGTGTCCCATGTGTGCCTGTATCGGTGGGAGTTGTAGAAACAAGGCGACCATCTTCATCAAAGAACCTGAATTCCTCTACAAAGTCTCGTAGTCCAAGATTGCTAGAGAGGCAGACACCTGTATCTAAATGACCAATACAGATGGCTGCTCCACTTATTCCTGTTTTTCTCAAAGGTAAAGCAGTTTCTCCATAGTTGCTCAAGACTGATCAGAAATACCTTTGCCATACAGAAATGCATACGCAGATTGAAAAAAAATATCGCTTACTGGAACCACTGCATATGAACCGCCTTCAGTCCACCCCATTACAAGCTGAGTTCTTCCTACTTGGATTAGACCTTCAAATGGGTCTAAAAAGAGAGCCGTATTTATATAATTCCATTTTTGATCTGGATGATTTTTTGAATCACCTTCGTTATAGAACAAAAACAGACCTAAATGAAATAATTCTAAAACGAACTGAATGAATAAACCGTTATCACTATCTTCAGCACGTTCACTATTGATTGCAAAAGCGAAATCTACTACAAATAGCAAACACTGGTAAGCCCAAATCACTACCATTATGTCGAAAGGAGCTTCCTCTTCTTTATTGTCCGGGATTCGCCAAAGATAATGATCGCCACTTGGACTCCCAAATATCTGAGAAAGGAAATCTATAGTAAGTAACGAACCTATCATGATATTTGACTGCTGTGGAGGGTTATTATTTCCACTTAGAGGCTGCTGGAGTTGACCGTTTACAACCGGTTGTAATTCAATATTATTCGCCCCTTGAGCAACTGCGGAAGGTGGCAAGTCTAGTATGCAGTTGAGTATACCATTTCCGAACTGGCAACCTGCATAAAGATAACCAAACCATTTTTGTACAGAAGTCAAACCTTTTGAAGCTGAGGGAGTCAGTTTCGCGAGATTATCCCCAAAGAATTCAGCAATAAATTTCGCAGGTATAGCAACCATAAGAGAGCTAAAGCTAAGTATGGTCAACTGTTCTCCCTTTGTCAGCATTTTATAAATGTCGGTGATAAATGGCAATTTGATTGGTATATTTAGCAGTCGTTGAAACCATTGAATCAGTGAACTGAAACAATCTAGCAGCACATCAACTATGGTATTAACGAGGTCAATCGCTACATCAGCAATAATTTCGGCCAAATCTAAAACAATCAGAATCATTTTTTTGGGAGCATCCAGTAAAGATCCTTGAAAAAGATCCCGGAAATCGTCTTCTAAATTCTTGATGGCCTTTTGCAAAATTGTATCATTTCCAATTTTATCACTCAACGTCTTGATGATGCCTTCCATGGCATCCAACAAATCTTGAGGCGGTTCCGGTACAGCAAAATTATCACTTGTTGAAGTATCTGAATCTGATGTTACTTTTGACATCAACCAGTCAGTATGCTCGTGAGCTTTGTCTAAAGTAGCATGGTCATTTTCACCTTGGGCAATCAAATTAGAATTTGCGCCAAAATACTCGCGAGCCTGCTGAATATTTGAATGAAGATCGGTTTTGATAGTTTTAAAGCCTGCATCAATTTGAGTTTTGAGATTTTTAATGATGTTAGGCATTTTGTCCATCCCATCCTTAAAAGTCCGTTCAATCGCTTTTTGGACTTTCAAAATATCATCCCAGCCAAGTTCTTCCGCCAACCAAACAAGGAGGTGTTCAGCCTCAAGTTCAATTTCCTTTAGACAACCTTCGATAGCTTCGCCTAACTTGCCCGTATGATCCAAAATATACTGAACGTCTCCCACAATTGATTTAAAGGTAATAACCACAGCATTTTTGCTTCCTTCAACTAAATGGGATGTAATATTTTCACCACCAGTGAATACATCGCTAATAATTGCTGATTCCATGTAAATTGCATCACTAACAGCCCCACTAATATTTCCGTGTACTAGGTTATTCCCTATTTTTACAACGCCATTGTATTCATCCTCTGCAACCTTGGTGATTATATTTGCCGTATCAACAGCTACATCTTCTACTGTTTTGACAGCATTTTCAACCAGTTTATATGCAGTAACAGCTCGTGACGTTACTGTGTGAACGACAATCTCTTGAGCACTTATAAATGCCTTACCAATATCCTCAAACAAACTTTGCCCTGGTTTCCAATCAAGACTTTTTAATTTTGCACTTTTTGTCTCTTCGTGTGCCTGCTGAGGAGTCAAATTCGTTATTCCACTCTCTTTGCTGTATTTCCAATGTAAATCCTCCATATTGTGAGGACGGACATAGCGATCGCGGCAGGTTCCATTTGCTCCTTCTACATAGTGATAAGTATTTTGATACGCACTTGCTAACCTGGTAATGACATTCTGCACATCATTACATTTCTGATCCGAAAATTTGCTCTTAATGTTTAATTCATTTCTATTCTTAGCAATAGCATCAGGTTCTAAATCTGCTATTTTGTAGTATGCTGGGGAATCAATACATACAATATAGCTTTCATCCGCTCTCATTTCGCTAGTACGTACTTTGATTGCCGGAATATTTAGTTCCGCTGCTTTTTTTATAAGCACCATTTTCCCCAGTGCGTTAGTTGGTACAGTGACAGGTGTAGCAGGATTTAAAGTATATTTTTTCCCATCAATTTCTACTTCAATATCTTGAACTGCCGTTAATTTTGCTTCCGTAGTGCCAATGGGGAAAGAAATAATAGCTCGGTAAAAAAAACTGATACGATTCTCTAAATCGCCTGTCTGATAATCTTCTGTAAGTGAAATACGAGCAGAAATACCCTGTTTATTGTGTATTTTTTTCAAAAGATTTTCTCGGGACGAAATTAAAGCAGATACACTTGCTGAAGCAGAAGAGTTTCTTTCTTCGCGTACCTCGATAGTTTTTACCCTTCCTTTTTGCCCTATCAGCACCCATGAATCACGCCACTGGAGTTGCTCTATATTCGTGCTACCCAAACTCTTACAAGCATCAATCGCTTCTTGATTCCTTTTCCCATCCGAACTTTTTGTTCCTGTTATATATTTTGAGCCTTCATCACAAACAGCAATAGCAACTAAACGCCCCACAGAAACATCTTGAATAAATTTGGCAAATCTACTAGCTTCTTCAAACTTATCATATGTCTTAAAGCGTTCTGTTTTAACAACAGAACCATCTTGCTCACTAATTACAGCTACATGCAGTCCCCTGTTGTTTTCAGTGCTAACATTTATAACTGCTTCCCCATTTACTGTTATAGAAGCCCTGCCATTAGTAACAACACCGCTTTCTCGTTTTCCTTCAGATATGACTTTTATTTCTATAGGATTTCTCTTTTTGAATTCGACATAAGCTTGAGAATCTGTATTTAATAATTCTACCGTTTGACTCTGCAAAACATCTTTGTGTCCTATCAGTACGTATGAATCACGCCACTTGAGTTCCTGTATCTTTGTGCTACCCAACTTTTTACAAGCGTCAATGGCATCCTGATTTTTTTTACCGCCGTTAACTCCTGTTATAAATGCTGCACCTTCATCACAAATAGCAAGAGCTACTATACGTCCGATAGGAATCTCTTCAATCAATTTAGCAAATCTACTAGCCTCTTCCGATGAATCGTGTGTCTTAAAGTGTTCTTTTTGGACAACAGAACCATCTTGCTCATTAATAACCGCTACATGCAGTCCTCTTGTTTTTCCAGTGCCATCTCCTTTGATTGGGATTGGGAGTGCTTCCATTCCATTCACTATGATAGAAGCACTGCCATTAGTAACAACACCGCGTTCTCTTTTCCCTTCAGATTTAGCTTGGATTTCTAAAAAATATTTCTTCTGGAAGTCACCAGAAGCAGGCAAGCCTTTCCTCAAGCATTCTACCGTTTGACTCCCTAAAAAGCCTTTATGTCCTATTAGCACATATGAATCCCGGTACTTGAGTTGCTCTATCTTTTTGCTACCCAACTTTTGACAAGCGTTAATGGCCGCTTGATTCTCTGTACCATGATCTCCTGTTATATATCTCGACGCTTCATCACAAATAGCAAGAGCTACTATACGTCCGATAGGAATCTCTTCAATCAATTTGGCAAATCTACTAGCCTCTTCCGATGAATCGTATGTCTTAAAGTGTTCTTTTTGGACAACAGAACCATCTTGCTCATTAATAACCGCTACATGCAGTCCTCTTGTTTTTCCAGTGCCATCCCCTTTGATTGGGATTGGAAGCACTTCTATTCCATTCATTGTGATAGAGGCACTGCCATAAGTAACAACCTTGTTGTTTATTTCTATGCAACCTTCAGATTTAGCTTGGATAGTAAAAGTTTTAGAGTGGGTCATGGTTTGAGATGAGGTATGAGTAGTAGGTAAAAACATCAATTAAGATGTCTGTAAAAGGAGCCGATTCTATAAGGCAATATGTGAATCATTCAGTCGCTCAATATTGAGCTATTTCTAAGTAGTAATAAAAAAACGAACCCCCGTCCTTATCGCCCACAGACTTTTCAACGCAGCAATGATAAAGATAATATCGATACTGCTGCCAGTGCTGCCAAAAGTTTTGACTTATATCTGACGATCGCTCCCTGCCTTCTGAAAAAATAGATGCGTGAGAATTCAATTTTTTATCCTCAACCTGGTAGTGACGCAATCCCTACTGACAGAGGCAAGACTTTTTCTCGCCTTGTTGGAAACTAGCCAACTTTTTTCTATCTTTCGACAGATACAATCTATTTCTTTAGATAGATGACTGTCAAGGGGGGTCATACCCCTTTCTTGGGTTATTTATTTATATTAAGAAAATGTACAACCTGTAAATATTTAATACTTATTCGCAAACAATGCCGTCAGAGGCCCTTTGCTCCTTGAGTCACGAGAAATTGGCCCAAAATTTCCCTAGATGCTGTGTCGCACAAAAATCCTTCTATTGGAATCTGCTGCCGCTACGCCATTCCAGGCAGCAATTTCCTTTCCTCCTTCAGAGCAAAATGATCATCTGTTCTCCCATTAAAAACAGCCTATAAAAATGCCCCTCTAGCAATCTGTTCACTTAAGCGGCTTGACGTTTCATCATTTAGGGGCAATGAGCGCGATCGCTTCTCGTATGACCTAAGAACGCCAGTTCCAGAATTCGGAGTGCATTTTGCCAGCTCAGCAGAGAACACGCGCGTGCGGAAAGCGTAAGCGTTGCGGCTTTCCAATGGCCTAGAGTCCGTCCGAGGATCGCGCTTCGGCCAACGGCTCTCGACGAGGACGCCTACACGCTCCTCGAATCACGGCACGCACCCCCACATTAGATAAACTGGCCTCCTCAAGTTTCGGATTCTTAACACAAATCTTTAGTTTTGCCCGTGACGAGCATCTAATCTGGCTAAACCCAATAAATTACACATTTAATCGGGCTGAAAGCCTTATTTTACCATGAGTTGGCTGTGTCATTAATTCTGCACAGGCACTTAACCCGATCGGGCGATAACGGGGGATTTCGCAAGATAAGCAACATTTTATCAAGTTTAGCAACTTAGCCGCGATCGCTAAAAAACTTTACAATGCCATAACCCTTAGCCAATAAAGGGTTTGGTAAATTAATCCGAGTAAATCTTAACTTGCGATCTTAAAAAGCCAAACTTGAGTGGCGCGATCGGGTTTAACCGTGCAAACTGATACTGTGTCTGGAGCAAAGATTACACATAAGCCTCGATCGCTGTTTGATCGAGCCAAGCCGGTAAGAAGGCTACTAGGCTCTTGCGATCGCGAGATTGAAGGAGTAGTTTTATCGAACGGGATAGCTAGTCCACAGGACGGCCTCCCGTCCAAGCCGAGCACGCCATGCGCGTCAGCGAATCGCCCTTCTGATGGCACGCCCCCCAACTGTGGCCCAAAATGGGTATCCCCAAATCTTGCTCAAGTCAGGAAATGTTGAGTTTTTACATTCTTTTTCGGTTTCTTCACACAAACTTTAAGTTTTTACTCTTGACGAGCATTTATTTATAGAGGTAGGCTAAATATGTCAAAAGATAGATGACAAAAATGAAGTTGTTAAAAGCGATCGACCAAAAAGGGAACCGAGGGAGCACAGGTTTACTTGCGAAAAAGACAGCGGCGTTGCTGCATCTTGGCTTCGAGAGCGGGCGATCGCTCGCCAGCCAATAAGCGATCGCACCTACCATCCGGCTGAAAAAGCTGGCTACCGGCTTTCCGCTAGTGGCTAGATGTAGGAATTGGCATCTTATGATTAGGACGAGTTTACCCTAAAATATTTGACGCTGAAAACCGATGCAAATTATGCCCAATAAATTTTCCTGCGCTCTCCATCTAAAAAAATTAAAAGATAGGAAAAATTTAGGAATTTATGTAATGTTCAAGAAAGCGCAAGCATCCCATTTTTGTAAATCCCCTTCGTAGTAAAAGAGCATTCCCATTACAAATTATTGGGTTTGACCAATAGATAATTCGCCAGGACGGAACGTACCGGCCAAGGCGATCGCTTGTCGCACCTCGATTCCATATCCATGCTTTTTATTGTAATTTTTCAGCACCGACAGCCCCGGAATCCGATAATCTGACCGCCATTTCTTTGGCGAGATTAACTAACAACATCTTAGGAACACTTAATGACTCAAAATACATCAAAAAATATGAATACCTCGGAAAAAGAACCGATCGCGATTATAGGTATAGGCTGCCGCTTCCCTGGGAATGCCAACAGCCCAGAAGCCTTCTGGAAACTGCTGCGAGATGGCGTAGATGCGATCGCCGAAGTGCCAGAAGACCGCTGGAACTTGGATAATTTCTATGACCCGGAGGGAACTAAACCGGGCAAAATCAAAACCCGCTGGGGCGGCTTTGTAGATAAAATAGACGAAGTTTGATGCAGAATTTTTCGGAATTTCTCCGCGAGAAGCCTGCAGCAACGGCTGCTGCTGGAAGTAGCTTGGGAAGCCCTGGAAGATGGCGGGCAGGTGCCGGAAAATCTTGCCGGTTCAAAAACAGGAGTGTTTATTGGCATATATAGCAGCGATTACCTCAACATTCAATTAAGTGTGAGCGATCGCCCCTAGTTACATATCAAAATCTCGGCAGCAAGGAAGCGATCGCCCCTCTATCCTTCTTTAAATTGACACAACGAAAAAGTAGAGAGCGCGATTGCTCCTCCACCCCTCTATCTTTCTTGAATTTAACCCAACTTTGAAAGTGTCAAAAAATATGCCAGTTCTCAATGATACCATCACTCTTATGACACCAGAGACACCAGCATCCTTAGAGGCAAAAAAACTAGCCATCAGTTACGGGGAACCGTTGCAATACCCAGAAGATGCTTCTAAAACTTTAGCAGAGGTACTGCAACGAGCCACTCAACACTCAACTAAAGGTATTATCTACATTCAACCTGATGGAACCGATAAATTTCAATCTTATCGAGAATTATGGCAGGATGCCCAAAGGATTTTGGCTGGATTGAAAAAGCTAGGACTCAAACCTCAAGATAAGGTAATTTTTCAACTAAAAGACAATCAAGATTTCATTTCTGCTTTTTGGGGCTGTGTGTTGGGGGGCTTTGTACCAGTACCGATATCGATTGCTCCATCCTATGAGGAAGTTAATAGTACCACAAGCAAACTTCAGAATGTTTGGCAGATGTTGGAGAAACCCCTCGTGCTGACAGGTGATTCTTTAGCTCCTAAAATTCGCGAACTATCAAAATTTTTTAATTTAGAAAAATTTCAAGTTGAAACTATTGATGAGTTGCGCGACTGCGAACCAGATTTGAACTGGTATAACAGCCAGCCGGAAGATTTAGCGATTTTGCTTTTGACTTCTGGAAGTACGGGTACGCCAAAAGCTGTTATGCAGAGCCATACAAGTCTCATTGCACGTTGCATGGGTACTGCTGCTCTGAACAGTTTTACCCGTGATGATATCTCAGTAAATTGGTTTCCCCTAGATCATGTTGGGGGACTAATTATGTTTCACCTCCGGGATGTGTATCTAGCCTGTCAGCAAATCCATGCTCCCACAGAATTAGTTTTGCAAAAACCTACAAAATGGTTGGACTGGATTTCTCTCTATCGAGCTACGATTACGTGGGCACCTAATTTTGCCTACGGGCTGCTTAATGAAAAACTAGAAAACCGCCCCACCCAAGCAACCCCCAAATGGGATTTATCTTCGATGCGGTTTATTCTCAATGGAGGGGAAGCTATCACTGCCAAAACCGCCAGAAGATTTTTGCAGTTGCTCACATTCTATCAACTACCTGATACAGCAATACACCCAGCCTGGGGAATGTCTGAGACATCTTCAGGAGTTACCTATTCGGAAACTTTTTTGTTAAATTTAACCACAGACGAACAAAAATTTGTGGAAGTGGGAGCGCCTATTCCCGGTTTTGCTATGCGAATTGTGGATGATAGCAATCAGGTAATTGAAGAAGAAATAATTGGACGGGTGCAGGTAAAAGGTGCCTCGGTTACTGGTGGTTATTATGAAAATCCCCTGGCCAACCAAGAAGCTTTTACTGAAGATGGCTGGTTTAACACGGGAGATTTAGGATTTCTTCGCTCAGGGCGTTTAACAATTACCGGAAGGCAGAAAGATGTAATTATAATCAATGGACTTAATCACTACGGCCACGAAATTGAAGCGGCTGTTGAAGAAGTTGAAGGAATAGAAATTTCTTATACAGCCGCTTGTGCTGTAAGACTTGCTGGAAGCAATACTGATAAATTAGCTATCTTTTTCAATCCAAAATTTTGGGATGACGATGCTTTGATGAATCTGCTTCAGGAGATTCGCACTTCCGTACTCAACAAAGTGGGAGTCAATCCAGATTATTTGATTCCAGTAGATAAAAAAACTATCTCCAAAACTGCCATTTGTAAAATCCAGCGTTCTCAACTTAGTCAGCGATTTCATGCAGGTGAATTTGAAAATATTCTCGAACAATTGGATATAAAGTGGCAGTTGAAACGTCAAAAAGACGGCGAATGCGGAGTACCTGGAAACCAACTAGAACAACAAATAGCTCAAATTTGGCAACAAGTTTTAGGCGTACCGCTTATTAGTATCAACGATAATTTTTTTGAATTAGGAGGAAATTCTCTTCTAGCTATCCAACTTATTTCTCGACTGCGAGATGCCTTGCTTATTGAATTGTCTTTACACCGTTTACTTGCTTCTCCTACTATAGCGGAGTTAAGTTTTAATATTGAGTTACTGCGTTGGGCAGCAGAATCTGAAAGCGGCTTTATTAATACTACAGAAGAAGAATACGAAGAGGGGTACTTGTAAAATGACCACAGTTAATTTTTTGGCATCACTCAAAGATTTAGGTATCAGAATTTGTCGAGAAGGCAACCAGCTTCGCTATCGCGCTCCCAAGGGAGTAATAACATCAAATCTCAAAGAGGAATTATTAGAGCGAAAAACACAGATTATTGAGTGGCTAAAAGAAGCTCAAAATAGTGTAACATTAGTTACTCATAAAATAATAAATGTTGATAGAAATACCGATTTACCTTTGTCTTTCTCTCAGCAAAGGCTTTGGTTTCTCCATCAGTTAGATAGTCAAAATCCATTTTATAACGAGAGTTGCCAATTTCAAATTATTGGGGTGCTGAATGTAGCTGCATTAGAGCAGACTATCAATGAAATCATTCGCCGCCACGAAGCTTTGCGAACTATCTTTACTGCGCTTGATGAATTGCCCATACAGCGAATCCTTCCCTCTTTAACTATCAACTTATCAGTCAGAGATTTACAAGATTTAAGGGAAGCGGAAGTTCAAAAGATAATTACCAGAGAAGCCCGCCAACCTTTTGATTTAAACAAGCCACCCTTGTTGCGATTCAGTCTACTGCGTCTGGGTTCAGAATATCATCTATTAATATTAACCTTGCACCACATTATTATAGATGGCTGGTCAATGGGAATATTGATTGAAGAGTTATCTGCCCTGTATCAAGCCTTTTCTACTGGTTTTGCAACTCCATTACCAGAGTTGGCTATTCAGTATGGCGATTTTACTGTCTGGCAGCGCCAATGGTTAACTCAGGAATTGCAACAACGGCAGCTTGACTATTGGAAGGAGCAGTTAGCAGATGCGCCGCGATTATTAGAATTGCCAACAGATTATCCCCGTCCTTCGGTTCAAACTTTTTCTGGGGCTATTAAAAAATCTCAAATCAAATTTGATTTAACCGCTAAACTTCAAGAGATTAGTCAGCAATCAAAAACAACTTTTTTTGTTACACTTCTGGCAGTTTTCGTGTTATTGTTACACCGATATAGCGGTCAAGACGATATTTGTATTGGCTCTCCTTTTGCTAATCGTAATCGCACAGAAATTGAACCAGTGATTGGCTTCTTTGTCAATACTTTGGTGTTGCGGACACAAATTAAAGAAAATCCGAGCTTTTCAGAGTTTATTACTCAAGTACAGCAGGTTGTTTTAGATGCCTATGCACACCAGGATGTGCCATTTGACAAAGTAGTAGAAGTTTTACAACCAGAGCGTTCCCTGAGCTACAATCCCCTTTATCAGGTAATGTTCGTATTAGAAAATTTCGCGCTAGATACTTTAGACTTACCTGGTATTAGTCTGACTCCAGGGCTAGTAGAACGGGGTACGGCTCAGTGCGATCTAAGCTTGTCCCTTTGGGAGACCAAAACGGGATTAGTTGCGTCATGGGAATATAATAGTGACCTGTTTAAAGCAGATACCATCGCTCGGATGGCAGGACATTACCAGACTTTACTAGAGGCGATCACACTCAATCCAGAACAGCGGATTTCAGAATTGCCTCTATTAACACCAGCCGATCGCCACCAGCTATTGGTGGAGTGGAACAACACTCGGGCTGAGTACCCCCAGGATAAGTGCATCCATCAGTTGTTTGAGGAGCAAGTTGAGCGATCGCCCGATACGGTGGCCGTAATTTTTGAAGGGGAACAGCTTACCTACCGCGAATTGAATGCAAAAGCGAATCAGTTGGCACACTACCTGCGATCACTAGGAGTGGAGCCAGAAGTTTTGGTAGGCATCTGTGTCGAACGTTCCTTTGATACGATCGTGGGAATTCTGGGCGTTCTCAAAGCTGGTGGCGTTTACGTTCCTATAGACCCCGCCTACCCCCCAGAACGCATCGCCTATATGCTCAATGATTCAGATCTGCCAGTTTTACTGGCTCAACAAAAACTGGTCGCCTCGTTACCAGAGCATCAAGCGCGGGTAGTCTGCTTGGACGCTGATTGGGAAGAAATCTCTGTGATGCCCTTCCTTCCTCCCATTACTGGCGTAACATCGGAAAACTTGGCTTACATAATCTATACTTCTGGCTCAACCGGAAAACCTAAAGGAGTTCTTATTGCTCACCAAGGATTGTGCAATCTAGTTGAAACACAAATCAAGCTATTTAAGGTGCGGCCAGATAGCTGCGTTCTCCAGTTTGCCTCCATTAGCTTTGACGCTTCTATCTGGGAAATTATCATGGCTCTTTGTGTAGGGGGCACGCTCTGTCTTGGAACGCGAGAACAATTACAACCAGGGCCAAAATTACTCCAGCTCTTGAAGGAGCAAAAGATTACCCATGCCAACTTTGTACCATCTGTGCTTGCGGCTTTGCCTAATGAAGAATTACCGGCTTTAGAGAATATTGTCGTAGGGGGAGAGGAGTGTCCTCCTTCCTTGGTTGAACGATGGGCAAGTGGACGGCGTTTTTTCAATCTCTACGGCCCAACTGAATCTACTGTCTGCGCTACTATTGCACAATGTTTTAACAGTACAGGAACGCTATCCATTGGGCGTCCCATTGCTAACACTCAAACCTATATTCTCGACCCTCACAATCAACCCGTTCCCATTGGTGTTCCCGGAGAACTTCACATTGCTGGTGTTGGACTCGCAAAAGGTTATCTCAACCGTCCCGATTTGACTGATGAGAAATTTATTCCCAACCCCTTTAGCAACGAACTGGGTTCGCGCCTCTATAAAACTGGGGACTTAGCCCGTTATTTACCAGACGGCAATATCGAATATCTCGGTCGGATAGATGACCAAGTGAAGGTTCGCGGTTTTCGCATCGAACTGGGGGAAATTGAGGCAGCATTGAGTCAACATCCAAATTTGCTCCAAGCTACAGTTGCGCTTCGAGAAGATATTCCGGGTCAAAAGAATTTAGTAGCTTATACTGTCCCTCTTCAGGAACCAGCACCCCCTATTAGCGAACTGCGCGACTTTCTCAAACGGCAGTTGCCCGATTACATGATTCCCAACGCTTTCGTCACCCTAGCGGCACTGCTGATAACGCCAAATGGCAAAGTAGATCGCCGCTTGTTGCCAGCACCAGATATCAAGAGTTTGATTCAAACATTAGAGTTTGTCGCTCCTCAGACTCCAACAGAAGAATTAGTAGCCTCCATCTGGGAAAAGGTTCTGGGAGTAGAGCAAGCCAGCGTCAACGCTAATTTTTTTGAATTAGGCGGTCATTCGTTAGTGGCAACTCAAGTCATTTCCCAATTGAATTCTAGTTTAGGGCTGCATCTCCCTCTGTCTAAGTTGTTTGAGTTGCCAACGGTAGCAAGCCTTTCTAACTATATCGATGCCACCCTGTGGACAAGTGAAAACATCGAAAATATCAATACAAGTGACGAAAGAGAAGAGTTTGAACTGTAATGGATATAATTGAGTTCGTAAATTATCTACGCAAGCTGGATATTAACCTGTTTCTCGAAGGCGATCGCCTGCGAATCAACGCCCCTCAAGGTGTTATCACCCCAGAACTGAAGTCAGAAATGAGCAAAAGGAAAGCAGAAATAATCTCCTTTTTGCAACAAGCCAATATTCAAACCATTACCACGGCGATCGCGCCAATATCCAGAACAGAACAAAACACCCTTCCTCTTTCCTTTGCCCAACAGGGACTCTGGTTCCTCGACCAATTACAGCCCAACAGTTCCTTTTACAACCTCCCGCTTGCGTTGCGTCTGAGCGGTCAACTTAATGTAGCGGCTTTAGAAAGCAGTATCAACCAAATTATCCAGAGGCATGAAGCCTTACGCACCAATTTCGCAACGGTAGCAAATCAACCCGTCCAAGTTATTGCCTCAACTTTCAATTGCCAGCTACAAATCCTCAATCTGTTACATCTGCCTAAAACTGAGCGGGAAATTGAAGCGCAAGAATTGGCTAAGGTTGAAGTAAATCGGCCTTTCAACCTGGAGAAAGAGCCTTTATTTCGAGTCACTTTGCTACAGCTAGACCAAACCGAATACGTCTTGCTGTTTACCATGCACCACATTATTTCTGATGGGTGGTCCCTGGGCGTATTGCTGAAGGAACTAACAGAAATTTACAAAGGCTTTTGTACTGGAAAACCTGCAAATTTACCATCCTTGCCCGTACAATATGGCGATTTTGCGGTTTGGCAACGGCAGTGGTTAACGGGGGAAATACTCGAAACCCAGATTGACTACTGGAAGAAACAACTATCGGACGCTCCGACTTTATTAGAATTGCCGACAGACAGACCGAGACCGGCGATTCAAACCTTCCGGGGAGGATATTATCATGCAGTTCTTCCCCAAGAGTTGAACTTGGAACTTACCGCACTGAGTAAGCGAGCGGGAGTCACTCTGTTTATGACGCTTTTGGCAGCATTTCAAACATTGCTGTACCGTTTATCCCGGCAAGATGATATCGTAGTTGGTACGCCGGTAGCGGGTCGCAACCGACAGGAAATCGAAGGGTTAATTGGCTTTTTTGTCAATACCTTAGTGCTGCGGACAAACCTGAGCGGCAACCCTAGCTTTGAGCAGTTACTTGGTAGAGTCCGGGAAGTGGCACTGCAAGCCTACACTCATCAAGACCTGCTTTTCGAGCAGTTAGTAGAGGCATTGCAACCAACGCGGGACTTAAGCTACACACCCCTGTTTCAGGTAATGTTTTCCCTCGACGACGATTTAGTGCCTGCTGTAGAACTGCCTGAGTTATCGGTAAGTTCTTATCCAGTGGAAATCGGCACAGCCAAGTTTGACTTGGGCTTATCAATGGAGAATACCGCTTCTGGATTGGTAGCAGAATGGGAATACAGTACGGATCTGTTTGATGAGGCTACCATATCTCGGATGGCGGGGCATTTCCAGACTTTGCTGGAAGGAATTGTCGCCAATCCCACACAGACCATTTCTGAATTTTTCCTGCTGACGGAACAAGAGCGACATCAGCTATTAATCGAGTGGAATAATACTTGGGCTGAGTACCCCCAAGATAAGTGCATCCATGAGTTATTTGAAGAGCAAGTGGAACAATCTCCCAATGCTGTAGCTGTCGTGTTTGAAGGGGAGCAACTCACCTATCAAGAGTTGAATGCAAAAGCGAATCAGTTGGCGCACTACCTGCAAGGATTAAGCGTTGCTACAGAAGTGCTGGTAGGGATTTATATAGAGCGATCTCTGGAAATGGTAATTGGTTTATTGGGTATCCTCAAAGCTGGCGGTGCTTATGTGCCACTTGACCCCAATTATCCCTCAGAGCGCTTGGCTCTCATGCTAGAAGATTCCTCAGTGCCACTGTTGCTGACTCAAGAAAAGCTAGTCGAGAAACTTCCTCCAAATTCGGCTCATGTTGTCTGCTTAGACTCAGAATGGGAAGATATTTCTTCTTACAGCGAGGAAAACCCTTCTAGCGGCGTAAAGCCAAAAAACTTGGCTTACGTTATCTACACATCAGGCTCTACAGGCAAACCCAAAGGCGTTTTAATCGAACACGGGTCGCTAGTTAACTACACGAGGGCTGCGATCGCTGAATATGGGATAGACCTGACAGATCGGGTTTTGCAATTTGCCTCAATTAGTTTCGATGCCAGCGCTGAAGAAATCTATCCCTGCCTGACTTTAGGTGCGACGCTTGTTTTGCGTACTGATTCGATGCTTGACTCATTTAGTGGATTTTTACAAAAGAGCAGCACTTGGAACTTAACCGTCTTAAGTCTACCCACAGCTTACTGGCATGAACTAGCAGCAAGATTAAGCGAAGAAAACCTGCTAATTCCCCCATCATTACGCTTAGTAATTATTGGTGGGGAAAAAGCACTTCCCAAACGATTGAAAACTTGGCAAGAGTATGTAGGGCAACGAGTACGTCTGATGAATACTTACGGCCCTACAGAAACTACTGTTGTGGCAACCATATGCGAGTTATCAACAGCCGATGCCACATTGAGGGAGTTGCCGATCGGTCGTCCCATCGGAAATGTTCAGACTTACATCTTAAATGAGAACCGACAACCCGTACCTATTGGCGTTCCGGGAGAGTTGCACATCGGCGGTGCTGGTTTGGCACGGGGATACCTCAACCGTCCTGAGTTAACCGATGAGCGATTCATTCCCAACCCCTTCAGTGACTCTCCCAGCGATAGGCTGTACAAAACTGGAGATTTGGTTCGCTACTTACCGGACAGTAAAATCGAATACTTGGGTCGCATTGATAATCAGGTCAAGGTGCGAGGGTTCCGCATCGAATTAGAAGAAATTGAAGCTGTACTGAGCCAGCATCCTAACGTGCGGGAAGTGGCAATCATTGACCGAGAAGACACACCTGGAAACAAGCGTCTCGTGGCTTATATCGTTTCTAACCTAATTCCCGATCGCATCCCGTATCACACGGAATGCCAACTAGAACTCAACGGTAACACTATTGAACTCCAGACACAGGATATCTCCATCGGCGGCGTTGGTCTGGTGGGAGTGCCAGTTCTTGATGAAAGTAGCAGCGTCCGCTTGAATCTGCAACTGCCTGGAGAGGATGAACCGCGCTGGTTTTCTGGGACAGTCGTTTGGTCACATTCCTCCCAGGCCGGGATTCGCTTTCAGCTTACACCTTCCCAACAGGCTCAAGTTAACCAAAGCGTAGCCTATCTGTTGGACACTCAAGAGTTGTGGAAAACTTTGCAACGCACTGTGAGTCGCAACTTGCGGAACTATCTCAAACAAAAACTACCTGAGTATATGATACCGAGCGCGTTTGTCCTGATGAAAGCACTGCCGCTGACACCCAACAGCAAAATAGACCGTCGCGCCCTACCCGCACCCGATAGCTTCCACTACGAACTTCAAGATAAATTTGCTGCCCCTCGCACCTCAACTGAAGCACAACTGGCTGCTATCTGGGCTGAAGTCTTGGGATTAGAAAAAATCAGCATCAATGATAACTTCTTTGAACTGGGGGGACATTCTCTACAAGTTGCATTCCTGGTATCCAAGCTGTCAGTAGAGATGAACCTAAAAATTTCAGTCAAACTTCTGTTTCAGCATCCCACTATTGCCGAATTAGCCAAAGCACTCCCAAGTTCACTCACCCCACTCACACCAGAACCCTCCTTTTCACGGGAAGAAGCTAAGTTAAAGGTCGATAATGTCTTACTATTACCGTTCCCCAAAATCCCAGAGACACCTCGATTCTTTCGACACGAACATCGCTCTTTTCTCTCCTTATTTGCTGTTGGCAAGATAGCACCAGTTGATTCAGCTACTTTGGGTTATCTTCCCCTCTCCATCCTAAAAGAAACCCAGTTGACTCGCGATGAAGTCCTCCAAAAGTGCTTTGAAAACTTACCAATGTGGGATGCTCTTATGGAAACTAAATGGGGCCGGATAGCGGCTCTAATCCTTCCTATATTCGAGGATGAACTATACAACGACCAGCAGAAACTCGTACAAATGGTTGTTGACGCTTTAGAAATGGCAGGACGACTCGGTGCAAAAACTGTTTCTTTAACGGGTTTGATTCCCTCAGCAACAGATTACAGTCGTGCCATTGCCGAAGCTATTGAGGGGCGTACCGACTTACCGAAAATCACTACAGGACACGCTACTACCTGCTCGGCTGTCGTCCTGACCATTAAGAAAATTTTACAACTTCGCAACCGTTCTTTAGAAGGGGAGAAAGTCGCATTCATCGGATTGGGGTCGATTGGGATTAATACCCTGCGTCTGATGTTAAAATGCTTGCCTCATCCTCAGTCGATTACCCTGTGCGATATTTACAGTAAGCTGGAATATATCCAAAATCTTCAACGAGAATTGAGCGATGATTTAGGATTTCGAGGTTCCGTTCAAATCGCCACCTCTTCATCTTCATCGGAACTGCCACCGGAAATTTACGACGCTAGTTTAATAGTTGGGGCTACCAACGTTCCCGATATCCTCGATATCAAGCGGGTAAAACCCGATACTTTAATTGTTGATGATTCTGGCCCACATTGCTTTGACCCAGAACAGGCGATTCAGCGCTTTAAGGAGAAGAAGGATATTTGGTTTACTGAAGGAGGGGCGCTTCAATCAACTGACCCGATAGAAACGGTCATTTACCTACCGGAATCGATAAAAAATAACATCGCTGAAAATGTATGGTCAGCCTCTTTTGAGCCAACCAATCCCCTGAATATTATGGGTTGCGTTATGTCCAGTCTCCTCTCTTCTCGTTTTGACGATATGAAGCCGACTGTAGGATTGCCGACTCTAGAAAATTGCGTGCAGCATTATCAAGGTTTAGAGCGATTGGGCTTCCAGGCAGCCGACTTGCATTGTGAAGGCTATGTGCTGGAAGTAGAGTCAAAATAACCCCTAAGTAGCAGAAATTAGCCATGATGCGTAGTCTTAAAAATCTCCGATCCTTTACAGGCGAAATGCGCGTTTTCCTTATAGTCTGGTTTGGACAACTGGTATCTCTAATTGGGTCGGGTTTGACTAACTTCGCATTAGGAGTCTGGGTGTACCAGCGTACAGGTTCAGTTACCCAATTTTCGCTAATTTTGCTATTTGGTCTGCTCCCCAGTATCGTAGTTTCCCCGATCGCTGGGGCAATCGTTGACCGATGGAACCGGCGATGGTGCATGATTCTGTCTGACTCCGGCGCGGGGATAACGACAGTGGCGATCGCCCTATTACTCGCGATCGGAAACCTTCAAATCTGGCACATTTACTTAGCTGTCAGCCTCAGTTCCGTCTGCAAAGCCTTTCAGTTACCCGCTTACACGGCTTCGACTTCTTTATTGGTGCCGAAAGAAGACCTACCTCGCGCCAGCGGCATGGTTCAGTCAGCACAAGCTTGCGCCCAGCTAATCTCGCCCCTACTGGCAGGAGTCTTGCTAGGAATCGTCCAGCTTAAAGGGATCATTTTAATTGACTTTGCCACCTTCCTATTTGCCCTCACCACCCTGTTGCTCGTTCGCTTTCCTGACGCTAAGACTGCTGCGGTTCCAGTTAATGGAAAAGCTTCTCTCTGGCGCTCGGCACTAGAAGGCTGGACTTATATTGCTGTTAGACCCGGACTTTTAGCGCTGCTAATTGTTTTCGCCATCAATAATTTTGTTTTTGGACTAATTGAAGTTTTATTCCCGCCACTGGTACTTTCTTTTACTTCTGTTACCGTTCTCGGAACCATTCAATCCCTCGGCGGTGCCGGGATGCTGCTGGGCGGCGTGGTGATGAGTATTTGGGGAGGACCGAGAATTTTAATTCGTGGCGTATTTGGTTTTGTCTTTCTCAGTCAACTGTGCATCTTAGCCTTTGGTTTACGCACTTCCGCCGCACTTTTTGCCCTGGCTAACTTCCTCTTTTTCTTCTGCCTGCCTTTTGTCAATGGCTATTTTAATACCATTTTGCTCCGAAAAGTGGCTCCCGAGATTCAAGGCCGGGTCTTTGCCACACTCCAGATGATTGCTTTCTCGTGCATCCCCCTCGCTTATGTTGTGGCTGGCCCTCTAGCCGATCGCATCTTTGAACCTTTAATGGCAACCAACGGTTTGTTAGCAGGAAGCATCGGACAAATTATCGGCGTTGGTACAGGTCGCGGGATTGGCCTACTATTTATTACAATGGAAATTCTCGCCATATTGGTCACAGTTGCCGCGTATCGATATCCACGCTTACGGTTGATGGAAAGCGAATTGCCCGATGTGATTTAATCCGGTTTAAAAACTTTAATTCTAATCATAAAAAATCTTACCTTATTTTGGAGATATTCCCTATGCCAAGACTTCCCTTAATTATTTCTGATGAAACTCTGCGCGATGGCGAACAGCAAGCCGGACTCTTTTTCAGTTCTGAAACTAAAAAACAATTAGTCCGACTCATCAGTCAAACTGGAATTCACCAAATAGACCTAATGCCAGCCGTTCACGAAAGTGAAGAACATTTACTCAAAGCGTTGGTATCAGAAGGATTCAAAAGTATTATGATAGCTGCTACAATGGTGGGCAAAGAATTTATCGATCGAGCTAAAGCCTGCGGAATAAAGCAAATCATTCTCTTCTATGCCGTTTCAGATCGCCTTTTGCTGTTAAGAGATGCAGAAGCCCGTAATTTTACAGCGCCCCCAAAAGATACACTTATCCGCCGCGTCCGCCAAAACATGATTAATAAAGTTTTGGAAAATCTGCGCTATGCTACCAGTGCGGAAGTTGGGTTAAAAGTAGAGTTTGCTGCCGAAGATGCCAGCCGCGCTGATTTTAACTTTTTAGTGCAGTGCATTCGCGAATTCCAACCCTACATCGAACACTTTATCCTTTGCGACACAATGGGTGTCCTTGCTCCAGAGAAAACTTATGTATGGATTCGCGACCTGTTAGAATTAACCCAGAATGCACCATTAGGAGTACATTTTCACAATGACTTAGGTATGGCTCTGGAAAATACTATCCAAGGTGTCTTAGCTGGAGCTTCAATGATTTCAGGCACATTCCGAGGCATTGGGGAACGGGCAGGTAATATTCCATTAGAGCAAGTCTTAACTGGACTTAAGTGGCGCTTTGGGATAGAAGTAGAAGGCATTAATTATGACGCTCTCTCCCAAGTTACCGATTACTTAGATTCCCTAGGAGTTTGTCCCGCTCCTCCTTACTCCAAAGCAGCCCTTCGTCACGAAAGCGGCATTCACGTTAACGGCTTCTTACGCGACCCAGAGAGCTACCATATTTTCCCTCACGCCGACCCAGAAATCTGGTTTGGAAAATGCAGCGGTTCTAGCAACTTTCAGTACCTATTTGAGAAGCAACTCAACCAACCGCTCACTCCTGAACAATATAATCGAATGCGAGACAAAATCAAATCCTTATCCATTCAAGCGCAGCGGTGCTTTTCTCCACAAGAGATTGTCAATTTATTTGAGGGAGGATTTTTCAATGACTAAAGCGTATCGCGTAGTAGCACTTCCTGGCGAAGGCATTGGGCCCGAAGTAGTAGACGCTTCGGTAAAAATCCTCCAGCATTTAGCCAAATTAGAAGGATTTTCTCTAATTATTGACTATGCCTTAATTGGACAGCCTGCCTTCAATGAATTTGGAAACTTTTTTCCCACTCAAACCTCGCAAGTATGCGAAGGGGCTGACGGAATTTTGTTTGGAGCCGTTACAAAAGGCGGTATTCTCGAACTGCGCCAGCACTTCGATTTTTTTATCAACATTCGCCCCGTGCGTCCGTTTGAAATTTTATTGGATAAATCCAGCCTTCAGCCCCACAAAATTCAAGGAGTCGATATCTTATTTGTTCGGGAGCTAATCAGTGGTATCTATTTTGGTCCATCGGGACGAACAGAAGATGATAATGGCGCTTATGGCTATCATACAATGAAATACTATGACTGGCAAATTCGCCGCATCGCTAAAGTAGCTTTATCTAAAGCTAAAGAACGCCGAGGCTTTCTGACCGTCGCTCACAAAGAAAACGCTCTCCCACAAATCCCTTGGAGCCATTTAGTGCAGGAGGAAGCCGAACAGTTTCCTGATGTTACAGTAGAGCCAATGCTAGTAGATAATTTAGCTATGCAACTCGTGCGAGAGCCTAAGCGATTTGATGTAATTCTAGCAGGAAATCTCTTTGGAGATATTCTCAGCGATATCGGAGGGGCATTAGTCGGTTCCATTGGGTTATTGCCCTCTGCCAGTCTGAACGAGCATGGGTTTGGTTTATATGAAGCCATACATGGGACAGCACCAGATATTGCCGGTAAGGGTATTGCAAATCCTTTAGGGACGATTGGCGCAGTTATCTTAATGCTCCAGCAGTGGGGTGAAATTCAGGCAGCCACCAGCCTACTTCAAGCCATAGAAAGAGTCTTAACCCAAGGCTACCGCACGGCAGATTTAGCCCTCCAGGGTCAAGAAATATTAGCCAATACGGAAACGTTAACCGAGCTAATCATCGAACAACTTTCTGAACAAGCTTTAGTCAATAAAAAATAGAGGAATAATCATGGAAACCAATACAAAAGTCTTGAGGCTGGGCGATGATATCAACACAGACGATATTATTCCCGCAAAACGGTGTACTACTGCCGACCCTGAGTATTTAAAGCAGTATGCTTTTGAACATCTCATTGGAGAAGGCACTCTTTTAAGCTATGAACAAATTGAAGCTGGACGCAATTTCGGCTGCGGGTCTAGTCGGGAAAATGCGCCCATTGCCATCAAAGCTGCAGGCATTAAAAAAGTCTGCGCCCAGTCTTTTGCTGAAATCTTTTACCGCAATAGCATCAATATTGGTCTGCCGTTAGAGATTCTCTCTCAGCCCGTGAATAATCCAGTCATCGAAACGATTGTGAGGGCAGGCGGCTTAATTCCGTTTAACCATAAGCGGCAGAAAGGTGAAATTTCCGTTCCAAAAAGTTCAACTCCTACTAGAGCAATGACTATGGCAGAAAAACTTTTGGCACGCGCCTCTAGTAATGCTTACGTTCAGCCTGGAGAGACGGTTTTTGTTAAAGTCGATTTAGCCATGTCTCACGATGCCGTAGCCGCACCCGTTGCTGAAGTATTTTACCAAAATTTTGGAGAAGCAGCAAAAGTTTGGGATGCCAATCGCGTTGTTTTAGTAGCCGATCACTTTATCCAAGTCAACGAGGTACGAGTAGACCCCAAAGCCACTTCACTATACTCAAAGATGGTTGAGTTCGCTGATTCGCAAGGCTGCCATCTCTTGGATGTGGTGTCCCCGGGAGAAGCTGCGGGGATTTGTCACGTTTTACTGCCAGAAAAGGGCTTTATTCATCCAGGTATGATTGTGGCGGGGACAGACTCCCACACTTGCACTTACGGTGCTTTTGGATGTTTTTCCACTGGAGTGGGAACGACGGATATGGCAAATATTTTTGCAATGGGGGATATGTGGGTGCGAGTGCCTCCCACTCTACTTTTTAAACTGGAAGGAACTTTGCCCCAATATATTACTGCCAAAGACATCATTCTGTTTATTCTCGGCAAAATTGGCTGTGACGGCGCTGCGGGGAAAGTTATGGAATTTCGAGGCAGTATTATCGATAGAATGCCAATGGAAGAGCGCATGACACTCTCGAATATGGCGATTGAGTGTGGTGCGATGTGTGGGTTAATTGCTCCTGATGAAACCACTCGTCAATACGTGCAAAACTCCGGACAGGATTTATTTGAAGAAATTGGCAGCGACCCCGATGCCTCTTATGAAGAAATCTATCAGTTCGATTTGAGCGATTTAGAACCACAGATCGCTTGTCCTCCCAAACCCGATTGCGTAATTGGTATTAGTCAGTTAGGAGAAATCCCGATTACTAAAGCTTTTATTGGTTCTTGCACTGGGGGGAAACTGTTCGATCTCGCTCAAGCTGCGGAAGTGCTTGAAAACCGCCGCATAGCTCCGGGTGTTAGCCTTTTTATCGTGCCAGCTTCTTTTGAGGTGCGCCAAAAGGCTGAGAAGTTAGGATATATGCAGATATTTGAGGCGGCGGGAGCCACCGTTCTCAAATCAGGCTGCGGGGCTTGTATTAATGCGGGACTTGGGATACTCGGTAAAGAAGAGACAGGAGTTTATGCAACCAACCGCAATTTCAAGGGACGAAGTGGCGATCCAACGGCAAAGAATTATTTGGCATCCCCCCGAGTGGTAGCTATTTCGGCAGTTGAGGGGAAAATTAGCTCTAGACTCTCAGCCGAGCGGAACATTAAAGAAAATACAAAATAACTAGGTAATACACAATACCATAAAAATCAATATTTGTCAACTATAGCAGCATATTTGCAGCAATTCTCATTATGGAAATTTTGCTAAAGCTTATTGAGAACAGTCTCAAGAGTGCTTTTTGAAAGCCCCATTCCTTCGTTTAAGATTTGGCATCTTGGACAGGATGCGGGTCAAAATGAGAATTGCTGGCTCCCGTGTCAATGCAGCTTTGCCCGGGGAGTAATTCGTCGAGGAGGGTGGTTGTTTGGGGGGGGTGGTTGCTTCGCACATTTTGCGGGGGGTATAGAAAGAGTTTAGGTTGTGCAGACAGACATGGAATCGCTGTCAATCGTGCCGGAATAGGGATGGGAGAACTTGCCGTTTTCTCCCTTGATACGTGGGGGAAAAATGCTGCTAATTGATCGCGTCACCAGCGATGTGGTAATGGCTCACGCTTATGAGTGGGTGTGCGAGCGCCGCCAGCACTACCACCACCATAATAGGGTTATAGAGAAATGTTATAACCTTTCAACCATTTTTCGTACTCGTTTTTGTATTGCCCCAGCAGTTCGTTAAATTTGTTTGAGTGCTTTCCTGATGCTACCATGTGCATCAATTCGTGCTGACCTGGCCCCATTTTCGTTTCACTTTCGCTGCGCTCTGTCAGCTGCAAGTTGAATGGGTTGGTGGCGAGGTTTGGATAATGAGCCTTGAAGAGCAGATGGTGCAACTCGGCTGGGCGTCCGCTGACTTCTTTTAGCACTTCATTCAGAGTTACTGCCCCAGCTAATGTAGCTTCAAAATTTTTGGTTATTGCAGATCGCATCACTGAGTAGAGCGGAATGCCCGTCTTGGAACCGCTGTAGTCATCCAAGTTGCCCGTCCATGCTAAGTTCAAGAAAGGGTTGAAACTCAAGTGCAATGGTTTTGACGCCTCGAAGTGCTGATGCAGGTCGCTAATCGTTGATGCGCTCAACACCCCTTTGCGATCCTTACCCACGTCGTAACCGACACGGCTGGCTAGATCGTCATAGGTCTTCACCACAGACTGGGTGGGCTGGCCGAAATTGTCAAAAATGCTCTGTACACCGACGTCTGTCGTGGCATAGCTAGTAATGCCCGTGACCTCCCAAGCATAGGGGTTGGACGATGTGGATATGCCGACCGCCACTTGTCGTGCTTCGTCAATGGTGTAGTGTTTTGTCGTATCGTCATGCAATTGCTGGATGATTTTCATTTGTGCCAAGGACAAGTCTCTCATCGCTATAGTGGACTTTGCCAGTGTTCCAGGCTTGTAACCATGGACAAGACGCTGAACCACGCTCCCCCCATCTATGCAGTTCTCTCGACATTTAATGTTCTTTGGTGTTTCGGTAGCAGCAAATTCTGTACTAGATGATCGCCTCACGACCCCACCATTCTGCTGCACCACATGGGTCAACTCATGGGCCATCAGCTCCTGCCCCCCTCGACTCCCTGACTCATACGCCCCCTGCCGAAAGAACACATCTTGCCCCTTGGTAAACGCCTTCGCCTGAATCGACTTTGCCAATCCATCCGCCTTCGCCCCCGTATGCACGCGCACGCCGCTAAAATCAGCACCAAACTCTCGCTCCATCGGCTCTCTGAGGGATGGCGACAACGGCTGACCCCCACCTCTGGCTCGGTTTAATTCGCTTTCCCATTCGCTGGAAACGTCTCCACCTTCCCCGCCAAAAGCCTGAATTGAGATTTTTCGTTGTACAGGATTGGACTGGCTGCTGTTGAGATTGACTTGGGGTGCATGAATTCGATTCACCACTTGACGCGCCACCCGGTCAGCCTCTTGCTCGTACTTATCCCCAGCCGCCCCGACTGTCAGTTTGGCTTGGATAGGAAACCTTGGTGTAGAAGGTGGTTCGGGTGGTTGAATAGAAATTTTTGCCAGCCGATTGTTGCCAGTGCTTGACCGTTGTATTTTCTCCGTTCCTTCCCCTGGATTGTCGGTTGCCACCTGTGCTTGCTCTGCACGTTGCACCGTTAACTGTGGCGTAAATATTTCGGGTTGCGTGATGGCAATTCGTGATAAAAGATTGCTGCTTTCAGGCGAGCATTGAATATTCGGTGGCGTTGAATTTTCGGCTTGTGCCAGAGGTTTGCGTTGAGGCGTGGCAAACGGACGCGGGGCAAATTGGCTGGTGGGTTTCGGGAAATTTCCAGCCGTCTTCCTTGAGATAAACTCTTTGGTCATGATTCTATTCCAGGGATTAGTAGTGGTTGGGTCTCAGGGTTGACTCAATATCTAAAATATTTTGCCACCCAGAAATATTTGGGATATTCCACTTTTACCTCTTCTTTTTTCTTTTGTCTATTCTTTTTGCTCTAAACTTTCATTAATTATTATTTCGGGAGGTAACGAAATATTGAATAGTGTTACGATTTTGTCAAAGGTTCTCTGCATAGTCCCAGCAAGTTTCGTCCGATGCCACCAGTGGGGGAGAAAGTCGAGAGCATAGTAGTGGCAGCCGTTGCATTCTGAAGCATAGTGTTGGGGTGCGATCGCCTCTAATCTGGCTTGGGAACATTCGGATGAAGGGCTGGCCTGAAAAGTGCGGTAGGTGTCCGGGGAGGTAGCCGGAGTAGTACGCTCAACTGTTCACTCGTTATCTGGCTCCTCGGTTTCCGTTATAGATAATGAAGATGAGTTTACCCAGATGGTTGTGGGAACAAGTCACTATCCTAGACTAATCCAAAGACCCCAAGTGCGATTTATTACTTCTCATTCTGTCTAAACAAACCAGTTTTCAATAGTCAGTCCATCAAAATCAGCATAGTCAGAGACATTACGAGTCACCAGAATCAAATTATTGACTTTAGCAATGGCAGCAATCTGCCCATCCGGGTATGAAGGCATTCGACCCAAAGCAGTCAGTCTCGCCCGTTCAGCCGCAAACCATTCGGCGGCAGCATGACAGTACGGCAGGATGAGAGTTTTATCCTGAATGACCTGTGTCAAGTAATCAGATAAGGTCCTTTTTCGCCGAGACTCCGGCAATCGGTATAACCCATACAGAAGCTCATGCCATGTTACCGATGCGATCGCAGATTCTTCCAGGTTTTGTCGAAAATGCGCCAGAAAAATATCGCTCGGCTGTAGTTTAATGCTTTCCGAGATGATGTTGGTATCCAGGAGAAATTTCACGCTCATCACCAGCAAGGTTGTTCCGGAGTCGGGGTGCGATCGCGAACATCTGCAAAAATTTCGTCGCTATCTAAGTCAATTTTTTCTGAAAGGATTTTGGCACGAAAAGCATCGAAAGCTTCTATTGCCCCTTCAGATTTAGCCGAACTAATTTTGGCGATCGGTTGGTCTGCTTGAAAAATAACAAAACTTTCTCCAGCTTGGGCGCGTTGAAGATAGTTCATCAAATTTTGACTAACTTCTGCTAGCGTAACTTTATTCATCAATTCACCTTTTGACAAAATTGTACCAATGGTCTGTCTACTCCAGTTATATCCTAACTCCTGGCCAGACAGGCGCTCGGCCCCTTGTGGAGCCAGAAGACCCCAGGGCTTTTCCCTTGAAACTGGCGTTCAATACTCGTAGCATCGGTTGGAAAGGGCGATCGCGCTTTCGTGGAAAACGGGGAGCCAATCAACTCTAACGCTGTACATCAATCGAGGCAATAGAGACTGAGAATCGCTGCATTTTCAATCTGAGGAGAATTCCTGACCCCCCGGCGGTAAGCGAAGCCATGCCGCAGGCTTATCCCATCGTCAAGCAATAGCACGCCCGTCCCATAGTTTTGCTTTAAAGCACTTTTTTCCTCTTGCTGCAATGGTTTCAGCCGTTGATTCCACCACAACTCCCTTTGCTCTAAAACACTGGGACTCTTCTTTCCTCTTTTCTCAATAACAATAACAAAATCAATAACATTATCAATAACGGAAATAATAATGGAATCAATAATGGAAATTAGAGCGATATCAAGCAATGTCAGGCAATGTCAGGCAATGTCAGTCTATGTCAGTTTCAACTCAACACTAACTCAACACCGGATGACGCCTCTCGGACGCCCCAAATCACTGAAAACCGAAACAGTATGGAGATTCAGGGGGTCAAATAAAGGAGAGTTTGAGTAATTTTTTTGTGATGTTTTATCTACATGAGCAGCCGATTCTTTCACCAAAACCTGATTGGACTACACTTCAGAATCACCAAGGATTATGGCTAATTCATGTCCAGATTAGAGGAAAAAGCATCTTCCAACAATTCTATACCTGTGTCGATAAAACTATGATGATTTGGGCAGCAGTCACGGCAACTATCTTCTTCACTGCTCAATTTTCCTCAATTAATTGGACAACAATGGCAATAGTTTCATCCATCCTCACGGGGTGTGCTTCGGCAATCATGTGGAATCAGACATGGGTTTGGGTCACTGAGGAAACAGTCCGTTGGTTAATTTATTGGTGGCTGGGGCTGATGATGGGGGGAATCGCTCTAACCGATGTCAGTATTTTCTATAGTTGGTCCCAGATTTTGATTCAGTTATGTCCATTGTGGTTGGCTCTGTGTGGATTTGGGTATCTGGGAACTGGATGGGCATTGCAATCGCGCAGTTTTTTCCTCGGAGCCGGATTACATTTCTTGGGCATGGCAATTTTACCCTTATTCCCTCAGTGGCAATATCTGGTGACTGGCTTCATCATCTCTGGGACCTTGCTCCTCTTCTCTGAACGACGATGGGATATGCGTCCATGAGCGCTCGTCCCACTTAATCAGGTTCACTGACCCATCATGCCCCTTTTTCATAAGCTAAAACAATAACTTATTCCTAAATAAATCCCTATTCCTTGACCCAATCCTCAATAAAATCAATATGATGAAGGAGCAAAAACCCTCTTTGTAAATCAAACCCGCTCATAACCTGCTCATAACCTGCTCATAACCTGCTTCAAAACACGCACTCTTCCACGGAGGCTAAGAACGGAAACAAGATAAATCGCGATTCAGGCCCCCTTGGGGCATTCGAGGCTGTCAACACCACATTGGAAAGGAGGTTAAAAGTAGTTCAATATGAGTTCAAATAAATTCTGTAGATGGCAAAACACTGATATGGCAAGGGTTTGGCGGAAAGGGGCTGTTGCTGAAAATCCTCGTGTCACGAGTTCAAGTCTCGTTCCTGGCATAACGTAAAGCGCTGAAATCCTTAAAAATTAAGGGTTCAGCGCTTTTTACTTTTTGGGGTCTTTTTACTCGTTTGGTAACAATTGGCGGCGTTTTCACCGTTTGACTACACAACTCGACGCTTCAAACCCTTGGATAGTGTTCGTTTCAGCCTGTTAGCCCTCCGTTTGACTACATTTTGACTACATTTTGACGACACACCCAAAAAGGCTGATAATTGAAACAGGCATGATAAGCGACATTATGAAAAATTTCTGGCCCAGATGCATACCTTTAAGGCGATCGCCACCCAATCCATAACAAACCGTTCAATATACCGCCCCTTCACCCTTCTTGGGACCCTCTACCCTCAGTCCTTCTCTGAGGGATTGAGGGTGAGGGCTACAACAGGGGGATACACTCGAAAACTATGACCACAACTCAGCAAGAGATTATCAGAAAAGGATATCAAGCCTTAATCGATTCATTAGGAGTGGTCGATACTATTCGGTTCATTCAATACTTTAATCCGGGTCAAGGTGACTATACCCAAGAGCGCCATCAATGGCTGGAAAAAATGTCATTAAATGATATGTTCCTCGCCATGAAACAATCCGAACAAAACGATGATAATCAATATGATGAAATCATTGGAGATGAGGAGTAAAAGATATTCAGAAAAAAGTCGATGAATTTAGCGCTGCCCTATCTCCCTCCACAGAAATGGTGATGATTTCCGGGCTGAGAGTTCCCGGAAATCATTACCAACCCTGCCTACAGGAGGGAACGATAGAAAGAGAGTTCTCGCGCTGCCTCCTGTGCCATCTGATGACGCAGAGACAGGGGTAAAATCACCTCGCCATTGGGTCGCCAGGACCGTAAGCGCATTCGGACATTAATATCCCCCTCGCGAATCCAGGCTCGATAATAGGCATCGGTCTGACTGCGGTTTGCTAAAACTTGCAACGCTGTCGTGCGATCGCCCTCTTCCGGGACCTGCCGCCTCACCAACTCCCGTAATGAGTCATACGCCACCGGCTCAAAAGTCCGATGACGCACCGTCCCCTCCACATAGCGACGGGCAAAATCCCGAGGAAAGCGCAACAACAGCAACTGACGCGGGAAATAAAAATTAAACCCCCAAGCTGCCTCCAACTCCCCTTCCACCTCCTCAGAAGTGGGTAAATCCCCCTGCCGTCGCATCTCTCGCAACAGCTTGGGCACCTGGGGGTCACCCCAAGCTAACACCGTGAGTTTGGGGGAAGTGATGCGGTCTAAGCGATAATTGTGCCAACCCATCTCCCCGGAAGGCGTTTCTCCCCAAGCGCTGAGATACTTAGCCCGCCGCACATAATGTAAGCAAACCGGATAAGTGGTAAATCGGAGGATTCCATCCTGGGCCAACTCATAGTCAAACTGGACCACTCCGGAAGAGGAAGTGCGCCACAGTTGTTCCAGTTGGTCTTGATAGGTGTCTACCTGTTCTTGCACTTCGGGAGAGAGGATGTAATCCAGGTGGATAAAAATCCGCCGTTGTCCTCGGTTTTCGAGGGTTTCTACTGGTTTTTCATCGGAGGCGACTTGTTCCCATAAGGATTGGATCAGCACTTCTAAATTGGGCTGAATGAAGGAAATATCTTCCAGTAAGGGTAACAATTCCCGGACTTGGGATAGGGGTAACAATGCGGCATCAGGTTGAGGGGCGATCGCCCGCTTTAACCCAGGCAGACTGGGCAATTCTTCTAGGGAGATACATTGATATTTCCCTCGGGATACAGACTCCAACCAGCCGAGTTCCGCCAGTTGCTTCAAATCATCGCGAATCGAACGGTGCACGGTGGTAAACGGCGCTTGTTGCACCAGTTCCTCTAGTTCCTCCGTTGCCAACCCACTCAAGTGGATGACATCCGGCATCCAAGACTCCGGGGACTGTTCGGCAGTTAACAGCAATTCCGTGACGGTGCGGTGACAAATACAGCCGCCATCGGTGCATTGGTATTCTAACTGTTCTGCGGTCAATAGGGCACTTTTGCCGTGAGTGGGAGCAAACAGGCGATCGCGCAGGTGGGATTTTCCCGTGAAATGATTGGAGATCAGCGCATCTACCTAAGTAGATGGGTATCCCCTCGGGATAACGTGGGTCCTCGGGCTTGAACAAGGCTCCTCGTAGTCCAAAGGATCTCGTAACGACTAAAATCTCTCTGCTCTTGAAAATTCTGGATCCTCGCCCTCAGCGATCGCCTCTATTGAATCGAACTTTATCAGCCTTTTTCGAGGCGATCGCCACCGGGAAATTTTCTCACTTCACCCCTTTAATCCTTCGGTAAGTTTTGACACTCTAGCTCGGTTAAGGGGGTAAATTTAATGACCAAAAGCTAATGGAACAGCGCTGTCAAAGGGTGCAGTATTCGGTGTTTGAGTGTCCCCTGGATGAGGAAACCCTCACGGGGTTGATGGAGAATCGCTGGGTGAAGGTGTTGAACCTGTCGGAGGACAGTCTGTGTACCTATCCCTTGACTCGGACGGCGAAGAAGCAGGCAAAAATTTACGGCAGTCCTCCCCTGTATGAACCCCCGGATTATTTGATTTTGTGAAGGGTTGATTCCGGGTCAGGGGGGTTAAGTTTTCCCTAATCCTTGACCCGGTGGTGTTTCTGGCCTTTGTAACGAAATGTAAATTTTCCCAGGGATTCGACGGAAGGAGCTAGAGGGAGTATTTCAGCGTAATTTTGAGGGAGAATGAGATAATGCGGGTAATTTCCCGCTTTTTTATTTGATCCTTTTGCGCTATTGTTCTGTTATGGACTGATTTCCGTCGGTCTTGCCCCGCTAAAGCAGCGCGTTAAGTTTTGTAAAGTTGACTCTCTGTACTTTGGCGCGATCGCACCTTGAAAACTAGATAGTGTAAGGGTTTCAACAGGATAGGGTTAATTCCTCCTATCAATTCCCCGCAAGGGGACGGAAACAGCATTGCCCCCGTGCCGGTCCCTTGCATCGCCAGATTCATGTGAATTCCTATCAATTCCCCGCAAGGGGACGGAAACTAACCCATTGCTTCTTCTGCTCAGGAGTATCGAAGGTAAGCAGTTAATTCCTATCAATTCCCCGCAAGGGGACGGAAACCTTTAGTTAGTCCCGGATCCAAGTATTTAAACCCAGGTGCGTTGTTAATTCCTATCAATTCCCCGCAAGGGGAGGGAAACTGACCTAGTTCAACCATAAAGCTGATCCATTCAGATCCTTGTTAATTCCTATCAATTCCCCGCAAGGGGAGGGAAACTGGGTGCGCTTGTCAGAAAGACGGGGACGGGCTTTACCGGGTTAATTCCTATCAATTCCCCGCAAGGGGACGGAAACAAAGTAATGGCGTCTTGCCCAACATTATTGATGGGGCTGAGGTTAATTCCTATCAATTCCCCGCAAGGGGACGGAAACGCTGATATAGTCTGCCATTCTGCATCGTACCCGCTTTCGGCAATGGTTAATTCCTATCAATTCCCCGCAAGGGGACGGAAACTTAAACGTTCATGTTAGCGGTTATATAAAAATAGTTAACCTAATGGAAATACATAGCAGAAGGATATAGTTAACAACTGATACTAAAAGAAACAGAGAGGACTGTTAAACAAGTTAATTATTGTAATGAAGAAGATTTGTATAGATGGATTACTGGGATATTAAGAGAAGAGTTAATAAGTTAATAGTAGAAGAACTGGAGATAGAACTTAATAGAAAGATATATCTTATAGCTAGATATTTGATTGAGCAATTAGGTAGGGAAGGTAATGATTTAGTTGATTATTTAGTTAGGGAAGATGCTTATTTCCTAGAGGAGTTAATAGAAATAGATATTAAAGGGTTAAGCAGTAAGGGAAAATTAGCTTATGATAATGTGATTAATTATTTATTAGAGGAAGATAATACTGTAGAAGAAGAAATGAGTCAGGAGGCATTGAAGAGAGCTATTGAGGTTAGTGAAGAGCTATTTAGAGAAGAGTTAGAAGACAGATATAGAGAGACCTAAACGGTCTTATTTTTGGAGGCTCTACCTAGAGTCAATGTTAATCCCTATCAATTCCCCTCAAGGGGACGGAAACTCCGGTGTTTCCCGAGATTAGTTGTTGCAAGGTCACGTTAATCCCTATCAATTCCCCGCAAGGGGACGGAAACCTAGTCGAGTATGACGCCAGATGGCTGAATAACGCCAGTTAATTCCTATCAATTCCCCGCAAGGGGACGGAACCTTTTCTGGGTCTGCGAGAACTGCGGCGGCTTTCTCCACAATTGAGTTAATTCCTATCAATTCCCCGCAAGGGGATGGAAACTTCAAATTCTGGTAATCCGGGGTGGATACCTGGGTCCTGGCTGACTGTCCAACAAAACATCGTGCAATACTTGCGCTTTCAATCCAGCAATTCTCACTAAATACCCAGCCGAATGTCCAAGCACAAGAGTTGGCAAGTGACTATTAATATCAATTGTTTTAATGTTCTATACAAATTCTATACTTGTGTAGCCTCCGCTTCTCTTCCTCTGGTGTGTGGACAACCGGGGAGCAGGCGTCTATCCTCTAGGAAATATCAGCGCTATGGCGGCAGTTCATGTTGAGGATTGACTGCTGACTCTCTGCGGTGTGACTTGGGCTGAATCTAGGATTAAATCACCCATTCCCGGGTTTTAACCCGTTGATTTGACCGAATCGCCTCCGATGGGGTGCGCTGAAATTTACTGTTTTTCCAGATGACCCCAATGGAATCCAACTTTTTTAACTCTCCTTTAACCCCCGCGCCGGATGCCTTAAATCTCTCTCCCGAGACAGATGTATTTGTCTTTCCCACCTCTTTTGCTCAACAGCGATTGTGGTTTATTGACCAGTTTGCTCCCGGTCATTCATTCTATAATGTCACCACGGCACTGCGGTTAACGGGAGTGGTGAATTTCCCTGCTTTAGCGGATACTTTTATAGAAATTGGCAGGCGGCATGAAACTTTAAGGACGCGGTTTACCACGGTGGAAGGGGAACCTGTGCAGGTGATTTCACCGGAGGTGGATATCCCGGTGAATTGGGTCGATTTGCGGCAGTTTTCTCCTGGGGAACGGGAAGCGCAAGCGACTCGATTGGCGGCGGTGGAGGCGGAGTTTCCCTTTAATTTAGCAACGGGCCCTTTACTGCGGGTGACGCTGTTGCAGTTGGAGGATTCTCTCTCCATTTTACTACTGAATATGCACCATATTATTTCTGATGATTGGTCGATGGGGGTGTTTGTTCAGGAGTTGGGAACAATTTACCGGGTATTGGTGGAGAATCGCCCGGTTTTGTTGCCGGAATTACCCCTCCAATATGCAGACTTTGCGGAATGGCAGCGGGAGTGGTTTCAAGGGGAGGTGTTGGAGGAGCAGTTAGGGTATTGGCGGCAGCAGTTACGGGGAATTGTTCCCCTGAATTTACCCGTAGACTCCCCGAAACCGGCGACTCCTAGCTATCAGGGAAAGACTCAAGTTTTTGAGCTTTCTCAACCCCTGACGGCGGCGCTCAAGGCCCTTTCTCAGCAAGAGGGGGTGACTTTATTTATGACGTTGCTGGCGGGGTTTCAAACTTTGCTGTATCGCTACAGTCAGCAGGATGAGATTACTGTGGGTTCCCCGATTGCCAATCGCAACCGCAGCGAAATTGAGGGGTTGATTGGGTTTTTTGTGAATAGTCTGGTGTTACGGACCGATGTCTCGGGAAATCCGACCTTTCGGGAGTTATTGGCGCGGGTACGAGAGGTGACATTAGGCGCTTATGCTCACCAAGATTTACCGTTTGAAAAGGTGGTGGAGGCGTTACATCCGGACCGGGTTTTGAATGTTCATCCCCTGTTTCAGGTGGTGTTTAATTTGCAAAATGCCCCGATGCAGGAGTTGGATTTGCCCGGGTTAACGGTGAGTTCCATGAGTTTAGGGGTGAAGACGACTCGGTTTGATTTGGAGGTGCATTTGTGGGAATCGGCGGACAGTTTCCGGAGTGTTTATGGTCAGGATTGGCAGCATCAGGATAGTCTCCGAGGGTTTGTAATTTACAATACGGATAAATTTGAGTCAGGGACAGTCGCGCAAATGTTAGAACAGTTTAAAACTTTGTTAAAAAACATCGTTAAAAATCCCAATCAGCGGGTTGAGGAGTTAGAATTAATTAGCGATGGGGAACGGGACCGGATATTAATTGAATGGAATCAGACTCAAGCAGAGTATCCCGCAGAAACGGCGATTCAGGCGCTATTTGAGGCGCAGGTGGCGGCGAATCCCCAGGCAGTGGCGGTGACGATCGCCGGGGAATCTTTGACGTATCAGGAACTGAATCAGCGTAGCAATCAATGGGCTCATTATTTACAACATTTGGGGGTGGGTGACGAGGAGATTGTGGGACTTTGTGCGGCGAAATCCCTGGATACGATTGTCGGGATGTTAGGCATTTTGAAGGCAGGGGGTGCTTATTTACCTTTAGACCCCACCTATCCCAGCGATCGCCTGAATTGGATGATGGCAGATGCGGGAGTTCGCCTGTTGCTGGTTCCCGACGAGTTACGGGGTAAGTTTAACGGGTTTGAGGGAGTGATGGTGGGAGGCGACTACGACAGGGAGGCAGTCACCGGGGAACCTGTGGAGAATGTCCCTCACTTCCCCGGTGGCAGTCGTCTTGCTTATGTGATTTATACCTCCGGTTCCACGGGAACACCGAAAGGGGTGGCGGTTCCTCACCAAGCGGTAAATCGACTGGTTCTGAATACCAATTATATAAAGATTACCCCGACAGATACCCTTGCTCAAGTCTCGAATCTCTCCTTTGATGCGGCAACCTTTGAGATTTGGGGTGCTTTGCTCAATGGCGCTCACTTAAAGGGAATTAGCACAGAAGTTACCCTCTCTCCTCATGATTTTGCCCGGGAATTGCGCCAGCAACAGATTGATATTTTATTCTTAACCACCGCCTTATTTCAGCAGGTGGTGCGAACGGTTCCCCAGGCGTTTCAGTCTGTGCGCTGCTTATTATTTGGGGGAGAAACCGTCGATCCCCGTTGGGTGAAAAAAGTGCTCAACCAGGGAATGCCGCAACAGTTGATCCATGTGTATGGTCCCACAGAAAATACCACATTTTCGACCTATTTCCCCATAGAAGCAATGGCAGAACCGGCGAGTTCCGTCCCCATTGGCAAGGCAGTGGCGAATACAGAACTTTATCTCTTAGACCCGCACTTGCAACCTGTCGCAGTCGGTGTTTCCGGGGAATTATACCTCGGGGGAGAGGGATTGGCAAGGGGTTATTTGAATCGTCCGGAATTAACGGAGGAACGCTTTATTTCTAATCCCTTTGGGAAACCGGGAACGCGACTTTATAAAACTGGGGATTTGGCGCGCTATAAATCTGATGGGAATCTGGAGTTTTTAGGTAGAATTGACCATCAAGTGAAGATTCGCGGGTTCCGGATTGAATTAGGAGAAATTGAGGCGGTGTTGTGTCAATATTCCGGGGTTGCAGTAGCAGTGGCGACTGCCCGTGAGGAGATACCCGGGGAGAAAGAATTGGTTGCTTACGTTGTTCCCCGGGACCCCGAGGGGACATCTTCTCCGCTGAAAATTAGCGAATTGCGACGGTTTTTGAGTGAAAAATTGCCCAGTTATATGGTACCCACTGCCTATGCCGTTCTAGAAGTGTTACCTCTGACACAAAATGGAAAAATAAATCGGCAAGTCTTACCTAAGATAGATACAGCATTCCAGGAGTTGCCAGAAAATTATGTAACCCCTCGATCTGAGGTGGAAGAGGTGCTGGTTGACATTTGGAGGCAAGTGTTGGGCAAACAGCAGGTCAGTGTTTATGATAATTTCTTCGAGTTGGGAGGGCATTCTCTCCTGGCAACTCAACTCATTTCGCGAATTCGCGACGGGTTAAAAATCGAGTTGCCCGTTAGTCAGTTATTTGAAGCGCCAACCGTGGCAAGTTTAGCCAATTATATTGAAACCGTATGTTGGGCAGCACTACCACAAAAGTTGCCCAAATCCTATCAGAATGACAGAGAAGAGGTAGAGTTTTGAATACCCTAGAATTTTTATCGGAATTGCGCGAGTTAGAGATTCATTTAAACGTAGAAGGCAGTCGCCTGATTTGCCAAGCGCCAGAAGGCCGGTTAACGCCCCAACTACGGGAGCAAATTTCTCAACGCAAAGGGGATATTTTAGCGTTTTTTCAACAGGCGAACCGCAGTATCACCGAGACTCCGATGGGTCTGAAACCGATTTCCCGGACCGGCAATCTACCCCTCTCTTTCGCCCAACAGCGCCTCTGGTTTCTGGACCGATTAGTGCCAAATAATCCCTTCTATAATATGCCTGCGGCAGTGCGGTTAACCGGGGAGGTAAATTTAGAAATTCTGGAAGCAGCGTTTAATGAAATCATCCGCCGTCATGAAGCATTGAGGACGGTTTTCCCCGAGGGAGAAGGGCAAGGCGTTCAGGAGATTCAAGCGCATCAGACTGTTCCTATTCATGTCTTGAATTTACAAAACTTGTCCGCAGCAGAACAAGAAAAGCAGGTAGAACGGATTATTACCCATGAGGCCCTACGTCCTTTTAATTTATCCACCGGCCCTCTATTGCGAATTTCTTTACTTCAATTAGCGGAAACCGACTATCTACTGATGCTGAATATGCATCATATTATCTCCGATGGCTGGTCGATTGGGGTATTAATCCAAGAGTTAGGAATCCTTTATGGCGCTTTTTTCCAGGGAGAATCATCTCCCCTGCCAGAATTGGGGATTCAATATGCCGATTTTGCCCATTGGCAGCGGAAATGGTTGCCAGGGGAAATTTTAGAGCATCAATTGGCCTATTGGCGACAACAGTTAGAGGGGATTTCTATGCTGAATTTACCCAGCGATCGCCCTCGTCCGGCGGTTCCCAGTTATCGCGGAAAACGTTATGGGTTCAGACTTTCCCAGGAAGTCAGTCAAAAATTGGATGCCTTGACTCAAGGGGAGGGGGTGACTTTATTTATGACCTTACTGGCGGCATTCCAAACCTTGTTGTATCGCTACAGTCAACAAGAAGATATTACAGTCGGTTCCCCCATTGCCAATCGCAATCGCAGTGAAATAGAACCCCTAATCGGTTTTTTTGTCAATAGTTTAGTTTTACGCACGGACTTATCCGGAAATCCGACCTTTCGAGAAGTATTGACCCGGGTGAAACAGGTGGCATTAGGCGCTTATGCTCACCAAGATGTCCCTTTTGAGAAATTAGTAGAAGAGTTGCATCCGGAACGGTCCTTAAATCATAATCCCCTGTTTCAGGTAGCATTTGCGTTACAAAATGCCCCAATGCAGGGATTAGAATTACCGGGATTAACCTTGAGTCCCCAACCGTTAGAAGCAGGGACGGCCCGGTTTGATTTAGAATTACATTTATGGGAACAGTCCTCTACCAATCCGATGTGGGTAGATAGTCGGGAAGGAATTAGCGGATTTGTGATTTACAGCACAGATTTATTTGAGGAAAGCACCATTGGCCGGTTAGTCGCCCATTTTCAAACCTTACTAGAAGCAATTGTGGCAAATCCGGACCAACGAATTGGGGATTTACCGCTGTTAAGTGCAGCGGAACGAGATCAATTATTAGTGCAGTGGAATCAAACTCAGGTGGATTATCCCCAAGAGTTTGCAGTCCATCAGTTAGTCGAAATTCAGGCAGCAGAACATCCGGAGAAAGTTGCTTTAGTTTGTGGGAACAAAACTCTAACTTATGGGGAGTTAAATCGCCGCAGTAATCAACTCGCCCATTATTTACAAAAATTAGGGGTGGGTACAGAAGTGGCGGTGGGATTATGCCTCGATCGCACCTTGGAAATGGCAGTGGCGATGCTGGGAATTCTCAAAGCAGGGGGTGCTTATTTACCCCTAGACCCCTCAGTTCCCAGCAGTCGTTTAAATCGGATGTTAACCGAGGCGAAGGTTCCGGTTTTACTCACCCAACAGTCCAGTTTATCCCAATTTAATCGAGTTATTTGCAAGATTGTATGCTTGGATACAGACAAGGCACTAATTGAACGCCAACCGGATGAAAATCTCAGCAGTTCGGTGACGCCAAATTCCCTCGCTTATGTGATTTATACCTCCGGTTCTACTGGGGAACCCAAGGGGGTAGAAATTGAGCAAAAGAGTCTGTTAAATTTAACCTATTGGCATCAACAAGCATTTGCCGTATCTGCCAGCGATCGCAGTACCCAGGTTGCCGGAGTTGCCTTTGATGCCTGTGGGTGGGAAATTTGGCCCTATTTAACTGCAGGCGCTTGTATTTATATCGTGGATAACGAAACCCGGCGATCGCCCGAAAAATTGCGGGATTGGTTAGTGGAAAATGCCATCACCATCAGCTTTTTACCCACCCCCTTAGCGGAACAAGTCTTACAATTAAAGTGGCCGGAACAGACCCCATTGCGCCTGTTACTCACCGGGGGAGAAACATTGCATCAACATCCCTTACCCTCCCATCCGTTTGAAGTGGTGAATAATTACGGACCCACGGAGAATACTGTGGTAACCACCTCTGGCAGGGTTCCCGTTGGCAACGGCAGGGAAATTGCGCCGGGAATTGGCAAAGCAGTCGCCAATACTCAACTCTATGTCTGCGATCGCTACTTCCATCCCGTCCCCATCGGCATTCCCGGTGAATTATACATCGGCGGCGACGGATTGGCAAGAGGATATCGCCATCATCCCGAACTCACTGCCGAAGTATTTATCCGCAACCCCCTCCAACCCGAAGCGGGGAATTTCCTGTATAAAACCGGCGATTTAGTCCGCTACCAACCCGATGGCAGTTTAGAGTTTTTAGGGCGTCTGGACCAACAAGTGAAAATTCGCGGGTTCCGCATCGAATTAGGCGAAATTGAAGTTATTTTATCTCAACATCCCGCTGTCAATCAAACCCTCGTCACCGTCTCGGAAAGTGACCGAGGCGAAACCCAATTAACCGCTTATCTGGCCCTCAATTTGCAGAGGGTAGAATTGGCCGAAACTAACCCCGTTGCCTTGCAGGAAGAACAAGTCCAGCAATGGCAAATTCTCTACAATGAAACCTACAAAATGCCCGCTGTGGGAATGGAACCCCATTTTAATATAGTCGGATGGAATAGCAGCTATACCAACGAACCCATCCCCGCCGCAGAAATGCGGGAATGGGTAGACCATCAAGCGGCGCAAATTTTAGCCTTAGAACCCAAAAATGTCCTAGAAATTGGCTGTGGAACTGGCCTCTTACTCTTCAGAATTGCCCCTCACTGTACCGACTATTGCGCAACTGACTTTTCGCCCCCGTCCCTCAATTTTATTCGCAAACATTTGGGCAAATACGACTTAGAACAAGTCACCTTGCGAGAAAAACTGGCAACGGATTTTGATGGCATTCCTCCCCAGAGTTTTGATACGGTAATTCTCAACTCCATCGTCCAATATTTTCCCAGTTTAGACTACCTGACTCAGGTCATTTCCGGGGCCGTGGCCGCCACCAAACCCGGGGGACGCATCTTCCTCGGTGACTTGCGGAGTTTACCCCTCCTCAAAGCCTTTTATACCGATGTAGAACTGACCCGCGCCCAACCCTGTGTCACCCGCCAACAGTTACAGCAACGGGTAGAAATGCAACTCTTCCAAGAGGTCGAATTAGCCTTAGACCCCACCTTTTTTACTAGCTTAAAATCGCACCTACCTCAGATTGCCACCGTAGAAATTCAACTGATGCGCGGTCAATCGCGAAATGAATTAACCCAGTTTCGCTATAATGCTATTCTCCATCTGGCTGGAAGTGAGGTTAAGTCCAAATCCGATAAAAATTATCCGATTAACTGGCTAAATCAGGGAGAAACTAGCGACGATTGGACCCTGGAGAAACTGCGTCAGTATTTAATTGAAACCAACCCCGATATCTGCGGACTCTCTCAGGTTCCGAATAGCCGGGTCATGGCCGCTGTTCAAGCAACGGAATGGCTGTTTAATTCCAGCCCTTTTAAAACATCCGGTCAATTGAAAAAAGCCGTTCAAGACCTCCATAATTCAGGTATCAACCCCGAAGACTGGTATGGATTAGAACTCCCCTATCGCGTTCATATTCGCTGGTCCGATTCAATGGGTGAAGGGCGTTACGATGTCGTGTTTGTGCGGGAAGATATTCCACAGTTTATCCTAGAAGCGAGTTCCGAACCTCCATTAAACTTTGCTTATGCCAACAATCCCTTAAAAGGAAAAGCAGCGCGTCAATTTGTGCCGGAATTGCGCGCCTATCTCAACGAGAAACTGCCCGATTATATGATACCCTCGGCCTTTGTTGTTTTAGAGTATCTTCCCCTGACTGCGAATGGCAAAATAGATCGCCACGCCTTACCCACTGCCACCGCGATCGCCCCAGAACTAGCGGGAAATTATGCCCCACCGCGTACCGTCATCGAAGAACATCTCGTCCAAACTTGGGCGGAAGTGTTAGGCATCAAACGAGTGGGAATTTACGATAACTTCTTTGAATTAGGGGGACATTCATTACTGGCAACCCAACTCGCCTCTCGCGTTCGGGATAAATTTGGGTTCGAGTTGCCTTTACGCACTGTATTTGAAGCACCAACGATTGCCCAATTAGCCCCCATAGTTGCAGGGTTAAAACAACAGAATCCCACCCATCATGCACCAGCATTAGTTCCCGTTTCTCGCGACAGGCGGCGGATGAAGTTATCCTCGTTAAACCCCAAACCCAAATCCTAATGATATCGCGTTTTATTCGAGGAAATTTCCCCTAACATGACTCAAGAAACCGAGGTTTTTGTCTTTCCCGCATCCTTTGCCCAACAACGGTTATGGTTTCTGAACCAACTAGCGCCGGATAATCCGTTTTATAATGTATCCGCAGCCATTCAATTGACGGGGAATCTCAACTTATCCGCTTTAGAAGAAAGTGTAAATGAAATTGTTCGCCGTCATGAAACCTTACGCACGACTTTTGCGCTTTTAGAGGGACAAGTTGTGCAAGTGATTGCCACAGAATTGACCCTTGCGGTGAAGGCGATCGCCTTGCAGCATCTCTCCCCCTCTGAACGAGACTCAGAAGCGCAACGGTTGGCAACTTTAGCAGCAGCAGAACCCTTTAATTTAACCACCGGCCCTTTACTCCGAGTCTCGGTGTTACAACAGAGTGAAACGGACTCAATTCTGTTGCTGAATTTTCATCATATTGTCGCCGATGGATGGTCTATTGGCATCTTGCTGGGGGAACTGGGGACATTATATACCGCCTTCGCCCATCAGCAACCCTCCCCCCTGCCAGATTTGCCGCTGCAATATGCTGACTTTACTGAATGGCAGCAGGAATGGTTGCAGGGGGAGTTTTTGGAAACCCAATTAAGCTATTGGCAACAGCAATTACAGCATCTCTCTCCCCTGAATCTACCTAGCAGTCGCCCGCGACCCCCAATTCCCAGTTATCGCGGGGGTCAACACCAATTCGCCCTCTCTCCCTCCTTAACCGCCTCGATTAAACAGTTGAGTCAGCAAACCGAAACCACCCTGTTTATGACCCTGCTGGCGGCATTTAAAACATTACTGTATCGCTACACGGGACAAACCGATATTGCAGTCGGTTCTCCCATTGCCAACCGCAATCGTCAGGAAATTGAAGGGTTAATCGGCTTTTTTGTCAATAGTTTAGTCCTCCGAACGGATTTATCCGAAAATCCCACCTTTCTGGAGTTATTAACTCAAGTCAAATCCGTGGCAGTCTCCGCCTACGCCCATCAGGATTTACCCTTTGAAAAGCTGGTGGAGGAACTGCATCCTCAGCGAGATTTGAGCCAAAATCCCCTGTTTCAAGTCAGTTTTAGCTTACAAAATACGCCAACGAATGCCCTGGAATTGCCCGGACTCACTTTGAGTCTGTTAGAGTGGGACATCCCTAGGGCTAAACTGGATTTAGAGGTTAATTTCTGGGAAGAAGCTGACCAAATTAAAGGTCAAGTGATTTATAGTACAGATTTATTTGACTCCAGCACAATTACCCGATGGATGGGACATTTTCAAACCCTGTTATCTGCAATTGTCACCAACCCCAATCAGCAGATTTCAGAGTTGCCAATTTTAACCCCAGGTGAACGAGACTGCCTGCTGTTTAAATTTAATTCTCCTGCCTATCCATCCCTTCCTCAATCCCGACTACAACATCCCTCGTTTCTGCACTTATTTGAGGAAATTGTCCAGCGATCGCCCAATCACCTGGCCCTCGTTGCTGCTGAACAATCTCTCACTTATCAAGACTTACACCGCCAATCTAACCAAATCGCCCGGTATCTCCAACAATTGGGGGTTAAACCCGAGGAGTTAGTCGGTTTGTGTTTACCCCCCTCCATCGAAGCAGTCACCTGTATATTAGGCATTCTCAAAGCAGGAGGCGTCTATCTCTATTGTGACCCGACTTATCCCGCAGAACGACTGAATTTCATCCTAGCAGATGCCGAAGTCTCTCTCTTACTGACCCGATCGCCCTTTATCCCCTCCCAAACTCCCCCCCGCGTCTCCATCCTAGATTTAGAACAACATCAAGAGGCGATCGCGCAACAAAGTCCGGAATCCCTCACTTATCCCATAACTCCCAATCATCTCGCTTATGTGATTTATACCTCCGGTTCCACCGGAAAACCCAAAGGCGTGTTAATCGAACATCGAGGACTCTCCAACTTAATCCTCGCCCAACATCAAATCTTTAAACTGAATCAAAATAGCCGCATTTTGCAATTTGCTTCCCTGAGTTTTGATGCCTCAATTTTTGAGATTGTCATGGCATTAAGTACCGGCGCAACCCTCTATTTAGCCGACCAAGAATCCCGCTATGGCGGAAGCGCTTTAAGGACCTTTTTGAGCGACTTTGCCATTACTCATGCCACCCTCCCTCCCGCAGTTTTGGCAACCTTACCTCCGGGAAAATTACCCGCCTTGCATACCCTAATTTCTGCCGGAGAATCCTGTTCCCCAGCATTAGCTAAACCCTGGGTCAACTCCTGCCACTTTTTCAATGCTTATGGTCCGACTGAATCTACGGTTTGGGCCACCGTTGCCGAAATTACCGAACCCTCTCAAAACTTGCCCATCGGTCGCCCCATTCCTAATACTCAAGTCTATCTCTTGGATGCCAATTTGCAGCCGGTTCCCATTGGAATGACTGGGGAAATTTATATTGCCGGAGAGGGAATTGCCCGAGGGTATCTCAACCGGCAGCAATTAACCTCCGAACGGTTTATTACTCACGCTTTGACTCCTGAAAAAACAGTTCGTTTGTACAAAACTGGGGACTTAGCCCGCTATCGACCCGATGGCAATTTGGAATTCTTAGGTCGCATAGACCATCAAGTTAAAATTCGCGGCTATCGAATAGAATTAGGGGAAATTGAATCAATTATCACCCAATATTATAACATAAAACAAGCCCGAGTGATTGCTACAGACCGGGGTCAACTGGTGGCTTACATTGTACCAGAAGGGAATCAAGCCATTAACCGGAGTGAACTGCAAAGTTTCCTGGGCAAAACCTTACCCGGATACATGATTCCCCAGGAGGTGATTGTGCTAGACTCTCTGCCTCTGACCGATCGCGGCAAACTTGACCGCACCCAACTCCCCTCCCCTGAAACCCTCACCCCTGGGCAATTTATCCCCCCGGGTAACCCCAGTGAAGCTGCCTTAGCTCAAATTTGGGCTACTCTGCTAAAGTGCGATCGCATTAGCATGAATGATAACTTTTTCGACTTAGGCGGCGATTCCCTCCTCGCCGTCCGACTCCTCACCCAAATTAACCAGCAATTCCAGCAACAAATACCCATTTCTCAACTCTTCCTCAACCCCACGTTACAAGGATTAGCCGATTGTCTGTTTTCTGAACTGGATTCCCTGCCTTGTTCTCCCTTGGTCCCCATCCAACCCCAAGGAAGCAATCCCCCATTTTTCTGCATTCATCCGATTTTAGGGGTGGTCTTTCCTTATTATGAACTAGCCTTACAGTTGGGAAAAAATCAACCCTTTTATGGGTTACAACCCCAAGGCATTGACGGCAAATCTCGCCCCTTAACTCGCATCGAAGACATGGCCGCCTATTATATTAAAGCCATGCGGACTATCCAGCCAGAAGGGCCCTACTTCTTGGGAGGATGGTCGTTTGGCGGATTAGTGGCGTTTGAAATTGCCCAACAATTGAAAAAAGCGGGTCATGCCGTGGGGTTACTGGCGGTGTTGGATACCCTTGCGCCAGTTCCCACCCATCAACCCTCTCTCTGGCAGGGGGGTAAATTTTTGTTAACTACGGCAGCAAGTTCAATTTGGCCCTTTTTGCGGGATTATGTTTATTTGATGACTCAAGGGAAACATCGGGAGACAGAGGGATTGCATACCCGGGGCGATCGCCACCCACAACAAGTTCATCCCCTGTTCAAATTTTTACACCGTTATCTCGCCAAAACCTCCCTGGCGCAATCCTTGCATTCCACATCCGATCGCCGCCTTTTAAGGGAGGTCACCCTGCGCCCCCTCTTACCTATTTTCCAAGCAAATAGTCAAGCGGTTCTACAGTATCAACCCTCGATTTATCCCGATCGCATCACCTTGATTACCTCCAGCGATCGGGCGATCTCCGGTGGTCAGGACCCCACCTTGGGCTGGGGCCAACTCACCGAGGAACCCATAGAACTGATTCGGATTCCCGGGAACCACCTCACCATCCTCAGAAAGCCCCAGGTCCAACATCTAGCCGATCGCCTCCGCGACTGTATCGAATCTCAATGGTGATTTAGCTTAGATTAACAGCACTTCCGGTCCCCTCCCCTTGGCAAGGGGAGGGTTAGGGTGGGGTCCTCATGAGGTGCGATCGCACCTCATGACAAATGCCTGGGTGGAGGGTCCTCATGAGGTGCGATCGCACCTCATGATGAAAGGGGTTGGACCAGCCTCCCTACATACCCGATCGCTTCAAACAGTGCTTGACCGGGCGGTCGCCAGGTCAAGAGGACCCCACCCTAACCCTCCCCTTGCCAAGGGGAGGGGACCGGAAGTAAAAAACCATCTCCCCCATCTCCCCCATCTCCCCAATCCCCCCCATCCTCCCCATCCCCCAATCTCCCCAATAATTTCCCTAAACAAAAACACTCACCGACCTTGGGGCAGTGTGTTAAAGTAGTGAAGAAAAATTTGATTCAGTAATGAGTTTTGCTATTTGCTCCAGAATTGCCTCCGGATCAATCCGAATCGGCTTCGTCGGCAGGTACTTCTGATGAAACTGAATCCCCTTAAACTTTTGGAGGCTTTCCATGTCGATTTATGTAGGCAATCTATCCTACGATGTCACCGAACAAGACCTAAACAGCGTTTTTGCTGAATATGGTACGGTGAAACGAGTTAACCTTCCCACGGACCGGGAAACAGGGCGTCCCCGTGGCTTTGGTTTTGTTGAAATGGACACCGATGCAGAAGAAACCGCTGCCATTGAAGCGCTGGATGGCGCTGAGTGGATGGGGCGTGATCTCAAGGTAAATAAAGCAAAACCCCGCGACGATAACAAACGCGGCGGCGGCGGCGGCGGCGGCGGTGGTAACCGTGGTGGACGTGGTGGATACGGCGGCGGAGGCGGTGGCGGTTACAGATAATTCTCCCCAAACCTAATCAATAGCATGATAGAGGTTTTGTGAAAATCATCTAGCATCATTTCGCTAGGACATCTCCTCATCTGCACACTTTGATATTAGATACTCACCCTGGCGTGCGGGCTATCATCAACCCTGTTAGGGCATAATGACAGATAGGCCGCCATTTTTGCTGGCCTCAAGTAAAATAAGAACTGTAAAGTTCTGACTTGAGGCTATCTCACAGCCAATGGACCTCTAGTAAAAGGAGTAAGAATGACCCAAGTTTTAGTAGGAGAAAGCGAAGGCATTGAATCCGCCTTACGTCGCTTTAAACGGCAAGTCTCGCGAGCGGGGATCCTCGCAGATGTTAAGTGCCGTCGCCATTTTGAAACCCCGCAGGAAAAGCGTAAACGCAAGGCGAGTGCTGCGCGACGCAAGAGACGTTATCGTTAATTAAAACGGCGATCGCCGTATATTTATTTTTGGTGTTGGCCGTCCACACTTGCTGGGTTTTAAGGAAATGTCCGGGCGCTGTGAGCGAAAGCATCGATCCTCAGCACCAAAGCGCAAAGCAGGTTGTGGGCGGCTTTATTCTGGGAACGGCTACAGTCAAGGTTTGATCCCATGACTGAATCCCAGCAACCGGGTCGGATCTAACCCTCGCAACTCAGGGCAAAATCAGGGGAAATCAGGGCTATCATCTTCTTGTTTTTTCTGTCCTATTACTCTTCAACAAATCTGATGGATACTGATGAACTTCTCAATCGCTACAGAGAAGGAGAACGAGATTTCCCCGGCGTAGATCTGCGCCATTGTTACCTTTATCGCGCTGAGTTGCCCGAAATCAACCTAGCGGGGGCTAACCTGAGCGATGCTAATTTAGGTCGTGCGAATCTCAATGGGGCCAATCTCAGTGGAGCCAATTTAACCGATGCTAAATTGCCTGCAACCCTCTTGAAAAAAGCCAATCTCAGTGATGCCTTACTGATTCGTGCGAATCTGATGCTCGCTCAACTCGGGCAAGCGGATTTAAACGGCGTGGATTTGCAGAGGGCCAGCTTATGGAAAGCGAGCCTGAATAAAGCCGACTTAATGAATGCCAATCTATCAAACACCGATTTTTCTGGTGCGGATCTCGTTAGTACGAGCTTTGTGGGCGCAAATTTACAAGAAGCGGACCTGAGCAGTGCAAACCTGATTGCCGCTGATTTTGGGGGCGCTAATTTAACCGATGCGAATTTAATTGGGGCGAATCTCTGGAACAGCAATCTCTATGGTGCGAATCTCCATAATACGATTCTTCCAGACGGACACCAATATTCGTAAACGGGTTGGGTTCACAGGGCCGATCGCCCTTCTGTCACGATTCCCCCATCAATAAAAAACCCCAGCAATTCCCCCAATGCGATCGCCGGTCCCACAAATGCCTAAGATAGAGGAGATTTAGGGATCGGTTGGGGTACAAACCTGCCAGGTATTTCTTCCACCGACCCCAATCATTGCGTTATCCAGTCCGGTTGCTCGATCGCCAGAACGAGCAACCGGCATCATCATGGAGTCTGTGGGAGTCAACGGCATGACCGCTAACATCATCTTGTATAAATCCCTAGAAGCCCTAGCCTTGTTGCTAGGAGCAACTTCTGCCCTTTTCATCACTCGCCTCCCCGCCTGGGGACAAGGAGCAGAAACAACCCCGTTCAATCTTCAATCTCTCGACCCCCCGGCAGGCGACCATCAAAGCCCCTCCCCTCAGAGGGGAGGGGTTTGGGGAGAGGTCTCTTCAACTAATGCCCCAACCCAGTCCTCCTATTCAGCAGAAGATTTAAAAGGCGAGGGTTTAGAACAGGGAATTTCCCAACAGAGACAAAATCCCCCGACTCAACCTCAGCGTCCAGAACTGGAAACCATTCAAGAAGAACTGGATGAAGAACCGGATTTTGCGATCGTTCCCTTACCTCGCTATAGCTCGATTAAAGGAATTCATGGCACCCTGGACTTGATTCTGACCAACCTAGGGGAAAATGACCAAACCCTAGATCTGCGTCTGGAAGGGGGTGAGCGCACCATTGGGGCCACTTTCCGCTATACCGACCCTTGGCTAGAGTCTGGACCCTCCGACTCGGGATATCAAGTCCGCTTATTTAACACCCGATCGCCCGAACCCCAGTTTCTCGACGGCGATCGCGAAGTTAATCTCATCCATGATCACGAAGCTTGGGTCGATCGCCTCGGAGGCAGCTTCTCCTTCTACCAACCCGTCACCCCTACCGGCGTCGTTCTCTCCGCAGGAGCCAGTTATCAGCGCGTTGCCATTCGCAATTCCGCCTTTACCAGTCGCCTCTACTCCAGCGATCGCCTCGGCAATCCCCTAACCTTAAGCGAGCAAGGTCTCGATACCCTCGTCACCCTCAACTTAGGACTCTTTCAGGACCGCCGAAATAGTAGCGAATGGCCCACCCAAGGCTATCGCTTTGAACTGGCAACGGAACAATCCATCCCCGTTGGCAGTGCCGATATCCTGTTTAACCGCTTAAGTGCCAGTTTTACCCAATTTGTCCCCTTTCAAAACCAAACTTTTGTCTTTAACCTCCAAGGCGGGACCATCCTCGGCGATGTCCCACCCTATCAAGCCTTTAATTTGGGCGGCAGTGACTCCGTGCGGGGATATCAGGACGGCGAAATCGGCACCGGAAAAAGTTATATCCAAGGCACTGTAGAATATCGCTTTCCTATCATTGAAGACTTAAATCTCCCCTATTCCTCAGCCTTAAGCGGCACTGTATTTGGTGATTTTGCCAGCGACCTCGGTTCGGCAGAATCTGTCTTTGGCGAACCCGGGGAAGTCCGAAATAAACCGGGCAATGGGTTTGGCTTAGGTTTAGGGGTGCGATTACTCACCGATTTTGGTCCCGTGCGTCTCGAATTTGCCGTGAGTGATCAACGAGATCTCAGCGCCATCTTTAAGATTGGGGAACGCTTCTAAGGACAAACCACAAAAGACCAAGGACAAAAGACCAAGGACAAATCATGGACATTCATCAACTACTAACCCAATATGCTCAAGGAGAGAGACTATTTTCCAAGGTTAATCTCTGTGAAGCGCACCTGAGCGGGACGAATTTCAGTCGAGCCGTTTTTCGCGATGCGACCTTACAGGAAATTAACCTGAGTTCTGCCTATCTGCGCCGGACCGATTTTCGAGGGGCGGACCTCAAAGGGGCGGACCTGAGAGGGGCTTATTTGAAAGGGGCGGACCTGAGAGGGACAGATTTGAGATGGGCGGATATGGCAGGGACGGATATTTCTAATGCCCTCTATAATAGCCAGACTCAGTTTCCCCTCGGGTTTGACCCCAACGGGAGAAATGCTTATGCGATCGCCCCAAATGCAGATTTATCCCTCGCCTATCTTTATAAAGCAGACTTGCGCTGGACCAAGCTCACCCATGCCAACCTCGCCCAAGCTTATCTCTACCGTGCCGATCTCCGTTCCGCTGACCTCCGGGGATCGGATTTAAGTGAGGCGGACCTCCGTGCTGCTCTTTGTGATGCGGATACTTGCTTTGACGAGGAGTTCGATACGAATAGCGCCGGAGTTTATTGGATTCGCCCTCAGTCTTCCTTAGTCGATGCCACCCTCTCCGGGGCCCGACTCAGTGGAGTTGACCTCAGTGGAGCCAATTTAAGCGGCGCGGACCTGACTCGTGCGGACCTCTCTCGCGCCAATCTGGAGAATACCAACCTCAGTGGGGCTAATTTAACAGGTGCTAATCTCCTCGGGGCTAATTTACTCGGGGCCAAAATTACGGATACGGAGTTCGCTGAGGCTGATTTGCGCGGTGCGATCGCCCCCGATGGCAGTCCCGCAACCCCCAACTTAGCCAGCGATCGGGTTTAATCTGGAATCCGGTACTCGTTGCCAAAACCCTCACCGTCCCCGTTTCGCCATAAAAAAAACAGAGAATTGAGATTTTATCACTCTCAATTCTCTGTTGTCTCACAATTTCGCAGTTGCTTAGTCTGCACCCTGCGACGATCGCCCCTAAAACTTAGAAATCGTAAAGCCTTGTGGCAGATTGGCACCGTCGAGTTGTGCCTGCTGTAAATTGGCATAGTTCACCCGAACCCCTGTGAGATCCGACGCCATCAGGTTCGCACCCATCAGGTTCGCATCGGTGAGGTTGGCATCGCGCAGGTTGACCCCAGCGATATCAAAGGGATAGGGTCCACCATCTTGAAGACTGAACTGAAGCTCGGTTCCCACAGACTGCATGGTGTTATGAAGATTGGCTCCCACCAGTTCGGCACTCTCTAGGTTGGCACCGACTAAGTTCGCCGATTGCAAATTCGCATTCGTTAAATTCGCAATCACCATCCCCGCTAGTGTGAGGTTAGCGCGGGATAAGTCTACATTCTCTAAATTTGCCCCATGTAGTCTTGCAGCAATCAAACTCGCCCCCCGTAATGAAGCATCCATGAGTTCAGCATTCACTAAATAGGCTTCATTTAGATTCGCGCCCTCTAAGTTACTCCCATTAAGGTTCGCACCCTCTAAGTTCGCCCCTCGTAAGTTTTGACCCGCTAGATTAACTCCGCTCAAGTCACATCCCTGACACTGGTTAGTTTCGAGCAACTGTTTGAGGTGTTCTGGGTTTTCAGCCCCTGCTGGCGCTGCCATTGTGGCGGTCATCGTGATTGTGATTGTCCATGCGGCGATCGCAAATATACCTGATTTCATGCTCTTACACTCCCCATCACCTATCCTCATACTATCCATTATCAGGCATGATGGATAGTTTCGCCGTGATTTTTATCGAAGACTCAATGCGATCGCGATCGTGGCTTCAAGGCGATCGGTATCACCCGTCATCCCCATTCTGAACCGAGTCAGTCTTGGTGAGTAGATTCACTCAGGGACGAGTTCTCACGGGTCAGCTTCTCAACAGCCTACCCAGGACTTACACAGATTTTGAGAACTAACGCCAAATGTAGAGGCGATTCGCGAATCTCCTCTACATTTGGCTTTTGACTTTCAAGATTGCGTAAGTTCTGCTACCTTGATTCAGGGGGTTGGGGGAGATATTCCTTGACTTACTGGGGATAACGACTGAAGTCGTTACTACGAACTGAAAAGAACGACTGAAGTCGTGACGTTGAACTGAAAAGAACGACTGAAGTCGTTACTACGAACTTAAGAGAACGACTGAAGTCGTGACGTTGAACTTAAGAGTTTATCCTTATCTTAATCGTTGAGAATTGATTCAAAGGTAGCGCGTAATGAACCCAGATCCGCCACGCGAGCTACTAATAAATTATGATCTCCAGCATCTTCTAAGCGTCCTTTCCAATAGCCAATTTTATCCGGGTTATGCATCCAAAAGTTGATCACCGTCTGGACCACCCCATCTAAATCCCATTCCTTCGTCGGAGAAACCGTCTGGACGGAATCAATAAAGGCATCCAGAGTACATTTGGGAGTTCCGAGATATTCCACTCCGACTCCTGAATCGGTGATGACTTTCTCCTGTTGTTGGTTAAAAAAATATAAAATGGGGGAAACGCCTAAAATATCGAAGGTGTATTCCATCGCCACATCCTCCTGCTTTCTACTTTTGTTTTAATATCTCTTTGATACCAGGGTTTTGGGCAGCAAATCGTTACCACTGTTACCAGATCTGCTTCTATTTTAAAACTTTAGATTGAATTTGACAAATCTATTCATCCCGGGTGCGATCGCCTGAATATTTATTAGCACTCTGGCATTGAGAGTGCTAATAAATGGACCCCAAAACAGCCCAGGGATCACCGATTACCGCTTAAACCTGATATTATAAATAGAACCCTAATTTAATCCATTGTTCCGAATGAATGCGATCGCCGAATTTAAAGGTGAACTCGCCGCCCTGAGTGCGGCATTATTATGGGCAGTTGTTTCCGTGGTTTATGGTTACCTCGGCCAAAAAATTCCGCCGATGCTGCTCAATTTAAGCAAAGGAGTCGTGGCGATCGCCCTGCTGCTGCTCACCCTCTTCCTGCGCGACTTCCTGCTGCCTGCCCTCGATTCCCCCGCCTTCCTCCCATCGCTTTCCCCTCCCTTCAATACCCTCAACGAGTTTGCCCTACTACCCCTGTTCCTCTTAATCCTCAGTGGTGCAATCGGCATTACTTTCGGGGATACAGTGTTTTTTGCTGCTCTCAATCAACTCGGCGCAAGGCGCACCCTCTTAATTCACACCTTGGCACCCCCCTTCACTGCCTTACTCGCCATCCTCTTTTTAGGGGAACAACTCACCCTGATCGCCTGGGGTGGGATGCTGATCACGATTATTGGCGTTGCTTGGACGATTGCCGAACGGGTTTCCGGGACCAACAGCACCACCCGCTTGCTGCCTGGAGTCAGTTTGGGATTGCTCGCGGCCCTCGCTCAGGCAGTGGGGGCGGTCCTCTCTCGTGCGGCCCTCGCACAAACGGCGATCGACCCCTTATGGAGTACCTTGATTCGCTTATTAGCGGGCGTCTCCCTCTTGCTTCTGTGGATGTTATGGAAACAGGGTCGCCAGGTTTTAGCGGGATTAGGGTCTCAACGTCTCTTGGCGATCGTGTTCGTTACTGCTTTTTTTAGCACCTATCTCGGGATTTGGTTACAGCAGATTTCCCTCAAGTTCGCTCCCGCAGGCATCGCCCAAACCCTTAGCTCCACCAGTCCAATCTTTGTCTTACCCCTGGCGATCGCCCTCGGGGAATTCGTCAGCATTCGTGCCATGCTCGGTGCCGTTGTTTCTCTTGTTGGAATTGCCCTCTTATTCCTCTGGCGCTAATCTCACCAACATTCCCAAAAATCGCGACTTTTTTTTCTGCGACCCCTAGACAATTCGATTTTTTTGTAGTAAGATAAAATTGATAAGGAAGAACTATCTCGCAATATTATCAAATTAGTGCAAAATCTCACAACTATGCAAAAAATTGGATGGGTTCTCCTTGCGTTCATTTCCACCACACTTCCTGCCACTGCCACCGAACTGCGATGTGGTTGGCTGAAAAATCCAACCCCAGCAAACTGGTTGCTAACCGATAGAGATGCAACCTGGACTATTGGCGCGCAGGGTGGATATCAAGCACAAGGGATGGAAAATATTCCGAGCCTCAGTGCCGAGCAATTTGTTAGGACTAACGGTTATTATGGATACGGTTGCGCCTGTTTAGAAGTAGTCACCGATAGCGAACGGCAAAGAATTGTTCGGATTGAAGGCGGTGAAGCCCTAGAGTTGAGCGTTTGCAGCACGGACCCAGATTTACCCGCCGTTCGTCGGTAACATTATTGGACAGCATCCAAAAACGCGATCGCATCCCTAGAAAGAGCAAACTTCGCGGCATCGGTGCCCAGAAAAAATCGCGACTTTTTTTTCTGAACCTCCTAGACAATTCGATTTTTTTGTGGTAAGATAAAATTGAT
>JAMXFF010000023.1:0-60912 GCA_025370845.1 Laspinema palackyanum D2a | reverse complement strand
AAGGAAGAACTATCTTGCAATGCAGGGTTGTACAAAGATTTCCATTGTATAATCATATCAAAAATTGTCAAGTTTGGGAAGTCAGGTTGAGAAAAAATCGCAACTTTTTTTCTCAACCTCCTAGACAATTCGATTTTTTTGTGGTAAGATAAAATTGATAAGGAAGAACTATCTTGCAATGCAGGGTTGTACAAAGATTTCCATTGTATAATCATATCAAAAATTGTCAAGTTTGGCGCAAAAATAATTTCCTTACTTTTTAGCGCATTGACCCGTTTTCAAGCCTGAAAACGGGGGATCCATCGCACTTACCGCTTGAGGGCAAGGGTCAGTCCATCGGCGATCGGCACCACACTCAAGGAAATCCGTTCATCCTGGACTAACTTAGCATTTAAGGCTCGAATCGCTTCCGTATTGGCATCATCAACCGTTGGGTCCGCAACTTGACCCCCCCACAAAACATTATCAATCGCAATTAACCCCCCAACCCGAACCAGTTGCAGCGCACGTTCGTAATAGTTGTCATAGTTTTGCTTATCCGCATCAATAAAGGCAAAATCAAAGGTTCCTGCCTCTCCAGATTCAATGAGGCGATCGAGGGTTTCCAATGCGGGGGCGATTCGCAAATCAATTTTATCCGCCACTCCTGCCGCCTGCCAATAGGGGCGCGCCACTGCCGTATAATCTTCGCTAATATCGCAAGCAACAATTCTACCCTGTGGCGGGAGCGCCAAAGCCACCGCCAAGCTACTGTAGCCCGTAAAAACCCCGATTTCCAGGGTTTTGGTGGCCCCGAGTAATTGCACCAACAGGGCCATAAATTGACCTTGTTCCGGTGCAATTTGCATTTGCGAGAGTGGATGAGCGGCGGTTTCCTTTCGTAAAGAGCGTAGAATATCGGATTCGCGCCCAGAAATCGAGAGGAAATAGTTGTGGAGGCGATCGTCTAATCCCAAGGTTTTTTTAGTCATGGTTAGAGAGTGTTAAAGATGGAGTGTCAAAACGGGAATAGATCTATAGTAGAGACTAAAAGGGGAGGTTAACATGAGTGGCATCCATATTAAACCAATATTGAGAGCGATCGCCCTCACCCTTTTAATCGGGTTATTGAGTGGCTGTAGCATTAATTTAAGTCTCACTGGATTTCAGCCCACCCAAGAAGTCGTGCAACGGGCGATCGCCTTGGAACTGAGTCAAAACAAAGCCGAAATCCGCAAGCATCTTTCTGAGCATGGGCAATCGGAGAATCCGATCCCCAGCTATGAAGTGAATCGGGTGGAGATTTGGGAACAAGACCCTTTGAAAATTGATGGACTGTTGGCTTACCATATCCAAGGTACTTATAACCTGACCATTCAACTCCCCGAAAAACGGGTAACCGATCGCAAAAATAACTTTGACCTCTATTTGCAACGGCAGGCAGAAGGAAAAACCTGGCGGATTGCTAAACCCACTGGGACTGATGAACAGGATCATCAAACTTGGGCGACTTATTTGATTAAGCCCCCAGGTTATATGTAAAGAACCGCCGATGTAAACTCCCTATAACTCCTGGATCCATTGACATAAATCCCAGTGAAATTGGAGTTTGAGCGGGTCCGGTTGAAATTCCGGGGCAGTCGCCTCCCGGAGGAGTTTGCCGTGGTATTCGGCATAACAGGTTTCCCTTAATTGGGGAGAAAACAGCACCGTCAGGGATTCGGGTTCGATCGCCAGCAAATATAGGTCAAACAGCGTATGAATATCCGATCGCAACAGTAACCCCGAAGAAGGATGGGTGGAAGGATTGCGATCATTAGATTTGAGGTAAACCGCTTCTAAAACAGGTTCGGCATTGCAACCCGTGACGGCACAACAGCCATTGTATGCAGCGAGGAGATTTTGCCGGAATTCCCCAGGACCACGGCGATGAGAAATCGCGATACTCGCACTGTAAAGATATCTGTGCTTCCCCAAAGGTATCCCCTCTTCTAGGAGGGACCGAATCCCGGGGTCCTTCGAGTGTAAACCCTTAACATTTTCCGGTGGCAAGGGAGGAATGAGCACAGGTAAGGGGTCTGGAGTCAGCGGGAACTCAGGCCCTGGGGATTTTAAAGGCGATCGCCTTGTGGCGGCAGCGGGCAATCCTTCCGGTGAACCCCCAACGGGACCCCCCGACACCGAGGAGCGCGAGGTGGTGGAGTAACCATTGGCAATTTCCAGTAAATCTTGTTTCGTTTGATTCGTCTTGGTTTCCACCGGGGAAGTCTGGGCGATCGCTGAGGGATGCCGATGATCCGGAAGCGAACCATTGGGCAATAGCACCTGTTGTAAGCTATCCCCATTCGGCAACCTTGCCCCCTTCAGATTGGCCCCTTTAAAAGAAACTCCCAGCATATTCTCGATCGCAGGCAACTTTGCATCACTCAGATTGGACCCCTCGAAATTGCTGCCAAACAACTTAGCATCAGTCAAATTAGCCCGTTGCAGAGAAGCTTGGTTGAGATTGGCCCGGGTCAAATTGGCCCCCATGAGGTTCGCCTGTTCCAGAGTTGCCCCTTGTAAATTGGCTCCTTCCAGATTCGCCCCCGTCAGATTCGCCCGGGAGAGGTTCGCTTCTTGTAGTTTCCCCCGTTGAATATCGGAATCGGATAAATCCGCATCCTGGAGCATCGCCACCCGCAAATCCACCCCATTCAGGTTCGCCTTATCCAGATTGGCATCTTGAAACTTAGCCAAACGTAAACAAGCATCCCGGAGATTGGCAAACGAGAGATTTCCCTTAATCACCGTTGCCCCTTGAAGATTCGCTTCACTCAAGTCCGCCCATTGTAAACAAGCCCCTTTCAGATTCGCCTCTTTCAGGTTCGCTTTGTGCAGAACTGCATCAGACAGGTTCGCTTTTTGGAGGTCCGCCCAAGACAGATTCGCCCCTTTGAGATTCGCCCCTTGGAGTTCGCCCCAGCGAATATAGGCCCCCTGGAGGTCCGCTTCTTGGAGATTAATCCGCTTGAATTCTAAGCCACTAAAATCGGCATTTTTAAAGTTTCTACGCCCCTCTGCATAAAAGTGAATGACATCTTTTAAGCTGATTTTATCCCCCATATCCCCAGTCCCCCTTCTTCGTTATCATTATGAATTGTTTTGAAGAAAATGTTTAGGACCTGTCCGGATTTGGAGAGGGGGATGGGAACTGAACGCATGAGTCGGTTGAAACTGAGATCTTGCACCAGGCGACACCCGGCCGCCAATCGTTAAAACCCCCGCCTAACAGCTAAAGTCGGTTGAAACCGACTACAAACACCAGGGGATAAGACCCGCAGTCGTCTTTAGACGACTCGCAGCTCTTAGGCCGCCAATCGTTTTAACCCCCGCCGGTTGTTGCTAAAAACACTACCCCATAATACTTTCAGTCGTCTTTAGACGACTCGCAGCTCTTAGGCAGGGGTTAAAACTTTAGCTAGGAGGCCGCCAATCGTTTTAACCCCCGCCAGGTGTTGCCTCAGTTACAACAAACCCGAAGATTCATACAGCCGTCGCAACAGGGCCAAAATTTTCTGACCATACTGGAGATCGGCGGCCCAGCGACCACTGAGTTGTGCCAGTAAAGGCGCGATGCCACGGGCGACAAAGCGAAAGCGTGGATCAACCTGTTCCATCACCAGGGGTTCAATACTGGCGTAAGCTTTCAAATGTTGAATATGGGCGCGGACCCCAATCCGGGCGCTGGGGAAAGAAGCCGCAGTATTCCCCCCACCCACGGAGCCCAAACCCGCAAAATTGTGTTGGGTGGGTTGGATTTCCCCATTAAAGCGCAGAAAGTTTGTTTCCAAACACATTTGACAGAAGGCGATATCGTAGTTGATGCCTTCGATCGCCGCTTCTTCTCGATACAGTTTGGGAAGGTCCGGGAACTGGACGATCGCCTGGGGATTGTTGCCTTTTAGAAAGACAATCAGTTGCACTTCAGAGGTGTTGCCATGTCCAACAATGCGATCGAGATAACCCGGACAAATTTGTAAAATCGATCGCAACAGCACCGTGCGCGTTCCCCCATCCCACGCAACGGAGATATCATGTTCCCGCAACTCAATCGCCCGGACATATACAATATTTCGATAGGTCACCCGCCGAATGGTTGCATTAGTGGACAGGTTCACTTTAAAACTATCCGCCACATCAATCGGGATAAAAGCATTCCCATTAATAATCACCCCCTGTTCCCCATAAATCTGCCCATTAATATTGATATTAATCGGCGGATAAGTCGGGGGCACCGAAGTGGAAGTCCCTGGAGGCACGGGGTCGGGCAGGGGGGTCCCAGTAGCCCAAGCCACTAGCCCTTCCGCGATGCCGACTGCGAAGTCCCGACGACGATTTTGGAGTAAAGACCGGTCCTCGGGGTTGGTGAGAAAGCAAACCTCCATCAACAAAGAGGGGATAATCACCCAGCGATTGAACGGTAAATTGCCCAGACTCGTTGCCGTATCCGGTTGAACCCCCCGATTTGGAAGCTGGGGAACTCGTCGCAGTAAACTGAGCAGCAGTTGTTCAGCATTTCGCTTGCGTTGGTCATTGTTGGTAATGTAGTAGACGCTGGCTCCACGGCCCGTCGGGTTTGCAAAGGCATTGGCATGGATTTCCAGGGCCACATCCCCAGCCCTTGCACGGCTGTTAATCCAGGAGATAGACTGACTCATGCTCAGGTTATCGGGAACCGCTAAGACTTCTACCCCCGGGCGCGATCGCAACTCCGTCACAATTGAATCGCGCAGGAGAATCATTTCCCGCGCTTCCGTCGTTCCTCCCGCGATCGCCCCCGGATCGAGTGCCCCATTCTCATAACCCCCGTGACCGGCTGAAATAAAAATTCTGCCCATATTTCTAATTTAATCCTGTGCACCTGTTTCCATCTATCTTCATCAACTCCGGTAACCAATCGGTGATACTAGCACTATCAAAGCCAGTTAATATTCGATTTTTCGCTCCTGGGAGTTCCTGAAGGGGTCTGTTCTGCCCTCTGCCGCCGAATTTGCAAATGTGTTGGAACCGTAGCATCAAGCTCAAATGATAAATTGCAGCGAAATCACGGATGCCATTGGGGTTCTCCAGGGTGTAATCTGGATCAAAAGGACTCAGCTCCACCGGGGTGTCGTAGAAAACATCCAGAGCGGTTTGGACTCAGCAGAGTCGGTCTATCATTGATGGATGAAATGGCAGCTCAGTTTGCAGATAAAGCCAGGAACAGTTGAGAGAATCAAGATGCAGTGGATCAAGTGCAGGAACGATCCCGAAGACCGGATCTCGATGCAACCGTACCGGCCTTATGGCTCTGGAAAATTACTGCCCCTAACCGACTCAACCTGTGCCTGTTGGAGCTCATCACGAGGAAAAGTATCGCAAACATGGCTGAGTCTTTTACTATACACCTGAGTTCACCCGTTCTGAGGCCCGAATCCCCGGCTCGATTCATGCAAGAGTTCCACTACGCTGATTTAGGGAGACAAATTGCCCAAATCCTCGTGACGCAAACCGAGACCGGGAGTGTGTTGCGTGGCATCCTGGAGTGGGTAGGCTCTTTATTCCCCGCCGATTGTTGCCTGATGGTGGTTCGAGACCCCCAAGACCAAGGTCTACAGACCCACATTTGGCAATCCCCAGGCCCAAATGCCCCGTTCTTGCCCGAGGAATTGGCAACTCTGGAAGGAGTAAATTGGTTAGAAATCCTAGACGGTGCAAACCTGGTGGCAATTTCTGATCCCCACAGGGCTTGGGCAGAGGTCTTAGGGCCAGAGGCAGGGGCGGGGGTTCCCGTAGGCAGAGTCTTAGCCATCACCACCCGCTTTCAGGGGGAGATTAACGGAGCCATTATAGTTATGCGTGGATGTCTTCGAGTCGGGTTGGAACAAAAGATGCCCTCAGCGGGGAGGACCCGAGTGGAAAATTTGCAGCAATCCCAGGGGTCATATTGGACCTCAATGGAAATGATGAACCTCACGGCCCTGTCCGAACAAGTGGCGATCGCCTTCAATCAGGTCCTCCAGACTCAGGCAGTCGGGTCCTTAGAACAACAGGTTCGCCAGAAAGAAAAATATCAAACCCTGATCCACGAGCTCACGATCACTATTCATCGCGGGGCCGATATTGAACGAATACTTCAGATGGCAATCCATAGTCTGGCTGAAACGTTGCAAGCCGATCGCGGTCGCATCCTGCTCTTAAAATATGCTGACCCCCTGTTTAAACCGGGCGTCCAGCCGAGCAACCGCATGGCTGCTTCCCGAGAGGGGGATTCCGAACGGCCCCCGGATTCGGCAGCCTCGCGCATTCCCAAAGCCAAAGTAACGGTTGTCTCTGATAGTATCCCCCAAGCCCAAGAGGATTTGGAGTCTTTCACCCCCCTTGGAGAGGGCCAGTCCTCCGGTACCCCAGGCGATCGCTCGTTTTGGTTGTCCGAATGTTACTGGTGTCAGCAAGCCTTTTTAGCTGCCCCCAATTCCTTGGCGATCGCCGATCTCCGTTCCCTCCTCACCCTCAATCCGGCGATCGGCACCTCCCCGATCTTCTCTCCCGAAACCATGCCCGCCCTCCTCACCTTTCCCTTGGTCGGGATTCCCAGTGCCGGATCCGGCCCCGGTAAGGTTTTGGGCTTTCTCGTCCTCGAACACAGTACACCCCGTCAATGGCAAGAGGAGGAACTCCGTCTCGTCGAATTAGTAGCGGCACAATTGAGCACCGCTATCCTTCACCGACAAACTATGCAGCAAGTTCAGGCTTTGGTCGAAGAACGCACGGCTCAATTACAGCGCTCTTTGGACGTTCAAGCCAAACTCTATGAAAAAACCCGTCAGCAAATTGACCAACTGCGCCAGTTAAACCAACTCAAGGACGAATTCCTCACCACTCTCTCCCACGAACTCAATACCCCCCTCACCAGTATGAAGGTCGCCATCCAGATGTTGCGGCAACCGGGAATTACCCCCGATCGCCAAACCCGCTATCTGGATATCCTAGAGTCGGAATGGCGCAGAGAAAGCAATTTAGTCCGCGATTTGCTCAAACTTCAGGAGTATGAGTCCAATCAAGCCACCATTCATGTCCAAAACCTGGACCTGAAACTCGTCCTCAACGAAATCGCCAACTCGTTTCAAGACAAATTTGAGGAAAAAGGCTTAAATCTGAGCTTAGACTTGCCCAAACGCGCCCCCAAAGGGATTGGCAAGAAATTTTTTAAACTCAACACCGACGCCGAAAGTTTCGAGCGGATCCTCCACGAACTACTCACCAATGCGGGGAAATATTCTGACCCCGGGACGACGGTTTATTTACAAGCCGCTCACCACATTGATTTACAACAAAACCAAGTGATTGTGACGTTAACCAATACAGGTGCAGGAATCTCTCCCGAGGACCTCCCCCATATTTTTGAAAAGTTTCGTCGGGGTCAAGGGGTCACCCAACAGGCGATCGGGGGCACCGGCTTAGGATTGGCCCTGGTTAAATGTTTGGTTCAGCACCTCAATGGCTCGATTACCGTCTCCAGTACCCCCATCAAAGACTCCACGGTTTGGGAAACCTGCTTTACCCTGACCTTACCTCAGTTGGTGGAGAGTCCCCTGGTTTAGTCGGAAGGGAAGGGGTTTGGGGTTAGGTCTCTTTCCCCCCAGGATGGCACTCCCCCTGACCCGATTTCATGTTTTAATAAAAAACAGTAGGGTGGGCGATCGCCATCCGATGGCCTAGATCGTACAATTTGAGGTAAAGAACTTGTCGCTTGTTCGGGGTGAATTCACATCGCTTGACCGAAAAATGGTGGTAAAGACGGCTCCGAAACCACTCCGGTGGCAGCGCTCTAACTATTCTTTGCTAGGGCGTCAGCTTGATATTTTTAGCTCTGCTGCCCAGTTCATGCTCTATTTATGGTGGGATGACAAGGTGGCGCGCAATGCCCCCCATCACCGCTATCGTCGGGCGGAATGGTTAGTCGGAACCCTTCTGGATTTAGGCCCAACCTTTATTAAAATTGGTCAGGCCCTCTCGACGCGGGCCGATATCCTCCCCAAAGAATACGTTAAAGCATTGACGACCTTGCAGGATCAGGTCCCGGAATTTAGTTCCATTGAGGCGATCGCGGTCATTGAATCCGAACTCGGCAACTCGATTTACTCCCTATTTCGCGATTTTGATGAATTCCCCATCGCTGCTGCTAGTCTGGGTCAAGTCCACAAAGCTCGTCTCCATACTGGGGAAGATGTGGTCATCAAGGTCCAGCGTCCGGGGTTAGAAAAATTATTTCAACTCGATTTTCAAGCATTGCAAGACCTCGTAAAAATTTGCAATCGCTTTTTTCCCTGGACTCGCAAATATGAACTCCAAGAAATTTATCAGGAGTTTGTTAATTTTTTATCTCAAGAAATCGATTACGTTCAAGAAGGCAAAAACGCCGATCGCTTCCGAGATAATTTTAAAGATTACTCTAATATCATCGTTCCTAAAATCTATTGGCGCTACACGAGTCGCAAGATTTTGGCGATGGAATATTTACCGGGCATCAAAATTAACGATCGCCAAACGTTAGAATCTTGCGGCATTGATGTTAAGCAAGTCAACGTCCTGGGAATTTGCTGCTATCTCAAACAACTCCTAGAAGATGGTTTCTTTCAGGCCGACCCCCACCCGGGGAATATGGCAGTCAATCAGGAAGGCAGTATCATCTTTTACGATTTTGGCATGATGGCTGAAATGAAATCTCTGGCTAAAGACCAGATGATTCGCACGTTTTTTGCTGTCTTAAGAAAAGATACAGAAGCGGTTCTGGCGAGCTTAATTGAAATGGGATTAGTCGTGCCGGTTCCGGATATGAAACCCGTGCGCCGAATGATCACCTTTTTATTAGAAAATTTCACGGAAAAGCCCCTAGAAATTAAGGCGTTACGGGAACTGCGAAGCGAGTTGTATGCGATGTTTCAGCAGCAACCCTTTCGCTTACCTGCCCAAATGACGTTTATTCTCAAATCCCTCACCACCCTCGATGGAATTGCCCGGACTTTAGACCCCCAATATAATCCCGTTGCCTGTGCTAAACCGTTCATTCGCAGAGTAACAATGGCCCGAGGTAAAACCAGTCTGCTTAGCGGACTGACTCAACAGGCGCGAGAGTTTGTCCAATATCGCTTACAACAACCCCGCCAAGGGGAAATTATCCGTCGGATGGAACAACGGATTGAACGGGGGGAGTTGGAATTTCGCGTCCGGTCCTTGGAAAGCGAGCGCCTCCTCAAACGCATGAATCTCGGGATTAAAAGTTTGATTTATGCCTGCGTTAGTGGCTTTTTTCTGCTAACGGGTGCAGTCCTGTTGATTGGGACCTATCCAGGGGGGGCGATCGCCTTCTTTACCCTCTCCGGTTTCACGTTTCTGATTTTCCTGCGCTCTTTACTCAATCTATCGGTTCAGGAAAAGTTTGATAACCTCTCGGAATAATCCCTGGGATTACGGCTGATTTTCCCCCAGGGTTCAATCAGGGGACTTAACCTCATTGCATTAAAAAAGACAGCTCATTTTGAGCTGCCTTTTTTATGAATCCTGCCGCACTGCGGTATAATACCCCCAGGGGAATTCGAATCCCCGTCGCCTCCGTGAAAGGGAGGTGTCCTAGGCCTCTAGACGATGGGGGCAGGTGTTTCGTGCTTTATTGAGGTCGTCTTGGCGTTTTTTCGCTTGCCCTCAGCACCTTTTATATATTAACCAGGTCGCCTAGTATTGTCAACCCCTTTTTCAAAAAAAATTTAGAGATTTTCAGCATTTTGCTTGAAATGCTTACAGAACAATACTTTGAGCGCTTGATTATTTTTGATTTAGCCCCGATTCGGCCATCACGGGGACTAAATCACGGGATGGGACCTGATGAATCTCCAATCCCTAAGCATCCTAATTGGGGTTATTCTTGGAGGCAGTACCGTTGGAGAATGCGAATGCAGTTGGCGATCGCCCCGAGATGAGCAATTTCATAGCCGTGGGTATTCTGGGTGGGAAAGCCCAAACAGGCAGCCCGGGCGACATGACCGAATTTCATGGCGATGGAGGCATCACTGCCAAATCCGCTAATGGTTGCTAGTTGCAAGGCGACTGCCCCTTGTTCTGCTGCCTGCCGAATCTCCCGATTCAATCCTTCATCATAAATCCCATACCCATCCTGAGACAGCAACACGGGCACCTCCCCCTCGGCGATCGGATATTCCGGGGCCACGGGACAAATTTCTAAAGCAATTAAAGCATCCAACTGTTGGCGGTTGGTAAAATACAAAGCCCCCACTGCCCCGACTTCTTCCTTCGCTGATGCCACCCAATAAATATCCCCTGGGGGATTCTTCACTGTTTCCGCTAAAGCTAACAGAATCGCCACCGATGCTTTATTGTCCAGGGTGTAACTGGCGATATAATCCCCCATCCGCAAGGGTTTTTTGCGATGTTTGCCCACCACCATGCGCGTACCGGGACGCACCCCTGCCTCGGCTAATGCCTCCGGGGTGCATTTGGTTTCCACCCAGACATCTTCCCAATTCAGGGGTTTATCTTTCTGAAATGCTTGCTGTGGGGATTCGTGGGAGATGTGACGGGACCCAAAACTGAGGATGCCACTGACAACCTGGCGATCGCCTAAAAAATCCACCACCCCCTCCCCATAAATCCAAGGGAACGAACCGCCCAATTTGCGGACTTGCACAAGTCCCGTGGGTTCAATGGTTTTGACGATTGCCCCAATTTCATCCTTATGTCCCGTAATTGCCAGGGACTTCCCCCCCGGGCGTCCCGGAGTTTTGGCAATCACATTTCCTGCCGCATCCTGCCATACCTCCACCCCAATCTCCTGAAATCGATTCAATAACCAGCGATCGATTTCCCCCTCATCCCCACTGGGCGAATGATGGAACACTAAGGTTTCAATCGTCTCAAATAAGCGATCGTACTCTAACACTGACATGATTATTTACCTGGGATTTCTTCTGCTATTTTCCGACAGTTCCTGCTCACTCACTCCTCAAGTGTGTTTCCCGAAAACTTAGGGCAAATTGGGATTGAGGTCCGCCCCAGAATACCCGGTAAAGATCCACAGAATGGAACGCAAGCAGTCGCGAATAACTCGCCGGGGGGACTCCGGGGTAAACCCTGCAGAAGGTACGGCTATCGGGGTGATGATCATCCCGCGACTGCCAAACACGAAAAAGGCGATCGCCCAGGAGCGACGAATATGATAATCTGACGTGATTAAATACACATGGCGTAGACCCCGGGCAACCAACTCCTCACGCATATCGGTAAAATTTTTCACCGTATCCGTTGATCGCACTTCAAAATAGAGTTGCGTTTCCGGGACTCCTGCGTTCTGGAAAATCTGACGATAGCCCGGATTATCCACCCCAACTCCCGACAGCCAGATATCCAACTGGGGTTGCTGCTGCCAAAACTGGGCCGCAAAGGTCATCCGGTGGGGATTTCCTTCTAAAACCACGATCGCTTGAGGAAGCGGGACGAACAGGCGGGCGATCGCAATTTGCACGGGAATCCATCCCACGAGCATCACCAGTACCGTAGTGAGGAATAACCTCAAAAATTTTTGACCCACTGATAAACGTTGACTCACTTTTGTCCTAAATCTTAACCCGGTATCTATCTCAGGGAGAAGGGGACTATCCACCCTCAATTTCATCGGTCCGGGCGTTTTGAGAGGACCGCAGATGCACTCCTCTAGCGCCTTTACGGTGTCACGGGACTGGGATTCGCCATTGCATCGGGAACCGTTAGTCCTTCCCCTTGTCGCCCAAAAAACCACAAGGCAGCAGCCGCTTCAGCCCGCGTTACCTCTTTTTTGGGTTGAAATAAGGTAGTATAACCAAAAGCACGGCGAATATTCGACCGTTCCCCATTCTGAAAATCGGCATATACTGCGCGCAACGCATTCGGGTCAATTTTACCCGCATCTTGGAACCCCCAGCTTTCCTTAATCCCATCAACGGTTGCGCTGGGTAAATTGCTGCGGAGATCTAAGGGTACTTTCCACAACAACAATTGTTCTCGGGTGATAATGGCATCGGGACGAAATGTAGTGGCGCTACTATCCCCACTCAATGCACTGGGAATAATCCCCGCTTCCGCTAATCCTTGAATCACGGGGAAATCGGGATGGGTTGTGCTCACGTCGGAAAAGGCTGGGTTAGCGGTAGTCGGTGTCAATCGCACCTGTTTTCCCGGTTGATTGGCATAGATTTTATTATTGACTTCTAACAACCATCGCGCAAATTGCTTTCGAGTAATTCCTTGGTTGAGATTGACCGGAGATTCTGTGGCATTAGCGCTGGTATTCCCGGAGGATTGGGCGATCGCAATGCCCATTTTTTCTAAGTCGCGCAGATAGGGTCGCAACTGTTCCGGAACCTGTTCTAGTGTAGTGGGGGTGGCGGGTGTTGCCGAGGGTTCCGGAGTCGCTTGAGAAACCGGAGTTGCTGCTTCAATGGCGATCGTGTTGGGGGGTGGAGCTCCGGGGGTTGTTCCTGTGGTTTCAGCCGGATTAGCGCGAACATAACTAATCAGAAATTCCACCCGCTCTGGAGAATTTTCCCCCATCCCGATTTGCGGTTCGACGTCAATATTCACCAGCAAATCCAAGTTGTGACGCGCTATCAAATTCGGCTGGGATCCGGCTTGATTCGCTTGGGGGACGATTTCCCAATTCGGCTGATTAAACTGTTGTTGATAAAAGTTCCGCACTTGTTCGGCAGTATCTGAAGTTTGCCAGAGGGTGACCACTCCCGCATCCGCTTTTGTGGATTCAGGAGTCTCATTCGGGGCGATCGTCCGGATAAATTCCGCATTGGGATAAGGAGGAATGGTTTCCGGGAAATCCTGGGGAAGTTCAGAGGAGCCTTCCACGGGCGCCAAGGCGGGATCCGGAGGCGGAGGTGGTGGCACTGGAGTTCCCTCATTCTCTTCCAGCAGCGGATCTGCCGCAAAAGTTCGTTCTAAGGTTTGGCTATTCGGACTGTTGGCACAGGCACTCAATCCGATTACTAGGGCGATCGCACTCAGGGATACCGATACAGGTTTTAACAACATCACCATTCAATAGGAGAAAAAATATACGCTATTTTTACCCTAACGTAGTTTCCAAAAATTGAAGGGGGGCGATCGCCACGGGTTGAGGGGGGAGAATCCTCCGGGTTTCTGACGGTTGCTCTAGTCCAGGGGTACAGTAAAGGTGACAAACCCGGTTTTTGTACAAAATTTGGGCTTTCTTCGCCACCCATCTGGACGGAGAGACCCCGTTTCTTGTCCCGGTTAGCTCATACTTTACCGGCACTCTAACCCATTCCCCCTATAGTCTCAGGGTCAAGTGTCTGCGAAGGGCAAAACTCAGGAGTCTGCCTGGAACACTCGACCTTTTTAGGATCGCCAATCGGATATATCGTCCCATTACCAAACGCCCGATGCCTTTGATCCGAGCTTTGAGTCGGACTTCCAACAATTTAACAGTCCCCTCCCGAGCTTCGCAGGCATACAGGGGTAAAAAAGCCAGTTTTCCATAGAGAACATCTGCACGATGGCTGCAACTGAGTTGATGTTTACTATGTTCGGGATTAGGACGGCCCCCATGTTCTCCATAGTTACGAAACGGAACGTAATTTTTAAATTTGTGTTGGCGCAGAAAAACATCAATTTCTGAATCCCAAGCGGAGTAATTTTTCGGCCCAATTTCATTTTTGATTCGCTCCGCCAGTTGTATTAAATACTTAGCGCTATGATTCGTGATAATATAAGCGACCATTGCGGTAGAAAATCCCTGGGCATAGCCGTCTTGAGAAACGCTATAAATTTGGGGCGCACAGGTATAAAGCCACGCAATTCCTAGCGCCTCGGTGCGATCGCCGGGATAAGATAACGGCAGTTGTCCAAATCCCCGCACCGGCACAAAATCTGCTTCTACAATTAAGGTGGGTTGCGGTTCATTCAACGCTTTTTCCCAGGCTGAACGATGGTTGAGCAGACAGCGATAACTGGGGGAAAAGTCCTGCATCGCTGGATTTTCTTCCTGTCGCACGACTTCCGCCGTTAACCCTTCCTCACGCAACGTCTTCTCTAGCAAATCCGTCGATTCTTTGTACGCGATAATCAACACTTTGCCAATGCGATCGCCCAGCCGATTCGGACTAGGCGGCTGTTCCATTACCGCACCGATTCCCTTCATTGCTTTTGCCCCTAGTTTGACCTTTTATAGTTTACCCTGGAATAGAGATGCACCTATCCTTGCCCCATGTTTTTGGGTAAATCTACCCCTGTTTTCCGTGCAATTACTTATGGGTTTGCCCATTTTTTGGGGGAGGCTCAATTACCGATTGAGATTTTCAATTGCCTTGATCGCATCTTGATATTTTGCCGTCAATCCTTGTCGTTGATAGAGTTGCGCGGCTTGTCGAAAATCCGCCCGGGCTGATTGTGCGTCCCCCATCCGTTGGTAAGTCAGCCCTCGATTATAATAGGCTTCTCCTAAGTTGGGATTAAACCGAATGGCTTGGGTATAGTCAGCGATCGCATCGGGGAATTCTTCCAATAACGCATAAGCAACCCCCCGATTTAAGTAGGAATTTGCATCAGTCCGATTGATCTCGATCGCCTTCGTATAATCCGCGATCGCCCCGCGATAATCTTCCAACCGTCGCCGAGTAATTCCCCGATTATAATAGGCTTGCGCTAAAGTCGGGTCCAGTTCCAAGGCTTTCTGGTAATCGGCAAGTGCTGCTTCACTCTCCCCGCGATCGTCATAAGCATTTCCCCGAAACACATAAGCAAGGGCATCATTGGCATCGAGTGCAATGACACGATTAAAATCTTCGATACTTCCAGGATAATCCCCACTCCGGGCGCGACTTTGCCCCCGTCTTCTATAAAATGTGGGGTTATCCGGTGAGAGTTCGATCGCCCGGTTATAGTCTCGAATTGCTCGCTGAAACTCCCCTAGTTCTGTCTGTGCCTCTGCCCGAAGCATATAGGCATCGGCATCCCGGGGATTTTCGTCAATCACCCGATTAAAGTCTGCGATCGCCGCCTGATACTCTCTTAAGTATAAATAATCTAAAGCGCGTAACCCATAAACTTGACTATTTTCGGGCTGGATTTCCAGCACTTGTGTAAAATCTTCCACCGCACCAACGTAATCCTCATTCCGGTGACGGGCAATCCCTCGGGCTGTATAAGCATCCACTAACTTTGGATCTAACTCGATCGCCCGGGTCAAATCCGCGATCGCCCCCTCGTAGTCTTCCGCCTCCAACTTCTGCACCCCTTCCGTCAGGAAGTCTTGAGGGCGAGTTTGGGCAACTGCCTCCGGGACAGCTAAGATCGGCAAGAGTCCCGGACCTCCCATCAAGGCGATCGTCAGTCCTAAAGCAGGAAAAACAGCATTTAGCGTTCGGTTCATCAGGATTTTAAGAGAGACTGCAATCCTTCCACAAGTCGCTCACAGTGAGCCTTTTCGTGAGTTGCCATCACCGTCACCCGAATCCGACTGGTTGGGACCGTCGGGGGACGGACAGCACCCACTAAAATCCCGGCAGCTTTGAGTCCCTCCCCCACGGCTAAAACCGTTTGAGCATCAGGGACTTGCAAACACAGAATCGGGGACTCTGAGGGCAGTAACCGCGATGCCACTGAGGGTACACTCTCTACCAGCAACTGTTTAAGGTACTTGACATTTTGCCACAATTTCGCCCGTCGTTGCGGTTCCTGATTCACAATAGCGATCGCCTCTAACCCCGCTGCCGTATCTGCCGGGGAAAGTCCCGTGGTATAAATCCAACTCCCTGCCCGATTTCGCAGAAAATCAACTAACGCGGCACTTCCTGCCACATATCCCCCCAAACTCCCTAACGCCTTACTCAGGGTTCCCATTTGAATCAAACCCCGCCCCGTACAGCCCAAATATTCCACCGCCCCCGCACCCCGGTCCCCAAACACCCCCGTACCATGCGCCTCATCTACTAACAGCATACAGCCATAAGTTTCACCCAATTCTACTACTTTAGATAGAGGACATAAATCCCCGTCCATGCTAAAAACCGTATCGGTCAAAATTAAGCAGCGCCGATAAGCATTTCGATAGGATTCTAAAAGAAATTTCAATCCCTCCACATCGCCATGTGCGTACTCTAAAACCATTGCCCCGCTCAAAATTGCCCCATTTTTTAAACTAGCATGATTGTATTGGTCCGACAGAATTAAATCCCGCTTCCCCACCAAAGCCGAAATTGCCCCTAAATTGGCTAAATAACCGGAACTAAACACAATGGCATCCTCGGTTTGTTTCAGCGCTGCGATCGCCCGTTCCAACTCCCGATGAATCGGACGATGCCCCGTAATCAACCGCGAACCCGTCGCCCCCGTCCCATACAATTGAGTCGCTTCTATTGCAGCAGCAATCACCCGACTATCCCCCGCCAAACCCAGATAATCATTACTCGCAAAATTAATCAACTCTTGCCCATCTATCCGCACCACCGCACCCGGACGACCCATGATTTCTTGCACCGAACGATACCACTTCGCCCGATGAATCGTCCTGAGCGATTCTTCTATCCAACCATAAGGATTTATTGACATAGTTCATCCAATTCAAACAACAATCCACCCCCCCAATCCTCGTTCCTAGGCTCTGCCTAGGAATGCCCAATTGGAGGCTCTGCCTCCTCCCAAACCCCCCCAAAAAAACCCCCAATCCTCGTTCCTAGGCTCTGCCTAGGAATGCCCAATTGGAGGCTCTGCCTCCTGTCTAAATCTATCCAAATCAAATAAAACCCATTAACCTCCCCCCGGCTCATCAGGCGGAGATTGCTGTTCCTCCTTCCCCGCCTTTCCCCGTTCCGGATACACTCTATCCACCAACCCCATTTCAAACGCTACATCTGGTAATTGTCCTACCGGATAAAGTCCCGGATACAACACACCCGTACTCGTAAAACAAGGCTGCTTCAGTTCAACAATCTCAGTAATCGCAAAAATATCCCGAGACATTCGCCGTTCAATTCCCATCAATTTTCTCCTTAAGTTATAAACCGATTTAAACAGTCTATTCCGGCCTGTTTAAAAGTCATCTACCGATTAAACTCCTCCAGGGCGGGTTTTAACAAACTTAACTTTCCCACAACTGCTGGCCGATATCAATCTAAACCTTTATTTTAACATAACTCCAGTACAATCAGGAAACTCTACAACCTCTCGTTTCAACTCCTCCCCTGTATTGGAAATGGAAAAATATGAGATAAATTCATCAAATGGGCTAAGGTTCTTCTAAAACATTATAAATCAGTTCAGCCGCCAGTTCTAACATATCTCGTTTCGTGAGTGCCTCCAAATCCACCGGGGCGATCGCTCTCACATCCTGGGGCGATCGCACAGCCGGTGCAGCAAACGCGCGTTTCTGAGATTTCGCCCCCTCCGGCAACGCCCAGGAATCGTAGAATGAATCGATCGCCTGACCATACACTGCCGCCAATGCCGGTAATTCCCGTTCCGCATCCACCTTGCGCTTGCCATTTTCAATCGAGGACATCGCTTGTTGGCTGAGACTCACCCCATAGCGAATCTCTAGCTGTTCGATCACCTGTTCCTGAGTCAACCCGAGGGACTCGCGGGTAGCCTTGAGACGCTTGCCAAGGGAGAAGGCCATATCAGAAAATCATGTAAACTACACGAAAGTCTTACATTCTCCAGAGTCCCGGTAGTATCCGATAAAAATGTGCAATTCCAATAATCATGTATGGCCCCCGGAGGAGCCACTCAGAACCGCTACGAATTGAGGAAAACTTGATGCAGGAGGGCGATCGCCAGGTGAAATTTCTCCTCCGGGGTCAGAGACTGTAAATCACCCCCAGACACCGAGGGAGCCTCCACCCCTGCTGGTAGAGTCCAGGACTGGTAAAACGAATCGATCGCCTGACCATACACTGCCGCTAATGCCGGTAATTCCCGTTCCGCATCAATCTTCCGCTTGCCATGTTCAATACAGGAGAGCGCCTGTTGACTCATCGCGACACCATAGCAGTCTTTAAGCTGTTCAATAACCTGTTCCTGAGTTAAACCAAGTCGTTGCCGGGTGGCACGCAGCCGAGGACCAAGGGAAAACTCCATGTAATTTATCAAAAATTCATGTATTTACATGAATAGTATATATTCTCCTCAGAGAAAATTCAAGGGTTTTCCCAAATATTAGAAAATCAAATTGACTTAGGATATTTTGATAAAACTGGGGGGTTAAATAGAGCAAACAGAGGACCGCAAGGGTTGAGAAAGGGAAGTGGGTCCCGAGGGCAATTGGCGTCAACCTCATCCCCCTTGAACCAAGTTTCTGGACAAGTAAGGTATGGACAATTACAGTCGCAGAGGTACTGGCTTATCGAAAATTGACCCGTCTGAATGGGGTAACATAGTCTAAGTCATCGTTTGTTGACAGACAAGATTGACACAGCCTCAAGTCAATCAACGATTTGCTGAATTCTGTTTTAGGGCCCGAGTAGCGTCTTAGATTCAACGGTCCACAAATCCGGTTTCTCAGTTTTGCGCCAGATGCTCTAAGCGGTTTTCAGTTTTGCAAACACCCATTCCTGAGTGCAATCAAGTCGGTTCGCGATCGCACCCCCTGACATAGAGGATAGTTGATGATAGATATCAGAAAAGTTGGTACTCACCCGAATAAATGATAACTTTTGTAAAGTCAGGTTGAAATCTCCGCCCCAATACTCAATAATAAGATTGACTTCTAATAATTAGGTAAGATTGGGAGGCAATACAGAGAATAGAGGGACTCCCAAGAGCGGGGTTTTTGAAAGCCAACGGGATACCAGCGTTTTATAGCTGGGTTCACGGCTCACTTAGGCGAGCAACTGCTAATCATACTTTCGGAGGCGGGAATCTACGAAAAATCTCGACGGCGCGCCTATAAACCCTGGTATAGCGAAGCGATTAAGCCTGTATTCTGACGAAGGATTTTCTACAATGAATACAAACAACCCAAACCAAGGGAATAATCACAGCCATCAACCCCGATCACCGGAAAATATAGCGCAAGAGGTTGATAGCGACAAAGCGTATATACGATACCCATGAAGAAGACGAAGATTTCCAAATCCCATAGTCAAAATCCAGGGATAGTAAGCATTTCAGGAATTTAACAAGGGAGTTCAGCCTTCTAAACTGGGTAGTTTGTAAAGCCCTCGCTTGTTCTGGGCGATCGGCTCCGCTATACCTATTCCCTTGACATCTGGCTCACTTTATCTATAGCCAACGCATTCAGTTACTCAATCAAAAACTATGATTAACAAAACCACTCGACAAATCGTAGCAGTCTTTACCCTGATTGTAGCATTTACTATTCAGCTAGGAGCATTTTTTACTCCTGCGGCATTAGCCCAGTCTGAAGCATTTAAAATGCCACAGTCATCAACAGGAGTAGCTCTTCAACTCCCTATCCCTCAACCCGTTGATGTGATAACCCTGGCTCTGTTAGAGCGATTGCCAAATGAAAATGAAATCAAGGATCTTATTTCAAAAGGAGTCAAATCTAGCCAAAATGTAATGGATAGTTCGCGTAACTTTTTCCAGAAAAACTTGCCAACTCGGGAAGAACTGCTTACAGATTTAGATAAAATCCTGGAAAAACAGCAAGTAGTCCACGACTTTGTATCTTCTCAAAACGATAACCTACAAAGCCATCTCAGCAAAGAACAATTAGCCGCAGATCTTCAAGGATTGGTTGCTGACGCTTACAAATATGGGGATAGCTTACAGAAAATTACCAAAAATCAACTGGAAAGTAAGTACGGCGAAAGCTATAAAGTAATGTCAATGATTTTACAAAACCTTACTTCTACATCGCTAAATTCTCAATCTCGTAATTATGTCAAAAATTTCTTGAGTGCTACTCCTGGAACATTTTGTAAAGCATATCAAGACATGAAAAATGGAATAGATAACTCAAGTTGGTCCGCAATCCAAGAAGGTGCTGAAACTACATTGCGATTATTGCAGACTTTTACATCCGTCTCGGCAAATGGTGGAGGAAATTTAACAGGTTATGCCGCTATAGCTTCTACGGTTTCAAAACTCGGTTTAGGTGGGTTAACCAAAACTCTAGCTATTGTGCTAGGCAGTAACGCTAACGGTGCAGCCGCAACCGCCGTCGTTACCTCTGCCGTAGGTGGACCCTTAGTTATGGCTGGATTGTTGACCGCTGGCACAGCTGCCACAACCTATGGTACTTACAAAATGAGTGTCTTTGTTGCTAAACAACTTGGAGACTGGGCAGAAAAAAGTTGTGCTATAAGTTACTAGCAAAAAAAGAGACCAGCCATCCCTAGTGTTGGCTAAAGGGGAATTTTCAGGGTTTTTAGTCCGCTTGGATCGGGCAGTGGACCTAGGGGAATCTTGCAGAATGAAAGCCTGATTGGGCAAAGCTTTTAGCTTAAATTTGAATGCAGATTATCACCTAAAACCCTGAAAATCCATTTTCTGAATGAAAATAAGTCTTGATGAAATTAACGGAGCATTGAATATGGATTCCACGCAATTTTACCCAGTAGTTGAAGAAATTGTAAATTATGTTCAGAGCAACGAAGCAGACAATATCCATTACCTAATAAACATCTTAACGGTACTCAAAGAAAGTCTTATGTCTCTTGCCTCCTTGGCAACCCTCGTAGCTAAATGGCCTACTTTAATGGAACTTTGGACCCAGGTGATAGCACTAGCCACTTCGGGGGGTGGAATTGCAGAAATATCCAGTGTAGTGGCACAATTTGCTACCATTACGGGAATATCGGTTCAAGCGATAATTGACTTTCTTCAAGCAATGCTCGTCTTTTTTGTGTTTGTCTAATAAGCGTTGCGACATTTTAATTGGGTGTTCTGAGCGAGCCAGATGTGATGCTTAGGATACCCTATTGCCCCACATCCCTCGCTCTGTCTCCTGTTCGTGATGCCCGTCAGTCTGTTGGAGGCTTTACGCACTCCTAACCACCTCGCTCCCCCATGAGTCCGGAAGCCGCTATAAAAAGATATTTTTTTGTATAAAATCCCAAAAATAAAGGATTAGAGAACACAAAAAATAATCCCATTGCAGGCGATAAATATTAGGCAATAATTGCACCCGATATCAATCTACAAAGGATTAAAAAATTATGACTCTCCAATTTATTCCAGCTATCATGCAACTGGTTGTTTTAGTCATTGTCCCTGTGGCGGGCAAGTTCATTACTTTTGCAATGACAAAAATCACCAAAATACCGCTGTATATTCAATTGCTTTGGAAGATTTATAAAGATGAAAATATTGAGGGTGAAGCCCGGAAGTATTTGACGACCGCTTTATTAATTATTGGCAATATTTTGGCATTTCTGGTTTCTTCCTATATCCCCTTAACCGGAGTTCCCATTATTGGAGCATTTACGACGCCAATTGCAGGAGCGATCGCCTTAGTTGTGAGCCTAGTCACTTTGGATATTGTTTTAGAATTACATCGAGACTACTTAACTCAGCAGTATCAGGAAGAATTCACCACAATTTACGCCGATCGCAACGAACTCGTGCAAAATTTGGGTCCTTCCTGGGAAAAAATGGTCAAGGAAACCCAGAAAATCCTCGATCAAGTCAAAAGTACACTTGATCCCCAGAAGGATTATGACAGCACCATTGTTGCCTTGATTAATGCGCTGTTAGCCTACTTAAAAACCCCCTCGGGTAATGAATCTTTATCTCCAGGCGAAATTCAACTGCGAATCGTTAAAGAAGGTTTACCACCCGTTGCCAAAATTGGGGGTTCGTTCGCCGAAGGAGCGGCAGCAGGAGTGGTTGCCGGTGCGGGAGTTCACGGTGCTGCTGCCAGTGTTTTTGTGCAAGCTGGATTCTTGACTTCCATCAAAGCTGCGATCGGTTTGGGTGGGGGAATCGCAGTTAGTGCTTCTGCGTATTCTTTATTAACTTTAGCTGCTCCCCTGACTATAGCTGCTATTACAGGTGTTGGCGTGAGTCAAGGCGCTTTATTTTTGAGGAATCAGAATGAAAAGCGAAATTTAAGTAAATTTTTAGGAGATGTCCTGATTGCGGCTTTACCAATGGCTTGGGTGGATGGAGAGTTGTCCGCGCAAGAAAAAGATACCCTGGAAACCTTGTGTTTGAACGGGGCTATTAATGACAAAGATACTAAACGAGTCCGCGAGGCCCTCAATAAAACCCCAAATTTTGATGAAATTCTTTGTCAAGGATTGTTAAAAGAAGAAAAGCCCGAAAAGGCCGAAATCAAACATCGATTGCTTTTAACTACCGCTTGGGAGTTTGCCAAATCTGACGGACGGATTACTCCCGAGGAAGTTGAGTTACACAATCGCATCGCCAAATTAACGAAGGTTTCACCCGAAGAAGTGGAGGAAATTCGTCGGTTAGTTTTCCTCAAATCCGGGATTAATTTTGCCGATCGCCTCAGTCTAATCTGGGGGAACATAGAAGAGCAATCGGTAGAGGCGATTGTTTGCTCCAGCAACCCCACCCTCCTTCCTCATAAAAAATTTGGCTTATTTATGAGTTCATCTAACCGTTCAAAGGTAGATGGAGCTATCCATCAATCGGCTGGTGCCGAGATGGAAAAAGAGTGTCGAGCGTTGCAGAGTTGTGAAATCGGAGAAGCCAAGCTAACACCGGGATATAAATTACCCGCTCCCTGGGTGATTCATACCGTTACGCCAATTTGGAGAGAGGGTCAAGGACAGGAAGAAGAACTCCTGGCAAATTGTTATCGCAATTGTCTCAATTTAGCTCGAAAGCAACACCTTAAATCTATTGCCTTTCCAGCACTGGGGACAGGAACGGGTCAATTTCCTTTAGAAATTGCTGCTCAGATTGCCATTAGTGAAATTAAACAATTTTTAAGTATCTATTTTCAAGTAGAACAGGTGGTTTTAGTTTGTCAAGATGACCAAACATATAAAGTTTACGGTCAAATGCTAGAAGATATGGTTCATTCCCTATCCGGACAGTATTTACCCTCGACTAATCTATGCCAGGGTCAATCCGTAACTGATGTGGTTGGATAATATGTGCTAAGTTAAAGAGCGATCGCCTCCTGAAATTGCTCCCATCAGCAATCCTTCTTAAGTGAATCGGCGATCGCCATCTGTCTTTATTGCTGGATACCACTGACTTCACCTTTCCTGGTTTCTCGAATTTCCCGCATCCGGTTTTGATATTTTAAGGCGATGTCTGTTGCCAGTTCGTTAGTTCTTCGTGCCTTGTGTTCGGCGAGTTTTGTCATTTCCAACAGTTCAAGCAGGGTTTTTTCATCGGGTAGCTTTTTCATGGTAATCCCTCTAAGCAATTCAGAATTTGTTCAACAAAGGGCCGATCGCCCAGGCAAATGCCACACTCCCAGGCACGGCAGTTTAGGCTTGAGCCGGACTGCTGGCTTGTGAGACTTCCGGGGTAGCTTTGGCGATCGCCTGCAATAATAAATAATTCAGGACCGTTCTCACCGCAATAATCGCCACTAACCGGGCGATATCATCCCACTGACTGGAAATCATGGTTTTTAAAATTGTTGCCCCGATTAGAAAACTTAACCCCAAAGAAAACGAATATCCCATCACTAAACGACTGCGTTGAAAGGCTTCCATTGTATGCGGTTTAAATAGAGCATCTTTGACGAAAATTATTAAGGCTCGGGTGACCCCCAGGCCAATCACTAATATTGCTAAAAGTTGACATAGACTCGTTAAAATGATATTTCCAGATATAACTAAAGTTGTAATCCCTGTTTCAATTCCGTGCAAATTCATCGTTGGTTGTTAATAATTTTTGCTGATTATTTACCCTGGCTCGATGTTCATCGGGAGAGGGATTTTCAAGGGCCTAACTCATCCATAGAGAGGACCGGCTAAGTCTATTTTAATACATAAGGTGAAGTCGTCTCCCGTCGATCCCCAGGAAATCCGACGGGCGATCGCCCCAGGGTCGAGCATCCGAGGTCCGATGGAAACCCTGGATTTGCCCTGGTTTTGGACATTTCCCGAGGGCCATTAACCAGGTCCTAACAAGCCCGGTTAATGGCCCTAATTGGGTACGAATGAGTAAAAGCTTTGTGAAAAAACCCCCTTTGTCTTTTGCAGACTGTAGCAACGCCCGAGGATTTCATCACCAAAATATATCCGGGGATAGTGGGAGACCCACCCGAGACAGGGCTAAACTGGCTCTGAATAGGTCAGAGTTGGAGTTCTGGACTGAATCAGACCCAGCGGAGAACCTGTGGGAATTTTATCAAATTTTTAGAAAAAGTTGGAGGCACAATTATGTTAGATCAACGCATATTAGAACGGGGAAGTCAAGGGGAAGAGGTTAAAGAAGTTCAACAGATTTTATTAAATATGGGGTACGATTTAGGTGAGGCGGGAGTTGATGGAACATTTGGGCCTGAAACCGAAGCAGCAGTTAAAAACTTTCAAGGAGATATCAATTTACAATATCCTGAAGCGACAGTAATTATGGATGGAAAGGTTGATCGCCAAACTTGGTTTTTCTTGAAAAAAAGCCGTTCCTAACTCTAAGACTGCTCCATCTGAAGCCCCGGCCAAAAATCGTTGACCCGGCATTTTTTCAGCGGGATAACAGAGGGGAAGGCGAAAGAGTCTGAACTTCGAGGAGATATCCAGGCAGTCGGCGATCGCCTCCAGTCAGACTCACTCTGTCCGCTCTCACGCCTGCTGAATTGAATAGGAAAGAGTCTCACCCCGAAGTGAGCCAAACCTTGCTTTAAAAAAATTCAAGTTTTGATGAAGTTTAGTTAAGAAACTTAAAATTATTTGTTTTTTCTTCCCTAAACCCACAAAAAGATCCCATTTGTAGTGTAGATAGAGATAGAACGGGAACCAATGATGTTTGGGAATCACAATCAACCCGCCATGAAATTTAAACGTTTATATCGAATGCTTGCTTTTACCGTATTTCTCCTCAGCATCGTTGCTGGATGTGTCAGGAATGCCAGGGACCCCGGAACCCTGGAAGTCTGGGCGCACGCCGGTCAAGATGCAGAACGAATCACCCTGCAAGAACAAGTCACTCGGTTTAATGCCGCTCATGATGAGGTCACCGTTAGGCTCACATTTCTACCGGAAGGTTCCTATAATGCCCAAATCCAAGCGGCAGCAATCTCACGGGATTTGCCCGATGTGCTAGAATTTGATGGGCCATTTATCTACAATTATGTCTGGCAGCAAAACCTCCGACCCATTGACGACTTGATTTCGCCAGAAGTCCGCATGGATTTGTTGCCTTCGATTATCACTCAGGGAACCTATAACGATCGCCTCTATTCCGTCGGCACTTTTGATTCCGGGCTCGGCATTTACGGACGACGCAGTATGCTAGAATCTGCTGGAATTCGCATCCCGCAAGGCAACGCCGACGCTTGGACCGCAGAAGAATTTAATCGCGCATTAGCCACCTTAGCGGAAAATGACCCGGACGGACAAGTGCTGGACCTCAAACTGAACTATTCCGGAGAATGGTTTACTTATGCCTTTATGCCGCTATTATATTCTGCGGGCGGTGCAACCATTGATCGCACAAATTACCAAACCGCTTCTGGGGTCATGGATAGTCCCGAATCCGTGGCAGCAATGGAACAGGTGCAGTCTTGGATGCAAAATGGCTACGTTGATCCCAATGTAGATGACGCCGCCTTTACCACGGGACGGGTGGCGCTTTCTTGGGTGGGACATTGGGTCTATCCGAGTTATGCAGAGGCTTTTGGGGATGATTTAGTGGTGTTGCCTCTGCCGAATTTAGGCAATGGATCGAAAACCGCCCAGGGTTCATGGAATTGGGGAATTACAGAAAGAAGTGACAACCCCCAAGCAGCAATGGCATTTTTAGAGTTTCTGTTACAGCAGGATGAAGTGCTTGCCATGTCCAATGCCAATGGGGCCGTCCCCGCCACCCAAAGTGCGATCGCGCAATCTCCGTTATACCGCGAAGGCGGCCCGTTGCGCTTATTCTCATCCCAATTGTTGAATAACAAAACCGTTCCCCGTCCCCAAACTCCCGGTTATCCGGTGATTACTTCAGCCTTTCAAGAAGCCTTTAATAACATTCGCAATGGTTTGGAAGTGCAACAAGCCTTAGAACGGGCTGCCACAGAAATTGACTTAGATATTCGGGATAACGAAGGGTATCCTAACGTGAGTTAGCGCATCCCAAAACGTCCCACGATTTCCCAAAATTTCTCGTGCCAGTGACCAAAACTTGACAACAAGTTAGTGATTATCAAGATAAATTTCAATCTAAACTTATGGCAAATCAAACGACATTAACTGCTCAAAATGATACGCGCAGCGCCCTAGGGATGGCAGCCCCCGCCTTGATTGGATTATTCCTATTTGTGGCCTTGCCTTTTACCTTAGCGGCCATTTTGTCTTTTACAAATTTAAGACTCGGTTCGCCATTACCCACAAGGTTTATTGGGTTAGAACAATATACCCGAATTTTTAGTGAACCCTCTTTTCGTCGGGCTTTACTGAATAATGCGATTTTTGCCATTGTAGTCGTGCCATTGCAAACTGCGATCGCCCTCGGATTAGCCCTCTTACTCAACCGTCCCCTGCGCGGTATGGCAATCTTTCGCACCCTGTTTTTCATGCCGGTAGTTTTTCCAATGGCATTGGTTTCCGTAATATGGATTTTGATTTACGCCCCCGGTGCCAATGGCATGATGAATTCTTTTCTGGATTTTATCACCTTTGGATTGTGGGAACCGCGAGATTTTCTTCGTGACCCCTATCTAGCACTTCCGGCGATTATGCTGCTTTCTATGTGGCAGGGTGTGGGATTTCAAATGGTGATTCTCTTAGCCGGTTTACAGTCAATTCCCAGTGATTTATACCAAGCTGCTGCTATTGATGGCAGCAATAAATGGAACCAGTTTCGGCACGTCACCTTACCCCAACTGCGAAATACCTTAATTTTCGTCATGTTGGTAACTTCGATTCTGTCATTTCGCCTGTATGACCAAATCGAAATCATGACCGATGGCGGACCGCTGGATGCCACCACAACGGTGATGTATGAAGCGGTAAGCGCTGCCTATCAACAGCAAAAAATGGCCAAAGGGGCGGCGATGACGGTGGTCTTTTTCCTAGTCGTCTTGATGATTACCCTCATCCAACGGACCTTGATTAAAGAAGAACGGGCAATGGATTAAATCATCAAATTTCGCAACCAGGGGGGAGAAATGGCCCCGTCTAATCCGGATAAAACCTATTTTCGCTTTTTCAACAAATGTTACCGAATCTAAATTCATGAAACAACTTCTGAAAATTTCCCAGGAAGCATCAACTAGAGAAAGTCGCGTTTCTACGATGACTCATGAGCAATTAATGACCCACCGCCAAAACCAGCAGCGGATTAGTATGATTGTCAGCTATGTAGTCTTGACAATTTTGGCGTTGCTATTTATTGCGCCGATTTTATTTATGATTATCGGCAGTTTCAAGCCTGATAATCTGGTGTTAGTCGAGGCTGGGTCATTAAAAGCGTTTATCCCTGATAATCCGACCTTGCAAAACTATCAAGATGTATTTAACCGAGTCAATTTTACCCGGTTTTTCTGGAACTCAATTTTTATTACCGGGGCGATCGTTCTGTTTGGACTCCTGGTCAATTCAATGGCGGCTTATGCCTTTTCCCGCTTGCAGTGGCGGGGACGGGATATTATCTTTCCGATTATTATTGCGTTAATGATTATCCCCTTTGAAGCCATTGCGGTTCCCCTGTTCTTTCAAATGACATGGTTAGGATTACGCAATACTTACACCGCCCAAATCATTCCGTTTATTGCCAATGCCTTTTCCATCTATTTATTTTACACCTTTTTTATCGTCTTGCCCAAGGAATTGGAAGAAGCAGCCCGAGTAGATGGGGCGGGTCCAATCCGGACCTTTTTTGAAATTATTGTCCCGGTTTCTAAACCTGTGTTTGCATCCGTAGCGATTCTGACCTTTTTAACCCAATGGGGGTCATTTTTGTGGCCGACGATGATTGCTGTGGGGGAAAGAGTCCGTCCTTTACCTGTGGCGATCGCACAATTTCAAACCTTACCTCCGATTCAATGGGGGGATATTATGGCCTTTGGAGTCATGATGGTTGCACCGATGTTAGTGATTTTCTTAATGTTCCAAAAATGGTTCGTTCAGGGGGTTGCTTCTTCGGGTATTAAGGGTTAAAACAACGGCGGGGGTTAAAACCCCCGCCTAACAGCTAAAGTCGGTTAAAACCGACTAAAAACCCCACTAAAAATACCATAGTATCAGACTTGCAGTCGTCTAAAGACGACTTTAGCTATGACGCGGGGGTTTTAACCCCCGCCGGTTGTTGAAACTATCCACAAATTAAAACAATGGCAAGAGTAGAATTTGACCACATTTACAAAGTTTATGCCAATGGCTTCACCGCAATGAAAGACCTCTGTTTGACCATTGAAGATGGCGAATTTATGGTCTTTGTTGGACCTTCCGGTTGTGGCAAATCGACCGCGTTGCGGATGTTAGCGGGGTTGGAAGATATTAGTGCGGGTAAATTAATCATCGGTAAGGATGTGGTGAATAATAAAAGCCCCCAGGACCGGAATATTGCAATGGTCTTTCAAAATTATGCCCTGTATCCGCACATGACGGTGCGGCAGAATATGGAATTTCCCCTCCGCATGATGAAAGTTGCCAAAGGGGAACGACAACAGCGAGTGATGGAAGCGGCTGAAAAATTGGGATTGACTCATTTACTGGACAATAAACCCAAACAAATGTCGGGGGGACAACGGCAACGGGTGGCAATGGGACGGGCAATTGTGCGCGACCCTGCGGTATTTTTAATGGATGAACCCTTGTCAAATTTAGATGCAAAAATGCGGGTGCAAATTCGCACAGAAATTGCCGATTTGCAACGCAAAATGGGAACAACAACGGTATATGTGACTCATGACCAAGTTGAGGCGATGACAATGGGCGATCGCGTGGCAGTGATGCGCTTGGGGGAACTTCAGCAAGTAGCACCGCCTCAAGAGTTATACGATCGCCCCAGGAATGTCTTTGTCGCCGGATTTATGGGGTCTCCGGCGATGAATATCTTTCATAGTGAGTTACGCAAAACCGAAAGCGGCCAATTTGCCATCACTTACGGAACCCAACACCTGGCGCTCGCACCCGAAACCTGCGATCGCTACCGTGAAATTGAACATTATATCAACAAGCCCATTTTTGCCGGATTGCGTCCCGAAGCCTTTTTAATAGCAGATAGCAATACTCCACAGAATCATAAAATTGAAGTGGAAGTCACCACTATTGAATCCCTGGGTCATGAAACCATTATCTATTTCAATTCTCCCCTAGCCAAAATTGAAATTCAAGATAAAGATGACCTAGCCAAAGTGCTAGAAAAACCAACAGGAGAGAGTCAATCCATTGCAGTTGCCCGAGTCGGTTCCGCCCAAAAACTGCACCATGCCGATCGCCTCTCCCTCGCCGTCGATACCCGCCAACTCTACCTCTTTGATCGCCACGGTAACGCCATCCTCTAAGTATATTTTACCAGGACAAGGCCCTCCCTTGTCCTTTCCCCATGTTTGACCCCTCTGTTCTAACCCCATTTTCCCCACCATACTAACTGATTCTGTCCCCACTTTTTTAGCCATTCTCCTCAAAAATGGGTACAGCAGAGATGATAAACCGGGTTTTTGCTACAGTACCGAGAACACAGCCCGGTTTCTGGCTAAAAATGCGGTCAAGAAAGCTAAAAAGTCGCTCCCCAAACCCTGTCACAGCCTTATTTTAGTTAATCCTTTCCCCGCGCTCTAGCCCAATCCACCGCTGAGACTTTTTATCCGTAAAACTACTGAATTGTTGGGAGCCGGTTTGTTGAATCTTCATCAATTGTCCTCAAAATTTGATATTAAAAAAAATCATTGAGATGTATCTACGCCTCTAGGCTGCATGAGTCTTGTTCAGTATTGACAAATACTGCTTGAGGAACCGAACAGCTTCATCAAAAATTTATACCGATTACTCTTGACAGCTTCGATTCAGCACGTTAGGTTATATGTAATCCGCTAAAAAACATTCCGTTTGGGGGGTGACAAAAATTAGCTTTTGAGGTAAAGGGTTGGTCCTAAGACAAAATGTGGATCCATCGTTGCAAATAAACTACGACTTTTGACCTCCTTAAGAGGAAGCGACTGGCTACTCCCCTAGCAAAATCGCCTTTTCCAAGACTTAAATCCCTAAACGTTCCAAGGGATAAGGGATAAAAGCTCAAGCTGAACTCCCCCCTTAGAGCATCTATCCATTCATGTCGTATAAGTGGCTGACAGCGCATTGGCTAGACTGTCGGAACCATTCACCCTGCGAGTGACATGATTTAGCTTGGGTTGCATCTACACTACCCGTCTAGTTCATTAGAAACATCAGGAACCCTTACCCATGAACCCCCTGGAAATGACTCAGTTTGTGGTCAATACCTCCATCGGCAGCATGATTACAAATCGCATCATGGTTATTTTTGACCCAGGTGTAGAAAGCTGGGAAAGTTTAGCAGCCGGTGTGATCCCTGGGACCGAGGTTGTCGTACTCCACCCGCAAGAAGACGGAGTAGCCCAAATTACCCAACTCCTCGCCACCCGATGCAACATTGAAGTATTGCACATTATTTCTCACGGGGAACCAGGCTGCTTGTATCTGGGTTCCACCCGCCTTGCCACCGACACCCTGGATACCTACAGTCCCCTAGTCCAGCAGTGGCGCAACGCCCTCACCCCCAACGCCGATATCCTCATCTATGGCTGTAACGTTGCCTCATCAGAGGGAATAGGGAACGGGGAACAGGGACTGTCGATGGTTGAGTGTGGATGGTTGATGGAACAGGGAAAACCATCGACCATCAACCCACTCCTCCACCGCCTCCACCAACTCACAGGAGCCAATATTGCAGCGTCGGCTAACTTAACGGGTAATCCTGCATTGGGTGGCGACTGGGAACTCGAAATCACTTTAGGTCAAGGAAAATTTGTCTCAGCTTTTACTCCAAAAATTATGGAAACTTATTCTTCTGTTTTATCCAACACGGTAGATTTTGACGTATTAACGGCTTTTAACATAGATGGGATCACCAATCGCCATAACGGGGTGACAGACTCCACCCAAAGCGCGATCGACCGGGCGGGCTACAATCTCATCACCCAATCATTTGCAAACACGGCTAGTGGCAGAGGGTTGCCGGATAACGGCTTATTTGCGGCCAATAGTTTTCATCCGGCAATCCAGCTTCTATACCGCAACGCAAACGACGGCAACAACCTCCGCCTGATTAACTCAGCTACAGGCTCATTTAATTTCTCAGTTACTCCGAACACTTATTCCGAAGTGCATATCGCTGCTCTATCAAGCGAGGGGAACTCGGATCTCCGCCTTAATTTCACCTACAGCGATGGCACAACTGCTGCCAGCAGTGTGGCAACAGTTCCCGACTGGTACGATGAAATCACACAGAGCACATCTGTGTACTACCTGCTCGACGGCATGGATCGGTCCACCAGTTCGGGGACTTTCCAAGCCGCCAAAGATCCCGCCCTGTTAGGAATGCGATTTGCCAACCCCAATCCCACTAAACCCGTCACCAGCATTAGCGTTGAAAAGACAAATAGTCCCGGCTTTTTATCTTTCCTAGGGGCAACGGGTGTTCTTCAGTCAACAGCTTCGACGGAACCGGCTACAGAACCGAATAAGAGTAGCAGTGACGAAAACATTTTTCTTTCTCAGCAACAGTTTCAGGATTACTTAACCAGCCAGAATATATCCGTTGAACCCGAGGCAGTTCTCATCTCTTTGTTTAATATTTTTGATGCCTTAGAACAAAACCCTGAAACCACACCTACCGCCAAAGTTGAAATTGAAGATGAGGCGATTGAAGTTACCTATTTAGGGGATAGTTTCTCTTTAAAGAATTTACCAACAAAGCTTCAAAAACTCCAAGACTCACCTAGTTCAGCCCCGATAACCTTACCGGATATTTCATTAATCGGTAAACCGACCGTAATCGTCAAAAACTTTCAAGACCACGAGAGTCTGAAGTATGAGGTTTGGTTTAAAGATATCCCGGGCAACGAATTTGTAGCCTGGATATTTCAATCAATGGGTGTTTCCAATTTAGGTTTGGCCAATCATCTCAAACAGATGGGCAACATTAATTTGGGATTAGCTGAGGATAAATTTACGGTTCAATATCCCGGTGATATTACTATCCCCATAGCAACACTTGTACCGATTAAAACGGGGTTTGAAGCAGTCGATGGGGCCATCGCTTCCAGCATTCAAGCCTTAGTGGGCATGGAAAATCTAGTTTTTTCAGACTCGGAACTAAGCTTGTCTGTTGATTCCGAAAATGAAACAACCTTGGCTCTGTCTACGAAGTTTGGAGAAGGAGATAATAAAAGGAGTATTGGAGTAGAATTTAGCACTGATAACAACTTTAAGTTTGAATATGGCAAGGATGAAATAACCCTGGCTTCCCTGTTTAAGGGGTGGGCAAGTGGTCCAGGCGATATATTGTCTTTGGGCTTGACAGACCTAAAATTAATTTTGGCAAGCTATGACGATAAAGACGATGGATTTAGCAAAGGTTTGAATTTATCTGGGAAACTCGATTTTCAGGAAAGAACCGATCCAATTTCTAAATTTTTCCGTGACCAGGTATATGTCAATTCCTTAGAAGCTGCCCTCCAAATTGGAACGGAAAAAGTAAAATTTGAAGGCAAAGCAAAAACCGATAAGCCCCTCTTAGAAATAGGCGAATTTTCCGCTAAAATAACGGAGATGGGAGTAGGACTCAAAGGCGACCTATCCAAGTCAAATCTCAGTGTAAGTGTTGATAGTAAGATCGCACTCAACGGTTACGATCCTTCTCAACAAAATGAACCCGAATTATCTCTGAGTGGCGGAGTCTCCTTTGAACCGGAGTCAATCACCGCAAACTTTGCCTTAGATACGGGTTCAAATCAAGCTTGGATCGATCCATTTGGGCTCAAAGGAGTAGAATTACGAAATTTCGGAATTCAAGCCGGGTTTGGAGAAACCGCTTTAGATAACATTGGGATTCGGGGAGATTTAAAGTATGGCTCGATTGATATGGATGGGGCTTTTAGTGTAGATCTGACCGATTCCGATCGGATTGCATTATTGCTCACTCTTAATAACCCCGTGAGCTTAATGGGTTTGATAGCCGGTCCTATTAATCCTTTTATCTTTGGAGAAGGGGCACAGGATACTATCTTGACTGATACGTTTAAATTCCTTGATGACGTGATTGAGGTTGAAGCCGATTCTCTCAAGGATGTCGATGATAAAGATAACGATGGAGATACAGCAGAAAAACTACCCTTCATTGAATTTGTACCTTTTGAAGGGGTAGAAATTGCCGGGAAGACCTTAGAGAAAGGTCTAGGAATTAATGCCAGCGTTAAAGCCTGGGGAGCCGAGGGAGCACTGACATTAAGTGCGGATTACGATACTGGAAATAAACAACTAACGGGACTTAATGCTGATCTATCTCTCTCCGGAATTGATTTGGGATTTTTAAAGATTGGTGGCGCTGACATTAACGATCCTGAACTCAACCTAAAATTAGGTGTAGATGTAAGTGGTAATAAGGCGGACCTATTTTACCTTGAAGGAGATGGAAGAATTGAAATATTGGGAGATGAGGTAGCCAAAGCAGACTTTAAAATTTCCGAAAATGGCATCAACATTAAAGACTTAGATTGGAATTTTTATAACGTTATTGCTTTTGATATTGATGACTTAAACATCAATGTCAACCAGGATAACCTTACCCAATCAAATGCCTCCGGAAAGGCTGCTATCAAGATTTTCGGTGAAGATCTAGCGAATGCAGAATTCTCCCTGGATAAAAACAAGCTTTTTGTATCAGGTCAGCTTTGGAACGCTAAAGCAGAACTGACTGCAGTTCCTAACTACGATACTTTAAGTCAAATCCCAACCGGCTTTGAGGCAAATCTAGCGCTTTCAGGAATTGATTTAGGATTTTTAAAGATTACCGGAGCGGACATTAACGATCCTGAACTCAACCTCAGTTTAGGTGGAGATTTAAGTGGGAAGAGTTCTAGTCCCATTTATTTTGAGGGAGACGGAAGACTTGAGTTTTTGGGGAAACAGGTGGCGAAAACCGAGTTTAAAATCTCGGAAAACAGCATCAGCATTAAAGACTTAGATTGGAATTTTTATAATGTTATTGATTTTGATATTGATGACTTAAACATCAATGTCAACCGCGATAACCTTACCCAATCAAATGCCTCCGGAAAGGCTGCTATCAAGATTTTTGGTGAAGATCTAGCGAATGCAGAATTCTCCCTGGATAAAAACAAGCTTTTTGTATCAGGTCAGCTATGGAATGCTAAAGCAGAACTGACTGCAGTTCCTAAGTACGATACTCGAAGTCAAATCCTAACCGGCTTTGAGGCAAATCTAGCGATTCCAAAAATTGATTTAGGATTTTTACAGATTACCGGAGCGGACATTAACGCTCCTGGACTCAACCTCAGGTTAGGTGGAGATTTAAGTGGGAATAGCTCTAGTCACATTTATTTTGAGGGAGACGGAAGACTTGAGTTTTTGGGTAAACAGGTGGCGAAAACCGAGTTTAAAATCTCGGAAAACAGCATCAATATTAAAGATTTGGATCTAAATCTTTTTAATGTTGTTGACATAGACATTAACGATCTAAACCTCAAGAACGATCTAAACCTCAACGGTAATCCCGATGGTATTAACCAATACACGGGTTCCGGAGCCGCCAACATAAAGGTTTTGGGCGAGGAGATAGCAAATGCCACATTTTCCCTCGACAATAACAATCTTCTGGTCTCAGGGGAGCGACGGTTTAATATATTGGGCTATGACGTTTGGTTGGGAGTTGAAGTTAGTGCAGGAAAATCAAATGTAGTTACTCTAAATGCCAAAACAGATGGCTTGTTTGACATCACTAAAGACTTTAATTTATCTCCGGACCTCACTGAAATTGAGAGTATCTATGATTGGATTGAAGGGTTAGTAGCCGAGCGAATTGTAGAGTTTGTTGATGAAGCCATCCAGTCCGTTGAAAAAGGATGGAATTTTGCCACAGAAACTGTATTCCAGACTTGGACTGATGCCGGCAGTCTTGTGGTAGATGCGGCTCGCCAGGTGGCAAATTTCTTTGCTCAATACTTGCCATTCGGACAACCCATAATGGGTAGTAATAACGACGATTTACTTAATGGTTGGAGTAATAGTGACCTGATCTATGGTGAAGGCGGGAATGACACAATAACGGGTGAGGATGAGAATGACACCCTTTATGGCGGCCCTGGTAATGACCAGGTCTCTGGTGGGCCTGGTAATGATGGTCTCGATGGTGGTGAGGGCAGCGATCGGCTTTACGGTGACGCGGGCAATGACCTGTTGCTTGGTGGAGATGGTAATGACCTGTTGCATGGTGGAGATGGTGATGACTCTCTCCATGGTGGTGGGGGCAGTGATGAGCTTCACGGGGACGCGGGCAATGATTATCTGTATGGGGGAGATGGTAATGACCGCCTGCGTGGTGGAGATGGTGATGACATTCTCGAAGGTAACGCGGGCAATGATTGGCTTGATGGTGACGCGGGCAGGAATGTTATCTTTGGAGGAGATGGTGATGACCGTCTCTATGGTGGAGGAGAGTTTGATTATCTTGAGGGTGGCCGGGGCAGGGATCTTCTAGACGGTCAAGAAGGTGATGACATCCTCAACGGTGGCGAAGGTAACGATCGCCTTTATGGGAATAGTGGTAACGATCTTCTGATGGGTGGAAGCGGCAATGACGAAATACACGGCTATCTCGGTAACGATACCATATATGGTGACCTCCCGGATTCTTCTCATCAAGTCGCCACCGAGAGCAACAACGATATTCTTTACGGTCAGCAAGGCCATGATTTAATCTATGGTGGGGATGGAAATGACACAATTTTCGGCGAAGATAACGGAAAGCAGGGACAAACTTATGATGGCTATTCGGATAATGACACCCTACTTGGTGGCAAGGGCAACGACTATCTCTTTGGTGGATTAGGCAACGACTCTCTGATGGGCGAAGAGGGCGATGACTATCTGGATGGCTCAAAGGGCAATGATTATCTGCATGGCGCAGAGGGCAATAACATTCTCCACGGGGGCGATGGCAACGACACTCTCGTTGCCGGTTCCGGTAATGACAATCTTAGTGGCGGAGCGGATAACGACATTCTCTTTGCCGGTGCCGGTAATGACAATCTTCGGGGCGCAGGGGGCGATGATTATCTCATTGGCGAAGATGGCGAGGATACTATTGATGGCGGTGATGGAAATGACACTCTCTATGGTGGAGGTGGAAATGACATTCTCCAAGGTGGCGCTGGAAATGACCTGTTAATTGGCGGGGATGGTAACGACACTCTTGATGGCGGTGATGGAAATGACCGGATCGAGGGTGGAGCAGGCACTGATGCCTTGAAGCTGTCAGGGAATCAGTCTGATTATACATTCCAGCAGTCTAGGAACAGTTGGACAATTAAACATAACCAGTCGGGTGAGATAAAAACTGTCACAAACGTCGAACAGTTTATCGATGATGCGGGCTTCTTCAATCCCCAAAATCTCTCCGTATCTAACGGCCCGATCGCCGGTGCTACAGTGTTCGTGGATACCAACTACAACTTCCAACCGGACAAAGGCGAACTGCAAACCACCACGGACAACAATGGTGAATATGAACTCGATGCCCTCGACCTCACCACCTTAGACCGCAACGGAGACGGAGAAATCGAAGCGTCAGAAGCACAAATTGTAGCCATTGGCGGTATCGACACCACCACCGGACTGCCCACCACCATTCCCCTGATTTCCCCCATAGGCTCTAACTCGGGAATCGCCAGCACCACCAGCCCCTTAAGCACCCTGAAAGCGGTGTTCTCCTCCCAAGGACTGGGCGGCGAAGATGTGGAAGGTCTTCTGAATAAAATCGTGGGATTCTCCCTCGACTCCCTGTCTCAATCCCTTGACGACTTTGACCCCTATGCCGGTATTGGCGAAAACAACAGCAGCGCCATCAACATCACCTCCGGTCACATCAAGGTGATGAACGTGCTGCAAAATGGCACCAAATACCTAGAAGCTGCCGGATATCTGGGCAATAGCCAAATTCAGGTGATTATTGCTTTGGGTGAAGTTCTGCAAAACTCGGAAACCTATGACCTGAGCAAACCCAACGAACTGCACTCCCTGTTTACCCACCTCAGCCAGAAACTGAATCTGGGAGTTACAAATGAAACCGTCACAGCAGTTAGCGAATTAGTCGGACAAAGTAACCAGTTAGTAGATAACTTAGTTGCCCAAGCCCTCTCTCGTTCTGTGTCGGACGTGCTACCCAGCATCAACCCGATTAAAAAGGCGGTATATAGCACCTTACCGGAAGTCACCCAAAAACTGGTCAAAGGAGAGATTACTGCTGCCGAATCCCAAACCCAACTGCAGGAACTGCTCAACGCGGATACCTTCCTGGTGCAGTACGCCCTCAACGAAAACCGCACCGTATCCGTCACCGCCAGCAACAACCTGGCCGAAGGCGGCAATAGCAACGGTCAATTTGTCATCACCCTGGGAGAAGCTGCCCCCAGTCAAGGGCTGAAAATCCTCTATACCCTTTCCGGGACGGCCACCCTGGGACAGGATTACCACTCCAGTAGCGGTTTATTTGGGGAAATTAATATCGCTCCGGGCGCTACTGAAGGCATTATCAATCTAGCGGTAATAGACGATGCCTTCCCAGAACAGCCGGAAAGCGTCACCATTAACCTCAAATATGTCGGAGATGGTTATGTGCTTGATCCGGTAGCGGGAACCGCCATAATTCAAATTGACGATAACGATGCAGGCAACAGCGCCACGGGTGAAACCGGGATGCAGCAAACCGGCACTTTTGGTAATGATGTCCTCACTGGAGACGCAGGCAACGACACTCTGGATGGCAGCTATGGTCAAGACTTACTGCAAGGAAAGGCCGGAAACGACCAACTCCGTGGTGGTGCAGGAGATGATACTGTACTCGGCGGCGAAGGCAACGACAACATCGAAGGTAACTTCGGGGCGGACTTCCTGCAAGGATATGCCGGAGATGACCTGATCTCAGGCGGTGCAGACAGCGACTACATCGAAGGCAACGAAGGAAATGACCAAGTCCAAGGAGATGCTGGAGATGATCAACTGTATGGAAACACCGGAAATGATCTCGTGAGCGGGGGTTCCGGCAATGATATTCTCAATGGCAACGAAGATAACGACTGGTTATTGGGTGCGGAGGGAGAAGATATCCTCATCGGTGGCGCAGGGGTGGACCTGCTCAACGGTGGCGACGGGGCCGATGTGTTCTACTACAACGCACCTAGCGAAGGCGGCGACCTGATTCTGGACTTTGACCCGAGTCAAGGGGATAAAATCCAAATTTTTGCCCCTGGGTTTGGCACCAATTCCTTGGCAGACTTTACGATTCTGGCAGGGACTGTGCAATTCAAAGGACAAGAAATTGCCCTGATTCAGAACAACGGCCAAACCTACAATCACTTTGCGAACTTAGGGGATATCATCCAACTGGTCACCGAACCCACCGCACAACCGGCACCGGGGGCGGCAGAAGTCTCGATTGACATGACTCCTGGTGTGGCGACGGTGGATTTAGTGGCTAATCCCGCCACCACAATTTTGGATGACGTTATCCAACGGGGTCAGATTAAAATCAGCACTGATTCAGCCAGTTCGGAATTTGATATTCAATTTGCTCGCACTTTAGCAGCAGCCTTGTTTGGCGATGCCAACAAAGTAGAATGGATAGTAAGCAACTTCCCTGACACCTTTACACAGGTAGCCGATGGGACAGTAGACCTAAGTTCTCCTCGTTCCACCCAAACCCTAGGACGGGATGCGACGTTGAATATCGATTTCAGTCCGCTGTACTTCTACGACCACCAGGCAGTTCTCGTTCGCAAAGATAGCGGCATTGAAACAGCGATCGACCTTGCAGGCCGTACCGTTGGCGTTATCAAAGACACTACCTCATTAGGTAATTTACAAAATCTGTTAAGTCCTCAAGGTGTAGAGTTTGTATCTAAAACCTTCGTTGACTTCACAGAAGTTATCGCTGCCTACGATCGCGGAGAAATAGACGCTTACACCATTGATCGCGCCCTAATTACCGAGCGGCTATCTGACCTGTCCGATCCGGAAAATCACCGTCTGTTAGATGTGGAGTTCTCCAAAGAACCGATCGCCCTAATTTTGCCCGAAAATGATTCCCAATGGGCGGATGTGGTGCGCTGGGTGAATTACGTGCCGATTCAAGCGGAAGAATTTGGGATTACCTCTCAAAATATCGACCAATTTATTGCTGCAAATACGGACGAAAATCCGAATAATGACTCGGCTCCAGCAATTCGGCGGTTCCTGGGCATTGAAGGCGATTTAGGCGCAACTCTGGGTCTGCCCAACAATTTCGCGGTGAACGTCATCAAGCAAGTGGGCAACTATGACGAAATTTATCAGCGCCACTTCCCGGGCCTGGAACGCGATCGCAATCTGCTGTGGACTGATGGCGGACTGCTGTACTCACCACCGTTCTCCGGTAGCATCATTGATGCCACTTTAGTAGATAACGACGATCGCAACCTGCTGGCAGAAGTGTTGCAGCGCGGCACCTTGAAGCTAGGACTTCCCGGCAACAACCCAGGCTTCGCCCTGAAGCAAGAGAATGACGAATATGTGGGCTTTGATGTTGACTTAGGACGGGCGATCGCGGCTGCCTTATTTGGCGATCCGACCAAGATGGAAATACAGGTTCAGCCATTCAGAGAAAGTTTCGCGAATACTGCCAATGGCGTCGTCGATGTTTCGGCAATGGGCATCACCCAGAACCTAGTGCGAGACGCTGCGATGGGGGTTGACTTCAGTCCCACCTATCTATACACGGGACAAGGAGTATTAGTCCGCGAGAATAGCGGGATCTCTATTTTGCCCGCCCTCAACGGTCGCCGCGTTGGCACTTTGGAAGGAGCCACCTCCTTACAAAATCTCCAAGATGCTTTAAGCGAATTTGGAGGAACGTTTATCCCGGTGAAGTTTGCCACCAACGACCAAATGTTTGCGGCTTATGACCGAGGTGAAATCGATGCTGTCTCCACTGACCTGACGATTCTCAGTGGTCGCATTCCGACCTTATCCAATCCCGAACAGCATCGGATTCTCGATGATGTTTTGTCCAAAGAACCTTTGGGCTTAATCACAGACGAGAATCAGTCTGATTGGGCCGATGTGGTGCGATGGGTGTATAATGCCTTAGTCCAAGCGGAAGAGTTGGGCATTACCTCCGCCAATATTGACGAGTTCATCGCCTCCAACACCGACGGTAACTCCGCCAATGACTCTAATGCTATGATTCGCCAATTCTTAGGGTTGGAAGGAAATATCGGCGAAGCCCTCGGTTTGGCCAATGACTTCGCAGTGAAGGCGATTAAAGCCGTCGGCAACTATGGCGAAATCTACGATCGCCATTTCAATTCCAATGTGCTGCGGCGCGACAGTAATGCTCTGTCTTCAGAATTTGGCTTGCAGTACGCCCTCCCCACTGGCGCAGTCGGCAGCAGTTCCCGTTTAAATGTGAGTACCGTCCTGTTCGATGCTGACTACTATCTGGCCCAATATCCAGATGTGGCTGAAGCCGTTGCCAATGGCACGCTTCCCAGTGCGATCGCTCACTTCACTCAGTCGGGTTTGGCGGAAGGTCGCCTTCCCAGTGCGTTCTTTGCCGAAACTTATCTCAAAGATAACCCCGATGTGGCAGAGGCAATGGCAAACGGCACTTTACGCAGCGCTTTGGAACATTTCCTCAAATCTGGTTTTGCTGAAGGTCGCGTTCCTAGCGATGCCTTTGCCGATTTCGAGATGTTCTATCTGTCGCAAAATGCCGATGCTGCCGCAGCAGTTGCCAATGGCACATATAGCAACGGTCTGGAACATCTGGTGATGGGGGGATTGGCTCAAGGTGCGAATCCGTTCCCGCAGTTCGAGATGCTGGCAAAAGCCTTTGATGCTAACTACTATCTGGCACAGAACGTTGATATCGCTGAAGTAGTACAAAATGGGGTCTTCCGCAGTGCGATGGAACATTTCGTCCACTTCGGAATGTCGGAAAATCGCATTCCCAGCAAGGCGATCGCAGATTCGTTCGATGCCCAATCCTATCTGGCACAAAATGCTGATGTTGCTGAAGCGGTACAAAATGGGGTCTTCGGCAGTGGCCTCCAACACTATGTGATCTATGGCATGGCGGAAGGTCGGATTGGCAAGGCGATCGCTGTCAATCCAGAGGCGAATCTCCCAGAAGAGAACCCAGTCGATGAGGCGATCGCTACTCCTACTAGCACAGACATTCTCACCGGACTAGATGACAGTACGATCGCCAATCCTGAAGTTACCAATCCTGAAGTTGACTCATTCATCGGTCAACCGGGGGCGGATACCTTCATCCTAGGTGATGCCAACTCCGTCTATTATCTTAATCTCCCGGATGCGGAGGGAGGTAAACAGTATGCAACAATCGCTAATTTCAATTCCAGCGAAGATGTGATTCAGTTGCACAACTCAGCAGCCGATTATCAGTTGGCTGCTTCCCCCGAAGGATTACCCCCTGGAACCGCAATTTACTATAAGCAAGGCGATCGTACCGACTTGGTAGGAGTAATTGCGGAGGTTTCCTCTCTAGCTTTAGAGGAGAATTACTTCAGTTTCGTCTAATTTCAATTCATGAATCTGTAGAGGGCGATCGCCCTCTACCTCGAAAGGACAAGGCACTGCCTTGTCCTTTCCCATTGTTCACCTATTTAAACCCAGTCAACATCCCATAAACGGCCCAAATCGCCATCGCCCGTAAATAATGAGAAGCGCGAAACGTTCCCACTGCCGTAATTGCTTCCGGAGTGCGGAACTGCAACCCATTTTCATAGACTTGCTGAATCACCGTTTCGGTCAATTTAAACCCTTCTTCCTTCATCCCCATTTGTAACAAGAATGCCGCCAATCCGAAATTAATCCCAGTCCAAACTTCTAACGGGTGAGTCGCATTCGGATTCACCGGAGAACCATCGATTAATACGCCATTGGCTGCACCAAATTTCCCATTGTGAAACTTCAGAAAACAGGAGTCATAGACGGTTTTTAAGGCTGATTCTGCACAGTCTATTGGCACAATATCTTCTAACCCTAATAACCGCGCATAGAATTGACCACAAAGCTGATCTGCCATCACCACTTCCGAACCGCTTTCACTGTCGAGGCGATAATAAGTGCCATTCCAGAGTTTTTCTTGATACAGTGTGCGTGATTGTTCCAACCAATTTTGATAGGTACTCAGAGTTTCTTGAATCGTTGCCGGTTCCAGTAATTGCGATCGCTTCTGTTCATAAATCGTATCGGTGAACACGCCGGAATGGGGGGGATTGTTTAAAATCACCTCACCGACTGCGATCGCTGCTTGTAATGCCGCTATCCACAACCCGCCACAATAGGCACTCACCCCCCGCATCGGCCAATCATCAAAGGTCTGATCCGGTGCACCGCCATTTTCGGGAATCCCATCCCCATCGATATCGAAGGTTTTTAAATAGGCGATCGCCTGTACCATTGAGGGCCAACAATCCCACAAAAATTCATAATCATCCCCCCCCGTCAACAGAAAATCCCGATACACCAGCAAGGCAAAATCACAGGGTAAATCCTTCCACAAATTACAATCCTGATAACTGGTATAATTCGTCTTCACCCAAGGATGTTCATTCGGTGCACCCAAATCATGAGGCGTCGCATCGGTCACTTTGCGAACCGCTGCCGCTTGATTATACCCAATAATTCGGGGTGTATCATCCCCTGTAGGAATCGCCCGGGCAAACCCTCGCATCACGGATTTTTCCAATTCTGGCCACAACATCAACAGGGCAAAAGACCCGTATAAGCGCACATCTAAGCTCTCATACCAGCGATAATCGATACATTCGAGAACCGCAAATTTCCCCCGAGGTTCCTCGGCGTCCTGGGCAGTCCATAACGTTCCTCCATCGGTTAGAATATATAACTCATTAAACAGTGCCATTTTTACCGAATCGGACAAATCTTCCCGGTCTAATATCGATTGTTGCCAAGTGATAATATTCTCACGCCACATATCCGAATGTTTGAGCGCAGTGCGAATCATGGACCAGGAATTTTTGCCATGACGCCCGAAAAAATCCGTATAGCGGCGATATTCCCAGACTCCGGCAGCGAATTCAGTGACGGGAAAATCCCAAGCGAGGATAAAGGGAATTTTGCGGGTTTTTCCCGGTCGAATGGTGAAGCGAACTGCCAATGCTACCCCAATCCGTTCTCCCTTGGCGGCAGGGGTTTCATCGGTACAATCCACTAAAGAACCATCCTGAGAAAACTGTTCCCAGACTTCTTTACCGTTGCCGGTGGGATTCCATCGGGTGTTCTTGAAGGTATCGAGAAAGGGATTAGTGGCGGTGGCGATCGCCAGTTCTCCCTCCCCTTCCTGGGGAACCTCTGCCAAGTGACCCCCGGCCATCACACAACCAATCCGATGGAAGTCTTCAATATAACGGTTAGAATTCCCCTGACTTTGCCCCCATTTGGATTGGTATTCATAGACGGGGGAACCATCATCTCGCACTTTGACTGTCGGGGATTTAATGGCATTGGTAAACCAACCCACCACATTTTCCCAAGTCAGCAGAATACTCAGGGTAATCGGTTCATCGGTGGGATTATAGGCGGTCCATTCAAAAATTGCCAGGGGATAGCTACATTCTTGGTATTTTCCTGGCAAAATTGGGGAAAATTGCTCACAAGTGAGTTGTGCTTTTAAGACATTTTGATAGACAAACCAACTCCGAGGATACAAAGCATGGTAAGTTCCCGTAGGATTTTCCTCCGTCGAGGCGGGATACCATTGCCAGGAATTCAGACTGCCATCGGAGGGGGTTTCGGTACAAAGTGCGTAAGCGTGACGCTGGCCTTGGGTTTCTTCAAAAATGCTAAATTGACAAGCGGGAAGGGATTGGAAGGTATGTTCCCCCCCGTCGAGATGCCAGAGATTGAAGTCACCGCGAGGCGATCGGCCTATACAACCGGCCCCAAACCCCCCGAGGGGCATTCCATGCCAGGGACCATCATCAAGATTACTACCATAGCGAACGGTATAGGGTTTTTCCCAATCTAAACCAATGGAACGCTGCCAAGTCTGGGACGGAATTTGAGGGGGAGTGGATGGAGTCGTCATAGTTCTGCTTGAATCAACTCTTTCGATTAAAGCAGAAGCGCAGACGATGCTACCATGCAGACCCTCTGTTTTTTCTCCGGTTGATGGCAGAGGGTCCCAAAGATTGGCGATCGGGCAACCTCTGGACTGAGTTGCCACTTCATCTCGAAACCGCTAAATTTTTTAAATAAAATCCTTCTCATACTGTCGAGACCCGTACTCAAAATTACCCTGATATTTTCTTAACAATTTTTTCAGTCTGACCACCTTAGCATCATTCTCGATACTCTTAACGGAAGGAGACTTACTCAAGACGACTTGACCAAAGACTTGACCATGATTCATTGGGGGCTTAAAATGTTCGATAGTCTGAGTTAACTGTTCGACGGCATGGATGAGGTCTTTTCCTTTTAACTCAATAAAGTAAAGTTGCTCCGAAGGCTTAAAATTTTCATCCTCTACTTGCTCTGGACTGCAAACAATGAATAAGTAGTCACATTTACATTCTTCTTGGCTGGTAATTACACAGTCATCTACTCTGACTTTGCAGACCCGTCGTTGGGATAGATTGTTGAGAATATATTTTCGGCCATTCTCCCCTGCTTTAAGTCGCTTATCCTCCGAGCAAGAGGTACAGTCGGGATAATGTTTCTCAAATTCTTGGCAAGTGCAGTTCATGCTTCATCCTCAAGCTCAAAGAGTTGATTAAAGGTATTGACAATAATATCTGATGCCCTATCTATTTCGGCTGATTCAATCAATCCCATCTCTGTATCAAAGATAGAACGAGCTTTGCCATCTTCTAAAATGTAAGCATCGAGTCGATTCGGATTTATCCACAAATGGCGATTAACAACTCTCTCGACTTGTTCAGATTGCTTGACACCTAAATTATAAGCATATAGCAGATTATTGAAGGAAGAGAGAATATAGGGACTATGGGTGGTTAACAGAACTTGATTGTGGGTTTGGTTGACCAAGAGTCCGATTAAATCAATAATTTCCTTTTGAGCCACGGGAAACAAATGCGCTTCAGGTTCTTCTATGACTAAAAAGACTTGGCGTTGATTAACCATCAAAAACTGGATGAGTAATAAAATCCAAACGACTTCTTGTTGTCCCGAGGAAGCAAAGTTAATTAAAGTGCTGTTTTTTTCCCCCACATCAATCCATTCATTGCCATTTTGATAGCGGTAAGAGCCTTTGAGGATAGAATTGACTAAATCTTGAGCCAAAGAAATCACCGATGAAAGTTCAGGATTGTTAATTTCTGACTGTTGTTCTGCAATTAATCGTGCAAGAGAAGTTTGATTGAGAATAGATTTGGCCCCATCAATCCGATTTAAAAATCTTTCCATCAGATAATCTAGTTTAATTAAACTATTTTCCTCGGATAACTCATCACCTCGGTCAAGTCTATCAATCTTATAAAGTTGCTGAGATAAGGTAGTAATCAAACTGCGACCTGCGGGCAAAAAGAGTAAATCACTTTCATCATTGAAAAGTTGATTTACATGGTCAGCAATCTTTTCAAATAAAGCCGCTTCTTCAGCCTTAATCAGAGTAATGTCTCGGGAAGAAGAAAACTTAAGCGGTTTCTGCTTGAGTTCAGTTTTTTTGCGTTGAACTAAAGAGACTATTTGAGAGAAATTTTCTGCAAAATAAGGATTAAAAATAATATCAGTAAACTTATGGTTGGGAGATGCTCTAACAATTACCTCCATGCCATTTCCGTATTGGTATTTAAGTTCCATGTCAGGAAACTGCAAAACGGAACCATAAGTTTTAATCAATAAATTTTTTGCCTGTTTCGCAAAAGGAGTAACGGAAGAGTTAAAATTATCCTGGGTGTAGGCTTGATAGAAATACTGGGTTAATTCATCTCGTAAGGATTTAAAGAAAAAAATCGCTTTACTAATTGTGCTTTTGCCGCTGGCTTGGGAGCCAATAAACATCAAAATATCTTTGATTTCAATCTGAACCTCGGCAATTGGACCAAAGTTTTGAATAATTAACTGCTGCTGTTGAGACATGATTTTGAAAAAAGACTAGGGATGAAAAAATTTATAGTTTGTGATCTAGCGTGGGCTAGATATCTGTAGAATATATTCAGTTGACCGGCCTAGGGTGGGACTCTGTAACAAAAATTAACCCTGGTCCCTTCTCAATCCGTGGGGGATGGGTTGGATGCAAATGGTGAGCCAACCCATCGGAGATTTAGAGAGTCCCTTGAGGGTTACCCTTCGGCTTCTAACTTTTGAAGGGCACGGTTGAGATGTTTGAGATAGGGTTTGACTACTTCGCGATTTTGCTGTTGCAGTTTGACAATTTGGCTTTGCAGTTCATCAAGCTGGGTTTGAACGGCGGTGTCGTCGGGGGCCACTGGACGGGTTAAGGCTTGGAATTGAGTTTGAATGTCCGCTAGACTTTGAGCGAGGGTGAGTAATTCTGCTTTGATGGTGGCGAGTTCAGGGGAGGGAATTGAAGGGGGAGATGCTAACTCTTGACGGAGGGTTTGGACTTCGCTGGTGAGGGTTTCTTGGAGTTCGGTGATGCGGGTTTCGGTGACATCTCTCAGGCGCATGACTCCGCGACGGACGATCGCAAATTCGTGTTGGATTTCTTCATCATTGGGGTTACCGGAATTTGCCCGATCGCCCGATTGTTGCAAAGTTGCCATCGCCTCGGAAAGACGCATCAAGGTATTTTCCACATCCTGAATCCGTTCTGATTTGGGCAAGGTTTGTAAGCTACTGTGAACCGTAGTGACGACCTGATGCATATCCGCGATCGCCCCTTGGTGTTCCGTCCGCATTTGCTCCCCAAACCGACTGCGGTTGAGGTGATTCAACCACAATGCCAGAGTAATCGGAGTCGCCGCGAATAAAACCTGTCCAGACAATCCCGCCACAACGGATCCCACAGCCGAACCAATCAGGGATGCCGACTCAGCGAGTTCGAGGCGATCGCGCTCTCGAATTCGAGACAGAAAGCTTGGAAAAGCCCGGTGGCGGTTAATGTGCTGCATGGCTTTAGGAATAACAGTTTTAAAATGTTTTCTGCCACTGATTGTAAGCGATTTTTGAGAAATCAGTGGGTAAGCCCCCTCTCTAGGACGGCCAAATGGCCCGTTTCTACTTGATCCCTAGCTCAATCAATACAAAAAAAACTGACAACAAGAAGTGTCAGTTTTTTTGAAGTTTTATCAAGCAAAACATCCAGTCAACTCAACAGAATAATCGGAAGTTTTACCCATTACCTTACTGTCTGACACAATTAATCATCCGGACCGTTGCTGCTGCGGCATAATTTCGCAACGTCGGAGAGTTCGGGAAAAACTGAGTTCCCGATTCATTTAATGGAGAAGCAACCTGACAATAACTCGACATATCGGAAATCAGAGAACCAGCCCAGTGATTTTGGGTATCCGAGAAATTAGTAGGCGTGCGGGTAGCGTTGAGGGTAGTACCGCGACCCCGCAGAGTATTGCCATATTCAGCAGCGCGACGTAACACCGCCATCATTTCAGCCCGGGTCACGGTTTGAGCTGGACGGAAACTCTGATCTTGATAACCACTAATAATGTTATTATCTCGGGCCCATTGAATTTTAGGAGCGCTCCATCGCGACGCCTCCACGTCAAAATAGGGGCGAGAGGAAGTCGTGGTGGGAATATTGATATTGGCACCGGGAACGTTTTTCAACGACTCGATGACCATTGAGACCAACTGTTCGCGAGTCAGGGCCACTTGGGGGCGGAACGTATTATCTTCCCGGAAACCGGAGACGAACCCCAGGGCCACCGCTTGCTCAATTTCCTGAGCATAAATATCCGATCGCGTATCTGCAAAGGAGACATTCCCTGGCGGGGGAGTCGTCACCACCGGAGGAGAAGTGGTGCCCGATGAACCCATCGGTTTAGCCAGGGCCGTTAAAGATTGGGTGTTGGCGAGATAGACGTGACCCAAAGTCTGTCCATTATAGGTGCGTTTGGCAAACTGCCATCCGGGATTAAGGACAATTTTATTAAATCCATTGGCGATACCGTTCGTGCGTCCGATTTCCATTTCCCGACGTTCAAACGTATTGACCCCAAGGAGTACCAGGTTTCCATTGCGCTGTACGATCCTCAAGGTGTACTGAAGGCCGACATCTTCACCGCCTACTCGGATAGAATAGCCATTGCTATCCGTACTGCGACCGCAAATCCCGGTAAAGTCAAAATTGACTAAGAGGGGATCAACGCGAACTGGATTACTGCCACTTTCGCTCCAACATTGACGAGCATTGGAGACTTGCTCCAGGATTAACAGGGGGGGAGCGACACCTCCGCTAAAAGATTGGGCAACCGCGATGAAGCGGCTTTGATCAACGCTTTGTTGTCCGAATATCGAGGCGATCGCTTGAGTGCCAAGGGTCAAAGCCGAGAGAGTTGCCGTGGCGATCGCAGCCGTTTTCAGTAGAAGTGAAGTCTTCATAATGCGCTATTTTAACCGTCGGGTGAGTGGTAAATGCCTCTGGGCATAGTTTTATTGTGAAGCCAGGGAGGCGGATCAAAACAGAGTTGATGTTGTGGTTCGTTAACTGTCCCCTGGGCGATCGCCACCATTGTTCGAGTCTAGTTTTGAGGGGAACTTCACCCCGGGGATCTATATCCTCCCGTACCGAACCAACCCCCACTGTCAACACAAGCCAGGGAGCGTTTCTACCCCGATAGCCAGGGAGCCGTTGTGCCCTGCCTTGTTACAATACCCGAAGTGTCCCCTAGGGCAATAGGTTCCCTCCACCCCGGAAAATTCTCCCTCGGAGGATAGAATCACCAGATCCACTTCAATCCCTGACTAACCGGGAAGTTTCACAACAGCCAAATCCCTGGAGACCCGCCCCTTTGTTCGCGATCGGGGCCGTGGGATTTATCCGGTGAAAGCTATCTAGGATACCGTCGAAGGGCAGACTTCCTGTTATGCTTGAAGGGATAGAGACTCGCTTTTACCCGTTTTCTCTCAAAATCCAAACGGGCGAAGCCCCAAGTTATATCTTAAGTTAGATGAAGATTCATCAAAAATTCATTAAGACTGAGTAAAATGATAAGTACGAGTTCATCTTTAGTGAATTAGCCACCCTTAGCATCATCCTTAAAATGGGATATAACTTGTGGTTGGAGAAAGCAACAACGGACTGGAGGTTTTGGTAACGACATCAATCTGGGTAGCCTGTAAGGAGTTGACTTCCACCCCGATGGGCTTATTCTCGATGCCTGATCCAGGACCATCAACCCGATCGCCGCTCTCCATCGATTCACCTGAACATACGCTATGCCTAGAAGCCGAAGTTCTTTAAAGAACCCGGACCCCAGGCGATGCTATTCCATTTATTACCCGTCAAAATGCAGTTATAATCAAGAAAGCCGGAAGAATAACTATCTGCGCGTCGAAACAATCCAATCAGAGTGAAACTCCTGCTTTAACTCGTCTCCTGTATGATTGCAGTAGCCAGTTAAACAAGCACTCCTTGAATTGTTGAGCGTACCCAACTGACAACAGTGATAGATTCTCAAAGCTGATTTCCCTCTCAAAAAGTAAGCTCAATTGCAAGACCTTTCGTACAGGTTGTTGTTTTGAGCCGGTAAAGGTACTTTGACAATGCCTTTTAAGTTAATCTTAAAGAATCTCAGAGTCTTCAGCCGACCCCCGTCAGAGCAAGGATTTAATCCTTATTTGCTGGGCATCTGTGGATAATCGGGTATAATATCCCACAAGAGTTGAAAATGGATCCGCCAAAGAGCGCCCTCTATCAAGATTTTTCCGCCCTACCTTTGAGACTTCCTCGCTTGGTTGCCGAGGTTCGTGTGGATTCTTGAGTCTAAGAGGGTCCCAGTCTAATAATGCTCATCGACCTTAAACCATCAAGCGCTTTTAGAATCTTGCTAAAAGCTTTGCGGGATACCGCCTCTGTCACCTTATAAGGGTGATAGTGCCATCGCTGCATTGTCCAGCAATAGCCGGACTTTTGTCGCGTAAATGTATCAGTGTCAACTAAACTTTTAGAAAACTTACTCTGTGAACGACTTGCTTCCATCATCTTCTTCCAGAATGCCTGTGACTGAAAAAAGAAGAAATCGGGATTTACCTCAAATTAATGAAAGAATCCGATTTCCTCAAATTCGAGCCATTGACACAGACGGCAGCCAGCTTGGGATTCTAACGCCTCAAGAGGCGATGCGAATCGCTGAAGAAAAAGACCTCGACTTGGTGTTAGTCAGCGATAAAGCCGATCCCCCAGTTTGCCGAATCATGGACTACGGCAAATATAAGTTTGAGCAAGAGAAAAAAGCGCGGGAAGCTAAGAAAAAGCAGCATACCGCTGAAGTCAAAGAAGTCAAGATGCGCTACAAGATTGAAGAGCATGACTATAACGTGCGTCTCAATCAAGCCCAGCGCTTTCTGAAAGTGGGAGATAAGGTAAAAGCGACGATTACCTTCCGAGGGCGGGAAATTCAACATACGGACCTGGCTGAGGAATTACTCAAGCGCATGGCAACGGACCTCGAAGAAGTCGCCGAAGTGCAGCAAGCCCCTAAAAAAGAAGGGCGGAGTATGATGATGTTGCTCTCTCCCAAAAAGTAGGGAAAAGTAGTCCAACAAATCATGAGGGTGCAGGGACTTCAATTCAAAGTACACAGCGCCCTCATGATTTGCCTGGGGATAGAAAATAGCGGCGATCGCCTCTGGGGTCTTATGAGTGGGTGAACAGCCAGACCGAACGAGAGAAGGCAGTACAGGCTTTTCGCCCACAGGGACTGACCCAGCCCACTGAAGATTTCCCCCCAAAAAATCGTGCCGAGAAAAATCAGCGGGGGAAATCCGGCGATCGGGGGTGACGACCCCCATAAAGCGATAAGATAACCATCAGCCCTGGCTGTTAGGATTTGAACCCTCAAATCAAGCGCTCTTAAACCCTGGAAAGGGAATTAGGGTGTCCTTCCCCTTTAGGGGTGAACTGGGACTGACAAGAACTGAGGTATCCTCATCCAGCGCCGATCGCCTCGATCGGCGCAAGACTTGTTTGCCACCCTCAAACCAAGCTCTGATCCTAAGCCGACTCATCCTTGCGAGTCCTTCTCAACCCGCGCCAAAATCCTGTTACCTTCCTTCAGGCATCACCGAGCCAGCGCAATTGAAAAATACTACAGATTATGGTAATCAGAAGGAAGAAAAACTCCAATGAATCGTGCCAGCGATTGAGTGGGCGAGGTCACGGTACAGAAGCTTGGCATAAGCGAATTAACCCGTGGAAGCCAAAGCAAGCCCCCGTCCTCAACGATTAACGAGAACCCGTTGAGGACCAGGGCAGAGGATAATCAGCGATCGACTGGGCTTTTCATGCCAGAACAATCAGGGTATGGCATTCTAAATACCAGAAGAATAGTAGATAAAGAGAACCGGCATTCAGGGACACTCTACAACACGGGAAATCAACGCTGCATGGAACTAAAAGAACAGCGGTTTGCCGCTAAGGGTAGGTTAGCAACCGCATTGCTACAGTGGTTAAATCTCCGTCCCGAGGAAGGAGAGCGCACCTGGTTGATGTTTGCATTCTATACCGTGACCTCAGTCGGGATGTTGTGGTTAGAAGCAAGTACAGTCGGTCTGTTCTTGAACGAATATGGGGCGGAATCCTTGCCCTGGATTTATGTCGCCGGGGCGGGTTTAGGGTCTTTCCTGGGAGTCATGTACTCCTGGATGCAACGGTTCCTCCCCCTACGCCAAGTCATCGTCTCAGTGGCGATCTTCATGGCGATCCCCTTGCTATTTTTTCGGGTCGCCTTAAATATTGCGATCGCCGCTGCCGTCACCATTTTCCTGATGCGCCTGTGGTTGGAAGCCATTTTTGCCCTGAATGACCTCAACACCTCCATCGCCGCCAACCAACTCTTTAACATCCGCGAGATTAAACGCACCTATCCCCTCATCAGTAGCGGTATTTTACTCGCCGATGTGATTAGTGGGTTTTCCCTCCCCGCACTGCTGAGGGTCGTGGGACTGAATAACGTCCTCGTAGCCTCCTGCGTGATGATGCTGTTAGGGGCATTTTTGCTATTTTACCTAAGTCGCACCTACAAACAAGCCTTTCCCGACGCCCCCCGGACCAGCACCCTCGAAAATGAGCCCGATTTCACCAATCGCCGACTCGGCGGGCCCCTAAAAGGCTATGTGATTCCCCTATTTGGATTTTTCATCCTCGCCGAAGCCTTACATCTCGTCGTTGACTTCCTATTTTTAAGTGAATTAGAACAGCAAAACCCTGCCGGACAAGATTTGGCGATCGGGATTGCCAGTTTCCTCGGCGTCTTTAACGGCATCCTGGGACTCTTTGAACTGGTGATGCAATGGTTTGCCTCCAGTCGGATTGTGGAACGATTCGGGGTCTTTGCTGCCGCCACCCTCTTACCTGCTGCGGTTGTTTTACTCAGCGCCTTTTCCCTGACCCCCATCCTGCCCTTCTTTTGGGGGCTGGTTTCCCTGAAATTTATTGAAGAACTCCTCAAATACACCCTGATCGAAGGCACCGGTCCTGTCTTTTTCCAACCCCTACCCGATAGCATTCGCAGTAACATCCAATCGATGGTGAATGGCATCGCCGAACCCCTGGCAGTGGGGGTAACCGGGGTGGCAATTTTAGCCGCAATTTGGGTGTGCCGGATGATCTTTCCTCAAGCTACCCCCCAAGAGATTCTGGGGTATCAAGGCACGGTTTTCTTGGTGTCCGTGGTGCTGATGGGGTTAGGCTGGTTTTTCATCGTCTGGATCCTGCGATCGCGCTATCTCGGTTTATTAGTCTCCAGTGCCGAACGGGGACGCCTCGGAGTTTCCGATGTGGATATGCGGGCGTTAAAGCGCACCGTGGTGGAAACCCTGGAACAGAAAGGCAACGAAGACGATAAACGCTCCTGTATCGAATTGCTCACCCAAATCGACCCCGAGCACGTTGGCGAAGCCCTGGCCCCCCTCCTGCCCAATCTTCCCCCCAATTTACAGCGTCAAAGTCTGGAGGTGATGCTCAACCATCCGAGTCCCACTTACACCCCCCATCTGCGAACCCTGCTCAACCAATCCGTCACCCCAGAAGTCTTAGCGTTGGCGCTGCGCTATATCTGGCTGACGGAACCGGAACTGGATATCGAGCAATTGCGCCCCTATCTGCGTGCAGATGTGGACCCGGTGGTTCGGGGAACTGCTGCCTCCTCCATCATGCGGCGAGGCAACCGCGAACAAAAAGCTGAAGCGACCAACGCCCTGCGCCATATGTTGACCCACAAACAGGAACGGGAACGGGTGATGGGTTGTCGCGCTTTGGGAGAAGCGGATTATTTGCAAGGGTTACGACTGTTTATCCCTAATCTGCTCCAGGATGAGTCTTTGCGAGTCCGGTGCGCCCTGTTGGAGGTGATTGCATCGACTCATTTAGAAGAGTATTATCCTTCCCTGTTGCGGGGACTTTACTATAAATCAACCCGGGAGTCAGCGATGCGGGCTTTGGTGCGCTTGGAGAATGAAATTCTCGATCGCCTCGTGGCCCTAGCTGAAGATATTCATAAGCCTGATTTAGTCCGGATGCACGCTTGGACGGCGATCGGTCAGATTGGCACCCTGGAATCCCTGAATGTGTTGGTGAATCATCTGGTCACCAGTTGGGGAACCACCCGACGGAATATCCTCCGCATTCTGTTAAAAATCCCCAAGGAAGGCGGAATTGAAGGGGTTTTAGATCGGATTGGTCGCAGTGGGGTGGAAATGTTAATCGACCAAGAATTGATGTTGATGGGTCAGATTTATCAGGCCCTCATCGGACTCAATCCGGAAGAAACCGGGGGACGAGAAGCGAATCTGCTGCGCCGCGCTTTGCGGGATGTGATTTCTGATTCCGTGGACCGCTTATTTTTGCTGATGAAGTTTCTCTATCCCCTTGGCTCGATTCAAGCGGCGGCTTTTAATTTAAAGTCTGGTGTACGCACAAATATGGCGCGAGGGTTGGAAATTTTGGATAATACTCTGGATATTCCGAGTAAGCGGATTTTGCTGAGTATTCTCGATCGCCGTGCCGATGAGGAAAAACTCCAGAGTCTTGCGGAATTGATTGCGATCGAATCTCTTTCTCAGAGCGATCGCCTCCGGCGATTGGTGGACCTACGTCACTTTATCTCGGAGTGGCCCCTGGCTTGTTGTTTCCACCTAGCGCGGGCTTCTCGCTGGAGTCTGACAGGGGAACAAACCCTCGCCTGTTTGAACCATCCGAAAAGTTTTGTGCGTGAAGCTGTGTTAGCCTACCTGAAAGTGGCCTCTCCTCGCGCCCTCACCGAACTGTTGCCCCGGATGAAAAACGATCGCGATCGCCTCGTTGCCTCTCAAGTCGAGGAAATGATGGCGGAATTGGGCATTGCCGATTCACCGAGTGCCGCCTCATCCACTGCCGGAGGCCCCCAGGGTTTTCCTAATTATCCAGGTATCCCCGGGTTGGAAGCGACCTAAAGTACGGTAAAAGTAAAAAGATAAAAGGAAAATTTTTGTTTTTGCCTTTTTACTCCTGATTACTTTTTAGGCTTTATTTTTTACGGTTTACTGCCTTAAGATGCTCACCAGTGTTGACCGATTATTGTTTGTCAGGGCCGTTCCGATTTTTAAGGAACTTCGGGATGACTTTCTCGTGCGTCTGGCTTCCGTGATGGATGAGCTATCTTTCCCGGCAAAGCATACCATCTTTACGGAAGGTCAGGAGGGGCGATCGCTCTATATCGTCGTTTCTGGTAAGGTCCGCGTTCACATTGGCAATCGAGACCTCGCTAAATTAGAACAGGGGACCTGTTTTGGGGAAATGTCTTTGTTCGATGCTGAACCCCGTTCCGCTTCTGTCACCACCCTCGAATCTTGCGAGTGTCTAGTGTTGACTCAGCAGCAACTCTACGATGCCATTGATGAAACCCCCGGAATTGCCATCAATATCATCCGTTTGCTCTCTCGTCGGATCCGCGAACTGAATCGGGTCAACGCTCAAACATCGGCACAATCACAGCCCTCGGGAAGCGACTTACGCAGTGCGGGAACGAACGTGGCCGGATAGCAGGGTCCAGGGGTCAGCCAGCATCCTCCGGATGCACTCGTTCTTGATGGAAGAATGGGCCATTCTCCCGGGTTCATATCAATCTACAAAAGGCCCTACCTCTTTTCCCGTTTAGACTGGGTGCGTCGTTCTATTTTTGCTAAGATGCCATAAACGTTATGCAAGGGAACACACCGTTTATCATTGTCTTGGCTGTAGGCGCGATCGGCGCAGCACTCGCGGGAGCCTATTTCGCCTCCCAATCCCCTCAATCACTCCCTCCAGTCACTCAAGTCCCCAACCAATCTCCCCCATCTCCCCAATCTCCCCCATCCCCCCAATCTCCCCCATCCCCCCAATCTCCCCCATCTCCCCAATCTCCCCCATCCCCTACTCCAAAACCAATTATGATTACCCCCTCCCAAAACAATTGCAAAATTACAACTGCCATTGTCTCCGATCCCAACCCGCCAGCTAACGTTCGTTCCAGTCCAGAAGTGACCGCCACGAATCTTTTAGGGACCCTTAGTAATGGAACTTATATCACCGTTACGGAAGAACAAAATGGCTGGTTTAAAATTAACAATCCAGTGGAGGGTTGGATTTCTAAAAGTATCACCGAAAGTTCTTGTTCTGAAATCACAGAACGGATTAATTTCCCCCCCAATGGTACCTCTGCCCGGGTCACAGGGCGGATTATTGGCGGAGGAAGTCATGAATATCTGCTCAAGGCATCTGCCGGTCAAACCTTGACCCTCTCCGTTTCAGAAGGCCCGTTGCCGTTTGTTTTTATCCCCAATGACCCCAATCGGCAAACGGACCTCACCGGGGGTGGTCACTATACGGGTCTGGACAACTGGAGTGGGACTCTCCCCACAACCGGGGACTATCTCCTAGTTTTAGACTCACATTTCCGAGGGTTTACTTATGATTTTGTGGTCGAAGTCAAGTAAACTTAACCCGCATTGATTTCCTCTAAAGAAATATCCAATAAGGGATAGTCTTGCCAGTTTTCGGCATCAAAATGCCACCATTCGGTAATTAGGGGAATAAAGCCCTGTTGGGTCATCACCGATTCGAGTAATTGGCTATTTTGGCGGGCTTGAGGGCTGACATCGGTTCCCGGATAATCTCGGGCGGCGCGATCGCTAAAATCATCAAAGTCGGTGGGCATTTCTAATTCATTGCCCATTGCATCAATTAGGGTTAAATCTACCGCTGCACCGCGATTATGTCGCGACCCCCTGGCGGGATTGGCAACATAGCGCGGATCCGGCAAAACTTCCCACATTTTCCGGGTTACTGAGAGGGGTCTATAACAATCAAATACTTTTAACCCCAGTCCCATCGGTTGCAATTGCTCTTGAACCCTAGATAACTTTTGGGCGACGCTAGTTCGCAGAAGACATCGAGGAACAGAGTAGAGTTTGACATTCAAGAAATTATTGGCAGTGGCATAGCGAATATCAAGGGTAATGTTGGGGTTAATATCTTGGATATCTACTAAGTTCTCTCCCTCACTCTGAGGGGTTTTTGAAATTTTCTGCACGACAACTGATGGATTTTGCACTTCCCCTTCTTTGGACTTCAATTCATCGAAAATCCTTACTGATTCTGCTCGTTGCCCGGGTCCGAAGGTGATGATTAACCCTAACGCAACTGAGAATAAAAGGAGGTAATTAATTTTCATGCTGTTTTTTACGGGTTTGGTGTTCCAAATTGAATAATGAATAGTGCGATAAATTCTGAGTTAAATCAGAAAAAATTTATAAGAATTAAGGGTAAAATTGCTTTAAAAATACGCAAACCGGGGTATTTTATGGACCAGAATCAGGTTTCATACCTTTATTAAATCTAGTTTTTGTTAAAGAGTGTCTAATTTTTTTTGATAAAAGAAGTCCAGTAAAGGGTGCGGTAAGGGATGAAAATGATAGAGCCCGTCTAAATCATACGCCCCATAAAATTAATCTGGGGGAGCATTGGGCGATGATTTGCAGCAGTGGGGAAGAAGATGCTCCCACTCCCGTGAGGAATTGTCCCATTCCTTAGAGACTGGCTATAGTTGCTTCATAAAATTTAACCAAACCCCGATCCCGAGGAGGAGCGGAAAAGGAATACTGTGAACAGACCGATCAAGCGCTTGACAGTTTCGGCGTAAAACTGACCCCTACGGTAAAATCATCATGCCCATCTTCCCACTGGATCGAGGGGAACGACCCGATTCTCTCAATCCTTTAAATCCCTCTCATTATGGTCTGCTGGCCTACTGGGTGTTTTTTCGTCCCAGTGTACTGCGAAGCTATTTGTACAAAGCTGCCCCTGATTTGTATCGACAAAGCGGATGGAGTAAATTCCGGGGGAGTTTTAAGGTCCCGGGATATCGAAACTTGTATCTGATGGCGATCGCCTCGGTGGTGAAATGTTTGTTCCTACTGGCCTTCACATTTTTCCTCTATACCCTTGCGGTGAATCAAGGTCATACCGGATCCATTAATTCGGTCCTGGCCCTTTCCAGTACCCAAGGGATTTCCGCCTCCGGGAGAGACTTTACTGAAAACAGCAGCTTAAAAGTATGGGATCTGGATAGAGGTGCATTGTTGCAAACCGTACCGGGTAATCGCAACGGAATTAACGCCGTGGCATTACTCTCAAAAGACCGGGTTATTTCAGGCGGAGGAGACCGCGCGGTTAATATTTGGGACATCAAAAGCGGCGATCGCCTCCAGAATCTCCAAAACCACCGTCGCTGGATTGAAGATCTCGCAGTCACCCCAGACCAAACATTAGCAATTTCCGCCTCAGCAGACAATACCTTGGTCGTCTGGAATATCGAGTCCGGAAAAAAACTGCATATCCTGGAGGGTCACACCGGACCTGTAAACAGTCTAACCCTCACCCCAGACGGAACCCAGGCCATCTCTGGATCTGCCGATGGAACGGTGAAAATTTGGAACCTGGAACAGGGAACTCTCCTGCAAACCTTAAGCGGTCATACCACCGGGGTTAAAGCTGTCGCCCTCACCCCTAATGGAGAACAGGTGATTTCCGCCAGTCTGGATGGTTCGCTCAAGGTGTGGGCCCGGTCATCCGGAACTCAAGTGCATAACTTGAGGGAACATACTGGAGGAGTCAATACCCTTGCAGTCACCCCAGATGGACAACAGGTGGTTTCTGGGGGTGCCGATGGCACCGTCAAGGTCTGGACCCTAAATAACGGAACCCTCCGGTATGATTTAACGGGACATCAGGGGTGGATTAATGGATTAGCGATTACCCCGGACGGACAGCAAGTAATTTCGGCTTCTTCTGACCATACCCTCAAAGTCTGGAACCTCCAAGAAGGGACTCTGGTACATACCCTGGTTGGACATCAAGAGTGGGTGAGGTCCGTGGCGGTGACCCCCGATGGACAACGGGTGATCTCCGGTGCAGGCGATCGCCTCCCGAAAGTCTGGAATCTCACTTCTGGGGAAGAAATCCCCCTCAAAGCAGTCCAACGCACGCTCTTTTGGAGCACTCTCGGCTTTGTAATTGGGGGAGTTTTCCTGTGGATTTGGATTGTACTCGCCTCGGCCTTAGTTCTCACCTGTAGTTTTATGGTCTTTGGACTGGCCGGTAGTGTGTTGGCGGCCTTGGGACTGGCGCTATTTGGGGGTTTCGCGTTCACGAGTCTGTTTATTTTGAATGATTTGATGAGAATCAATCCCCCCTATCAACAGACCTTTGGGGCGATCGCCATTGATACCCCCTTGCTCACTGTGGGGTTTGCCATTTTTCTAGGAACGCTTTGGTTTGTGGCCTTTGCTCTAGGCGGTCGCCCAGCCGTGGGGGTATTTGCCGGTGTGGGGTTGATTATAGTGCTGGCAATGGCGATCGGTGCCTTTGATGCCAATGTCCTCAAAGAGGCTCAAATTGCCTCCCGAGGTCGGTTTGTGGCGTTAGTTTCCCGAGGGATTGAAATCGGAGTTTTCTTCAACCTGTTGGTGGCGATCGGGTCCTTGCGCCTCTTGTTTTACCCGATTGAGTTGATTGCTGCACTCAAACCTAACCGACGCGGCGAGGGACATCCCGTCCTCTGGGATGAGTTGGTGGTATTGCCACTGCCGAACAGTCGTAACGCTTTGATACAGCAGTTGCAAAGGGATGAAAAGACAGGGTTACACCGGATTGCGGAAGTCTGCCGCAATCCCTTTCAGCGTTCCGTTGCCTTGAGTGCTTTATCTCGCTATTTACATTCCACCCCGAACCCCCTACATCTGCTGTATGCGATCGCCCGCGACCCGGATTTAAGGGCCTATCTCTGGTCCCCGGTCAGTCCCGAAGATTGGCGAGGAGTCCCGGAACGCCGACAAGTGTTATTGGGAGAACTGGGGTTGCAATCGGTCAACGGTGGCAGTGATTGGTTGAATCAGGTCTCGGAAAGTTGGGTGAGGGTTCTAACTTGGGTGAGGCGATCGCATCGTCAAACCCCCTTAACTCGGTTCTCGGCTTTGCTGTACCACTTACTCAATTCCGAGTCCGTGAATCCGTCGGGGTGGGATTGGACCGCGTATAAACAGAACCTCCAGAGTCTCAGAGAGTATCCAGGGGGTGTAGAAATTCTCGAATCTTTCACAACCTTGGCGGCATTGTCATCGGTGGATAACCTTTCTGGCCTCCGGATTGCTTTACAGATTCTCCAAGAATCGGAACTGGCTGCTTTCTATGAGGGGAAAGCAGACTCGCGGATGCCGGTAGCTGGCGTGATTCGACCGGAGGTGCTGAATGCGATCGCCCGTCTTGGAGAAATAGGGGCTTTAATCTCTAGCAATTCTGAACAGCCGGACCCGGTAAAACGATTGACGACCTTAGCTAGAGCAACGGTGGCCCTGGATACTCTGGAGTCCGAGGCGATCGCCACTTGGGTCACTCCTGAACAGGGAATTTTACAGCAGATTATCCGCCAGTGGCGGCAGTTGTTACTGAGAGAAACAGCGGAAACCGTAAAAGTATCGGTGTAAACCTCCGATTCAGCAAGTTTAGCTTTAGCTTGCGTCCGATGTCAGTGCAATCCGCACAGGCTGCGCTTTCCTCACTCCAAGATATGGGATTGATGTTTTTCTCTCACTATACAGCGCGAACAGCGCAAATAGCTTATTCGTAGATCTGATAAAACCCACACCTTCAAGGATGTGGGTTTTATCTTGGAAGATTTACACCAGAGTAAGGGAACTCTAAAAAATCAAATCTTCTAGGAGAGATCCCCCCAACCCCCCTTCTTAAGGTAGGGCTGTTTCATTCTAACAAAACATAGAGGGAGTAACGACCGTAAAATCAATAGCTAGAACGAGAATGAGG
>JAMXFF010000022.1:60269-125253 GCA_025370845.1 Laspinema palackyanum D2a | reverse complement strand
TTTCATGATAGATTCGGATGGTTAAGATGAGTCAGTTCTCCTATGTATTGTACCTCATGAGTCCGGGAACCGCTATAGAATCAGAACAGAATCCCTTTGCACTGATGGTGATGGCCCATTTAAAAACCCAGGCCACCAACCGCAAAATGGACGAACGGAAACAGTGGAAATGGACCCTAATCCGTTCCCTGTTTGACCGAGGATATAGTCGAGAGGAAGTAGAGAATCTATTCCGGTTCATCGACCGGATGATGACCCTAACGAAACAACTCGAAGAACAATTAAGAACGGAACTCATTGAATATCGGGAGGAAAGACAAATGCCATTCATCAGTCCGATGGAAGAACTCATCCAAGAAGAAGCGATTCTAAAAAATCAGCGCGAGAATATCCTAGACCTATTGCAAGTCCGGTTTGGGGAAGTCCCTCAGTCTTTGGTAGAAGCGGTGAATGGTCTTGAAGATATTGCCACTCTAAAACAACTTCATCGTCAAACCATTTCTGTTGTTTCTATTGCTGAATTTGAGCAACTCCTGAATCCCCGGACAGATAGCTAAGGTCAGCTAGCGGCGATCGCCTCTAATATCTTGTGAGATTACCCTCACGGGCGATCGCCTTCGGGTGCATTCCGCTTCTACCTGACTCTTTCCTGACTCTTTACAGTGTCGGTTCTGGACTCTCTGGCAAGTTCATGGGGTTAGGTAATAAGCCATCTTCCTGAATCAATCGTTCGATTAAATTCGGAGGGGTTGCGGACCGGAATGGACCACAATAAGAAATTTTTTGGACTGATAAAAACGCCCAATGATCCGGCGGAACATCACTAAATAAGGGGGGCAAAACTTCTACCCGGTCTTGCACACAAGCTTGCACAATTTCCTCCCGGGAGACCGATGGGGGGGGTGCAGGTTGCGATCGCCCAGGAAGCGCCAAGGTGGCGATCACCAGAAATGCAGTTGTTACAATTCGGATGGGTTGCATCACTCTTTTTCCCCCTTTAACTCTCTTTAATTTAAGGCACAGGCTGATGGATTTCAGAATCAGCCCGGTTACTTCTCACTTTTGAGTTTAACCTCAGCCGTGCGATTCATTCCAAACGCGATCGCACTTAATAAAAATATCCCAGAAATCCCAGCGATCGGATTTTGGTCCATCCCCGTGATCCACTCCGGAACCGCCCCCGAATATTGCACTAATTGGCCTGTATTAATCATATAATAGCCGCAAACTAAACCGCCATGAAAGCCAATGGGTAAACCCAACCGACCCTGACCCAATCTTTTGGCCGCAAGCAAGGTTAAACCCAGTAACAGCAACCCCGGAAACGCGGGTAAATTCCGAATCATCGCCTCCAGGGGTTTAATAAAATGTAAGAGGGCAAAAGTTGTGGCATTTGCAGCGATCGCGACGGCCGGAAGGTAATCACGTTTTAACTCCTCCAACAGCCAACCGCGAAACAGCAACTCCTCAGCAAATCCGACCCCCAGGGCGATCGCCAATCCTTCTACCATGATTTTCGGCAATCCAGCCGGATTAGGCAGTTGCCATCCCAACCACCCCAACAGGCCCTCGACTACCAGTAAACCCAACAAACTCAGCAAACCAAAACCAAGACCTCCGAGGAGATCTTGGCCGTTGTTTCGAGAGAACTCTAACCCATAGTGCTTGAGAATCTGGGGTTGTCCGTAGACCCTTGATCCCCAAAATCGCACCAGGAGAATAAACTCGCCATATAAAACTGCCATTGATAAAATGCTCACCCAGTTGGGGTCCGGGACAAGCCAATAAATCGGCACCGCGATCGGAACCCAAACCCCCAAAAGCAAGGCCACAAAAATAGCTAACCTGCCTGGGGCCGGATAGTCACCGAAGCGGATCCAGTTCAATTTCACGCGATACCCTTTACCCTATTCGTCCGGTTCGATGGTACTGGTCAACCCATGATTTTTGAGAGTTTCGCAGTAAAACTCCGCGTGTTCAAGGGCACAGGTAATCACCAAAGCAATCCCATTGCTATGGGCTTCCATCATAATGCTAACCGCTTGAGGCTGAGTCAAACTCGGCACGGTTTGCATTAAAGTTTGCACGACGTGTTCCATCGAGTTAAAGTCATCATTATGTAGCAAAACTCGATAACGCGGTGCTATTTTCCGAACCGTTGAAGTCTTTTCAATGGTTTCTACTGACACGGCGCTCTCCTTTAATTCAGCGATCGTAAATTTTTGCAGTCAATCCTAGGATTTTGAAGCATTCCTATTCAGAATAACTTACTAATCCATCAGCCGTGAAGACAAGGTGGGAAAACCGCACTGTTTCCCTCATCGGATTTGGAAAAAACCCTACCTCATCCTCCCCCAGGCACAGGGAATGGGCGGGGGAGACCTAACCCCCCAACCCCCTTCCCTACGAGGGAAGGGGGAGCCAGATCTGACCTCATCAGGGAGTCGCGACCCTTCCCTCCTGTACCCCGAACAGGACAAAATGCTCAAACGCACTGCCTCCGAAGGCCCCGCGATTCAGGGCCTGGGCCACATCGATATTCCTGAACAAATAAGCCGATTCGTTGAAAACCGGACTAGGTTGACGACCCTGGAATTCTCCCTGTTCGATGAAGTGCTCGAATCCACTCTGGAAACCCCCGGCAGCAACGATCGCCGCTACATCGGGATTTTGAGTCAGATAAAATGTTTCATCAAACACCGGATTGGGATTGCGCCGCTCAAACTGCCCCGACTGGAGATAGTGACTGTAACCACTGCTGAAAATTCCTGCTGCCACCGCTTCGGCAACGTCAGGATTTTGGCGGAGGTAGAAACTTTCTAAAAACAGCTTGGCATTGCGATCGCGCCCTTCAAAAAATCCCGTCTGCACGAAATGTGCAAATCCACTCGCCAACTGACCTGTCCCCACCGCCACTGCTACATCAGAATTTCGGGCCAAATACTCCCCTTCATTGAAAAACTGGGTGGGCGCAGGACGGCCCTCATCTCGGCCAAACAGCAAGTAATGTTCTAACCCACTGGTGAAAGTCCCAGCGGCGACCGCTTCTGCTACCCCGGGATCTTGAGCTAAATAGGCCGCCTCATTAAAATACAGGGTCAGGGGATTGAGACCCCGTTCCGTCACCGACTGAATGAAGTTTTCAAAACGCGGTGGCGGTGGCGGTGGCGCAGCGGGTTCCGTCGGTTCGGGTGCAGGGGGGAAGGGTTCAGCCCCCCCAGGACCCGGTAAAGTACCCGGACCGGGGGTCGGTGTTCCGGGAGGGACAACAATCGGTTGCGTGGGGTTGATGGGTTGGGCGATCGCCACCACAAAGGCATCCCCTTGGACTCCCCCTGCGGCATTCGGCAACGGATTGACTGTGGGAAAATTCGGCGACGCACTTTGACCCGTGACAAAGGCTGTTCCTGCCGCATTCACCGCGATCGCATTCCCCGACTCAAACCCATTCCCTCCCAGATAGGTCAAATAATCAATCGTCCTCCCATCGGCCAAAATTTTACCCACAAACGCATCCCCATTCCCCCCAAATCCGGGCTGAATCGGCGCAACCTGGGGTAAATCAGAGGAGGTGGTTTCTCCCGTCAAATAGACATTCGCGCGATCGTCGATCGCCATATCATTCCCCGACTCAAACCCACTGCCACCGAGGAAGGTGGAATAAATCAAACTTCTCCCATTCGGTGCCAACTTGGTCACAAAGGCCGAGGATAACCCACTTAACTGCCCTTGAATGGGATTAAGGGTGGGGAAATCTCCCAGGGGAATCACCGCCCGGGGTTGAGCATCTCGGGGGACTCCCGTGCTTCCGGCAACATAAACGTGACCTGCCGCATCCACGGCGATCGCATTCCCCACATCACTATCTCGTCCCCCTAAATAGGTCGAGTAAATTAACTCACTGCCATCACTACTAATTTTCGTAACAAACGCATCCCCACCGCCTCTATATCGCCGCTGTAACTCAGACACTAGGGGGAAGTTATCTGTGCTCGCTTGTCCCGTGACATACACATTCTGGTTCGCATCCACGGCGATCGCATTCCCCACATCATTCCCAAATCCTCCCAGGAACGTGGAGTAAACCAGCCCTCCGACCGGGTTAAACTTGGCCACCAACACATCGGACCCATTCCCCCCAATGGTATTTTGCACCGCACCCACCATCGGAAAATTTTCGGAAAAGGTTTGGCCGGTTACATAAAAATTCCCCTCATTATCGAGGGTAATACTATTCACCGAATCAGAGCGCGCCCCTCCAAAATAGGTCCCCAATTCGATAAATCCTCCATTAGGAGTCAGCTTGAGAATAAACCCATCCGTTTCTCCATTCGCTGCCGTCTGTGCTGCTCCCACCGTCACGGGGAAATTATCCGAACTGGTTTCTCCTACCACAAAGGCGCTGCCGCGACTGTCTACAACCACATCTAAGGCCCGGTCGTTTTCCAGGCCCCCTAAATAAGTGGAATAGAAGGCGCTGGCCCCATCAGCGGCAATCTTGGTAATAAAAGCATCAAATTTGAAGGACGGGGGATTACTAATCGTGGATTGGAGGGGAATCCGCGTGGGAAAGTCTGTGGAGATAGTTCTTCCGGCGATATAGATATTTCCTTCTGCGTCCAAGGCGATCGCATCCCCTTGGTCTTGCAGGGTCCCGCCCAAATAGCTGGAATATTGCAGGGTTGGGTCAATAATTAAGGCATAGTTGGGGTCATAAGCGCCTAAGTCAAATCCAACTTGGCCCGAGTCCAGTAATTCATACTGACCCGCCACTGCCACGCGACTGCCTTCGATATCCTGATAAATAATCGGTGCCGCCTCGATTAACTCACCCAAGGCCGTTTGCAGCACCAGCGCCCCCTCCCGCAGGGCGACTGCCTCAATTCCGCTATAGTCCAACCGAATTTGCCCCGGATCGGCTCCCGGGTCCACCACAAATTCCCGTTTGAGTTCCCCTTCGGTGCCGCGATAGACCAAATCAATCCCGTCATAAAGGTCCCGATAGGCAATGCCTTGGTAGGTGGGAAGATTCCCCGACCAACTGGACTCATCGGACCCGGATAAGAAATTCGCCAGTCCCGGCAAGGGTTCTATCCCTTCTATCACCGGGTCACCATTGGCCCCGACAAACTCTAGGCGGACCACGGAGGATTGCAGTTCATCGGATTCTGGGTCGGGTTGGGCGGCGGCGCTGAACACCACCTCATCTGGGGTAAAGAAAATCCCATGAGATGCCCCTCGGACGGTGAAATTCACCGTGGGGTCATATTGCCCCGCATTGGGAATAAAACTTAAGGGTAACTGGCCTAAATTGGGGACCTGTGACCCACTCAAGGGGTCCCCGGGAGTCCCCTCGGGGGAAACTGATTCGATGGGGGCGACTGGCAAACGTCCTTCCTGCTGTCCATAGAGTAGCCAATGTTGCCACCCACTCTCAAACTCGCCGGTACTAACCGCCTGCGCCACATCGGGATAAGCATTCAAATAAAACTCAGCATTGAATCCGGTGCCTGCTGCTTCAGTGGTCAGAGGCAACAGCCCAGAGGCATCTACCAGACTAGACGGTTCTAGTGGCGATCGCCATTCGATTTCCAACCCCTCGACATCCATCTTGTTTTGCATCGTAAAAGTGTTTTAAATCAGACCAAAGCCGCACGATTCGGCAAGGGTAAGGCGTTCTGCCTGCTGGGAATCCATCGTGCTGGGTGTGATCATAGCCGATCATTTCGTGAGAACCACAGATTTTCCCGTTTTCGGCTGGAGGAGTCCAGGCATTTCTCCACCCTATCTCTCCCAGATTACCCGCTTGTCGTTGGTCATTGGTCATTGGTCCTTCATCCTTGGCAGGATAACCAATAACCAATGACCAATGACCAATAACTAATAACCAATGACAACCCCAGCCCTAGCAGCAAAACTTAACAAAAACTGAGTTAAACGCGATCGCTATGGGTATCCGTCCTCTGATAGACTTTTAGACGGTTGTAGCCAGAGAAAAGGCTGCTGATAGGCAGTTGGGAGGAAAATTCCGTGGATAGTGTAATCGGTTTAGAGATTATTGAAGTCGTCGAACAAGCCGCGATCGCTTCGGCTCGTTGGATGGGTAAAGGCGACAAAAATACCGCTGACCATGTGGCGGTAGAAGCGATGCGCGAACGCATGAACCGCATTCATATGCGAGGCCGCATCGTCATCGGTGAAGGCGAGCGCGATGAAGCTCCCATGTTGTACATCGGGGAAGAAGTTGGCATCTGCACCCAGGAGAATGCCAAGGACTTCTGTGACCCCCAACAACTGATCGAAATTGATATCGCCGTTGACCCCTGTGAAGGCACCAACTTGGTCGCCTACGGACAAAACGGTTCGATGGCAGTTCTCGCCATTGCCGAAAAAGGTGGCCTCTTCCGAGCCCCGGACTTCTACATGAAGAAGCTCGCCGCACCCGCCTGTGCCAAAAATCATGTGGACATCAATAAATCTGCCACGGAAAACCTGAAAATCCTCTCGGACTGCATGAGTCGCTCCATTGAGGAATTGGTCGTGGTGGTGATGGATCGTCCCCGTCACAAAGGCTTAATCGAAGAAATCCGCAACGCCGGAGCCCGAGTGCGTCTGATCAGCGATGGAGATGTCTCTGCTGCTATTTCTTGCGCCTTCTCCGGAACCAACATCCACGCGCTGATGGGAATTGGTGCTGCTCCTGAAGGGGTGATCTCCGCTGCGGCCATGCGCTGTTTAGGCGGTCACTTCCAAGGTCAACTGATTTATGACCCCGAAGTCGTGAAAACTGGGCTGATTGGCGAAAGCAAAGAAAGCAACATCGCTCGTCTGCAAGAAATGGGTATCACTGACCCCGATCGCGTTTACAACGCTGAAGAATTAGCCTCTGGGGATACGGTGCTGTTTGCCGCATCCGGTATTACTCCCGGAACGTTAATGCAAGGGGTTCGCTTCTTCAAAGGCGGCGCTCGGACTCACAGTCTGGTTATTTCTAGCCAGTCGAGTACCGCTCGTTTTGTCGATACCATTCATATGAACGACACTCCGAAGAGCTTACAATTGCGCTAATCCAAAACTCAGCGCGGTTTAAGGAAGGAACGAAAGCAGGATGACCTCACAATTGTGATGTCACCGGGGTGAGAATCCCGCTAGTTTTTAAGCGGAGTCTTTCCCCCAGCGATCGCCACGGTGATCCCTTCTGCCGGTGGTGCGGACCCCTCTAAAGTCCGCTCCCTCCCTCTCCTTCCCCAACCCGCTCTGCTTGCAGTTCGGAGGTTTTTTCCTCCGGGACCCGGCCTCTTTCCCTTGCTCAATCCCCGAGGATTGCGCTAACCCACCCGGGTTTCAGTTAGCATAAAAATAAAGACAACCCGATTAATTCCGTTCGCCAGAGATAGAATTTCCTCGATACGCTTGTCAAACATCAAGAGGGCGTAAACGACTAAAAAATCCAGGGAGAAATCATGAATATTGCAGTCGTAGGTCTTAGCCATAAGACAGCACCCGTAGAAATTAGAGAAAAGCTGAGTATTCCCGAACCCGATATTAAAGAGGCGATCGCTCATTTATGTAGCTATCCTAATATTCGAGAAGTCGCGATTCTCAGCACTTGTAACCGTTTAGAAATTTATATCGTAACGGGTGAAACCGACTCCGGCGTTCGTGAAGCCATCCAATTTCTCTCGGAACGCGGCCAATTAAACGTTCATAAGTTACGACAACATCTGTTTATCTTGTTACAAGAAGATGCCGTCATGCATCTGATGCGGGTTTCCGCTGGTTTGGATAGTTTGGTCCTCGGCGAAGGCCAAATTTTAGCCCAAGTTAAAAATACTCACAAACTCGGTCAGCAACATAATGGGGTCGGACGCATTCTCAATCGTCTCCTCAAACAAGCCATTACCGCAGGCAAACGAGTTCGCACAGAAACCAGCATCGGCACCGGCGCAGTTTCTATCAGTTCCGCAGCGGTAGAACTGGCCCAAATTAAGGTCCAGGACCTCGCACCCTATCGCATTGCGATTCTCGGTGCTGGGAAAATGTCGAAACTTCTGGTTCAACATTTACTCTCCAAAGGTGCTACCCAAATCACCATTCTCAATCGCACGTTACGGCGCGCTGAAGAACTGGCTAAAAACTTCCCCGATGCCGATTTGAAGCTGCATTTAATCTCAGATATGATGAGTGTCATTGCAGAAACAGATATTGTTTTTACCAGTACCTCTTCGACTGAACCGATTTTAAATCGGTCCAAACTCGAAGCAGTTTTAAACCCTAATAGCTCGATGATGCTGATTGATATTTCAGTGCCGCGCAATGTGGATTCTGATGTTAATACACTCTCGAATGTCCATTCGTTTAATGTGGATGACTTGAAAGCAGTTGTCGCTCAAAACCAAGAAAGCCGTCGGCAAATGGCAATGGAAGCTGAGGGATTACTGGAAGAAGAAGTTGAAGCCTTTGACGTTTGGTGGCGCAGTTTGGAAACGGTGCCCACGATTAGCTGTTTACGGGATAAAATCGAAACCATTCGCGAGCAGGAATTGGAAAAAGCGCTGTCTCGTTTAGGGTCAGAATTTGCCGAAAAACATCAGGAAGTGATTGAGGCACTCACCCGAGGGATTGTTAATAAAATCCTGCATGATCCAATGGTTCAACTGCGGGCTCAGCAAGATATTGAGGCGCGTCGTCAAGCGATGGAAACTCTACGATTGCTGTTTAATCTGGAGACAGAAGCGCGATCGGGCGAACAGTACAGTTAGTCCAGAGTCCAGTTCAAGAAAGAAACCGGGGTTTTTGCCCAAATTTCTGCGGATTCTGCATCAAATTTGGGCTAAAACCCCGGTTTCTTGTTTCGGCAATCTGATTCTGTACTGGCGGTTCTAGGCTAGGTGAACGGGTTTATTTTCATTCCCCATGCTGGGTTAAAGGCGTATCAGGAGCATGAGCAGCCGTTTTCTCGGTCACAGTGGGCTAATTCATTTAAGCAATCTATAAAATCTAAAACATTGAGTTCTAAATGTAGAGGGGATTCGCGAATCGCCTCTACATTTAAGTACACCTCCGGTCCCCTCCCCTTGGCAAGGGGAGGGTTAGGGTGGGGTCCTCTTGACGTGGCTTACGCCACGTCAAGAAGAATGGGTGGGTGGAGGGTCCACGCGCTTGCGCGATCGCCCTTGCGCGTAGAAAGAGGTTGGACCAGCCTTTATACAGGCGCGATCGCCTCTCATGAGTGACGCGCAGTCGGCGGTAAGCGGAGCTATCCCGTAGGGAATCGCCACATAACGGGAGACCCCACCCTAACCCTCCCCTTGCCAAGGGGAGGGGACCGGAGGTGCTCTTAAGCCTAAAAAACCTACTCTTGTAAGGCGATCGCCATTCCCTGACTGATAATTCTACAATGACAGCTATATCTAAACTCTAAACTCTAAAATTCATGCTTAAAGGGTTAGGAAAACGCGCCTTTCAATGGATCGTGGCCGGATTAGGCGTATGGATGGGGATAGAACTCTTTGCTTTTTTGAGTGCCGAAAGTCTGTGGTTTGAGGAACTGGGCTACGAACGAGTCTTTTGGGTCCGCCTACTCACCCGCTTAGTGTTGCTGGCGTTAGGACTGGGAATCACGGGCGGTTTAACCTTCGCCAATCTGTTTCTGGCGAACCATCTTAAATACGGCAAACTCGATCTCCTCAGTCGGGGACTGACGGAACCCCCGGGAGGGCGCGATCGCTGGAAACGGAATATCAGTTATCCCTTTGCCCAACCGAACATCCCGAATCCCAATTCCTACACCGCCCTCAACTTAGAATCCCTACTGGCCCTCGTCATCCTCCTATCCTTGGGAATCTCCACCCTCCTGGTGTACTACGCTCAGGTTGTGGTGGATTATTGGCATCCCGGTTCCTGGTTACTCTTAAACTCTCCCTCAGTACCCCTGGGATTTGGACTCAACTCTAGCCAGGAAATCTTACAGCAAATGACCACAGACTGGTGGCAAATTGCCCTGTTGTTGCTGTTTACCGTGGTCATCGTTCTGGAACCTCGCTTAGTCTATGCGATCGCCGCTGTCTTAAGCCTCTTCTTCGGTCTAGTCTTCTCGGGTCAGTGGGCAAAAGTGCTGCTGTTTTTCCACCCGAGAGCCTTTAATATTACCGAACCCGTTTTTAACCGGGATATGAGCTTTTATATCTTTAACTTGCCCATTTGGGAACTCCTAGAATTTTGGCTACTGGGAGTGCTTTTTTTCCTCTTCGCCTCCGTCACCGTCCTCTATTTAGTCTCGGGAAATAGTATCAGCGAAGGGAAGTTTCCCGGCTTTTCTGATGGGCAATTGCGTCACCTTTATGGATTGGGTGCCGCACTGATGGGGGCGATCGCCTTGCGCTATTGGCTATTGCGTTATGAATTACTCTATTCCAGCAATGATGTAATTTATGGAGCAGGCTATACCCAAGCCACTATAGAGGTCTGGAGCTATGGGGGCTTATCCCTATTATCCGCAGCAGTTGCCCTTTTCTTACTCTATCTAACCTTTCGCCAACTAGAACCCCACAACTTTAGACGGCTCAAACAGTCCTTGGGACTCTATGTGGCAGTGGTGGCGATCGCGGGGTCAGTCCTGCCTTTTGCCGTGCAACGCTTAATCGTCCAACCGAACGAAATCGAACGAGAGCGTCCCTACATCGAGCGCAGTATCGCCTTCACCCGCCAAGGGTTCGACCTCGATCGCATTGATGTCCAACTCTTCAACCCGGAAAATGCCCTAACCTTTGAGGATATCCTCGCCAATGACCTGACCATTAATAATATCCGCCTCTGGGATACTCGCCCCCTGCTGCAAACCAATCGCCAACTCCAGCAAATTCGGCTGTACTACAAATTTCCCGATGCCGATATCGATCGTTACACCCTCAGAAAAACTGACCCCGAATCCGAGGAATCCATCACCGAACGGCAACAGGTCCTGATCTCCGCCCGGGAACTGGACTATAGCGCCGTTCCTACTGAAGCGCAAACCTGGGTCAACGAACACTTAGTTTATACCCACGGTTATGGGTTTACCTTGAGTCCCGTGAATACCGTGGGTCCCGGGGGATTGCCGGACTACTTCGTTCGGGATATTGGCATGGAACGCCAAACCGTGAGTGAAACGATCACCGATGGCACATTAGGAACAGCCAACGAACTGATTCGCGCCAGCATTCCCATCGGACATCCCCGGATTTACTATGGGGAACTCACGGATACAGCGGTGATGGCCCCGAGTAAGGTGCCGGAGTTAGATTATCCCCAGGGGGATGAGAATGTTTATAATTCCTATGAAGGGGCTGGGGGCGTTCCGATGGGCTCTTGGTGGCGTCGGTTAATCTTTGCCAAATACCTGAACAATTGGCAAATGTTGTTCACGGACAATTTTACCCCGGAGACGAAAGTTTTATTTCGGCGCAATATTAAGGACCGGGTTCGGGCGATCGCACCGTTTTTGGAATTTGATAGTGATCCCTATCTGGTGGTGGCTAATACCCGCTTATATGGGTCGGGAATCACCCCTGCGGAACAAGCGTTTCCAGACGATGATAATTATCTGTACTGGATTATTGATGCCTACACCGTCAGCGATCGCTATCCCTATTCTGAACCGACTTCTCAGGAATTTAACTACATCCGCAACTCGGTCAAGGTGCTAGTAGATGCCTATAATGGCAAGGTAAAATTGTACATGGCTGATCCGTCGGACCCCCTGGTTCACAGTTGGCAAGAGATTTTCCCCAATTTGCTCCAACCCCTCGATGCGATGCCAGTGGCCCTCCGCAGCCATATTCGCTATCCTCTGGATTTTTTTGCGGTGCAATCGGAACGACTGCTGACTTACCACATGACCGATCCGACGGTCTTTTATAATCGGGAAGACCAATGGCGGGTACCCAATGAGATTTATGGTACGGAGCAACAAGCGGTCGATCCTTATTATTTGATTATGAAATTGCCCACGGAAGTCTCAGAAGAGTTTATTTTGTTGCACCCGTTTACGCCGATGAGTCGCAACAATTTAATTGGCTGGATGGGCGGGCGATCGGATGGGATTCATTATGGGAATTTACTGTTGTACCAGTTCCCAAAACAACAGTTGGTTTATGGTCCGGAGCAAATTGAAGCCAGAATTAACCAAGATCCGGTGATTTCTCAACAGATTTCCCTGTGGACCCGCCAGGGGTCTAAAGCTATTCAGGGGAATTTGTTGGTGATTCCCATTGAGCGATCGCTATTGTATGTCGAACCGCTTTATATTGAGGCCGAACAAAATAGTTTGCCGATTTTAGCCCGGGTGATTGTGGCATACGAGAACCGCATCGTCATGGCAGAAACCCTTGAACAGGCCCTTAGTGCTATTTTCCAAGGAGAAGAACAACCCACGGACCCGATTATTCGTCCGGTGGAAGACTTGACGTTACCCCCATTGAATTAATTGGGTTGATCAGTCTGCTATCGACAGGACTTACGCAGATTTTGAAAATCCCCTCTAAATGTAGAAGCGATTCCCTTGCTCACCTCTACATTTAGCGTTGAACTTTAAAGATTGCGTAAGTCCTGTAGAAATTTATCTGTGTCCGTTACACTGACAAAAATTGCTGATTCAAACCTGGGAGAGATTTATGAAACTGCTCAAAAAAAGAGTTAGAAGTTTGCTCGTGCAACTGTATGAGGAGGTAGAGTTACTTCCGGATGATGATTTGCAACAGGTCGGTGCTGTGGTAGAAAGTCTTTATTACGATCTGTATGTGCTTCGCTTCATTCAGCAAGCGAACCGCAGCCTGAAGCCTGGGGATAGCTTCACTCGTGAGGAAGCCTTGCGATATTTGCGATCGCTGTGAAGGTGTTGCTGCTACCTATCTTCAAGTCAACATTTCGATTCAGGGGGAATAGAGCTGTCCTGTGATTCTTGAAGCACGCTATAGTCGGTCTTTCCTTCTCGATCTTCGGCAGTTAGACCGAGCTAGTTTCGAGCGGGTGTACGATTTTGTCTTTTTCAAATTTATGCAGATTGAACGGATTCACGAGTTGCCGGAGTTACACCAACTCGGGTCTCATCCTATTTTTTATCGGTTTAGGCTGGATAACTATTTGGTTGCCATACAAGTTATTGGTCATTTTGTCAAGTTTTTACGGATTCTCCCTCTACCAGACCTGAACGAGCCCTAAGCCTTCGCGGAAAATCCTCCAGGGATTGGCGTTATATCCCAGTTCCGGTTAACCACTGAAAGGGTCTAATTGTATCCGCATCCTTCGTCTCATTCCACTGATATCGGTACACTTGTGTGTGGTGAAAGAAAGATAAGTAGAGAGTTGTTTTGTTATGGATGCTCGATCACTGTGGAAACGATATCAGGACTGGCTCTATTATCATGAAGGGCTAGGACTGTACCTGGATATCAGTCGAATGAGATTCGATGATGCCTTTGTCGAATCAATGAAACCTAAGTTTGCTCAAGCCTTTGAGGAAATGAAGGCCCTAGAAGCCGGGGCAGTCGCCAATCCCGATGAAGGCCGGATGGTGGGTCACTATTGGTTACGGAATCCGGACATTGCACCCACCCCCGAACTCAAACAAGAAATCCTCGAAAACCTCAGCCATATCGAGGAGTTTGCCCAAAAAGTTCATAACGGGACAATCCACCCTCCCAGCGCTTCCAAATTTACAGACATCCTCTCCATCGGCATTGGGGGATCGGCCCTCGGACCGCAATTTGTCTCCACAGCGTTGGCCCCCGAATCTGCACCCCTGGGGATTCACTTCATTGACAACACCGACCCCGCAGGGATCGATGCCTTGTTAAATCAGATCAAAGACCGTCTGGCAACCACCCTGGTCCTGGTAATTTCTAAATCCGGTACGACCCCAGATACCCGCAATGGCATGATTGAGGTGCAAAAAGCCTTTGAGAGCATGAATCTCAAGTTTGCCGATCATGCCGTGGCCATTACCGGCCATGATAGCGCCCTGGAAAAACAAGCCCAGAAAGAAGGCTGGATTGATATTTTCCCCATGCATGACTGGGTTGGAGGACGCACCTCGGAACTCTCTGGGGTGGGGTTAGTCCCAGCCGCGTTGCAGGGGATTGATATTCAAGGAATGCTCGCTGGGGCCAAAGAAATGGATGAGGCAACTCGTCAACCGGACCTCAAGGACAATCCAGCGGCATTGCTGGCCCTCTCCTGGTACTTTGCAGGCAATGGACGAGGGGAAAAAGATATGGTGGTGCTGCCTTATAAAGACAGTCTGTTGCTCTTTAGTCGCTATCTGCAACAGTTGGTGATGGAATCCCTGGGTAAGGAGAAAGATTTAGCCGGCAATACGGTTTATCAGGGAATTGCGGTTTACGGAAATAAGGGGTCTACGGATCAACACGCTTATGTTCAACAACTGCGCGAGGGGGTCCCAAATTTCTTCCTAACCTTTATTGAGGTTTTAGAAGACCGCCAGGGCCATTCTCCTGCGGTAGAACCGGGAATCACTACGGGAGATTATTTGTTAGGCTTTTTGTATGGAACTCGGGAAGCGATTTATGACAATCAGCGCGATTCCATTTCGGTGACCATTCCCCAGGTTAATCCCCGCATCGTGGGGGCTTTGATTGCCCTGTACGATCGCGCGGTGGGGTTATATGCTTCGTTGATTAACGTCAATGCCTATCACCAACCGGGGGTGGAAGCAGGTAAAAAGGCAGCTTCTGAGATTCTCAACCTCCAAACCCGAATTATGGAGGTGATTGCCGCAGAAGGGAAACCGTTATCCCTAGAGGAGTTGGCTGAGAAAGCCGATGCGGGCGATCGCATTGAAATGATTTATAAAATCCTGCGCCATCTCCATGCCAATGGACGGCAAGTGAATCTCTCGGGTAATTTGGCCCAACCTGCCAGTTTAAGTGTCTGTGCTCGTTAAATCGAGTTGGCCTGACTCTGGATTTGACCTACGCTAGAAGTATAGACGCTACTCGGTGGCGTCTATACTTGTTCAGTTCCCCCTTTAGACCCCATGCCCTTGACGATTCTGATTGTTGATGACGATCCCGCTATTCGTCTGTCTATCTGCCATTATTTGGAGCAGTGCGGTTACTCTGCGATCGCGGCTCAGAATGGTCAAGAGGGTCTCTTAAAAGTAGAAGAATTTCAACCTCAGTTACTGGTAACGGATATCATCATGCCGGAGATGGATGGGTATGAACTGGTCAAGCGCGTCCGCAAAAAACCGGCTTTACGGTTGTTACCTGTGATTTTTTTAACCGCGCGCACCAGTACCCCAGAACGGATTTTAGGCTATCAACTCGGCTGTGATTTGTATTTACCGAAGCCGTTTGATTTGGATGAACTCGGCGCTGTGATTCGCAATCTGTTGGAGCGATCGCAACTTATCCAGTCCCAGTGGCGATTTAATTCTGATGACTCCCTCTCTCCCGCTTCCGAACCCAACAGCAACCCGCCCTCTCTCGGCGATTCTCTCCCGGCTCGTTTCAATCCAAAAACTACGGCATTAACCGCACAAGAGTCAGCGTTTACGATTGCTTTAACGCCCCGAGAACGAGATGTTTTAGATTTACTGGCGGAAGGTCTTTCTAATGCTCAAATTGGCGATCGGCTCCACTTGAGTCCGCGCACGGTGGAAAAATATGTGAGTGCGCTGTTGAGAAAAACGGAAACCAGTAATCGCGCCGGACTTTTGCGGTTTGCGATCGAGCATCACTTGGTTTAGGGAACTGCACAAAATAAAATATCTAAAAAACCCGCAGGCTGAAGCCTGGGGCTATACGGACGAAGCCCGCCTGCGCGGGCTAATACAGTCTTGTTAGGTGCTTAACCATTGAATTTGGATGATTTATTTGTTGGAATACCCTAAGTCCTGTCTCATAATTTTAAACGTTCATTTCCCCTAAGCTCAAGGGTAGAGTTCACCAGCGAACCCACAGCTATAATTGTTCTTTATAAAGAGTTCGGTTGTTCCTCGGGGTTTTGAGTGTACCACCAAGCCCAAGCAATCAAGACAGCCTGAAAAGGTAGTCTAACCCAGTAAAGCACAGGATGATGAGGAATGCCTTCAATGGGAATACTATGAAGCGCCTGATTGATATTAGCGGGAAAAACTGCGATAAACAGAGCAATCAGTCCCCAGGCAGCCGCAACGCTGGCAAATGGAATCAGTAAGCCAATACCTCCTAAAATCTCGAAAAATCCGCTAATGTAGACCAATTCAGCCGGGTAAGGTAATTGAGGCGGCACAATTCTGACATATTGATCGGGGTGAGTAAAATGGGTAATGCCGACTACGATGATGGCGATCGATAAGAAAACCCGGAGAATCTCTTTAAGCCGATTGGGCGTGTTTTTGTTTGAAGTCATAGGGTCAAAGATAGAACTTAACCCAACCCTAGCAATCTTTAGGTTATCGTTACCTCTACCTTGAGTATTATTACAGAATTCACCCAAATTGTAGAGAGGGCTAAGAAACTCGTGACTTATATTTAAAGGCTATCGAAGCAAAGTTTAAAATTCATACCCAAAGACAATTTGCGTTGGAGTAAAGGCAATGACCGTTTGCATTGGCACTTCAGGTTGGAGTTATCAACATTGGGAAGGTGTGCTTTATCCCCACCAGTTAGCACCGCGTTCCAGACTGGATTACTATATCCAGCACTATCAAACCGTCGAAGTTAACAGCACTTACTACCGATGGCCCCAAGATGCGGCCTTTACTAACTGGCAACATCGCCTCCCTCCAGGATTTCTGATGACCGTAAAAGCGCCCCGTGGGTTAACGCATTCCCAGCGCCTTTACTCCCCAGAGAACTGGTTGGCGCGGATAGCCAAGGGACTCGAATGCCTGGGCGATCGCCTGGGCATTCTGCTGGTCCAACTTCCTCCCAAGTTCGGCTGCGACTTGCCCCGCCTAGCCTACTTTTTAGAACAATTGCCCTCTTGGATCAGAGTGGCGATCGAATTCCGACACCCAAGCTGGCACATAGAAGAGGTATTTTCGCTCCTAGAACGCTTTGGAGTAGCTTACTGCGTGATGAGCGGGGCAAACCTGCCCTGCATCCTCCGCGCCACAGCACCTTTCGTCTATGTACGACTTCACGGCCCGGATCCCCACTCCCTCTACGGTGGTTCCTACTCAGATGAGGATTTGTCCTGGTGGGCTTCGCGCCTTGGCGAGTGGGAAAGTCAGGGGCACAGCGCGTTTGTGTACTTCAACAACGACGGCGATGGAAATGCCGTGAGGAATGCTTCTAAGTTAAAAACTTTTGTGGAAAACCGGACTTTTTGACAAGCCTATCTTTGAGTTCAAATAAAAGGGTGTTTAGCTGATGGCGATCGCGCCCTGGTGCTGCTGCTTTCCCTGACTGCTTGTCCCGCTGCGCCACCTAAAACCGACATTCCGCAGGTCTATTTCTATAGCACCCTATCTAACCTGCGGGATGTAGGATTAAAGAACTCAGCCAATTTTGGTGTAGTATGGGTGTTAGCTCTTGCTGATTTGTCCGCTATCTACAATACCAATGAAATAATTAAGTATATCTAAAGCCTGACACAGAATCTGGGTAAAGACAACTCGTAAGCTCTGATTTTCACAATCGAAGTGCTCGGCAATCTTTCGATAGTTACTGCCTTTACGATGTGCAGCGCTACTAGATCGAAGATTCTGAAGTTTTCTCAGAAAGTTAATATGGTCAGCAGTATCTTGAACACCACATTCAGTAAAAGCTATTTGGAGGCGATTGATGCTTCCCGGGTTATTGTCTCTTTGTTCTGAAGAAATCAACTTGTTCAGTTGTTTTTCGTTTAGTGAGTCAATCAATATTTTTGTAAGACCTTGAACCAACTCATCAAAATCACGTTGCTCATCAGTGGCTGGAACCCGCAGGCTTTGGAAGTTGTGTTTATCATCACTATCCAAAGGTAGTAATAACTGCCAGCCCAGGTATTTGTCGCAGCTCTTTTTCAAATCATGATAACGCTGTTTAAATATATGTTCCGGACGCTCTGAATCCGTAGCCTCAGCTAGAATTTGTCGCTTAAAATAAGTTTCACTTACACTGCCTTGTGGAAGGATGTTATGTGTCCGCCAGTGTAGTTGTTCTTTATAAGAAAGGTCTCGCCCAAGATCCCCCAACCACACGCATACTTTGTCATCGTGATGATTATCAATATAAAGGTTCCATAGGTTCCCACAGCGGAGGATAGAATCTTCTACAGAATACTTACTGGGTTGTTGATAGTATTTGTCCAATACCTGCTTACGAAAATGTACAGGAGTACAGTAGTAATCAGTATCATAACGATTAGCTAAAATCTCGTCTCCATTCTCATTAATACCAATGATAAATTTGATTTCTTCTTTCTGTTGCTCTTCTGCAAATCCCCAAAAACCACTTTTAGACTTTGGTAATGGAGGGAAAAGTCGTACTCCGAATAACCGACTAAATGCTTGATACTTACTCCCAGAATTAAGATTACCATAATAATGCCCCCAGCATATAAGATTTTCCCGATGATCACTCCCACTTTTTTGAATTTCAAGCTCTTCAAGAGAATATTTTGAAAACTCTTTGAAGTCAAATTGAATTGATAAATACATTTCTTTAATCGCTAAAAACTGACAAATCTCTTTTAGTCGAATTTTTATGCAGTTCGACTCTACTAAAACCACTACTTCTTCATCACCATTGTCATCAATTTTAATATATTTATCCGCTTTTTTATCATGATAAAGGCGATGAAAAAGACGAAATTCTTCAGATATTTCGTGGTAGTCATCACGCAGTCCATAGAACTCGCGAACAATTATTAAAGGCTCAATTCCATTGGCAATGCCATACCGCAGATATTCAACGCACTCCTTCCCATTTTCATGATGCTTAACAGCACAAGGCATACCCTGATCGGGTAAAAAGTCCCAAGATGGATTAGAAAGCGCTGATTCAACTTGATTGGAGGGAATCAAAGCACAATAAATATTATAATTTTGATTCCCTTGTGTGTCCCACAGGTTTACAGTGACCATATCGGTCAATTGAGGGGTATCTCGCAACCACTCGAACATTTTGTTTTGTGATAACCGATTCCGATCTACATCAATACTCATAATGTCACTTCCTCTTTAGCTTAATTCTACAGAGCCAATTAATTATTAATCTGTTGTCTTACCACTAAAATAACATTTTTTCTCTCTCAAGTGGAGCGGCATTGGTAACCAAACAATCGTTGAGACCCAGAGATCGCCAGCAGTTTTCTCCCCAAAATCAGGCGTTGTGAGTCCACCCTCGATAAAATAAATCCGGTTCTGGTAAATCTTTGAGGGCATTTGCAGATGCTTTCGCCACAGAGTAGAGATCCAGAGCGTTTAAAGCATTGGCATTGTTGGCAATATATTTTAGGCGGGGGGATGTTATTCAACGAGATCGCCCCCAACAACCTGCAATCAGTTTCAGTTTTCTAGCAGGTGTCATGGTCGGCCTTATCCAGGCTGGCAACCGCCTGTTGATGCAGCTTTCGTCAAAGATGGAGTGGTACAGGTTGAGAAGCGATTCTCCTTGATTGAGACGCTTTGCGATCGCATCATGCGGCAGAATTCCCCAGTTGACTCTACCCGCTGCAACTCACCCCAAGCTCCTAAAAACAACCTAACGCCTCCGCATGATGGCGGAGATGGTCATCGATGAAGCTGGCAATAAAGTAATAACTATGATCGTATCCTGGTTGCATCCGTAACCGGAGGTCAATACCAGCCTGCTGACAAGCAGTCTCAAACCGTTCGGGCAATAACTGACCTTGGGCCAAAAATGAATCCGCGTCCCCTTGATCAACCAAAATCGGACGCTGCCAAGCCGAAGTCTTCACTAACTCACTGGCATCATAGGCAGCCCAAGTTTGACGATTCTCCCCCAAATAGCCTCGAAATGCCGTTTCCCCCCAAGGACAACACATGGGGGCTGTAATGGGGGCGAAGGCGGAGACTGACTGATAACGGGAGGGATTGCGTAAGGCACAGATCAGCGCCCCATGTCCCCCCATCGAATGACCGAAAATACTCTGACGAGTCGGATCCACTGGGAAATTCTCCTCAATCAGGAGGGGAAGTTCCTCTGTGACATAGCGGTACATCTGATAATGTTTAGCCCAGGGCAATTCCGTCGCATCGACATAAAAGCTGGCCCCACTCCCGAAATCCCAGCGGTCCTCTTCTCCTGGAAGTCCCAGATTGCGGGGACTGGTATCTGGGGCGACCAATAGCAAGCCATATTGGGCGGCTAGACGTTGCGCCCCAGCCTTACTCATAAAGTTTTCCTCTGTACAAGTTAGCCCTGATAGCCAATACAGAATGGGAACCGGCTGCTGGGCTGCTTGGGGAGGAATATAAACCGAGAAGCGCATTGGAGCATTGCAGCATTGGGAGGAATGCTGATAAAACTGGGTAGTTCCACCAAAGGAACGATTCTGCTGATTTAGGGTAAGGGTCATGATTCCGGGAAGGTAACAACGGTGCGAATGCCTTCCCCGTTATGCATCAGGTCAAAAGCCTCATTGATACGATTGACGGGGATAACATGGGAGACCAGACTATCGATGTCGATTTTACCATCCATGTACCAATCGACGATTTTAGGCACATCCCGGCGACCTTTGGCTCCACCAAAGGCGGTTCCTCGCCAAACTCGACCCGTGACGAGTTGGAAGGGACGGGTCCTAATTTCTTGGCCCGCCCCGGCGACGCCAATGATTACAGATTCGCCCCAGCCTTTATGACAGCATTCGAGGGCCTGACGCATGACGTTGACGTTGCCGATACATTCAAAGCTATAGTCCGCACCGCCATCGGTGAGGTCGATGATGGCTGCAACAACATCATCTACATCGTTGGGGTTGATGAAATGAGTCATGCCAAATTTTTCAGCGAGGTCCCGTTTGGCGGGATTGAGGTCAATGCCAATAATTTGGTTGGCTCCCACTAACCGCGATCCTTGGATGACGTTGAGTCCAATTCCTCCTAATCCAAAGACGACGACATTTGACCCGGGTTCGACTTTGGCGGTGTTGATGACTGCGCCGATGCCAGTCGTGACGCCACAACCAATCAGACAGACTTTCTCGAACGGGGCGTCGTCCCGGATTTTGGCAACGGCGATTTCTGGTAGAACGGTGAAGTTAGCAAAGGTGGAAGTTCCCATGTAGTGATGGATTTTTTCACCGTTGAGGGAGAAGCGACTGGTGCCATCAGGCATGACTCCTTTGCCTTGGGTGGCTCTGATTGCTTGACAGAGGTTGGTTTTATTACTGAGACAGTATTTGCATTGACGACATTCAGGGGTATAGAGGGGAATGACGCGATCGCCTACTTTAAGGCTTTTGACTTCCTCGCCGACTTCCACAACAACTCCCGCCCCTTCATGGCCCAAAATAGCTGGAAACAGTCCCTCCGGGTCGGCTCCCGATAGAGTATAGGCATCGGTATGACAAACGCCGGTCGCTTTGATTTCCACCATAACTTCTCCGGCTTTGGGACCGTCAAGTTGTACGGTTTCTAAACTTAAAGGTTTATCGGCTTGCCAAGCAACGGCGGCTTGTACGTCCATAATTATCTCGTGTTTGTTTTGTTTTGTGAGAATAAGTAGTCCTGTTAATTCTAGCGGAAAATCTACCCTAAACTCGGAATTTTTGGGGAAAGTAGGGGTTGACAAATCCATCAAAAAATGAGTTCAGATTATCAAAAGTCGTTTTTATACAGTAACCCGCGCCCCCTGGCTTAGTCTGTGTAGGCCCACCCTTCAGGGTGTGGGTTTTTGCAGATACTCCCAACCCTAAACTGCTGATTGTGCAAGTATTTTAGTAGGATGCCAGTATAATAACAGGATGCAGAATCAGGTCAACCACGACAACTATGGGACAACATCGGCGAAAACCGCTCAGGTCTATGGGTTTTGCCCTGCTCGCACTTCTGGTCGCTTGTGGCAGTTCTCCGGAAACACAGCCGACTGACTCATCCTCTGCCACTGTGACGCTAACGGTTTCTGCTGCTTCAGATTTGAATGCTGTGTTTCCCAAAATTGCTCAACTTTGGGAAGAGGAAACGGGACATCAAGTGGTATTTAATCTCGGTTCAACGGGACAACTGGCTCAACAAATTGCCCAGGGTGCGCCGGTGGATTTATTTGCCGCTGCTAATCAAAAATTTGTGGAAGATTTAGATAAAAAAGGGGTGGTTATTTCTGAGACCAAGGCACTTTATGGGGTGGGAAGAATTACCCTTTGGCATCGAGAAGATAGTACCTTGAATCTGCAACAACTTCAGGATTTGACCCGGCCCGAGATTAAACGAGTTGCGATCGCGAATCCCGATCATGCTCCCTACGGAGTAGCCGCCAAAGAAGCTTTACAATCCGTGGGAATTTGGGATGAAATTCAGCCGAAGTTGGTACTGGGGGAAAATATTAGACAAGCCCAGCAGTATGCGGAATCGGGGAATGTGGATGTGGCGATCGCCGCTTTATCAATTAGCCTGAATCGTCCGGGTCAATGGGTCTTAATTCCAGAAGCGTTACATCAGCCTCTTGTGCAGATGTTAGTCATCCCGAAAGCGGCTCCTCATCCAGAAATTGCCCAGGATTTTGCTCGATTTATTAATGGTCCTCAAGGTAGACCTTTGATGCAAAATTATGGATTTAGGCTACCGAGTGAGGACTGAATTAAATGATTTGGCAGCCTTTAATTTTGTCGTTGCAGGTGACAGGAATTGCGAGTTTGTTGATTTTGATTTTGGGTTTGGGACTGGGTATTCTGTTAGCCCGAACCCGATTTCCAGGACAACTGCTGGTTTCCACGGTGTTAAATTTACCCTTGGTGCTGCCTCCGAGTGTGGTGGGTTATGGGTTATTGCTGGCATTAGGAAGAGGGAGTCCGATTCAGGAAGTTTTGGGAATTCAGTTATTATTTACTTGGCAAGCTGCGGCGATCGCCTCGACGGTGGTAGCACTCCCATTAATGGTGGAATCCACAAGGGTGGCGATCGCCACTGTCAATCCTGAACTGGAAGACGCCGCCCGCACTTTAGGCGCATCGGAACTCGAAGTCTTATGGCTGATTAGTTTACCCTTAGCCTATCGGGGAGTATTGGCTGGATTGGGGTTAAGTATTGCCCGAGGGTTAGGGGAATTTGGCGCAACGCTGATGGTGGCAGGCAGTATTCCCGGGCGCACCCAAACCTTACCCCTGGCTATTTATGATGCCGTACAGATGCAGGATTATCAACGCGCCAATCAACTGGTGCTGATGATGACTGTCATCGCCTTTACCTTGTTGTGGGGGGTGAGACTGTTGGAAAATGCTCAGGAAAATCAATGAAACAAGATACACTGTCCCGCTAATGTGATTGAATGAAGGAGCTTTAGGGAACTCCAAAAAATAAATTATCCAAACGTTCGTAGTAACCCCTTCAGGGGTTTCTTTAAAGATGACTCCTGAAGGAGTCACTACGAACATTTTGGCGGTTTTATTTTTGGGAGTTCCCTAATAGGCTGTCTGAATCGACATTCTGGACGGGTTAGGAACTCACTTTCACATTCTGCTGCTCAACGACATAATCCAGAAGCCCTTCACAGGCATCGATGAGCAGATTGATGACATTGTTAAATCCATCGGGACCACCATAATAGGGGTCGGGAACTTCTTTCTCGGGACGATCGCGACAGAAATCACACATCATGCGGACTTTTTGGCGATATTCACCCTGGGGGTCAAGGGAGATAATATCGGCGTAGTTTTCCCGATCCATTGCTAAAATTAGGTCAAAGTTCTGAAAATCGGCAGCATGAAAGCGGCGCGCTTCGCCAATAAATGAGAGTCCCTGTTGTTTGGCTGCGGCAACCATGCGGCGATCGGGGGGACTCCCCACATGATAAGCGGAAGTCCCGGCAGAGTCACAGATAATTTGACCCTGGAGATTTCTGCCTGCGATTTGGTGGTTCATAATATTTTCTGCGGCAGGTGAGCGGCAGATATTCCCGAGGCAGACAAATAAGAGTTTATAGGGCATGGCTGAGTTATTCGCAGTTGGAGATTGAGGATAATAGACCTTTTGCAAAATTCTTTAAAGCCCCCCTTCTTAAGGGGGGTTGGGGGGATCAATCCTTTTTTTGCAAGAGGTCTAATAAATAAAACAGGCGATCGCCTTCTATCTTACCGGGATTTTCAACGGGATCACTCCCATTGAAACCGGAATTAAAGCCTAAAACAAAATTAGCTGGCTTACTTGACACAGTAGAAAGCCAGCTAGATCTTGATGAAAAGTAGTTGATATGGTTTAGACTCGATACAAAGACGACTGCCTGAGCTATAGCAGTTACAGACCGGGCAGATTGAGCCCACCTGTTAATTCTTCCATCCGTTCGCGCATGGTTGCGGTGGATTTATTATACGCATCTGTCATCGCAACGGCAACCAGTTCGGAAACCACTTCGGCTCCTTCCCCCATAGCATCGGGGGAAATTTCGACCCGACGGGGTTCTTGGTTGCCGCTTAGCACGACTTTAACCAAACCACCACCGGCTTCTCCGATGACTTCGAGTTCATCTAATTCTTCTTGAAGCTTTTTAGCACCTTCTTGTACTTGTTGAGCTTTTTTGAAGGCTTCAGTCAGCTCTTTCATTTTGCCGAGACCGAAGCCAAATCCTCCCTGTCCTTTTCCTGCCATAACGGGTTAACTCTGTATGGGTTCAAATCGATGTTGGCATGATTGAGCGGCGCGATCGCTGCTGTGGATTCTTGGTTCTTCAAGGGGACTGACCCTAAAATACTCTCCTATTTTTGGAGACTTTTAGGAGACAAGTGCCGATTTCTCCAAGCGTTTTGCCCTTGATGTAAGAGCCAGTTCCGGTGTGCCTCACCGTACTGTTGAGTTCTGAACCGCTGGCGCTTTAACGTCAGAATCAGACCATCATGGGCATTACCCTTAGCAATACTACCACGCGATAATTGCAGTATGCCATTGACCCAGCCTGGGGGATCACCGGGTGGGACGGGGAATAATGGGATGCGATCGCCTCTCAATCTAGTAGGTTACAGGGCTTGAAACTCGCCAATGGTGCGAACTTCTGGTTCTAACAACACAGCCCAGTGCTGCTCAACTTGCGCTTGAACATACCGAATGAGCTGGAAAATATCGCTGGCTTTCGCGCCGCCACAATTCACAATAAAGTTGGCATGACGTTCGGCAACCTGAGCACTGCCGATTTGGTAGCCTTTGAGTCCAGTTTGCTCAATTAACCATCCGGCCCCTGGGGAGCCGTCAGGATTACGGAAAACACTACCACAACTGGGCAGATGATAGGGTTGGGTGGATTTACGATGTTCGAGTTGTTCGGAGGTAGTGGCTTGGACGCGAGCAGGGTCTGCTCCGGGTTTGAGTTGAAAAGTGGCTTCTGTGACTAGGCGATCGCCCCCTTGGAGAACCGAGGTGCGATAACTATATCCCAACTCTTCCGGGGTCAGGGTGGAGATGCTTCCCTGACGGGACACCACCTGAGTATTCACTAAGATTTCCGAGGCACAACTGCCATGAGCACCGGCATTCATCACAACGGCTCCCCCGACGGTGCCGGGAATTCCTACGGCCCACTCCAGTCCTTCCCATCCCAATTGAGCCGCTTGCCAAGCTAGACGAGGCAGGGACTGACCAGCGGCAACGGTGACTTGTCCGGTTTCAGGATTAAAGCGGCTATAGCGCAGATGGCGTGTAGAAATCGCCAAACCAGGAATGCCGCGATCGCTAACTAAGAGGTTAGAACCCGCACCCAAGAAGGTCACGGGCAATCCTTCAGCCCTGGCCCATTCTAAACAGGCTTGGACCTCTTCTATTTGTTTCGGTGCAACGTACCATTCAGCAGGACCCCCAACCCGAAAAGAGGTAAATGTTGATAAGGAAACATTGGACTTAATCTGACAAGCAGTTCCGGCTAAATAAATAGAGTGGGATCGCTCGCGATCCCCATTCACTGGAGTCAGATGTGGATTCTTGGCAGGTTGCTTGACCACGGAGGGGCTGAGGATGCGTATATCGGAGGAAAGAGTCATGATAATCCAGGTGCTTAAATCCCTATAGACCACTGTTTGTGAACGTAAATCATCCAGGGTATTTCGAGGAGCGATCGCCCGGAGTTCCCTAGACAATTACTGGCGCTTAAGCTCGATGGCGTGCTTCTGCCAGAGCCGTTTGCTCGACCTGTTGATGAAATGCCATGACTTCCGGAATGATCTGATTCAAATTACCAGCCCCCAGAAATATGGCGAGGTCACCCGGGAGCAAAGCTTTGCCAAGAAACTCGCTCACGTCAGACATAGAAGGACTGTAATGCACCCGAGGATGATGAGCGGCGATCTCGTCGGCGACTTGTTGTCCGCTCAGTTGAAATTCATTGGCTTCCCCGGCACTATAAATATCCGTCACCACCACTAAATCAGCATCGCTAAAGGATTCAGCAAATTCAGCTAAAAACGCCCGAGTGCGACTGTACCGATGGGGTTGAAATACGGCGACAACGCGACTGGCGCGAGAACGCAATCCTTGGGTTTGCAGACTGGCGGCATGGAGGGTGGCCCGAATTTCACTCGGGTGATGGGCATAGTCATCGACAAATTGGATATCATTGTATTTGCCTCGGGTCTCAAACCTGCGGCAAGCACCCTCAAATGTAGCAATTTCCCGGGCAATGGTGGCGAAGTCTAAGCCGACCAAGCGTCCGACTGCCACGACGGCTAGAGCGTTACTCAGGTTATGGGCACCGAGTAGGGAAATGGACAGTTGTCCGAGTATTTGACCTTTCTCCCAAACCCTCGCTGTGGTGCCGTCGGCTCTATAGGCGATGCAGTCTACGGTGTAGTCTGCACCGTTCGCGAGGTCGAGGCTGTAGGAGATGCTCGGTTGAAGGCGATCGCGCACGGTTGGGCAATCAATACATCCCACTAAATCGGTGCAGCGCTCTTTAAAGGTTTCAAAAATCTCGATAACTTGATCCAAGCTCTGATAATGGTCCGGATGGTCCAGTTCGATATTGGTTACCACCCCAATTTTGGCCGAGAGTTTGGCAAGGGACCCATCGGATTCGTCCGCTTCTGCCACTAGATAGGGTCCTTCTCCCAGCCTTGCGTTGCCTTCCCAGGCTTTGACTTCTCCCCCCACCACAATCGTGGGGTCTAAACCGGCCTTTAACAGCACATAAGCCAGCATCGAACTGGTTGTCGTCTTCCCGTGGGTTCCGGCTACGGCAATACTTTGATATTCGGATATTAAAGCAGCCAGTAAGTCGGAGCGGTGAAAGATGGGACAACCCAAGTCTAAGGCGGCTTGATATTCGCTATTGGCTCCATCGATCGCCGTTGAGCAAATCACTTGCGGCAAATCAAATCCGGAGGGGATGCCGTTGGCGGTTAATCTTACGGGTTTCGGTGCGATCGCCGGTAAACCGCCAGACCCCTCCTCGTTTGCTGAACTCAAAACTGCCGCTTCATCGGTTGAGGCGCTGGTTTGTCGGTAAAAATCCAGGTTGCTGGCATCTTGACGCCAAAAAATTTGCGCTCCATTTTCTTGTAAGCGCTGAGTGATATGGCTCGACCGAATGTCGGATCCAAATACCGGGACCTGCCGCTTTGCTAAAATGTAGGCAAGCGCTGACATTCCGATTCCACCGATGCCGATGAAATGAAAGGGTTTGCCACTTAGATCGATAGAATTGTGCATTGTAAGCTCCTTACACACCACACCACGCCAATAACACGCGATATCATATCAAGAATTGTTTTTGTACGATACAGTCATAACAGAAATTCAGCGATCTCCCTGAAGAAGCATTTTTCGATTCTAGTGTCGAATACACCCGATCCGTAGTCTTTTCCCGAGATTTTTCTAGGGTTAAACGTTTTGGGTGTGTTTACCATAACCGATGGTCCAGAAAAACGGAAAATAACTCGTGAATCCCCCAAGTGAGTGAAAAATCTCACCTAAGTTAGGTAAAAGTACGCTCCTGAAACGTAGCAGAACAAAGGGGAAAGCAGTCTTGCGATCGCACAAGTGCCTCCATCGGTTGCTAAGGTATTTCCGGAAAAAATACCATTAAAAAGCACCTAGAGAAAATCATAGCGGGTTATGATTGCCCGGATTGGTCACCTTCGGACCCTCCAATCCAACTAAAAATGACCGCTCTGTTTGAATAGCCACTGTCAAACAAAGTTTACGGGAAAGAATGCAACCTCATCGGATCAAAAAAAGAGCGATTTTGGGCGGAACCTTTGACCCGATTCATTGGGGGCATTTGGGAATCGCTTATGCTGCTTTAGCTCAAGCGGGATTAAACCAGATTATATGGGTTACCGATCGCCACAAGCGCGATCCCCATCAGCAATCGCGGATAAAGTTTGAGCATCGCCAAGCAATGGTGCGCTTAGCGATCGCCCCAGAACCCGCCTTTTGCCTAGGTTCACCGCCCCCAGAAGACCCCAAAGCCGGGTATGCGATCGTCACCGGACAAACCCTCCAACAGCACTATCCAAATAGCCAGTGGTATTGGATTATTGGGGCTGACGCCTTTTCTACCCTGCCGAAATGGTATCGCGCTGCGGAACTGGTTGAGGCTTTTGAATGGTTGGTTGCACCGCGATCGCCAGCCCAACCCCAGATAAATTCCCCGGCAGAAACTCCGTTTGGGATGGAAGTCTTCCCCTTCAACCTTCAGGAGAAATGGCCTCAATTCAACTCCACCCTAGGTACAAATTCCACAAACGACTTGGACAACAAAGCCCTAATCAAAACCCAGGAGATTTGCCAACAAGTTGCGATCGCCTTCAAAACCCGACAGATTCACCTGCGCTGGCAAATCCTCCCAACCCAACCCCTGCCCATCGCTTCCACCTTACTCCGTCGCCATTGGAACGACGCTCCCACCATCCGCACCTGGGTTCCCGAACCCGTCCAAATTTATATCCAAACTCACCACCTTTATCAGAACCCACAGCACCCGCTACCACCGGACTCTAGCTCGATCCCCAGACTTTAAAAAATCTGATCGAAATTTACACCTGTTGCGATATGATTGGGTTCATTACGTTAGGCAGTTTTACATTAAAGAAAGGGGCAAGACGCAGTGATTAGAGTAGCGATTAACGGTTTTGGACGTATCGGACGCAACTTCCTGCGCTGCTGGTTAACCAGATCCAACAGCCAACTCGAACTGGTCGGTGTGAACGACACATCCGACCCAAGCACCAACGCCCATCTACTCAAATATGACTCCATGTTGGGAACGTTGGATGCTGACATTAGTGCCGATGAAAACTCCATTACTGTCAACGGCAAGACCATTAAATGTGTCTCCGATCGCAATCCCTTAAACTTGCCCTGGGCTGCTTGGGGAGTTGATTTGGTTATTGAATCCACCGGGGTCTTCGTAACCGAAGAAGGTGCCTCAAAGCATATTCAAGCAGGTGCAAAAAAGGTGTTGATTACTGCTCCTGGAAAAGGCAGCAAAGTTGGCACTTTTGTCATGGGAGTTAACCATGAAAAGTATGACCCCAACGAGTACGACGTCATCAGTAATGCCAGTTGTACAACGAACTGTTTGGCTCCGATCGTTAAGGTCCTCAATGATAACTTTGGCATCATCAAAGGCATGATGACCACAACCCACAGCTACACTGGCGACCAACGGTTGCTAGATGCCAGCCACCGGGATGTGCGTCGGGCGCGTGCTGCTGCACTCAATATCGTCCCCACTTCCACGGGTGCTGCTAAAGCTGTTGCTTTAGTCATTCCCGAGATGGCGGGTAAGTTGAACGGGATCGCCATGCGTGTGCCAACACCGAACGTTTCGGTCGTCGATTTTGTGGCTCAAGTAGAGAAAAATACCTTTGCCGAACAAGTCAATGAAGTCTTAGAAGCAGCCGCTCAAGGTTCGATGAAAGGCATTTTGGAATACAGTGATGAACCTTTAGTTTCCTCTGACTATAAAGGTCATGATGCATCATCTATTGTCGATGCCAGCTTGACAATGGTCATGGATGGAAACATGGTGAAAGTTATCGGCTGGTACGATAATGAGTGGGGTTACTCTCAGCGTGTGGTTGACTTGGCCGAACTCGTCGCTCAAAAATGGTAAGCATACAACTAAGCGGGCAATGAGTTTTGAAAACGGATTGATTCGTTCACCGTTTACAACTCATCACCTTCAGCTTAAAAATGCTGAAAACTCAAACTTTGAGTGATCACTTCGTCAGCATAAGCACCAGTGGAGTCAGTTAGACAAACCCTGGTGCTTTTTGTTAAGCTCCCCACAATCGCCGCTCCATTTCCAACTCGTTCTACGAACTCCCGCGCTACCAAAGGGGGTAAGCACAGCACGAGTTCAAAATCTTCTCCCCCGTATAAAGCCCACTCCACTGCCCGTTCTTCCCCCACTCTCTGCTTTAAAATGGCTGGCACGGGAATCAAACCCCGCTCTAGGGTCGCGCCGACCCCACTGGCTCGGGCAATCTGCACGATCGCATCGGCTAACCCATCAGAACTATCCATTCCCGCAATCTCTCCCCTCTCCCCCATCACTTCCCACAAAATCGGTAACAGATCCAGGCGCGGGTTCGGACGCTGATGGGCGGTAATTAATTCCCGCGTCTGCGCTTCTGACCAATCTTGTCCCGTTTCCGGATGCAGCAATAATTCTAATCCCGCACGGGAGGCGCCATGCACCCCGGTAACCACGATCGCATCCCCCGGTTTCCCATTCTGCCTGCGAATCGTCCGGTCCGTGGGCACCCAACCAAACGCCGTAATTGAAATAACATTCACCGGGGACTGACAAACATCCCCACCGGCGATCGCTGTCTGATAACGGTCCAGACAACTCACCATCCCGGTATAAACCCCCTCCACCCAAGACACTGGGGTATCCCCTTGCAATCCTAAACTGACCGTGATGGCTAAGGGAGTTGCCCCCATTGCGGCTAAATCCGATAAATTCGCCGCTGCCGCCCTCCATCCCACATCTTCAGCCGAGGTGGTGCGATCGCTAAAATGCACCCCATCCACCAACATATCCGTGGTCACCACCAATGACCGATTCGGTTCCGGTGTCATGGCGATCGCTGCTGCATCATCCCCCACCCACTCCGCTGGACAAAATCGATGCAATCGTTTTAACAGTCCCTGTTCCCCCAACTCTCGAACCGAAAGGGAATTCTCTGGCTCGTTCTTCACCCGGTTTATAACCTCCCCAAAATAGTAAAGTCTAGTGGAGACACCCACTAGACTTCTGCTTTCAAACTGCTGCAAATCGGCAGTTTCTCTCCACCCTAAACCCTTAGCTTGCTTGGGCGGGAACGAAATTTTCCAGACCTTGGACCACTTTCATCGAAAGAATCTGATCCCCCTGTTTGAGCTTTTCTAAAATTTCCTTCCCTTCGACCACATAGCCAAAGACCGAATACCGACCATCGAGCAAATTGAGGCCCGCAGGGGTTAACTCCGGTTCAAATAGGAAGAAGAAAAACTGGGAAGAACCGCCATCGGGGTCATCTTCCGGGCGGGCCATTGCGACGGTCCCAAAAGCGGAGAAGGGGAGGACTGGCTGTTCTCGAAATCGTCCCGCCTCTTCCAAGGTAATTCCATAGGTGGGCTGTTTATCCCCACGGACAAAGATTTCCAGGGGAATATTACGATATTCTCCCGTATCGGGGTCAATAAAGCCTTGGTTAGGTCCTACGGGATCCCCGGTTTGGAGGACATAGAAATCTTCTGAACGAATAAATTCTAGGCCATCGTAAAATCCGCGCTGAACGAGGTCTACAAAGTTGCCAGAGGTCACCGGGGCGCTATATCCGTCTAGGACTACGGTAAGATTGCCTTTGTTGGTTTCGACAGCTACAGTAGCACGGCCCAGAAGTTGAGGCAGATGGCTGTATTCTGCGGGGACTTGATATGGGAATTCGGCGACCATCATTTCTTCGAGTTGGCCGACTAAATCCAGGAGGCGATCGCGTCCCTCCTGGGTAGCGGGTTTATCCTGAATCTCGACGGACGATCGCAAGGTGCCAATTTCCTCTTTAATTTGGGCGAGGATAGCACTGGCGTTCGCTTGTTGCGATTCGGGAATATCCTTCAAGATATCCGCCTCGCGATTGGTAAAAATCCCCGCAGCTTTAGTGATATCACTGGTGATGGGACTCCAGCGTTTCCCGCGCAGTTGTTGGGAAATATCTTCTAAACTGCTTTGAGCCTCGTGGATGGGTTGATTTTCAATGGGTAAGGCATATCGTAAGAGGGCTTTTCCATCGGTGATGGCATTGCCTTGGGGGAGGACACTGGTACGACTCGTTGGGGAACTGTCGCCGCTATCCCACCAAGCGGCGCTCAGTCCCAGGGAGAGACTGGTCATGAGTACGACCAATAAAGCGGCTTTGAGGCCGCGTTGCCATAAATTTGTAATTTTTTGACTTGAAGCCAGCATCAATATATCTCTGAATCCTTTTTAATCGGCATGGATCAATCTTCCCATACCGAGGGAAGTTGCACCGGGGCATCCCTGGGGAATTCTTGGCCGGGGTGGGAGGGGATCGGAAAGTGGGAATTTGATCCAATACCATTGAAGGGGAGAATTCGCGGTAAAATAAAATCCCGATTATTCTCCACGAATAAAGATTCATGATTTCCAGTAACGACTTTCGCACCGGCGTCACAATTGAATTAGATGGGGTTGTGTGGCGGGTGGTTGAATTCCTCCATGTCAAACCCGGTAAAGGCTCGGCCTTTGTTCGCACGAAATTAAAGAATGTCCAGAATGGCAGTGTGATTGAGCGCACGTTTCGTGCGGCAGAGAGCGTGCCACAAGCGACGTTAGAAAAAAATACGATGCAGTACACCTATAGAGAAGGTGAACAGTTAGTGTTTATGGATATGGGAACCTATGACGAGGCCCGTTTGAGTGAACAACAAATTGGCGATCGCGTCAAGTATCTCAAGGAAGGGATGGAAGTGAATGTCGTCCGTTGGGGCGAACAAGTGCTTGAAGTTGAACTGCCCAACTCGGTCGTTTTGGAAGTGACACAAACCGATCCGGGCATCAAAGGGGATACCGCAACGGGTGGAACTAAACCCGCGACGGTGGAAACTGGGGCTGAGGTGATGGTTCCCTTGTTTATTACGATCGGTGAACGGATTAAAATCGATACCCGCAACGATTCCTATCTGGGCCGAGAATCATAGAGTTTGGCGCTTACCGACTAGCGGTCAGTCCTCGTGCGTCTTTGCACTCCGGAGAGTGGTGTTGATTCCCTCTCCTGGGCTGCCTTGGAGGGCGATCGCGGTGGGTCTATCCCGGGGAACCCGAGGCGATCGCCCTGGGTTGGGCGGGATGGGGAAAAACTAGAGAAGAATAACGTTGATTTTACGGGGTCAAAGAAACTGTGCAACTGGATTTAAGCCAACTGAGTGAGCTGCTTGGGGCTTTCAATGGAACGGATATTTCTGAGCTGATTTTAAAAAGTGGCGATTTTGAGCTGACCCTACGCAAGGATAGGTTAATTGCCGAACGGGTGGGGATCCCGGTTGATCCGGGGTGGACTCCGATGGCTGAGGGACCGGGGGCGATCGCCCCTTCGAGTCCCCCGGTTAAGCCGGCTATTCCCACAGCCCCTCCCTCGTCGGGGACCCCTGGGCCGACGGAGGGGAATGCTCCTGGAGGTCCCAGTGTCGCTGCTCCGGCTCCAGTGACGAACGATCGCAAGTTTTTGGAGGTCATTTCCCCAATGGTGGGGACCTTCTATCGCTCTCCCTCTCCGGATGAACCGCCATTTGTCGCCGTGGGCGATCGCATCAAACTCGGCCAAACCGTCTGCATCATTGAGGCGATGAAGTTGATGAATGAAATCGAGGCTGAGGTTTCCGGACAAGTGGTGGAAATTTTGGTCGAAAATGGCACTCCGGTAGAATACGGTCAGCCTTTAATGCGGATTAGCCCCGAGTAATGTTTTCGCGCCTCCAGGAGTGAGTCGATTGCCTTGCTCTCAAGACAATCGGCTCTTGAGTTCACTCCCTTTAATTACTTAATTGTCATAAATCTGTTTACTGTTACAATAGGACTATATAAAAATGGGTAATTCTTTAGGACCAGCCATGAAACGAGCGCAACCCTTACCCCCAGAGGTATTGCAACAAGTGGCGGAATATTTCAGTATTTTGAGTGAGCCCATGCGCTTGAAGCTCTTAAACTTACTCAGAAATGGTGAAAAATGTGTACAAGAGTTAGTGGATGCCACGTCCACCAGTCAGGCGAATGTGTCTAAACATCTGAAAGTTATGCTGCAAGCGGGAATCCTCAGTCGTCGCACGGAAGGCACTTCGGCTTATTATCGTGTGGAAGATCCGCTGATTTTCGAGCTCTGTAATCTCGTCTGCGATCGCCTTGCCGAGCGGATTGAAGAACAAGCACGTCAATTCCGCTCTTTGAGCTTGCATGGAAAACGATGAGGGAGTCTGGGGGCCTTAAAAGAGTAGGTTTTTTACGCTTATTAAGAGAACCTCTTGTCCCCTCCCCTTGGCAAGGGGAGGGTTAGGGTGGGGTCCTCCTGACGTGGCGCAAGCCACGTCAGGAAGAATTAGTGGGTGGGGTGTCGGCGTTGACGTGGCTTGCGCCACCCGTAAGAAAGAGGTTGGCACCCGGCTCCATACAGGCGAGCTCGCCTCCTTATGAGTGCGGATAGGTGGCGGTAAGCGGAAGCTCTCCCGTAGGGAATCGCCCAAGAAGGACCCCACCCTAACCCTCCCCTTGCCAAGGGGAGGGGACCGGAAACGTTAAAAACCTACTCTTGTAAGAGTCTGGGGGTCCCCTCATGGTCAGACAAACCCGGTTGGTTGACAAAATTTCGGCTGGCGTTGCACCCAACAAAGGGCGATAAAACTGGCTTTCTTGTCCCCTTTTATCCCCTACAAATTGACCCCCCAAGACCCGGTGAATTGAGGAGACTTGGGGGGTCAATGCGGTTGACAACGGCAATAAATTAGAGCGGAAACTCGGACTCAAAAATAGTGCGGGTAATCGGCAGAGGAATATCTAACCCTTCACCCCCCAAGACTTCCAACGGTTCACCGCCTACGGAAATCCAGACCGAGGCATTCGGATCCAAGGTGGTCGCCGTATAAACTACCTGCCCTAATCTAGCAGTCATCGAGCTACTGCCACCCCCAGCGGTAAACTCCGGGGAGAGGTTGACATAGATGCCAGTCGGCTTCACCTCGACATTCAGCACTTGGGTACCCGGAGGAATTGCGCTAAAGCCAGCGCCATTAGGCGGTTGAGTGACCAAGCGATCAAAGGCAGCTTTTAACACCGCCTCGGGTTCTTCCGTTGCCTGCACGGCGACCGGGACAGAGGCCAATTCAAATTGGGTCCCGTTATCTTGGACCACATAAATTTGCACCGATTGCTCGATGGGATTGAGCGCGGTGGGAGGGGTTAAACTCGGATCCTGGGTGACAGGGATATTTACCCCGGGGTCCCTGGGTTGGGTGGGAACGGGATTCATGCCATTGAGGCTGAGGTCCTTTTGAGAATTCACTGCCCACCAAGCGGTCCCACCTCCTGCGGCGACAACGACAGCGGAGAGGGTGGCAATAACACCCAGGGGAATGCGGCGAGTTTGTCCATTTTGCATATCAAAAGTTCTCCTCAACGGTTAAACAATATTCACTAATAAGAAAGGCGGATTTTGGGGTTTTGAACTGAGCGGATGTTTCAGTCCTCTGAGGGTTCCCTTGGTATCCAGTACGGGGGATCACCTGTTCTCATCCCTGAATTCTTCCCAGCCCTGAGCCGCTCATCGGGTTAATTGGCGATCGCCAATGCCTTAAGAACAAATAGCTACATCTTTATTAAAAAATTAAAGATGGCGGTAGACCTTGGCAAGAAACTACAAGGGAAGCGGCTAAATTTCCCGAAAACTTACTCGCGAGTCAAGACCGACAACGCATCGGGCTGATCGATGCGAATAAAGGCGGCAACTTCTAGGCGATCGCCATCCAGCTCAAATTTTAAAAACCGCGCGAATAATCCCCGGTCTTCATATTTTCTGAGGTCTAGGGCGCGATCGAGGATTCGGGAGAAAATCGTGAGGATCTGAGTGGGGGCCTCTTCATTGTTAATCCAGATTGTCGGGTTGACCGCTTGGATTCTTGCCCCATTAATTGAGGCTAACCCGGTCTCTACAACGATTTCCACGGATTCATTATCCCGGCGGTCTGCAATCTCTAACTGGAAGCGCACTCGATTATTGGCTAAAAATTCCACTTCGGGGTTGACAATTTGAAAGCGTTGGGGGTCCCTTTGGGCCTCGGGGTCATTGGTGCCGGTGATCCCAATGCCGAGTTCTCGTAGGGGTTCAGCGGCAGAGGGCGATCGCAAGGCGCGGTTGAGGTCGGCCTCGGTGATGACTACGCGCATCGCCCCTTGTAAGGGTTCCCGGAGAAAGCGCGGGATTGAGCGGCGGTCTTCTTGGTTGAGACGGTTAATATCGACGGCGATCGGGTCGCTTTCGATTTCCACCGTATCGATGCGAAGCTCCGGGGTGACGTACAATCCCCGCCCCGCAAAGCGTAGCCGTTGGATATTGCCGGTGAGTAGGGAGTAGTTTGGGGCATTATCCAGTCGGACTTCCAACTGTTCGGCATCATGGAGGGCCTCTCGAATATCTCCCTCCGCGATATTATCAAAGGTCACCCCAACGGGGGACACTAAGGTGAGAATTCCGGTTAAAACCAGGGTCAATAATTCCATAATTTGTTGTTAACGAATTAGGCTAGGAGAGGGGGGAAACGGGCAAGGCGGATGAAATGGAGTGGGTAGGTTGCTTAAATCGGTCCTCTCTCCCCCAGCAACTCGGGCCTCCTGACGGTTTTTAGGGTCTCGGGATGCTCACCCCAGATGGGGGTGAGTTGCCCCGGATGACCTAGGGACCGATGACAAATGACCTGGGTAAAAGAGGATTTTTGTCAAGGGGTAAGCCAGAAATACTCTCTCTAGTTTGGACCCGGGGTGCCTAAGATGGATTGAGCAAAGGCCCGCACTTTTTCATCGGGATCAGATTGGGCGCGATCGCGCAGTAAGGGGAGAGTGTCCGGGTGTTCCCCATAATACTGGACGATGGCTTCTAGGGCCGTAAGTCGAGGATTGAGCGCACCATCTTGTAACGGCACAAAGGGATCATTGACGGCGCGATCGCACAAAACGGCAAATACAGCAGCATCATCCCATCCCCCCTTAACGAGCTGTTGCAGGGCCGAGAGTCTCACAAACGAATCCTCATCGGTACAAGCCCGGGCTTTGACAATCTCCAAGGTTTCCGGGTTCTGAGGCCAGTGGGTCACCAACTCGATCGCCCCGGCCAGACGCACCGCCCAATTGTCATCGGATTGAGCGCAGCTTTTGACAATGCTCCAAGTTTCCGAATGTTCCTTCCAACCCATTGCCAATTCTCGCAGGGCGACAATTCTCACATCCCACCCTTGATCCGAGGTAGCCCGACTTTTCAAAATTGGCAAGGTTTCGGGGTCATCAAACCAACCGGAAGCCAGTTCTCGCAAGGTAGTCATTCTCACATCAGACGACTGATCATTGACCGCTTGTACCTTGAGAATCGGTAAAGTTTCCGGGTCGTCATACCATCCGGTGGCCAGTTGCTGTAAGGCAGCGACGCGCACCTGCCAATGTTCGTCCTGAGTCGCGCGGGATTTGAGAATCGGTAACAGTTCCGGGTCATCCTTCCAAGTGCGAGTGAACTCGTGCACTGCGGCTTCCCGGACCCGGCGATCGCGGTCCGAGGAGGCGATTTCTTTGAGAATCGGTAAGGTTTTCGGGTCTTCAAACCAAGCTGCCGCCAGTTGTAAGGCAGCAACGCGCACCTGCCAGGTGTCCTCAGAAACAATGCGATCGCGTAACCAGGCGACGGTTTCGGGGTCATCAAACCAGCCCGTAGCGATCTGTTGCATGGCGGCAATTCTGACGTGCCAATCGGGATCACAAAGGGCACGATTTCTTAGCCAACTTAGGGTGGATGGCTTGTCATACCAGGCGATCGCAAACTGCTGCATGGCGGCAATTCTGACGTGCCAATCTTCATCAGACTCGGCTAGAGTGCCAATTAAGGCAGCCGTTTCCGGGTCGTGACTCCAACCTCTGGCGAGTTCTTCTACGGCCGCCTCCCTCACATCTGCCTCGGCATCGGATTGGGCGATCGCCGCAATCAGGGAAAAGGTCTGGGGATCATCGTGCCATCCCTCGGCCAACTCTTCTAATGCCGCCTCCCGGACTAGCCAATAGCGATCGCTTTGGGCTAAGGTTTTGAGCAGGGGGAGAATTTCTGGGTCCTGGCGGTAGTGAGTTGCCAGCGATCGCACCGCACTCACCCGGGTAATTTCAGCAACGGGCGATTGTGCTAAGGTTTTGAGCCAGGAGAGAATCTCTGGGCGTTCTTTCCAACAGAGGGCGATTTCATCCACCGCACTCATGCGGATGGTTTCAGCAACGGGGGATTCTACCAGGGATTGTAACCAGGGGAGGGTATCCGGGTCCGTTTTCCAGACTCGCGCCAGGGTGGAAATGGCCCGCAGGCGGGTGAGGATGAGTTCATCCACTTCCGGATATTGGGTTAAGGATTGCAGGCGATCGCGCAGTTGATTCGCTGTCTGTGTCAATGCGGTGCGATCGGGCAAAACCGCCAGACATTCTGCCGCTACAAATAAGTGAGTAAAGTTCGAGGGTTCGACTTGGTTTTCTATCAGAGAATCGAGTAATTCTGCCGCCAATTCCGGCGCAATCATCCTGACGATTTGCCGCATCACTTCATGCCAGGGTTCATCAAACAGATGTTCCAGAAATACATTTCGTTTGATGTCATCCAGGGTGAGGGCATCTTCTCCGTTGGAGTTCCGCAGGCGATCGACTAATTCTCTGGCGTGAACAAAGGCTTTAATTTGTTTGAAATAGATTCGCGCTACAGCTTCCCAATTAAACCCTTGGGGGAGGGCCTTCAAATTGAGCTGAGTCCAGGTTTGCGCTAAAGTCTCTGTAGAGATAGTTTTGCAGTCTTTGTCAAAAACCCCTAACAGGGTTTCCTGTACCAACGGTTGCAAGACGAATTGCGTTAGGGGTTCCCGGTACTCCTGCACCTGCGACTCCTCTAAGCGAGCATCCTCTAGTTCAAGCTGCATCACTTGCAAAAATTCACTGAGGGCTTTTTCCCCAGCCTCAGAACGAGGTAGATTGTCCGGTAGGGTTACGGGGTCTTGTCCCCAATTTTCAGTTTTTTCCACAATCAGCTTAAAAGCAAACCGTTCGGCGTTCATACTGTCCCCCACATCCATACCATTTTCAATACTCCTCTAGCTCAGTCTATCTGAATATCTGCCCCTTGTCTGTGGAGGCACACCACTAGGATTCCTCGGTTAGGGTGGTAACTCACACCGGAGTGCTTTGATCAGACAAACCCGAGGAGTCCCGGAGACATTCACCACCGGGGACGTCGGGGGTTGGTCTTTCCGCTCTCGTCTAAGGGTTGAGTGCCACAAATAGGGCAATTTCTGCCCCGCCTGGGGTGAGGTTAAATTGCAAAACCCGCGATCGCAGACCTCGATTTTCTAAGCGCTGTAAATTAAACCGGCGGGTTAAATCTAAGAGTCCCGTGACTAATCGTCGGGGTGCAGGGCGATCGTTCACCCACACGGCGGGGGAAAGCAGTTGTAATTGTTGACCCTCAATGATATTGATGCCGGTTTCTACGGTTAAGGTTAGGAAGTCATTATATCCCCGTTCTTGAATTTGAGATTGGAATCGGACTCGGTTATTGGGTAAAAAAGTAACTTGCCGATTAACTAGGGTATAACGGGTGGCAATTTGTTGAATTAAGGGAGAATCAAATAAGCTCAAGGCTACAGTTTGCATTTGATTATAAAGTTCCGGGGACTGCAAGGCCGTATTGATATCGGCCTCGGTTACCGCAACTCGAACTGCCGCCTGTAACGGTTTTTGTAAACCCCGGATTGGGCTATTTCCAGAACCTCGTCCGAACTCTCTAGGATTGACATCAATGGCGTCGGTTTCTATTTCTAAAATATCCAGTCTTAATCCCGGGATTAAGAATAATCCCCGGCCCGCAATTCGCAGGCGATCGACCTTTCCATCGAGTAATTGATAACTGGGGGTGTTATCAATGCGGACTTCGAGTTCTTCTGCTGCTGAGAGGCGACTGCGAATATTTTGTTCCGCCAAAGTATCTAAGGCAATCCCCGCAGGAGAGACTAGAGTAAAGAGACTGGTGAGCAGAAGGGTGAAAAATTCCATTCAGGTTTGATGAGAGAGGGGAGTATCGGGTATCGAGGTTTCTATCGCGAGTCTGAATTTATTATCCCCGGAAAATTCAGGAGTGGGAGCATCTTGCTCCCTGCAAAGGAATAGGGAGCAAGATGCTCACACTCCTGGGAAAGGGGTAGGGTTTATCAGCAACAGGACTTACGCAATTTTTAACCCTAAAATCTAACTGTAGAGGCATCCAAGCGAATCGCTTTATCGCCTCTACATTTCGGGTGAATTCTTCTTAGGGGATTGCAAAATATAAATCCTCCAAACGTTCGTAGTGACTCATGAACGGAGTCATCTTTAAAGAAACCCCGTCAAGGGGTTACTACAAACCTTTTGCTGGTTTTATTTTTTGGAGTTCCCTTACAGTCTGCGTAAGTCCTGCTCATGTTACCTAACCGCCGAAGACAAAGCCTCATCAACCCATTGCTTGAGGGTAGCCGCAACTTCAGAAATGGTAATTTCATGGGAAGTTTTCGTGGCCCGTTCAACGACTTCTACTTTACCGGCTTTGAGAGAACGGCCCGTCACAATTCGATAGGGAATTCCTACTAAATCAGCATCTTTAAATTTGACTCCTGCCCGTTCTTCCCGGTCATCTAACAAGGTTTCGATGCCGACGGCATTGAGTTCCTTGTAGAGGTTTTCTGCGACTTCCACCTGTTCAGCATCGGAAATATTGGGAATGCAAATAATGGCATGATAGGGGGCGATCGCCACAGGCCAAATGATGCCATCTTTATCATAAGATTGCTCTACGGCAGCCTGAGCTAATCGGGAGACTCCTACGCCATAACATCCCATGACTAAGGGGACGCTATCTCCTTGTTCATTGGTATAGGTTGCCCCCAAAGCTTGGGAATATTTAGTCCCCAGTTGGAAGATGTGCCCGACTTCGATGCCTCTGGCACTTTTGAGGAGTTGACTGGGGTTATGAACCGCCCGATCGCCTGCTTGGGATTTGCGTAAATCGACGATGCGATCGCTTAAAGGAAACTGTTCCCCCCAATTGGCACCGACAACATGATAGCCGGTCTCATTGGCCCCGGTGACAAAATTCTTTAACTCCACGACAGTGCGATCGGCAAATCGTAAAAACTCCGGTTGCAAATGTTCTGCCGGTGTGATATAGTTATCGGCTAAATCTGGACCCATATATCCGATCGGTAAGGGTTTGAGGGTTAATTGTTGTTGGACTTGTTCCGAAGGAATATCCAGGGCAATAATCGCATTTCCGCCATAATTGGGGGCGAGTTGGCTTAAGGCATTATAAAGTTTCACCTCGTTCACTTCTAAGTCGCCCCGAATACTCACCAAGACCAACACCATTCTCCCATTGTCATAGACTACCCGATAAATGATATTTTTGACGATTTCCGTGGGAGAACAGTTGAGAAACTGACAGAGTTTATCAATGGTGTTGGTATTGGGAGTTTCCCGTTTTTCATAGAGAACAAAAGCACTGGGTTTCGCATCGGCAGGTAAGGAGGTGGCTTTTTCTACGTTGGCGGCATATTTACCATCTTCGGTATAAAGAACTTCATCTTCTCCCGCTTCGGCTAAAATCATAAATTCCTGGGATGCCGCCCCACCAATGGCCCCGGAATCCGCTTGAACTGCGCGAAATTCTAAGCCACAACGGCGAAACATATTGCTATAAGCCCAGTCCATATCCGCATAAGTTTTCTGTAAACTGGCTTCGTCTGCATGGAAAGAATAGCCATCTTTCATAATGAATTCTCGTCCGCGCATTAATCCAAAGCGGGGACGAATTTCATCGCGAAATTTAGTTTGAATTTGATACAAATGGAGGGGAAGTTGACGATAAGACCGAATCATATCCCGGGCGATGGCGGTGATCACTTCTTCGTGAGTCGGTCCTAAACCCATTTCTCGTTCCTGGCGATCGGTGAGGGCAAACATAATTCCTTCTGCCTTGGTGTAAGTCTCCCACCGTCCTGACTCTTGCCATAACTCTGCCGGTTGCAGTTGCGGCAACAGACATTCTTGAGCACCTGTGGCGTCCATTTCTTCGCGGACAATATTGGAGACTTTTTTGAGAACCCGCCACATCAAAGGCAAATAAGCATAAACTCCACTGGCAATCCGCCGGATATAACCGGCCCTTAACAGGAGTTTATGACTGGGAATTTCCGCTTCTGCGGGGTCTTCACGGAGGGTAACAAACAACATTTGTGATAAGCGCATCACGGTTTCCTTATTTAGACGTAGGCAGATTATTATCTCAGAAAAAGTGGGGCGATTTCCGACAACTCCGGCGCGATTGCGGCAACTTCTCCGGATTTGAGGCCAACTCCAGGATACCAGAGGCTGCGGAAATTGCCTCAGTCCCTCGGTTGGGATGTTGTCGGCGGTCCCCGCTTCCCGTCACTTCCGGGGGAGGGCGGTTGTTGTCACCGCAGTGGCAATCCTCCCTATCACAAATTTTCGTAACAAAACTGGACGTTAGGAGTTTTTTTTGCGACAATTAATAGAGTCTGAACCCTTGATATGCAGACGAGGCTATTAAAATCATGCCTATTTATCTTTTTTGTTTCGGCATTGGGGGTCTTTTTATCCTGTTCGCGGCGATTGGAGGACTCGACGGTGCAGATTTCGGGGTAGCCTTTGATGCGGACCTAGAAATTTCTGATCACTCTCAGAAGTTGAACCAGTTCAAACGGGGAGGTTGGCTAAAGCGGATGTTCATTTTGCCGTTCTTTAGTCTAAAATTTTGGACCTTCGGGAGTTGTTTTTTTGGATTAACTGGACTGTTTTTAAATTGGCTACGCCCTGAAATGGCTCCCGATCTGGTTGCCAAAATTGCGGCGGGTATGGGAATTTTTTGTGGCAGTACGATGGTTTGGAGTCTCAGAAGTCTCAGCCAACGCTATGCCAATAGTCTCACCCGTTCTAGTGATTTAGTCGGTTTCTCAGCGACGGTCCTCCTGCCTTTCAATTGTGAAAGCAAAGGCAAGGTCCGCGTGAATATTAAAGGGTCCAATGTCGAATTTATGGCCTTTACTGATGAGTCAAGGTTTTTTAATAAAGGAGACCGAGTTTTGATTGTGGGTCTGAAAAACAATCGTCTGTGGGTGGTGTCGGAAGACTCCAATGAGTTGCTCGAACCCCAATAATTCGACGAGATAAAGAAGGGCGCAATTTTCTCTGAGCTTTACGGAATACTCGAAGAACATTCTTTAGTTTACTCAATCTGAAAGGAAGCCAACACTATGCAACGGATTGTTCAAGCCTCTGTCTCAACTCCCAAAACCGCCGATTCTGGAGTGGCGATCGCCAGCAAACCCCAGAAGGAACTCTCCACCCTCCAAATTGCTCAAGTTGATCCATACCCCGCTACTCCTCAAACGACTACGACCGATCGATTAATTACAATCGGCGGGACGATTGGTTTATCAATTTTTGGTTTTTTGATATTTTTGTGGATTTTAAATAAAATCCTCTGTATCTGTAAACCTAATGAGATTTTAATTTTATCCGGGTTGAAACGGAAAACTAAAGAAGGCCATGAATTAGGCTATCGAGTCACCCGCCATCGTACCATTTGTATTCCCATTTTAGAAACAGTGAAGCGGATGGATTTGACCACCATGCCGGTGCCCGTGGAGGTGAAAAATGCCTACGCGAAAGGGGGAACGCCTCTGAATATTCAAGCGATCGCCAATGTGAAAATTTCCAGCAATCCGGAAATTGTCGGCAATGCGATCGAACGCTTTCTGGACCGCGATCGCAAGGAAATTGTCCGCGTCGCCCGAGAAACCCTAGAAGGCAATTTGCGGGGTGTTGTTGCCACCCTAACCCCTGAAGAACTCAACGAAGATCGCCTACGATTTGCGGAACGGATTACCGATGATGTCCAGGATGATTTGCAACGGCTGGGATTAGAAATTGATACCTTAAAAATTCAAAGCGTCTCCGATGATGTAGACTACCTCAGTTCCATCGGACGTCGCCAAATTGCGGCGATCGTCCGGGATGCGGAAATTGCCGAATCCAATGCGGTGGCTGAAGCAGAAGCGGTAGAAGCGCAAAGTGAGCAAGAGTCTGAAGTCGCCAAAACCCTGGCGCGGATGGCGATCGAGGAAAAAAATAACGAACTGCGGAAAATCCAAGCCGAACTGGATCAACAGGCGCGATCGGAAGAAGAACGCACCAAAGCTGCCGCCAAAGAAGCCCGAGCAAGAGCCGAACAACTGCTACAAAGTATCCGTGCGGACCTGGAACGCCTGCGTTTAGAAGCCGATGAAGTCCTCCCCGCAGAAGCAGCAAGACAAGCACAAGAGCTGCGATCGCGCGGGGAAGCAGCCGGATTTGAGGAAAATGCCAAAGCTGCCGCACAAGTTAACGACCTCTTTACCGAAATCTGGCGAGAAACGGGCACCGATGCTGCCGAAGTCTTCTTAATCCAACAGATTGAAATGGTCCTACGAGAGGTGGCAAGTATTACCCAGCGTGTCCAGATTGATCGAATCAATGTGATTGACAATGGCGACGGCAAGTCGATCGCCAGTTTAGTCAATGCCTATCCCGAAATCGTCGGACAATTCCTCGATCGCGTCGATCGCACCCTCGGCATCGACGTCATCGGCACCCTCAACCGCAGCAAGGAAGATAAAGCGGAAGTATCTACGGTAGAGCGAGTGTAGAGGGGAGATGGGGAAGATGGGGAGAATACACTTCCGGTCCCCTCCCCTTGGCAAGGGGAGGGTTAGGGTGGGGTCCACCCCCTACGGGATTAAAAGATAGGGAGGATGGGGAAGATGGGATGTTGACCCTCCCTAACTCTACCTCCGGTCCCCTCCTCTTCCCAAGACAAACTACAAATGACCCATGACAAATGACCAATTAGGAGACCCAAATGGAAGTTATTCTAGGATTACTGGCAATTTTAGGTGCAGCCGGTGGTGCAGGCGCACTGGTCATCAACAACTTGTATTACATCTGTCAACCCAGTGAAGTGCTAATTTTTGCCGGGAGTGCGCGTCCCCTGGATGATCATCGCACGGCGGGATATCGGTTGGTAAAAGGGGGGAGCAGCATTCGTCTCCCTTTGTTAGAACGCGCCTACCGCATGGATCTCACTAACATGATCATCGAACTGCGGGTGACCAATGCTTACTCTAAAGGTGGCATTCCTCTCAAAGTCGAAGGGGTGGCAAATATAAAAATTGCCGGAACTGAACCCACAATTCACAATGCGATCGAGCGATTACTCGGCAAAACCCGCAAAGAAATCGAGAAAATCGCCCAAGAAACCCTAGAGGGAAATTTGCGCGGCGTCTTAGCTTCCTTAACTCCGGAACAGATTAATGAAGATAAAATCGCCTTTGCCAAAAGCTTGCTGGAGGAAGCCGAGGACGATTTAGAAAAGTTAGGCTTAGTCTTGGATAACCTGCAAATCCAAAATATCTCCGATGATGTGCGATACTTGGATTCCATCGGACGGAAACAACGAGCAGAACTGGTCCGGGATGCTCGAATTGCCGAAGCTAGAGCCAAAGCCCAGTCTGTGATTCGCACCGCTGAAAATGACCAAAGTACCTCGATTAAGCGAATTGCCAGCCAAGTGGAAATGACTCGCGCCGAATCGAATCGCCGCATTCAAGATGCGAAGACAATTCGGGCTGCATTAGTGGCTGAAGCGGAAGCCGAGATTGGCTCAGAAGTGGCGCGAACTCAGGCGGATGTCGCCGTGCAAACCGAGCGCATCAAGCAAGTGGAGCAACAGTTACAAGCGGATGTGGTGGCACCGGCTGAGGCACAATGTAAGCGGGCGATCGCCGAAGCGAAAGGGAAAGCATCTGAAATCATTGAAGACGGCAGAGCTCAAGCAATGGGGACAAAACGCCTTGCCGAATCCTGGAAAGCTGCCGGACCCGCAGCGCGCGAGATTTTCCTGTTGCAAAAACTGGAACCGCTTCTCAAGACAATGGTTTCTACGGTACCGAATGTGAGAATTCAAAATCTGACCTCTATCGATACCACAAACGGCAATACTGCCGGGAAAATGGCATCATTTTTGGAGCAGTTGCGGGCGAGTACGGGGGTAGATGTGGCGGGAGTTGTGCGAAATTTCGGGTCTGGTGACAGAACAGAGGCGCAAGAGTTGAGTCCCGCTAATCCTTCTAAGTTGCCGGATACACCCATCCTCTCAGCAGCAGCACCTGTTGCACAAAAGGTTCCTGGGACCAAGACGACGACAGCCAAAGAAGCGGTGACTCCGATCAATGCGTTGTATGCTGAAGTGCAGGCATTTTTGGAAAACCTCTCCCAAGGAAAGCCTTCTTCAGCAGTCGCCGAACGGGCGATCGAGCAACATATTAATTTCAATCCTAAGCTGAAAAAACAGTTACAACGCTTGAAAGAACTCGGAGGAACAGAAGCAGTCCGAGCAGTATTTGACCATCCCAGCATTCATGTTCCCGTCGGAATGATTGAAGTTTGGATCGCCAAGTAATTGGGGGGAATAAATAGGGAAGAAACGACTGAAGTCGTTACTACAAACAGGGATAAAAAGTTCATTCTCTTAGTTCGTAGTAACGCCTTCAGGCGTTCTCTTAGTTCGTAGTGACGACTTCAGTCGTCATCTTCCGTTCGTTCGCTACTACAACTTTCTCCCGAAACCTAATTGAATCTATTTTTTAGACTTTTTCCGGCTTAACTTCGGTAGTAAATGGTGATTATGAACTGGGGAAGAGAACGACTGAAGTCGTTACTACGAACATGAAGGAGAGAACGACTGAAGTCGTTACTACGAACATGAAGAACATGAAAAACATGAAGAACATGAAGGAGAGAACGACTGAAGTCGTTACTACAAACTTTATGCTGGAGCATAAGGGGTAGTAGTTGCCCTTTCCTGAATCACTTTTGGCGCACCGGCAACCAATCGTAAGTCTTCACAAGAAAAGGTCAACCAAGGGTTTGACAAATTTAACATCGAAAAAGGACTCTCCGGAGGAATCACCAATCTACTCTCAACTAAACCAATATGAGAAGTTAATTCCCCGGGAAACAAGAGTAAATTAGAACCCAGGGTGCTAAAACTAGGAAAGGCAAATGGCATGGGAAACCGGAATGTTTTAAGGCTAAAATCGAGACTACAGAGCAGGCGATCGCCTTGTCGAACCATCACGCGATCGCGATCGTCTTTTTCCCAAATAAATTGGGCTAATTCTTTCGGCAATCCCCAAATTTCTCGACCCCCGGCGACTGAATCAGGATGGTCCACATAAATATGAGAAATCCACGCTCCAAACTGCATCCGGTGGCGCACTAATGCAGAAACCACAATTAATTCATTATATAATAAAGTTGACCCTGCCCCATATTTAGCACAATAAATCCCTCCCACAGTTTTTCCCGGGAAAATCTCTACAATCGCCAAATCTGCGGGAACCAGCGATCGCACTCGACGGGTATCAATGGGATGGAGAGTTTGCACGGCACGGCCTTTAAGTGTCCAAGGTGCACAGGGGTAAGGCATGAGTATTTCTCCAATGATGAGGCTCGACAAATCGGCTCAATCCAGTTTCGATTTACGTTAGCACAGATTCCCCCCAAGGCGTCTCTATCTATCGATATAATTGAGTCAACTTTCTGAACCGGATTCAGGCGACTGTTTTACACCAAACCCCGCCATTCGAGTTATTTTTTATTTCCACTGATTTCAAATCATCCCCGGGGTAGATCCCCCTACCTCTAAATCCGTTAAAATTTATAGAGTATTGGGAGTTAAAATCCAATTCATAAAACTCTATAAACCCCGCCCGTATGTATTTTTAGAAGGGTTAGCTTTTCTAAAAACCTTCATTTAAACCCCAATTTTGGTATAATCATGTCTTTTCCTAGAAGCAGCGGTATTTTATTACATCCCACCTCCTTTCCCAGTCGATATGGTATCGGAGACTTCGGGGCACAAGCGTATCAGTTTGTTGACTTTCTGGCCGAAAGTGGACAACAACTCTGGCAAGTTTTACCCTTGAGTCCAACAGGGTATGGCAATTCCCCCTATATGTCCTATTCCGCCTTTGCCGGAAATCCCATGTTGATTTGTCCAGAACATCTGCCAAAAAAAGGTTTACTTGCTGAGGAAGATTTAGTCCAACTCCCGGATTTTCCCAAAGAATATGTTGATTTTGAGAAGGTGATTCCGGTTAAGATGAAATGGTTAAAAACCGCTTATCAAAATTTTAAAACCAACGCCACGGCTGAACAGCATCAGGAACTTGAAAAGTTTTGCGATCGCACCGCCTATTGGATTGAGGACTATGCCTTATTCATGGCCCTCAAAGAGAAAAATCATAGTGCCGCATGGAACTCATGGGAACCTATAGCAGTCCGAAAACACCAAGCCGAAGCCCTAGAAACCATCCGTCAAGAACTCAGCGATCGCCTTAGTTTTTATAAATTTTTGCAATTTGAATTTGACCAGCAATGGCAAGCGTTAAAACAGTATGCCAACGAAAAAAATGTGCAAATTGTCGGCGATATTCCCATTTATGTCGCCCATGATAGTGCCGATGTCTGGGCCCATTCTGAACTATTTTACTTAGAAGAAGAAACCGGAGAAACTTCCCTCATGGCAGGAGTTCCACCGGATTATTTTGCCCCAGAAACCGGGCAGCTTTGGGGAAATCCGGTTTATAATTGGGAGAAATTAAAAGAGACTGAGTTTGAGTGGTGGGTTGAGCGCTTTAGAACCACCTTTGATGCCGTAGACTTATTGCGAATTGACCATTTCCGGGGATTTGAAGCATTTTGGGCTGTTCCCAAAGGAGAAAAAACCGCCAAAAATGGGCAATGGTTAAAAGGACCGGGAATAGAATTTTTTGAAGTGATTGGTAACAAATTAGGCAAATTGCCCATCATTGCCGAAGATTTGGGACTGATTACCCCAGAAGTTGATGCACTGCGAGAGCATTTCGATTTTCCTGGCATGAAAATATTACAATTTGCCTTTGAGTCCCATCCCGAACTGCATTTTCTGCCTCATAACTACAAGAATCAAAATTTTGTCGTTTATCCAGGAACCCATGACAATGATACCACTGTGGGATGGTATCAACAACTGCCCGCCGAAGCCAAAGAAAAACTCTGGCGTTATTTAGATAAACCCCAATCGGCAGAAAAAGAAATTCATTGGGAGTTAATCCGCTTAGGATGGAGTACGATCGCGAATCAATCCATTGCTCAATTTCAAGATGTTTTAGGATTAGGCAACGATGCGCGCATGAATGCACCGGGTAAATCGGAAGGAAATTGGTCCTGGCGTTATAAACCGGAAGATTTATCTCCAGAACTTCGTAGTCGTCTGAAAACCTTAACTGGAACTTATCAACGGCTTCCCGAATAATACGGAATCCGGTATTCACAATAAAAACCCGCACCCTAAAGGGTGGGGCTATACGGACAAAGCCTGCCTCCGCAGGCTACTCTATCAACATCATTTCCTAACCTAACTTTGAGGGGGAAATATTTCAACCAAATCCAATAATATATCTGACAATCCAGGCAAAGGAACCTGTTCATTGGGTAAAACAATTCGACGCTGACGATAGCCGAAACTTTCTCGATTATCCTGATAGGGTTCACCGTAGCATTCCAGGGTATTGTTGACTAAATTAAAAATCCAATAGTCAGCAATCCCTGACTTGGCATAGAGGGGCAATTTCACCTCGCGATCGTAACGCCAAGAAGAATCGGCAATTTCAATCACCAGGATGACATCCTCTGGGGTGGGATGTCCCGATAAATAGTCATCGGCCCGATTTTTCACCAGCGCAATATCCGGTTCGGGTTCACTATTGGGTGCGAGAAATAAAGGATCTTGAATTTGCATAGTAGCACGCTCTCCCAGCCGTTGCCCTAACGCTCTGAGTAACCGTTTCGTAACCGTGGTATGGGCCGTCCCTTTAGCTGCCATCTGAATCATTTCTCCTTGAATCAGTTCAACGCGATCGCCCTCCTGGAAAAAGCCCAATTCCGTGAGGCGGTGATATTCCTGAATCGTGAACCGTTTAGCCGTAGGAATCATCATCACATTCCAAAAACAATAGGTCTACAGGTATTGTACACCAGTTGTATTGCCCGAGGATTGACGGAAATGGGCGATCGGCTAGAATGGGGAACATCAATATCCGCTGTTCAGTCGAAAAAATATCCTCTTTTTAGGGTCAAAATGGTAGTAATAGTCACAAATTCTTGATTAAAACTTGCCATAATAGACCCGCATAAATCTCGATTTTTCAAGAGAAATGGAGAAAAAATTATGTCTTTACCGAACCAAGGACAAATGACATGGAAACCCGATGGCACAATGGGTCGCGTCTTGTATCTCCGGATGAAACCCCATGAACAATGGCGTTGTTATAAAGAATTTCCCCAATATTTTATTCCCGACTCCCCGGGGAATTCTCAAGGATACAATACCTTTGTTTCCTTACTTCGCCAGCAATGGAAAGTTATGTAGAATTTTAATTCAGCCTTTACTCTATGCAATTCTTAGATGCAGTAAAAGCCCGCCAATGCGGGCTTTTTTATGGATTGAATTGAATCAGTTGGTAACGGTTAACCCAAAGACACTAATTGATTGCCGCACTTAAAACAAAACTTAGAATTAGCTGGGTTTTTAGTGCCGCATTTGGTGCAGAATACATGGGTTTGTGGGGGTGCATCAGTGGGGGTGGCAACGGCGGTGGGGGCGGTTGCTGGGGGGACGGGAGATGCAGCGACAGCGAGATGCAATTGATGGGTTTCGATCGCCTGTTGGATGATTTTGGCTTCTCGCTTATAAATCAAGCTATCTTTGCCGCCTTCTTTCTCCAGTTCCGTTTGTCTTTCCCCCAAATACTCCATGAAATGTTCATACAATTCCCGCTTTTGGGTTGCCGTTTCCGCAGCGTTCAGTTTAGCAGTAACTTGGCGCTGAATTTCCTCGCGATCGCCTCGGCATTGGTTGACTTCTAGCACTTGTACCGCTTCTTCCCAAGTGGCAGATATCTCCACATTTTCACTACCGATGGAGGTTGGGCGAGTATAACGGACTAGGTTCTCTTTCGTTTGGCGATTTTCTTCGATGCGGAGGACATTCAAAGAACGCCCTAACACTACCAATTGATACACTGCCGGATTCTCGGGAAAAATATCCCAAAATGGCGGTTCTTTCTGGATATGAACGGGAATCGGAGGGTCTTTACTTTCTCCTTTTAATTGGGCGCGTTTTGCTTCAATGGTTTGCCCTTTCCAGTCTTGATAGGACTGGCGCAATTCTTGCATTCCATCAATACATCGCAAGGAAAATCCCCCCATTTCTTGCACAAATACGACCCGATGGCGTTCTTCTTCTCCTAATGGGGTAACCGCATCGGAACTGCCGACTCGTTCCTCTAATAAGGGGAGGAGTTTAATGGCAGCAGGGTCCGTGGGAGTGCGCCCTCCGACTACTGCAACTTTGGTATTTGTGGCAGGGGTAAATCCCGCATCTCGTCCCGTCATTACGGCAGGATTGAGGAGGATAACGGGTTTGGATTTACTGTAGGCGATCGCCAATTGATTGCGGATTTCAGCGGCATCATTATTAAACACTTTAAACAGGCGATCGCAAGCTGCCAGTTCCCGTTTGATGCGACTACTATTCGGTGATAAATGGATAATATTGCGAGATTTTTCGGCAATAATTCCTTGGAAATCCTCTTCCTGAACTTCCGCTAATTGTTGGACATCAAACAGGCGCATGGTTTCCCCTGCTGCCCGGTTTTGTTTCCACAAGGGACTGCTATCCGCAAGAACTTGAGTAGATAAATTACTACAGAGTCCATCCAGTCCCGTTTGATAGCGACTCTTGTTGCCTTCGGTAGAACTGGTATATTGTTCAATCAAGTCTTGATAGAGTTGATTCAGTTCTTGGCGATCGTATAATTTAATCCCATTAATTGTTAACGCATCGGCACTATCTGCTTGGGAATCCGCTTCATGGGCGAAGGTATCGCGAGTTTGGCGCATCTTCTGCGTCCATCGGGCTAATCGGCGCTCTAATTCATCTAAATGCTCCTGTAAGCGGGCGATGGTATCCAACCCCAGAAACCGCGTTTTGCGCTGAATGGTGGCAATTAAACTCCCTTCTAACCCCGCTAATCCCTTTTCTGCATACTCCTCCATCTTGGCTTGTTTCGTTAAGCCAAATTTATCTTTAAAATGGCCGATATCTTGTAAAGCATCCTCATACTGTTTGCGGCGGTTGTCTTCATTCGGTTGCCAGACTTTCTCCGCTTCTCGCCGAAACTTTTCAACGGCATTATCGAAGACTTGACGCACATTAACGAGAAAGATTTCTGCAAATTTAGGTCCCCGATTGCGGTCTTCAATAATCCGATAAAATTCCTCTTCTAAGGATTGGCGTCCCTGTTGGATGATGCGATTGCGGTTATCGTACATTTTCTGCAAGAAATCCCCATGCAATCGTTCATCAGGACTCAGTTCTCGCAGGTGATTGGCCCGGTATTCTTCCACTTTTTCCTGTAAAAAATCCCCAAATTGGAGGATTTTACCCTTTTCAGTTCCCGCAACTCCCATCACCCCTTGTTGGGTACATTGGAGGAGATTTTCTCGGGTAATTTCACTGCGAATGCTATTGACAAAACTGGAAATTTCTGCCAAATAAGATTTATCTCCTGCTGCCCCTAAATCCGACAATAACTCCATATCAGTGAGGCGCATCCGTTTGAGGATGTCATTTTGGACTAACTCAAAGGTTTGGGGCGGTAAGAGGACGCTTTCGTTTAACCACCAGCTTACAAAGTCGGCAGCAAGGCGATTGGATAAGGAGGTTCTAATTTGGGCAATGGGAATTTCAATGGTGGAGAGTCCAAAACTCATGAAGTTTTTGGGATACCCTCGTCCTCCGGGGTCTGCTTGCGCCCAAGCGCCTTTGATATTATCTCGAATTGATCGCTTATGGGGGGCGAAGTCGGAGGTTAAATCGAGAAAGATATTTTGAGAAATCAGTTCGCGAATTTGGTCGAGGGTAAATTCACTATCGCCATTTTTTGTGCCGACTAAATAGGTGAAATCAAAAGGGGCACGATTCGATCGCACTTCGTCGAGTAAACTGCCACTATACTGGGCTAAATATTCCGTGCGATAGTCGGAAAAATAGCTCAATTCCATCATGGCAGCATATCCATTGGCGAGGACGCGATCGCCCACGTTAATGGTAGCAAAGGCGGCAGGTAATGGGGCGATCGCGGTTACCATCGGGCTACCTTGTCCTTTCAGCCAATGATTGATACAGTAACCGATATCAATCAACATTCCACTGCCTGTACCCCCAGAGAGAGACCCGATCACAAACACATTAATCCCCGAAGTCACCACTTTGATGCCGTAGCGATCGAGCATATAATTCTCGTGACCTTTAATGCGATCGCAAGACCGTTCAAAGGCTTTCTGAATCCCATGATAGTTGCAGAAAAACGCAAACCGACCACAGCCGCGAATTTGTCCCGCCCCCGCTTCAATAGCACTAATATTCCGTTCTAATTCCGTGGGAAACCAGCGTTCAATCCAGGGATAATTCTGCATATTCGACATCATATCCCGCACCTGCCGCCCACTGACACTGGCCCAGTATTTTTCATGGTCTTTAAAGGCTGAACCCGCTGCCACCGAACTGCTGACCTTATATTCTTTATCCGTGTCTATAACCAAAAAGCTAATTAAGGGAAAATTCGCTAAACTTCCGTAAGTTTCCTCCACTAAACGCCGGACTCTGGAGAGCACTTCATGTCCCGTTCCGCCCACGCCCACCACAACCGTGGGAACCATACTTTTTTCATCAACTGCTGCCATATTTTTCCTGTTTATTAATGACTAAATTAGGAGAGTTAGGATGTCCAAACCGACACCCTAAACCTGAGTTTTTTACTGTCTAGGAACCCGTTAATCAGCTAATTCCTCCGGGTCAACCCCCAACTCCCGCAAACGTGCAGCAAGGCGATCGGCCCGTTGGCGTTCCTGTTCGGCCCGTTGGCGTTCCTGTTCGGCCTGTTCGTGACCGTATAACAGCAAATTTCCTTGACTGTCCCACCAGCGTAACCAAGGAAGGTCCATGTTGCCATACAATCCCGACCAAATTCCCAGTTCCACCCCCAGTTCTGGAATGAGGAAATGACCCCGTTCATTGGCTGGCATTAATTCATAATGACCGCCGTTTATCTTGTACACTTCCACGCTGGCTTTTTGAACTTCATAAATCGCATAATAGGCGGATCGAATCACGGTTTCATAGATCCAGAATTTGCCTTCCCAAGGGGTTCTATCTCGTTCTTCGGAACCATTTCCCGAAACAAATTCAATGACAATCTGGGGGGGAATAAATTCTTGCCACAAGACATAGGACCGTCGCGGTTGTCCGCCCAAGGTGGGAGGAACATTGGGAACATAGAACCAATCCGGCGCTTTCGCACCTTTCAGGGGTGGGTCGGTGATTCGCCAGTAAATCCCGCTATCTTGACCGATACAGTAATTTCCATCGGGATGTTTGGCATCCAGAACTGGACGAATGGAATCAGTCAAGAGGATGCTTTGTGGGTGTTCTTGAAAGTTCTGCACAAAGGTGCCATCCTCACAGGGTAGTTGAGTATGATCTGGCAGGGGGGTAAACGATTCCGTGCTAATAGTCATGATGAATCATTATCCGATGAAAGTTTACAGGGTTTTAGGCGCAACCTCTAAATTTTAAATGGAAATCTATCTTAAGTTATTTTTAACATACTTTTGGGCAACTTGTCCATTGTTATCTCAGAAAATTGTGACTGACCCATTGAGTGGGAATTCACTGCCTTTAATTTCCCCCGTTCAACCCTAGCCAACTCCTCCCTAATGCTAAGTTTTTCGGTGAGTTTGAGGCTGGATTTATAACAGGGGCTTACCAAATGGTGGATAAATCTAAGACAAAACCCGGTAAAAGGGACTCCTCGCTTAAAGTGGTTGGTTGAGTCAAACAGTCTACGGGTTGGTTGGGACGATAAATATAAACTTGCTGGTGTTTGCGGTCTATTAACCAACCGAGTAATGCCCCATTCTCAATATAGTCTTGCAGCTTATCTTGCAGGCGTTTCAAGTTGTCACTGGGGGACCGGATTTCGACGATAAAATCTGGACATATTGGGGCAAATTTTTGTTGTTCTTCGGTGGTGAGACTGTGCCATTTTTCGAGCATGATCCAGGCAGCATCGGAGGATTTAATGGCCCCGTTGGGAAGGGTGAATCCGGTGGAAGAATCAAACCCAATTCCTGTTTTATTTTGTCGAGTCCAGAGTCCGAGTTGGACAATTAAATCAAAATTACGGTTTCCGGTTTCTGAACCCGTGGGGGACATGATAATCACTTCTCCTGTGGCAGTACGTTCAATTCGATAGTCTCTGTTTTGTTGGCAAAAGTCGAAAAATTGTTCGTCTGTCATCTCGATCGCCGGAGACATTTGCAGGACCAAGGGGGAAATTTCAGGGACCGCTAGGGTGGTATTCATGGTTAGGGTGACCCAGTGAAGTTTACATGACAAATATTGTCGGTAGATTCCCTTAATTTTATCACTCCTAGGGGGTTGGAGGTGGCTGATGCTTCCACTGTTACCAGCGATCGGTTAGAATTTGAGATTAATCCTTCCCCCAGATTTAAACCCTTGTCCTTCCGAACTTCTTCTATTTCCCCAACCTTTCCCAATCGTCTGCATCGGTTTTGCATGGCACCTGCACCCTATACCCCTAAATCAGCGGTGATTTTTTGGTTCAGTTTGAGCTTAACTATTGCTGCGGTTTACGGGATAGGGGGGCTCCAGCAAGCATTTAGTGCGGACTTGGTGGTCCAAGATGATGCGCGGCAGCACGTTTTTTGGATGCAGCGCTTTTTAGAACCGGGGTTATTCCCCAATGATTTAATTGCCGATTATTTTCAATCCGTTGCACCTGCCGGTTATGCCCTATTTTATCGGGTGATGGCAGCAGTAGGAATTGCCCCATTGTTGGTGAGTAAACTGTTGCCGCCTCTGTTGGGTTTAATCACCACGGTTTTCTGTTTTGGCGTGACGATGGAGTTATTTCCGGTACCCATCGCCGGGTTCATTGCTTCTGTGTTGCTCAATCAAAGTTTATGGATGCAAGATGGGCTAATTTCTGCTACGCCGAAAGCCTTTGTCTATCCGTTATTTTTACCCTTTTTGTATTATTTTTTGCAAAGGAAAATTCTGGCTGCTGGGATATTTATTGCGATGCTTGGACTTTTTTATCCCCAATATGTATTGATTGTGCTGGTAATTCTACTCCTGCAAATTATCATATATAAAGCAGGAAAAATCCAACTCAACCTTACCCCTGAAAATTTAAAATTTTTAAATATTAATTTAATTATTGCAGGTTTTATTTTATTGGTTTATGCCCTAACTAGCTCAGAATTTGGTCCGACGATTTCTGCTATGGAAGCTCGAAAACTACCGGAATTTCTACCTGGAGGGAGAAGCCAATTTTTTATTGATGATCCTTGGGCATTTTGGTTGCATGGACGCAGTGGGATTGCTCTGTCTGCCATTTTAACTCCGGTGTTCATGGCTTTAGGTTTTTTGCTGCCAATTTTGCTTAAATTTCCAAAAAAATTTACTCTAGTGCCTGCGATTTCTTCACGCATCCGCATTTTATTAGAGATTGTTATCGCCGCTTTCTTGATGTTTTTGGCGGCACATGGATTGCTATTTAAACTCCATTTGCCCAGTCGCTATACGCAACATAGTTTGCGAATGGTGATGGCATGGGCGGCAGCGATCGCCATCACTATTCTACTCGATGCCCTCTGGAGATGGGGACAATCAGTTCCTAAAAAAATCACAGCAGGAATTATTTCTACTGTGTTGGCTATAGCCTTTCTATTTTATCCCCAGCTAACGATGAACAATTTCCCCTGGACTTCTTATGAACGGGGAGAACAACTTGAACTTTATGCCTTCTTACAACAACAACCCCCAGATATTTTGATTGCTTCTTTAGCAGAAGAAGCCAATAATTTACCCACCTTTGCTCATCGGTCGGTTTTCGCTGCCCGAGAATATGCGATTCCCTATCATTGGGGTTACTATGAACAGTTTCGGAATCGTCTGCAACGGATGATTCAAGCGCAATATAGTCCCAATTTCCGAGATGTAGTGGACTTTTTGCAAGAAGATGGGGTGGATTGGTGGTTGATTGAAAAAGGGGCATTTACTCCGGGGTATTTATCTTACAATCGCTGGTTAAACCCCTATGCCGTCACCCAGGAGGCGATCGCCAATCTGGAACAAGGCATTCAACCCGCGATCGCCACCCTGATGACTCAGTGTTCGGGTTTTGAAACGGCTGACTTTGCTGTATTATCAGCAGATTGTATTTTAAAGGTTCAGGATTAAGGATGAAAACTCCCAAATGGTATTGGAATAGTTTACGGTTCTTGGTCGTGTTAGTTCTCGCGATCGGCATATTTTTTAGGTTTTATCAGTTAGACCAAAAAATTTACTGGGTTGATGAAGTTAATACCTCTTTGCGCGTGGCAGGATACCGAAAATCCAACTTTTATGAGCAAATTCCCACCGGGGAACCGCTGACGATCGCCCAGTTGCATGAGTTTCAAAGTCTCTCACCAGAACGGGGGTGGGGAGATACCCTCAATGCCTTGGCTGAAAATGCTGAACACGCTCCCCTTTATTACCTCTTAACCCGCCTCTGGATGGAGATATTTGGCAACTCCATCACCGTGACTCGTAGCGTAGCGGCGATTCTAAGTTTGTTGGCATTTCCTGCCCTTTACTTCCTCAGTTTAGAGCTATTTTCTGACCCAAGGGTAGGCTGGATTGCCCTGTCCTTGGTGGCGGTTTCTCCCTTACATTTGCTGTATGCTCAAGAAGCCCGACAATATAGCTTATGGACGGTGGTTACTTTAGTTTCTGGGTTAGCCTTGTTGCGATCGCTGCGCTTGAAAACCCGAGGCAGTTGGGCAATTTATGCCGGAACTGTTGTCTTAGGCTTCTATTCTCATCTGATTTCCGGCTTAGTCTTTTTCGGACATGGATTGTATGTCGGATTTCGAGAACAATGGAAATGGACTCAATCCTTTAAATCCTATCTGATTGCTTCCGGAATGGGTTGCGCCACGTTGATTCCTTGGATTGTGGTGTATTTTCAAAAAAACAGCCGGTTGGGGGGATGGTTGGAGCGAGATTTGCCTCTACCCGCATTAGTGAATCGATGGTTGGTGAATTTGAGTTCCGTCTTTTTTGACCTTCATACCCTCTATCCCCAACGGTTTTTTGATGTAGAATTAGGCGAAGATTTCACGCCGTTGGCTTGGGGAAATGGCTGGGGATATGTTGTCGTCCCGATTCTCCTATTGGTGGGATATGCACTGTGGGTGACGGTTCGCAAAACTCCGAAATCCCTCGTCGGCTGGTTTCTGCTCACATCCATTGCCGCTAATGGCTTGTTTTTGATGCTCTATGACGTGATTTCCGGGGGTCAAAGGTCGGGGATTGCTCGCTATCTTTTGCCCTCCTATTTGGCGCTGCAATTGGCGGTTGCCTATCTGTTTGCCGATCGCCTCCGTCTCGATACCGGAAGGAATCTCCAGCGTCGAATCTGGCAAGTGGCCTATGTGATATTGCTGGGGGCCGGTATTATCTCTTGTGCCGTGAGTGCCTCAGCAGAAACCTGGTGGCATAAATATAGTTGTTATTACGATGTCGAAGTTGCCCAACTGGTTAATCAAGCCGAAAATCCCCAGGTCATCGGCAGTCCCGATCGCCTCAGTCGTCTGATTGCCTTGAGTTATAAACTCAATCCCGATGTGCGCTTTCTCCTCCTCACCGACAGCGATCGCCTGGAAATCCCCGACATTTCCTCCCCCCTGTTCTTATTCCGTCCCAACGGTATTTTGTATAAAAGCCTCGAATCCGACCCGCGTTATACCCTCACCCCCATCCATCCTCTGGGACATATTTGGACAGTAAACCCCACCAGAACCCTAGCCGATGAATCAATGCTCAACTAACAACCTCAGTCGTTATCTTCAGTTCGTAGTAACGACTTCAGTCGTTCTCTTCAGTTCGTAGTAACGACTTCAGTCGTTATCTTCAGTTCGTAGTAACGACTTCAGTCGTTCTCTTCAGTTCGTAGTAACGACTTCAGTCGTTCTCTTATCTTAGTTCGTAGTAACGACTTCAGTCGTTCTCTTATCTTAGTTCGTAGTAACGACTTCAGTCGTTATCTTCTGTTCATACTCAAAAATCAATTTTCCACTCACTTAAGCGATCAGGCGGGACTGCGAACCCCCGCCATCGTACTGAATTTACTCAACTCTGCCATAAAAAGCCGTCTCTTGGTCCGTTAACCAAGCCCACATCTGATCCCCTTTACAGAAATGCCACCATTCATTGGGATGTTGAGCAAATCCAGATTGTTGCATGGCTTGGGCCAAAATTTGACGATGGGTGTGATACCCTTGGTGAGTGAGATCCGGACTCTGAGCAAAATAGTCAGGATGCGATCGCGGTGAGATTTCATCAATGGGGGAACCCATGTCCACTGCGATACCCTCCTGATTGACCAAGGTAACATCCACGGCTGCACCCGTGGCATGAGGCGGAGGGGTGGCGGGGTCCAGACTGGGAACGGCCCAAAATTGATACACTTGCGCTAAAATTTCTTGACGCTCAGTGGGGCTTAATTTCTCCGGATCCAATCCTTGCGATCGCACCTGCTCGGTGAACGCATAGTTTACCATAAACTGCTGCACGGCGATAGGCCGATAGGCATCAAAAATGGAAATCTGCCATTGGGGATATTGCTGATGGAGGTAGGTTTGTGCTTGGATTAAACCCGTCAGGACCCCTTGGCGCAGATAAAACGGCGATCGCCCTGCGTAAGGTGCGCCCAAGAGTTCATAAGGATGAGGCAACACGAGGGCAAACTGATCCCCAGGAATCGCCACCAAGGGTTCGCCACAGTCAAGAATGGGGATGTGTTGATAGGGTTTCATTGTTGAGTGAGAAAGTCTCCTGATGTTGATAGATGGGATTGCTGCTGATCCAGCGATCGCTCGGATTGTGGCACGGATAGACCCCGTATAGCCCTCAATCGTTCCCGCCCTAGGGCCACGCTTTAAAGCGGTTCCCAAGGGCGTTGGTTTTATTTTAGGTTGGATGCGTAATCTTCCGCGCAAGACCCCGTAAACCCTTTTGCCTAGTCCGAGATCAGCCTAAAGAAAAACCCTTTGCACCTCTGAAGGTTGGCGAGAGAGGGCTAATTAGGCATTTAGTTGAGGGGTGCAACCCATCCCCGTGTATCTACGGACTATACTAGATCATAACCAGGGTGATCTAGTTTTTTCTTTCTTCCACCAAAATTGTCCAGCCTTGATTTATAAAGAACCCAGGCCCTCGTAATCATACGGGGGTTGGATGTTCAAGATGATTATTAACACTATATTTTCCGGGGATGTATTTTCAATGAACCACCCACAATCCAGCCAAGTCAACCACTGGCCCAGAATTTCAAATCGGTATAAGGGCCTGGATACCACGCCAGAACCTCCCATCCAAGGAACCCTGCCTTTAACGGAGTCCCGCACCCTAGTCTTTATCGATGCAGGGGTTTCTGAGCAACAAACCCTCCTGGATGCTCTGACACCGGATACGGAGGCGATCGTGCTGGATGGCGATCGCGATGGCATCGACCAAATCATGGAGGCGATCGCGGGTCGGACGAACATCGACAGCATTCATCTAGTCTCTCACGGAAGTTCCGGCAGAGTCCAACTCGGCACAACCCAACTGGATGCCGAGACTCTGGATGCCTATCTTCCCCAATGGCAGGTCCTGCGGGCGGCCCTCAGTGAGGGGGCCGATATCTTACTCTATGGATGTAATGTCGGGACCTCGGATACAGGGATTACCTTCCTGCAAAAACTAGCAGCGTTGACGGGTGCGGATATTGCCGCCTCTGATGATTTAACCGGCAGTGCGAAATTGAACGGCAACTGGACCCTAGAAGTGAGCCAGGGAAACATTGAGACCCCTGTACCCTTCCAATCCGAGGCGATCGCTGGCTATAACGCTTTACTCCCAGAACCCTATACGGTGAACGTGGGAAATGTTGACCAACTGATTGATGCACTGATTGCTGCAATTGAAGCGGCTAAGGAGAATAATGGTCAAGAGAGGATCATCAATTTAGAAAGGGGTACCTATACCCTCACCGAAATTAAGAGTGATTTCCTCGGGGCCAACGGGTTACCCTCTATTGAGACGGGTAAGCTAACGATTAATGGAAACGGGGCTGAAATCATTCGCGCTCAGGACGCACCTGGTTTCCGGATTTTCCATGTCGGGGCCGATGCTGACCTCACTCTAAATAATCTCACCGTTAAAAATGGGTTAGCCAATATTCCCCCTACTCCCGAGGAAAACAATACCAGTGATGGGGGTGGGATTTACAATGAGGGTACTTTAACCCTGAATCGGAGTACCATTACCGGAAACCGAGCTGAAGATGACGGTGGAGGCATTAAGAATGAGGGGATTCTGACGGTTAGCGGTAGTACCATTTCTAACAACTCCGCTGAGAGTACCATTAACGATAATGAAGCTGGCAATCATGGTGGAGGCATCCAAAATGATGGCACTGCGTTTATCTCTAATAGTACGATTTCCAATAACCGGGCGGCGACCCACGGTGGCGGGTTTTACAATACACGAACTCTAACCGTTAGTCACAGCACGATCGCCTTTAATACTGCTGCTGATCTTGATGGCAATAACACCGGCAACGGTGGCGGCATCTTTAATAATGGAGCGGAGAGAATGTCTCTCGATCTCAGTCATACCCTAGTTGCCGGAAACACCGATAAGAGCCTGGGTGATGTCTACCCGGATATTTCGGGTCCGGTAAGCAGGGGAGGGTATAACCTGGTTGGCGATTGGACCGGCAGCGATGGGTTAAATGCGGGTACAAATCACAGCTTCAAATCCCTCAATGTGGGCGACATTAACGCTGTCATCAATCCGACTTTAGCACTGAATGGCGCACCTGCGGGGTCTCCGTTAACCCATGCCCTCACTTTAGGGTCTCGGGCGATTGATTTGGGCAATGCTAATGTTAACACTGAGTTAGTCACGGACCAACGGGGTAACCCATTCCAGCGCAAGGTTGGCAAGGCGATCGATATCGGCGCTTATGAGAAACAGGTTCTCCCGGTGATTACGGAAATTATGTACCATCCCCGCAATGACCAACCGAACTGGGAGTGGGTGGAGATTTACAATCCGACGGATCAACCCCTGGACTTAACGGGATTTGTCTTTGCCAATGCTGGTGCTAAACTACCTGCGGCGAATATTACTGGGGGTACGATCGCAGCAGGGAAAACGGGGATTTTGTTTAATGCTAACCTGTCTTCCGATGCATTTAAGGCGGCGTGGGATACCGGGGCGATTCCCCTGATTCCCGTCAGTAATTGGTCTGAATTGGGAAATACTAGCGATCGCATCGGGTTATGGCGGAACTTTAGTAGCTATAGTCAAGGGTTTACCACAGCCATTGATGAGGTGGCGTATGACACCACGGGGTTATGGCCGAAGCCCTCTGCTGGCGCTTCCCTGTATTTAACCCCTCTCACTTTTAGCCAAGAGGACTTGAGAACAGGCAACAATAATGGTAACAATTGGTTGACCAGTGCGATCGGTCAACCGGGTATTCCTACACCAGTTGTCGCCAAAGCTTATGAAAGTACCTTAACTGACACCCATAGCGGGTTAGATATCGGGTCTCCCGGACCAACGGACTTAGACCCCCCTGGTTTTAAAGACTTTAAGGTCGAAAAGGTGACCACGGCAGGCGGAACAACCTATAGTTTCACTGTCACTTTTACCGATAACCGGGCGATCGACTGGAGTACCTTGGATATTGGGGATATTCTGGTCACTGGACCCAAGAACGAGAGTCTCCAGGTTACGCCGATCGCCACCCCCAATCCCACCGGCAATTCCCCTGAGATCAACGTCACCTACCAGATTACCCCTCCCGGGGGCCGTTGGGATAAGGGCGATAACGGCACTTATACCGTGACATTGCAAACAAACCAAGTCACCGATACCACCGGCAATGCGATCGCCGGCCAACTCGGAAGTTTTGTCGTCAACATCAATAATACCCCACCTACCCTAAAACCCCTCAATCAAACCGGCACAAAAAATACTCCATTCTTATTTAAACCCGAGGATTTTGCCAATCAATTTACAGACCCTGATGGGGATACCCTCCAGGGAATTTCCATTACCTCTCTTCCCACCACTGGAACCCTATTTTTGGATGGTCTTGCCATCCAAAATCCCCGGGAAATTCCTCTGGCCGATATCCAGAAACTCTCCTTTGTCCCCAATGAAAACTTTAATGGTCCGGTGAGTTTCACTTGGAATGGATTTGACGGCACAGACTATGCCACAACTGAATCCACCGTTAATTTAAACCTTAACGCTAATACCCCACCTACCCTAAAACCCCTCAATCAAACCGGCACAAAAAATACTTCCTTCTTTTTTAAACCCGAGGATTTTGCCAATCAATTTACAGACGCTGATGGGGATACACTCCAGACAATTTCTATTACCTCTCTTCCCACCAACGGAACACTATTTTTGGATGGCAATCCCATCCAAAATGTCGGGGAAATTTCTCTGGCCGATATCCAGAAACTCTCCTTTGTCCCCAATGAAAACTTTAATGGTCCGGTGAGTTTCACTTGGAATGGATTTGACGGCACAGACTATTCCAAGACTCCCTCAACCGTTAATTTAAACATTAACGCTCCCCCCATCCTCCTTAATCCCCTCGAAAATCAAACCCTCACTCCAGGCATCAACTTTAACTTTTCCATCCCGCCAAATACGTTTGATGATGCCGATATTATTGCCTTCAAGGACCGCTTAACCTATACCGTTACCCTCGCGAATGGGAACCGTCTTCCCGATTGGTTAACCTTCGAGGATGACGGCACCTTCACCGGCACTCCAGGAAGAACCGATATCGGAACTCTCCCAATTATTGTCACCGCTACAGATCAGTCCGGTGCAAGCATTACGGATACCTTTGATTTAATCATTCAATCGCCTAACGCTGGCGGTGGCACAGGTGGCGGCAATACAGGTGACACGAATAATCCAGGTACAGGAACTGGAAATACAGGAAGCAATAATCCAGGAACCACAACCGGAACCAATGGTGGCAACAATAATCCCGGAACCACAACCGGAACCAATGGTGGCAACAATAATCTAGGAACTGTAACTGGAAACGGCAGTGAGGGTGGCAACAATAATCTAGGAACTGTAACTGGAAACGGCAGTGAGGGTGGCAATAATAATCTAGGAACTGTAACTGGAAACGGGACTGAGGGTGGCAATAATAATCCCGGAACTGTAACCGGAAACGGCAGTGAGGGTGGCAATAATAATCCCGGAACTGTAA
>JAMXFF010000022.1:0-60169 GCA_025370845.1 Laspinema palackyanum D2a | reverse complement strand
AATAATAATCCCGGAACTGTAACCGGAAACGGCAGTGAGGGTGGCAATAATAATCCCGGAACTGTAACCGGAAACGGCAGTGAGGGTGGCAATAATAATCCCGGAACTGTAACCGGAAACGGTAGTGAGGGTGGCAATAATAATCTAGGAACAGAGGGGGATAGTGGCAATAGTCCTTTAACCCCGGATTCTGCTGTGAACGGCGATCGCCCAGAATCGGAGAATCCCCCGGCAAATCCTCCCAATGGAGTACCGCATACCAGCAGCACAAACACTTGTAACCCCCTCCCTAGCGACCCCTCACAAAACAGTGGGTGTAAATGTCCGGTTCCACCCCCGCCAGAAATTATCTTTTATGGACCGCAAGACAGACCCCCGGTGGACATCTTCCTATTTGGAACCGAAGAAAATGATGTCATCTTCGGGGACGATCGCCATGAAGGGATATTAGGATTTGCCGGACTTGATTTTCTCTGGGGGAAAGGCGGTAACGATGTGCTGTATGGTGATACCGGCGATGATTATATGCTGGGAGGCGTTGGCAGCGAGTACCCCGTAGGTCCTGGCATCGATCGCGATCGCATCGAAGGCGGCAAAGGCAATGATTTCATCAATGGTAACCAAGGCAACGACACCCTCTATGGTGGTCGAGAAAATGATATCATTCACGGCGGCAAAGACGATGACCTGATCTTTGGTAACCTGGATAACGATATCTTGTATGGTGACCTCGGCAATGATACCATTCAGGGGGGAAATGGCAGCGAAACCCCCGTTGGCAGAGAGGGCGATCGCGATGTAATCTTCGGGAACCGAGGCAATGATCTGATCAATGGCAACGAAGGCGAGGATACCATCTACAGTGGCAAAGATGACGATATCGCTTACGGTGGCAAAGATAACGACCTGATTTATGGGGATTTAGGAAGTGATATCCTCATGGGAGATCAGGGAGATGACAGTTTATTCGGCGGGACCAGCGATCCCAATGTCCCCGATATTGGCGGACGAGACTTGATTTATGGCGGGGATGGCAATGACTTCATCAACGGCAATCAAGGGGATGATACCCTGCATGGGGGAAATGGTAACGATACCATTCATGGCGGCAAAGATCATGATATTGTGTGCGGGTCCGCTGGAGATGACCTCTTATTTGGAGACTTAGGCGATGACACTCTCTATGGCGAGGATGGCAATGATACCATGCGAGGTGGCATCGGCAGCGATGCGCCAATTGGTTCCGTGGGCGATCGCGATTTTATCTGTGCCGGTACCGGGGATGATTGGTTAGAAGGCAACGCCGGTAATGATACTCTAATTGGCGGCAGTGACAATGATACGTTGTATGGCGGCAAGGATGATGACCTCCTCTATGGCGGGGACGGGGAGGATTTCCTCAGCGGTGATTTGGGGAATGATACCCTAACTGGCGGTACCGGACGCGATCGCTTTGTCGTGCAGTCGGGTTCCGGGACCGATACCATCGCCGATTTTACCCCGGGAGAAGACTGGTTTGTGTTAGGTGAGGGATTAACCTTCAATCTCCTCAATTTCTTCTCCTCCAATTGTGGAACGGCGATCGCATTAGGCGATGAAATCCTGGCGATCGCCAAGGGAATAGAACCAGAGATGATGGTTGCTGACTATTTTATTCCCTTGACCTAAACTTAGGGATGACCGCAGGCGATCGCCTCAATTGGGTCAATTTTTTCTACCCATTGATGCGATCGCCTAGGCAATAGCTCATTATAGCCGTTCGTGGCTTCATGGGGTATTACAACCACCGCCTTAAAATCACTTTACTCCTGTAGAAATTGAGCGTACTCCGTAAATTCCGTAATCTGAATCTCCACGTCTTACTGATATCCAGCCGCTTGGAGGGTAAATAATTTCGCATAGCGTCCCTCTGCTTGCATTAACTCACTATGAGTGCCGCTTTCTATCAGTTTCCCGGCTTCTAAAACAATAATGGTATCCGCCATACGAACCGTAGAAAACCGATGAGAAATCAACAAAACCATGCGGTCTTTTGCCAAGCGGCGAAAGCGTTCAAAGATTTCAAATTCGGCTTCCGCATCCATTGCTGATGTCGGTTCATCCAGGACTAAAATATCGGCTTTGATACGCATAAAAGCCCGGGAAAGACCAATTTTTTGCCATTGTCCTCCGGAGAGTTCGGTTCCGGATTTAAACCAGCGTCCGAGTTGGGTATAAAATCCCTGGGGTAAGGTTTGAATGAAAGGTTCCGCCATGCCTTTTTCGGCGGCAGTTTTCCAACGGGTTTCGTCTTCTAAGCTATCCACATCTCCGACGCCAATATTCTCGCCGACGAGAAACTGATAGCGCACAAAATCTTGGAAAATCACGCCGATGCGTTGTCGTAAGTGGTTGATATCCCATTCGCGCAACTCTAATCCATCCAGGAGAATTTGACCGGATGAGGGTTCGTAGAGGCGGGTGAGTAATTTGATTAAGGTGGTTTTTCCCGACCCATTTTGGCCGACTAAGGCGAGTTTTTCTCCGGGTTTTAAATGAAAGGTGATATCGGTTAAGGCGGGTTGGGTGGCGTCGGGATAGGTAAAGGAAACGTTCTGGAATCGGACGCCATCTTGGGGAATGGGTCCTTGGTTGGCGCTACCTTCTGCCAGGGGAATCTCTTGTTCTAAAAATTCATACAAGTTGGACAAATAGAGGTTATCTTCATACATTCCCCCGATCGCACTCAAGGTTGCGGAAAAGCTGGATTGTCCCTGGCGGAATACCATTAAATACATGGTCATATCTCCCAGGGTGATGCCTCCAGAAATGGCAGCGATCGCAATCCAGGCGTAGGTGCCATAAAATGCCAAGCTACTGAGTAATCCCAGTACATATCCCCAAAATCCGCGCCGCAAGGTCAAATTTCGGTCTTCCTGATACAAGCGATGAAAGATATTCCGATACCGATTCAGAAACACGGGTCCGAGTTGATACAGTTGCACCTCTTTGGCGTAATCTTCCCGCGCAATCAGGGTTTCGAGGTAAATTTGTTCCCTGGTTTCTGGCGATCGCCTTTTAAAAACCCGAAAAGCGGCACCGGCAAATTTGGTTTCTGCTAAAAAGGGAGGAATCGCGGCGATCGCTAACACCCCGACAACCCATCCGGAAAATTGCAACAACAATCCACTATATGCCACCAATCCCAGAGTCTCTTGCACTAACCCAAAGGTGCGATTCACAAAACTCAGGGGACGACTGGATGCCTCTCGTCTGGCGCGAGTCATTTTGTCATAAACTTCAGAATCTTCAAAATGGGACAAAGAAAGGGTGAGTGCTTTTTCTAAAATCAGTTCATTAACGGTTTGTCCCAAGAGAACTCTCAACAGGGATTGACAAACACTCAACCCGCGCTGACAGAGGGTCAACATCATCACAGCGATCGCCTCGAATCCCACATACATCAATGCCGTTTGGGGTCCCGTCCCGGAACTCGCTGCCGTGACTACGCTATCAATAATTAACTTACCCAAATAGGCAATTCCTGCCGGTAACAATCCTGCAATTCCGGTGAGAATGGCTACAATTGCTGTTAAAATTGGGCTAGTTTTCCAAACTAATTGGACCGCTCTTTTGCTATATTTAAAAGCGGATAAACCAAAGCGGAAACTTTGCCTAATCTGACTAAAAACATTCTGGCGATCGCGCCTTCTCATCGTGATTTTAATTCCCTCTTGCTCATGGGTTACACTGGGGCGTTACAATCCCCAAGGGTTGCCGCAGTTCTCGGATTGGCACTTCTGCCACTAGCTTAATTTTACCTTGATTATCCCGAGACCAACCCCGCGCTTCCACCAATTCCGGGGAAATTTCCCCCGAATTGATTCCCGTGGCACTCAATTGTTGCGGTTGCGGCAATTTCTCCCCGGAATTTGACCCGGTGGCAGGGTCAGAATCACCTAAATCAACTAAGGGAGACTCTGGGGCGATCGCATCATTCGGACTGGGCGGTAAACCCCCTCTCCCTGTCACCACAAAGCTACTCTGGGGTGAATTTTGTTCTGAACAATTCTGCACCACCACATGGGTCAGATCTACCAGATTTTCCGGTAACTCCACTAACCCCGATGTCGGGTCAACTTCCGGTCTGTTCACTTCAACCAGGCCATCAAATTGCGGACCTTGAGCAGAAGTTGCGGTAATATCACTGGTGTTAGGACTGCCAATGCGGCGCGCCTGTGCGCCAAAAATTCCTTGGGTATTAATAATCACTTGACCCCCGGATGCTTGTTCAGAATTGGCGCTGATATTACTATTATTAATTGCTACAATATTATCCGTATTCAAGATAATATTTCCGCCGGTTCCTGTCCCCGTGGCATTGGTGGTAATTTGACTATTATTGCGTAAAATCAAATCCGGCGATCGCAAGGTAATATTGCCCCGATCGCCACTGGAGGTTTCCGAGGATAACACCGCACGATCGCTCAATCTCACCCGTTCCCCTGCTTCTAAAGTGATACTCCCTGCCGCCCCCTCCCCCGTTGCACTGGTGAGAATTTGGCTCTCGTTGCTGAGGTCAATTTGATTCGCCCTCACCTCAATCTCACCACTGGGAAACGCCGTAGTTGAACGCGCACTCAAAACAGCCCCATCGGACACCTGTAATCGGTCCGTGGCGATCGTTAACCCACCCCCAGCACCCTCCGCTGCCTCCTCCGTACTACTAAATATCCCGGAGGTAAAACTTCCATCGGGACTTCTGCCACTCACGGTCATTCCCTGGGTGATATTCAGGCGAATCTCACCGGAGTCTCCCGTTCCTCGGGTGAGGGCCTGAATCCCCGCACCCCCTGTCACCGCCAGGTTATCGGCATTAATCTGAATATCTCCCGCATTGCCGACTCCACGCGCCTCCACCGTACTCGCCAACCCGCTAAAATCTCCCAAGGTATTCACCCCAGTGAGAACCGCATTGGAGACTTGAATCTGGATGTCCCCGGAATTTCCTCGCCCTCGCGTCAGGGTTTGGATTTGGGCACCTTGGCTCACTTCTAACGTCCTGGATTGGAGATTAATACTTCCCGCATTTCCCTCAGCATCCGTTTCTACGGTGGTAAAAATCCCGGTCGTCGCCCCTTTTCCCGCCTCACCTACCACCGAAGGGGGCGGAGGGGTTGGGGGAGGAGTCGGTTGGGGAGGGGTTGGAGGCAGAGTCGGAGTCGGGGTCGGAGTTGGGATAGTGACTTCGACTTCCAGATCTTCAACCAGACTCACGGGCAAAACCGGGATAACCGCGAAACTCGGTTCAGAAGCGCTGGGATTGCGCTGGGTATTATTTCCTTGGATGGAAATTCGGTCCGCCATTTGGATCTGAATATTGCCTGCATTTCCCTGTTGCGAATCAAAGGTACTGCCGACAATTTGTGCGCCCTCACTCATCAACAGCGATCGCCCGGTCATCTGAATTCCCCCGCTATTTCCCTGGGCGATGGTTGGAATGCTGCCCGTAAAGGAAAAGGGAGACCTCGGTATTGGCCCAACACTGCTAAAAATTACGGTATTTGCGCCGGTTAGGGTAATATCTTCTCGCACTTGGAGCGAAACGGGACCGGCATTTCCCCGGCCCAAGGTTGCCGCCACCAATTGAGCGCCCGAACTCAGGGAGAGCGATCGCCCCTGAATGTCAATTCCCCCACTATTTCCCTCACTAAACCGGGAGGTAACGGTACTCAAAATCCCCGTTCTCACTCCCTGTAGGGTAACCGCATCATTGGCGTTAATCTTGACCAAACCTGCATTTCCCAATCCCGAGGCCACCGACTGGATTTGTGCGCCCCCAGTCATAGACAAAGTTCCGGTATTCATCTCAATCCCATCGGTGTTCCCGGTCCCGGCACTATTATTAAAAATACTGGTATTACTTCCCATCAGGGAAACTCCCTCTCTCACTTGAAGGAGAATTTGACCGGCATTGCCAGTTCCCTGGGTTTGGGAAATCAGTTGAGCACCGTCATTCAGAACGAGCGATCGCCCTTCAATCTCAATCCCCTCACTATTGCCCACTCCCGTCTGACCCACGGTATTAAAAATCGCCGTACCGAACCCAGAAAGACTCACCCCATCCGTTGTGCGAATAACAACCCGTCCTGCATTTCCATCATTTTGGGAGATAGACTGGAGTTGTGCACCATTGGTTAAAGCAACCGTTCCCGCTTGGATCTCAATTCCTCCACTATTCCCCAATCCTCTGCGTTCCGCTCTTTCCACCCCCAATTCTACTAGACTCAAAATGGCTGTTTCTCTCCCCGTCAGGGTTAATCCCTCGGCCACCTGAATCACCACCTGACCCGCATTTCCCCCGCCATTTTTGACCACTGCACTCAGTTGCGACCTATCACTCAGGGAGAGAGATTGTCCTCTCACGGTGACATTTCCGCCATTTCCGGTAGCATTAAATCCGACTTGGTTACCGATCGCACTCCGTTGAGTGAGGGTAATCGCACCTGTGGCATCCAGGGTAATCTCTCCCCCTTGGGCATTTGGTCCCCCTTGCTGAGTCTGAATCCCGGCAATGATTCGACTTCCCCCAGATAGCTGAATGTTGCGTCCCTGGAGGGAAATATCGCCCCCACCATTGCTAATCACCGAGAGCACACTGTTATTGCTCAGAAAAATATCACCCCTCGGATTCGGGGTTTCTCCCGTGGGAGTCTGCTGCAACCTCACAGCGGCATTCTGCCAATTCAAGGCAGTCGTCCCTTCGGACCCCACCGCATTTAACGCCACAAGACCCCCAGGTGCTTGCAATTGACCGGAGGCGATCGCCACCTCGGACCCTGCTAATGCCAAGGTTTGACCCGGTTGCAGGGTCAAGTTCGCCCCCTGCACCTCAATTCCCCTGGGGTTGCTCCCATATTGCAATCCCACCGGCACTGTCACGGACAACAGAGGGGTCTGAACCTGTCCTCCCGTCGCAGTAAACTCCCTCCCATCGGCAAAAGTAAACCCATTCGCCGTACTCGCCACAAAAGACCCCCCGAGATTTAGGGTGGCATTGGGTCCAAAAATGATGCCATTGGGATTGAGTAAAAACAGATTGGCAATGCCATTGGCTTGAATTAATCCATCAATCGTGGAACCGCCATCCCCCGTAATTCGGGTGAAGATATTTTGAATTTCTAGGGGATTATTAAACCAAGCAGTCCCCCCCGTCGGGAGATTAAACTGCTCAAAACTATGAAATAAATTGCTGCCGGATGCGGTCCCCCCATCAATGGTCAAGATGGCTCCATTGGGGTTAACCACAGAATTAATCGGCAGGGTGGTATCCGGAATGATTTGGGCATAACTCGGACCCGTGGTAGCAATCCCCCCCAGAAACAGGGCGACTGCGAATCGGCGGATTCCCGGAGTAGAGGAGTGGGAGTTAGAGGTTGGCATAAACCCGGGTCAAATAATTTCGAGAGGAAAACCGAGCCTTGTTTAATTTATTATTCCTGAGAATGGGTAATTCTGCAATGGGCGGGATTGGGTCCACCCTCCCTCAATCAGCCCCTACCGGCGGGGGATAAATCCCCCGCCGGACCCCACCCTAACCCTCCCCAAGACACAGGGGAGGGGACCAGAGGTAATCTTAAATGTGAGGTAAATCCCCTAAGAGCCTGACCCCTGACGGACCTCGGGATATTAAGATAGAGGGTGCAAAATATTCAGATGAAAGGAACCAAACCCTTGTCTTTAGAAGCGATCGCCATTCCCCCAACGAGCGGCAAACCCCCCAGAGGTATTATGGTCATGCTCCACGGATGGGGTGCTAATAGTCAGGATTTAGCTCCCTTAGCCTCCCTGCTTAATTTCCCGGACTTCCTGTTTCTGTTTGCCAATGCGCCGTTTCCCCATCCCCAGGTTCGGGAGGGCAGAATGTGGTATGACCTGAACAGTCCAAATTATCAGAAGTTACCGGAAAGTCAGGAAATATTGACAAGTTGGTTGCGATCGCTCGAAGAAAGTACCGGCGTTCCCCTAGAACGAACGGTATTAAGCGGGTTCTCCCAAGGCGGTGCGATGACTTTAGATGTGGGACTGCGGTTACCCTTAGCCGGTTTAGTCTCTCTGAGTGGTTACTTGCACTCCGAACCCCAACCGATGGGCGATCGCCTCCCTCCCACCTTAATCATGCATGGCACTGAGGACCCGGTGGTTCCCCTGAGCGCTGCTCATCAGGCGCGGGAAGTCTTCCAAGCCTTGGGGGTGGCGGTGCAGTATCGAGAATGGAGAATGGGTCACTCCATTTTGCCCGAACAAATGGAGGTGATGCAAGGCTTTATTGAGGAAATTTTTCCCGCATCGTGCTGCAACTAATATTAATAAGCCTTAAGATTTAGGACGCAACCCGGTCAATTAGAGTACAATTTACTCTGGTAGCGGACTTGCTTTGCTAGATCCAAGTGCTCATACATAATGGAGGGGCGAACGATGGGAGCGACGACCATTTTCACTCAGGATATTACTTCGATGACGGAGGCTGATATCGAGAAACTCGCTATCCGTCTTGAACTGGATGATTATACCGATCCGTTTGAGGGCTTGAATGATTGGCATTTGCTACGAGCGATCGCCTTTCGTCGTCCAGAACTCGTTGAACCTTACATCTATTTGTTGGACTTGCAACCTTACGATGAAGGGTAAGCGCTTAAGGCTCAGTCTGAACCATGAGTGAGGACTTTAACCAAACAGGCATCCAGGGGGGAAACCTCCTCGTGCCTTCTTCATTTGAAAATAGACGGATTCTGCTAGGCATTACGGGCGGAATTGCCGCCTATAAAGTTTGTGATGGGATCTCAACCCTGGCGAAAGCAGGGGCGCAGGTCCGGGCAATTCTGACTCGTGGTGCCCAGGAATTCATTACCCCTTTGACGGTGACCACCCTGTGTCGTCATCCTGCCTATACCGATGCCAACTTCTGGCAACCCGTCCATTCCCGACCGTTACATATTGAACTGGGGGAATGGGCGGAGGTTTTGGTGATTGCGCCTCTGACGGCGAATACCTTGGCGAAGTTGGCAACGGGAATGGCGGATAATCTGCTCACCAATACGGTTCTAGCTTCTACTTGTCCGATTTTACTAGCCCCGGCGATGAATACGGAGATGTGGAATCAGTCGGTGACCCAACGCAATTGGGAACAGGTGGTTCAGGGGTCGCGATTTCACGGGATTGCACCGGGCTCGGGACTGCTGGCTTGCGATCGCGTCGGTACGGGTCGGATGGCTGAACCCGAGCGAATTTTAGCCCATTTAGAATCGGTTTTGCATACCCAGGGAAAGCAGGATTTAGCGGGTAAGCGGGTGTTAATCGGTGCCGGAAGTACCCGGGAGCATTTTGATCCAGTCCGGTTTATTGGCAATCCTGCCACGGGCAAAATGGGCATTGCTTTAGCACGCTGTGCCCTCCATCGTGGGGCTGAGGTGACGGTTGTGGGGGGAGCAATGTCCCCCGGGTTCCAGGAGTTGATACCCGGTGCGCGGATCGTGGCGGTGACTCGCGCCGAAGAAATGCAGCAGGCAATGCTAGAATTTTTTCCCGAGGCGGATATGACGGTGATGGCGGCAGCGGTGGCGGATGTTAGGCCGGTGCAGTTTCATTCGCACAAGTTACCGAAACAGGCGCTGCCGGAGAGTTTGCCCTTGGAATCGGTGCCGGATATTATCGCACAATTGGGGGAATGCAAGCAACCCCATCAGCGGTTAATTGGGTTTGCGGCGCAAACCGGGGAGATTGTTACGCCAGCCATTGAGAAGTTGCGGCGCAAGAAATTAGATGCGATCGTTGCCAATCCGATTGATCGTCCCAATGCGGGGTTTGGGAGTGATAGTAATCAGGCGGTGGTGATTGATGCCACGGGACGACAACAGGCGATCGCCCCCTGTAGTAAGTTGAAATTGGCCCATCAAGTGTTTGATTTTATTCTGTCTTTTTCCCGGTAAGTCTTTGGGGTATAGGGCGAGGGGACGCAACGAAGGTAAAATGCTGGGGTAATCTTTCGGTTAATCCTGTTTATGACGAGCGAAAACAAGCCAGTTGCGGAGAGTACCACCGGCGCAGATGCGATCGATGTGGCGATCGCCCAGGGAATTGATTTTGATGGTTCCCCCATTCCCGAGGCTAAACTTAACCTTTACAATCAGGTGATGGGACTAGAGGCGGGACGGCAGCGCAGTGGGGTTTCCAATACCATGCGATCGCGCATTGTGCGGATTGGGGCGAAACATATCGCTCAAGATGAACTCAACCAGATGCTGACCCAGGCGGACTTTGCTCCTTTAAAAGAGAAAGAAATCGCTTTCTACTATGGCGGCAAATAGACCGAAAATTTAGGAGTGAGAATCCCGAATGTCGGGATAGTTTTAGGGAGCGCCGTGAGCGCTCCTTATTTTTTTTTAAAAGCCTATTTCTAGTTTAGCATTTTTTCACCGGGATGGCAACCCTGACTCAATGAGGAAGTTGTTTCTTACAAGATTTTTTTTGAACCGGGGATTTTTTTAAAATTGAATGGCTACAAAAGTAGAGAGGAAGGCCAGGAAAAATCTTGGTTCGGACTGATGGAGAAGCCTTTTCATAAGAGATTGGCCCAGATTTTTAATGTAGTGTTTCCCTTTTTTTGCGGGAGATTATCCCTTAAAATATCGGGAGGTTTTTCTCTGGAAATATAAAAAAATACGGATGAAATAAATGGAATAATTATTTTTATTGGCTATTTAAACTGATAAAAATTCGAGATTTCGTAAGGAGTAATAGAAGCTCTGAAACGGATCTTGGATATGCGTAGCTACTTTTCGATTATTTTCTGTAGCCTGTTCTTATTGGGTTTGGCGGCAAACTTCTCTGGGCGTGAATCTCACAGTTTAGAGCTGTCGCGTTCCGAGTTCAACACACAGGCATTAACAGCAAGACTAGAGTCGGGGCAAGAAATAGCGCCCCATCGTGGGAGTGGTCGGTAAGGTTGAGCGGCGATCGCCCGGAGTAGATGACCCGATGAAAAACTGTAGCTATCGGAATTGAACGGACCGATGGTCATACAGATTAAGAAGGGAATCCATTGCGAATCGGAGGGGGTGCGATCGCGCAAGAAGAGGGAAATCTCCAGCCACCTCTTCCAGGGACATGACTTTTGATAACAGTTTAGCCCAGTATTGTGACTGGGCTAAACTGCTGCTTATCTTCATTAAGACGGCAACCCCGGACGAGGGAGACCGAGATGATTGGATGACGAGTGCAAAGAATTGGTTTGGAGGACGCTGACGTAAGACATATTGGGATGATTGTGGGATGCAGGAGGGCGATCGGGCGGGCGCATTCCCACCAAATTGTCCTGGTACAGCCCGATCGCACCATCGAGCTTTGCCTGAGCCAAATTAGCCCCAGTCAAATCAGCACCGGTGAGATTCGCACCATTGAGGTTAGCATTTAATAAATTAGCGTTTCTCAAATTCACCCCGGAGAGGTTGGCATCACTCAGGTCCGCTTCCACTAACCGGGCATTACTCAAGTCCGCATTGGATAAATTGGCGTTCCGGATTTGAGCATGGCCCAGATTGGCACCGGAGAGGTTAATCCCATTCATCTGAGTGCTATTGAGATTTGCACCGATTAAATTCGCCCCTTCCAGAGAAGCCCCACTGAGGTTGGCTTCTTCTAGGTTGGTATTGACTAAATTGGCAAAGACTAAATCGGCACCGCCGAGTTGGGCGTGATTCAGCTTGGCATCGAGGAAGTTGACGCCTTTAGCATCAACCCCACTCAGGTCGCTATTAATCAGGTCAGCGGCCACGAAATTTGCAAAACTGAGTTCAGCGCCACTTAAGTTGGCATTACTCAGATTAGTGCCATTGAGGTTGGCAAACATCAACTTAGCACCGCTCAAGTCAGCACCACTAAGATTGAGCCGAGTTAAGTGGGCATCTCGGAGGTCCCCACCTTGACATTGTTTCGTTGCCAACAAGCGTTTGATGTGGGCGTTATTTGCAGACATATTTCTTCCTTTTGATGGTAATCCCTAAAACTCTTGAATACTGACGTTAGGGTCTATCATGTTTCGTGAGAATGAAACGGAAATAAATCCCTAGGCTAAGACCCCAAAAACCACTGTTACTTACACCAAAATTTCTTAGGTTTCAGGAAAATCGAGTCCGTGAAATTTCAATGAGCCTAGGGCCTGAAACCCTTGATTTTAGGCTGTTTCTAGCTGACCATAAATAAGGGCCTCCAATGAAAAAAAGCCGATTTTTCTGGGATAAAAATTTTTTTGATTCTCCTAAAATTTTCCTTTAAAAAGGAAAAACATACTTGATTCGGTGTTGGCTTTTTAGCTGGCTCAGGTAAAGCACTCCGTAATTTTATGCAGGGGAAATGGGCAACAATAGAGCAAAGAAACCTCCACTCACTTCGGCTACTGCCAGAGAGTCGAGGCTTCATCGGGTTATTTTTGCGTAAATAAAGAGCATGGGGAAAAGATTGGGTTGAGCCCAGTGGTCCGGGTTGAGGCGGGGGAAAACGCAGAAAAATCCCCCTAGTCCAAAGACTAGGAGGAAACCAGGGTGCAACTGAGAGATCTATTCGGCTCAATTGCACCTGGATCCGGAATTGAGACCCGCTAGAAACTCCGAGGGTCCCGGGATGCACAGGTCTATAAAAACCCACACCCTCAAGGGTGGGGCTATACGGACGAAGCCTGCCTACGCAGGCTACCCACCCGGTGGGGTAGCGGTTTTTGGAAAGGCGATCGGCGATCGCCTGTAACCGGGCCAACCGCGTCGAACTCACCGATGAATCAATTGATCCATCGGTACTCGGGCCGATCGCATTCAGATTTTGCACAATAAACGGAATCATCAGCATTGGCTTGATAAATTCTGCCCCAACTCTCAACCTATTTGTGCAAATGCCACCCCGAGGCAATCGCGCCCACATCTATATCGATGGGTCTGGGAACTCGCCGTGATAGTTTTCTATCTCAGTCTTAGGTAATCCAACTCAAGACTTGTCATGATGCTTGGAATGAATCTCGCCACAGTCAATTCTTTTGGAGATTTAGGACCAGCCTGAAAAATGCTCCTGCGAATCAAACTTGTGCCAAGATGCCTCGAAAATTTTGCTCTACAGAGAGAAGAAAATTAAAACCAAGAGATTAGTGGCCTGTGACCGGAGCTAAATTCCCTCGGTTGTTTTTTGTAGATGCCTCAATGTCTTCCCTGTGCCATCCGCGCAGGAGGGTTACCCAGTCCGTAACCTGCGGGTGTAGATGTAGGCACTCATCACGATACAGATCGCGATAGTTTGATGATTGTACTGATGAGAATGCACGCTAAAGACACAAGATACCCCAATCCCGGGGTGCTGTCAAGGGGGGTAGATCGGGGAAATCTCCCGCCTGACTGAGTGCGATCGCCTCTTGCAAAAACTGGGCAAGCATTATCCCGTCAATGGCGGATTCTTGACCCAGGGAAAAATAGTTTTAACCCTTTCCCGGATGCCTACAGTCCGGGGTGGAAATAACGAATTGGATGCACCCTGATTCCGAGTCCCCTTGGCCCAAAGCTAGGGGATTTTTTTCGACTCCGAGTCGTCCAATCCCCGCTGATATTTTGGGCGGTAAAAGTTTCAGAACAAACGACCGGTCAAGGGCAAACATGGGTTTTTGGGGAGAATAGTCCATCCAGTTTTTAGGCGATCGCCTTCCCTTGCTCCGACTACTGACCTCCCTCAAAAAAAACTTGCATTATTTTCCGGATAAACCCCCCATAACTAGAATTTAATAATATAGATGCACCCTGATTGACGAACCCTCTAGCTTCGGCTAGGGGGATTTTTTTTTCTCAACTCAATCCGCCATTCAGAGGGGATCTGTACCCGGGCTGTCCCTGCAAAGACCAAGGGTGCGATCGCCCTTGATCCCATCCCCTCCAGCCCTCAATTGCACGACAGTTTCTCCGTTCTCCCTTAGAAGAACAACCCGTTCATAAAAGACTCGACCCAACCCGCTTCCCGATTTCGAGCATCAAATCAATCTTCCAATTAAAAGAGACTATTTTTTTTACCTCAAAAACTTATTACTATCCTGTGATAAGATAAAGAATTGGCTGTTATGACATAGCTCAGACGAATTCGTTCTGAAAAAACCTCCTTTTTTACATAAAAAGGAGGAGTTTTGTCTTGCTGCTACAAAAATAACTGAATCCCAAAACTGTAACATTACTTACCGAATATAGCGCAAATTATGAATTCTGAGACTCGTATCCTGATGTGTCCCCCCAACCACTATGACGTGGATTATGTGATTAATCCCTGGATGGAGGGCAACATCCACAAATCCTCTCGCGAGCGGGCCACGGAGCAGTGGCACAAACTCTTCCACATCATCAAAGAACACGCCCTGGTCGAACTCGTCGATCCCCAACCGGGTTGGCCCGATATGGTCTTTACCGCCAACGCCGGATTAGTTCTGGGCAAAAAAGTCGTCCTCAGTCGCTTCTTCCACAAAGAACGCCAAGGGGAAGAACCCTATTTCAAACAGTGGTTTGAAGCTCAAGGGTACACCGTCTACGAACTCCCGAAAGATTTACCCTTTGAAGGTGCCGGAGATGCACTGCTCGATCGCGAAGGACGTTGGCTTTGGGCAGGATACGGTTTCCGTTCTGAACTCGACTCCCACTCCTATATTGCCAAGTGGTTAGATATCCAAGTCATCTCTCTGCAATTAGCCGATGAACGGTTCTATCACCTGGATACCTGCTTCTGTCCCCTCAATCGCGGTTACTTACTCTATTACCCCCCAGCTTTTGACTTCTACTCCAACCGCATCATCGAAATGCGCGTTCCCCCTGAAAAGCGAATTGCCATTGGAGAAGCAGATGCCGTAAACTTTGCCTGCAATGCGGTCAATGTTGACGACAAAGTAATCATGAACAAGGTCAGCGATGACCTGAAACAACGCCTCAAAAATGTCGGGTTTGAGGTGTTTGAAACCACCCTCAGCGAATTCCTCAAAGCCGGTGGTGCAGCGAAATGTCTGACCCTGCGAACCACCGAACCTGTGAAGGAGGATGTCCATGCCAACGAACCCGTGGAAAGTCGGACGATTCGCTTAGAAGGACATCTGCTGGATACCGGATTAATCAACCGGGCCCTAGATACCATCGTTGAAGGCGGTGGCAGTTTCCAAGTCTTGAATTTTAACTTGGGAGAGCAACGGCAGAGTACCTCCACTGCCGAGGTGAAAGTCTCAGCGCCTTCTCATGGCGTGATGGAAGAGATTTTAGCCCAGTTGATTGACTTGGGTGCCGTAGACTTGCCCCAAGATGAGCGGGATGCCCAACTCGAACCTGTCCAACAAAATGGGGTGGCTCCGGATGATTTCTATGTCACCACGATTTATCCCACGGAAGTGCGGATCAAGGGGGAATGGGTCCGGGTGCTGAATCATCGCATGGATGGCGCGATCGCCGTGGTGCAAACTCCCCAAGGGCCGGTGGCTCGCTGCAAGCTCCTGCGCGATTTGGAACTGGGTGAGTCCGTGGTGGTGGATGTGGCTGGAATCCGCACGGTTCGGAAGATGGGAGCGCGGGAACAACGCAGCAACCAGGAATTCAGTTTTATGTCTTCCGGGGTCTCCAGCGAGCGCCGGGTGGAATTGGTTGTGGAACAAGTCGCCTGGGAATTACGGCAAATTCGCGATCGCGGCGGTAAGGTGGTGGTGACTGCCGGACCCGTGGTGATTCATACCGGCGGTGGCGAACACCTGACCCGGTTGATTCGGGAAGGATATGTCCAGGGGTTACTCGGTGGCAATGCGATCGCCGTTCACGATATGGAACAAGCATTTATGGGAACCTCCCTCGGGGTGGACATGAAGCGCGGCGTCGCTGTCCGGGGTGGACATCGGCACCACCTGAAAACCATTAACACCATTCGCCGCTATGGCAGTATTGCGAAAGCGGTGGAACAAGGTGCGCTCCAAAGCGGGATATTTTATGAATGTGTGAAGCACAATGTACCCTTTGCCCTAGCCGGTTCCATCCGCGATGATGGACCGTTGCCCGATACTCAAATGGATTTAATTAAGGCCCAGGAAGAGTATGCGAAGTTACTGGAAGGGGCAGAGATGATTTTGATGTTATCTACCATGTTGCACTCGATTGGGGTCGGCAACATGACGCCTTCTGGGGTGAAGATGGTCTGTGTGGATATTAATCCGGCAGTGGTGACCAAACTCAGCGATCGCGGTTCTGTTGAATCTACGGGGGTGGTTACCGATGTGGGCCTATTCCTGAGCTTGTTAACCAAGCATTTAGACCTGTTGACCTCTCCCTATCATGCAGCCTAAAGGTTGAAACCCTGGGGGCGAGTGCGGTTGAACGTTCCCGTCTCTAATCTTTGATTTGCCTAGCCTCCCCTTAAACTAAGGGGAGGTTCATTTTTGGATGGAACAGGCTGAGGTCCCAGAGTCTTGGGGACGATCCTCGGTTCCTGGTCCCGGGTTTGGGAATAATGGGATGCCCCCCAAGAGGGCGATCGCGACCAGTTTTAGAAACGGCATAACTCAGGCGATCGCCTTCTTTTCCTTGACTCCCAAAGGCTTTGTCGTCACAACCGGGGGTTGGAATCCCCGGGTGGCAACCTCTTAACATCCCCTTTCGTCTATGACGATTAACAAACCGTCCCTAGTAAAAGAGGGAGTCACCGCAGGGGTGCGTATGATAAAAAGCATAACCGACAAGGGAAATCGCTCAGGGTCCGTTCACTCTGGAGAACAGTTTGTCAATTTAAAGACAGTTACCCTCTCCGGTTTGATTGTAAATAAAGGTCAGGTTTTTTAAGAATTGCAACGAATTCTGACTTAATTTGCGATTGGGTTGGAACTCCCGGGCATTCTTGGGATAGGGATGATTTTAGGAAAAAGTTGCTGGTGAACCTTTCCTAACTCAAAAAATTGGCATCTACCCTAAGCGATCGTCGCTTGTCTCACCAGAATTTTGGGAACGGGTTAAGGTCTCCTTGACCTGATCACGGGTTAAAAATGACCCGAATCTAAATCTAGTTTTCCCTCAATTGTTCTGATTGAACCGGGGAACTCCCGTTCAATCCTCGTTACACTCATTTTTTTATGTGCATGAAACTGAATTTATTGTTCGATTGGTCTGAAGTAAATTATTACCAGGAGTGGTACAAATGGATGCGAACAGAAAGCTCACCGCTATGATTGAAGGCGATTCCAATATCGAAGCGATCGGTTTATTGGGTGCGGTCCATCGCCGCAAAGACCTCAATCATTTAGAACGCAGACAGCAGCAAAGGGCCATCAGTAATGCCATGATTACCGTGGCGTTAACTTACGGCAAAAAGACCTTTAGCCGAGGCGCGTTGGTTTATACCCTGAACGATCGCAGTTTGGAAAGAACCCCTTATGCCAAGTTCATTGACGTTCTCCGGGGTCTGCGAGTCGTCTGTCTAATTGGTCCTCCGGACCCTAAAATTCTCACCGCTTACTGGCACGAAGAAACCAAACGTAGAGCAAGTAAATCTCGTTGTTACAATTGAACAATACTGGTAAAAATAAAGCGTGATTCTTGTGCTATTTCCTCACATGAGTCACGCTTTATGATTGAGACTCCCTTCAGATTGAATTTAGACCGAATTCCACCGGCGATGGAGAGTGTCTCGCAGGTCAAAAAAATCATGCCACTCCAAATAGGGTTTTTGGCGGTCCCTTAGATAAGCAGCAAGGCGATCGCGCGCAAACACCACCCCCGCTTCCATTCCCACATTCAAATCCGTCACCGAATCCCCGATCGCCACGGTTTCTCCTGCGGAATATCGCCGCATCACCGCTACCTTATTCACCAATTCCGTCCCCCCTTCAAAGTCGGAATGCACCTGTAGATACTCGGCACCGAGATCCACTTCGATCGCATGAATTGCCAAAACCCGGTGTTTCAAGGGACCTAACACCGTTTCAACCATCCCTCGCAACCCGCCAGAAACAATGGCGATCGGCACCCCCTCTTGTTCCAAAAAATCCAGAAACTCCACAAACCCGGGTCGAATCGGTTCCCCCTTCATAAACGCCAAAATCTCTGGATATCGCGCCGTGGGAATCGATTCCAGGGTCTGTCGCACGCCATCGCGCAGGGTTAAGCGCAAGGCATATATTTCTGGCAGCAGTTCTCGCGCCAGTGTGGGAGTGAACTCCTGCATCATTTTCACGAAAGTATCTTCCGTGGTAATGGTCCCATCAAAATCACACAAGACAATCCGTTCTAGGGAATCAAGTTTCACAATTTTTTGGGTCACGGTTGAGTAGAGGCCATAGACAACAACAGAGTTCACAGCCCAGGCCGTGAGAAGTTTAGGGCTAAGAATATCCAGAAACGAGTGTTCTTGTCAAGAGGATTTGTCCCTTCTGAGTTCTGAGTCTTCTGCTTGTGGGTATAATTTGAACAGCCATACGCTTTTAGTCGTGGGATTGTCAACGTTTGGCCTTGATCCTCGTTTACAATTTTGTCTGATGCCATGCTCTTACCCCGTCAAATTGAGTTTCACCTGCCCCCTCCGTGCGATCGCCAACCCTTAGATTCGGGGTCCGTTCACCCCTTTTTCCCCCCAGATAATCAACCCTTCCAAGCGCTCTTTGCCGCCGCCTTAGATGCGATGCTCATCATCGATGACCGGGGGTATTACTTGGATGCCAACCCTGCCGCCTGTTCCTTATTGGGGTTACGGCCTCAAGACCTAATGGGAGGTACCCTCAGAGATTTTACCACCCCGGGGTTTGACTTCGACCAATCTTGGCACAACTGGTTAGCACAAGGTCAAATCTGCGATCGAGTTCGCCTCATCCGCCCGGACCTGGAAGTGCGAGAAGTGGAATATGTTGCCAAGGCAAATTTTTGGGCTGATTGTCACCTGCTAATTTTCCGAGATGTTACCGAAGTCAAAGGCGCACCCGATCCAGTTAAACCGCTCATCCCCAATCAGGAAATCTCCCCTTCTCCTGGTGAACCTCACCTAACAAAGAGCCAACAAAGTGAAGAAGAGTATCGCTTTCAACAGCTTACCCGCCATCTTCCTGGGGTGATTTATCAGTTTCGCCTCCTTCCCGATGGTCAGTCTTATTTCCCTTATGCCAGTGACGGGTTAAGAGACATTTATGGCGTTGCGCCGGAAACTGTGCGCGAGGATGGTGCCCGAGTGTTTGAATCGGTCCATCCCGAGGACTTGCCGCGAGTGACCCAGACGATTCTGGAGTCCGGGAAGCAGCTTACTCCCTGGCATTGTGAGTATCGAATTTGTCATCCCAATGGCAAGATTATATGGGTTCTCGCCCACTCCACCCCCCAGGCAGAACCGGAGGGTAGCATCACATGGTATGGCTATATTCGGGATATTACCGAGCTAAAAGCGAGGGAAAAAGCCCTGGAAATGAGCGAAAGTAAGTTTCGGAACCTGATTGACAATCTCAATGATATGGTATTTATCATTGATACTGACGGGACTTTTAGTTATGTCAGTCCGACGTTTGAATCCATAATGGGATATATAGATTCCGATTTGTTACATCACTCTTTTGCGGAGATTGTTCATCCTGAAGACCTACAAATTTGTATGGAGGCATTCGAGCGATCGCTGCAACAGGAAAATATCCGGGGACTTGAATATCGAGTTTTACATAAAAATGGTCACTATTACTGGCATTCTACAAATGTATCAGTTTTGCTTGATCATGAGGGACAAGTGATTGCCTGTTTAGGAATTGCCCGATATATTCACGATCAGAAACAGGCCGAAATTGCCGTAAGGGAAAGTCATATTCGGTTACAACTGGCGCTGGATACGACCGGGACTGGGACATGGGAATGTAATATGCAGACCCAGGAGATGGTTTGTTCTAACAATCAGTGGAAGAAATTTTTGGGCTATGATGCAGAGGAAATCATTGACCAGGAATGGCTCTGGGAAAATCGGGTCCATCCAGAGGATAAATCCCCAATGTATCAAGAGTTGGAAAAACATATCAAAGGTGAAACAGAAATTTATAAAAATGAACATCGAGTTCGCTGTAAAGATGGTTCATATAAATGGAATTTAGCGATTGGTAAAATCGTGGAGTGGGATGAGGAAGACAACCCGGTGCGGTTTATCGGGATTCAGAGTGATGTGACCGATCGCAAAGCCAATGAACTCGCCCTGGTTGAACTCACCGAACAACTGCAAAAAGCCCAACAAGTCGCCCATCTGGGCAACTGGTCAATTGATGTTACCACCCAGAAACTCACTTGGTCTGACGAGGTTTTTCGGATATTGGGCATGAATCCAGACCAGCCGGAACCTAGCTGGACTGAACATTTGGAACAATTTCATCCGGATGACCGCGCCTTCCTCCAAGCGCGGGTCATGGAAGCGCAGGAAGGGATTCCTCAAAACTTCGATATTCGCATCCTCCGTCCCGATGGAGAAGTGAGATATGTCAATGTCCGGGCTGAACTGGAGTTTCGGAAGAATCAAGTGGTGCGAATGTTTGGGACAACAATGGATATTACCGAACGTGCACTGGCAGAAACTGAACTGGACCAGTCCCGAGAATTGTTAAGAACGATTCTGGATGCCTTGCCGCAGTCGGTGGTTTGGAAAGATCGTCACAGTGTGGTGTTAGGCTGTAATCAAGCCTTTGTCAAGGCTTTTAGGGGAAGCAGTCCAGAGGAGTTTATCGGTAAAACCGATGAGGATTTTTCTCTGAGTCCAGAAGAAGCGACCCATTACAAAAATTGCGATCGCCAAGTGATGAGCAGCGATCGCCCCCTACTCAAGTTAGTCGAAACCGTACAGAACCCGGATGGTAGTAAAAATTGGGTGGAAACCACCAAGATTCCACTCCACGATCGCACCGGACAAGTAATGGGGATAGTGGCTATCTTTGAGGATATCACCGAGCGCATCCAAGCCGAAGCCGCCTTGCGAACCAGTGAGGAAAAGCTGCGATCGCTCTTTGAACTCTGTCCCTTGGGGATTATTTTGAATGATATCCAGGGCCACTTTATCGAAGCCAATGCCGCTGCCTCTCATCTCACCGGCTATACTCTGGGGGAATTAAATCAGTTAAGTTACTGGGATTTAACCCCTGAAGAGTATAACGAAGCGGAGGCGATCCAATTAAATTTGCTGCAAACGACTGGACGATATGGTCCTTATCAGAAACAGTATATCCATAAGCAAGGGCATCGAGTTCCGGTAGAATTGATTGGGTTAAGAATTCAGGGGTCCGATGGGGGACAATATATTTGGTCAATTATTGCCGATATTACGGAACGAAAAGCCGCCGAAAAAGCCTTGCAAGACAGCGAAACTCAGACTCGCGCACTCCTGGAAGCTATTCCGGATATGATGTTACGCTACAACCGGGATAAAGTCTTCGTCGATTATAAATGCTCCCCACAGATGTCCCCATTAGTACCCCCGGAGGAATTTTTAGGCCAAAATTTATATGACGTTTTACCAGACTTTCTGGCAAAACCGACTGGACAGTTGATTGAAGAAACGTTAAAAACTCACCAAATGCAGTTATTTGAATACGAACTGGTGATGCCCGATGGCGTGCGAAATTACGAAGCTCGTTTTGCACTGTGTGGAGAGGATGTATTCTCAATCATTCGGGAAATTACCGATCGCAAACAAGCCGAAGCACGACTCCAAGCCTTGCTCAAGCGCACCCAACTCTTAAATCATATCAGCACAGAAATTCGCAATTCTCTCGATCTGGATACCATTTTGCAGAATGCTGTGAATGCAATTTTTGCTGAACTAGAAGTAGATATCTGCACCTTTATCTGGTATCACTCAGATACCGAACCGCCTACCTTAGAAGTCGTCAAAGAACAGAAAAATCCCCAGTTAGCCAGTTGGCTGGGTTCCTATCCGATGGATAATTATCCTCAACTCTTAGAACATATTTTACCGGGAAAAATGTATCGGTTAGATCCGGTGGCGAATTCTAGCGATGAACCCTTAAAAGCCTGGTGCCAAAAAGCCGGATTGGGAACCTATTTAATTTTGCCCATTCATACAGCAGGAGTGAGAATGGGTGGCTTAGAAATGGGAAGAATCGCCAGCGATCGGTCCTGGCAGGATGATGAATTAGAACTGTTGCATAGCATTGGCACTCAGGTGGCGATCGCTATCTATCAAGCCCAACTCTACCAAGATTCTCAAGCCAAAAGCCAAGAACTCCAACAAGCCTATCGCGAACTCCAAGATACCCAAGTCCAGTTAATTCAAGCCGAAAAAATGTCCAGTCTCGGTCAGTTAGTGGCTGGGGTTGCCCATGAAATTAATAATCCCGTGAGTTTTATTTATGGCAACTTAGCCCACACCTCGGACTACACGGATTATTTGTTAAAACTAATTCAGATTTACCAAAAATTCTATCCCAATCCACCGGAGGAGATTACGGAATTCAAAGAAGAAATTGAATTGGATTTTCTCATCAGTGATTTCCCTAAAATTATCAACTCCATGAAAAATGGAGCGTCCCGGATTCGTGATATCGTCCAGTCTCTGCGGACATTCTCCCGGTTAGACGAATCGGATGTTAAAGCCGTAGATCTCCATGAAAATCTTGACAGTACCTTAATGATTTTACATAATCGCTTAAAGGGTCATGGCAGAGTTCCAGAGATTCATGTCATTAAGCACTATGGCAATTTACCCCTGGTTGAATGTTACAGCAGTCTACTGAATCAGGTGTTTATGAATCTGTTAATGAATGCGATCGAGGCGATCGAAGAACGGCGCAACAGTTTTCCCCCAGAGTCTTTATCGGATTATGTAGGCTGTATTACCTTGACCACCCGAGTCTTAGACAAAAATCGTGTTTCAATAGAGATTCAAGACAATGGAATTGGCATGAACGCATTAGTGCAGGAAAAGCTATTTAATCCCTTCTTTACCACGAAGGCGATCGGGAAAGGAACCGGAATGGGATTGTCAACCAGCTATCAAATTGTCACCGAGAATCATCAAGGAATTTTACGCTTTTCTTCCACTGAAGGTGTCGGAACTGAATTTGCGATCGAGTTACCCTTAAAATAACTCCAGAAGAACCCTTGAAATTGTATCCCTCTAATTGGCTATAGACCCATCTCAATCATTCTGAACCTGACCCTACGGCAGCCCTCGTTTCTGTTTCTTTAATTTTGGGGACTTATAGAAACTTGACAAATTGAACAGTTGTATGATATTGTTTTATCCTAAATTTAATCTATGACTGTCATTGAGTCTCAACTCAAAGCCCCAAAGAAAACATGAGGGAAATCCACTATTTCTGACCTCGTTAATCCTAGGAGTCATCTGCATGAACTTATTCACAATCGGCCATTCTAATCACGAAATAGACACATTTATCCACCTCCTGCAACAGCATCAAATCGATGCCTTAGCAGATGTTCGTTCCCATCCATACAGCCGATACTTACCCCACTTTAACCGCACCCTCCTAAAAGAATCCCTAGAACAAGCAGGCATTAAATATGTTTTTCTAGGCAAAGAATTAGGGGCAAGACGTAGCAACCCCGACTGTTATATCGAGGGAAAAGCCCTTTATGAAAAGATTGCAGCCACCCCAGACTTTCAAACTGGACTCAATCGGGTCCTCACCGGGTTAAAAACCCATAAAATTTCCCTCATGTGCGCCGAACAAGACCCCCTCACTTGCCATCGCGCCATCTTAGTCTGTCAACATCTGCGACAGCACAATCTCCAGATTAACCATATTTTGAAAACCGGCCAATTGGAACCGCATCATAACTTAGAAGAAAGAATGCTGGTTAAACAGGGATTAAGCGAATACCAGAACAATCCCAAAAATAAACCCATCCAACTTTCTTTGTTTTCAGAACCCAATAACGACTTGCCTACCCGAGAGGACTGTTTAAAGACAGCCTATCAATTGCAAGGCGACCAAATTGCCTATATCGAAAAAACGACGGAGAATAATGAACAATAATATTAATTTATTTACAATTGGATTTACCCAAAAGAGTGCAGAAACCTTTTTCAGAACCCTGAAACAAGCAGGAGTCAAACGCATTATTGATACTCGATTACATAATGTTTCTCAATTAGCTGGTTTTGCAAAAAAACACGATTTGCAATATTTTTTAAAAACCATTACCGACATCGAGTATCTTCATATTTTAGACCTAGCCCCCACCATAGAAATTCTGAATGAGTATAAAAAGGGGAAAGGGGAATGGTCGATTTATGAGCAGAAATTCCTGCACCTAATTGAGACTCGTAAAATCGAGAAAATAGTGACTCCTGAACAGCTTGATGGAGCTTGTTTACTCTGTAGTGAAGCTAACCCGCATCACTGTCATCGCCGCCTTGTAGCAGAATACCTCAACGGAAAATGGGGGAACGTGAAAATATGCCATCTGTGAGGAGAATTATCTGTTTGGCGAACTCCTGGAAACACCAGGAACGCTGTATCGCTGGAATTGACTACGATACCGGCAGATGGATTCGTCCCGTCTGCGATCGCTTATACCCCCAAGATGGCAGAGTTCCCATCTATGTTCGCCTCGTAGAAGGCAGAGAACCGGAATTACTGGATATTTTAGAAATCCCCCTCGATGATACCGGACCAGATTTCGGCTTTGAATGTGAAAACCTTTCCATTCTACCCGGACAATGGAACTATCGAGGAAAAGCCACTCTTGATGATATCCGCAGGCAATGTTTAAACTTTAAATATATCCTCCACAATTCCGAAAAATCCGTTAATCCTTCCGACCTAAAAACCCGCCCATTTCATCACCGTCGCACCCTGCAACTGGTAAAAACTAACAAGTTTTACATTCATAAGCATACGAATTACAAAGGACAAGCTCAGTGGCGCGGAACAATAGAAACCCCCAGTGGATGCAAACTAGAAAAAGCCAAAATTACCGATCCGGTATTCGTCAAAAAATTAGATTCAGGACATCAACCCTCCCCTAATTGCCTCATAACCGTCAGTCTCAGTATCCCTTGGGCACCTTCAGACGGGGAATCTGAACCTCTCTGTTGGAAATTAATCGCCGGTGTCATTGAACTGTAAGGGAACTGCCGAAAAACCGGAGTTCTTTCCCCCTGCTTCAACGGCAATAGGACTTACGCATTACCTCTAAATGTAGGGGCGATTCGCGAATCACCCCTACATTTAGGGTGAATTCCCCCAATATGCGTAAGTCCTGGGCAAAATCTGTAGTAAAATAGATAAAACGAGTTTTCTGGAGGTCTGCTAATTTTTTGAATAGGCAGGATTTTAAAAACATCGCACTTATGCGGCTAAAAGAAGTAGAAGTGCTGCTCAATAATCGTCAATACTCTGGCGCGTATTATCTGAGTGGTTATGTGATTGAATGCGCGTTAAAGGCTTGCATTGCTCGAAAAACTCGAAAGTTTGATTTCCCTGACAAAAAAACTGTTCTTGACAGTTACACCCACGACTTGCAAAAGCTAGTCACCGCTGCTCAACTTGATAATGACTTCAAGGTACAACGTAATAATCCAGATTTTTATTCTCGATGGCTAAGGGTGAAAGAGTGGACCGAAGAAAGTCGTTACCAAAAACATAGCAAATCAAAAGCCTTGGAAATGTACGAGGCAATCAAAGACCCTAATCACGGAGTTTTACAATGGCTACAGCAACATTGGTAAATCAAGAGATAGAAGAAGGAAAAAGACTCATTGATGCCCTGAATGCAGCCGGTCTATCGGTCGATTCAGCACTTTGGCTCTATTCTTCAGAAAGAGAAACCTGGCAGCTTATGCTCACTTCTCCCCTATGTGATCAAAAAGGCATCCTACACACCTATAAGGAAATCATGACAGTATTTCCCCAGGTGGAACCCGAATTAAAAATGGATTGGACTGGGCTTGTAGCAGTCAGCCCTAACCATGAATTAATTAAAGCCTTACGTCAGTTGCAACAAGAGGGGAATTTTAACTTATCCGGGAGAAGAATGACTAACAATCTGTTGTCTAACCGGATGTGGGTTGACGATGCTTATATTTATCAAATTGCTTGAGCAATAGGTAAGGTTTCCTATAGGGCCTCTTAGGCCGATCGCAGAGTCAGGGGAAGACAAACCCCAGTTCCCTATCTGCAATATTTGGGGACAGGTTTGTGCAAATTCCCCGGGGCGATTAAAATAGGCAGAGTGCAGATTTTCTCGGGAATCGTTTACCAGATACCAGACTGGATCCGGTTCAGGGGGAAATAGCGGTGAAAAGCACCGTCAAACTTTATCCGCCTTTCTTGGCGGATTTTTGCTTCAGTTCGGTAACCCGTCAATACTTTTTAATCTCAGGAGTAATTCGGAGGAATTGTCATGGCGATCGCCTTTCAGGGTGCTTACTTTCAAAATTTCGATTCTCTACCAACAAATGGGAGGAATCATACCTGGACTAATCATTCTACCATACCAGGATGGTATCTGTTTCGTCAACCGGCACCGGGAATCGAAATTTCGGTTTATGACGCAAATCATGGTTCAAGTAACAGAGGGAGTTTTTATAGCTATGGATTAACCGATGAGTCGGATCGCGCTTTAGGGGGAATCGGTTCACGGAGTGATTATTTTGATAATCCAGCCACAGGAACCATAGCCGGATGGATTGCTTTTGCTGCAACCAATAATACAGGCTTACCTATCAATAGTATCACTTTAAATTTTGACGGCGAACAATGGCGAAATGGGGGCAGTCTCACGCCGCCGACAAGGCAGCAAACAATGAGGTTAGAGTATGGATTGGAAGCAACATTTGATACGGTCACAACTTGGACTATGCCCGGGGGGAATTTTAATTTTACTTCCCCAAAAACTACAGGAACGGTGGGCGAAGTGAATGGGAATATAGAGGGTTTAGTGCCTAATTTGGGGGGGACAATCCATGATTTAACTTGGGACAATAATCAAACGCTTTGGATTCGGTGGGTAGAAGTCAACGATGTGGATAATGACCACGGATTGGCTATTGATAATTTTAGCTTGGTTTGGTATAGTGCCATTATCACCGAGTCTGATGGCATCACGAATGTTACCGAAGGGGGGACACGGGATACCTATACAGTCGTTTTAACAAACCCACCCCAGGCAGAAGTAACGATTACTGTCAATCCCGATAATCAAACGACGACAGGGGTTAATTCTCTGACATTCACTCCCCAGAATTGGAATGTGCCTCAAACCGTTGAAATTTCAGCTATTGATGATAACCTTGTAGAAGGATTACATACCGGAACGATTACTCATACAGCAATTTCCACAGACCCCAATTACAATGGAATTAAGATTAATTCTGTCACGGCGAATATTACTGATAATGACAGTGCAAATAATCCTCCGGGGGTTGTGAATGCGATCGCTGATTTAACCACCACCGTATCCACTTTATTTAACTTTACCATTCCGCAAGCTACCTTCAACGACCCTGATGGTCATCCCCTCAGTTATTCCGCGACTTTAGAAAATGGCAGCGATTTACCCCCTTGGTTACTCTTTGATACCACAACTCGCACCTTTAGCGGAACTCCCCTTGAAAATCATCTCGGCAGTATCAATATTAAAGTCACCGCATCTGATGGCAGTCTCTCCGTGAGTGATATTTTTACTCTAGCAGTCAGTGCAGTAACACCTAATCCAGAAGTTGAAGGAAAAGACTCTACAGAATCGGAAGCTAATCCTCCTGAATCGGAAGCTAATCCTCCTGAATTGGAAGCTAATCCTCCTGAATTGGAAGCTAATCCTCCTGAATTGGAAGCTAATCCTCCTGAATCGAAAGCTAATTTTCCTGATTTTGAGGGGAATACTCCGGAATTCAAAGCTACTAATTTTGAATCAGAAGTTAACAATCCTAAATTGGAAGCTAACAATCCTGAGTTGACCGAAGATACTCCTAAATTGGAAGCTAACAATCCTGAGTTGACCGAAGATACTCCTAAATTGGAAAGTAACAATCCAGTATTGGAAACTAACATCCCTGAATTGAAAGAAAACAGCCTACTAATAACCGATATCGGAAGCTTACAATTTCGCACATTTGGACCCATAGGACCTTCTTATTTCAAAGGATTTCTTGCCAACATGGGAGTGAGTTCCTCACTTGAGGTTAATTTATCCAATATTTTCGAGTGGATTGCTACCTTGGAGGAATTATCGCCTCCTCCCTTATCCTCCTCGAATCTGAGTCAAGTAAAATTTGCGGGGGAAGAAAAATCTTCCTATAATTCCTTAATAGGCACTCCTGAGTCAGACTTGATTCAAGCCAATTATGGAGACAATTCTCTTGAAGGATTAGGCGGAAATGACTCTCTTTTTGGGGGAGAGAGCAATGATATTATTCAGGGCAATCCCGGGGATGATTTTATCAAGGCAGGGTCAGGAATTAACTGGTTTTATGGAGGAGAAGGAGACGATACCCTTGTTGGAGCTAGTGGCATTGATATCCTCTATGGAAACGAGGACAATGATTTAATGTATGCGGGTGATGGGAACAATTTTCTCTATGGAAATCAAGGGAATGATACCCTGGTGGGTGAGGATGGAGATGATGTTTTTTATGGGGGTAAAAATGATGATTTGTTGATAGGCGGTTCAGGGAATGACTGGTTATTTGGGGATTTGGGCAACGATGTCCTCCTGGGAGGGGCGGGACAAGACCGATTTATCATTCGTCAAGATACTGGACCCAATTTGATTCTTGACTTTACAGATGGAGAAGATTTAATCGGTTTACTAGAAGGGTTAAACTGGGATGATTTAACCTTGATTCAAGGAAACAACAGCACATTTATTTATGCTGGGGATGAGTTACTTGCCATTCTGAATGAAGTGGATATTTCTCTAATCAATCAAGAGGATTTCTTTGGGGTGGGGTAATTTATCAAGGGGTGAGGGAACGTTTCCTCACCCCTTGATTTGCCTGGGAGCAAATAATTGTCAATCTGTAATTTGTTTTGTTTGTTCCCGGAAGCGGTTCAGATTTAGCCTTCTTTCCATGAAAATTATCCGAAAATGCGATCGCCTCTGGAGAGACTTGGATTTATGTGTTTCTCAAAGAAAATAATCCAAAAAGGCGATTTCCTTTTTTCTTTTTTGCATATTAAACACCCTTTTAAAACTCCATTTTGACAAAAATTGATTGAATAAGAACGGGTAAATATCCTCCTAAAGGAGTAGAAAAAAAAGGTCAATTATTAGAGCCATTCCCCAAAATATGGAATAAGATAAAAAATACTTTGGGGTGTCACTATTCTCAATCTTTATCAAAAAAACCATGAACGTAGCAACAATTAAATCCCTTGACCTTTCTTCCCCCTTGAGTCACGCCGAAATAGGAAACCTCAGCACATCGGGCTTGAGCGCCCTGTCCCGACAACTGGTCATCATTGACCCTGGGGTGACCGATTATCAAAGCCTCATTAGTGTCATCCCCCCAAAGACAGAGATTTACATACTTGACCCTAACCTAGAAGGCATTGCCCAAATTGGCGCAATTCTAGGGAATTTTAACGATATAGAAGCCCTGCATATCATCTCCCACGGCGCAGATGGAAAAATACACCTAGGCAACAGCACCCTAGACAACAGCAACCTGGACAGCTACAGAACTCAGTTGCAACAGTGGCAGCAAGCACTCAGCCCCAACGCAGATCTCCTCCTGTACGGGTGCGACATTGCTGCCACCGAAATAGGAAAAACCTTCATCGCACAACTCGCCCACCTCACCGGCGTAGATGTTGCTGCGAGTGAGAACCTCACCGGCAAAGGAGGCGATGGGGTATTAGAAACCCAAGTCGGCAATATCGAAACCACACCCCTGAGTCTTGCCAACTATGAATACACTCTAGCGAGTCCTGTCGCTAATGCCGATACCAAAGCCCTCCCAGTGGGTGCGACTAAAACTAGCATTCAGGTCCTCTCCAACGATACCGATGCGGATGGGGATAAACTCACAATTCAAAGTGTGACTACTCCAACAAAAGGTGGAACGGTTGCGATCGCACCGGATATCTATGTGGGGGGCGATTTCATCAATGCGGGTGGGGATCCCCATGCGGACAGAATAGCCAAATGGGATGGTACTAAGTGGTCCGCTTTGGGGATGGGTTTCAATAACACTGTCTATGAGATTGTCATAAATGGTAGTGATATTTATGCAGGGGGCTGGTTTACCAATGCGGGTGGGAATCTTAATGCCAGATCTATAGCGAAATGGGATGGCGCTAACTGGTCCGCTTTGGGGACGGGTTTAAATCACATCGTTTCTAATATTGCTATTAATGGTAGTGAGATCTATGCGGGGGGCCATTTCACCTATGCCGGTGGGGATCCTAATGCCAACTATCTAGCCAAATGGAATGGTACTCAATGGTCCGCTTTGGGTACTGGGTTAAATAACACTGTCGCGGAGATTGTCATAAATGGTAGTGATATCTATGCGGGGGGCGATTTCCCCAATGCGGGTGGGAATGTTAATGGGAAGAATATAGCTAAATGGGATGGCACTAAATGGTCCGCTTTGGGTACTGGGTTAAATTCTTGGGTCCGGAATATCGCTATTAATGGCACTGACATCTATGTGGGCGGCAATTTCACCGATGCGGGGGGGAATCTTCATGCGGACCGGATAGCCAAATGGAATGGCACTCAATGGTCCGCTTTGGGTACTGGATTAAATAACATCGTGAATGAGATTGTTATTAATGGTAGTGATATCTATGCCGGGGGCTTTTTCAGCAATGCGGGTGGAGATGCCAATGCCAACTATATAGCCAAATGGAATGGCGCTAACTGGTCCGCTTTGGGTACTGGGTTAAATAACTTCGTCCGTGAGATTGTCATTAATGGTAGTGACATCTATGTAGTGGGCGATTTCACCGATGCCGGTGGAAATCTTGATGCGGACCGGATAGCCAAATGGGATGGCACTAAATGGTCTGGTTTGGGTACAGGGTTAAATGGTCATGTCCGCGAAATTGCCCTTGACCCCAGTCGGTATTTGACCTACACTCCTCCCAGTCCCACCTTTAACGGCATCGATACCTTTAGCTATACCATCACGGACGGCACTACCACTGCCAGCAACACTGTCACCGTTGTTGTCAATGATGCCCCGGTTTTGGATGTATCCGGCACTCCCACTTTAACTGCCATCAACCAAAACGATAGTAATAACAACGGTACTCTCATCTCGAATATTATTGCTGCACTCGGCGGTACGAAAATTACCGATATCAACATAAATGCATCCCAAGGTATCGCTATCACTGGGTTAAACACCACCAACGGCAGTTGGGAATATACCACGGATGGCACAAATTGGAATGCCTTTACCGCCTCTGCTACATCAGCGCGACTGTTAGCTTCCGACGCCTCCACCCGCATCCGCTTCGTTCCTAATACCGGATATACGGGTACTGTTTCTAACGCGATCGCCTTCGCCGCCTGGGACCAAATTATCGGCACCAATGGGGGGACAGAGGATGTCACCGCAGGCAATACTACCAACGGCACCTCCAGTACCTTCAGCAGTGCCACGGAAACCGCCGATATTACTGTCAACCCGTTTCCTACCATTACGGGGATAACTTCACCGCAAACTGACGGGAATTATGGCGTTGGTACAGTCATTCCGATCGCCATCACGTTCTCCCAAATCGTCAACGTCACGGGGACGCCGCAACTCAGCTTAAATACCGGCACAACGGCGATTTACAGCAGCGGGTCAGGAAGCGATACCCTCACGTTTAATTACAGCGTTGCGGCTGGACAAAATACGGCTGATTTAGATTATAGCACAACCACCGCCCTTTCCCTCAATAATGGCACGATTCAAAGTGTGACGAATGGGAATGCTATTTTAACCTTAGCCACCCCGGGGGAGGCCAATTCCCTCGGTGCAAATAAGGCGCTGATTATCGATACAATAGCCCCGACAGTCACGATCGCGCAAGATGCAGGACAAGCGGACCCCACAGCGGCGAATACCATCAACTATCAAGTTGTATTCAGCGAAGCGGTTACCGAATTTGACAATAGTGATATTGTCCTCGGGGGGACGGCTAATCCTACAACTGCTGTAGTTACGGGAAGCGGCACAACCTATAATGTGGCTGTTTCCGGCATGAGTACCAATGGGACGGTTACTGCTGCTGTCAAAGCGGGCGCAGCGAAAGATGCGGCAAACAATGTTAGTGCAGCCAGTACCAGCCTTGATAATACGGTCACTTATGACAATACTATTCCCACGATTTCTACAATTAATCGTGCTAATCCCAACCCAAGCAATGCTCACAGTGTCAATTACTCTGTTACTTTCAGTGAAACGGTTACAGGCGTTGATGAGACGGATTTTACCTTAGTCTCCACTGGAATAACCGGCGCAAGTATCACCAATATCACGGGTAGCGCTAGCACTTATACGGTAGCGGTGAATGCAGGGACCGGGGATGGGACGCTGCAATTAAATCTCGTCGATGATGACAGCATCAAGAATGGGTTAAATGTACCATTAGGAGGACTGGGGGCAAGCAATGGCAATTCCCGTGGACAAATTTATCAAATTGATAAAACTGCTCCCACTGCGACGGCTACGGTGAATGATATCACGACAGCAGGCGGCACAAGCACTCAGTTTACAGTCACTTACAGCGATGGAATGGGCATCGATCGCAGCAGTTTGGGTAATTCTAATCTCCGGGTAACAGGTGCAGGGGGTTTCAGTCAACTGGCAACGTTGATTAATTATACAGGTTCCGAAACTATCACCACAGCGACTTATGCGATCGCCCCTCCGGGAGGCAGTTGGGATAAGGCAGATAATGGCACTTACGCGATCGCGGTGGAACCATCTGGGGTGAAAGATACCGCGAACAATCTGATAGCGGCAACAACCCTGGGAAGTTTCACCGTTGATATTAATCGTGCGCCTGTCGTAGAAACTGAGATCGCCCCGGGAACTGCCACAGCAACTCAACCGTTCAGTTTCCAATTCCCTGCCACTACTTTCACCGATGCCGATGGAGACACCCTCACTTACTCGGCAACCCTAGACAATGACAATCCCCTACCTTCTTGGTTGAGTTTCAATCCCACCACTCGCACCTTTAGCGGGACGCCAACTGCCAGTCATTTCGGCAGTTTCAATATCAAGGTAACCGCATCTGATGGAACTGCCACTGTCAGCGATATTTTTGCCTTGGCTGTGAGTGATGTACCCAATACTGCGCCAGTTGTTAACGAGGCGATCGCTGATGTTACGGCAAACGTTTCTGCGCCGTTTAACTTCGTTATTCCAGGGAATACGTTTAGCGATACCGATGGCAATCCCTTAACCTACAGTGCCACATTAGAAGACGGTTCGCCATTACCTTCTTGGTTATCCTTTGATGCCACAACCTATACCTTCACGGGAACTCCAACAGTCAATAATCTGGGCAACATCTCGATTAAAATAACAGTATCCGATGGCAGTTTTTCGGTCAGTGATACTTTCATTTTAACAGTCAGCGAAACCGCCACACCTCCAGAAGAACCCCCTGCGGAAACGCCAAATGCTGTGCCTGTGGTAGAAAAGGCCCTTTCTTCTCCCAATGCCATAGTGTTTCAACCGTTTAGCTTTACCATTCCTGGGGATGCTTTTAGCGATGCCGATGGAGATACACTCACTTATACCGCAACCTTAGCCAATGGCGGTCCGTTACCGGAGTGGTTGCAGTTTGAACCGAGTACCGGCACATTTAGCGGATTGCCTACTCAGGATGCGATCGGCAACCTTACCATTAAACTGACTGCCTCTGACGGGACTGCCACTGTGGAAACCGAGTTGACAGTCAATGTGCTGTCTGAACCTGCTATTATCTCTGGTCCTTGGGGACCCATTGGTCCCCCAACCTTCGCCGCGTATCTGAGGAAAAATCCCAATTCCCAGGCAGTCGCCCTTCCGGATTTGACAGCGATTTGTCATGGAGAAACTGCATATCCTGGACCGAATGTCACAGAGATTACCATCGATGGCAGTGAGACTGATGATAATCTGACGGGAGGCGATCGCGCTGAAACCTTCAATGGGTTTGGTGGTAACGACTTCCTCCAGGGATTATCTGGTAACGATAATCTGTTGGGGAGTGAGGGCAATGATCTCATCCACGGCAACCCAGGCAATGATTACATCGAGGGCGGTAACGGCAATGATGTAATTCATGCAGGTAAAGATGATGATGTTATCCTCGGTGGCGAAGGGGATGATGAGTTGTATGGCAACCTAGGGAACGATGTCATTCTAGGTGGCAATGGCAATGATTTCGCCAATGGCAACCAAGGGAATGACTGGGTTGATGGAGGTGATGGCAATGATATTTTACATGGGGGTAAAGATGACGATACTCTCAAAGGAGGCAATGGCACTGACATTTTGTTTGGGGACCTCGGCAATGATCTCATCTGTGCGGGCAGTGGCAATGATTTCGTCTATGGCAACCAAGGCGATGATACTCTGGAAGGTGGTGATGGGGATGATGTAATCTATGGCGGTAAAGATAATGACATTCTCATGGGTGGCAATGGCGATGACTGGTTGTTTGGAGATTTAGGACATGATATTGTTGCGGGTGGTGCAGGAGGCGATCGCTTTGTCATCCGTCCAAATGCCGGAGTTGATTTAATTGTTGACTTTACCGATGGAGAAGATTTAATCGGGTTGACAGAAGGGTTAACCTTTAATAATTTAACCCTGGCTCCGGAACAGAATAGCACATGGATTTATGCAGGAAATGAGTTGCTCGCTATTCTTAATGGTGTAGATATTTCTGATATGAATCAGCAGGATTTCTTTATGGTTGGGTAAATAGTCTGAGCCAATTTTTCCAGGAGGGACAGGGCTGTGCCTTGTCCCTTTTCTTATTTGTCCTAATTCCCTGAGTGGGGTAATTAAAAGATAGAATGATTAAAAAGAGCATCGCCGCCCTCATTCGCAAGCAATCGGCTAAAATAGAACTACAACTTTATTAAATCCCCCAATTATGGTAAATTACAATTTTCTGCAAAATTTACCCGATGCCGATGAACTGCCATCCTCTGATGATACGCCTGTGGATAACGAACTGCAAACTTTAGTTCCGGCCTTACTGCGAGCCATTTTAAGCTATCTTTGGTCCAGTCGCCAAGATTGGTTTTTTGGGTTCAATATGGGGGTTTACCATGCTACGGGAGAGAATCCCCGGGTGGCGATCGTCCCCGATGGGTTTCTGAGTTTGGGAGTACCGAATCGGCGTGACTCCGAGGGACGCAAAAGTTATATTGTCTGGTTGGAAAATAATATTCCGCCCATTTTTGTGTTGGAATGCGTTTCCCACACTTATGGGGCAGAGTATGATGAAAAAATGAAAATATATGCCAAAATGGGGGTGCGGTACTATGCGATTTATAATCCCAATTTTTACCGACGCGATCGCCATGAAGTCTTCGAGGTTTATCAGTTAGTCGATGGAGACTATATCCGCCTCCCTGGAGAACCCGTCTGGATGCCGGAAATTGGTTTAGCCATTGGACGCGGGATCGGGACGTTTGAAAACTGGCAGCGCGAGTGGTTGTACTGGTATGACGCTGAAGGGAACCGATATCCAACTCTGGAGGAAGTAGCTTACCGGGAACGCCAACGGGCCGATCGCCTCGCGCAACTCCTCCAAGAACGAGGCATCAATCTCGATGACTGACCCAAATCAAGAGGGACAAGGCATTGCCTTATCCCTCTCACACTATATGCTAATTACAAATCTAAATCTGTAACTGCACCGAGACTGCTAGAGGAAACTAACTTAGCATATTTCGCTAACACCCCTTTTGTATAACGAGGGGGACGCGGTTGCCAGTTGGCACGACGACGGGCTAATTCCTCATCGGATACATTCAACTGCAACTTGCGATCGCGCGCATCAATGGTAATCGAGTCGCCTTCCTCCACCAAGGCGATCGCCCCACCGACGGCAGCTTCCGGGGCCACATGGCCCACCACCAAACCGTAAGTCCCTCCGGAGAACCGGCCATCGGTGATTAATCCCACCTTGTCCCCTAACCCGGCACCAATAATTGCCGAAGTCGGGGCCAACATTTCCCGCATTCCCGGTCCCCCTTTCGGACCTTCATAGCGGACCACCACCACATCACCGGCGCTAATCTTGCCATCCAAAACTGCTTTGAGGCATTCTTCCTCGGAATCAAACACCCGGGCCGGTCCCTCAATCACCGGCGTTTTCACCCCGCTAATTTTAGCCACAGCGCCTTCGGAGGCAAGATTGCCTTTCAAAATCGCCAAGTGACCCTGACGATACATCGGGTTATCCCAGGGACGAATCACATCCTGTCCTGTGGGGGGTTCTGCGGGAATATCCACCAGCAATTCCGCGATCGTTTGGCCGGTAATTGTTAGCGCATCTCCATGCAGCAAATCATGGACCAGGAGCATTTTCATCACCTGGGGAATCCCGCCTGCTTTGTGAAGGTCGGTTGCCACATAGCGCCCACTGGGTTTGAGGTCACAGAGCACCGGGACTCTACCGCGAATGGTTTCAAAATCATCCAGGGTGAGGGGGACTCCCATCGCCCGGGCGATCGCCAGGAAATGCAGCACGGAATTCGTGGAACCCCCTACGGCCATAATCACAGAAATGGCATTTTCCAACGCCTTGCGGGTGATGATTTGACTCGGCAAAATTTGCTTGCGAATCGCTTCCACTAAGACCTGAGCCGATTTTTGCGTACTATCGGCCTTTTCTGCATCTTCTGCGGCCATTGTCGAGGAGTACATCAAGCTCATCCCCATTGCTTCAAAGGCCGAAGACATGGTATTCGCCGTGTACATCCCCCCACAGGATCCAGCACCGGGACAGGCATGGCGTTCCACTTCTAGCAGTTGCTGTTCGTCAATTTTACCGGCGCTATATTCCCCGACTGCCTCAAATGCACTCACTACGGTGAGGTCTTTGCCGTCCAAATGTCCAGGTTTGATGGTACCGCCATAGACAAAAATAGCGGGAATATTCATGCGGGCGATCGCCAGCATGGCCCCGGGCATATTTTTATCGCATCCACCAATGGCTAGGACCCCATCCAGACTCTGACCATTACAAACGGTTTCAATGGAGTCCGCAATCACTTCTCGGGACACCAGGGAATATTTCATCCCTTCGGTTCCCATCGAGATGCCATCACTAATCGTAATCGTGCCAAAAATTTGAGGCATTCCTCCGGCCTCACGGACCCCACTCTCCGCCCGTTTTGCCAGGATATCCAGCCCCATATTGCAGGGAGTAATGGTGCTGAATCCATTGGCAACACCGACAATGGGTTTGATGAAATCGGGGTCAGAAAAACCAACCGCCCGCAACATAGCTCGGTTGGGCGATCGCGCGTGTCCTTGGGTGACGGCTTGACTTCTAAGGTTCTCAGGCATTCTTTTTTCCGGTAAACGAGAGCAAATCTCCTGGGGCTACTGTAGGGTGGGGTTTGGTTATAGCTGTTCGCCTCCCAACTTTCGCTTCTCCCCCTAGGATCTATCTTTAGATTGTCTCAGAATTCAAGCCCATTTGTCTTATGTCGTTGGTCATTGGTCCTTTGTCCTTTTGGCGGCTCAGAGCCCTCCCCTTGGCAAGGGGAGGGTTGGGTGGGGTCTGCCCACTCCGCAAAATTGGTCCTTTGTCCTTTTGGCTGCTCATAGCCCTCCCCTTAGCAAGGGGAGGGTTGGGTGGGGTCTGCCCACTCCGCAAAATTGGTCATTGGTCCTTTTGGCTGCTCAGAGCCCTCCCCTTAGCAAGGGGAGGGTTGGGTGGGGTCTGCCCACTCCGCAAAATTGGTCATTGGTCTTTTTGGCTTCTCATAGCCCTCCCCTTAGCAAGGGGAGGGTTGGGTGGGGTCTGCCCACTCCGCAAAAAACGACTTTTGATACCTGGATTGGCTATGAAACCGGGAGTGGGTAAAGCATTAAACCTCTTTTCATCCAGGACGGAGGGGACCCCACCCTAACCCTCCCCTTGCCAAGGGGAGGGGACCGGAACTGTAGTTAAATCACAAATGACCGGGGACCCCCGCCTAACCTTCCTATTGCCAAGGGGAGGGGACCGGCAGTGGAGTTAAATCACAAATGACATAAGACAAATGACCAATGACTAATCCCCTTTTCCCACTTTCAATTCCTCTTTAAAGTGATTTGTGACATTGAATAACGATACATTGGAAGCACCCACCACTAGACTTGCACAGAGCGATAGCAAAGAGGCGACAGTACATGGATGTAAATGAATTACTAGAGCGATATGCAACTGGAGAACGAGATTTTCGGAACCTCAACTTGATTGGTGCCAACTTATCCGGATTGGACTTAAGTGAAGTTACTTTTCGCGATGCTGACCTGCGTCAGGCCAACCTGACCGCTACTAAACTCACGGGGGCCAACCTGCGAGAAGCTAATCTCATGGGAGTAAACCTTCATCAAGCCAACCTGCGAGAAGCCAATCTGATTAATGCGAACTTAAGCAGGGCAGACTTAAGTGAAGCGGACTTAAGTTTGGCAAATATTAGCCGAGCTATTGTAGAACGAGCCAATTTACAGAAAGCCAAAATGGTACAGGCTCTGGCCAGCGAGACGAGGCTGGGTTGGGCGAATCTCAAAGAAGCGACCTTGAATCAGGCCAATCTCAGCCGAGCGAACTTAAGTGAAGCGGACTTGACCGGAGCGAATTTGGAAGGGGCCAACCTAACGATCGCCATTCTGATTCAAGCGATTATGGAAAAGGTGAATCTGACCAATGCTACCCTAAATGGAGCCAACTTAACCGGCGTCAATCTCCGATATTCTGATTTGAGTCGGGCCAATATGAGTGGATCCAATCTAGCCGGAGCGGACTTAACGAAAAGCCAACTCCGGGGAACAAACGTGAGTTGGACTACCATGCGCGGGACGAATTTAGAAGGAGCCAGTCTGTATCGAGCCAACTTGGGTTGGTCCAACCTCACGGGAGCCAACCTCACCAATGCAATTTTAATGGATACGAATCTGTATCGGACAAACCTCCGGGATGTCAATTTTACTGGAGCTATTATGCCCGATGGGTTGACCCACCAATAGTACCCGTTGCGCTCATCGCCCAGGCATTTTGCATCTTTTGATGCGGTCCCGATTGACCGGGAATTGAGCGCCTAGGGTCTGGGATTAGCGGGTCACGTTGCTTTAGATCTTCCCCTGCCTAGGGTGCGAAGACATCAATTTTCAACCCTCCAACCGTTGCGATCGCCACCTCGAACAATCGGCCCTGTTGTCCAGTCTATTTTCCCTAGCAGCAAAATTCACAGCACTGACCAGATCTGCTGTAACCCCCTATCTATTCAGTTCTTGCCCCTTTAGGCTGAATCTCTGAAATGGGGATGATGGGGCTCGCCCCAGACTGCTGTTCACAAACCTTTCGTGCCAAGTTTGGCCGCATCACGGGTGCAGGATCCTTTGTCAGGAATCGAGCGATGATTTTGATTAGTCAGGTTAGCGTCATCCGTCTTGTCCTCACGGGACTTTCGGTTATATTCGTCCATTCTCCCGCCTTCTCTCATCCCCAGGCAGTCGGACCAAACCCGGGTCCGCTGTCCCTACTCTCCATCATTCGAGAGTCTAACCCCTTTGAAGAACCCACCCTCAACCCACAAAACATCCCCTGCCGCGAAGAACCCATCGGCTTAGGGATTCCGGGATTTCAACCGGGAATTCATCAAGATTCAGTCTTCCGAATGTTTGGATTTCCCAGTCGAACCCTTCCGGGATATTGGCCCAATACTCATGCCGTCAGTTATGACCTGATTCCCCATCAGGTGAGTCTCGGATTCCTATTTGATCGCCAATCCCTACTCTTACAGCAAACTGAAGCATCCTTTGCTCAAAGCGTCAACACTGAAATTATTCTAGGCACCTTAAACAGTATGTTAGGGTGCCAGCTTAATGAAGAAATCGCCTCTGGGTTTCAACAAGTGTGGCAGGGTCAGGTGCGCCGGTACAGCTTTGCCCTGGGCCACCTCAACGGGGCGATCGAATGGGAAATTCGCCCCACCTCCTCGGGAAATCAACCGGCACAGCGCGTTTACATTGGAATTTGGCAAAAGGGTTTACACCGCTAACGGACTCAATTTGCTCCCTTGGCGCTGCGGATGCCCCCTTTTATTATACGATCGATGGAGGACCCTAAAAATAATTGGCCCCGAGGGGAAGTAAGGATGATGAAAGCTCAAGATATCATGACCAAAGACGTGGTGAGCATTCGCGGCTCCGCCACCGTTGCCGAAGCCGTTAAGCTCATGAAAGAAAAGGGTTTGCGCGCATTAGTCGTATCCCGTCGCCATGATGAAGATGCTTATGGCATTGTCACCGAAACCGACATCGTTTACAAAGTCGCGGCGTTTGGACATGACCCGAAGCAGATGCGAGTCTATGAAATTATGACCAAACCCTGCATCGTCGTCAATCCTGACCTCGGTGTAGAATATGTGGCACGGTTATTTGCCAATACCGGCATCCGTCGTGCTCCCGTCATCAAGGGAGACTTGCTGGGGATTATTTCGGTGAGCGATATTCTAACGAAGAGTGATTTCGTCGAGAAACCGAAAGCTAAACAGTTCGAGAGTGAACTGGAAAAAGCGGTTCAGGAAGCCCGCGCTATCTGTGCGGAAAAAGGCCCAACTTCTAAAGAATGTGCGGCAGCTTGGGATGCTGTGGAAGAACTGCAAGCCGAAGCGTCTCATCAACGGGCGATGAAACCCGTTAAGAGCGCGTTTGAGGAATACTGCCAAGAAAACCCAGAGGCCGATGAAGCCCGGGTGTATGACGTTTAAGTTTCTAGTTCGGTGAGGGCGACTCGACTTGATGATATCACTCAGGAGTTAAGGGATTTGAGCCGATCGCCGATGACCATCTTTCCAATGTGCTAAGGTCGAACTCCGACAATTTTTAATCTGTGCGATCGCAAATTAAGGCGATCGCACAGTTGTTTTTGCTTTCATATTTAAGTCAACGATGAAACCGGCATTATTGATACCCGACACCCAAACCTTAAAAAAAACCTGTTATTTTACGAAATGTTTCGCCTTGTATGATATTGCCTCATCACCCGGGCATCCTAAATCATAGATATTTAGGGAAAAATAGGGCGAGGGCAATTATGGATGGGTATGAATTACTAAAACGCTACACCGCAGGCGATCGCGATTTTCGGGGGTGGAATCTAAATTTAGCGAACTTAATCGGCGCAACCCTGCAACAGGTAAACCTTTTCGGGGCAAATCTCATGGACGCATCCTTGGCGCGGGCTAATTTAAGTCGCTCCTTAATGATGGAAGTCCAATTATCCGGTGCATTTCTCTACGCCGCTGATTTAACCTTCGTTAAACTCAAAGGCAGTAGCCTGATTGAGGCAGATTTAACCAAAGCGAATCTCCAAGGTGCTCAGTTAGCCAATACCGATTTAACCGGGGCTAAACTCAGTGGTGCTATTCTCAAATGTGTGAATTTTTATCGCTCAAATTTACTGGGAGTCAACCTGTCTGGCGCTAACCTCAATGGAATTAATTTCCGAGGGGCAAATCTGATGAATGCTAACTTGAATTGGAGCAACCTCAGTGGAGCGAGACTCAGTGGTGCTTGTCTCAAAGGCGCACTCTTAAACGGCGTCAAACTCACCGGAGCCTTTTTAAATGGCCTCAATTTGGAAGGGATTAATTTTAGCGGACTTGAACTTAACGAAGCTAAATTAAGCGGAGCAACCCTGCGCGGATCTAACTTTATGGGTGCAGATTTGCGCGATACTCAAATGCGATTTACCAATTTTGAAGATGGGAATCTCAAACAAGCTAATCTACATGGCAGTGTTCTCAAAGGGGGTCATTTCACTCGGGCAAATTTGATGAAAACTGACCTGATGGAAGCCGACTTACGAAATGCCGATCTCCGAGATGCTAACCTCAATTTAGCCAAGTTAACAGGTGCAGATCTCACAGGCGCTAACTTAGAAGGGGCCTATTTATGGGGTTCTGACCTCGATGGCGCTTGCTTGCGCGGTGCAAATCTGCGGGGAGCGAGTCTGCGGGATGCGGCACTGGTGGGTGCGGACTTGCGGGATGCGGATTTCACAGGTGCAGTGATGCCCGATGGGAGCCTGCATTCTTAAACCCATTGCCAAGAGGATAAAACAGGGTGCTGAAAACTCATCAGATAGTGCATCGGTACAGTAGCGGGAGGACAAGCGGGTTGATGAGGCAAAAAACTGGAGATTAACAACCAACGGGGTGCAAAAAGCGGCTAACTCATTCAAGCGCTATTTTCAAATTTTTACCCCCATTAGCGAACAAAATCCATTGCTTCAGTATCTTGTTTTTTCTCCCTAATAATGCTTTAATGGAGATAGGAATAGTTAATGCTAAAAAAAATCCCATTTTTTCCATAAAAAAACCAGGACGGCAAGCCCCAGCGATGCCCAAAGTTAAGTCATTGGTTAGGGGACAACGGATTCCAGTAAAGAATTAAGGGGCTTTTAAGCCATAAGGAGAGTAACGTAAAATGGATACTAATGAACTCCTCGAACGGTATGCAGCAGGAGAGCGATCGTTTAAAGATGTTAATTTAAACGGAGCGAACCTGGAACGAGCCAACCTAGCCGGATGTGATTTTTCTGGGGCTTATTTTGTCGGGGCCAACTTATCCCGAGCCATCTTGACTGGGGCCAATTTACACCTGGCTTTTTTACATCGCGCTGACCTGAGTTTTGCTAAGTTAAATGAAGTGAGACTGACTCATGCGGATTTAACCAAAGCGAATTTAAAAGGAGCATATTTGGTTAAGTCTATTCTCACAGCGGCGCGACTGAGTGGGGCAATTTTGTCCGGGGTGAATTTGCGGTTAGCGAATTTAGGCGGGGTGAATTTTTGTGGGGCGGATTTGCGAGGGATTAACTTGCGATCGGCTAACTTAGTGAATGCCAACCTCAATTGGGCCAACCTCAGCGGTGCCCGGTTGAGTGGAGCATTGTTGCGCGGAGCATCCTTCACCGGAGTCAATCTCACCCAAGCTTTTCTGAATGGGGTAGACCTCAATAGTGTCCAATTAGAGGGAGTCAACCTCAGTGGTGCAAAACTTAGCGGGGCCAATCTCTCCTTAGCCAATTTAAGCGCTACGAACTTGAGTTCAGCCCAGATGCGCGTCTCATTTTTGTTTCGTGCCAACCTTCATGCCGCATCATTGAATGGCGCGAACTTGTCTCGGAGTGATTTATGTGAGGCCAATTTGAGTAAAGCAGATTTATCCCATGCCAACTTGCAAAATGCCGATTTGACCGGAGCGATGTTGGTTCAATCCAACTTGTTCCAAGCCAATTTAACCGAAGTGAGCTTGCAAGGCGCTTGTTTATGTGGTTCAAACTTTAATGTAGCCGAATTGCGAGGAGCCAATTTAAGTGAGGCCGATTTGCGCGGGGCATATTTTGACTCCTCACACTGGGAGGATATGTCCCTGCCCGATACTCACGAGATGGGGAGTCGGAAAATTTACGAGTAGTCATAAATTCATCGGAATTAGGCAAACTGCTCGGACAATTTCCCGAAACCCAATCCAGCAGCCGTAATACTCGTGACGTGGCTCTGCCGCGTCACGCACAATGGCGGCTCTGCCGCCTCTACCTCTAGTGAGTTGAAACCGTCACAAGTATAATAGGTAGCGATTAGCCCTTGCTGGTGGACTGGAGGCAGAGCCTCCAGAGTACATGACGCGGCAGAGCCACGTCACGAGGGAAATAGAGGCGATCGCTCTGACTGACAGCAACAGCACACCTTCCTCCCTCCCAGTCCCCTAGTCAGCGCTTCCCCCCATCTTCCCCCAACCCCCAAATATTATAGATTTCCCACAATCTGTAAACCCAACCAAACTAGACCAGGGAATGCCCTACAATAAAAACCAGAGCGGATATCCCCCAGCGCCCAACCCAAGTAGAGGCCAAGCATTCCCCCATAAATCGGACAATTGACCGAAAATGCACCCCCCGAATGCCACCCCTCCCCCGCCAAACCAAGCGCCACCCCCCTACCCCATCCGCCTAAGTCAAAAAAAGTCCAACAAGCAACGCTAAGGTTGAGTGATGACAGAAGAAGAACTGCTACGAATTATCCAACAAGCTGCCGAGGATGAGGTAACATCCCTCAACCTTTTCTGGAACGACTTGACAAAGCTGCCGCCGGAAATTGGGCAACTCTCCCATCTGACTGAGCTAAACCTCATGGGCAATCAACTGAGTGAGCTGCCCTCGCAAATTTGGCAACTCTCCCATCTGAGATGGCTAGACCTCAGTCACAACCAACTGAGTGAGCTGCCCTCGCAAATTGGCCAACTCTCCCATCTAACTGAGCTAGACCTGAGTTACAATCGACTGAGTGCGCTGCCGCCGCAAATTGGCCAACTCTCCCATCTGAAAGGGCTAAACCTCAGCTACAATGAACTAAGTGAGCTGCCCCCGCAAATTGGGCAACTCTCTCATCTGACTGAGCTAGACCTGAGTCACAATCAATTAAGTGAGCTGCCCCTGCAAATTGGGCAACTCTCCAATCTGACAGTGCTAAACGTTGATGATAACTGGCGGCTTCCCTGCTGGCCACAGTCAGAAAGTGACCAACAAGGGACTAAGGCAGTTTTAACCTACCTGCGCGAACAACTCCAGATCCAACAACCCCAATGGGTATCCAAACTCATGGTGGTGGGTGAGGGGGGAGTGGGCAAAACCTCTTTATTAAAGGTCCTGCGGGGCGAACCCTTCAACCCCCAGGAACCCACCACAGATAGCATTGACATCCGCACCTTGGAATTCCCCCATCCCAGTCAATCCGACGTCACGATGCAACTCAACGCCTGGGACTTTGGCGGACAGCAAATCTATCATGCGACCCATCAATTGTTCCTGACCAACCGATCTTTGTTCCTCCTCGTTTGGAATGCTTGCGATGGTTACGAACAGGGTAAGGTCTATAATTGGCTCGATACCCTCTCTTCCCTCACGCCCGAGTCTTCCATTCTCCTGGTTGCCACCCACATCGACGAACAAAATTCTGATCTTCCCTTCGCCCAACTCCAGGGCAACTATCCCCAAATTGTGGGACAGTGCGAAATTGACAGCCAAACCGGACAAGGGATCGACAATCTGCATCAGAGTCTCGTCAGCACTGCTGCTCAATTACTGTTAATGGGCACACATTGGCCGCACACTTGCCTCAATGCGGCTCAGGATATCCGTTCCCTCTCGGAAAAATACATCACGCCACAACAATTGGCAAGGCGGATGACAGGGCGAGGGGTTGATCCGAATCAGGTATCCACTCTGACACAATATCTCCACGACATTGGCGAAATTGTCTATTTCCACGATAATCCCGCACTCAAGGAAATCGTTATCCTCAAACCCAAATGGCTCGCGGAACAGATCGGTAAAGTTTTCCGCAGTGAACCCGTCAAACAGGGTCAGGGGATTCTCACTCGCGAGGAAATGAACCAACTTTGGCAAGATATCGACTCTTTCATCCCCCCGTATTTCCTCCGCTTGCTGGAGCATTTTGACCTGGCGTACCCCCTTCGCAACGAGGCAGAATCTCTTCCGGAAGATATCAGCTTAATCCTGGAATCTGTCCCCCTGAATCCGCCGCACTATCAATATAAATGGGATGCCATTCTCCAAACCGAAAATTGTCATAATCTGGTGAGAAAATGGCGACTTGATCGCATTCCTGCCGGATTCCCCACTGGGTTGATCGCTGATTCTTATCGCTTCTCCACCGGCAACCACTGGCGCAACGGTGCCTTACTCGCCGACAGCAAACTGGAAAAACATTTAGGGTTATTCGAGGCATTTCCAGAAGAGAAGTCTCTACAATTAGCCGTGCGCGGCGCGATGCCGATTCACTTCTTTACCTTGCTGCGCGATCGCCTTGATATCATGCTTTCCCGATTTAGCGATTTAGAGGTGAAATGCACCATTCCTTGTCCCGGTGGACCGGATAAACCCTGTTCCCACGAATTTGAAGAGGACTATGTAAAACAATGTTATGCCAACCATCAGGACACCCTCGAATGTCCGGAATGCCAAGAAACTTTCTCGGCGATCGCACTCTTATTTGGTGTAGAAATTCCCACCCCATCTAACCCCCCGACTGTATCGATTCCAACCTTCTCGGGTTTGTCACGTTTTGAAGAACTGGAACAACAGATTGACCGAGGAAAAACCTATATCCAGTCAGCTTTGACAGAAGTCGCCCAACTCCATAAAGGGGAATTGAGGAAAGTCGCACAACTCTATCAAGGGGAATTCATGAAAATTGTCCGCCTCAAACAACAGAGTATCGAGGCAGAATCCCCTTGTGTATTTGTAGTACATTCACCAGAGCAAGGCAACTGGCAAAATTGGATTTTCGGGCAACAATCGGAATTGCAACTGTGCTGCGAAGCACCCGGAGAATGGCATCCTGCTGATGGCGGTGTGTATTCCCTGCCAGGGGATAACGAATGGTTTCACATCATGGCACCCTATATTCAGCAGTTGGCGGCAAGTTGGAAATATGCCCAACCTTTTGAATCGCAAAACAATATAGAGTTGGAAATGCGAACTCTCATAGAATTGTTAAATTCTTTGGGGATAGATACCCATACAAATTTCAATACAGAACATCTACAAATTGCGGCGCTACGGGTGTGGCGGCAACTTTTGGACGAAAAAGACCCGCCTCAGCATTGGGGTGGCTTGCGGAAAGTTTTGACGCCGGAAGGACATTATTTGTGGTTGTGCGAACATCATGCCAGACAGTATCAGCGGTAATTGGGGGAAAACAGGGTAGGGAGAAGGCAGTGCCTTTTCCCTACTCGCGCCACAATTCGCTAAAATTGCGATCGCACTGAAATCTTGGACCATTCTCGCTCTTCCCGATAATCCGGCGGGGGATTAATCCCCCGCCTCATAGCTAAAGTCGGTTAAAAACCGACTGAAATGCTGAGGGAAAATTCAAGGTTTCCAGTCGGATTTATCCGACTTTAGCTATTAGCCGGGGGTTTGAACCCCCGGCGGGTGTTGCCACCAAGCCCAGAGTTCAAATGACATCCCATCCAATTCTTGATCCCTGATTTTCAGCTATGGAAAAAATCCTGAACCTGCACATCGAGAAACTACCCGAAGGCGTTTATCTCGCAACATCGGACGAATTACCCGGGTTAGTCGCCCAAGGACGAACGATCGCGGAAACCTTGGAAATTGCCCGTGATGTGGCGTCCAAGCTATTAGCAGCCAGGAGTCAACGGAACCAAATCAACAGATTAGAGTAACCTTTACCTGCCGATAAAAGTCTTAGTAAAAAGCGAACCATGAATCAGTTAATCATAGAAAATCTCGATCCAAAACTGACAGAAAAGCTCCAACGTCGTTCAGTGTGGCAACAGTTTTAATCGAAAATCATCTTTTTAAAGGTTTAGATCCAGACTTTCTGGCGAAGGCGGCAGTCATTAATCACGACTAGAGTCTTCTGGGTTGCCTTCTTCCGTTCCGGTCTCTTCTTCACCGCTTTCTACTGCATTACTTTGAGGTAGCCCCGGTGGTGACTCTATCAATTCTAGTAATAACCGCTTCAGGTCACGTTCGGGTGGACGCTTCTCAAATTCGGCGTGGGTGTAAATCCATACCAGTATCACTTCTTGCTGTGTTACATCCAGCAAATATATCAATCGTCCTTGTTCTGCCGCACCGCCAAGCTGAGGCATTTTAAATTTTAACTTCCATAATTCATAGCCCTCACGGCTACTCCCCTTGGGATAAGGTTCTGGATCTGCCCGAACAAATCCACCCCACAGAGATCGGAATTGAGGAAGACGAGGATTCTCACTCAAACTTTTATTGATTTGTTGGATAACTTCTTCAAATCTTTTTCTTCCTCCCCGATTTTTCCGATATCGAGAATCAATGAGTTTTTGCTGAGTTCTTTCAAAGTGGTCGGAAAGTCTGACATTAAAGGTCTCGGATTCATTCACTAGATTCCTCCTCGGTCAGTTTCTGCGAACTTTCCAAGTTTGCAAATGTTTCTGCTAATGCTGCTGACAAGATGGATTGATAATCCTCATTTTCTCGTTCTATTCCATTGAAAATTGCGTTGAGAAGACGTTGATATGCCTCAGCATAAAAAAATAAAGCTTCTAAATCTCCTTTTAAGACAATCCAACTAATATTCCAAATGGTTGATACGCCCCCGATGAAAGAGAAGAAGTAACCTGTAATACCTTGCGGAGGTTCAATTCCTGCATAAGCAAAGGTCGTCAGCAATTTTCGCTTATCTTCGGGAAGTTCTTCCCAATGGTCTTCTACTTCTACAGCTAAAGCATTCACCTTTTGCGCGATATCCCATAGTCGCGAAGAGTTCGCAGTGGGTGGTCGGTTGATTTCCCGATGTCGTAATAGATCCCTAAAGTCGTTAGGACTGATTGCGATCGCCTGAGTCATTTTCCTTTCCTCCCGGACTAGGATGCTAATCGTAAATAAGTTGACTTTAAAAGCCTTGATTGGGTCAATTATAGCGATAATTCCCCCCAAAACAAAAGGAGGGCAGGCAATAGCCCACCCCCCTTTTATTTTACGGTGCGTTAATCAATCGTAACGCCACCCATTTAAACCTTAGTAGTCGAAGTCACCGCCGCCCATTCCGGCACCTGCGGGAGCGCCTTCTTTGGGTTCGGGTTTGTCAACCACGATGCACTCGGTGGTTAACACCATACCGGCGATGGAAGCTGCGTTTTGCAGAGCAGAACGAGTTACTTTGGCGGGGTCAACAATACCGGCTTCAAACATATCCACAAATTCATTCGTGGCAGCGTTGTAACCGACGTTGAATTCTTTCTCTTTCACACGCTCGGCAATCACAGCACCGTTTTGTCCGGCGTTTTCAGCAATCCGCTTCAGGGGAGCAGCGATCGCCCGAGCCACGATTAAAGCTCCGGTTAAGGCTTCACCCGTTAAGTTAGCATTGGCCCATTCTTCTAAGACTGGGGTCAGGTGAGCCAAGGTGGTACCACCGCCAGGAACAATACCTTCTTCAACAGCCGCTTTGGTGGCGTTGATGGCATCTTCTAAGCGGAGTTTGCGGTCTTTCATTTCGGTTTCCGTTGCGGCACCGACTTTGATGACGGCAACACCACCGGCGAGTTTAGCTAACCGTTCTTGCAGCTTCTCTTGGTCGTAGGAAGAATCGCTTTCTTCCATCTGACGGCGGATTTGCTCGCAGCGAGACTTGACGGCTTCTTCGTTACCTTCGGCAACGATAGTGGTGCTGTCTTTGGTGATGGTGATGCGGCGGGCTTTACCGAGCATATCCAGCTTGGTGTTGTCCAGTTTCAAACCAGCATCTTCGGTGATCAGTTGACCGCCGGTGAGCACGGAGATATCTTCGAGCATCGCTTTACGGCGATCGCCAAATCCAGGCGCTTTCACAGCAGCCACATTCAGCACACCCCGCAGGCGGTTTACCACCAAGGTTGCTAAGGCTTCTTTTTCGATATCTTCAGCGATAATCACCAGGGGACGACCGGCACGAGCAACTTGCTCTAACACCGGCACCAAGTCTTGGACGAGGTTGATTTTCTTGTCGGTGATCAGGATGAACGGCTCATCGAAGACGGCTTCCATGCGCTCGGTGTCGGTGACGAAGTAAGGGGAGATATAACCCTTCTCGAACCGCATCCCTTCGGTGATTTCCAGTTCGGTGGTCATGGATTTCCCTTCTTCCAAGGAAATCACGCCTTCTTTACCGACTCTATCCATTGCTTCGGCGATCATTCGTCCGACTTCTTCATCGTTACCGGCAGAGATGGTACCGACTTGGGCGATGGATTTGGTATCTTCCACCTGACGAGCATGAGCAGCAATCTTTTCAACTAAGAATCCGGTGGCTTTGTCGATGCCGCGTTTCAGGGCGATCGCATTAGCACCGGCGGCGACGTTGCGGAGTCCTTCTTTGACCATTGCATGGGCCAAAACGGTTGCCGTGGTGGTTCCATCTCCAGCAGTATCGTTGGTTTTGGAGGCGGCTTGGCGAATTAGAGCTACCCCGGTATTCTCAACGTGGTCTTCTAGTTCGATTTCTTTGGCAATGGTGACCCCATCATTGACGATCTGAGGTGCGCCGAATTTCTTTTCAAGCACCACGTTACGGCCTTTGGGTCCTAGAGTGACGGCAACCGCCTCTGCCAGGATGTCCATGCCTCGTTCCAGAGCGCGACGAGCATTTTCGTTGTAGATAATACGTTTAGCCATAGGTGTCCTTTTCAGTTTGTATGAGGTGTACTATTTCAGATGAAGTTGAAACTCAGAGCAAGGGTAAAACTTGTTGAGGGGGTTTACCCGTTTTAGCCGACGATCGCCAAGATGTCTTTTTCGGCAAGCAGAACGAATTCCTCGGTGCCGAGTTTGATGTCGGTGCCTGCATATTTGGAGTAGAGCACTTTGTCACCGACTTTGACTTCTAACTCTTGGCGAGATCCATCATCGTTGCGTTTGCCGGGACCAATTGCTGCAATTTCACCAACCTGGGGCTTTTCTTTGGCGGTGTCGGGGAGCAAAATGCCACCGGCAGTTTTTTCTTCAGAAGCACTGACCTTGACAAACACGCGATCGCCCAGGGGTTTAACGGTAGAAACACTTAAAGAAACAGCAGCCATGTAAAATCCTCCTTATCCATATCTATAGTCGATTCGGGTGAAAGCGCTGGCCCTCTGGTCTCAAAAGTCTTGACTAGCTTGAGTTTTATCTCTTCTTAGTCGTCTTTTGGGGAGTAGGTTTAGCACTCTCGCCTCATGAGTGCTAATTTAGCGGAATGTTTGTACTGAACGCAACTATTCGTTCTGTACGGGTTCCCGAACTTTTTGGAGGGGACCCCTGGATAAGAGGTTGGGATGGGAACCACGGATTACACAGATTTTCACGGAGAGCAGAGGATGATGGAGGAATCAATTCCGGAGCAAGTTACTTGTCAACCTGGGGATGAGAGTCTTTTGGAGTCTTGTGTTGAGGCTTTGGGACTAAAGCAGATTCAGCGGCACGTTTTTATCTGCGCGGATCAGACTTTGGCGAAGTGTTGCTCTAAAGAGGAGGGTTTGGCAGCTTGGAATTATTTGAAACAACGGCTGAAAGCGTTAAAGCTCGATCGCGTCACGCCGACTCGTCCCGATTGTGTGTTTCGCACGAAAGCCAACTGTTTGCGGGTTTGCTGTGATGGCCCAATTTTGGTGGTGTATCCCGATGGGGTCTGGTATCGTTCTGCGACTCCCGAGGTAATTGAGCGCATCATTCAAGAGCATTTAATTGGGAATCAGGTGGTGCAGGAGTATGCATTTCTGACTCATCCGTTACCCACTCCCGATGCGGAAGATTAACTGCACCTCCGGTCCCCTCCCCTTGGCAAGGGGAGGGTTAGGGTGGGGTCCACTCCCCCGAGGATTAAAAGCGTCAATTTCCTGTCTTAAATATTGGACTGTTTCCCTCAACATTTGGACCCCCCCTAACCCCCCCTTGCTAAGGGGGGGAACTGGAATACCTCTTGTCCCCTCCCCTTGGCAAGGGGAGGGTTAGGGTGGGGTCCACTCCCCCCGGGAAAAAACCGGATGGGGTGGTAACAAGTATCGCGACTCAAGGGTAGAATTGGTCCGAGGGTTTGGGAGAGGCGATCGCCTCGTTCCATGCCTGTTTTTTCCCTTGATTTCTCGGGGTGAAGTTCATCCTAGGGATGCCCGGGTTGAAAACCCTTTCAACCGTAGGACAATCCGTTATAATCGATAGCGAGCTAAACCTGTATGGCGAGTAATATTTATTAATACATTAGTTTTGTAGACACCCACTAACCGGATTACTCTTTGGAGTAAAGAACTCGCAACGGATAGTTTCGAGGCGATCGGTTAAAGACTGAAAATCACCGGATGGCAGGGAATCAAACTAACGCGATCGCCAACCGAGGAATTCTGTCTCTACCACTCCGATGGGGAGTCCCCACCGGATTTCATCCAATTTCCAGGGTAACGCTCGAACCATCTACATTGAATCCATTCAAAATTTGGTACTAAATAACACATGACTGAACCCAGTATAGGCGCTCAAAAGAGACTTCTGCTGATTGACGATGACCCCAACTTAATCCTGTTAGTTAAAGACTATCTGGAATTTCGGGGGTACGAGGTCACCACTGCCGAAAATGGCCGCGAAGCCCTCGAAATTTTAGAAAAAGAAATGCCCGACATGATTATCTGCGATGTCATGATGCCAGAAATGGATGGCTATGCCTTTGTTGAACAGGTTAGAAAAGACCCCCGCACGAATTGGATTCCAGTCCTGTTCCTGTCCGCCAAGGGTCAAAGTCAAGATCGGGTCAAAGGCTTGAATACGGGGGCTGATGTTTATATGGTCAAGCCTTTTGAACCGGAAGAACTGGTCTCTCAGGTGGAAGCGTCCCTCAAGCAAGCCGGTAGATTGCTTCAGCATCAACTCAAACTGGGTACGAGTGGGCCGAAAATTAAAGTTCCTTTTGATGTAGAACTGACGCCGACGGAAATGAAGGTGGTTCAGTTTGTCGCCCGGGGAATGGCGAATCGGGAAATCGCTGAATCGATGAAAGTCTCTCAGCGCACCATTGAAAGTCATGTTTCCAATATGCTGGCGAAAACGGGTCTGCATAACCGGACCGAGTTAGCACGGTGGGCCATTGAAAGTAAAAGGGCCTAGGGCCTCGGTACAGGCGAGGGAAGAGCAACTGGGTTTTTGCCCTCATCTCTCCTGAACACTCAAGGTTCTTAAGCGCCAGAAACCCGGTTTCTTGTCCCCCGGGTCGAATCCCGAAGCGACAGCCCTAGGGGGTGGTGATTCTCCTCTTTATCTGGCCCGGAGGCATCAGCGGCGACCGGAGTCGTACCCCCATCGATTCTCCCAAAATCAGGGTTCTTTCAGGCAGCTAGGACGGGTCGGGATGGATGCTAATTCTTGACACATCGAGCAGCCGATGTTCTGGACCTAGACGCAGCAACAAGGCGGCTACTGGGGCTATTGAGAGGCGATCGCCCCCTCCTATTTAAAATTGGTCAATCCGGAACTCGGTTTTAGCGGTAAAGTGATAAAGAAGGATTTGGGCCTCCCCGAATTCATCAAGTTGTTAATGAGATACGGACTCCACTCAATCAGTAACCGGAGGTGATAGGGCCAAACTCAACCCAGCATATATTTATTTAATCCCACATCACAAAAAATATCCATATCGCGATTTTATAACGGGCAATGCAGTAGAATGATGCTATTTCCTAAACAGACTTATGATAGAAAAAACTCTAACCTATTCACAACTACTGTCTTAAGCATTCAAACTTCTTAGTTCGACCCGTTTTAACCCTCTATGGGTAGCGCAAAAAATACGGTATTACCTAGATTGGCGTGGGACTCTCATATCGGAATCACTGCTGAAGATTAACAGGAGTACCAAAGCTCAGAACCCCCAGCATTCAGGATAAAACCTCCTGACCAGTCAATTGTTGGCTCAGGGGATTCCGTCTGGTTCGCTAATGTTAGCCAACCAACGCTCTGGTCTTTTGGTAACCCCATCCAAAGCGGTTTATTTTGATAAACCGACAGGGATTCACATTTCATGGTTAATTATTTTCTACTAATATTAGGTCTAAGTTTCTATGGGTTTTTTAATGAACCGTCTGTCTATTTTTGTAGACGGGAACAATATGTTCTACGCTCAACAAAAGAATGGTTGGTTTTTCGATCCCAGAAGGGTGCTAGAATATTTCACCCAAGAGCAGCCTGGGATTATGTTAATTAATGCCTTTTGGTACACCGGACTCAAAGATCCGCAGGACCAACGAGGTTTTAGAGATGCACTGATTAGTTTGGGATATACGGTTCGCACGAAAATTCTCAAAGAATATTATGACGACACCTCGGGCCGCTATTCTCAAAAAGCGAATTTAGATATCGAAATTGTCGTCGATATGTTTAATACCGTAGAACAGTATGACCGAGTGGTGCTATTTAGTGGGGATGGAGATTTCGAGCGGGCGATCGAACTCTTACGGTCTAAAAATACTCATATCACCGTGGTTTCAACGGAAGGAATGATTGCCCGAGAGTTGAGAAATGCCACCGATCGCTATATTGACTTGAATGATATTCGCGACCACATAGAGAAAATCGATTATTAGAAGTCAGAACTCCAGATGGGCGGTTAGAATAATCAGAATACGGTAGTGCAACAAACGCACCCCTAACCGCCCGCTTTCGTTGTCAACGGACAAACATCGCTCAACATGGATAGGAGGTACATTCCATGACAACTCAACCCGATCGCATCATTATTTTTGACACGACCCTGCGCGATGGTGAACAATCGCCAGGGGCCAGTCTGAATGGAGAGGAAAAACTGACCATAGCGCGGCAGTTAGCGCGACTGGGTGTGGATGTCATCGAAGCCGGATTTCCCTACGCCAGTCCCGGAGACTTTGAAGCAGTCCAAAAAATCGCCGAATTAGTCGGGGTCGAAGGAGGCCCCACGATTTGCGGATTAGCGCGGGCCACTCGCGCGGACATTGAGGCGGCAGCAAAGGCCCTCAAACCCGCTGCCAAGGGTCGAATTCATACTTTTATTGCCACGTCGGATATTCACTTAGAGTACAAACTCAAAAAGACTCGTCCCGAAGTCGTGGCGATCGCCGAGGAAATGGTCGCTTATGCCAAGTCTTTTGTGGATGATGTGGAATTCTCCCCCGAAGATGCGGGACGTTCGGACCCCGAATTTCTGTATGAGGTTTTGACGAAGGCGATCGCCGCTGGGGCCACCACCATTAATATCCCCGATACCGTCGGATACACCACCCCGGGAGAATTTGGTGCAATCATTCGCGGCATCAAAGAAAATGTCCCCAATATTGATGATGCCATCATCTCCGTTCATGGTCATAATGACCTCGGTTTGGCCGTTGCCAACTTCCTAGAAGCGGTCAAAAATGGGGCACGACAACTGGAATGTACCATTAATGGCATTGGTGAACGGGCGGGAAATGCGGCCCTGGAAGAATTAGTTATGGCCTTGCACGTCCGTCGTCAGTATTTTAATCCTTTCCTGGGACGTCCGGCAGATTCTCAAGAATCCTTAACGAATATTGACACGCGACAAATTTACAAAACCTCGCGGTTGGTGTCAAATCTTACCGGGATGTTTGTGCAACCGAATAAAGCAATTGTTGGTGCCAATGCCTTCGCCCACGAGTCGGGAATTCACCAAGATGGTGTGCTTAAGCATAAGCAAACCTATGAGATTATGGATGCCCAATCCATTGGGTTGACCGACAATCAAATTGTCTTAGGTAAACTTTCGGGACGTCATGCGTTTGCCAGTCGCTTGAAAGAGTTAGGATTTGACCTCTCGGATACAGAGTTAAATAATGCCTTTCTTAAGTTTAAGACGGTAGCGGACAAGAAGAAAGAAGTTACGGATTGGGACCTTGAATCGATTGTGAATGCGGAAATTCAGCAACCCCCGGAAATTTTCCGTTTGGAGTTGGTGCAGGTTTCCTGTGGCGATCGCGCCCGTCCGACGGCAACGGTAACCTTACGCACTCCCACCGGAGAAGAACTCACGGATGCTGCGATCGGGACTGGTCCTGTGGATGCGGTGTATAAAGCAATTAATCGCGTGGTGAATGTACCGAATCAGTTGATTGAGTTTTCGGTACAGTCGGTAACGGCAGGAATTGATGCTTTGGGAGAGGTGACGATTCGCTTACGTCATGGCGATCGTATTTTCTCCGGTCATTCCGCGAATACCGATATTATTGTCGCTTCCGCTCACGCTTATGTCAATGCCCTAAATCGCTTGTATGCGTTTTTAGAGAAGCAGCAGGAAGCAACTCCAGAACCCGCAACCGCAACACTTTAACCTGAATTTCAGGAGTGGGAGTCGCTTGCTGGCGATTCATTGATAGAAAAACAGCCTGCTTTTGCGGGCTGTTTTTTATGGGGAATAGATGGGGGCGATCGGCTTCGGGTTGAAGAGGCGACCGCTTCTCACCAGGATAACCTAAAATTTAGCTATCTAAGATTACACAGCTATATCCAAAATGCTTACTCATCCTCTTGTTCTTCTGCTTCTTTGGAATAATTAAACATAAAGACAAACTTATTCTTAGGAAAAATTAATATGGGTAGATAAAGCGGCTGATCATCCCATTTGTCTTTTTTCTCTCCTTTTTCATAAGAAATTACAAGCGTAGGAACATCTGGATAATCCTTTTTGGCTCGGGATAAAATTGTACTCGTAACAAAACCAGATCCTCCCCAATCTCCGGGATTTTGTCGCGTTAAATTCTTTCCTTTACTTGTTTTTCTCCGAACATTTAGCCGTCCTTTTTCAATCCCTTCAGCCTTCATTTGCTTGAGCGCTTGTTTTACTCGTTCGTCATCCCACTTTCCTCGACGAACTCGTTCGCTAGGCATAAATGAAAGAGCTTTAATCATAAAATCAATATCTACTTCGTAATATTGGTCATTATCTTGATATGGGGATAAAAGATTGTTCAGCGCTTCTGTATTTTCTTTGATCTGTGAAGATTTCCATAATGGAGCGTGAGGAAAAGTAGCAGAACCTGGTGTAAAAGCATCAATTTCTGCTGGGTTCAAAACGTTAGAACGAGTAGGCTGGAGTTTGGGTCCAACCCAGACTGGCTTAATCTTAATATTGGTAGGATCGTCACCGATCGCTTGGCGCATTCCCTCGTCAGCCTCATGGATATTACGAAAATCCTCTAATATATGTTCCGGTAAAAATAGACGAGTCACATCTTTTAGTTCTTCCCGATAACCATACATCCGAGCGTGCTGATGTACGGTATCCATCATTTTTTGCTTGGCATCACGTCCATAATATGTGACCATCAAACCTTCAATTGTGACACCCCGCCCAAGTCGGTTTCCACCAATCAAAATATTCATACCAGGATTATAGCTTGGCTGTTTATTTGGATCGTTTGCATTGATTACCCTGGGTATTGCACGTCTTAATTCATCTTTTAGATCTTTGATGAGATCATCAAGGGGTGGTAAACTTTTTGCAGTCTTACTTAACTCTTGATGTGCTTCAACAAGGCATTTGCGGGCCTGTTTCTCATCGGTAGTAGATAGTGTGCCTCGAATCGCATGATCCAGCTCTATAACAAAGTTACTAATGATTTTGTCTAACGTGCTGTGAATATCTTGCTTGTAGCAAATATGAGCTAAAAATGAAAATATAGCATCATCGTCGTCAATTTCGGATTGCATTTTATAGATAGAACCCAAAAAGAAACAGCACAATGCCAATCTCAGTCCAGGAGGAATAACCCATTTGTTACCCGGGTTTTCTCCCTGCTGTTTCTTTAATTGATTGATTTCTTCAGATTTAACATTCCAGCAGTAAGGGCTATTGTTTTCAAAAAATAAGTCTCCCCCCATGTAAGTACCTCCCGGTTTAGGGAGAGCCGCACAGAACACAGGTTTGCAGGGATGATCGAGATTTTGAAGGAGCAAACTTTGAGGGGTTGCAGTAATCTGGATATAAATATGGTTCGCAACCTCTTTTCGTATTTTGCCAATTTTATCAAAGATAGCACTATCCGGAACGATATTTTTTCCTTTTTTAGATTGCTTTGCTTCATTGGTATTTAAACTAGCATTATCAGCTTCATCATCAAATATTACGGTGGGTACGCTATGGGCATTAGCGGATTTAAGAACTTGCAACAATCGGTCGAGGTGACTTTTATTCTTGGTGGATACAAGAACCACACCCGTATCTTTGATATAGGGAAGCAATTTACTACGAGCAAAATCCTGTGGATCTTTTTTCCATTGTTCCCAATCAAAAACAACTGGCCCATATTTCATCTGGGTATTGAAACGATCAGCAGTTTGTTTTCCCAGCCAAGTATTGTCAGAAGTTAATACAATAAAGCAACGAAATTTATTTTCTTGAGCAATTGCCAACGTGGCAATTGTAGCATTGGTTTTGCCACTCTGAACTCTTCCATAGATTAAACCTGTAGTTCCAGAGGGAATTTCCTCGTGTTTTGTCGCTTTATAACGATTACTTACAATACCCGTCCCTTCAGCCCCAACGTCACCGCTACCAAATATTTGAGAATAAACGTCCACACAGTTCTGAACAACTTCAATCGCAGTATCCTTTAACTGTTCTGCTTCTTCATGGCCTATTTTTTTTTCTAAGCGCTTAATAAAATTGTTAACGCAACGACCGCTAGTCTGAATAGGAGTTTTGCTCATGGGTATACCTTAGTGATTTTACAAAACTATGCGAGGCCAGTTAATCTGAGGGATCGTCTGTTCCATTTGCTGCTTGCCTGGGCCACTGACATGATAACTCCCCCGAGGTTTTCTGGCTACTGAGATGCGTTGAACACTCAAGGGTGCTTTTTTATCCAAGATACTCCAAAGGCCCTGATCATCTATAGCTAGACAGCAAATGCCATCTTTGTGACAGACCAAGGCTAAGAATTGGGGAACTCGCGAATAGTCGTGTTTCAGCCTATCCAGAGCAGACTCTTCTCCATCACTGAAGCTAAAGGGCCAAGGAGACTTAGGTTGCGTGGACAGCTTAAATAGAACTGCCGATTTAGTGCTATCAGTTTCAACGAGATAGAGGGAATTATGGATCCCAGAAGCATGGGTAATGGTAATCTGGTCCCTAAAATTGATGAGCTTGACAAAGGCTGCACCGTAAAGGAATTCTTGGTCTTTAATCATGGACAGTGATTGAGCGGATAAGTAGAGCCTCTCTCTATTAATCCCTCAAACGACACAAAACTATCACAGACCCCGCTAATTTAAGGTGCAATCTCTTGGGGAAATTTTCTGGATCGCCAGCGGATGCAATTGCTGGGTTGAGTGGGCAAGCATTTCTGGAGGCAATCTCGCGATTTGAGGTTTCACCTTTTCAGGTGACTCGGGAAGAACAGGCGGAAAAGTTAGCCGGTAATACTAAATCCTGGTGTAAAAAGTTTGTTTTCTCTATGAGTCTTAGGTGGAGCAGGCTTCGTCCGTATAGTTTAACCCTTGAGTCGCGCTAATTTTTACAGATCTATGAGTACCGGATTCCGTTTAACAGTCTGTCTTTAAGGCAAATTAACGATTTGGCGTTGTTTCATGCAACGAGGGTTCAGGCTTTCAGGCGGGTTTAACTTTAAGAGGGATATAGCGGTTCCTGGACTCATAAGGTACAGATATCTAGAGGAGTGCGAGCATCTTGCTCGCTATTGTCTCAAGTTCATATCCTAACCATTCTATCTGTACCTCATCGGACTGGGAAGCTCTAGAGACTTCTTTCCTCCTTCTATCCCAACAATTCATCCACAGCAATTTTAAATCCCTCCAAGACTACTTGAGTGCTAATACTATCACCCGATTGAAAGGCGATCGTTTGATTCTCGGTCAGGATTAAAATTCGTCGTCCTTCGGGGAAAACTAGCCAGACTTCTTGACAACTGGAGTTTAAATATTCTTGAGCTTTTGCAAACAATTCCTCCGCTACATCTGTGGGAGAAGCAATCTCAGCCACTAACGGCGGACTCTGGGGTAAGGTTGGCTCATTTCTATAGCGTTCTAGCAGTTCTGGGGTCAAATAAGAAACATCAGGTCGGCGTCCCTGTTTTTGGGTGCGGCAAGGCATTTCTACATAAACGGTGCCACCTTTTCCTGATTGGTTGATATAAGTTCTCCAGTACCAAACCAAGTTTGCCTGAATTTCGCTATGTCTGAGTGTCCTGCCTGTTTTCTCCACCAGTTTCTCATCCACCCATTCCATGTTTTCCGGTGGATTTTTCATGAAGTCTTCTAGGGTGAACTGTTCAGTGTCGGTAGTCATTACCATAAGAACTTCCTAGCTATTAATAATGGTGGCTCTTCAGACTTTTTGGTGATAAGTTTTTCTAATTATTTAGTGGATATTTAAACATTTTTGAGTGGCTACCTCTC
>JAMXFF010000021.1 GCA_025370845.1 Laspinema palackyanum D2a | reverse complement strand
TTTTTGCGCTCAGACAGCGCTTAAATCATCAAGAAAATTAGTAGTTGCTTCCATAGCAGTTTTTGATGAGGGCGTTGGTTTAAAAATGTAAAATTATATCATTTATTGGGAAAATTACAAAATCGGGATGCTCCCGTTGGGAACTCCGTTTCTGTTTGTTGATGGGATGAAAGCGCAAGCGACAGCATAACCGCTGGGTGTCGCTGCCATGCTGCCACACTACTTGGTCTACAAAGTCGTTGAGGAATCTTTCTTGTAAGGAGTTGGCCGGTGCAATGGCTATCATTTTATCTCTCCTGTGAGGTGAATCGGCTCCTCCCTGGAAGGGCCGGGTTTATTCCTGTTTCTACTCTACCCTAATTTTGGGCTAATGTCTCATTAAAGCCGGAAAATATCCCGGTTTTTATTTGTTTTTATTTGTTTTTATTTGATTTTATTTTAATTGATTTACCGCTATTATACCGGGGATTTATAAAAATCTGCAAATCTCCTATTTGATTTTATTTGTTCCCCCTAGACTTCTATTTTGCCAATCCATTTAATGGGGATATAGCCGTTCGGAGTTCAACCCATGAGCAACAAAATCCCCCAAGACCCCAAATTCTGGCAACTGATGGAATGCCTTATCCCGAATTTAATTGGACTGTATATTGATAGTTATTTTGGTTGTGCTTTGAGCGTTATCTGCTTATTGTGGCACTGGACTGGAGACAAAACCGATCGCACTTCTACCCCGCGTCAAAAAGCGATCGCCTTGTTGCCGGTGGCGATCGCCTTTTGTGTATTGAATGGACTAAGTTCGGTCCCGGGTGCACCGGGTTCGGTGAATCCGGGAGGGGGGACATTAAACCGCCTGCCGTTAATCGCCGTCGTCCCTCCCAAGACAAAACCGGATTTTCTTGATACTGTAGAGTTTTAAACCGTCACTGGGAGAGAAAAATTTGAAAAAGAAGCGCGATCGCCGTCCTTTTATCCTGCCAATGTTGGCGCTACCGTTTCTCGCTGCATCCCTGTTGTCAGGATGCGGGACGAACCCCACCCGCCAAATCCAACAACCGGAGGTCCTCCGCTTACTCTACTGGCAAGCGCCAACGATTCTCAATCCTCATCTATCTGTGGGGTTCAAGGATTGGGAAGCGAGTCGAATCACTTTAGAACCCCTGGCAACGTTCAATAATCAGGGGGAGTTAATCCCTGTCTTGGCGGCAGAAGTTCCCACCGTGGAAAATGGCGGAGTAGCGGCAGATGGTTTATCGGTAACCTGGAAACTCAAACCCGATATACAATGGTCCGATGGCACTCCCTTCACTGCTGCCGATGTGGTGTTTACTTATGAATTTATCTCCAATCCCGAAACTGCTTCGGCAAATTCTTCTAATTATGATGCGATCGCCTCCGTGGAAGCAGTTGACTCCCTAACCGTTAAAGTTAATTTTAAAGCAGTTACTCCCGGTTGGTTTTTACCCTTTGTCGGGTCCGAAGGGATGATTTTACCCCAACATATTTTTGCGGATTATACCGGCGCAAATTCTCGACAAGCACCGGGTAATTTATTACCTGTGGGAACGGGTCCTTATCGCGTCGTCGAATTTCGACCGGGGGATACCGTGGTTTATGAACCCAATCCCTATTTCCGAGAAGCAGAAACCCTCTATTTTCAGAGAATTGAACTCAAAGGCGGTGGGGATTCTACCTCCGCAGCGAGGGCAGTTTTACAAACTGGAGATGCAGATTATGCTTATGGTTTGCAAGTTGAACCGCAAGTTTTAGAACAATTAGAAGCGGGGGGAGAAGGACAAGTGATGGCAATTTTTGGTCCATTAAGCGAACGGATTCAACTGAATCAAACGGACCCCAATCGCGCAACCGCAGCAGGCGATCGCTCTAGTTTGGAATTCCCCCATCCCTTCTTCAGCGATCGGCAAGTTAGACAGGCATTCAACCTGGCGATCGACCGCAATACCATTTCTGAGCAACTCTATGGTGTCACCGGCACTCCTACCCCTAATTTTCTCGTTTCTCCACCCACCTATCTCTCCCCCAATACCCGATTTGAATTTAACCTAGAACAAGCAGCAGCATTACTCGATGCCGCTGGTTGGCAGGATACCAATAACAATGGCATCCGGGATAAAGATGGCGTAGAAATGCGTGTTCTCTTTCAAACCTCCGTCAACCCCGTTCGACAGAAAACCCAAGAAATCATCAAACAAAACTTCCGAACCCTCGGCGTAGAAGTAGAAATCAAAAGTATTGATGCCAGCATCTTCTTTTCCGGAGACCCCTCAAATACCGATTCCCTGAATCGCTTTTATGCGGATTTACAAATGGTGACCACCGGCAACACCTCCCCCGACCCCACCCGTTACCTTCAAAGTTTCACCTGTGAAGAAATTGCTCGTCCTGAAAATAGCTGGTCCGGTAGTAATACTTCCCGGTATTGCAATCCTGAATATGACCAACTTTTTCAACGGTCCACTACGGAACTCAACCCCGAAAATCGGGCGCAATTATTTATTCAAATGAATGATTTATTAGTGGAGGATGTGGCAGTGATTCCCCTAGTCCATCGCGCTGATGCGATCGCGGTGAGCAATAGATTAGAAGGGGTGGAGTTAACCTCCTGGGATAGAGTCGTTTGGAACATCCACCAATGGCGGAGGAGATAGCAACCCACGGGGGTTCTGGTTCCGCAAAACCGGCGGGGGTTCAAACCCCCGCCTAAGAGCTAAAGTCGGATAAATCCGACTACAATGCTTTCTCCGCAAGGGTTTGAGTCGGTTTCTAACCGACTTGAGCTATCAGTTTAAACCCCCGCCTGTAGGGGCGATTCGCGAATCGCCCCTACAAGGATTTGAACCTAAACCCCCGCCGAATCCGGTTGCTTAAAACTGATTATTTTTGTGTCTATGAAAACCTATTTGTTGAAACGCCTGCTGATTTCCATTCCCACCTTAATTGCCATTAGTTTGGTCATTTTTACCATTCTAGCGTTAGCACCTGGAGACCCTTTAGGAGAATTTGCCACCAACCCCGCAATCACCGCCGAAGTCCGAGAAAATCTGCGGCGTTCCTTTGGATTAGACCAACCGATTCATATCCGATATGTGAAATGGGCCTTTGCCTTTTTTACCGGAGATATGGGATATTCTTTTACCAGTCGCAGTCCCGTTATTGACTTAATTCTGCAACGGTTACCGACCACATTATGGGTGGTCGGTTCTGCCTATCTTTTAGGCATATTAATCGCCTTTCCCCTGGGGATTATCTCTGCCTTAAACCGCTACTCTTTCGTAGACAAACTAGCAACCACCTTTGCCTTTTTATGGTTTTCTCTCCCCACCTTTTTCACCGGGGTGCTGTTTATCATTATTTTCAGCGTTCAACTGAACTGGTTTCCCTTTATCTATAATAGCACCTTAAGGGTAACCGATTGGAATAGTTTTATCGCCCAAATTCAACAGTCCATCATGCCGATTTCTGTCTTAGGACTGTATCAATCGGCTATTTTAATGAGGTTTATCCGGTCCTCTATTTTAGAACAACTATATCAGCAATATGTCCGCACCGCCTATGCCAAAGGATTATCCAAATTCACCGTCATCAAGCGGCACGTTTTAAGGAATGCCTTGATTCCTGTCGTCACCCTGGTTGCTCTCGATATTCCAGGGGTGTTTACCGGCGCGTTAGTCACCGAACAGGTGTTTCGAGTGCCAGGAATTGGTTCTCTGTTAATTGAGTCAATTTATCGCAGTGATACCCCCGTAGTGATGGCAATTACCTTTATATATGCGGTGTTAATTGTGGTTTTTAATTTAATCGCGGATTTGCTGTATGCCCTCTTAGACCCAAGAGTGAATTATCATCGATAATCCACTTTTACATTCCTCATTTAATTCAACCAATCGGTTCCAATTATGTCCAATGTTAACCCCATTCAGACGGAAATCAACCCAACTTTTACCCCGAATTTAGGCAAAAAGGCATGGCAGAGATTTTATCAAGATAAAATGGCGGTTTTGGGTGCGATCGCCCTCATAATCATCCTCCTCTGCGTTATCTTCGGTCCCTTCTTCTACACCACCGCCATCGATGAAATTGATTTCAGTCGGTCCTCAATGGGTCCAAGTTGGAATCATCCCTTTGGCACTAATTCTATGGGTCAAGATATCCTCGCCCGAATGTTATCCGGAGGACGAATCTCCATCGCTGTGGGTGTCGCTGCCATGTTGGTGGCGATTACTGTCGGGGTATTAATCGGTGCCGTTTCTGGATATTATGGCGGCATCATTGATGCCTTACTCATGCGTCTGACTGACTTATTTTTAGCCCTTCCGCAGTTACCGTTACTGCTGTTAGTGGTTTATTTGTTTCGTGACCCCATTCGGACAGTTGCTGGACCCGAATTGGGCATTTTTATCCTAGTTGTTTTGGTGATTGGTTCCCTCACTTGGATGTCTGTGGCGAGACTGGTTAGGGCCGGGTTTTTAACGGTTAAACAATTAGAATTTGTCAGTGCAGCGCGCGCCTTGGGTGCATCTCCCCGGCGGATTATTTGGATTCATATTTTACCGAATATTATCGGTCCGGTAATTGTTGCTGCAACCTTGGCGATCGGCAATGCCATTATTACTGAATCTACTCTCAGTTTCTTTGGATTAGGATTTCCCCCCGACGTTCCCACCTGGGGACGAATGCTTTATGATGCCCGAGATTACTTACAAACATCCCCCCATCAAGCCATTTTTCCAGGACTAGCAATTTTTATCACCGTCAGCAGCATTAATTATATCGGCGATGGATTACGCGACGCCCTCGACCCTCAAAGTAGTGCTACCAAATCCAGTTAAATTGACCCTGAGTCCTCTCAGCAATTCAGGTTTGTTACCCGTGAGGCGATCACCCCTGATTAAATCTTCACCTGCCCCTTGCTTTATTCACCAATATGGGATAAAATATTGGTGAATAAAATTTTAAACTTTCTGGCAATAATTTAGCAAGCCTTTTTCAATGAGGAGTACAGGCTATGTATAAAATATTAAAAGCTACGTGCAAAGATGGACATCTGGTCCTAAATGAAAAATTGAGCGATGAATTTGAAGGAAAAACCTTTGAGGTGATGGTATTTAAGGTGCAGTTGGGTGAAAATCATCCTGACTATGCCAGAAGTTTGGACAGTTTGGCGTCACTGTACCAGGCAATGGGGCGGTTGACGGATGCAGAGCCCTTTTACCTGCAAGCAATGGAGGCTAGAAAAGTGCAGTTGGGAGAGAATCATCCTGATTATGCCAGAAGTTTGAACAGTTTGGCCTCACTGTACCAGGCAATGGGGCGGTTGGCGGATGCCGAACCCCTTTACCGGCAAGCAATGGAGATTTTTAAGATGCAGTTGGGAGAGAATCATCCCGACTATGCCAGCAGTTTGAACAATTTGGCAATCCTGATGGTAGCAATGAAGCGCCCTGATGAAGCATTCCAACTGATGCAGGAGGAGAACCTCATTCAAACCCGGATGATTGGTGAAATCTCATCCATCAGCAGCGATCAACAACGCCGGGAATATATGCAGCAAAACTCTTCGCAGTTAGAAGACAATGAACTGGCAGTCAAAAAACAGCAGTTTTTTGATTTTGTCAAGCAACATTCTTTCAACCTGCCTGATGATTATCAATTCAATCGGGATGAGTTGTATGAAAGGTAATGCCATTTTATTAGATACTAATATTTGGGTTTATCTTTGGGGGCAAGGTCCCTCCGACAAGTCGGCAAAAGCTCAAGAAATAGTTAATGATAACTTTGCGTCAATTATTATTAGCACTCAAATTTTGGGAGAACTCTATAATGTTCTCACTAAAAAAAAGTTGAAGCCCAAAGATGAAGCTAAACAGATTATTCAGGAAATGGTGACCAATTTTACCATTGTAGAAATAGATGCTCTAAAAGTCATGGCCGCTTTAGATATTAATTTGAACTATGGTTATAGCTATTGGGATAGCTTGGTTATTGCCACAGCTTTGCAGCATGATTGTGATAGTTTATATTCCGAGGATATGCAAGCTAATCAACTCATTGAACAGAAAACCCGCATCATCAATCCATTTTGAGTGACCAGACCAGGGCCTCTCTCTATGAATGCCCCTGATTTTAATCCCCATTTTCTTCAAACACTGGGGGCCATAAATCAGAGATTTGTAATTCCCATCCCGGAAGCAATTCGGGAAGGGTCAGGGTTTCGTTGTCGGTAAAAACGATAGGGGTTTGATTGGGGCGATAGAGGGTAACGGTTAATTCATCGGGGTCGATTAAAATCCCCACTTTTACTCCTTGTCCCAGAAACATTTGAAGTTTTTCTTGGAGTTTAGTAATGCGATCGCTCTGGGATTTGATTTCTACCACTAAATCCGGAACCACTTCGCTAAAATACCGGACTGTGCGCGGCATTCGCGATCGCGAGACATAAGACACATCCGGGGCGGTTAAATCAGCATTGGGGAGAATGAACCCCCCGCTAGAGTCAAAGACTAACCCCAAGCGACGGGGGGTGACCCAAAGATTGAGGAGAAAGCTCAACTGTGCACCAATGTAGCTGGAGACAATATCTGATGGACCCATAACGATCAGGTTTCCCTCGCGTAATTCTATTTGGTAATCATTGGAATCATTTTGGAGTTGGGATTGCAGGTTTTTTAAGTGTTCAAGGGTCAAAGACATAAGTTTTTATCGGTGGAGTTTATTGACAACTATCATACCTCAATTTTGGGGTTTATGGCGTTAAGAAACCGGGTTTTTATCCAAAATCTGGAGGGGGACTCGTAAATTTGGGCAAAAAACCCGGTTTCTGGTTTTGGGGTTAAGAAACAGGGTTTTATACAAAACCCTGTAAGGTAAGGTGAGAACCTTAATGGGTGGTTCGGGCGGGTTGATTAATGGTGGTGGGTTCGTAGAGATATTCAAACCAGTTCCCATCCGGGTCCTTGCCGTAGAAGGAGGCAGTGCCATCGCGGTGATCATGGATTTCGCGGACGTCGGCCCCTTCTGCTTTGAGGCGATCGTAGGCGGACTGGATTTCGGCCCGATCGCTGAAGACAAAGCCAAAATGGGGTCCGGCGTGTTGGTAGCTGGGACTCAGGAGGGCCAATCCATCCTCACCAGCTTTTAAATAGGCCCAATCAGGGTCCTTCCAAACCACAGTCATGCCTAAGTTGTGATAAAAATGCACCGCGCGATCGAGGTCCGTAACCCGAATGGCAATATGTCCGATCCGTTTCAGCTTCATCATCCTTTAAGTTTTATAAACTTTCTCTCTATTCTTATTCTAAAGTTCTGACGGTCCTAAAGTGCCCACCGGAAGCTGCAACGCCGAATCTCCCCCATCCTCCCCATCCTCCCCATCCTCCCCATCCTCCCCATCAACCAAGGACCAAGGACAAATGACGAATAACAAATGACAACTCTCGGTCAGTTTGCCTGTAAATTTGATAGTCTAGCATAAATAGTTTTGGGAACGGATAGAAGCAGTGGACATTCAAATTGGGCGTGGCAAAACAGCTCGCAGGGCATACGGAATTGATGAAATTGCCTTAGTCCCGGGTACGAGAACGCTAGATCCTTCTTTAGCGGATACGCGCTGGACCCTGGGCGGGATTGAGAGAGAAATCCCGATCATTGCCAGTGCGATGGATGGAGTCGTCGATGTCCGCATGGCAGTTTTGCTTTCTCAATTGGGCGCGATGGGTGTGCTGAATTTGGAAGGCATCCAAACTCGGTATGAAGATCCCGAACCGATTCTCGATCGCATTGCATCTGTCGGCAAAGAAGAGTTTGTCGGATTGATGCAGGAACTCTATGCTAAACCGATTCAGCCCGAGTTAATCGAGAAACGTATTCATCAAATTAAGAGCCAAGGCGGGATTGCTGCCGTCAGTGCGACTCCAGTAGGGGCCGCCAAGTATGGGGCAACAGTGGCCAAAGCTGGGGCCGATTTATTTTTCGTCCAGGGGACCGTAGTTTCCACGGATCACTTATCTCCCGAGTCCGTGACCCCTCTGGACTTGGCTAAGTTTTGTCAGGAAATGCCGATTCCCGTGATTTTGGGAAATTGCGTCACCTACGAGGTGAGTCTGAAGTTAATGAAAGCCGGTGCTGCGGCGATTATGGTGGGGATTGGACCTGGTGCCGCTTGTACCTCTCGCGGGGTGTTGGGTATTGGGGTTCCCCAAGCAACAGCAGTGGCGGACTGTGCTGCGGCGCGGGATAATTTCTACCGAGAAACCGGAAAATACGTTTCTATCATCGCTGATGGGGGCTTGGTGACTGGGGGAGATATCTGTAAATGTATTGCCTGTGGTGCTGATGGGGTGATGATTGGCTCTCCCTTCGCTCGGGCTAATGAGGCTCCCGGACGGGGCTATCACTGGGGGATGGCGACTCCTTCTCCGGTGCTGCCTCGGGGGACGCGGATTCGGGTCGGCAGTACGGGGAGTTTAGAACAAATTCTCCGGGGTCCAGCGGGTCTGGATGATGGGACTCATAACCTCTTAGGGGCGTTGAAGACCAGTATGGGGACCTTGGGAGCCAAGGACATGAAGGAAATGCAACAGGTGGAAGTGGCGATCGCCCCTTCTTTGCTCACCGAAGGAAAAGTCTATCAAAAAGCCCAACAACTGGGAATGGGTAAGTAAATTTACTAGCCTTCTGTAGGGATGTAAAATTTGTGCAAAGTTTTACACCAGCAGAGCCTTCTGTAGTTTACAATAGAATATAGCGGAGACGCATGTTTCCGTTCACTCCTCACACCACACTCCGCCCGGACTTCTGTTCGGGCGGTTTTTTATTTAGGACGGCTTGTTTAAATTCAAAAATAGACTAAACTAAAATCTGCATCCAAACCAATCGTCCTAAACTAAATCGACTCAATACATGAGATTTAGCCCCGTGCTACCCTCTTGCCAGAAAGTCTGACTACAGGCGATCGGTTGTAGGATGGTAAAATTACTCGTTGAGAAACCCTATAGAAAAGGAATCAAGGGCAATGTCAGCAGCCGCACAAGTTACAGACTCTACTTTTAAGCAAGAAGTGCTTGATAGCGAGGTTCCAGTTCTCGTCGATTTTTGGGCACCCTGGTGCGGACCTTGCCGGATGGTAGCCCCTGTTGTCGATGAAATCGCCGAGCAGTACGACGGCCAGGTTAAAGTCGTTAAAGTCAATACCGACGAAAACCCGAACGTAGCCAGCCAATATGGAATCAGAAGTATTCCTACTTTAATGATTTTCAAAGGCGGTCAACGGGTGGATATGGTGGTCGGTGCTGTGCCGAAAACAACCTTGGCTAATACCCTAGAAAAATATTTAGCAAAGTAATCGACTCACCATCGAGACTCCCTTAGTAAACGGATTTTCTGGAGATTTCATAACGAAATGTTGGTTCTTGAGAATTCAGAATTTACAATGCTCAACATTAAATCTTTTAATTGTTAGCGCCTAATTCTTAATTTTCTGTGGACTCCATTCAATCTGAACTCCTCCAGAGCAACTTTGCGCTCACTGGACTCTGCGGGGTCCCAACTCTATCCCGCCCTAGGTTGAACTGGGGCGGGTTTATCATGTCTGCCCTCTGGATCCGGGCAAAACTCTCGACCGAAATCAGTTTTTCTGCCACTGGGGATCGCTTTTCGCTAGAATCAAGGTGCAGCCTTTCTGAGATTTATGGCTTCCCCTTACTCTTCTGACTCTCTCGATCGCCTCCAGGCCCAGATGAATGAACTCATTGATGAGTTGCCGAACCTCAAGTTTAGAAAATGGATTGAGCGATCGCTCTCCACCCTCGTGCGCTTGACCGGCGAAGACATGGAACGTCTGGACTGGAAAATCCTCAGTGCGGCTTTACTCGATATGGAAGCCGCCTTCCAAGCCTTTTATCCCCATCGCCATACCCGGAAAATCACCATTTTTGGGTCAGCGCGCACCCCACCGGAGGCCCCAGAATACCAGATTGCTGAAGCCTTTGGTCGTGCAGTCGTCGAACAGGGCTTTATGGTCATGACCGGTGCCGGGGGTGGCATTATGGAAGCGGGCAATAAAGGAGCCACGAAAGCCCACTCTTTTGGCTTAAACATTCAACTGCCCTTTGAGCAGGAAGCGAATCCCTATATTGACCCGAGCAATTTAGTCGAATTCAAATACTTCTTTACCCGTAAGTTATTTTTCCTCAAGGAAAGTGACGCGATCGCCCTGTTCCCCGGGGGATTCGGCACTCAAGATGAAGCCTTTGAATGCGTCACCTTGGGGCAAACCGGGCGCTTTGGTCCCTGTCCCGTGGTCCTCATCGACTGTCCCGGTGGCGACTACTGGAAAGACTGGGATGCCTATATCCGCAAGCACCTCCTGCACCGGGGATTAATCAGTCCCCATGATTGCAGTATTTACACGATTACCGATAACGTCGAGGTCGCCTGTGAAACCATTCGCAGTTTCTATCGGGTTTATCACTCCAGTCGCTATGTCGGCGATCGCTTCGTGATTCGCCTCAAAACCGAACTCTCCGATGAGGCAGTCGCCCAACTCAATGAAGAGTTTAGCGATATCCTCGTCCGAGGCATCATCGAAAAAAGCCACGGATTACCGGAAGAAACCGGAGATGAAACCTTTGAACTCCCCCGCCTGATTTTCTTCTTTAACCGCCGCGATGCCGGACGGATGTACCAACTGATTCGCCGAATTAACACCCTCGGCGACTCCGATTCTGTAGAATCCTCTCATCCCGAGCGCAAATAAGGCCCAAAGATGAGAAAATAATCCCCAGAGTCGTTTATAAAACTTTACAAGAACATGACAGAAATTCAGTTTTCCCGAGGCATCAAGGAAGAGGTGATCCCAGACGTGCGCCTCACTCGCTCAAAAGATGGCAAACAGGGGACCGCGACCTTTTACTTCAAAAATCCGGCCATTCTGGACAAGGATAGTACCGATGAGATTACCGGGATGTACTTGCTGGATGAAGAAGGGGAAATCGCTTGCCGGGATGTCAAGGGTAAATTCGTGAACGGACAAGCGGACGGCATTGAAGCGACCCATGTGATGAAATCCCAAGCGGATTGGGATCGGTTTATGCGGTTTATGGAACGCTACGCCAAGGAAAATGGTTTAGGGTTTAGTAAGGCGTAACCCTTGCACAATGGTCTCAACTCAGGCGCGATCGCCTCTGTCCAAATGCTATGACAAACATCCCTCATCCCGACTCTCAACCCGTTGCCGTCCATTGCGCCATTGTCACGATTAGCGACACGCGCACCCCAGAAACGGACCGCAGCGGCCAATTGATTCAAGGGTTATTGACCCAGAACTCTCATGCCGTGGTGGATTATACGATTCTTCCCGATGAACCGGCGCTGATTCAGGGTCATCTAGTCGCCTTGGGTCAGCGTCCGGAGTTGGAGGCGGTGATTTTTAATGGGGGAACCGGGATCGCGCCGAGGGATACGACTTATGATGCGATCGCACTTTTGCTAGAGAAGACTTTACCCGGTTTTGGCGAACTCTTTCGCGCCTTAAGTTACCCAGAAATCGGGTCGCGGGCGATCGCCTCTCGGGCGATCGCTGGCCTTTATCAATCTAAGTTAATTTTCTCCATCCCCGGTTCAACTGGGGCGGTCAAACTTGCCCTCATGAAGCTCATTTTACCTGAATTAATTCACCTCACTCAACAGGTAAAATCTGGAGGACATTGATCCGGTTACTTTCTATCTTGCTCCAAAAGCCTAACCTGCCAAAAACCACATTATTTGGGTCCCTTAACGAGGCCAAAAACCCTGGGTTTGTATTCGCATCAACCTTTAATCAACTTATTCCTCAAAAGCATAAAATTTAAAATTTGTCAACGACCTAAAGGCATTTTTTTGATTTCCATCTCTCCAGGGCAAACACCCCAGCCGGTAGAGTGGAACCGGAATAAATGTAGGTCATTATAACCATAATGGGACGGACTGAGGAGGTTTGCCGTTCTCACTCAACCCAGGACTGGCTACTAAAGTGAGCCAGGGATGACCGGGCGATCGCCACCCATCGGGTCCTCCGGCCCGGGAGTTTTGTGGGGCTAATTGTAGGCTAATCTCCATCATTTCAGTTCCCAAAGCCCATTTCTGCCGAGAGTTCATCCCTCCGATGGATATTCTCTATCAGAGTCATCACAAGCCTTTCGGGGTGAAATCCCCGCATTTTATTTCATTACCGCCATCTTTTATACAGAAATTGAGCCCTTGTTCTCAGTAGTTTTACGGAAAACCGTATAATTACTTAGAAGAAAATCATCCAAATTTGGGCAAGCTCAAACTTAATAATATTTAACAGGAGGAAAAAAAATGGTAGCCCACAACGGCACAGAGGCCAACAACGGAATCGAGACCTTATCTACTGAGTCCGAAATTTTACCGGGACTCAATGGCAATGATACAGTTCTGGGAAGTTCCGGGGATGATGAGATTCAGGGAAATCCCGGATCGAACTACATCCTAGGAAATCAGGGCAACGATTTCCTGTCAGCCGGACCCGATAATGATACCTTGTTTGGCGGACCCGGTAATGATGTCTTGGTGGGCCAATCTGGAAATAACCTCCTGTATGGTAACGATGGAAACGACTTCATCTATGGGGTGGCCGGGAACAACATCCTACTTGGAAATCAGGGCAACGACTGGTTAGTCGGGGGCGAGGGAAACGACATTATTTATGGCGGACAGGATGAGGATACGGTTTTTGGGGGCAACGGCGATGACCTCCTCTATGGCGACAAAGGGAACGACACCCTCTTGGGCAACGAAGGGAACGACACCCTTTATGGCGAGGGAGGAAATAACCTCTTATTCGGAAATCAAGGCAATGATTTATTAGTGGGCAATGGGGCAGAGGATACCCTCTACGGTGGACAAGATGATGATACAGTTTATGGGGGTGACGGAAACGACCTGCTCTATGGCGACAAAGGGAATGACGCCCTGTTTGGTAAGGGAGGAAACGATACCCTCTCTGGTGGAGAGGGTGATGATCAGATCTTTGCAGATGAGGGAAACAACTGGTTAAACGGGAATGAAGGGAACGATCTTTTGTATGGAGGAGAGGGAGATGATAGCTTGTATGGCGAGCAAGGAAATGATTTTCTCTCCGGGGGCGCGGGAAATGATATCCTCTTGGCAGGTTTCGGGAGCGATACGTTAACTGGAGGAGAAGGGTTCGATCGCATCGTCCTGGCAAGAGGGACCGGAAGTTTCACCCGCAGCGAAGCGAATCTGATTGTTGATTTTACCTTGGGCGAAGATGAAATCGAACTCATCGACGGACTCCGGTTTGACAATTTAAACTTTATACAAGAAGGAGAGGAAAATTCCCCCCAGACCATCATCCAAGATAAACGAACTGGGGAATATTTAGCCATCTTGCAAGGAGTGAGAAAAGTAAACATAGAATTCACTCGCAGCGCGTTTATTGAGCCACCTCCGCCTCCAGATAGTGAGCCTGTGCTGTTTTTTCCGCCGACTGATCCCATTCCCCCGGCACCGAGTCAAGTCTTTGTGGTCAATGAAACCACTCCCCTAGGCGCGATCGCCATGATTTCAACGGAGGACAATTCCAGTAATACGGAGTATTCCCTGTTAGATGTCCTCGATAGTGAGGGAGAGTCCGTATCCAATCTATTTGAACTCGACCCCGAAACGGGGGAGATTTTACTCACAGCTACCGAGAACCTGAGCGAGTCCAATTATTTCGAGATTGAAATTGCTGTCGCTGACCCGGAAACCAATAGCGAAACCTTGGAAGTTTACCGCGTTTATACCTCCATTCAAACTGCGATCGCCGGAACCAACCCGGGAGATACCATTATGGTCAGTAGCGGCACCTACTCCGAACTCGTGGAAATCGATAAACCCTTGACGCTTAAAGGGTTTCATGCTGGTGTGGCCGGAAACGATAGCGCTCGGGGGACGGATGAGACGATGATTTCCACGGAAGCGGGTGGAACCAGTATGAGAATTCTCGCCAGTAATGTCACCCTGGATGGCATTGAAACCAATGGAGATATTCTAGCCGTCCAACCGGAGAATGGGACAGCGATTGAGAATCTGGTCATTGAGAATGTGCGAGTTTTGGATGCGCTTGATGGCATCAATTTGGAGGATGCAGCGACAGCAACGGTGGAGAATAATTTGATTCAAGGCAGTGGCGGCATTGTCTTGGGAATGTTTGACGCGGCTATGAGTGCGATCGTTCGCAATAACACCTTAGACTCCGTGGATTTTGGCATCTTGGGGTCTTTATCGGAGTCTGAAGTTGCAGAAAATCAGGTGAGATTAGGGGAAAATCGCAATTTATCGAATTTACCCGTCGGTGCAGATCAAGAGGGGAGCGGGATTAAGCTGGTTTCTAATTCCGAGAATGTCACCCTGGCGAATAATGCGATCGAGAATGCACCCGTCGGCATAGTGGTTGAACCGGAAGTGACCAATGCGTTCCTGGAAAACAATAGCTTTAGTAATACCCCCGAGGAACTTCGGGTGATGGCGTCGAGGAATCCCGCCATAGCCGTGGTGGAGAATCAACCCCAGATTAATATTATTACCGGGTCTAGCGATGCCGACAGCTTGCAAGGCACTGAGGGGAATGACCTGTTGTTCCCCGGAGATGGGGTGGATAGTCTCACCGGGGGAAAAGGTCAAGATATCTTTGTCTATGCCACGGTGAATTCCCCGGGAACTGCCAGCGATCGCATTACGGATTTTACCTTTGGCGCTGATGGAGATGCGATCGCCTTTACAGAGAATCTATCCGGTGTATCCGGGGGAACCCCAGTTACCTTATCTAAGGCATCCTTGATGGATGGGACCGAGAGCGTGATTGTGGATACTCAGGCTAATATTCTAGCCATGACGAGCAGTAATGCGCGGATTGGCTATGCAACGGATACCGGAAAACTGTATATCGATGATGATGGAAATTTTACATCCGGTGCGATCGCCCGTGTCGATGTGGGAATCGGCAATTTAACCGCAGATAATATCATGTTTTTGGATTGATTTTTGGGAACGCAAAAAGAGGGACGCAAATCTGATGCGTCCCTCTTGTTCCGGTTGCGGGTCTTGTTAGGGTAGAAAATGCCAGTTCAAGGCAATTTACTGAATCGCTAACGGGTTAGGTTGGAGTTGTGCGAGCAACGAAGCAACCGCGCGAGCATAGCAGGGGTCATCAGAGGTTCCCCGGAGTTGGGGATTAGCTGCTAGACGGCGTTTATCCTCATTAGTCAAGTCGATCGCGATATCCGGCGTGATGCCGAGTTGGGAGATATCGGTACCATTGGGGGTGTAGTAATGGGCGATCGTCACCGTTAACCCGGATCCATCGGAGAGGGAATGGACCGACTGCACCAAAGCTTTACCAAAGGTGGGGGTACCAATAATCGTGGCGCGGCGGTTATCTTTGAGCGCACCGGATAAGATTTCGCTGGCACTCGCGGAGTTTTTATCCACTAAAACCGCCAGAGGTTGCTTGGCGATCGCCGAACGATTGGCGCGAAAATCTTGACTGCCGCCATTGCGATCGACCGTGCGGACAATTTCCCCACTATCTAACCACATCCGAGCGATATCAATACTTGCGTACAATAAACCCCCCGGATTGCCGCGCAAATCCAAGACAAACGCATCCACACCGCGATCGCTCAGTTCGCTAATCGCATCGTGCATTTGTTCCGCTGCATGGGAACTAAACTCGGATAACTGGATATAGCCAACATTGGTTCCCCCTTCAGCGCGGATATTATAGCGAACCGCTTGGAGTTCAATCCGCGCCCGTTTTAACGTGACATCAAATTCCCCTTGAGTTGAGCGATAGACCCGCAAGCTCACTTCCGTCCCTTCTTTTCCCCGAATCAATTGGGCGGCTTCTTCGACTTTCATCCCTTGAGTCGGGCGATCGTCAATCTGCAAAATTTGGTCCCCCGATTGCAGTCCCGCTTGCTTCGCCGGGGAATTTTCCATCGGTTCAACCACCGTGATTTTTTGGGTGTCTGTATTGAGCTCTAAACGCATCCCCACCCCAGACATTTCCCCCGAAGTTTGAGTGGTCAACTCCTCAAACTGTTCTGGGTCTAAAAATCGCGTGTAGGGGTCATTTAATTTGGCTAAAGCAACCCGTACTGCGGCGTAAGCTTGTTCCGGCGAGGAATATTCCTGACTTAACAACTCCGTGCGCGTGGCTTCCCAATTTATCTGATTAAATGAGCCATCCACATAGTCCCGATTCACGATTTGCCAGACTTCATCCACAATCGCCTTGGGACTATTTTGAAGCTGTGCTCGCACCGCCCGAGAGCCAAGAGGAGTTAATAAGGTCAGAGCTGCAGTAGTGGCAAAGGCTCCACCAAATAGGGCAATTTGCAGCAAAGAGTTCCGTTTTGAGTATTGATTCATGTAAGTTGGGGGATTAGGGGTTTAACGAATAGAGACAATCGGTTAGAGAATTTAATCCAGAGAACCAACGGGTTAAATAAAATTGATTCTTTAGACTCTCAAATTTTTCCAGTTGAGGGACTGATAGTTCTGTTGAGTGGTCGTTAATTTTCCAAATCAAGATGTATTTTTGCCAGCCTGCGGATTGTTTTGCTCCCAGCCTTCACCCAGAACGGGTCTAGTCCGGGTCAATTCCGACCTAGCTGGAATTACTTCAACCGTGACCTTGAGCAAGACAAGGGCTACGACTCTCTAATAGCAATAGTGCCAACAATTTGACTGGTTTGCAACATTTGCTCCCGTTTGTCTTGGAGAGGTTGGTGGCCCTTTAACCCGTAAAGTTATAAAATGGGGTGACAATGGAGTAACCGTCCTTGGTCCCCTGACTAGCAGTGACTTCACGACAACGGAAACGGTTTCCGGATGAGTAAAGCAGTGAGCGTCCCTGAAATCGCCGAATGAATGTTGACACACGGATGATTTAATTGAGGTTGTCTCTAGTGTAGCTAAAATATTTGTCAAGCGCAGTATGTTCCGATGCAATATTTTTTAAGTTAATCTGTAGATGTTGAAATTCTGTAACTCGGGGATCCGGGTTGAACGCTTTGGGGCAGATACCCCCAGCAGACAAAGGGAACTGAGGTCGAGATTGCCGAGGAAAGTCCGGGAGAAGGAGGCCGTCTGAAGGAGACCCAGCCAGACCTAAAGACTGGGACCATTAGCCTGGGTTACCTCCACGCAAGAATTCAGATCAGGAGGGTGTAGTGGAATCTAAAGTACAAACCGTTACCTCGCGAGGGTGGGGAGAATGGGGGACTGTGGCGATCGCCATTGTCGCCCTCGCTGGAGCCATCATCATGCAGCAGACGGGTCTAGGAAACCCCCGCCTAGCCCAAACCGACCCCAGACAAGCTCAACAACAAGAAGCCTTACAAGTTCAAATGCTGAGGCGATCGCCCACCCTCGGTTTCGATAACATGATGGCTAACTATGCCTTCCTCAAATGGGTGCAATATTTTGGCGATGAAGAGATCCGAGACCAAATCGGCTACGCCTTAAATAAAGAATACTTCGACGTCATTACCCGCCTCGACCCCCGCTTCGCGGAAATGTATCCCTTTATCTCCACTGCGGTTTCCTTTGCCCAAGGGGAACCGGAACTGGGGATCCAATATATGGAACGCGGTCTAGCGGTTTTGTCCCCGGAAATCAATCCCAAAGCCTTTCTGGTGTGGCGTTTCAAAGGTCTGGATCAACTGCTGTTACTCGGAGATATTCCCGGCAGCATTGAATCCCATGAAAGGGCAGCGCAATGGGCGATCGGCACAGAGTACGAAGACTATGCAGACCTCTATCAAGGTGCAGCAGACTTCCTGAGAACCGAACCCGATAGTACCGGGGTTCGCCTGTGGTCTTGGAATGAGGTCTATCAAAATAGTATCAATGAATCGGTTAAACAACGAGCCGAACAAGAAATACTCAAGCTTGGGGCCTCAAAGGAAATCACCGAGGACGGTCAAGTGATTTTTCGGCTACCGGATACGGAGTAGGCGATCGCCATGAAGCAAAAATCCCGTCCACAACCCACTCCCTCCAACTTAAGCACTAGAGGCCGAGGGAAAACACAAAAAATAGTTACCGGAATTACTGTATTTTTTGTACTCATCCTCGGCGGATTTTGGGCTGTCCAAATGCTCCGTCTACAATCGGCTGCCGCTGGCTCCGTCGATGCTATTTTAGTCCTGGGTGGTAGCATCAAACGAGAAATGTACGTCACCCAATTTGCCCGAGAGAATCCGGACATTCCCATTGTGATTTCCCAAGGTTCTGCCTCTCCTTGTGTGCAGCTAATTTTCGATCGCGATCGCGCTCCGAATCAGAATGTTTGGTTAGAACGATGCGCCTACTCTACCTTTACCAATTTTACCTTTAGTGGTGAACTCTTAAAACAGTGGGATGTCAAGAAAGTCAAAGTCATCACCTCCGAAACCCATCTGCCTCGCGCTAAGTGGTTAGCACAAATTCTGTTAGGTGCCAAAGGAATTGCCGTAGAAATAGAAACCGTAGAGGAAGAAGGCATCCCTGGCAATAAAGAGTTTTGGCTAAAAACTGCATTAGATGTCACCCGCAGTTTAATTTGGGCCATCATTGATCAGTTCTATCCCTCCGAATGTCAGCAGGTGGAACGCCTGAGTGAAATTAATATCACCCAATGGCAACCCGACGATTATGAATGTGAACATCAAGGTCAGTTGGATTGATTGGGTCATTGGAGGATGGGGAGGATAGGGGGGATGGGGGAGATGTTCCCGTTTGTAGTAACGACTTCAGTCGTTACCGCGTTACTTGGCGATCGCCAAGTAACGCCCATCTCAGCCTCTGCTTCCAGTTGCCAAGCAGACAAGGGGTAGAAGCGGCGATTACTCGTGTTATGGCATCAGCCATAACACGAGAGCAACGACTGAAGTCGTTACTACGAACATGAGCAATCCTCCCCATCCTCCCTATCCTCCCCATCACCCTTACTCCGCACGATCGCCTGGACGGTAGACAGGGGAACTTGATAAAAATAGTTGCGCCGAAACTGTTCTTCCTCAACTGCCGCACAAAAGCGATCGCCTACGTCGAGAGTAAGGGTCAAAGGTCCCGGGAGCACCTGCAAACTATCTCCCATTGTCTTGACTTGAAAACCTGCGGCAATTAAGGCTTGTATGCCAAGTTCTAAGGTGCGATCGCTAATCGAGAGCTTAGAACATAATTGTCCCCGGGTTGCCCGTTGTCCGGTTCGGGTGAGATATTTCGCCACCCCTACCAACTGCTGCCACACTTGCAAGGGGGAAACAGGTTTGGGCGGGGGATAGGCGATCGCCAGTGTCTTTTGAGTCTGGATTGCCAAGTCTAACCATTGATGCAACTCCTCCCAACTACTCGGACAGGTTTCTATCACAATTGAAGTAGTGCGATCAAAATTCACCCCCTCCGCTTCTCCCTTTTGAATCCGGTGGCGGCGAAAATCCAGAATCGGTAACCCCCCTTCCGGGGATGTGATCACGGTACCCGCTTCTCGGGGACGGACTGCAATCAAGCGCACTTCATACCGTTTTTGATAACTGTTGTAGTCCAGTTCCACCACGGCATCAGCAGGAACCGTCGGCAACTCCTCTTGATAATGTCCCCACCATAGGCCGGGAAATCCGGTTTCACTCGATTCATCCCAAATCTGGAACTCGGTTTTAATATATTCTATTTTTCGCCCTTTGTTATCCTTGATTTTGCGATTTCTGGGATTTTTAAATTGGCAATTTTCAATTAAGAGCAAGGGAAATGGGTTCCCCATTCCGCAAGGTTCTAATACTTTTAATTCCCGAAATAAGGTCTGACCTAATTCAGCCACAGTACAGCGCAAATCCGCTTGGACAACGGGCATTCCCAAACCCCCGACAGCTCCCATTTTTTCCTTCAACAATCGGTTAATGGCTTCCGTAAACAAGGAAACATTTTGGACAGGTAAACTTAACCCAGCGGCAAAGGGATGACCGCCGAAACGGTGCAGTAAATGCTCTTGTTCTTTAACTAATTCATACAAGTCAATATTTTTAACCGAACGCGCTGACCCTCGGGCCAGGGGAAAGGAGATATTCGAGGCAGAATCGCTAAATAGCGGGATTTTGTCCGGGTTTTCTACCTGAGAATTGCCGGAATCGGTACTTAACAAAATGGTGGGACGGGCGTAGTCTTGGGCGACTTTACCGGCGACTAAACCGAGGACTCCCGCAGGCCATTGGGGGTCTTGTAAGACGATCACGCCAGTGGTGGAGAGGTCGAGGCGATCGAGTTTTTGTTGGACCTGTTTATCCACATCTTTTTGGATAGCTTGCCGTCGGGAGTTGGCGCTTTCCGTGTCCTGGGCGAGTTTTTGGGCAAGACGCCGATCGCGAGTGGTGAGTAATTCCACACAGAAAGAGGCATCGCCATGAATCCGACTGACGGCATTAATGCGCGGACCAATCCCAAAGGAGATATCCGTGGGGCGATCGCCACTGCGTTTACACAAATCTAACAACTCCCCCACCCCGGGTCTGCGTCGTTCCATCGGAGATTTTTGCCACTCCTGATGCAAGCGTTTGAGTCCCATTTGGGCTAAATATCGACAATCTCCACTCAGTTGTACCAAGTCGGCAATTAAACCAATGGCAACTAAATCCAATAATCCCTCTAACGGTTCTTGCGGAATTTCCGGCAGTGTGCTATACAGAGCTTCTACCACCTTATAAGCAACAGCGACTCCCGAAAGATGCGCCAGGGGATGGGTTGCCGGAAGAGAACGAGGGTTGATAATTGCTGCAACGCCTGGACGACTGGGGGGTAAAGTATGGTGATCTGTGACGATGATATCGATGCCCAACTGATGAGCATACTCGATTTCGTCGAGATTGGTACTCCCCGTATCGCAGGTCACGATTAATGTGGTTCCCGATGCCGCTAAATCGTCAATTCCCGACCGATTCAGACCGTGAGATTGGGTTAAGCGGTTGGGAATGACGTAGGTGAGTTGAGTGAGGGGGGTGAAAAATTGGCCCAGTCCGTCCCATAAGACACTGGTGGCGGTGATGCCATCGGCATCAAAGTCGCCCCAAATTGCCACCTTTTCCCCCTGTTTCCGGGCCAGTTTGAGGCGATCGACACAAGCGGACATTTCCTCGCCGAAATCAAATGGACTGGCGGGTTGATAGTCTTGAGGATTTAAAAACCGGGCCAGTTCTTCTCGGTCCTGAATTCCCCGTTGCCAGAGTAATGCGGCGGCATATTGGCCGGATAAACCCGACTGCTGAGAGTCGAGATGCTGTCGGACTTGTTCGAGGAACCACTCCGGAGGGAGTACGGGTTGTTGCAAATGCCAGGTGACGGGTTGCTGGTTCATATCCTCCCCTTGGACTTGTTTTAAGTTATTATCCCACGGGTCTCTTGAATTTGGGTTGGCGATCGCAGGTTTCTTAAAAATCTATCTTCAGAAACATTGACGAATTGCCAATTTTCTATGTCTCTCCTGAACCGGAATGCAATGGAATGGCACGGACTGCAAACGCACCAAACCTTGAGGATAATATGTTAAATTAAACAGAACCCTCCTAGCGGATGCCAAGAATCCCAGAGGAGTCAAGTTTTTAAATAACGGGGATTCTGCCCACTCATTCGAGTTTGAAAACCTCGGAGGTTTTCAAACTGTTGGCTTTTATAACCACTCACTTTTTTTGATGATTTTTTTCAGGGAAAGGCTCCCTTAACCCCAATTTAGCCCTAAACTTCCCTAGGTTTTGGGGAAATTTGATTAAAACCGTATCACTCTTAGAGAGAATGTTATGCAAACCGCGAACAAACCCAGCGAATTAACATCCCAGGAATGGCATAGTTTATCGGAACAAGAAGTTGCGAATCAACTCGGTTCCAGCAACGAGGAAGGACTAACAACGGATTTAGCAAACCAACGATTACAAGAATTCGGTTCCAATGAATTAACCGGCAAGAAAGCTCAACCTTTGTGGTTAAAATTTCTTCTCCAATTTAATCAACCCTTAATCTTAATTTTGCTCGGGGCTGGGGCGGTGGAAGCCTTCCTAGAAGAATGGCCGAATGCCTGGGTTATCTGGGGGGTAACGATTATTAATGCGATTATTGGCTTCCTTCAAGAATGGAAAGCGGAAGGGGCGATCGCGGCCTTGGCTAAAGCCGTCACCACCGAAGCAACCTTAATTCGCGATGGCAACAAACAGCGCATCTCTTCCACCGAATTAGTCCCGGGAGATTTAGTCTTACTCAATTCCGGGGACAAAGTACCGGCTGATTTACGATTAATTCAAGTTAAGAACTTGCAAATTGATGAATCGGGATTAACTGGGGAGTCAGTTCCCGTGGAAAAAAACAGCGAGAGCCTCAATACAGAAACCGCCCTGGCTGAACGAATTAATATGGCTTATGCGGGGGGATTAGTTACCTTCGGACAAGCCCAAGGTTTGGTAGTGGCTACGGGAAATAATACGGAAACCGGAAAGATTTCTCAACTGATTGACCAACGGACTAATTTAACAACCCCTTTAACCCGCAAATTTAACAAATTTAGTAAAGTTTGGATGACTTTAGTGCTGGGGTTAGGTGCATTAACCGTGGCGGTCGCATTCCATAATTATTACAATAATGAGGCGTCAGAAACATTCGGAAATGTTCAACCCTCGATCGCCGGTGCATTAGAAGCCGCGATCGCCTTGATTGTGAGTGCAATTCCCGAGGGATTACCCGCAGTGGTAACGGTTACTTTAGCCGTCGGAGTGAATCGGATGGCGCGACGTCATGCGATCGTTCGCAAATTGCCTGCGGTAGAAACTCTCGGGGGTGCAACAGTTATTTGTTCCGATAAAACCGGAACCCTGACGGAAAATCAGATGACGGTTCAAGAAATTCATGCGGGAGGTCAAAAGTATTATGTCACAGGTCAAGGCTATGCACCAGAAGGGGAAATTTCTCTTAATGATTCTCCCGTTGATTTCCAACAAAACCCAATTTTATTAGAATGTTTGCGGGCCGGACTTTTGTGTAATGATTCCCATATTGAAGAAAAAGATGGGAATCTGGTCGTGGTTGGTGACCCTACAGAAGGCGCGTTAATTGTCGCTGCGAATAAAGCGGGATTAACTCCCGAGGCGATCGCCGAAGAACTGCCAAAACTAGATGTGATTCCCTTTGAATCCGAGTTTCAGTATATGGCAACCTTACATGAAACTCCCGATGGACCGACAATTTATGTCAAAGGTTCAGTAGAATCCCTCCTCAAGCGTTGTACCCAAATCTTTGATAGTCAAGGTGAGGTGATTCCTTTAGATGCCGACGCCTTGCATGAGGAAGTCGAAATCATGGCAGAACAAGGGTTACGAGTGTTAGCCTTTGCCAAAAAATCCGTCAGTCCAGGACGGAATGACATCGATCGCCCAGATATCGATGAGGGGTTAATTTTTATGGGATTACAGGGGATGATTGACCCCCCGAGACCCGAAGCGATCGCCGCTGTTGCTGCCTGTCAAAATGCCGGAATTCAGGTGAAAATGATTACCGGAGACCATGCCACCACCGCCGCTGCGATCGCCCGTCGCATGGGAATGGAGAAAAACGGTCGAGTTCAAGCCTTTACCGGCACTCAAATCGGCGATATGGATGACCAAACCCTCGCCAATAACCTAGAGGATAGCGTCGTCTTTGCCCGAGTAGCACCGGAACAAAAACTCCGCCTCGTTGAAGCATTGCAAGCCCGAGGTGAGATTGTCGCCATGACGGGAGATGGAGTCAACGATGCACCGGCCCTCAAACAAGCCGATGTGGGGATTGCAATGGGAGGTGCTGGAACGGAAGTTGCGAAAGAATCGGCGGATATAATTCTCACTGATGATAACTTTGCCTCCATTGAAGCCGCCGTGGAAGAAGGACGCACGGTGTATAGTAATTTAGTGAAAGCGATTTCCTTTATTTTACCCGTCAACTTAGGGGAATCCATGACAGTGTTATTGAGTGTATTATTAGGTCGCTACCTGCCCATTGAAGCCCTACAAATTCTCTGGTTGAATATGCTCAATTCCATCACCATGACCGTTCCTCTGTCCTTTGAACCCAAATCTCCCCGGGTGATGGAAAAGCCCCCGCGCAACCCCAGCGAATCTCTCTTATCCCCCGATCGCATCAAACGGATTGGGATCATCGCCGTTTACAACTGGATTGTCATCTTTGGAATGTTTGAATGGTCACTCCGAACCCATCCCGACCAACTCGCCTTAGCCAGAACCATCGCCGTTCAATCCTTAGTTTTTGGTCGGATTTTTTATCTATTAAGCATTAGCCAATTATTGCCGAATTTAATCGCAAAAATGAAAGGAAACCGAACCTCACAAAAGGGTGCACCTGCCATTATCGGAGGAATTATTGGGGCAGTCGTCTTGCAAATTTTCTTCTCCCAAGTGCCCCTACTCAACCGCATTTTTCAAACCGCCCCTCTCAATCTTACCCAATGGTTAATCTGTCTAGCTGCCGGATTACCCATGATACCCGTCGCCCTCTTAGTCAACCGCCTAGACCCCCCAAACTAACTCTTATTTGTGATGGCGTTCAACATCCCAACTTCAGTCGTTCTCTTAAGTTCGTAGTAACGACTTCAGTTGTTCTCTTAAGTTCGTAGTAACGACTTCAGTTGTTCTATTAAGTTCGTAGTAACGACTTCAGTCGTTCTCTTAAGTTCGTAGTAACAACTTCAGTCGTTCTCTTAAGTTCGTAGTAACGACTTCAGTCGTTCTCTTAAGTTCGTAGTAACGACTTCACTCGTTCTCTTAAGTTCGTAGTAACGACTTCAGTCGTTCTCTTAAGTTCGTAGTAACGACTTCAGTCGTTCTCTTAAGTTCGTAGTAACGACTTCAGTCGTTCCCGAATTCTTCCCCTCCCAAAAACCCCGATCGCCTCACCTTGTAAACAGTTCATAGGCAATCGGGGTTTAATTTTGGCCCACTCCTGCATCATCCAGCTACCTCTTTGGAAGTAAGCGGTTCGGTATTTAAACCCGATGATTTACCAGGCACTATCCAGCATCATGCACAAGGGGAAGCGCAAATATATCTGACCCCTGATTGCCAAGAACCCACTCCTTTTGAATAAATTTGACTGCGCCTGATTTAGGCGATAAAATCCTCCGTAATGCTAGATTCTTTTAGGGATACCCTGACGCGAAAGTGAGTACCCGGAGGCGGACTAAACCGCAATTGAATCAAGTTGTCGTGACCTTGAACACTGCGATCGCCTCTGGATTCAGCTTCTCGGATGGTTTCACCTGATGCCGATAGGATGCTCAATTTTAAATGGGGGGGTAACTTTCCCGAAGAAGTCGGTTGGACTTGCAGAAATATTCCTAATTTGTCGTCATTTTTGGGCATAATTGCCACAATTAAAGCGATCGAATGACCTTCTAAATACATCCCCAAATCAAGGGATCGGGCTTTTTTGATGCCGGATTGAGGATGTCCGGGACTAATTTTACCTAAACTGAGTGCCGCTTGCCAACGGGTTTCTTCATCCCGGGCGGTATGCAACAATTGAGTTAAAGCTTTGATCGCCTCGGGGTTACCAAATCCAAGTTCTCCCAAGACTCCTGCGGCATGACAACGAGTTTGTTCTAATTCATCCGGTTGCAACAAGCGAATCACCGGGGCGATCGCCTGGGTTGTCTCACTTTTTCCACGCACTGCGATCGGGGTTGGCGGTACAAACAATGCCTCAAACTGTTGCCATCCCCCGGAAATCGCTTCCAGTCCTTCCTCCGTTACCGGGTGTAACCATTGTCTTAACTCCTGTAAAGGTTGATCCGAGGCAACTTCTGGAACTTTCCCCATCCGGCGATCGCACAGTTGTTGTCGCCATTCCTGATTATCTAACAAAGCGGCCCAGGTTTCAAACGGTATTTCCCCTTCTAATCTGGGGGAATAAATTGACGGATTCCCCAAAATTTCCACCCACTTTTTAGCCTCGACTGCCGATAGTGCCGGTAAGGGGAGAATCGGTTCTCGCACTTGGAGTCCCCGGGTTATTTCTATCACCGTTAAATCCGTGATTAACTCGATCATTTCTAATTCATAAATTCGACTATTAGCATCATAATTTCCTTGGGTTTTCACCTGTTGATGAGTGGCAAACCCGGGAACTTCTATCCAGCAGTCCTCCTCATCCCCATCTAAACTGACGATGATGGGAAGATAATAATCCCCCACCCAGTTCGGATTGTCTATCCATTCCTGGGGAACCTCTACAGATTCTGACTCAATTTCATCCATAGGAATGAGGATAAATCGAGTGAAATCCAGCTCAATTGCAGTGCCATTGACCAATTCTAAACTCTGAACGATTTGCTCTGCTGTCGGCCAAATGGAAGGGGCTGGTAATCCTTCCTCTTGTGCCCATTCTTCAAACCAGGGTAAGAGAGTTTTTACCGTAATCCAATTGAGATAGGCTTGATAGCGGGTGAGGGTATTGGAGTGGCGATCGGCCATTTCCCAAGCCTGTTCTTGGTGCTCAGGCGCAATTTTGAAGCGCATTCCTTCCGAAGAGTTCTGAATTCTGGGCTGATTCCATTCATTATTTATAAAGTTCATGATCGAGTTCTCCTTAATCCGATTTGTGTAAGCTGTTTAACCAGTCGTTTGTCAATTGGGTGATCTGCTGTCTTTCGACATTTCCAAGCAGAGAGACTTTCAATTCATCGGAAAGCTTCTGAATTAAATAAGATTCTAGTAGACAAATTCCTTCCCAAACTAAGTGATGCACCCTGTCTTGATCCAGTCCTAGTTTCGCGGCTATCTTGTCCAGAGGGACGCGATGGTTGTAGGAAAGTTTCAGAATTTTCTGGATATCAGGAGAAAGTAAAGTAAAGCCTTGATTGAGCAGTTGGCTTAAGGCGGATTTGTAAAAATCATAGAGCCACTTGTCTACATACTTCTTTATCCAATTCTCTAGGGTCATGCATAAACCTTTATGCAATTGAGTTTCAATGGCACTCAGTTTAGAGTTGACCTGATCTGCCGTCATTCCGAGGCGATCGCCAATTTGTTGGACCGTTAGTTTTTGCCCATACCGTAAGGACAATAACTCTCGGTCCTCCGATTTCTGGGTCGCGATCGCCTTCCCCAAGGCTTGAGCAATCAGATCCGCCGAATTAGAGGATAAAAAATTTTTCTGTAACCACCCTTGCACCGAGTCGAGGGCTCTTTCTTCCGGCTGAATGAATTGAGTTAAAGCACTCAAAAGATGGGTTTTATAGGTTTTAAGTTTGCGGTTCACACTCGATTGATTCATCCCCCGCAACTCCCCAATTTGATGTTGAGTGAGTCCGACTCCATATTTCAGAATAAGAATCCGATCTTTATCAATCAATACCCGGCGATCGCCTAGTTGAACTTCGAGAATACTGCGGCATCCTCTGAGTTCGGTTTCAAATAACTCATGAATGCGCTTGAGCTGAGTCCCAGGAGAATCCTGTAAATCTCCTTCAGACTCTTCCTCCAGGATAGCGTCTTCCAATTCAGTTGGGGGCGCGGGTATTTCTAGTCCCTGTTTTTCCTCAAGCTCATCAATTGAATAGACCTGATTTTCCCGTCCTCTTTTATCTTTTAAGGCTTTCAGACAACAGTGCATCCAAGATTCAATCTGTTCTGCATTGCTGGGTGGATTAGCTGCCACTTCGGGCAAAGCAGAAGGCAAGAGTCTCTGAGCATTATAAAAGTTAGCCGTTTCCGCAAAATCTTCCTTTTGGGGTGCAGGCCAAATTTCCCTTCGGGTTCTGCCCCCTCCATTAATATGATGGGCCATATAAACTTTTTTAAACAATTTCCGGGCTAATAACAGTTGGGAAGCTTGGGTTGTACCCAGGTAAACAGATTCTAAAGCCTGGGCTATTTCATAGTCCGGGGCTTTACATAATAACCGCCAGTAAGAGTACCGACCCACATCGGTTTCCGATTTAATGTTCCGCATTAAAACCGATTGTAAATAGGTGGAAAATTTTGCCGGTCCATTGGGTTGATATTTTCTTAAAAGGTCGGCTAATTTATCCTTTTTTTGGAGCCAGAGTCGGGCGATGGTGAAGGCATCTTCCCATAAGATTTGAGAATGCTGGTGGACGATGGTACGGGCCGCTTGGTGACAAATCGGTTCATAATAACTGGCTAAATGCTGGAATGCCAGTTGCTGGCGATCGGGGGGTTCCCACCCTTGGGGCGGTAGGGAATTGAGGGCGAGGGCAATCCAGAACTGTTCTAATCCTGTCCCATCGTCCTGGCGATCGCACAAGTCGGCAAAGTTGGGGTCTTGGGCGATATATAACTGAATATTGCGCCGTAAACGCGGTTCAGTTTTCCATTCCAGCACCCAGCGCCCCCCTTGGTGATTTAACCGGAGATAGGTACAAAATTGCTTCAGGGTAGGGGAACGCCGGGGTGGCGTGGGAATCGGGTTCGGGTTTGATGGACTTAACATTCTCGTTCTCGGTTCGCGAATCGTGAGCTCACGGAAATCCGTCGTTTCTGGGTTCTAAAGATTTACTAGGGCAGTCCATCGCCAATTATGCAAAAATGCCCCGCATCGCAAAATTAGCCTGGAAAAATCCAGTTTCTGCACCGGATTGAGGGCGGATTGGCAGGGATTTGGTGAGGAAACCCCCGGGAAGGAGTCCCGAAGGGAAGACTCATCGGTTGCCGATCGCACGACCCTGCATATTTTTGAGCAATCTATCCTAATAAAGCGTTTAGAAGGCGATCGCCTCTTGAGGTGAAGTGGCGATCGCCCCGCAGGAGTGACCCGGGCTGATATTGAAGCCCCTACCGCGATCGGTATCGTTGATCGGAGGATGGCATCGAATGAAGTTCTATTGGTTCCAATGGCTGTTCGGCAAACTGTTTTTTCCCCGAAGAAACAGCAGGAGTTCTCAAGGCGCTGAGATTGACTCAGAATTGATGCTACAGCAGTCTAACCAATTGGCGATCGTGGATGAAACCATTGTTCCCTATTTTGGAGGACGGGTCCGGTTTCAGAATTCCTGGTGGCCTGCCTTATGTCTACATCATATTACGTTAGGTCCCGGTGAAGTGGTTTCTGTCGTGGGACGGCATAATATTACGTTGCTGGTTGAACCGATTGGGGCATCTGTACAAAGAGGGGGGAACGACTGAAGTCGTTACTACAAACTGGAAGAGGGGGGAACGACTGAAGTCGTTACTACGAACTGAAGAAAGAAACGACAGCAAGTCGTTACTACGAACTTAAGAAAAGAGAACGACAGCAAGTCTTTACTACGAACTAAGAAGAGGGGGGGATGCGATCGCGATCGCCTCTGGGATTGATTTGGATCTCCGGGTTCCGTGATGATTATCTTAAGGTTGGACCTGTGATCATCACGAGTTTATTTTGAATCCGTGGTTAGATTAGAGCAAGAAAATCACAGGGATTGATAGATGTAACCCTTTAATCCTTCGCCCTTGAGGAGGGACTCCACATGATCGGAATGTTCTGGATCGCACTGGTAACCAGTTTAACGGCCTGGTTTTGTTATATGAATACCTCGGAAGAAATTCCCCGAATTCTGGCGATGGCTGTCGGGACCCTGGGGGTAGGCTGTGATCTCGTGATTGCCCCTTGGCCACTTCAACTCGGCCTCGTTCTGTTGATTTTGTATTGGACTCGCCATGTTTCTCCCCCACCCACAAAAGCCAGCTAACTTCTCCTTTATTGCCTTCTCAAAATAGTCGGATTCTTTTCTAGCTCTTGTGTCCAATTCGTGTTAAGGAATCCGGGGCTAGAGGTTCGGCTTCTTCTGTGTTCCCGAACCCGATGACATCTCAAACCCTGTTTATTGACATAAAAATAGAGCGAGATTGACTTAATGTGATTTACAATACGATACCAGCCGGGGAAAGATGATAGGTTCATTGGGGATTCAACTTTGAACCCATCCCTTCTACAATCTGCTCCATCGATGAAGATTGTTGACACAATATTGTTAGGGATTGCTGAAATAACCGATCATTAATGGGCTGAAACGGCCCAGATTTTGTGCGAAGCTTTTCAGGGAATATCAGATTGGAGAGTGTTAGCAAATGTGGGAAAGCGATCGCTTCAGGGAACTCTCAATACATCCAATCAAACCTTCACTACGACTCAGGACAATGCCCCGGCACTATCCTCGTTTATATTTCCGGGAAATGGATGAGCAGATTGCGGTTCAGTGAAGAGAATGGGCTGGGTAGTAACCGATGGGGATCGTCGATCGCCCGTTGAGTTTAGAGGGCTTTAGGTATAAAAGCGGATTGACTGTTCCAACAGCGATCGTCTTTCAGGTGAGGGATGAACAGAAGGACCGAGGGCAGAAAGTTCACCCCTAACGGACCGATGCAAGGTAGAGATCCCCGCAACCTGATCGACGCGACCCTTGAACAACTCAATCTGGGAGAATCAGTCCCCAGCCAAACCGGCCAAAAATTAATCCCTAACTGTGCGACATCAGGCTATAAAATAAGAGAATATATAGCGCAAAAGTTGGTGCTTTTGGGGTGGTAAAAGCTATCATCAAAGATAATCCAGTAAACATTGAACTAAACCAACATCAGCGATCGCACTCAGGAGCAACCCTCACGGTCCTCCGCGCCACCTGTCCTCAGTTCTGGGGATCTTCAGAATCAACCCAAGCGCGAGCCAACCCCTTGGGGCAAAAAGTGCTTAACCGGCTTAAATTTTGGGAATACTCTCAGTAAGCATATTAAATCAACCAGCCATGACAAACTTCGCATCACAGCGGCGTGCTCTAGTTGTCCAGAATGCGTTTTCTCCCTTCGGCAATAAGCTGATCCAAGCAGGCTATGCCGATCGCGAACAAGTTCAACGCGCCCACATCGAAAGTCGGAAATCAGGGAAGCCTCTTACTGAGGTCCTCGAAGCCATTACCGGAAAGCAACTGCCTCCCGAGTTGCTCAGGCAGTACAAAAAACAACAGCTTTTTGAACTGAAAATTGTCTACGGTGTCGAAGCCTTGGATCCGGAAATCACCGAACTCTCACCGGAACAACTCGGTCCACTCCTAGAAACCTTGCTTCCCCTAGAAAGCTGCCGTCGCCATCGCATCCTGCCCATCTCCCGCAACGAAGGCGATTCCCCATCCGTTTCCGTGGCAATGGTCGATCCCGATAACTTAGCCGCCTTGGACGACTTGACCCGCATCCTCAGACCCCAGGGACTGACCCTACGCCGACTGGTGATCACACCAGAAGACTATAACAACTTACTCAATCAATATTCTGACGAAAAGGCCAAAGAACAACAGGCCAAAGCAGAAAAAGCTAATCAACTCGATTTAAACCTCAATAGTGACGTCTTCAATGAGGTAGATGGGGAATCCCTCGATGACGCCCCAGAAGAAAATGAAGACATGAACCTGGATGCGGCGTTGCGAGGGGCCAACGACGCACCGATTATTAACACCGTTAATAAAATCTTGGCCAAAGCCCTCTCCGATGGCGTCTCCGATATCCACGTCGAACCCCAAGAAGAGTTTCTCCGAGTGCGGATGCGGAAAGACGGGGTACTCCACGAGTTTGCCCGGTTACCCAGTAAAATTACAAATGCCTTAACCTCGCGGTTCAAAATTATTTCCGACATGGATATTGCCGAACGTCGGAATGCCCAGGATGGACGGATTCGGCGGATCTTCCAGGGACGTACCGTGGACTTCCGGGTGAACTGTCTGCCGTCGCGGTATGGCGAAAAACTCTGTTTACGGATTTTGGACAACTCTTCCACCCAGTTGGGGTTGGATAAGTTAATTTCCAATCCTGAAAGTTTAGCCCTAGTCCGGGAAATGGCGAGTCGTCCTTTTGGGCTGATTTTGGTGACGGGACCCACAGGTTCAGGGAAATCCACCTCGTTGTATTCGGTGTTAGCCGAACGCAACGACCCCAGCGTCAATATTTCTACCGCAGAAGACCCGATTGAATATGCCTTGCCGGGGATTACCCAATGTCAGGTGATTCGGGCCAAAGGATTAGACTTTACCAACTTGTTGCGGGCCTTTATGCGGCAAGACCCGGACATCATTCTGGTGGGTGAAACGCGGGATAAAGAAACGGCGAAAACGGCTATTGAAGCAGCCTTGACCGGTCACTTAGTGTTAACCACCCTGCATACCAACGACGCGGCAGGGGCGATCGCCCGTTTAGATGAAATGGGGGTTGAACCCTTCATGGTCGCCGGTTCTCTGATTGGGGTACTGGCCCAGCGCTTGATGCGGCGGGTCTGTAGCGAATGTCGCATCGCCTACACCCCCACTCCCGAAGAACTCGGTCGCTTTGGTCTCTCCGTTTCTGGGGAAAATAATATCACGTTCTATAAAGCCAACATCGTGGCCCCCGCAGAGCGCAAAGCCGCCCAAGACGCCGGGACTTTATGTCAGAAATGTGGGGGCGGTGGATATAAAGGCCGGGTTGGGGTGTATGAAGTCCTCAAAAACACTGAAAATCTGCAAATGTTAATCTCTCAAGGTGCTCCCACCGAAAGGATTAAGGAAGCCGCAGTGGAAGAAGGGATGGTGACTTTGCTCGCCTATAGCCTGAATCTGGTTCGAGAAGGTCATACCACCTTTGAAGAGGTTGAACGGGTGACCTTTACCGACTCCGGCTTAGAAGCTGAACTCAAAGCCAAACGCAAGACGGGTCTGACTTGTAAGGCTTGCGGGGCTGGTTTGCAGCAGGAGTGGCTCGATTGTCTGTACTGCTTAACCCCACGCTTCCAACAAGATTGAGGCGATCGCAGTCTAACTTTCCTCGGCCATTGACTTTCAATACAATCTAAACAGAGATTATCGGAGAAAACGCGACTATGGCAGGTCTGGTCATTGAAGATATTATGGAGTCCCTGGTTGAACAAGGTGGCTCAGACATCCACATCCAAGCCGGTGCACCCATCTACTTCCGCGTCAGCGGGAAACTGACTCCTCAGCCCCAATTTGGGGAAAGTCTCGCCCCGGAAGAATGTCAGCAAGTCATCTTCCAAATGCTCAACAACCAACAACGCAAAACCTTAGAGCAGAACTGGGATTTAGACTGCGCCTACGGGGTTAAAGGTTTGGCCCGTTTCCGGGTCAACGTTTATCGGGAACGGGGTTGCTGGGCCTCTTGTTTGCGGGCCTTGGGTTCCACCATTCCTAATGCCGATAAGTTAGGGGTTCCCCAGGTGATCCGGGAAATGACTGAGCGCCCTCGGGGGCTATTGCTGGTCACGGGTCAAACGGGTTCGGGAAAAACCACCACGATGGCCGCATTGCTGGATCTGATTAACCGCACCCGCGCCGAACATATCCTCACGGTGGAAGACCCGATCGAGTATGTGTTTCCCAATATCAAGAGCCTATTCCACCAACGGCAAAAAGGAGAAGACACCAAGAGCTTCTCCAATGCGCTCAAAGGGGCCCTGCGTCAAGACCCGGATATTATTCTAGTGGGAGAAATGCGGGACTTTGAGACGATTTCTCTGGCCGTATCTGCCGCAGAAACGGGTCACTTGGTCATGGGAACCCTGCACACCAACTCCGCTGCCGGTACCGTAGACCGGATGTTGGATGTGTTTCCCCCAGAAGTTAAAGCCCAAATCCGCGCACAGATGGGGATTTCCTTAATTGGCATTTGTAGTCAAAACTTGGTTCCCAAGCTGGGCGGCGGTCGGGTCTGCGCCCAGGAAGTGCTGGTGAATAATGCTGCTATTGGCAACTTAATCAAGGAAGGAAAGACGGCACAGATTTACTCCATGATCCAAACCGGGGGTCGCTTGGGAATGCAGACAATGGAAATGGCCCTGGCTAAACATTACAAAGAGGGCAAAGTCTCTTGGGAAGCGGCGATGAGTAAAGCGGTGAAAGCCGATGAACTGGAACGGTTGATCGGACCCTCTCCGGCCCTCAGTAATGCAGCGGCAGGGCACTAATTGGGTTGGCAGGATATTGGGGGGAGTGGGTCAATTCCTCCCCCTCAATCTTTCTGATCTCCCAGGGCAACCCTCCATCAAGAGCGGCTGTTGTTAGGATGGAATCGGCCCTTACGTTAGACATTCTACTGATGCTTCGAGTCCTTCCATTCCTGCACTCTCTCAATTTATCTCGAACAGGAGGTTAATTATGGCGACAAACGTTATTACAACTGAAGAAAAAAAGAAAGGCTTTGATTTTGCCGCATTGGAAGAAAATCTCAATGTGGCAATGGCTAAAATGACGGTGAAAGACAAAGCTGTTTTTTCCCGTCAGTTAGCCGTGATGTTTAACTCCGGTGTGGCGTTAATGAAGGCGATCGCCATGCTGGGGGAAACCGCAGATAATGCCAAATTAAAAAAGGCCCTGCGTCAGATTAAAGGGGAACTGGAAACCGGGGTTCCGCTTTCCGAGGCGATGTCAAAATTCCCCGATATCTTTGATGACCTTTACTGTGCAATGGTTGAGTCCGGAGAAATTGGGGGGGTGCTTGACATGGTGCTCAACCGTCTCGCCATTGCTTTAGAAAAATCTGCCAAAATTCAAAACCACATCAAATCCGCCTCCGCCTATCCGAAAGCAGTGGGAAGTATTGCGATTATCGTGTTTTTTGCGATGACCACCTTTCTGCTACCGACCTTTGCTGGCATTTTCGAGGAATTGGGTGCAGAGTTACCCATGTTTACCCAAATTATGCTGGGAATCAGTGCGTTTACTACGGATTGGAGAAAAATGCTGGTTTTGATTGTCTGCCTTTTCCTCCTGGTGACTGCCTACAAAACGTTTTATAAAACTCCCCAGGGTCGCTTAATTTGCGATCGGATGTACCTGAATCTCCCGGTCATTGGTCCGTTAATTAAACTGACGGCGGTGGCTCGTTTCTGTGGCACATTTTCCATGTTGACGGGCGCAGGCGTCCCCATGCTCAGTTGCTTTGATATTGTGGCCCGTACTGCCGGAAATCAGGTGATTGCTAATGCGATTAATAATGGGAAAGCCGAGGTGGAACAAGGGGGGAGCTTAACGGAAGCCTTTGACCGAGAAAATATCTTTCCCCCAATGGCAATTTCCATGATGCGAATTGGAGAAGAAACCGGGGAACTGGACAAGATGCTGTCCAAAGTTGCCGACTTTTATGAAGATGAAGTGGAACAAGCGGTGAAAGGTCTCACCAGTACCCTGGAACCGATTATGATGGTGGGCATTGCGGCAATGGTGGGTTCGATTTTGATGTCTATGTATCTGCCTATGTTTGCTGTGTTTGACCAACTCGGATAAACCGAGGGGGATGAGCTGGATTGACGAACCGATTCCTGAGCTTGAAATGCCAAGAACTAGCGGGGTTGATTACCAATTTCCCCCGCTTTCAATCGGATTTGGGTTTCCTGATACGGCTCATTGACTGGAATGCCGACTCCTTGTAGGTCAATCCAGAAGTTGAAACGTCTTGAAAAATTATGTCTCTTAAACAATACCATTACGAACAGTTACTCGCTGACTATAGCAATCGGGCTAGTGCGATCGCCCTGCTGCGGCAGTATCGAACCTATTTGGAAATGATTCCAAGTATGCGCCGTCCCCAGGAAAGCGTCATTCCCATTCCCTTACCCAATATCCGCATTCGTGAAACCATTTCTTCCCATTCTCCCAGTGGATTAAATGCCAACTCCGGAGATGTGATTTCTTTACCCTGTGATGTCGCCATTCTGATGTGTGACCCGGATTGGAAGGTGAAAATGGGGGTGGAAATCTTTGTGTTTATTCATCGTCCAGAAGAAGATTTTTCCGATTTACTCCGCCGCTGGCGACAAACTCAAATGTGGTTGTCTCATGCCTACGAGTGGTTAATGCCTCTGCGTTATCAATACATCATTGGGGAAGGGTCGGACACGATTTATCCTTTGTTTGTGGTGTTTGATGACACGGCAGAGCGCATTAAACGCGGTCTGAAAGGGGCTTCTCTCCCCTTCGTGGTTCAAAACCTCAGTGGGTTAATTGATGAGGATGAACCCTTGGAGAAAACGGAAGAACTTGTCATGTTCCAGGAAGAAAACCCGATTGAAGAATAGTTGCTGCCTCGGCACCGATATAGGGGATTATAGGAATGAATCAAGGGTTCTTCAGGTGCAGTTACGATCGCCCTTTCCGGTAATTATTAAGTGAATAAATTTACCCGATATCGGTGAAATTGTCAAGCCCTTTCTCGAAGTTTTAGACTCATTCCCTGATTGCACCTCCAAGTCCCGATCGCCGGGAAAAATCCGAAGAGTTTGCGATCGCCAAATCCGTCTTTTCGTGGCCCAATTGTAACCCGCCGAGATGCCAATTTTCAAACTGGCACAGGGTTTCTAATTCTTTAACCCTTCGGCAATAGAATCAAGCCAAACAAGCTCAGGAAACAATCAAAATTTTACCACTCTGAGAACCAGAGATTGAGGGTGTTTTTTATGAACAAAGCTCCTTTGCAACAACACACAACAGCCTGGGTTATTCAAGTTTGGGCTTCCTTTGCGATCGCCTTAGCAGCGACTGGCGTCGGCATCGTTAACTTACCCGTGACAAATTGGGTCAAAGGTTATATGGGAATGGGTGTCCTCTTCACCGTTGGCTCATCGTTTAGCCTCGCCAAAACCCTGCGCGATCGCCATGAAGCCGAAAAACTCACCTCAAAAGTAGAAGAAGCGCGAGTCGAACGCATCCTCACCGAACATAACACCTTGAGATAAACCCAAAAAAGCCCCAACAGTCATCAACCGTTGAGACTTTCTTGCAAATCGCCCCGCGTCCTACCCCTGTTTGTAGTAACGACTTCAGTCGTTCTTATCTTAGTTCAACGTCCCGACTTCAGTCGTTCTTATCTTAGTTCGTAGTAACGACTTCAGTCGTTTCCCCTCCGGTGTTCAACGTCCCGACTTCAGTCGTTTCCCCTCCGGTGTTCGTAGTAACGACTTCAGTCGTTATCCAGTTTCAGGCTTTCTTCAAAATCAAGCCTCTTGCTACCCCTTCAAAAAACCAAAACAATAAAGTTTCGCCTCCTTGAAGTTGGTCAAGCGCACCCCTCTAGTCGCTCACTGGCTTCTTTTTTTTGCGCTTAGACACTTCTTTCTTCCGGCGTGTCCCCACAATGGAAACCGCCTGTTCCACCGGATATCCCACTCGGGGAATCACCTGATACAATCGCTCTTTTTCCAGTTGCTTCAGTTCGGTGTAATCCACCCAGTGAATGCAGTCCACTGGACAAGTGTCGATCGCCTCTTGAATCACATCCTCCGGGTCTCCGTCCTGGCGAACTACCCGAGAACGTCCATAATCCTCCTCAATATAGAAGGTATTTCGCGCCACATGAGCGCAATGTTTGCAGCCAATGCAAGTCGGTTCGTCCACATAGACGCCATTTTGTCGCAATGCGCCGCCTAACTCTGGCTCCAAACCTGAACGTTCCGGGGCATCCCGTAACGCGCCACCTAACTCCGGTTCGAGACCCGAACGGTCCGGAGTTTCGGGGGTTGAGAACTCAGAAAACTCTTCCATTAGCTTGCCCAACGTTGCAAGACAACCCGGATTGAACCATCCTCATTTTTTTGCTGTTCAGCAATTTGAAACCCTTGTTTCGCCGTTTCATTCACCACTGTGTGAAAGGCATAGCGCTGGGTAACTTCATTCAGAAACCGATTCACCGTCCAGGGTTGCTGCCAATATTGCAAATCAGCAACCAGGGAATATTCTTCGCCGTTCCAAGCAAACCCGATGTCATACCCATTCTCTTGGGCGATCGCCACTTCGGCGTCATGGGTTAGTCCTTTATAACCCCGAACCTCCGTCGGCCCGGATTTCCAGTCAATTCCCAACTCCGTTAACGCCGATTGCAACGAAGTCAGATTGCGAATTTGGGTCTTAATTTGGCTGAAATGTGACATAGTTGATGACTCTCTTGTGCTAACAATGGTGAATCAAAAGGGACCAGAAACAGTTAAATTGCAGTTTTACAAAAATTTACCACTCACTCCAACTCGCCTGGGCGGTTGCAGTCTGGGACAGTTCTACCACTTGGGCAAAATGTTCCGAAGTCTTCTCCTGAACAAGGACCTGTCCCAGTTGGGCTTCGATCGCCGCTGTGACTTCTGCACAGGATGCACCGACAATGCCAGTGACTTTTTCCTGCACTCGACCATCGGGATAGATGACAAATTCGAGTGTTTCCATGAGTTTGGTTTGCTTTTTAGGTGGTTTTAATTCATCCGCGAGCAATCCCTAGCACGGCCAGTCATGCCTTTGGGTCAATTCGGGGATCCTAGACTGCCCAGTTTGGCAAGTCCTGTTAACTTATTGTGACCAATCGAATTATATTGAGTCATACCTTAACAAAATTTATTACCGATTAGAGTAAATCACTCAATATTTGCTAAGTTTCCCCTAAGTTGAGGGAGTAGTCAAGTGATCCCCACTCCCAAATCTGGAGAGGCATCCCCTTGAGTCCCGGCCATTTCTAACCCGCCCCCATCCAGGCGATTCCGCTACAGTCAGGCCGCTTCACCCCTTGCCAAGCCCGGTGTATCCGTCTGGAAACATTGACACAATTGATGCTCCCCCATAAAAATCCTGATAGGTCTGGCCCCAGTTTTCACATTCATAATTCTTTACAAATTCCCGCCCATCTCCCCCCAGAAACCGTGCTGCTGCTCAACTTCCGTTAGATAATGAGAATCTGTTTAATTCAAGGAATCCCCCATGAGTAACCCGCAAACCCCCCACTCCCCAACCCAAAACCCCCTCCGCATCGGTGTTCTCGGGTTTGGCGGCTTAGGACAAGCTGCCGCGCGCATCCTCGCCCCGAAACGCGAAACCCTCTGGGTGGCTGCTGCCGATAAAGAAGGATATGCCTACAATTCCCAAGGCTTAAATCCCGATGCCTGCATCACCACCTACCATCAACAGGGGTCCCTCGGCTACCTCGAACCCGGTGGCATCCTCAGTAATGACAGCATCGCCGAATTAATTTCTCAAGCGGATGTGGATGGGTATTTCCTCGCATTACCCAACCTCCCCAATACCTTCATGGCATCGGTGGCGAGACAATTTATTGAGTCGGGATGGCGTGGCGTATTAGTGGATGCGCTCAAACGCACTAGCGCCGTTGAACAGTTACTCGAACTCCAGGATGACTTACAAAAAGCCGGGATTACCTACATGACAGGCTGTGGTGCCACCCCCGGCTTATTAACCGCTGCTGCTGCTTTAGCCGCCCAAAGTTACGCGGAAATCCATAGCGTGAAAATTACCTTCGGCGTCGGGATTGCCAACTGGGAAGCTTATCGCGCTACGATTCGCGAAGATATTGCCCATATTCCGGGTTATACCGTAGCTCAGGCGATGGCGATGAGCGATGCCGAAGTGGAAGCGTTGCTCGATCGCACCGATGGTAAATTGGCCCTGGAAAACATGGAACACGCCGATGATATCATGTTGGAATTGGCGGGAATTTGTTCGCGCGATCGCGTCACCGTTGGCGGGATTGTAGATACCCGCAATCCCAAAAAGCCGCTAAGTACCAATGTCCAAATTACAGGTCGCACCTTCGAGGGGAAAATTTCGACTCATACCTTTACCCTAGGGGATGAAACCAGTATGGCGGCGAATGTTTGCGGTCCTGCGTTTGGGTATTTGAAAGCCGGAGTGCGCTTGCACCAACGGGGGATTTACGGATTATTAACAGCGGCGGAAGTGATGCCGTTGTTTGTTCAGTAAGTCCGATGGGGCGATCGCCGGGTGAGTGTTGAAGTGCGATCGCCCCCGAGTTTGCTTAAGTCAGGCGATCGGGGAGGGAACTGCTTCTGTTAACTCCTGGAAGACTGCACCGCGATCAATCAGATCCTGTTTTTCCTCCTCCGAAATACCCATCAGCTTCGACAAAATCGCCCCTTCCATAATTGCACCATTCAAATTCGCACCCCGCAAGCGAACCCGCACCAACTTGGCATGATTCAACTTCGCATCTACCAACATCGCCCGAAACAAGTTCGCACCCGTGAAGTCCGTATAATGCAACGTGGCATAACTCAAGTCCGCACCTCCCAAGTCTGCATCCGTGAGGTCCGCACCACTTAAATCTGCACCACTGAGGTTCGCGCCAGTCAAATTTGCGCCGGTCAAATTTGCCCCACTGAGATTTGCACAATAGAGATTCGCCCCGATTAGGGTAGACCGGAAGAAATCACACCCAATCAGTTTAGCGCGAAATAGATTCGCTCCAAACAAGCTCGTGCGAAAGAAACTGACACCACTCAACTCCGCATTACTCAGATCCGCCCGAAACAGGTCCGTATCGCGAAAATCTCGTTCGCCAGCAGCATACCGTTCTAGTAGTTCGTTAGCATCCATATTTTTAAGGGGGTTATTTTACGGCTTACTCCTCTATTTTCTCAGAATAAGGCGGTTATTTGGGAAAGTTTAATGTTTGGCTAGTAGTTGGGGCGATCGCAGCTTTCATGTACGGGTCAATCAGTCATGCTTGTGGCGGATAAAATAGCGATCGCACCGACACCTACCCTAATGTCAGCACCCCTGCGGCAAAATCGGCAACCAGCCGTTTATATTGCAACCACCGCACACCTAAAAGAATGTCTTTAATTTCGTCTCCTCCTAAAACGGGAACGATCCATTCCTCTTCATCTAAGAGTACGATTCCCTCGTAGCGATTCAAAATTACTGTTCCTCCTGCTGTGCGGGCTTTGCGGGTATCAATCTGACGCAACCATTCCAAATTCTCCGCATCTTTGTTATTAATCAGCAACCACTCATTGAACCCCGTATCGAGAATTGCTCTAACAGGGCAATGAGTGCGATCGGCAGCAATTAAACCCATGTCAAAGACTAATTCTCCCTTTCTATTAAATTCTCCATCAATCATACTCTGCAACAGGCTCCAGTTTCATTGATACAGTAGATAACACAGGCAGTTTCCGGATATTTTTCATGTGCTTTCTGTACTGCCCCATCTTCATTTTCGTCGATGAAGTAGTCACCACTTTCTGGCTCAATGACCATAAACCAGTCGTAGAACTGGTCTATCAGATTAGATTTGACTCCCTCAAAAATGGCATCACACCGTTGCATTAATGCCTTGCTTTCTGCCTTGCGTTGGGCTAGTTCTTCGGGAGTGTAGTTACTATCTGGAAAGACTCTGCCGAGTCGGGGCGTGCGATCGGTGTCAGAAAGTTGTCTCATGGGTTATTCTCCTAAATTAGTTAAGCTTCTATTTGTTATTTTAACTCAGGTGATGGAGACTTCGGTCAAACATGAAAAAAAAGGGATTACGGACAAGAAAAGGAGTGGTTGGGATATTCAAAAAACTTATCACTGCTTGGGAATTAGGAGTTTTGAATCAGGTTTTCTTAACTAAAAAACACCCAACACACCCCTCTAAAACTACTCTTCTGGTTCAATTCCCGCAGCCCGTAATTGAGCCGCTAATCGTTCAGCCCGTTGGCGTTCCTGTTCAGCCCGTTGGCGTTCCTGTTCAATCCGTTCATTACGCCACAAAAGTAAATTGCCCGCTTCATCCCACCAGCGTAGCCAGTATCCGGAACGATTTTCTCGTTGTCCTTGCCAGACTCCTAGAAATAGCTGCATTTCCGGTATCCAATAGCGGCCTTCTTCATTGGCGGACTCCTGTTGATACCGCTGGTTTTCTCCTAAGCGATACAGTGCTAATATCCCACTCTCTAAGTCAAGAATGCCATAGTTTGGAACCTGCAAAATCTGCTCGTAGTAGAAGAATTTTCCCGGTGGATAGGTTGGTTTGATGGAATATTCTCCCCCTTCAGTTTCTGATAAAAACTCTAAAACGAGGGTGGGAATTTCCCCTTGCAGTCGCGGGGTATAACTCCGCTCGACTTCCGAGCGTTTAACGGTAATATGAGGAATGTAGGCCCAATCGGGGGCTTTGACGACTATTTTGCCATTGAAGGTGGCACAAATGCCGTAATTAGTGGGAGTTAGAGCAGTCTCTGGGAGTTTTTCCGCTAACTCCAAACTTTCGGTTAAGGCTGCTGCCAGAGTCGGTTGATTGATGTTATCCACTGGATCATCAGGCAGCACAAAATCATCGGGCAACTTTTCCCAAGTGATGGTGTAAGGGGGGGAGGTAGCTAACATGATGACTCCTGCCAGGGTAGGGTTCATTTATTACTATATCATGACTCTGAGTCCGGCGTCTGGTCGGGGTAATTTATGAATTGCCGTGACACTTAGGGTGGGATTGAACCCTGCACAAATTGACCCGACGATAAATCGGCTATGATGATTGACACAAGCGTTAGGTTCATTATCCTGTGATGCACTTGGGAGTCCGCTATCACCTATTGCCTCCAGGCATTGGGATTGACGCGGTACTACTACTTACGAAAGGAGCCAACATGAAAGCACTCAAGGTTATGGCAACGATTGATGAACAGGGGCAACTGACTTTAGATTATCCCCTCATTACTGATAAAAATAGTCGAGTTAAAGTGATTGTTTTGATTCCTGAACCCTCAGAAATCGATGAAGAGGAGGAACCCAAGGCAGCGCTTCTACAGAACTTTCAGCAAGCTTGGCACGAAGCGATGTCTGGACAAACTATCCCGATCGCCGAAGTTTGGGAAGGGATTGAAAATGTCTGATCAACCTTTCATTTTAGGCCCAATCTGAACAAGTAGATATTGTTGCCGATGACATTGGCAGTATTATTACAAGCTATGATCAGCAGGAGAGTGAAAGCACAGAAGATGCCTATAACGCTTAGGTGTGATCTATTTAATTCCTGCAACTTACCCTTAATTACCGATTGATGAAACGACTGATTTCTCTGACGATTAGCTTGCTTATTCTGGCGGTGATCTACTGGAAAATTGATTTTCCCAGGTTGGTTCAGGTGTTCCAAAATTGCGATCGCCTCTGGATGGTGGTGAGTTTGGGCATGGTTGTCCCCCTGGTGGCGATTACCAGTTGGCGTTTACAGCAGCTTGCACCAGCGAGTTCAGGGCTAGATTTTCCCGAGGCAAATCGGTTGATTCTGGCTTCTAGTGTGTTAAATATGGTATTACCCTCGAAAATGGGGGATATTGCTAAGGCTTATTTTATGCGCGATCGCGGCCATTTGAGTGGGTCTTTGGCCCTATCTTTGGTGGTGTTTGAAAAAGCCTGTGATTTGCTTTCCCTACTCTTATGGTGCGTTTTTGGCTTGCTCTTATATCCCGCGAAAGATGCTCTATTTTGGGCGATGACAACGGGGGTTACCGGGGGATTAATCGTCGGGTTATTATTGTTAAGTTCTCCTCGATTTGCGCGAGTCTGTTTTGGACTAGCTTCCCGGTTTGCTCCGAAAAAGATTAAAATAAAGCTGGATAAGTTGCGCTTTTCTTGGGGGGAAATGCACGATTACTTTTGGGGCGATCGCCGTCGGTTGGTGACGGTTACGCTTACTTCTATTTTCCTCTGGTTTTGCCATCTCTTACAAATTTGGTTTTTTATTCTCGCCCTCAATGCCTGGACCCCATTTTTAACCAACCTCGCCCTCTCTCCCTTAGCGATTCTTGCCGGTTTAATGCCCTTAACCTTTGCCGGAGTCGGAACCCGAGATGCCGCATTAATTCTGTTTTATCAGCCCTATTTTGGAGAGGCAACAGGAGCCGCTTTGGGATTACTCTGTACCGCTCGTTATTTGCTCCCAGCAATTGCAGGATTACCGTTCTTAGAGCGATATTTATCCACCCTCCGCACCCAAAATCGTTAGGAATCCTCTACAATTGATTTTCCCGGAAATCGCTGCTGTTTAACTATGAATTATTTACGCAAATTCCTAACTGCCCCTATTTCCCATCAATTCAGTCCTGTTGTTATCTTTTGGTTCAGTTTGAGCTTGACTTTTGCGGCCATTTATGGAGCAATGGTACTGCAAAAAGCCTTTAATGGTGAATATATCGTTCAGGATGATGCGAGGCAGCACGTCTTTTGGATGCAGCGATTTTTGGACCCCAATTTATTTCCGGGGGATTATATTGCGGATTATTTTCAATCTGTGGCACCGTCAGGATATACGGCGGTTTATCGCGGGATGGCACTGTTAGGAATTGAACCCTTATTGTTGAGTAAGTTGTTGCCGATCGCCCTAGCCATTATCACGACAATTTACTGTTTTGGATTAACCTTACAGTTGTTTCCGGTCCCATTGGCTGCATTTATCAGTAGTGTCTTGCTCAATCAAAGTCTATGGATGAAATTTGATGTAGTTTCCGCAACTCCTCGGGCTTTTTTATATCCCCTGTTTGTGGGATTTCTCTATTATTTATCTCGAAATCAGTTAGTAGGCAGTTGCGTAGCGATCGCCCTCTTGGGACTCTGTTATCCCCAGTATGTATTCATCGCTTCGGCAATCTTAGCCCTGCGTCTAGTTTCTTGGCAATCCGGGCGGATTTCTCTGTCTCCCAATTGGCGGGATTATCTGTTTTCAGGAATCGGTTTAGCTGTAGCCTTTGCGGTGATGTTGCCTTATGCTTTGAAAACTAATGAATATGGTCCAGTTTTAACCGCTGCTGACGCCGTGACTTCCCCAGAATTATGGCCGGGGGGAAGGAATCCATTTTACCATGAAAACCCCTTTTATTTTTGGTTAATTGGAGAGCGATCGGGAATTCTCCCCCCTGTATTACCTCCGCTGATTTGGTTGGGAATTTTCTTACCCTGGGTTTGTCGCTATCCCGCCCGGTTTCCATTGGTTTTTCAACTTTCTCCCGCATTGCAGTTATTAAAAAACCTAATGTTGGCAGCAGTCTTGATGTTTTTTGCGGCCCATTCTGTGTTATTCCGGTTACATTTACCCAGTCGGTATATTGAACATAGTTTTAGAATTATTTTAGCCATAGCAACGGGAATTCTGATTGCCATTATGATAGATTGGGCATTAGAGGTTTTAACACCGTTTTCTGGGCAGTTTCAACCGGTTATTGCAGCAGGCATGACCCTAGTTTTCACCGTCGCCTTAATTTTTTATCCCAACTATACGCCGAGTTTTCCACGCACGAATTATCGTCCGGGACCCTTGCCCAATTTGTATCAGTTTTTCCAACAGCAACCCCAGGATATTTTAATCGCTTCTTTAAGTGGGGAAGCGAATAATTTACCAACATTTTCCCATCGGTCTATTTTAATCGGGCGAGAATATGCAATTCCTTATCATCAGGGATATTATCGCGAATTTAGTCAACGGATGCGGGATGTAATTCGCGCTCAATATAGTGGGGATAAAATAGTGGTGCAAAGGGTGATTGAACAGTATGGCATCGACTTTTGGTTAATTGAGCAATCGGCGTTTGAACCGGGGTATTTTTCCCGAAATCGCTGGTTGCAACAGTATCAACCGGAGGCGGATCAGGCGATCGCCTCGTTGGAAGCGGGAAATCTGCCGTTTGTTGCGGAGGCGATCGCCCGTTGTACGGTGTTTAACACGGGAGATTTGTGGGTCGTCCAATCTCAGTGTATGATCAACGATTAAGACTAAATTCTCTGTTCCATTCACCCCGGTTAATTCCCTTCCCTTTCTCTAACTTCACTCTCTTATCTATGGCAATGCCCAATTTGCATCGATTTTTGACAGGTCCCTTGGAAAAGTCTCCAAAATCTACCGTTATTTTTTGGCTAATTTTAACCTTAACCTTTGCTACAGTTTATGGGAGTTTGATATTACAGCAGGGGTTTAGTATCGACTATGTGGTACAAGATGATGCGCGGCAGCACGTTTTTTGGATGCAGCGTTTTATCGATCCGGAATTGTTTCCCAATGATTGGATCGCCGATTATTTTCAATCCGTTGCACCAGCGGGATATACTGCCTTTTATTGGATTTTCGCCAAACTGGGAATTTCTCCCATGCTGCTGCATAAACTCCTACCTCCGGTGTTGGGATTAATCACAACGGTTTTCTGTTTTGGCATCACAATGGAACTGTTGCCAGTGCCCGTTGCGGGATTTATCAGTGGGTTATTGCTAAATCATTATATCTGGATGCGGGATGATGTGGTTTCAGCAACTCCCGTGGCATTTGTTTATCCCCTATTTACCGGATTTCTCTATTTTTTATTGCGCCGAAAACTCTGGTTAACAGGGGTATTTGTTGCCCTCTTGGGATTATTTTATCCGCAATGTTTGTTAGTCGCAGTGGGGGTTTTAATTTTACAATTTTTGCGTCTGAGTGATTGGCGTCCTCATCGGAAGCAACCGCGAAATCTGTATCAATTTTATGGCACTTTATTCGGAATTGCCGCGATAGTTATTATCGCTTATATGTTTAAGTCCGATGATTACGGTCCCGTGATTACTGCTGCTGAAGCTAAAACTTTGCCGGAGTTTTTAAAGCGGGGTAAAAGTGAGTTTTTTAGCGACGATTTGGGTCACTTCTGGTTTACCGGACAACGGAGTGGAATGATGCCTCGATTTGGCATAATTTCCCCGCTGATTTTAGGAGGAATTTTACCACTTCTACTCCGATTTCGTGGGGCTTTTCCTTTGTCGGATCAGATAAAACAGGCCGGTATTTTGCTAGAGATCATGCTGGCATCGTTAGGAATGTTTTTTCTATCTCATCTCCTGTTATTTGACTTACATTTACCCAGTCGCTACACGGAACATACCTTTAGGATTGTCAGTGCGATCGCCGCTGGCATCACCGTCACCCTGCTGATGGATGCACTTCTGATTTTGGGGGAAAATATAAATCAAAAAACTATCACGCGGGTTGGGTGTTACTTAATTTTAGCCGCTCTTATTTTAGAACCTTTAGGGTTAAAACGATTTCCTCGCACTGATTATCAATTTGGGTATTTTCCGGCATTATATGAATTTTTTGCCCAACAGCCCAAAGATATTAAAATTGCATCAGTTACCGATGAAGTGAATAATCTCCCTTCGTTTAGTCAGCGGTCAATTTTGATGGGAAATGAAGGGTATGTTGTACCTTATCATAAAAGGTATTATGCAGAAATCCAGGAACGGAGTATCGATTTAATTCACGCCCATTACAGCCCCAACTTAGCCGAAGTTGACCAGTTTATCACCGAATATGGTATTGATTTTTGGTTAATTGAGGAAGGGTCGTTTACTGCCTCATATCTGAAAAACGATCGCTGGATGATGCAATATCAACCGGCAGCGAGTCAGGCGATCGCCCAAATGGAGAAGGGAATCACCCCAGCTTTAGCAACGGTTAGCGATCGCTGCACGGTATTCCAATTCGATAAACTTGCCGTCTTAGATTCTGCCTGTATTCTCACTTTCAATTCATCGGATCTATGATCTCATCCCGATTTCTTCGCGTTATCTCCAACTCCTCGCGACAATGGCAAATTTTTTGGCTGATTGCCACCCTCGCTGTAGCCGTAATTTATGCAATTTTTGCCTTGAAAATTGCTTTATCTAACCCTTATATCATCCAAGATGATGCTAGGCAGCACGTCTTTTGGATGCAGCGGTTTTTAGATCCAGATTTGTTCCCAGATGATGTGATGGCGGACTATTTTGAATCCGTGGCCCCTGCTGGATATACCACCCTTTATCATATCGGGGCCAAACTGGGAATTAACCCCTTTTTATTCAATAAAATCCTGCCCTTACTTCTGGTCCTTGTCGCCACTTTCTATTGCTTTCAAGTGGTGATGGAGCTTTTCCCTGTGCCATTTGCCGGGTTTATCTGCGGATTGCTGCTGAATCAAAATTTTTGGTTACAAGATGATATTCCCTCCGCCACGCCCGTTGCTTTTGCCTATCCCTTATTTTTAGCCTTCCTGTATTACTTCCTGCGAGAAAATATCATTTTAACGGCAGTAACTATTGCCCTCTTAGGGCTATTTTATCCCCAGTGTGTTTTTCTGGCATCGGGTCTTTTACTGTTCCACTGTTTCTCCTGGAATCAAGGAAAAATTTCTCTATCTCCCCACCGGAAAAACTATTTACTGTCCGGGATTGGTTTAGCTGTAGCCCTAGCGGTGATGTTACCTTATGCCTTAAAATCTTCAGAATATGGTCCAGTTTTAACCGCTGACCAAGCCAAAATTTTATGGCCAAGTTTTTTTATTGATAATCCTCTGGAATATTGGTTGTGTTGGCGGCGAACTGGGATTTTTCCGAGTGAATGGTGCGAACTTTCTTTTAGTTTGCCTCAGATTTGGTTAGGGGTTTTGTTGCCAGTTTTGTTGCGATTTGCTCCACGGTTTCCCCTGGCTGAAAAAATTAGCCCCCGCCTGATTCTGTTGCCGCAATTATTAGTTGTTTCCTTGACTATGTTTTTGATGGCTCATGCGCTGTTATTTCAACTGCATCTTCCCAGTCGATATACGGAACATAGTCTGCGACTGGTGATGCCGATCGCCGGTGCGATTTCGTTGACCTTGATTTTAGAATGGCTAATTCAAAAACTGCGGACGACTCGGGCCAAAAACTCTAAATTTATATGGGGAATAACAGCGACTGCCTTGTTGACCATTTTGCTAATCTATCCGATTCTTTTGAGAAAATTCCCTGATGTGGATTACAAAATTGGCAAATTTTCACCCCTCTATGAATTTTTATCCACGCAACCGAAAGATACGTTAATTGCTTCCATTGCTGAAGAAACAGATAATTTGCCTGCCTTTACCAATCGGTCTATTTTGGTTAGTCCCAGCTATGTGATTGGATATCATCAGACCTATTATCAAGAACTCAATCAACGGGCAATAGAACTTTTGACCGCTCAATATAGTGAAAAATTGGATGCAGTCCAGCAAGTGATTCAAAAGTATGGGATTGATTTATGGATTGTAGAACGGTCCGCCTTTACCCCGGAGTATTTAGACAAAAGCCCTTGGTTGCGCCGCTTTCAACTGACAGAAACTCAACCGCTTTTTAAGGCTGCCGAACAAGCGGAGGCAGCACTCCGACGGGGAAGAGTTCCGGCATTAGTAAAAGCGATCGCCCCTTGTACTCAGTTTGAGACGGGCGATTTTGTCGTACTCCAGGCGGAATGTCTAAGCAAGCGTCGCCGTTAGCGATCCCCCAAATTTACGGCGATCGCTCCCTTATTTTTTCCCTTTTCCCGAGGGGAACTGATCGATCTGCGCGGAACCATAAAATACGATTTCCTGGTTTTGCAGTCGGATCCGATCCACCCGCAATTGACTTCCCTCTAGGGCAAATTTATCGAGGTCCAATAGGTTATTGACATGATTAATCAACTCCTTACCCAAATCAACCGCCTTCTCGTCTCCGCCATAACTCACTTCGATAAATTGGATTTTTCTGCGTTCTTCCACCTGAACGCTGGCCGTCATATCCAGGGCGATCGTTGTGTCAGAGTTGCCTAGACTCACTTGGGACAGGATTTGAATTCTCTTATCTGGGGTGAGGTTGACCTGAGTTTGGTGAAAATTCAGGGACTCCCCTTCATACTGTAATCTTTGAAGTTTTTCGACTACAAACGGTGTATTAAAGGAACTGTTTAAGTCAGCTTCGGTTAAAACCACTCTCATGCTGGCGCTGGTGGGGCGTCGTAACTGGACTTGACCGGCAAAAATCGCGCCAATATCAATAGCAACGGCTTGCAAGTACAATTCCATGTTCTCGATCCGCAGGCCATTATACATCAGCATTCCTTTGCCAATGAAGTCAAAGCCATCGACGCTGCCCTGCAACAGCTTTGTTACGGGTTCTGCTCGGACATTGGCTTCAACTTTTTCAGATTTCTTGAACAACGCAGCGATCGCAGCTCCCGCTACTTTACTAACGAGGGCATCACCACTTTGATTTTGAAACGGTTTACTGCCAAACAATGAGGATACCATTTTTTTGCAGGGTTGTTTACTGCTCCATTATAACGGTTCATTACAAAATGTAAACTTTTGTGATGGTTATGGACACCATAAGGGAAACCGGGGGTAACCCTGGGGAAGAGGGGGAAATTTGCGGAATTTACCGGGGTTGATTCTGAGTCCCTAAAGCCCTTAAACCTACGCCCAGTAGTCCGTTCACTTTTTAAATTCCTCGGATAGCCCTGCCCTGGTGGCGGACAGATTGGGTGGGGCCTTTACCTGGATTTGAGGAGATTCCCCTCAAAAAATCTATCTTTTTAAGGAGAAATTCCAGCAGAAATCCCTTCTTGAGGTCATCCTTGCGACCTTCTGCGGTCTCCCAAAGGCGTCCCTTCCACGCAAGCGCCTTCCAGTCTTACTCCTAGCCATTGGGTTTGTTCCATCGTGGCACAGAGCAAATTGGACCCGGTTAAATTAGCCCCACAGAAAATCGCCCCATTGAGATTGGCTTCTTCTAAGTCAGCAGAGGATAAGTCGGCACCGGAAAGGTTGGCGGAGGTTAGTTCCGCCCCTTGCAGGATGGCGCGATTCAGCAGGGTCCCGCGCAAATCCGCCCCGCGCAAGTCTATCCCGCTCAAATCCAATTGGCTACAGACCGCCCCGGCTAAAAAAGCCCCAGCCAAGCTGGCATCCCGCAGGTTGGCATCAACTAAAATCGCCCCGCGCAAATCGGCATTCCGACAATCGGCCCCGGATAAAATGGCCCCAGTGAGGTCGGCACCCCGTAAGTTAGCGCGCAATTGGGCCCCGCGCAGGTCGGCACCGGAGAGATTGGCTCCCATTAAATTGGCCCCTTGCAAGTTAGCCTGGGCCAAATGAGCGCCGCTTAAGTCGGCACCGCTTAAGTCGGCATTTTGCAAATCTTTAATTTTTCCTTGTCGAATCGCTTCTAAATCCATGAAAGTTGGGTGGGTGAGTGAATGGGGGAGATAGGGAGGATGGGGGAGATGGGGGAGATAGGGAGGATGGGGGAGATGGAGAATGTTTGTAGTAACGACTTCAGTCGTTACTCTCGTGTGATGGCGTCAGCCATCACACGAGCAATGGGAGAGTCTACAGCCTAGCTGCTTGGGGACTAGAGGTAGAGCCTCCTAGGGAGCGTGACATGGCTGAAGCCATGTCACGCGGAAACGACTAAAGTCGTTACTACAAACAAGAGGACTAAAGTCGTTACTAAAAGCATCTCCCCCATCCTCCCCATCCTCCCCATCCTCCCCTTCTTCCCAACTAGGCTTCTTCTAGCCAGACATTGGGCAATTGAGAGGGGCGATCGGGGAGTTGCATGAGGCCCATTTCTGTGAGTCGGACGATATGGGAGAGGGTATCGACTAATTGGGGGTCAAACCGGGTATTACTGCGAGCTTGACATTTTTCTAGGGCATCGGATAGACTACGGGCCGATCGCGAACCGCGAGATTGAGTCAGCTCTTGGAAATAGGAGACTAATCCCAGAATTTGGGATTCTAACGGAATGTCTTGCCTTCGCAGTCCATCGGGTTTGCCACTGCCGTCCCAATATTCCAGGTGATGTTTGACAATGTGGGTGACGGGGGCTAATTCGGGCATTGCGGAGAGTAATTGAGCGCTGAGGATGGCCCGATCGCTCCAAAAGGTTAAGCTGACTTCATCTAACTCTCGGGAAGTTTTGAGAAAAATTTCTCGGGGTGCGGAAACTAACCCAATCCGGAAGAGTAACCCCGCTAGTCGCAGTCGGCGCAGTTGCAGGGTCGGCAAATCTAGCAGTTGACCGACGGTTTCCGATAAGGCTGAAACTTGCAAACAGGCACAGGGATTGGCTTCGTCCCGTTCATCTACGCGCTGGGCCATGCGTAAGAAGGCTTGCAGTTTATTCGCATTCAAATTCCGGCTGATTTTCAGGGCCCGCCCTTCTAATTCCCAGAGTTCGCGGGTTTGGCGGGTCATGGTCACCAGTTGCTGTTGTGACGTTTGCAGGTAGGTGACGATGCGGTTAACCACCCCCGTCATATCGGTCTGGGGAAGACCTTTGGTGTTGAGAATATCCTGGAGTTGTTGACGCAGGCGATCGCACAGGGGCGAGTTGTAGGGCCGAAATCGTTCGATTAAAATTTCTGCGGATTTGGCAACGAGTTCTGGATCAAAGGTCCACATTCCATAGAATTTGCGCTCCATATCTACGGAAGGTTGACCCTCGGGTAAATACTCTTCTTCCGAGAGCTCGTGGCACAGAAGCATTGCCCGATAGGTGGGCGCGACAATGATTAAATTCCATTCATGAACTAAACTATCCTCGGGATCCAGTTCCACCAAGGAGACGTTTTCCAGTTCGCTGGTGCGGTGGGTGCTAAAGCCACTGTCGGAGAGGGCGGCGATCGCCACGTCACCGGAATGCTGGGCTAGGTCCCAATATCGTTCCGCTTCTTGCAAGTACCATTTGCCTTGTTGAAAGGTGACTAAAACCAGGGGTTTCTGGTCTGAGTCTGTGGGGGAAGATTCCAACAGATGATCTTCCAGGGCGTGACACAGGGCCACGAGGGTATTCTTAAAGTAAACTCCATAGCTAGAAGGCAGTTGTCCTTGGGGACTTGCGGCTTTTAGCTGGTTGAGTGTGGATTCCGGATTCATCTTATCGGGGGATTTATTATTTTCCCCATCATACCGGCAATGGGGACGGCTGTACCTGTCGGCGCGTTTAAACGAAATCGAAGGGGTCTAGGCTGGTGGCGATGACATTTTGCAACCGCGCATAATATTCCCCGGTTTGGCGATCGCGCAGGATGGTATCGGCAGCATAAGCATCTGTCCCTTGATAGATATCCAATCGTTCAAAGGTGAGGGCGCCAACAAATTCGATGATATCTTCCCCTTTGGTAAAATCGGTCATCACATCAGCTTCCGTGGGACTATTCCCCCCGGTGCCCGGACCGATGCCAAAGCTATCGTTACCTGGACCTCCGGTGAGGGTATCGACACCGGGACCTCCGAAGAGGCGATCGTTCCCCTCGCCGCCAAAGAGGACATCGTTACCGTCTCCTCCATAGAGGCGATCGCTGTCTTCCCCTCCATAGATAATGTCATCCCCGGCCCTGCCATAGAGGTGATCATTCCCGGAACCGCCATAGATAATATCTTTACCGGAACCGCCCTCTATGCCATCGTTCCCTTCCTGTCCATAGATAATATTGTCCCCTGCCAGTCCATAGATAAGGTCATTCCCTGCGCGTCCGTGGATAATATCATTGCCCGCCGATCCCATAATGCGATCGTCAACGGTACTCAGTCCGAGGGCCGAAGCTTCATCGAGGGTTTTCTCCATCCCCCGGTTGTTGGTGTTGTTGAAGTTCAGGCTTAACGCATCTATTTCTAAGCCGTTATAGGCCGGATCCTCACTGGTAATGGCATAGTGGATTCCCACCGAGGGCGTTCCATGTTCCAAACCGCGACTGGGTACATGGGGAACATCTAAAGCATTCACCATGATGCTTTGGGAGATGTTCCAGTTTTCTGGGGTAAAGGTGATGGTGAAGGTTGTGGTCTCTTCCTCTTCCGTTGTGGAGTGAGCCTGGGGAAAGCCCGGGGTCATGGTTAAGAGGTATTCCGGCAGTTCTACGGTGATGGTAACGGTGTCCGTCGGCTGCTGGGAAAGGGCAATTTTATAGGAGTCCCCTCGGAACCCTTGCAGAACCTCGGTACTGCCAATGGGTTCGATTAATCTCACCCCGCCAGGGGTCACCGGAGGGGGAACATCGATTAAGGTAGCAACCACTGGCTCCAATTCCTGTCCATCGTAATCGGGGTCAGCACTGGTGACTTGATGGCGGATTTCCAGGGGGCGATCGCCTTGGGCAATCTCATCGGCGATCGCGGTGACGGTGATGGGTTGTGGGATGTCCCAGTTGTCTGCGGTGAAAATGAGCGGACTCAGGGGGTTAATTCCCCCACCCGTCTCGAAGGTGATGGTGACATCTGCGGTGGGTTTACGACTCAGAACCACCGAGTAGAGTTCTCTACTGCTGCCTTCGGGGACTTCCAGGATCTCTTCGGTCGGGGTGATAATCAGTTCGGGAAGATCCGAATCCGGGTCCTCGGGGTCCTCATCATCCTCGTCAATGACTCCCTGACTCAGACCTTTAGCATAGATTCCATAACCACTGCCGTCTTGATCTTTACTTTGCCAGACAATGATGAAGTTCCCTTGATTGTTCTGGATGATTGCCGGGGAGGATTGAGTTCCCTCAGTGTAAGCATTGATGGGTGCGGTTTCTTCGGGATTGAGAAGAGTGCCAGCGCGATCGTAGCGCTTGACGAAGATATCAGAGGTTGGGGAATTTTTTTGGTCTGAATAGGCGATCGCCAGAGTTCCATCGGCACCTATGGCCAGGGCTTTAGTTGCGAGGTTGATTCCGGGATCAAGTTTAATTTCACCCCCGATCGCTTCGCCGGAATTGAACTCATAGCGTTGAGCATACAGACCTCCCACTGCATTGCCACCGCCACTTTCCCAAGAGATTGAGAAGGTTGATCCATCGGGGGCGATCGCTACGATGGGGTTCTCTTGGTTCGCCTGAGCGGTCGTATTCACCTGAAATGCTTGCAGCTCCATTGGCCCCGTGGCGTTGAAGCGTCGGGCTACAATATTTCGAGCGGGTCCTTGTTGATTTCCGGGGGTAATTTGCTCCCACGCAATGACATAGTTGCCATTAGCGGCCATTGCCAGGGTGGGGTTAGCCTCATTGACTCCCTCGTTACTCACCTGAAAGTCTTGGGTCAGTTCGTTTTGGGCATTGTATCGCTGCACGAAGATCCCTGCATTCGCCCCGTTGCCCTCGGCCCCCACCAAGAGAATGTTTCCTTGACCATCTAGGGCTAGGGTTCCCTGGTTTCCGGTGTTGGTGAGTGAGGTGGCGACTGCCTCTCCTACGGGATTTCTAGCACTGTCATACCGCTGGAGAACTATACCGTTTTCCGACCCCGCTTCTTCCCAAGCGACCACAAAACTGCCATCCTTGGCGATCGCTACAATGGGGTTTTGCAGATTGTTACCTGTGGCAACTTCCAACTCATCCCCGACGGGATTCCCTTGATTGTCATACTGTTGGGCATAAATCCCCGGACGATTCCCCAGACTTTCCCAGACGACGAGGGTAGTCCCCTGCCCGTTGCTATGGATGCGAGGGTTAACCTGATCTCCCTCGATGGTTGTATTGACTTGACTATCTAAACCCACTATTAGCTCAGGCATATACACTCCTCCCTTTATGAAAAAACCCTTATCCCCCAAGGTTTGTGGAAACTACTCACCTTCTGAAGTATTGGACTCTTTCATCAAGATCGAGGCAATAACATTCAGGACTTGACTTAATCTTAAGTGTCTGTTACCGATTTAGATATGGCCCAATCGAGAGAACTTTCCCTCTCAACTGGATTAATCCCGTATTCACATCTCTCTCAAAATACATAGAGGCGGCGATTGATTAATCCCCTCTTATACCCTTGGATGGATATAGCTCTGCCATTGTTGTGGTTTGGCGATCGCCTCGGGCATCCCCTTCATCGGTGTTCTCAATGCAGGTCCTTTAGTCATAAGTCCCTAAATGTCCAAAATTTCTAGTGGTTTTCCTCAATATAACATGATTATCCGGACGGTCAATTAAAGGACCCTGGGGAAAATACGCAGATAACGTGAGGCAACATATAATTTAATTAAGATTTGTAACGAAGTCAGGGAATGTAACGAGATGGATACCGATCGCCCAGAAAACAGGTAGATTTACCGGCCTGATCTGCGATCGTGCGAGAGAACCGGGATCTGAGCCTAACCTACACCTCCTGAACCTCGTTTTCAAGCTGGGGGTGAATGAGAGAATGGGCATTTTGACGCTTTAAAACCATGCAGATTCTCAATAACATCCTATATCTTCTGCAAAGTTCAGCGAATTTTTCAGTTTACCAAGGGCTACCAATCATGACAAAAGCAGCCCAATAATAGGGATGATTGAGATTTTGATTGGCTACCTGAGTGAGTTCCGAGGGCAGAGAAATGGTCCGATCTGGATTTTTAGCAATCCACTTACCATTTTCAATCCGCCAGTCTCCCTGAATCATCGCGATTTGAGCGCGCCGTAAGGCTTCAGCTTTAATGTAAGGACGGGTTGATGAAGCAGTGCCATCCTCATTGATCCATCCCGACCTAAATTGATTATAAAACTCCGTCATTAACGCTACCGTTCCTTCATCGCTGATGTACCAGATACTCGCTAAAGCCGATTTAACCCCAGCCTGAACTGCTAACCCCGCAAACCCTAACTCTGCATTGCGATCGCCGATCGCAGTCCGACAAGCGGATAGCACTAATAATTCCACCGGCGGGTCGGTCCAGTTCAGTCGGCGCAGTTCCGAAAGCGGGAGAGTTGTATCCCACAGTTTAATAAAAGAATTACTCGGGGATCCGGGTTTAAAGTCCGCATGAGTTGCCAAATGAATCATCTGAAACGCACCTTTTTGACGGTACTCTTGCATATTTTTTAAGGTCAACTCTTCATTCAAGAACGATTGACCCGGCCACTCGGTTAGAATGCTGTTAATTTCCACCGGGACCGCCGGTAACGGATACATTTCCGCAAATTGGGAAACTCCCATTGCTAACAGTTGAGCATTGTTCAATGGGTTATAGTTCATTTCTGTTAAATTTACACTGGGGATGATGCCAATAGTGTATTGTTCAATCAGAAATTGCTCCTGATCATATAAGGCAGATACCGGAAGCGATCGCAACCCTTCATCCATTGAAAACATCAAGGTATCAATTTCTAGTTCTACCAGATCCTCGGCTAAGGGTTGAATGAACCACTCATACAGTTGTTGGGCGGGAACTTGGTAACTTTTGGTAGTTCGGGACCGGGGGTCAGCAATGGCCTTCCTAAAGTCTGTAACGACTTTCAGCAGGGTTTCGCGATCGGCCTCTTCAACTTTTTTGTAAATCGGATTACCTTTGCTAGGCATGAGAATCAAGTCTAATTGTTGATCTCGGACGAAAGTATAGAGAATCGCTGGCTTCGTCCCCGTGGGTTCGGAATCATGCTCGAATTTTTCTTGCAGTGCAGTAAAAGTTTTGACATTACGTCCGACGGGTTGACCCAGATAAACACTGAGTTCTTCGGTGAAATACATATCCAGAAGGCTAATCGCTTCCGTAATATTTCCTTGATCAATCTGTTGTTCGATATCTATCCGGCTGATGGTGCGAATGTCAGGAGCATTTTGGGCTTCAACCCACACTGACATCTGGGAGGTTTCAGCCAAATAAGAGCCTCCAGGACCCATCCCCTGAAAATCAGGAAGAGGTGGCGCTAGGGTATTTGCAATCTCTGTTTCTCCTAAATTTCGCGCAACTTCTAGTTGCAGCGATCGCAGGTTACGCACGATCGCCTGTGATCTGGATTCCCCATTTGGAGTTGCCGGATCAAGAGGTGCGGGTGTGGCGATCGGGGCGATCGGTAAATTCTCTCCCCCGTTCTCACCCGGAGGAATCGAGACATTCCCTCCCCCGTTATTAGCAGGAGGAACTGGGTTCGATATATTTGCTCCAGGCGGATTACTCGAATCCGGTGCCGGTGAAATAATGAACGGTGGAGGCACGGGATTCGGCTGTATTGGAGGATTGACAATCGGTCCGGTTGACGGATTATCCGACCCTATCGGTGGAGAAGTTGGATCCGGTTGAGTCGGAGTTCCATCACCCGGTTGAGTCGGAGTTCCTGTTCCCGGTTGCGAGGGAGTTCCTGTTCCCGGTTGCGTTGGAGTTCCATCACCCGGTTGAGTCGGAGTTCCTGTTCCCGGTTGCGAGGGAGTTCCTGTTCCCGGTTGCGTCGGAGTTCCTGTTCCCGGTTGCGAGGGAGTTCCTGTTCCCGGTTGAGTCGGAGTTCCTGTTCCCGGTTGAGTCGGAGTTCCTGTTCCCGGTTGAGTCGGAGTTCCTGTTCCCGGTTGCGTTGGAGTTCCTGTTCCCGGTTGAGTCGGAGTTCCTGTTCCCGGTTGCGTTGGAGTTCCTGTTCCCGGTTGCGTTGGAGTTCCTGTTCCCGGTTGCGTTGGAGTTCCATCACCCGGTTGCGAGGGAGTTCCTGTTCCTGGTTGCGTTGGAGTTCCATCACCCGGTTGCGAGGGAGTTCCTGTTCCCGGTTGCGTGGGAGTTCCTGTTCCCGGTTGCGTGGGAGTTCCTGTTCCCGGTTGCGTTGGAGTTCCTGTTCCCGGTTGCGAGGGAGTTCCTGTTCCCGGTTGCGAGGGAGTTCCATCACCGGGGTCCGTGGGAGTTCCTGTTCCCGGTTGCGTGGGAGTTTCATCACCGGGGTTCGTGGGAGTTTCATCACCGGGGTCCGTGGGAGTTTCATCACCGGGGTCCGTGGGAGTTTCATCACCGGGGTCCGTGGGAGTTCCATCACCGGGGTCCGTGGGAGTTTCATTGGGACTCTGAGTGACAATCGTAATATTGCCTTGGGTGTAGCGAGATGGGGGGACTGGGACAGAGAAGTTGGGCGAAATGGTGGTAGAACCTGTGGTAATGGCGCCAGCGGTCCCATTGACGGTGGCATCCCCGATAATAAATGGGGTGGTAGTACCTCCGTTGTGTTGGATACGGATATCGCCACCGCGATCGCCACTTTCTACTGATGAGATACTGGCATTGACACCGTTCTGATTATTAACAGTATTCAGAACCCGTAGGAAATTCCCTGCGGTGATGTTGATGTCACCCCCTTGAGAATTGAGGGCTCCGGTAGCGGTGATATTATTGTTAGCGGTGAGGCGAATTTCTCCTCCAGCAGTGGCGATCGCATCAACAAACAATTCTCCTGCCGAGTTTAAAATCACGGGTCCTCCGGCAGTGGAGACCCTTCCCAGGGTAATATTAGCGGGTTGACTCCGGGGTCTGGTAACCAGAAAGGTGTTACCGAGGGTTGTTGGAATATTCGTGGGATTCACGACTGACCCGACCCCCGATCGCAAAATTAACGTTGCTTCATTCAGGAGGAGTTCGGCATCGGGGTCGTTCAGGTTTCCCAAGGTGGTATCGGGACCGGTGATGGTAATATCTTCAGCGGCGATCGCCCCACCTGCTTCAATTTTTAGGGAAACTCCCTGATAAGACCCTAAAATCACATCCCCACTGGCGCTAATAATTGGGTCATACTCACTCACAAACTGACCCCCACCGCCTAGGGCATTTTCAATGGAGAAATTTCCCCCAGCGGAAAAGTTAGAATCTCCGGAAATATTGCCCGGACTGACTAAGCGCAGATTTCCTCCCGCTTGAAACGCCGGTTGAATTCCGGTTAAGGCGAGGATATCAATGCTCTGATCCGCGAAAATGGCTAAATTCCCTCCGGCGATCGCCTGGAACCCGGTTTCCCCCTCGCGAATTCGGACTGTATCACCGCCTCGCAGGGTTAAGTCCCCCGTCGTCCGCAGTTGACCCCCCACAATCGTCAGGGTTTCAGGGGCGGAAACGATGGCATTTGCGCTGTTAATTGTCGGTCGGTCCTCGGGGACTGTCGAGGATACAGGGCGATCGCTCATCACCAGATCCCCTTGTGCCACCGGCAGACCCGAACCCGTCAAAATCACCATTCCCCCCTCAGTGACGGTCACACCTGTGGCATGACCCACCCCGGTTTGAGTCAGTAATTCCGGTAAAGAAAGGGGATTCACCGATAAGGGAAGACTGCCGGAATTCCCCGAGTTCAAACCCTGGGGATTCACCTCAATACTGAGTAAATATCCCTCTTGAGCAATCCGCACCAAACTTTCTCCCGGGACCGCAGCTAGGGTAATGGTTCCTCCTGGGGCACTGAGGGTTCCGGTATTGAGCAGGGTGCCCCCAATCAAGCTTAAATTCTGGTTGGGGTTGACACTTAGGCGAGCCGCATTAATAATGCTTCCGACTTCTTGGGTGCTAAAAGAAAAAGCCAGGGGCTTGCCAATCAACTGGCTATAATTGTTAAACCCTTCCCCATCAAACCACCCCGCCTCAAACTCAATTCCCGTCGCCGTAGTGGCGGTAAAAGCACCCGGGACATTCAAGGCCGCATCCGGCCCAAAAACCAGTCCAGCGGGGTTGATTAAGAATAAATTAGACTGACCCCCAGTGACTTGAATTAAGCCATTAATATAAGAAGCATTTACCCCGGTTACTCGCCCGAGAATATTGCGAATTTCCGGATTAGACAGAAAGTTAGCAGTTTGACCGGCATTTAATCCAAATTGTTCAAAAGTATGAAAAAGATTCCCCCCATCGGAGGAGCGGGTTCCCCCCTGAATGTGAAACACTTCACCCTCGGGACTGACCACGGTCCCGGTTCCATCCTCAGCGGGTATAATCGGTTGGGTTTGCTGAGAAAAGGCTACAAGGGGAGGGAAACAAGTTAGAATTATGCCCCACGAAAGAGATAATAAAAAGCGGTTTTTATAAAGCTTAAATTTCATAATAAATTAGATAGAAATAAAAGGGTGGCATTGGAATAATGGGGTGGAATCCATCGGTGATTCCCTGAGCAGGGGACTCGGAATGTTGAGCAGACAGGAGGTTTAAGCTTTCGAGTAAAGGTGGAGCAGCGATCGCTTCCGAGGTGGCGATCGCCCCGGACTCAAAACAGTCAAGGGACTCCCTATCCGGGGAACTCTCCCCTCCTCGGGACTGAAACAATTGTTAACCCAGTTACTGGACTTCGGTCCTTTTGAAAGTTGTAGTTTTAGCGGTCTATATTCAGCAGCATCCCGATCGCCGTCCCTAGTTTCAAAAAAATTGACCCGTTCCCTGGAAAAAATCACCCCACCCGATAGCGATCGCCCCTTACCATCAAATTAGGATGACTATCCCTGGATCTCAATCCCTTGAGTCTACGTTGAACTCTATAACTGAGCGTTTTCTAGTATAGTCTATGCCTTGGGAAATGACCTCACCTAAACGATGGAATTTGACCCCGGGAAAAAATTAACATTTTCACAGATCGCATCAACCGAAAGGAAGAGACAGATTTAACCGTTTCAAACGAGGACTATCCCAGGGTAGAGAACACCTCACTAAGGATCCTGGCGATCGCCCCACCGAGAACCCTTCCCCGCAACTTGAGGCCCATCAACCCCGCCCCCGATATTCTGACTCTCCTAAAGGGTTGAGAATCCCATATTTTTATCTTCAAACGGGTCTCAATTGAACAGGGGATGCCCCCTCACCTCTCTCTCCCTCCCCCCAAATTATTGATAAAATTATCAACAGGGAAATCTTTTCAATTGGATATTCACTCACTACCTAATTCAATCAAAAATTAGGATTTTAATCGAGGGTAGGGTCAGTCGAAATAAAGTTGATAATTATCCCCAAGAGTGGGAGCATCTTGCTCCCTTGTTGTAAGTAGTAGGGAGCAAGATGCTCCCACTCCTGGTTTTTCGAGGGAGACTCATTTAATTTGACCCGACATAATTTTTGGAATCGAGATAATTCAAAGTTTACCTATCAAAAATCAGGAAGAATTAGGAGTAATATTTTAATGAAAAACCCAAAATAAAACCTAGAACCGAGAGAATCGAGGGCAGTAAAATTATTTTTTGGACTATGATAAATTAAATTAAGACCTTTTACCCCAACTTGATCAGTTGGCTGCGATCGCCCGCTTATGGAACAAATAACCAACTTAATTCCCGAAGGTCCAATTGTAGAATTTACCCTTCTCCTCTTGGTCATCTTGATTGTCCCTCCGATCTTTGAAAATCTGCGACTGCCCGGATTAATCGGGTTGTTAGTCGCCGGAGTCGTCTTAGGTCCGGATGGGGCGGGACTGCTCAATCCCAACACCGACACCATCAAACTGCTTTCGGATATTGGCAAAATCTACCTCATGTTCGTCGCGGGTTTAGAAATTGATATCCAACAGTTCCGCAAAACTAAAAATCGCTCCATCGGATTTGGGTTTGCCACCTTCCTGGTTCCCTTAATCGTCGGCACCATCATCGGACGAACTTTTGGATTTGATTGGAATCCGTCCATTTTGATTGGTTCCCTCCTCGCCTCTCATACCCTCTTAGGTTATCCCATCGTTAACCGCTTAGGAGTTGTGGGGAATGAGGCAGTGACCGTGACCATTGGGGCGACTATCTTTACCGACATTGGCGCGTTGTTAGTATTGGCAATTTGTGTTTCCTTCAATGCCGGAGAATTCACCGCTTTTTCTTTAATTCTCCAATTAGTCTTACTAGGACTGTACTCAACAGGAGTTTTATTTGGAGTTGACCGGGCGGGAAAAGAATATTTTCGGCGAACCGGAGATGAAGAAGGAAATCAGTTTTTATTCGTGTTGCTTGCCCTATTTCTGGCCGCTGTCGGTGCACAATTAATTAATGTGGATCAAATTGTGGGAGCGTTTCTCGCTGGACTGGCGGTCAATGATGTTGTGGGGAACGGTCCAGTTAAGGAAAAAGTAGAATTTGTCGGGAGTGTTTTATTTATCCCCTTTTTCTTTGTGGGAATGGGTTTGTTGCTCGATATTAATGGATTTATTGAGACCCTCACCACCTCCCTGGGATTGACCTTAGCCATTGTTTTTGGCTTACTCGGGAGCAAATTTATCGCCGCCTTGGTTGCCAAAATTTTGTATCGTTATCAATGGATTGAAACCTTAACCATGTGGTCGCTTTCGGTGCCCCAAGTGGCGGCGACTTTGGCCGCAGCCCTGGTGGGGGTGCAACAGGGTGTGATTACCCCGGAAGTCTTCAACACCGTGATTGTCTTGATGTTGGTGACTTCCATTCTCGGACCTGTGATGACGGCAAGATTTGCCAGCAAACTGCCGGTCCCGAAAGTCCAGATCGGGTCAAATAATATGTCGATCTGGTGGGAAACCCACGGAGGGGAGATGAAGGTAAATCCTACCCTAGGAAGTCCGAACGATTTGTTTACCATTGTGGTGCCGATTTCTAATCCCTTGACCCAACGGTATTTAATTCAAATGGCGGCCCTTTTAGCCCGTCATGAGTCTGGGCAAATTATTCCCTTATCCGTGGCGATCGCTCATGTTCACATGGATGAACCCCAACTCGATATTGCCCTCAAAGAAAGTCGCCGATCGCTCGATCGCTCGGTCCAAATGTTAGCGGAATTTGAGGTCAAAGCCAAACCTGAACTGCGGATTGATGATGAGATATCCCGCGCCATTAGCCGAACTGCCCGGGAATGGGAATCTAACTTAATCGTGATGGGATGGAGTCCGACAACGCGCTTGCGATCGCGATTATTTGGCAACCTGATTAATGATGTCTTTTGGTCCTCCCACTGTCCCGTTGCCGTCATGCGCCTGATCGATGAACCCGTTAATATTCATCGTCTCTTAGTGCCGGTCAAAAATTTATCCCCCCAGACCTTACGGACTGTGCGATTTGCTCAATTATTTGCTGATGCTAATGCCGGAGAAATTACCCTATTGCACGTTTGTGCTCGCAGGACTCCTGTCGGACAAATTCATCAGTTTGAATCCGAGTTGGCCCGACTGGTCCAGCGGGATAACTCTTCGGTAAAAATCGCCATTACCACCATTCCTGATGATGATGTGGTCAAAGTCATTATGAAGGCAGCGCAATCCGTGGATATGGTGATCCTGCGCTCAATTCGTCGTCGAACTGCCGGGGGGTTAACCGTTAGCAATGTTACCACGAAGGTGATTGAAGAGTTGAAATGTTCCCTAATTTTGTTTGGTGAACCGCACTCTTAACACCCGGTTGAACCGTTAAAACCTACCCGGTTTTTGGATTCCACTAACCCACCTGCTGGCTTTGCAATTGATGCAATTCCGAGGGTTTTACGGCTCCATATTCGGTGATAATGGCGGTAATTAATTCCGCCGGAGTGACATCAAAGGCGGGATTGTAAAATTCCACGCCGAGGGGATAAATTCGGGTTGAGCCAATTTGATACAGTTCTTCCGCATCCCGAATTTCGATGGGAATGGCGCTGCCTTCAACTAAGGTAAAATCAATCGTAGATAAGGGGGCGGCTACGAAGAAAGGAATTGAATGGGCGTTAGCAACAATGGCTAAATGATAAGTGCCGATTTTGTTAGCCGTATCCCCATTTGCAGCAATGCGATCGGCACCCACCACCACGGCATCAATCAATCCCTGTTTCATGCAGTGTGCGGCCATATTATCGGCGATCGCCGTCACGGGAATTCCTTCCTGCACACATTCCCAAGTGGTCAGTTTCGCCCCTTGTAAACGCGGACGGGTTTCATCGGCATAGACTCGTTCGAGGCGATCGCATTTCCACGCCGATCGCACCACCCCCAATGCCGTCCCATATCCTGCCGTCGCTAACGCCCCCGCATTACAATGGGTGAGAATTCGCAGCTTTTGCGGTGTACTCGGCAGCACCTCCAAACCGTAATCCCCGATCGCCTGACAGGTTTTTAAATCTTCTGATTGAATCCCCTGGGCGGTTTCTAGCAAGACTTTCTTCAGATAACTCACCGGGCCCAACGTCTGTCTTGCTACCGTTTGCATTCGGGCGATCGCCCAAAACAAATTCACCGCCGTCGGACGAGTCTGGCGTAACGTTTCCGCCACGGTTTCTAACTGAGTCAAAAACTCCCCCCGTTCCTCCGTTTGGATATCTCTAGCCCCTAAATACATTCCATAAGCTGCCGCCACTCCAATTGCTGGAGCACCGCGCACGATCATGGTTTGAATGGCCCTTGCCATATCGTCATAGCGGCGAATTTCTACCACGGCATACTCCGTCGGCAGACGAGTTTGGTCAATGAGCGCTACATGGTCTTCTTTCCACAAAACGGGATAAACAGGAGGATTTCCAGACATAATCAATCCGGTGAAAACTAGGTGAATTGGCTCTAACCGATTGTACTAGATAGGCCCAATCTTTGCCCAATTTTTTGCCAAAATTCAGTCAGTTTGCTCAGGAGGATGCGCCCGACCCCTTTCGTCATATTTTCAAATCGATAGGAGAATAAAAGCTCGATCACCTCCGAGACTTCCAGGTTTCCTAAATAGGCCAACCCTTGATCAATCCGGCGATCGCTATACTCCAGATAAACTTTTCTAGCGATCCGCTCTGAAATATCCCAGGACCGCTTAAAATGCTGGTGGAGGTGGTGTTGATAGGCCGCGAAATCCCTGGTGCGATCGGCCAGATACTCCTGGATATACTCGCTGGCAATCTGGCCCGAGGCCATGCCATGCCGAATCCCTTCTCCCCCCAAACAATTCACCGATGAAACCGCATCCCCAATGGCGATTAAATTATCTCGGTAGTAAATATCTTGCAGTCCTCGACTGTAGTGCAGGGTCGAACCGTGGGTTTCTAAGCGGTGATAATCATCAATCTGAAGGTAGTCTTTAATCAACAACTCAATCGACTGTTTAATCGCCGGATAGTTGTCCTTAAGAATTTGATGTTGACCGTAATAACGAGCCGCCCCTACCTTGAGAATATTGCGTTCCATCGGAAAAATCCAGGAATACCCTTGAGGCATCCAGTGATGGCCGAGGAAAAAAATCAGAGACTCAGCACAAGATTGGTAAGTCGAGTCATCGACTTTAATTAAATATTCGATGCCAGTCCCGGAGAAAAAATCAGGGCGCTTTTGGCGGTGAGGGGACAGCAGCGATCGCGCGGACCCTGTAGCATCGACTAAAACCCGAGTCCGAAGGGCGATGGGTTCTTTCCCCTGGGGTTTAAGCATCACCACCGTTTCGCCATCCTGGGAAGAGTGACTCAGGTAGCGATGACCCAACCACACCTCACCCCCATTTCTCGTTACTTCCCCGGCCAAAAATTCCCGAAGTTTAGCAAAATTCAACACCGCACCTAAAGCGGTGGACGACTCCCACTGTTTGCGAACCTGGGTACTAACTATTACAAGCTGATTCCAAAAACTCCCCACCACGGATTCGGATAACTCAAATTGAGCCAAGGTTTCCATTGGAGTAACAGCGCTTGAAAAATTATTCGCCTCAAAGGTTTGATGTTGTTCCACCAATAAAACTGAGATGCCAGCACCGGCTAATTGCCTTGCACAATGCCCTCCGGCTGGGCCAGCACCCACAATAATCACATCAAAACTTTTCATGATATCACCCAATTTAGTCCTGAAATACAGCCATGATTGTTCAGACAAAGAGAACGCAGAGAAATCCTATTTTCTCTGCGTTCTCTATTCCTGAGTTCTAGGGATAATTTTAAAGGGAGAATTGCTCAGGTTGTGAATTAATGAGCAACAGAGACGGGCGATTTAAACGTTTGTAAAACGCGATCGGCCATTTGAGAGGGAGTTAAACCCAAGTCCGCGAAGGATTGTTCCGGTGTGGCATGATCCACCAACTGATCCGGCACACCCAGACGCAACATGGACACCGGGATATTATGATCCATGCAGGCTTCTGCCACTGCCGAACCAAAACCACCCATCAGGCAACCTTCTTCCATCGTCACTACTTTACCAATGCGTTGAGCCAGGGGCAAAATTAACTCGGTATCCAAGGGTTTGACAAATCGCGCATTCACCACTGTTGCCTCAATGCCATGTTCGTTGAGAATTTCCGCTGTTTGTAAGGCGGGATAGACCATTGAACCATAGCCGAGGATTAACAAATCATCACCGCTGCGGAGGATTTCCCCTTTGCCAATTTCCAGGGGTTCCCATCCTTCTTCCATCAGGGGAACACCATAACCATTGCCTCGGGGATAGCGCATGGCGATCGCCCCATCGGTGTAGTCAATTCCTGTGACTAACATCCGTTGCAGTTCCGCTTCATCCTTCGGTGCCATCAGCACCAAATTGGGAACGCAACGCAGAGAAGCGATATCATATAACCCTTGGTGAGTCGGCCCATCCGCCCCGACAATTCCCGCCCGATCCAGACAGAAAAACACGGGTAATTTTTGAATGCAGATATCGTGAATGATTTGGTCATAAGCCCGTTGCAGGAAGGTCGAATAAATCGCGCAAACTGGGCGAATTCCCTCACAAGCTAAACCCGCTGCTAGAGTCGCGGCGTGTTGTTCAGCAATCCCCACATCAATGTACTGATTAGGAAGTTTGGCCTGGAGTTTATCTAAACCCGTTCCCGTGGCCATTGCGGCGGTAATTCCCACAATTTTTGGGTTTTCTTCCGCCAGTTTAATCAGAGTTTCGGCAAAAACTTTGGAATAGCTGGGGGGTTTGGGTTTATTGGAGGGAATAGCTTTCCCGGTTGCCAGATTAAAGGGATTTTGGGCATGGTAACCCACTTGGTCTTTTTCGGCGATCGCATAGCCTTTCCCCTTCACCGTGGCAACATGAACCAGGACCGGACCCGGCATTTGATGCGCTTGATTGAAGGTGGTGATTAACTCTTCCAGATTATGCCCATCGATGGGTCCGATATAGGTAAAGCCCAACTCTTCAAAGACTGCCCCCACTTTAGGAACCGCCAACCGCTTCATCCCTTCCTTGATGCGTTGCATTTCTGGGGTGAAGGTTTCCCCGACAAAGGGGAGATGCTTGAACTGTTCCTCTAAATTGTCTTTGAGGAACTGAACCGGGGGACTCAGGCGCATTTTATTCAGATAACGAGGAATTGCCCCCACATTGGGAGAAATCGACATTTCGTTATCATTTAGGACCACCATCAAATTGGTGTGAGGCAAATGACCCGCATGGTTAATCGCTTCCAATGCCATGCCGCCAGTGAGTGCACCATCGCCAATCACTGCCACAACTTTGAATTTTTCCCCTCTCATATCCCGGGCTAAAGCCATGCCTAATCCCGCCGAAATGCTCGTGGAGGCGTGACCCGCGCCAAAATGGTCAAATTTGCTTTCGCTGCGTTTGAGGTATCCGGCAACGCCATTTTTTTGGCGCAGGGTGTGGAAATTGTTGTACCGTCCGGTAATGAGTTTATGGGGGTAGGCTTGGTGACCCACATCCCAGATGACCTTATCGTGATCGAGGTCGAGGGTTTGGTAGAGGGCCAGGGTGAGTTCGACCACCCCCAATCCAGGGCCGAGGTGACCACCAGAGGCGGCGATCGTTTCCAGATGCTTTTCCCGAATTTGGCGAGCAATTTGCTCAAGTTGATGGATGGATAAACCGTGCAACTGGTTTGGGTGAGACAGTTCACTCAGATGCATCATATTTTTTATTGAATTCTGCGATCGTGCTTACAAAGGACGTTACATAGGGTCAACCGGGGAGTAGAGGGTGGGTGTGCCGTCCCCCTCACCAGTGACAACCTATGGCCTATGCCCCATCGCTGCTTGGACTGCAAAGGGGATGAGCTTCAATAACTGCTACTTAAGGGATTAATAAGTCCCACTTAATTTACCATGAGCGGATAGAATTCCGCTCTTCCCCTCTTACTCTAGTCCAGGTGCGCCCCTTCGGACCAACGGGTTTTAAGAAAATCATTGGGGATGGGTTGGGGATTGGGGTGAAAAACCTGGCCTGAGACCCGTGAGGGTAGGGCCATGCGGACCTGGAGTGGGAGTTGGTGATTTCGGTATGATTTAAGCGATCGCATCTCACCCGGAGTCGCCTGTTTTGGGAATCAATGTTGAATATCAAGCCGCCTTGGTGACGTTGGCGGCTGCTAATTTTGAAGAAATTGTGGAATTTTATGAGCAACTCTTGGCGATCGCCCCCAATCCCTATCGTCCAGGGGTCTATGCTGAGTTTTCTGCGGCAGGGTTGAGATTAGGGATTTTTAAGCCCAAAGCCAGTCATGAATCGGAGTTTTTGACCCAGGGTTCGGGGAGTATGAGTTTATGTTTTGAAGTGACCAATTTGGAGGTGGCGATCGGCCATCTGAGTCAGTTAGGATATCCACCCCCAGGAGAAATTCTCATCGCCTCTCACGGACGGGAAATTTACGCTTATGACCCTTTAGGAAATCGCTTGATTTTTCATCAATCGATTGAGCCTTTCCCCAGTAAATTATAAATAACCCAGTAAATCAGCAAAACTAAAGAAACTGACCACTAATAACAAAATCGCGGTCAATTGCGGCAGCCTAAAGCTTGGGGAAGGGGCGATCGCACCGCGAACTAAACAGGAACAGGACGAGCCCACTGCATAACTCAGACTCAGGACCAAATAAGGCCAGTCCAGAGTCACCCCCCAAAATCCCAGTAAAACAATGGCTGCCGAAAGCATCACCAGTTCGGTACATAGGGGAGGATTCTGCTGAATATAATTAATCAGGGTATCCCCCCAAAATTGCATACGTCGCATTTTGATTAAAAATTTAAGAGCGTGTTTTTTATTTTAATCTAAGATTAACCTTAAATTTATCCCGTGAGCCGCCACCTGGGGATAGAGGATGTTAGGCAAAGGTCTATTCCACAAGGAATAGTCAACCCTTAGCCACGGATTTTGGACAGGAACCGGGCAATTATTGGCCGGATAAGTAGGCGATCGCCTCAGACATCTCCACCTGGGGAAACGCCTCATAAAACCGGCTGACACTCATAAACGGATGGGGAGTTGCTAATACCAGGAGGCGATCGCACCACCGGCTTATTTCATCCACCAACTCCTCCGGGGCCACCGGCACACAGATCCAAATTTGGGCGAGATTTCGCTGTCGTAACGCCTGTACCGCCACCGCCATCGTCATCCCCGTAGCAATTCCATCATCCACCACCAGGGCCAAAGCCCCAGTCGGATCCACCTGGGGACAAGCCGATGCCATTTGACTCCACTGCCCCTGAGCTTTCGCTTGAGCCTCCTGTTGAGCCGTTTTGCGGACCTGATATCGTAACAAACGCTGCCTCCCCCAGAGGACCTCTCCATCCGCCGTTACCGCACCCAGGGCCAATTCGGGGTTCTCTGGGCGCGTAATTTTTTTAGCCACAATGATATCCAAAGGACAACCCAACCGCTGCGCCAGAGGGGCGGCGATCGGCAATCCCCCTCGCGGCAAGGCATACACAATCGGTTTCATCCGCTTCAAGTCTGGATCGATTTCAGTCAGTTGTTGAATCACCGCCTCAGCCAGTTGTTGTCCGGCATCAGCGCGATCGCGAAATAATGGGGCAGGTATCATCATCCCCTCCAGCCACATAGCACTTCAGTTGCCTCTATGATGGCTGATTTTTTCCGACCCTGATGGGTAAGGGGTCACTTTCTCCCTTTTTCTGGTAGCCTAAAATTAGCCTAAACCGGCTTAAACCTGGGTTTAAATCATTTAACCGGCTGATATAATTTACCTCTCGGGTTTTAAGTCTAAAACCGACAAGACCCCGGAAAAAATCTCAATTTTGCCAAGAATTTCAAGCCTTTTGTAACCCGTCTATAATTTAAAATAAACCAAAATAAGGATACAAAATGACCGACGAGAACCAACTTAATCTATTTGACATTACCCCTTTTGATGCACCTCCCGAACCCCCATCCTTTAATCCCGAACTGATTCCAACCCGTGCCGATATTCCCATTCCCCCCGGGACTTATACCAGCGTTGATGAACTGTCCATCCCCTGTAACCAATGCCACCGATGTGGATTAGGCGCGAATCGGACCCATGCTGTTATTGGCAGAGGAAATCCTCATGCCCCGATTATGATTATTGGGGAAGCCCCGGGTCAAACCGAAGATGAAACCGGATTACCCTTTGTCGGCAAAAGTGGAGAGTTATTAGAAAAAATCCTCGCCTCCGTCAAACTTTCCACTGAAAAAGACGTTTACATCTGCAATGTCAATAAATGCCGTCCCCCGGGAAATCGCGCCCCCACTCCAGACGAAATGGAAGCCTGTAAACCCTATCTTTTAGAACAAATTCGTCTAGTCAATCCGGCGATTATTTTATTAACGGGAGCAACAGCAGTTAAAGGATTACTCAAAGAAAAAAGAGGGATTACTAAAATTCGGGGTCAATGGTTTGAATGGCAAGGAAAACTCTGTATGCCCATCTTTCATCCCGCCTATCTCCTCCGCAATCCATCCCGAGAAAAAGGTTCACCTAAATGGTTGATGTGGCAAGATGTCCAAACGGTAAATGCCAAATTAGAAGAACTCGGACTGAAATAGACAGGGGACTAAACATCCTAACCCCTGTACCGACAATCTCGCAACCATAAACGAACCGCTTGAGCCATTTCGCTCTCACTACTATCTCGTGGAGGAGTGGGAATTGCTCCTTCTGGATAGGCAGTGCGAGAAAACATTTGATTGACTCGCCACCCTTCATCAGTTTGGGATAAAAATAGCCAATGATATTGCTGATATTCTATGGATTGAGTGGCGGTATAATGACGTTCTAAAGTTGTAAAAAAGACTTGGGCGATCGCCGGATTTGACCCTTCAATTTCTAAATCTCCCGGTAACCGAGAAACCGGAGGATGATTCACCCCGGGACCTTGAGGCAACGGTTGAAACTCCGGACGACCCGCGAGAATCACGAACCGAGGCACATAATCTTGGCTACTGCGTTGAATCGTGCGATTGACATAACCGGGCAAATCAGGCAGCAATTGACTCATTAATAGGTCTAAATCCGTCGGACAGACCCCGCGAACCCTGGGTCCAGCAGGAGAAACTTGGGCGATCGGCTCCGGTATCCCGGCCCTAACCCCCACGGGGAAGAGAGACCCCGCGCAAAAGCACAGCAGAACCCGGGCAATTCTCTGAAGAGACCCCCCCAACCCCCCCTTAGTAAGGGGGGGCTTTTTAGAAATCCGGGTTTCCGGTCCCCTCCCCTTAGCAAGGGGAGGGTTAGGGTGGGGTTCTTCTTGGGCGATCGGAAGAGACCCCCCCAACCCCCCCTTACTAAGGGGGGGCTTTTCAGAAATCCCGGTTTCCGGTCCCCTCCCCTTGGCAAGGGGAGGGTTAGGGTGGGGTTCTTCTTTGGCGATCGGAAGAACCCCCCCCAACCCCCCCTTGCTAAGGGGGGGCTTTTCAGAAATCCGGGTTTCCGGTCCCCTCCCCTTACCAAGGGGAGGGTTAGGGTGGGGTCCCTCTTGGTCCTGGAGAAGAACCCCCCCCAACCCCCCCTTGCTAAGGGGGGGCTTTTGAAATATCCGCGTTTCCGGTCCCCTCCCCTTACCAAGGGGAGGGTTAGGGTGGGGTCCCTCTTTTACCCAGTCCTGCATCATGCCTCTATTTCTTCACAAATCCGCTGAAATGCCGCCCCCGGGTCCTCCGAGGCGGTGATGGGTCGCCCAATGACCAAATAATCAGCCCCAGCTTTCATCGCCTCCCCAGGAGTCATCGCCCGTCGTTGATCTCCCGCTTCTGACCAAGCGGGACGAACTCCGGGACAGACTAACAGAAACTCAGACCCACAAACCGATCGCAATTGTGCCGCTTCGTGAGGAGAACAAACCGCCCCAGGCAACCCACTCTCTTTCGCAAGTAAAGCCATCTCTAAGGCATATTCAGGCAGTTCCACGGGAATTTTGAGGTCAAACGCTAAATCCCGTGAGCTAAGACTGGTTAACAGGGTAATCGCAATCAGTTTAGGCGCTTGCTCTCCAGCGGTTTCGACTAATGCCGTTTGAGCATCTTTGAGCCCTCTGCGTCCACAGGTGGCGTGAATGGTCAGCAAATCGACCTGATACTGGGCCGCAGACCGACAGGCCCCGGCCACGGTGTTGGGGATATCGTGAAATTTCAGGTCGAGAAAAATCCGTTTTTGCCGAGTTTTCAGTTCAGAGAGAATGCTAGGACCGGAACTGACAAATAGTTCTAGTCCCACTTTCCAGAATGAGACTTCGGGGAGGGCATCAATCAGGGTGAGGGCATCGGCCTGAGTGGGGACATCCAGAGGAACGATAATGCGATCGCAAATAGACATAATTGCAGCAGAGAGGGGGACAAACGTTAGGACTGGACTAGGCGCACGAATTTCTTTTTACCGACTTGTAAAACCTTATGATTCAGGTCAGCAGCGGATTCAAAGGAGAGATTTTCGTCAGCAATGCGATCGCCATCTAAACGCACTGCCCCCCCTTTAATCTGGCGTCGCGCATCAGAACTACTGGCGCATAATCCACTCAGATTGAGGATATAAAACAGTTTGGCGGGAAATTCCACCCCCGCTAAGGAAAATTCCGGGACCGCTTCAGCTTGGGTAGCATCGCCTTGGACCAGGGTTTCTGCTGCGCGTCGGGCCTCCCTTGCCGCCTCTTCCCCATGTTGATGCGCCACCACAGTGGTTGCTAGTAATTTTTGGCGATCGCGGGGGTTTTCCGGTAACTCGTCCAATGCTAACGGGGTTAACAGTTCAAAATATTCCTCAATCAGGGAATCGGGAATCTTCTCCAACTTGGAATACATGGATAAGGGTTCTTCTGCTAAACCCACATAATTATTCAGGGATTTAGACATCTTCTGGGTGCCATCGGTCCCCAGCAAAATCGGCATGAGGAGGCCAAACTGAGGCACTTGGCCGAAATAACGCTGTAAATCCCGTCCCACGGCGATATTAAACTTTTGGTCAGTACCTCCGAGTTCCACATCGGACTGAACCGCCACCGAATCATACCCCTGCATCAGGGGATAGAGAAACTCATGGAGGTAGATGGGGTTGCCTTTCTCGTAGCGATCGGCGAATCCCTCTTTCGCTAACATTTGTCCCACAGTCATTGTGGTTAGAAGTTCCTGAATTTTGGCTAAATTCAGTTTTGACAACCACTCGGAGTTGTAGCGAATTTCGAGACGTCCGGGGGTATCGAAATCTAAAATGGAACGAACTTGGTCGAGATAGGTTTGGGCATTGCGTTGGACATCTTCTGCGGTGAGTTGGCGACGGACTTCTGATTTGCCCGTGGGGTCGCCAATCTGGGCAGTAAAGTCCCCAATAATCAAAACTGCTGTATGACCGGCATCTTGAAACGCCCGCATTTTTCGCACCGGGATGCTGTGACCCAGGTGGATATCGGCCCCCGTGGGGTCGATGCCTAACTTAACCCGCAAGGGGCGGTCTGCACGGTGCAGACGGGCAACCAAGGACTCATTGGGGTCCTGAGATTCAGGTTGATTGGGAAAAATTTCGCTGACACCACGGTGCAGCCAGGATAAACTTTGATTCAAGGGTTTTAATCTTCTAATGCCAGATTGTACAACTGCTTGACTTTGCTTGGTGACTTACAAGTGTACCGAAAAATTGGGTAACCCCTCACTCTACCTAGTCTAAATAAGGTTGATCTCGGATCCGGGGGTCGGGAACGTAATCAGGGGTTGACGGAGTGAAGCGTACTATAATTGCCAAAATTAGTGCTAAAAATCAGTGCTAACAAGTTAGGCAGTATTGCTGTCGAGTGTTTCATGGATAACGTGCTGTGTTCAGGCCCCCTGCAATCCGGTCACCGTCGGGGAATTTCCAAGGGCGCGATCGCCCCCAAACACCAAACTTCAGTTCCAAGGACTACACTGAGATTGCGATCGGGGGATCCGGATTGTTCGGGTTGCAACTTGTCGATCTAGTTATGGAATTTAGGGAATTATGGGAGGAAGCGTTTGGCACTCCGGCAGAAATGGACCAGGGATGATAAACTGCATCGGTAAAATCGCTTCCACCAATTGTTCTGCGATCGCGCTAAAATTGCTCCCAAATGACTTGACCTCGCCTGTATCCCCAGTTGCCCGGTCCCCCTTTCATCCTATTGAGCTTTGATTAGAGAGGAAGTAAAATCGCCGTGTCTACTAACACGATTAGACAAAATACCCCTGGAGACTCCGCACCAATTTTCAGCTTCTTTCAGGGCGTCAGCAAAGTCACCGCAGGAACTCTGCTTGGAATGACCATGTTGCTCAGTTCGGTCGTGGCTGGTGGACTGGTCGGCTTGGCCTTGAGCTTCCGCAACCTTCCAGACGTCCGAGTTTTACGCACTTATGTTCCCACAGAAACGACTTACATTTACGATATTAATGGGACTCTTTTAACCCGGATTCATGATGAAGCCAACCGGGAAGTGGTTCCTTTAGATAATATTTCCCCGAACCTAAAACGAGCCGTTCTAGCTATTGAAGACAGCCACTTTTACCTCCACCACGGAATTAACCCCGGGGGGGTGATGCGGGCCTTGGTCGCCAACATCGAGCAAGGGGAGACCGTCGAAGGGGGTTCGACCCTGACCATGCAGTTGGTTAAAAACCTCTTTTTGTCTCCGAATCGCTCCTTTAGCCGGAAATCGGCTGAGGCGGTTCTGGCGATTCGCATGGAGCAAATTCTCGAAAAGAACGAGATTTTAGAACTCTATCTAAATCAGGTGTACTGGGGGCATAACTTATATGGGATTGAAACGGCTGCCCAAAGCTATTTTAATAAGCCCTCCTCGGAGTTGACCCTGGCAGAGGCGGCGATGCTGGCGGGCATCATCCAGGCCCCGGAAGAATTTAGTCCCTTTGTGAACTATCCCCTGGCGAAACAACGGCAGGCAGTGGTACTGGGCCGAATGCGTGACCTGAAGTGGATTACCGCAGAAGAGGAAGCAGAAGCTCGTAAGCAACCGCTATTGGTGGGACGAATTACCTCATTCGGTCAAAGTAATCTCCCCTATGTCACCGATGCGGTGATTCAGGAGTTGACTCGTCGTTTCGGGCGGGATGCAGTCCTCAAGGGCGGGATGCGGGTTCAAACCACGATTGATATGAATTTCCAACGGATGGCGGAACAAACCGTCCGGCGTTGGCATGAGCGCCTGTATTATCAGGGACTGTTTTATAGCCGCACCAATGGTCAAGTTGCCCTAGTGGCGGTAGATCCGCGCACTCACTTCGTGAAAGCGATGGTGGGGGGTGTGGATTTCCAAAGTAGTCAATATAACCGAGCGATTCAGGCGCGACGGCAAACGGGTTCGGCGTTTAAGCCGTTTGTTTATTATGCGGCCTTTGCTCACGGTGGCTACGGCCCGGATTCCATTGTCCAGGATAGCCCGGTGAGCTATCGGGACGGGGATGGGTATTACTCACCGCAAAACTATGGCGGCGGTTTTTCTGGGGCGGTATCGATTCGCAAGGCATTGGAAGTCTCCCTGAACATTCCGGCGATTAAACTCGGCCAAGCGGTCGGTTTAAATAAAGTTATTGAAATTTGCCGTTCCCTGGGAATTACCAGTCCGATGGAACCTGTGATTTCTATGCCGTTAGGGGCGATCGATATGACGCCGATGGAAATGGCTGGGGCTTTTGCCACGTTTGCCAGCAATGGTTGGCATTCGGATCCGACCTTTATTGTCCAAGTGACGGATAGCATGGGAAATATCTTGCTGGACAATACCCCTAAACCTAAGCTGGTCCTCGATCCTTGGTCGGTGGCGTCTCTGACGAATGTCCTGCAAGGGGTGATTAGTCAGGGAACGGCAACCAGTGCCAGAATAGGCCGTCCAGCGGCTGGGAAGACGGGAACGACTTCTTCTCAACGGGATATCTGGTTTGTGGGGTATGTCCCTCAGTTATCCGCTGCGGTCTGGGTCGGCAATGATGATAACAGACCTTTGGCTTCTGGAGCGACGGGTGGCGGTTTTGTTGCCCCCATTTGGCGAGATTTCATGCATCAGGCGATGCAAGGGCAGCCGGTGGAAAGCTTCCCCTCTCCTGGGCAGTTTGACCCCCCGCAATAAGTCGGTTTGGCAGGGGAGGATGGGGAGGATGGGGAGGATGGGGAGGATGGGGAGGATGGGGAGGATGGGGAGGATGGGGAGGATGGGGAGAAGAAACGACTGAAGTCGTTACTACGAACGGGGGAGAACGACTTCAGTCTATCTCCCCTATCTCCCCCATCTCCCCCATCTCCCCTATCTCCCCTATCTCCCCCATCTCCCCTATCTCCCCTATCTCCCCCATCTCCCCTATCTCCCCTATCTCCCCCATCTCCATCAGGAGTCTATGTGGGCGCTCATTTCCCTTTGACTAGGGGTAAAAGAGTCCCTGGGCGATATGGATGTTGACTTGGTGGTGAGTTTTTAAGTCTCTTGTTCTAATTGCTTTTTCATGCGCTCTAGGGTTTGGTGCATTTGTTGAAACATTTGCTGCGGTGTCATGCCAAATTGACCCAGTTGGGTCTTAAGCTGTTCAACGGTCATTTGGGCCATGAAGTCTTCGGAAAGTTCAAAGCGTTTCATAAAAATGCTGTACCGATCCATCATGGCTTCCATGCGTTCGATATAGAGCTTTTTCCCTTCTCTATCAAATTTTCCGTAATTGCTGCCCAGTTGGATCAAAGAACGATAATCTTCAAACAGCTCTTTGGCTTCTTGCTGAACGATTTCAGAATCAAAAAAACCCATTGTTTTCCCAGTTTCTCTTATACTCGTTTCCCCGGTCGGTGGGAGTTCCCACCCTCTATCTTATTATTTTAGTGCAGTGGTGGAAAATGGTTTTAGTCCAGAATAGATTTCTACCGGGTTTTTGAGGGAAATTTGCCGTTAATTGTCGAGGAAACCGATCCGATTGACGGGCCAAAATCGCCCGACTGCGCGGCCAATGATGTTGGTTTTGGGTAAAAACCCCCAAACATGGGAATCGTTACTGTTATTACGGTTATCTCCCATGACAAATACGGTGTCCTTGGGGACTTGTTGGGGACCCCACTCATAGTCTGGGGGTTCGGCGATATATTCTTCTTGTAAGGGTTCGTCATTGAGGTAGAGTTGGCCGTTGTGAATGCGGACAAACTGACCTTCGGTGGCAATGACTCGTTTGATAAAGGCTTGGTTTTTGGTGTAACCGTACTGTTGAAGGGCTGCTGGCGGGTCGAAGACGATGATATCTCCGGTGGTGGGCGATCGCCAGTGATAGGAGAGTTTTTCGACGACGATGCGATCGCCGACTTCTAGGGTCGGAACCATAGAGACGGAGGGAATATATCGCGGTTCGGCGACAAAAGCTCGAATCCCTAGGGCTAAAATCAAGGCGATCGCCAAAATTTGCACGTTGTCTCGCAACTGCTTCCACCCGCTTGATTCGATGGGGTCTGTTGTTTTTAATTCCGTTTTCTCAGAGGTCATCTCCAGTTCCCTTCTCCCATGAGGCCAGATCTGCCCGCTTTACTTCTGGCATCCGTTCCAGATCCGCAGGCATCTCGATGTTTGCTTGTGTCTTTTTATCTTACATCCTACCCGCCCTAGCATCTAACCGGGGACTCAACTCTGAGAGTCCCGATTGATGGCTCAAGCGATTTAGAAGATGAAGTAGAGGCCCCAACCTAGACTCAACCCCAGGGTTGCTACGACAAATAAAATTAAAAAATCTTGCCAGGGACGGAACGGACCGGTTTGCAGGTCCAGTCTAGCCATCGCGGCGGAGACAAATAACGCTAATCCGTAAGCGGAAATATGCAACCAAGACAGGAAAACCACGAGAAAAAAAGCACCGGACATGACTGTAAAAAATGTCCGGTAATCGGATTTTAACCAACGCACTGAAAACGTGCGGATAATTGACCAAGGTGCTGCTAAAGCCTCGGCCATCAGAAAGGTCAAAATAACAGATAAAACCCACACCCACAAGGGGGATTGGGTGGTGGCTAATCTCCAGCCAAAGTTAAAATAAGTCAGCGCCAGCAGGAGCAGAGACAGCCGGGGCAGGTTTTTGAAAAACAACATGGAATCTCCTCGGACACTTGTTACAAACCCACGCCTGGAGGGTTTACCCCATCCTCGGGACCTTAAAGATTTGTGGAAATAGCTTGGACGGGACAGGTGGGAATACATTGTTCACAAACGACACAACGCGATCGCGTGAAATTCAGTTGAAAACTCTCTCGGTTGAGATGCAGTGCTTCCGTTGGACAAACTCCGGTACAAAGTCCGCAGTGAACACAAATTTCTTCATCAATTGATATCTCCCGCGAGGCCAAGGAAATGGTAATATCATGGGCGCGCATCCAATCCATTGCCGCATCCAGTTGATCTATATCTCCGGATAATTCAACGACGAGAGTACCCACTTGGTTGGGGGCAACCTGGGCCCGAATAATATTAGCAGCAACGTTAAAATCTTTCGCCAATCGATAAGTAATTGGCATTTGCACTGACCGTTTAGGAAAGGTTAGGGTAACTCGTTTTTTCACGGTTTACTTTGAATGAATTGCTGGGGATGAGGAAAGGGGTAAAACGGGGTGGGGAATTGACTGACGAATTCTTATCAAGATTCCCGAATCTTATTCTAGCGCGGCTTCTCTACAAAATGCAGTTCGCGCCCACTCCACCACCCCGACCCTAACGCAGAATCCCCTCCCCGTCGCCTCATCCCTCGTAATCGGCGATCGTTCGCTAAACTAGAAACAACTTGTAATAATTGGTAATCAAAGAGGCGATGACTGCGAATTTACCTGAAAAACCCCCGGCTTCATTCCTGAATCAACTCAGAAATCTGATTATTGTCCTGACTGCTACGGTCCTGGCGGTGGGAATTTTTCTGGGATTACGGACGGAATCGAGTACGGTTTCCTTAACGGATCTGGAGACGGATTCTATCCCTTATGAGGTAGCACTGGAGAATGGCAAACCGACTTTGATGGAATTTTATGCTAATTGGTGCACGAGCTGTATGGCAATGGCACCGTCCATGAAAGAACTGGAAACGGAATATGCAGAAAGCGTTAATTTTGTAATGTTGAATGTGGACAATACCAAGTGGTTACCGGAGTTGACTAAATATCGGGTTGATGGCATTCCTCATTTTGTGTTTTTAGGTGGAGATGGAGAGGCGATCGCAGAGGCGATCGGGGAAATTCCTCAAGGTGTGATGGCGGAAAATATCGAAGCCTTAATTGCTGGAAATCCGTTACCTCATGCCAAGGCTAAAGGTCAAAGTTCAGTATTGAATAGTGCGGCAGTCCCGAAAAATGCGAGTAAAACTGACCCCCGCAGTCATAGCGCTCAAGTTGTGAATTAAGGGTTTGATAATGGGGGTAAAATTGGAGAAACTAAGATGTTTGTTTAGTAGAGAGAAAACGAGCATCTTGCTCGCACTCCTCAAGCATCGGTACAGGATTATCTCCCCAGGAGCAGAAACCGGGTTTTTGCCTAAATTTGTGATAAATTGACAGCAATTTTCTAAAAACCCCCGGTTTCCAACCCTTGAAGTTACCTCAAAATCCAAGAATTAACCCTTACTTTTCTACCCATTTTCGGACTAATTGAGCGAGCCGATCGCTACTGTCGGGAACGGCTAACCCACCGGCTGCTTCTGCCATTTTCTGCAAGGATTCCGGTGATTTGAGCCAGTCTAAAACTTGCTGTTCCAACTGTTGCGCCGTTAGCTCTTTTTGCCGATACAGGACGGCGGCCCCTGCATCGGCAAAGACGGCTGCATTATAGGCTTGATGATCTTCTGCTGCAAAGGGATAAGGAATCAAAATAGAGGGAGTTTTTGTCACCGCTAATTCGGTTAGAGTCCCTGCACCCGCCCGACTAATCACAAGGGTAGCGCGATGCAATAATCCCGCCATATTGGGATAGAATGGCATAGAAATGTAGTGCGGATGCTGAAAGCTATCGACTTCCGGATCATTGTCTCCGGTTTGATGGAAAATCCAGGCACCGGCATCAATCCAAGCTTGAGCGCATTCGCGCACCAATTTGTTAACAGCAACTGCGCCTTGAGAACCTCCGGCGATCGCAATTAAAGGGACATTTTCTGGAATGGGTAAATCCAATTCCGGGGTGGCGAGGAAGGGCGATCGCACGGGAGTTCCCACAACAGCGGTGTTTGCCTTGGGTAAATATTGCGCCGCCTTCTCAAACCCGACTGCCACCACCGTACAAAACGGACTAAAGGTGCGGGTGACTTTCCCCGGCAGGGCGTTAGACTCATGGAGAATGGCCGGTAATCCCAGAGAACGGGCTGCTAAAATGGCTGGGGCGGCAATATAACCTCCGGTAGTAAAGACGCCGTGAAATTGTCCGGTTTTGAGCAAGCGACGCACTTGAAACACGGAACTGACGAGTCGGAAGGCGATTTTGAGGGTGCCGAGTCCGAGACGTTGTTGAAATCCTTCTACGTTCACGGTGTGCAACGGATAGCGATCGCCAATCAGTTGAGTTTCCATGCGGTTGGGAACCCCCAACCATTCAATCTGATAGTCTGGGAGTTGTTCTGCGGTGGCGAGTGCTGGGAACAAATGCCCACCTGTGCCACTCGCAGCAATCAGTAGTCGAATCGGTTTATTTGCCAAGTCGGTTGCCTCTGGTTGTGGTTTCCTGGGGATAGTTTTGGGTTGGATGCAACAATCGCGATCGCATCTAAACTATAAATTTAAACGGGTTGAACGCTCAATATCGAGAGTCTGTACCACCGAATTCAGTTCATCCCTGCGGAAATCCCCGGTTCTGTTTGGAAGACTACTATTAGGATCTGTTCTGTCGTGTCTTGTTGAAGCCCTCCCCCATGACTAATCCGTTGAGCTTACTGCAATCCCATTTCCGCCCTTCGCGGCAATCCACCGGGACCCCGAGTCGTGAACCTTCGGCGATCGCTGCTTTGATGCTTGGTTTCACCCTCTGGTGTGCCGGAGGGGCCACACCAACCCGGGTTGCCGCAGCTACGGCTCAAACTGCACCCCCAGAACTTAACCGGATTCTCCAGGATATTGATGCTGCCGCCAATCGGCAAGATATTCAAGCCGTGATGCAGTTTTATAGTCCAACTTTTGTCAATTCTGATGGATTAGATTATCAGAGTTTAAGGGAAGGGTTAACCCAACTCTGGCAACGTTATCCAAATCTGAGCTATCGCACGGAAATCGAGTCTTGGGAACGGGATGGGAATGGATTTAAGGTAGAAACAGTCACCGAAATTACTGGGGTGGAGACTCAAAACGATCGCGATTTAAGGTTAACGGCAACAGTGCGATCGCAGCAGCATTATAGTAACCAGCAAATTGTCCGTCAAAATATTCTTGCCGAACGCAATCAAATCACCACTGGCGAAAATCCCCCCACTCTCCAAATTAATTTACCGGAAGAAGTCCGCACCGGGGAGCGTTATAACTTCGATGCGATCGTTGTTGAACCCCTGCGAAATGATTTAATCCTCGGCTATGCACAGGAAGAACCCGTTCGCCCGACCCAATATTTAATCCCTTCAGATTTGAAATTAGAGCCCCTCTCCGCTGGAGGTCTCTTTAAAATCGGTCAAGCCCCATCCACGGAAGATAATCGCTGGATTTCCGCCATTATTGTTCGCAAAGATGGCATCACAATGGTTACCCATCGCCTCCGGATTGTCGCCCCTTAATTTTGAGTTTGATTCCATCCCGAGATAGCTGTTCTCTTAGAAATCAAACAATTCTGCACAGGAGTGGGAGCATCTTGCTCCCTATTGACCTATTGCTCCAACAGATTAGACCTCTTGCCAAATTCCGAATTCATCCCCCCAACCCCCCTTACTAAGGGGGGCTTAAGAGATTTATGCAAGAGGTCTATTAATGTTAGGACTCAATTGCTGTAAGAGGCTTATATAAAAAAACATTCCGGTTCCCGTTTAAAGAGGACCGGAATGCTTTTTTAGGACTCAATTTAATTTCCCGCAACCCTGACGATAAAAATCTAATTCCTTAACCTGAAATATTTTTAAATATTAAATAACTGACAATAATATCCTATCTCTGTTTAGGGTTGGCATGGAAATTAGGTGAGTTTCGTTTTAAGGATTGACCTGGCCCAAAAACCATGTATTTGGTGCCGGGATACACCCAGAAGAGAAAAACCGTATTTTTAGAAATTAACCAGGCTAATTCTTCCTGAGGAATAATAGAGTTAGCTAGGAGGGTGGTGGCGAGGGAATGTAAAATTAATGCCCCACCAGACACGATGATATAACGACCTAGAGATTCGGCCAAACCGTGCTGCTTGCTATGACGAAATACCCAAAGTCGGCAAATGGTAAAATGGAGCAGTGCTCCGGCTAGGGAACCGAGGGCGGCTGCGGTGGAAATTGGTAGCTCTAATCCTCGGTTGAAGAGAGTAAAGACTACAAAATCAAGGGTGGTTGCCAGCCAAGAGGCAACACTCATTTTACTAATATCTCGAATGTGTTCTATGAGCGCTCTCATTACACGCTTATGTCTCTGATTGCATAAATACCGTACCGTTGAATCCGCAGACAGGTTAAACATTTTCACCAGTCACGAAAAAAGAGGCATCAAGCTTCCCACCCTGCGGAAGGGGTGCGGGATCAGCATACAGCATCCTCGTACCCATGAGTATAATTAACCATCATGAGCGAGGATTGGGGAATCTGCTGCTGAGAGTCCTGACTTCCTATTTATTGTATTCTGGTAGAGAAAATGGGGAGGCAGTGTGTCAGTTGCTCAACTGGCTATGGGTTGCGCTTAGACTGAAATCCGCTCTGATTCGCCCTAAACCGATATGGGTTTGAACCTGATGATCTTTAGAGACGGGAGATTTTATGTCTTGACATTGCCTGCACCGGATATCCTCATGATAGCGCTAGGGGAAATGAGGGAGGGAAGGGGGAGAATGGGGATTGAGGTGGAATTTTTCACCCGGGCTGTATTTTGAGGAATTAGGGTCAGAATCCAGTCTGGATTGAGGCGGAATTGCGGGGGTGATCCGGGTGGGAATCGGCGGAAAATTTTTGACCGATGAGCGGTTGGGCGAATTTTGAGGAATCGATCGCTTGGTGCTTGACCGTAGCGCAAACGGAAAATTGTAGAGTAATGCATATCTCCGTCGTATTGGGATGTATTATAGCAGATTCGGTTAAAAAATAGAGAAAGTTTACAGAAAATTTAGAGAAAATTTACAGAATTCCGGCAAAAGTGAATTAAATATTTAAGGATTTTGAGTTAAATTGCGATCGGGGAAAAGAGTAGGGATTCAAAAATTGGGGAGGGAGAAACTGCTGTGATGGATTTGCGCGATCGCCAGAACCGGGGAGAGGAGTATCCGAAAGCGAGTAAGTAACTACACCTAATCAACCGGGCTTTGTGAAAATCTATGGGAAACTGTTTTCCACATTTTGCTCAGGATTGTGCAATCGGGACGGCGATCGCGGCAAACCGCTGATTTAAGCGTTACCGAAAACCCGGTGAAATCCTGTCAGGTCAATCGGTCTGACGCTCTCTTGCGGGATGGGTTAACCCCCGACTGGGAAGCCCAAATTAACAAGACTTAACATTCTGAAGGAAGGAATGGATCCTAATTTGCCCAATGATCCCTTAAATTAGGAAAGGCAGTGATAAGATCGAAAAACATCGCTATTCCGACCGGATTACCGGAGAGAAATAGCCTCTACCATCTTCACGAGATGTGCTCATGGTTCAATCCTTTACAACGACATCATCAACGACTGATAGCAGTCAAAAAGTTTCTAAAGTCGAAGGCATCAAAGAACGCAGCAACTATTTGCGCGAACCTTTGGCCAGCGAGCTTTTAGAAGATACGACTCATTTTTCCCATGATGCCTATCAGATTCTGAAATTTCACGGTTCATATCAGCAAGATAACCGGGAAAATCGGGTCAAAGGGCAGGAAAAAGACTACCAAATGATGCTCCGCACGCGATCGCCCGGGGGATTCATTCCACCCCAGCTGTATCTGACCTTAGAACGGCTGTCGGAAAACTATGGCAATCACACCCTGCGAGTCACCACCCGTCAAGGTTTCCAAATGCATGGAATCTTGAAGAAAAACTTGAAGACGGCAATCCAGGAAATTGTCAACAACATGGGTTCTACCTTGGGCGCTTGCGGGGACATTAACCGCAACGTCATGGCACCTCCAGCGCCATTTACGAACCGTTTCGATTACGATTGCGTTCGTAGATATGCCAACGATATCGCCGATTTGCTGACCCCACAGAGTGGGGCCTATTACGAGATTTGGCTGGATGGGGAAAAAGCCATCAGTGGGGAAGAAAATCCCGAGGTGAAAGAAGCGCGCCAGCGCAATGGCAACGGGACGATCTTCCACGATTCCCCGGACCCGATTTATGGAACCCTGTTTCTCCCACGCAAGTTCAAAATTGCCATCACGGTCCCAGGGGACAATTCTGTTGATATTTACTCCCAAGACCTGGGCCTCATCGTGATTCTCGATGAGGCGGGCCAACTGGAAGGATTTAACGTCCTTGCGGGAGGTGGATTGGGACGGACCCATAACAAAGAGGAAACCTTCCCTCGTCTAGCGGATCCCATCGGGTTTGTTAGAAAAGACGACATTTACGATGCGGTTAAGGCGATCGTCGCGACCCAACGCGATTATGGCAATCGCGTGGAACGCCGTCTTTCCCGGATGAAATACCTCATCGAAGACTGGGGGGTCGAAAAATTCCGGGAAACCGTCGAAGGCTATTTAGGGAAAAAATTTGAACCCTTTAGACCCTTACCGGAGTTCAAATACCTCGACTTCCTCGGTTGGCACGATCAGGGCGATGGCAAGCTGTTCTACGGAATTTCCGTGGAAAATGGTCGGATTCACGATCGCGGTTCGTTGCAGCTTAAGACGGCTTTGCGGCGGATTGTCGAGGCATTCAACCTACCGATGCTCCTGACCCCCCATCAAAATGTGCTACTGTACGATATTGCACCGGCACAACAACGGGAAATCGAGCAAATTCTGCAAGAATGCGGGATTAAACGGGAAACCGATATCGATCCGTTGGTTCGCTATTCAATGGCTTGCCCTGCTTTGCCCACTTGCGGTTTAGCGATCGCTGAAGCCGAACGCGGGATCCCCGGTGTCCTCGCTCGCATTCGCGCTCTGTTGAATCAAGTCGGTTTACCCGAAGAACACTTCGTGGTCCGGATGACGGGTTGCCCGAATGGTTGTGCTCGTCCCTACTTGGCTGAACTCGGCTTTGTAGGTAGATCACCGGATTCTTATCAAATCTGGCTAGGTGGGGATCCCAATCAAACGAGGTTGGCTCAAACTTATATTGAGAGTTTGGCGATCGAAAATTTGGAAGCTACCCTAGAACCGTTGTTTGTTTATTTCAAACAAGAACAGCTTCATCGGGTTGAACCTGAGAGCTTTGGTGATTTTTGCCATCGGGTCGGGTTTGAAGCCCTCCGTCGCTTTGCTGCTACATATTCTGCTACTCCCAACGCTTCAATTCAAGAAATGGTTAATCAATTCTCTTCTCCAGTTAATTCGGAAAATGTTACGACTTCGGGTGCCGAACCCATTGCTGCGGCTACCAGTTCCGAATCGTCGGTATCGGTAACTTCCGGAAGCGATTCTCCCACGGGTGCGACTGCTGCTGCTGCTGCGGATTCCGGTGTCCCTCCCACTCCTCCAACTCCCCCGAGTGGCGGTGGCGGTGGTGGCGATGACAGCGAAGGTGAAGATGCCTCGGGTTCTTCTCGTCCTCCCCGTCGCCGGATTAATGTCAGCAATGAGATTTATCTCCAGCTTAAAACGGAAGCAGAGCGTCAGGGTAAGCCGATGAGTCAATTGGCTGGAGATGCGATCGATGCTTTCTTGAAAAGCTTGACCGAACAAGCCTGAACTTATCACTAATTGTCTCGGTTTAATCTACCTGTAGAGGAAGAAAAATCTGTCAGGAGTTCGATAAATTAAGGAATCAGAACAACGAGCCTAATGAGTGTTGGGGCTGCGACTTTGTATCCGAGTATTGAAATTCCTGGCAGGTTTTAATGGCGAGCTATAAGTTCAAACGACAGGGACGGTTGACCTATTTGCGAATCCTCCGATTTTTCAAAACCTGGTGGGAAAGTAATAGCGGAGAATGGAAATGGGTAGCGGAAAAACCGATGTCTCTGGAAGGCTTGAACCGCCAGCTATGGCGCTCCTCGGTTCCTTCCCGCAGCTTTTATGTGTTGCTAGGGTTGTCAGGCATCATTTCTACTCTGGGACTGCTGGCAAATAGTGCCGCTACTATTATCGGAGCGATGATTATCGCTCCTTTAATGGGTCCGATTCTGGGAATCGCCTATGGAATGGTCATGGGCAATCGACGCTTGTTAAAGCGATCGAATTTAACCCTCTGGACTGGAGTGGGTTTAACGATTTTTATTTCTTTTTTGATCTCTCATCTGGTGGGCTTAAGAACGGTTCAAGGGGAAATTCTAGCGCGATCGCAGCCCACATTACTGGACCTAGGCGTGGCGTTAGCCGCCGGTACCGCTGGGGCATTTGCTAAATCTCGTCGCCACGTTGCCGATGCTTTGCCTGGGGTGGCGATCGCTGTAGCGTTGGCTCCCCCGTTAAGCGTTATTGGTATTGGTATTTCTTTGCGGTCTTCTGAAATTTTTACCGGCAGTTTCTTACTTTTTTTAACGAACTTAATCGGTATTATTTTTAGTGGGGGTATAGTTTTTGTATCCCAAGAGTATGGCTCATTAAAACGAGCAAAAGAAGGTTTTTTAATCTCTCTGTTTACGTTAACTATTTTAGGGGTCCCTTTAGGATTTTCTCTAAAGAATCTAGTCCTGCGAGATAATATTCGTCGCAGTATTACCGTTTTAATTAATAAAGAAACTCTGACCTTTTCTAAAACCGATGTCCGGCGGGTACAGGTTGAACCTCAAGGAGAAGCGCTGATTGTCAACCTAGAAGTTGCCGCAGCCGAAAACTCCATTTCAGAAAACCAAGTTAGGCTCGTTCGCGATTTTTTAGAAGAAAGACTGCAAAAACCTATCTCGTTAAATGTTCAAATCATTCCTCTGACACAATTTACGGCTCCCTCTGACGCTATAGACCCGAATTTAGAGCCAGACTTGGAAGAAGATTTTATTAATCAAGAACCGGAGAATTAAATTTAGAATAAGGGTGTTTTGTGAACGCAGCTAAAACCGGGAATTCTCATCAGTTAGGCCAACTGCAACGAGTGGCGATCGCACCGGAACAACTTCAACCGGAGGGAATTTTCCTCGATCGCCCTCAACAGCATTATCTCAGTCGCGTCTTGCGCTTAAAAGAAGGCGATCGCTTTATTGCAATGGATGGACAAGGACAATGGTGGCTCGCTCAATTGTCAGAAAATCCTGAATTTGCCACAGTTTTAGAGTCAATCCCGGTACAGACTGAATTACCAGTTTCCATCACCTTAATCCTGGCACTCCCCAAAAATGGCTGGGATGAAGTCGTCAGGCAAACCACTGAACTCGGTGTAACCACCCTCGTCCCGGTTTTGAGCGATCGCACAGTCCTCAAACCTAGTCCCAACAAGCTCGATCGCTGGCGTCGCATTGCGCGAGAAGCGGCAGAACAGTCAGAACGCCAAATCCTCCCGACCATTCTGGATCCAGTCACCTTTCGGGACTATCTCGCTCTGCCGGAAACACCCTTGGAGCGCTATATTTGCGTCACTCGCACCGAAGCCCCCCATTTACTAGCTCAGGTTTTAGCCAGTCAACGGTCATCAGCCGGATTACAACTCAGTCCCCTTGAAATTGCGATCGGACCCGAGGGGGGATGGACCCCAGGGGAAGTGGAACAGGCGATCGCCTCCAACTTTCAACCCGTGTCTCTCGGCAGTCGCATCCTCCGAGCCGTCACGGCACCAGCCGTTGCCTTGTCTGTGATTGCGGCAGCGTTAGAAATGAATCCGACCCCAAATCAGAGCGTTTCACCCTAAAAAGCAGAAAGAGACGCAAAAATTGCGTCTCTTTTTGGCACTTCTAGCGGCTCGAAGTTTGCATATTCCGAGCCATATCCAGATAAGAAGTCATATTCGCACCGGGACGACGACGGGGGGTCACCATCACTGGGGTGGCTTCCCGTTTAGGAGCAGGAGCGGGTTTCGCCGGTTCTGAAGAGGCGATCGCCACCGCAGGCGCAGGTGCTGGCGCGGCTGGCTTCGGTTCCGCCTTTTTCTGAGTGGTTTTAGATTTGCTCACCTTTGCCGGTTCAGGCTTCTCTGTAGGCAGGGGTTCTAGTTTCTTGACTTGAACCGCTTCGGGTTTAGTCGCCGGAGTAGACCCTTTCGACTCTTCGAGTTCCAAGTAGTATCCAGCTTTTTTGGATCCAAATAAGCCCCCTAAGAAGCTGAAAATGCCGCCAAATAATTTTTTGATAAAACCGAACATGGTCCTTACTCCTAGAATGTTTACTCTCAATCGCCAAGGGTTCAAGCCTGAACAGCTTGCGGCTGCCTCGGTCAACGGATCCGGACAAGCCAATTCTATTCAAGGCCCCCAAAAACTGAAAACTGTTTGGTTTAATTATGAAGTTCTGATAAGCCAACTCCCCCTTTTTCGAGAAAAATCTTAATAAAATTTTACAAAATTCGCTGAAATGGCTGTTTTCCCTGAGAACTGCTTTACAGAACTACAAACATTTTCAGAATTAAATTGTAAGTTGGCGATGGGAGATGGGGGAGATGGGGAGGATGGGGAAATGTTCGTAGTAACGACTTCAGTCGTTCTTATCTTAGTTCGTAGTAACGACTTCAGTCGTTTCCGGCTAAAGCCGTGACAAGCACTCTTTCCGGCTTAAGCGCCTGGGAAGGAACTGGAGGATCCGGAGATAGGTGCGTTACTTGGCTTCAGCCAAGTAACGAGGTAACGACTGAAGTCGTTACTACGAACATTTTTCCATGCGGATTCCTTTACAATAATCAATGACCTAAAAACACTAAAGCTATGAATCAAGACAATCCAAAAAACCCCGTAATGTTAGTGCATGGAATTTGGGACACGAGTGATATTTTTAGTAAAATTTCTCCGGTTTTAACCGAACTCGGATGGTCAGTTTATAGCTTAAATTTAATTCCCAATGATAGCTCGATTGGATTAGACCGTTTAGCAGAACAACTGAGCAATTTTATTGACCAAACATTAGGAGGCGATCGCCCCTTTGATTTAATCGGATTCAGTATGGGGGGAATTGTTAGCCGGTACTATCTCCAGCGACTCGGTGGCATTGAGCGGGTGCAGCGATTTATTTCTATTTCTGCTCCCAATCACGGCACAGTAACCGCTTACGCATTGCCCCTACCTGGATGTTTGCAAATGCGCCCGAAAAGCCCGTTTTTGGAAGATTTGAATCGGGATGCGGTGGAGATGCTAGGACGGGTGAATTTTACCTCAATTTGGACACCTTATGATAGTATGATTATCCCGGCAAAAAGCTCCCAACTGCCCGTAGGGAAGGAAGTGATATTGCCGGTTTTGGTTCATCGATGGATGGTGAGCGATCGCCGCTGTTTGCAGGTGATAGCAGACACCCTATCGGAACCCCTGCGTGTTAACTCTCAAGTCTCCTAAGCAATCATAGAGTTAGCCCTGATAAGTTTTTGTAATATAAAGCTCTGGTGTTTGCTGGGGCGCGTTTGTAGGGTTTGCAGCCCGTTTGGGTCTTGCATTTGCCCTATTGGAATCTTGCAAGCGGAAAGCGTTGTCTGGCAGGGTTATTAGTTGAAGCATAAGCGCATCTTATCACCCCAAACCCTAAAGAGCCAAAAGTTATTCGCGTTCAGGGGTTTTATCTACGCGGCCAACGACTCTCCCAGTGGTTCATGTTACAGTTTCTCCCAAGTCTCCGTTGCCTATGAGCGCAAAAACGTCTTCAGGACTTGATTCCCTATCTGTAAAAGCCGTGACCAGATTCCATTTTTTCGTGAACTGCTGACCCTAAAGTAGTTGCTCCTTGTATGAATCCTTCTAGCTCTTCAAGATATTGTTTTAAGCCAATCTGGACAAAATGAGGGGATTGTTGTACAGTATTGATTATTGGTTTTCAATTGTTGTTCAGGTTGTTTTTTTGTTCAAAAAATCTTATGCTCTATAGAGAGTCTTCTTGACCATAGATGTTTTGATTTTTTTATTACCGATTGTCAACCTACAGCGATTGAGCGGTTACGACCAATATTATTAAAGGCAGTACAGTTTTTTATATGATTCAAGAAGTTAGGCCAGTAAGTAAAAATATAAAATTACCTACTGTACTTGATATTTTTTGCGGGGCAGGTGGAATGACTCTAGGCTTTCAGAAGGCTGGCTGTGAAATATTAGGGGGAATTGATAAAAATCCTCATGCCATAAGAACTCATCATAAAAATTTTCCGGACTGTAAAGTGAAGTGTGATGCTGGGCCTATCGAATCTATTACTGATTTGAGTCAGTTGGGGTTTGCGCCAGGAGAAATTGATATTTTAATAGGAGGGCCACCCTGTCAAGTTTTTTCAGTAGTAGGAATTGGCAAAATGAAGTCATTAGGCAAAAATATTGAAACGGACACCCGCAACTTTTTGTACAAAGAGTTCATCCGATTTCTTGAATATTATAAGCCCATATTTTTTGTCATAGAAAATGTAAATCATCTTCTAAATCACTGGATATTTCCTACTTTAATAAGTGATTTAGAAAATGGCTTGGATATAAAAAATACGGATTATCCAGGGTATGATATTAGCTATAAAATTTTAACTGCTTCTGATTACGGTGTTCCTCAAGTTCGCAAACGTTTATTCATTGTCGGCAGACGAAAAGATACAAATTTAGCTTTTGATTTTCCAGAACCAAATACAGTTATTCCTATCTCAGTAGGCGAAGCCATTGGAGATTTACCAGAATTGGAGCCTCTGTGTTTACCTTTGAAAAGGAAAAGCACGGGACCCAAGCAAAATGACTCTCCTAAATCTTACAAATCTGCGCCTCTGTCTGAGTATCAGAAACTCATGAGAAGTGATTTTGAAAAGACGGTAATGAATCATTTTTGTCGCTCACACAATGATAAAGATTTACATATATTTAAAATCATGCCGCAAGGGGGTAAATATAAAAATATCCCTGATGAATTAAAACGTTACAGCGATCAGATTTTTGAAGATAAGTACAAACGCTTGCACTGGGAGCAGCCCTCATGGACCCTAACGGCACATATGCAGAAAGATTGTTTGGCCTATATCCATCCAAAACAAACTAGAAGTATTTCTGTAAGAGAGGCTGCTAGACTTCAAAGCTTCCCAGATCATTTTGTATTTGATGCACCTATGACGAGAATGTTTGAGCTGGTGGGAAATTCTGTACCACCTCTTTTAGCTGAAGCGATCGCCAAACCCATTGTAAAACAAGTACAAGCCTACTACGAGGTTCAGTCTGAAATGAGTCAACCTAGCTTCAGGTAGACCTCAAGTGCATTTCACAATTAAAAGTAGACAAATGGAGAAGACCTAAAATGAACGATTATGATAGAACTCGTTTGGTAGCTCAAGCTCTGTTGAAGGGTGAACAGATACCAACAGAGCAAACCATTCGAGAAACAGTCAAAATTGCCATTGATTCTATTATAACTAGGCAACAGGGTCATGCCGTTGAAGTAGATCAGGAAAAACTTGTCCGGGAACTCGAAAGTCTTTTCAATACCAGGATGGGTCTAGGTACTGTAATAGAAGATAAAAAGCGTCATCTTCCTTGGTTGGCTGACCGCAACAGTCAAATAAATTGGGATTTCTGGAATCGTTATGTAAGGTATTTGGAGGAAGAAAAGGGCTGGGCACCAGCGACTATCCAGGGCTTAGACGATTTGACGAATTTGATTCTTGGTCGCCTAGAGAATCCCCTGCGTTCAGGAGCTTGGGATCGAAGAGGGATGGTTGTTGGACAGGTTCAGTCTGGAAAAACAGCAAACTATACTGGTCTGATCTGCAAGGCAGTTGATGCAGGATATAAACGGATTATTGTACTTGCTGGTATCCAAAACAGCTTGCGGAGCCAAACGCAACGTCGTTTGGATGAAGGTTTTCTGGGATATGATTCACACGCACACAGAGCTTCGACTCAAGAAAGTCCCGCCATTGGAGCGGGGCTCATTCCTGTTGGAAAGAGGCTGATTGCAGATTCAGCTACAAGCAGTGCCAATAATGGTGATTTCAGTAAAAAAGTAGCAGGTCAGTTTGGCGTATCTGCTGGGGGAGGAAATCCACTACTGTTTGTTGTCAAAAAGAATACAACTGTACTCAAAAATCTCCTACAGTGGGCTTTGCGTGATGGGGATAAAGATGAAAAATCAGGAAAACGCATTGTCAGAGGAGTTCCGTTACTCATCATTGATGACGAGGCAGACAATGCCTCCATCAACACAAATCCCCCACTATTAGAGGAAAAAGGTAAAGTTTGGGAAGAGTATGATGTTTCGGCCATCAATGGCTCCATCAGGAATCTGCTTCAAAGTTTTGAAAAGAGTGCTTATGTGGGTTACACAGCTACACCATTTGCAAACATCTTCATCTCCCCAGATGAAGAGAAAAAAAATCAAAAATTTGGAGATGATATCTTTCCGCGTAGTTTTATTATCAACTTACCTGCACCATCAAACTATATCGGTCCAGTACAGGTATTTGGACTGGAAACTGATCCAGCAATTGGTTTTGAAGCATCAGAACCTTTGCCTATAATCCGAACAGTGGATGACCAAAAAGAATGGATGCCAGACAAACACAAAAAAGACCACGTTCCGGGTGAACTTCCAGAGTCTCTCAAGCAGGCAATTAAAGCATTTATTCTTTGTTGTGCTGCAAGAATTGTGCGAGGACAGGAGAACGAACACAACTCAATGCTAGTTCATGTCACCCGTTTGAGGGATGTCCAATTTGAGGTAGTAAAGCAAGTCAAAGAGGAGTTGACTTCTCTACAAAAACGACTGCGATATGGCGACAACAACGCACCAGGCAAGTTAGAGGAAGAATTTGAGCAGTTATGGAAAGATGACTTTGTACCCACTACTTCATTCATACTTTCATCTATAGCTGATCCAAAACTAACTTCAGTTTCTTGGGAAGAAGTTAAACCTATACTACATCGGGCTGCCTCTAAGATCCAGATTAAGACAATCAACGGCACAGCAAAGGATGTACTAGAATACTGGGAAGATAAGAATGGGCTGAACGTGATTGCGATCGGCGGTGATAAATTGTCTCGTGGTCTGACCTTGGAAGGTCTGAGCGTCAGCTATTATCTCCGAGCCTCAAAGATGTATGATACTTTGATGCAGATGGGTCGATGGTTTGGGTACAGACCGGGGTATTTAGACCTTTGCCGCTTGTACACAACTAATGAGTTGGTTAAATGGTACGAACACATCACTGTTGCCAGTGAGGAACTCCGGCAGGAGTTTGACTATATGGCTGATGCCGGAGCGACACCTAGGGAGTTCGGCCTAAAAGTTCGCAGGCACCCACAGGGATTGCTAATTACTGGGGCTAATAAGATGAAGACTGGTACGGTCATGCGGATGTCTTATACCAGAACCCTCAGCGAGACCACAATTTTACACAAAGATGAGAATATAAATCAGCAAAATTTTAAAGTCACAGAAGAACTCCTGAGTAGCCTTAGCTCATATACCAACCCACCAGAAAAGCATAACTATATCTGGTCGAACGTTCCTCCTGAAAGAGTTATTGATTTTCTGTTAGATTATCAGTCTCATACTGATTGTAAACTGGCAAAAACTTCACTTCTCGTCAAATACATCAAGGCTAAACTACCTCATGAACTCACTTCTTGGACAATTGTTATTATATCAAATAATCAATCCAAAAATAAAAAAAATATTGCCGGTAATGAAGTGGGTTTAACTTTGCGTAAGGATGCTTCTCCTAAATCTTCTTTAGAATATCGACTCGTCAAATCTCGCCTCCTGAGTCCAACCGATGAATGGATCGATCTCTCTCAAAAAACTCGTGACGAAATTATCGAAATCACGAGGAAGCAGCGAGCAAAAGCTGATAAAGACCCCAGTTCTATTAAGACGCCTGATGGAAAAATATTGCGTTCCAAGCGTTCACCAAAGAACGGTTTACTGCTGCTTTATCCACTAGATCCAGAAACAATCAATTCTGAAATCCCTGTCATCGGTTTTGTGATAAGTTTTCCCGAAAGCAAGACAGCTAAGATGGTTGAATATACGGTTAATGAGGTGTACTCGGAAGAGGAATTGTGTCAGCTATGATGGTGCAAGATACTTGGAAATTACTGGATGAAGATACTGCAAATGTACCTTCTGGCTATATCACCCGCCGCTTATTGCTAGAGGTTACATACGATGTTTATCTTGCTATTGAGAGACCTTCTAATGCACGTTTGCTGATGATGCGGGTGAAGCACAAATCAATCGGCAAAAGTGCAGTTTTTCCAAACTCCAAGTGTTTTGAGGTTAGGCGTGTAGCCCTGCAAGGTGATGATGATGCCTATGTTGCCTTGCAACTGGTACTCATTAACTCGCGTTACAGCGATATCTTTACAATATTAGTACAGGATATTGTTGATGCAATTGGCCCGATAGCAGATGAAAAAAAGGCTGTAGATGCCTTCTTTAACCGTCTGCGGCAATGGCAAGCATTTTTAGAAAAACATAACCCCGAAGGACTCAGCCAAGCAGAACAGCAAGGACTATATGGTGAACTCTGGTTTTTGCGGCAGATTGTTATTCCTCAAATTGGCTCTCGTCAAGGAGTTAAATGCTGGACAGGTGCAAAAGGAACTCAGCAGGATTTCCAGTTTCAAAACTGTGCAGTTGAAGTTAAAACTACTGCAACCAAACAGCATCAAAAACTAATGATTTCTAGCGAACGGCAACTAGATAATACTGGCACTGGCACACTGATTTTACTGCACTTATCCCTTGATGCTCGACAAGAACGAGGTGAATCTCTACCAGAGATCGTCACCAGTCTTAGATTGCTTCTCGAAACCGATCCTACAGCCAAGGAAGAGTTAGAAATGCTCCTTTTTGAAGTTGGCTATCTGGATATACATATTCCCCACTATGAACAAATTGGCTATACCCTACGAGAAGTTAACTATTTCAAAGTCGAGGGAGATTTTCCCAGAATTATTGAAGCCGATATGCGAAATGGCGTTGGTGATGTGCGTTACACCATTAGCGTTGCGGAGTGCCGACGCTTTTCAATACCAGAATTGGACGTAATTTCTCTCATCGTGGGTAGCCATAAGTGAATAAGTTCAATTAATTTTTGGGTAGAGAGTCAGGGCAAGTGATGAATTGCCCTGACTGTGGATTGTGGTAGGCAGAGAGGAGGCAATGGAGGGACGGGTCAAGTGCGATCGCCTATTTCGGTGAATTCCGCGCTGCCAAAAATTGCGTCTGGATGGGCGTAATACTTGAACTCCAGTAAATTATAAAATGGGTCCTCTAAAAAGAACGTGCGATGTTCTAAGGGAGAACCGGGAAAGCGCCGTTTCGGTTCTTCGCGAAACAGCAGTTGATGTTTTTGGGCGCGTTCTAATAGGGTTTCCCAATCGGCTTCATTTTCAAACACTAAACCGAAGTGACGCGGATAAATGCTTTTTTGGGGGGTGATGGGGTCTTTGGTGACATGGGCAACGAGTTGATTGCCATAGAGGTTTAAAATAACAGCAGTATGGGATTCGCGTCCGACTTGGCAACCAAGACCTTGAGCATAAAATTCTTTGGTCTTGGGAATGTCGGTGACGGGAAAAGCCAGATGAAAAAAGACATTGTTCATGGGGGATAATTTAAGATGCAGACAGAAGAATTTATTTTTAATTATGGCGCGTTATTGAATCCTTGGCTGGTGGCAGTGGGATTAAATACGGTTTTGTTAACGATTGTTTATTTTTTACCCAAAAAGTTGCTCACTCCGGCAGGAATTATCCATGCTTGGATTTTGGGCGTGCTGATTTGGGGGGCCTTGGGTTGGCCCGGATATGCGGTGGTGGGGTTTTATTTTATTGTGGGTTCGGCAGTGACGCGGATTGGAATCGCGCAGAAGGAGGCGGAGGGAATTGCGGAGAAGCGATCGGGGGCCAGGGGACCGGAAAATGTCTGGGGTTCGGCATTGACAGCAGCAGTTTGTGCCTTGGGGGTGTTGGGGGTGCAAGGGTTGGATTGGGCGGAAGTGGTGCCGTTGCTGTTGTTGGGGTATGTGGCGAGTTTTAGTACGAAGTTGTCGGATACCACGGCGAGTGAGGTGGGGAAGGTTTACGGCAAGCGGACGTTTTTGATTACGACTTTGCAACCTGTGCCGAAGGGGACCGAGGGGGCGGTTTCCTTGGAGGGGACGATCGCCGGGGTGGTAGCATCCGTGGCGGTTGCCTTGGTGGGGTATGTGGTGGGTTTGATTGATTTGACGGGGGTGGGGTTATGTGTGATAGCGGCGTTTATTGCCACGAATTTAGAGAGTGTGATTGGGGCGACGATTCAGGAACAAGTGAGTTGGATGACGAATGAGGTGGTGAATATTATTAATACCACCATTGGGGCGATCGCCGCCATTGGACTGGCGATCGCCTTGAGGGGGGTGTTGGGTTAAGGGGATTGATACTTGTATCAAAACACCAGAAACCGGATTTCTGACCCGCCTTGTTGCTTGCTACTGTCTCAATCCCCCAGTTACAGGGAGATAAAATCCTCCTCGGAAATCTGGCAAGCTTAATAAACTTTAAAGGATTTGAATAAAGCGCTGGACCGTGAAAAGTTCTGTTGTCTAATCTAGGGTTTTGCTTATCGGTTTTGAAGTGGGTTTAATCAGGTGAAGACAACGGTAAGGTACTGCCTACCCTACTCTTGATTTTATGCTGTTCCATTGTTTTACGTTTCCCATCATTGATCGGATGGAACTTATACAGAACTTTTCACGGTCCAGCTACCCAATCTTAATATTTTGTTAGGACAGGGTGCAGCAGTGCAACGGGAGACAAGTTTTGATGTTTACTCTCTAATTGAGGGGGAATTCCATTGGGAAAATCTTCGGAAATCGCCTCTTCTAAGCGTTGAATTCGGTTATCGGGATTGGGGTGTGTACTCAAAAATTCTGGGGAAGGAGAACCGGATTGCGCTGAACCGAGGATTTCCATGACTTCAATCATGCCTCTGGGGTCATAACCCGCTTGTGCCATGAACTGTACCCCGAGGCGATCGCTTTCTAGTTCCGCCTCTCGTCCATATCGCAAGGCAACCATTTCATTAGCAACTCGGGCGATCGCAGCGGTTTGTCTCCCTCCTCCTTGGTCGTCGGTGGTGGCAACTCCCACTGCCGTAACTAGGGTAGAACCCAGTTCCCGTTTCGCTAAATGTTCTGCACCATGTCGCGCTACTACATGACCAATTTCATGGCCTAAAATTCCCGCCAGTTGCGATGGGGAATTCAGGCGTTGCAGTAACCCATTGGTAATAAAAATCTGCCCTCCAGGGAGTGCAAACGCATTCACGGTTTTTGAATCTTGAAGCACATGAAATTCAAAGGGATATTCCGATTGAGATACGACGGATTGTTGGACAATTCGCTGACCCATGCGCTGAACTGATTCCTGAACTGAGGCATCCGGGTATAATCCCCCAAATTGTTCCGCCAGTTGTCCTCGGGTTTGCAATCCGAGTTGCACCTCTTCCGTGGGAGATAAGCGAATGCGTTGCTGTTCTCCGGTAATCGGGTTTTCTACTTGGGTTGTACAGTAACTCAAAACCCCCACTAGCCCAATTACAAATCCAATTAATAGCCGAAATAGTTGTCTTGTCACTGCTGTTTCCAAACTCGATTATTTGGAAAATAACAGATATATTTTACGGTGTCACTCTATCTGGAGGTGAGTTTTAGGTGAAGTTAACCGCATCTTTAGATAGATTATGGGCCAAAGAAAACCCCCGAGTTTATCTCTGGGGGTTGAGAGAACCGCAGCATTGCAGTTAAGCGGTTTTGAAAAAGCGAATGATTTCTCGAACATGATCGAGGAATTGTCCATCGCTGGTTAATTGAGCGATCGCATTCTGGGCCTCTTTTTTGAGCGCATCATGTTCCGCCTGATTGCTCGATCGCAAGCTTTCCACAGAGGCGGCTAATTGGCTTAAATCTTGGCGCAATGCCGCACTTTGCCGGTTTTTGTTGGCAATCCAGGAATCCGCTTTATCTTCATCTAAGCTATCGGAGATATATTTAATTTGCTCCTCTAAAATTAAGACGCGATCGCGCAATTCTAAAACATCTTCCCGGGGATATTTAAACTCTCGGCGAATCATGCTTAAGCGGGTGGCAATATATTCATAAGCTCGAATCACTGGACGTAACCCGGTTAGCAACAATGCCGCCACGGAACTGATATATCCCACCGCACTAATTCCGGTGGCGGCTAACCCATATAAAACAAGGGCAGAAATGATATGCAGGGCGATGGCAATCCACAGCGATCGCTTGGCAATTCGCTGTACATATCCTAACTGCTTGGCTTCAATGGGAATATTTTTTTCTTCGGATTGTTCGGCATCGGCGACAACTTCCTTCGCTTGAAAATAGATATTCCAAGGGACCGTCACAATCACCACTAACCATAAAAAACTTGCCCCACCAATTACCCAATCTAAAAAATTTCCCGCCGGGATATTTAACCCATTTAAAATTCCAAATGCCAACAGCAAGATAACCACCAACCCGATAGAAAATCCACCGAAAAAGTTAACTCTCATAAAACTCAGGCTTTGTTTGCGTCGATTGCCTCTAGTATGGCTACAATTTGCCTTCATTTTTCTAGTAGGCTGTGACAGTCTAAAAATTGGCATAAGCCCTGAAACAGCAAAGAGAAACTAGAACTGGCGTTCAACTTTGAGGGGTTCCTGATGAGTTAGGGTGGGGAGGCGATCGCTTAAATCCAGCCACGGTTGCAATTGACCCACCTGAAAGGTGCGACTCATCACCACATAAATTGAGGTTTGGTCTCCTCCAATTCCCACGGATTGAACATTCCGCCAAGACTCGGCTATTAATTCATCAGTAATCTGCCATTTTCCATCTTTCCACTGCAAGCGCCGGATAAATTTAAACGGGGCTTTTTCCTTTCCCGTAATCAGCATTTTTTGCAACAATTTCCGAATCAAATCAGGGAAAAATCGGCCTACAGTTAGCATGACCACCCGCAAAATCAACAAGTTCAAAGGGTTCATTTGTTTTTGCTTGGCCCAACCCAATTGACCTTGAATCAAAATTTCATCTTTTTCAATTTGATAATCATAGCGGTCAATTAAATGTCCAACGGCATTTTTTATTCGGCTTCCTTGGGAGAATTGAAGAGAAAACTGGGTATCGGATGCCACCAGAATTCCCTCCCTAAATAGTTTAAAAACTCCCCCTTTATTTAAAGCCAAATAAATTTCAGTATTTTCTCTCCGGTCTATCAACAACTGTGCTTCTTGTAACCAGACTTTACCTTCGGATCGAGGCTGTAAAGTAGGGCGTTTTTCTACATAATCGCGCCATGCTAATAAATAACTCCAAGTATGATGTCCAATAATATGGTCATCGGCATAACAGGGAACTAAACCTGCTGCGATGCCTTTTAGAAATAAGTCATTAATGGCTAACGCTTCCGGCATCCATTTACCCACCCATTCAAAGCCATGCGGGAAAAAATTATAAGTATTTCGACTCGCATATTCTCCCCCATAAGACCCATCAGGATGGATAAATTGAGTGGCAAGTTCTACCGCGTTTATCAAGGATTCTTTGAGACGCGGATCTGGAGAAAGTTCATGAAGTCGGGCTAAACAAGCAATGGTTAGGGTATGATAACCAGGGTCACAGCCTTCATATTCCTGAAACCAGCCTTCGGAACTTTGCCAGGATAAAACCCGTTCGATCCGTTCAGTTTTAGCCCGGTCCCAACGGTTGGTTTCTAACAAACGAGATATCAGTTCTAAACATAAGGCAATTAACGCTTGATGGTTGCTGAGTTGACCACTTTCATGATGATTGGCTAACCCGGTGGCGCGATGTTCCAAAAATTTCAAGACTTCAAAATTGTTGAGATTGAGGAGTGTGTAACTTTCTAAACAAGCCAACAGGGAAAAAGCCGCAGCACCACTGGCTCTTTCGTAGGGAAAATAATCATCGCAAGACCCATCTGGATGAGCAGAATGAGCGGCATAAACGATTCCCGCTTCGACCCAATCCTGGAGCGCGGTTTGCTGATAAAATGGGTTATCCGGTAAGTTTGTTTGGTAGGCTAAAGCCAGGGGCCAAACAAATTCTTGAGCCATGCCACTGGGAAAATCGATAATTTTATAATGCCAGAAATTGCGGTCAAAACAGCCATAGGTGGGACTGTGGGGGTTGCGATCGCACAGGGTCAGGATTTTAGGAATTTGGGCGATCGCAGTTTGGGCAAATAAATCTCTACTCATGGTTACCAGGAATTCAGCAATAGCAGGGGTTTCCCCTAATTTTAAACCCGAAGGGGTGCAGTTGAACCCTTATGGGTAAAAGTTGGGTTTCCCAGGATTTGATTCAGTGACGCGGTTCACCGAGAAAGGGTCACGATGGAACATTCGTCATCGGATAAATTTCCATGCATTGAATCAAGGCATCCGGTGAACCGCCTCTAAAATCTTTCAGCAAGCAGGGAATCCAGACGGTCTGCTATATTAAGAGAAACGCTGATAAATATTAAATTATGAATCGACCCAGCGATCCATCCCCTGCACCTTTAAACTCTCATGAACTACCACCGCCTACAGCCGATGGAGTTGACATTGCTCATCCAGAAGTTGGGAACCTCCACCAGGCGGAAAATCTCCCCAACTCTAACGTTTCTGCAACAAAACAAGCCTTTAAACGGCTGTATATAATTTTACTGGTTATTGGCCTGAGCATTGGGGTTGTAGCGGCGATCGGCGTGGTTAATCTCTTGAATCGTTGGGGCCTAACTCAACCCCCGCCCCCGGTGGAAGAAACCAACAGTTAAATTCAAAAAATCCACATAAAATGGGAGACTTACCCATCTGATCATGCTGCATTAGTCAAGAAGGCGATGCAGCTTTTATCTTTCTACGGATAGAGCCAAAGGTCATTCTAAAGAGTGAGGGATTCTATCCGAGAGTTTGGCTATCCTAGGAAGGATATAAACCCGTTTTTACCCCTTTTATTTTACCACAATTTCCCTAAAAATCCCGTCAATTTTAATGAATTGTAAAGAGAGGAAGCATGGTATTCAATCCACAGAAACGAGCGGTTGGATTATTCCCCAGTATGGAAAAGGCCGCAATCGCTCTGTGCGACCTAAAATCCGCAGGCTTTCCGATGAAAAATATTTCAGCGATCGCCCGAAAACGGAATCGGATTCGGTCGATTACTCCAAATTCACTGGAAATAACAACCCTTGATAATCCCGTGCCAGCCACTGGACTTGCCGCTGCTCTAACCGGGGGAAGTTTGGGGATGGTTCTGGGGTTGCTGGTTGGCCTCAGCATCTTAGCACTTTCTGGAATTGGACCGCTCCTCCTGGCGGGGGTTGAAGTGGCAAGCGCAGGAACGGTTTTGTTTGCCGGAGGGGCGATCGGTGCCGCGACTGGGGGTATCGTGGGTCGTTTGATGGCTTATGGGATGTCTAATGAGCGCGCTCGTCGCTATTGGGAACGGGTGGTTCAGGGGGATTATTTGCTGATTCTCACCGGCAGCGATCGCGAAATTGCCCTTGCTAGTCGCATTTTAAACGCTCGCGGTATCCAAGAGTGGGAAATCCACGAGCGATCGCCCCGAAGAAGTAATCTCCTTTCCGAGTAACTCACTTTATCACTGGGGTCAGTTGTGCGATCAAAATCCGTCGGAAATCCTGCCTTGCGATCGGCAAACTGACCCATATTTAACACCAAATGGAGGTCAAACATGACTGTAGATGAACTTAGACGCGCGGTAGGCGTCTTCGAGCGTTATGAAGATGCCGAAGTCGCATTCCACCAACTCCGACAAGCAGGATTCTCCCTCAATCACCTCTCAATTATTGCTCCGGACCGGTCCCGGAATCCAGGAGAATCTAACATGAACTCTCACCTTACAATGGGAGATGCCGCCGCCAGCCCCCCACTCCGTAGCCACACCACCGACGCCTCCGGAACCCTTGCCGAAGAAGGGGCTGCCACAGGTGCCGTAGCCGGGGGAACTGTGGGGGGTTTTATCGGCTTGCTGCAAGCCCTAGCTGCCTTATCCATTCCCGGAATCGGACCTGTACTCGCCGGAGGAACTGTGGCAACAATCCTGCTGAATACTCTAGCCGGAGGTGCGATCGGGGCCGCTACAGGCGGTTTAGTCGGAGCATTAGCCGGTTTAGGTATCCCGGAAGAACAGGCCATAATCTATAACGAGCGCCTCTCCCGAGGCCACTATTTACTAATCGTTGAAGGCTCAGTTTATGAAATTGAACGAGCACACGAAATCCTAACCGGAAGAGGCATCCAAGAATGGGGAATTTATCGTCTTCCCGGCGAACCCATTGTGAATCCCGCTGCTATGCCTACGGTTCCTCCCGTTAATCTACCCAATCACCCCTCTTTAACGGGTCCAAATTCTTTCCCAAATCCCAGAATTCCCTAACCCATTCCTAACCCCCCTCAACCCGCACCCTAAAGGGTAGAGGCTCACAGGACAGAGCCTCTCCTGCGCGGGTTCAGATACCCCTCAAAACCTCGTGACATGGCTCTGCCATGTCACGCAAAATCAGCGGATCTGCCGACTGAAACTCTCGCAATAACTATAACTAAATAAAACCCAAATAGCGCTTACCTAAACAGTTATCGCAATGACCACATCGCATCCTTTTAGCTTTCTCTCCAAACCCAAACGCTTCTAATAAAAACTGCCACCGACATCCCCGAGTCAACAGGAATTGCTTCATCTGTTGACTCGGATGAGCTACAGATGAACCCGCAGAAAAACCCGAACGAGTAATCCGGTAATGAAACGGGTCCTGCCATTGTAACTGACCCATACTATGCAGTAAAGATAAGGCAATTGCTCCATCGGGATACTGTTCGGAAATTTGATTAATATTCCCCTGGGTTGGTAACTTTTTCACCAAATTTTGAGCGCGGCGATAGAGGGTTTGTTGTTGCGTTATCACAAATTGACGCTGATGCTCATCTTGAGGGTCTAACCATCCGGTACATTCGCTAATTAAAGAAAGAGCAGTCGCCGGTTTCCCATCTCGACCAGCGCGGCCCACTTCTTGAATATATTCTGATAGTAAAGCCGGAGTTTGATAATGTAAAACCCACCGGACATTGGGTTTATTCACTCCCATCCCAAAGGCACAAGTACAGACCACAAATTGCAGGGAATCGCCAATCCAACTGCTTTCAATACTGCGGCGTTCCTCTCCACTCAAACCGCCATGATAGGCAGAGGTTTTGCATCCTTGTTGCCCTAACCAAGTTGCCAATTCTTCCGCATCCCGGCGAGTCCTCACATAGACTAAACCGGACTGGAACTCTTGAGACTGGATAAACTGTAACATCCGTTGCCGACGTCCTCGCGGAGTCCAAGCAATTTGAATCTGTAAATTGAGATTTGAACGATAAGGACTGAGTAAAAATTGGTTAGGTTTCTGTAATTTTAACACGGATTGAATCGTTTTCTGAGCCGTCGGGTCAGCAGTTGCCGTAAACGCTGCGATCGCCAGTTTAGAACCCGCTGGTTTTGATTTCAAAAGGGCGGGACGAACGGCACCCAAACGGCGATAGGCGGGTCGAAAGGTATCCCCCCATTGCACTAAACAATGTGCTTCATCTAAAATCATCCCATTAATCGGTAATTCCGGTGCTAATAAACGCTGCCAAACCGGGGGACTCAGCAAGGTTTCCGGGGAGAGATATAATAATCGTAATTGATTGTTTTCTAGGGCCTTTAGGGTTGCTTTGCGCTGTTTTGTGGGAACTTCCCCATGAAGGAGTGCCGCATCTAAGTGGCGATCGCGCAGTTCTTGTACCTGATTTTCCATTAGTGCTACTAATGGCGACACCACCAGGGTTAATCCGGTTTGCAGTAACGCCGGGAGTTGAAAGCAAATCGACTTTCCCCCACCCGTGGGTAAGACAATCAGCGCATCTTTCCCCTGCAACAGAGTTTGCACGATTTCTCCCTGGGGACTTCTAAAATCATCGTATCCCCAGATTTGGCGGAACGTATCCCGGACCTGATTCCAGGATGCACTGTGATGGTGGTCCATTTGCAAAACAGGTTATGTTAAAGATAGGACAGTTACTTATTTTACCGGATTCAGATCATGCAGCTAGAAATTATCGCCCATCGCGGATACTCCAGTATCGCCCCAGAAAACACTCTGGCGGCATTTTTGGCGGCGATCGAACATCAGGCGGATTCCATCGAGTTAGATGTCCAGTTAAGTGCCGATGGAGTGCCGGTGGTGATTCATGATTCTACTTTAACACGCACCACGGGAATTCGAGGCAAAGTCAGGAAGAAAACTTTAGACCAAATTAAGCATCGAGAAGCCGGTTCGTGGTTTGATTGGCGCTTTAAAGGGGAACCCATTCCCACCTTAGAAGAAGCTTTAATTGCTTTGCAAAATATCAAAAAATTTATCTATATTGAAGTCAAAACTCATTCTTATTGGACTGATACAAAGATAGATGAGTTTATTGAAATGCTGATTAGATATCAATTTAGAAATCGCTGTATTATTGCTTCTTTTAATGCTTCTTTTATTGACCGGGTTCGGGAACGGAGTGAGAATTTTTCATTTGCTTATCTCGTCGCCAATCGGACTGCATTCCGCAGACAATTAACGAAAGCAGCCCAGGCGGGAAATACCGTCATGATGAGCAAGTATAAACTGTTAATCAAAAATCCCGCCTTAATTAACCTCAGTCGGGCACAAGGCGTTGATATTGTTGCTTGGACTGTGGATAAGCCTAAAGATTTAGAAAGATTGCTTGAGTTAGGAGTTGTGAGAATCGCCACCAACTGCTTAGTGCCAGAAATGTTAGAGCTAAAAATTCCCTAGGGTTTTGTGGACCCTTGCGGATTTTACTTTGGATGATTTAAAATAGTCAAATTATTCCAAGTTTCAACAAAATTAGCATGACTTTACTCAATTCTGACAATCGCTGGGAATTTTGGATTGATCGCGGGGGTACTTTTACGGATGTAGTCGCCAAGCGTCCCGACGGGCAATTGATTGTGCATAAAGTGCTATCAGAAAATCCGGAACGATACAAAGATGCGCCAGTCCAAGGAATACGAGAACTGATGGGGATTACGGGGGATGAACCCATCCCCATTGACCAAATTGGGGCGATTAAAATGGGGACAACAGTTGCCACCAATGCTTTATTAGAACGCAAAGGCGATCGCACGGTTTTGGTGATTACCAAAGGATTTAAAGATGCCCTCAGAATCGGCTATCAAAACCGCCCGGATATCTTCGCCCGGGAAATATTGTTACCCGAAATGCTTTATGAACAAACCATCGAGGTAGAAGAACGCTACAGCGCCCAGGGAGAAGAATTACAACCCGTTAACGAACCGCCTTTAATTCAAGCATTACAAGGGGCATATCATAGCGGAATTAGAAGTTGTGCGATCGTTTTGATGCATGGATATCGCTATCCTCACCATGAACAACGCATTGCTCAACTCGCCCAAAATATTGGATTTACTCAAGTCTCCGTTTCCCACGAAGTCAGTCCATTAATGAAGCTTGTCAGTCGCGGGGATACCACCGTTGTAGACGCCTATCTTTCCCCGATTTTGCGTCGCTATGTCGATCGCGTTTCCGGAGAACTTTCTTCCAATCCCGATGCCTTAGATCAGCGGTTGATGTTCATGCAATCCAATGGCGGGTTAACCAATGCGCGACAATTTCAAGGCAAAGATAGCATTTTATCCGGTCCTGCTGGGGGGATTGTTGGGGCGGTAGAAACCAGCAAAAAAGCTGGATTTGAGAAAATTATAAGCTTTGATATGGGCGGAACTTCCACCGATGTTGCCCATTATAACGGCGAATACGAACGAGAATTTGAAACGGAAATTGCCGGAGTGCGATTAAGAACTCCGATGATGTCCATTCATACCGTTGCTGCCGGTGGCGGGTCAATCCTGTTTTTTGATGGGTCACGCTATCGCGTTGGTCCCGAGTCTGCCAGGGCCAATCCCGGTCCTGCTTCCTATCGCAAAGGGGGACCATTAACCGTTACCGATTGTAACGTGATGTTAGGGAAAATTCAACCGCAATTTTTCCCGAAAGTGTTTGGAATTAATGGAAATTTACCGTTAGATTCTGACATTGTTCGGGACAAGTTCAACCAAATGTCCCAACAGATTAAACAAGGGACGGGAGATGACCGACTCCCGGAACAAGTCGCTGCCGGATTCCTGGCGATCGCTGTTGAAAATATGGCCAATGCCATTAAAAAAATCTCCCTGCAACGGGGATATGATGTCTCCGAATATACCCTCTGTTGCTTTGGCGGGGCCGGAGGTCAACACGCCTGTCAAATTGCCGACACCTTGGGCATGAAACGGGTATTTATTCATCCCTTTGCAGGAGTTTTATCCGCCTATGGCATGGGATTAGCCGACATTCGCACCATCCGCCAACGGGCCGTAGAAGCGCCATTAACCGATGAATTGCTGACCCAGTTGCAAACTCAATTATCCCAACTGGAAGCGGACGGAAAAGCCGAATTAAGCCAGAACAGTCAGGGGACAACCGAACTGGTTTCCGTTGCCAAACTGCATCTGAAATACCAAGGCATCGACTCCACCTTAATTATCGATTTTGCCGACAATCCAGCCACCCTAAAAGCAGCATTTGAAGCGGAACACCGTCAACGGTATGGATTCATCAAAGAAGATAAATCCTTAATCGTAGAAACGGTTTCCGTTGAAGTCGTCCAGCAGATGACACCCCCCGAGGAACCCACCGTTCCCCGGCGATCGTCAGCCGTTCCCTCCTCGATTGCCACCGTCCCCATGTACGATGGCGGTTCCTGGCAGGAAACGCCGGTATTTGAACGCCAATCATTGCAACCGGGAGATACGATTACTGGACCGGCTTTAATCATAGAACAAACCGGCACAAATGCCATTTCCTGCGGTTGGCAAGTGGAAATCACGGACCGGAATTACTTAGTCTTAAACCGGGTTTCCACTGCCGAACAGCCTCGGATAGAAACTCAGGCGATCGCCGCTACCAATCCAGACCCGGTTCTCCTAGAAATCTTCAACAATTTGTTCCGTGCCATTGCCGAACAAATGGGGATTACCTTACAAAATACCTCCTCTTCTGTCAACATCAAAGAACGCCTTGATTTCTCCTGCGCCATCTTTGATCGCGCCGGTCAATTGGTGGCAAATGCTCCTCATATTCCCGTGCATTTAGGCTCAATGAGTGAAAGCGTAGAATCCTTAATGAACGACAAAGGAAAAAGCGTTAAATCCGGGGATGTTTATGTCTCCAATAATCCCTATAATGGCGGCACTCACCTCCCGGATATTACCGTGATTACCCCAGTGTTTGATAATGCCGGGAAAGACATTTTATTTTACGTCGCCTCCCGGGGACATCATGCGGACATTGGCGGCATTACCCCCGGTTCCATGCCACCCCATAGCAAAACCGTTGTAGAAGAAGGGGTTTTATTAGATAACGTCCAAATCGTCAAATCTGGAAAATTCCAAGAATCCCATTTATTAGAGATTCTCACCACCGCAGAATATCCAGCGCGAAATACGGACCAAAATATTGCCGATTTACAAGCGCAAATTGCCGCCAATGAACGAGGTGTGCAAGAACTCAAAAAAATGGTGGAATACTATGGTCTAAAAACTGTAGAATCCTATATGGGATATGTCCAGGACAATGCAGAGGAATCCGTGCGACGGGCGATTGCGGTACTCAAAAATGGCGATTTTACCTACTTAATGGATGATGGCGGAGAAATCCACGTTAAAATCAGCATTGATAAAAATAGCCGCAGTGCCACCATTGATTTCACCGGCACATCGGAGCAACTCAATAGCAATTTTAACGCCCCCGCAGCGGTTTGTAAAGCGGCAGTGTTGTATGTGTTTCGCACCTTAGTAGACGATAACATTCCGCTGAATGCCGGATGTCTCAAACCCCTAGACATTCTTATTCCCAAAGGCAGCTTATTAAACCCCTGTTATCCAGCAGCAGTGGTGGCGGGAAATGTTGAAACTTCCCAGGCGATCGTCGATGCCTTGTACCTCGCCTTGGGGGTGATGGCAGCATCTCAAGGCAGCATGAATAACTTCACCTTTGGCAGCGATCGGCATCAATATTACGAAACCATTTGTGGCGGTTCTGGTGCCGGTCCCAACTTCCACGGAACCGACGCCATTCAAACCCACATGACCAATTCCCGCCTCACGGATCCTGAAGTTTTAGAATGGCGATTCCCCGTCCGATTAGAAAGCTTTGCCATTCGCGAAAATAGCGGTGGAAAAGGGCAATATACCGGAGGAAATGGAGTCATTCGCCGCTTGCGATTTTTGGAACCAATGACGGCAGCTATTTTATCCAATCATCGCCGCATTCCTCCTGCGGGATTAAATCAAGGCGGCGACGGAGCGATCGGGCATAATTTAGTGGAACGCATTGATGGTACAATTGAAGAATTAGGTAGCACCAGTGCAGTTCAAATGAATCCCGGAGATATCTTCGCCATTCAAACCCCAGGAGGCGGAGGTTATGGTGTTGTAACCTAGAAATCAATCTCTCGCTCGTCGGATTTGACCCGTTTATTCAATCATTGCTCATCATCATGAAAATTCATCGCATTGAACTTGAAAATTTCCGAAAATTTGAGCATTATAGCTGTCAATTCGACGAGAAATTGACCCTAATTGTAGGAACCCAAGGCAGTGGCAAAACCAGCCTAATTGAGGCCCTTGCCATTGCTGCTGGTTCTCTATTTTTAGGGTTTGATGACATTCAATCTCGCAATATCCGGACAGAAGATATACGCAGTCTCCCTGGGAAAATGACAAAGAATAGGGAAGCATATCCCGTGCGAATTTCCACGCAAGGAATGATTCAAGAACAGCGCATTGAGTGGCAGAGAATCATTAAACAACCCAAGGGCGGAACAACCAGGCCGGGATCTTTATCAAAGATTTCTCAGGAACTTCAAGCCCAAGTGCGTAAGGGTTCTGGGGTCATTTTACCCCTGGTGGTCTACTATGGAGAAAATCGCAAGGGATGGCATCAAAAAGCCGTGAGAACCGTGAAAGCGAAGAAACCCCAAACCCGAACCCTGGGTAACCGCCACTGGTTTAACCCAAAATCTCCAGAACGGCGATTATTAGAATGGTTCAAAATAATGGAATTCACTAGCCAACAAGACCATAATCCTAAGCAAATTTTTGTAGCGGTTCAAGAGGCGATAGCCTCCTGTTTGGATTTGCAGAATATCCAGTATGACTTGAATCAAGATAAACTCTTGCTCAATGGTCAATGCTTATTCGAGATGGATCTAGCCCAGCGCCATCTGGCGGTCCTCGTTGCCGATATTGCTTATCGTGCGGTTGTCCTCAATCCTCGGTTAACAAAACACGCAATTAGAGATACTCCAGGAATCGTCCTTATTGATGAGATTGGTTTACATCTTGATGCACCTGTGGTAGAATCCTTGTTAAAACATCTCACCAGTATTTTTCCTGCACTCCAGTTTACGGCAACTACCCCCCCGCTAAACTCCGAATTTACTTCCCTTCCATCCCTATCTATCGTTCAACTCAAAAGCTAAAAAAAACGCCAAATACCTATTATTTCATATATTATCCTTTTTCAATTGATAAAACCATGAAAGTCTACAAAATTACCGCTCATAACTTCAAAGGATTTGACGAGAGAACCTTTGAACTTTCCGATCCTTTTACCCTGATCATTGGGGATAACGGCAAGGGGAAAACGGCCATCCTCGATGCCTTAGCGATTGGCCTTAGCGATTTATTGTCAGGGTTTCATGAAGAAGGCTCTTTCCGAAATATTACGAATGATGACGTCCGCCAGCAAAAATATCAACAGGGAGAAACCCCGGATATTCAACCCCAATATCCGGCTTCAGTGACTTGGGAAGGAGTCTTTGAAGGACAGGATATTGTTTGGACCCAATCCGTAACTGGGAGAAACCGACCTCCGAAGGATAAAAATATTGAAAATTTATCAAAACAACTTCGGGAAAAAGCGGATAATGGAGAAAATATTCGGTTACCCTTAGTCGCTTATTATGGAACCGATCGCCTGTGGATTCCCAATCCTAAAAAATCTGATTCTCCAGGGGTAAGCGCATCTCGAATCCAAGGCTATTTGAATTGTCTGCATCCTGACGCTAATGTGAAAAAACTCATTCAATGGTTGAAGCAAGAAACAGAAAAGTCGCTCAAGTCGGGTCAGGAGAGCGATTTGTTTTTAGTGGTTAAAAATGCCATTTATGACTGCATGAAAGAAGAAGACTGGAATGATATCTCCTATGTATTTGGGGAAGCTGGACAAGGGGATGTTTTGGCTAAGGCGAAAGATGGACGCTTGTTACCCCTGCGAATGCTCAGTGATGGGGTACGCAATGTCCTGGCAATGGTTGCAGATATCGCCTATCGTGCAGCCATGCTGAATCCTCATTTTGGGAGAGATGCCGCCAAAAAAACATCCGGTATTGTCTTAATTGACGAAATTGATTTACATCTGCATCCGAGTTGGCAACGGCACATTGTCGAGGATTTACATCGGACCTTTCCAGAAATCCAGTTTATTGCTACAACTCATTCTCCCTTTATTGTTCAGTCTCTCCGGAAGGGAAAACTGCTCAACCTAGAAGATCCGCAAGAAACCAGCGAATATTATGATCAAAGTATTGAGGATATTACGGAAAATGTCATGGGTGTAGAATTACCGCAAAAAAGTGAACGCTTTCTAAAAATGAAAGCAGCCGCTAAGGAATACTATGCCGTCTTAGAGGAATCTCAAGATGCTTCGCCTGAACGAAAAGAGCAACTCAAAATTAAACTGGATGAACTAGAGATGCCCTATAGTGATAACCCAGCTTATCATGCTTATTTAGAAATCAAAAGGGAAGCAGTAGGAATGAGCGAGGAGCAGGAATAATGAGACCAGTTGACCGAGGGTCTTGTCCAATAGATGAGGGTGGTGTACCTAAAAAATTTCATCCTTATACCAAAGCACAGAAGGATATCATCAACAGACTGGGTGAATATTGTTCTTATTGTGAAAGACCCCTGAGCAATGTAGCAATCGAACATTTATTGCCGAAAAAATGGTATCCTAGCTGTCAAGAAAAGTGGAATAATTTTTTACCTACTTGCCTCAATTGCAATACGAATAAGCGATGGTCTATGGAAAAAAGATGGAAATTTAAGGAGGGCGAAAGCCTGCCAAGTGAAAAGACTGTTTTGGCGCTGTACTATTGGCCGGATCGCGACAATACAGCCAGCATTTTTAAGTATGGAGAAGGAGGAATCATTGAAATCAATCTTTCTTTAAATCCGTCTCAAAAACTAAAAGCGCAAATCACTCTTGATTTAACCAAGTTAGAACGGTATGACGGAAATGACGAAGACCCGCCACCTGTCACAGACCGGCGATCTCAGAAACGTCGGGAAGCGTGGAATATAGCGAAACAACAGCTTGACGATCTTAACAATAAGAATATTACTACAAAAAGCGTAATCCAACTTGCCAAGGCTATTGGTTTTTGGTCAGTATGGATGACAGTGTTTCAGGAAGATTCGGAGATGTTAAAGCTGTTAATCGACGCTTTTCCCGGAACTCGCAAAGACTGTTTCGACGATTTAGGTCATCCGGTGCCTCTACAGGAAAATCCACCCAAACCCATTGAAAATCCGTCGTTGCGTCAAGAATCTCGCTATACAATAGCGGATGTTCTGCCCCGGAGTCAAGAACCCTCTCTATTAGACTGGTTAGAAGCATCGGGGCGCTTAATGTCCCGAGAAGATCGAGAGTCTGAGTATGCAATTGATGAAGAGGAAATTGCGGCTTTAATGTCTGTGGAAGATACGACATACGATGATGATGGTGATGAGTTAGTCGAGGAAGATTAAGATAAATAATAGCTAAGTGCATTCAATCTTGCACAATTGTCTGTTTCCACAACTTTATTAAAGTTTGAATTAACTCCAGTTTTAAACAACAAATAACCGGGTTTGTAACCGAAATTTCCGGGAATTTGAGACCCAATTCTGTTCAAAAAGCCCGTGTCTAAGTGTGACTGGAGTGTGACCCAACCCAATCAGGCAATCTCCCATGCAGCAGCAATACTCCTGGATATCGTTCCCACTCCTAGGATACTCTGCTAATCTATAAGGTGTAGTCCGATGATGGCATCACAGGAGATAAGGATTTGAAAAATCAGTACGCGCAAAATATCCAAGCGATCGTGATTGGAATTGTCTTAGCATTAATTCTGCTGCTTGGCTCAAGTTCTTTTGTGATTATCAACCCTGGTGAGGCAGGTGTTCTCAGTATTCTGGGTAAATCTCGCGATGGCGCTTTACTCGAAGGAATTCACCTCAAACCGCCTTTGATTTCAAAGGTGGATGTGTATGATGTGACGGTGCAAAAGTTTGAAGTGCCTGCTAAAAGTGCCACCCGCGATTTACAGGATTTGACGGGACGGTTTGCGATTAACTTCCGTCTTGATCCCACTGAAGTGGTGACGATTCGCCGAACTCAAGGGTCTTTGGAGAATATTGTGGCGAAAATTATTGCACCTCAAACTCAGGAATCTTTTAAAATAGCCGGGGCTAAAAAAACCGCTGAAGAATCGATTACTCAACGGAGTGCTTTGAAGGAAGATTTTGATAATGCTCTCAGCGGTCGATTAGAAAAATATGGGGTGATTGTCATTGATACCAGTGTGATTGATTTGAATTTTTCAACGGACTTTGCTAAGGCGGTTGAAGAGAAGCAAATTGCTGAACAACGGGCGCAACGAGCGGTTTATATTGCTCGGGAAGCGGAACAAGAAGCGCAAGCCGATATTAATCGCGCTCAAGGTCGATCGGAAGCACAAAGATTGTTAGCAGAAACTTTAAAAGCCCAAGGGGGTGAGTTAGTGCTACAGAAAGAAGCGATTCAAGCTTGGCGAGAAGGAGGGGCTCAAATGCCGAAGGTGTTGGTGTTAGGAAAGGATGCACCCCGGGTTCCTTTTCTGTTTAATGTTGGAAATGTTGAAGGGGGTTCTTAATTTTTAAGAAATAGCCGATATTCCCCCTTGTGATAAAGGGGGAATTCAGTCAGACTATTGGACCTTTTGAAGCGCATCAAATAAGGTAATTAAGGCTTCTTGAGCGGTGGATTTTCCGACGCCATAGCAAGCGCGTTTCCGCCATGCGATCGCCGGGAGATGACCCGGTACTGCTTCTAAGGAAAAGTCGAGTTCATCATAGTAAATCCAGTTTTCCTGGACCCGCCAACGGACGCGATCGCAAAATTCGGTGTAATCCCCTTGGACGGTTTCCCAAATTTGCTGTTGAACTCTCAATCCGAACTGACCATGACTATAGTAATCCCAAATCCAATCGAGGGTGGCTAAATCGGTTTTAGGAAACCTTTGTAAGTCTTCTAAGCTTAACCACCCTTCCTCTTCTCGTACTGCTGCCTTGAGGGCGATCGCCCAGGTTTCTTCATCCGCTTTTCTCCATTTCTCTTTGGAGAGTAAATTCATTAACCGACTGTAATCAATTCCCACCTCAGAACTGGGATAAAAGGGTTCCGCAGTCTCTTCCGGAGTCGGGGGAACTACACTCCCTTGCATCCAGTCCGAAACTTGCCCTAATACGGTTTCAATTTGCGGGAAATTAACCCCCTGTAAATAAGTCGAAATCCATTCTAACTGAGATTGGATATAGGCTCGTTCTTCTCGGGCTTCTTGTAATTGAGTCGTGACTTGATTAAACCGTTCATTAAACTGATTTTCTAACTGGGAGAATCTCTCCGACTGACTCGCATTTCCTGCCGGATGCTGATGATTAAATTCCCCTTGCATTTGGTGACGCATCCACATTTTTCTCGCCCAGTCTATCTGGATTTGTTGTTTGGCTACAAATGCTTTTCTGAGTTTGCTGGAGGGACTGCCGGGAACTGGTGTCAAATCCCATCCACACTGAGAACAGCGTTGATGTTCTTCCTCTAAATATTCCGTATCGCAAACCGGACAGTGATTTATCATATTTTATCAAAATCTGAGCCAGAATTTAGATTATAAAAAATTGATATCAAGACCCAATTAAACGGTTTTTAATTTCTGAGCGAGGGTAAACTACAGAAAAAACTTTTCCAATTTTACCCTCACTCTATTTAAAGAGCAATTTTAGACTTTAATTAGCTCAAAATGCCAGATTGAGTCACATTTAAAATGATTCCGACTAAGGAACCGAGAAGCAGAATCATGTAGGTTAAGGAACTAATGGCAAAGCCGATGCCTCGTTTTTCCGCTGCTTGGTAATATCCCCAGGCGTAAATAATTCGTCCTAGGACCCAAACTCCCCCGATCGCCGCCGCCCAAATTGGACTGACAAACACCGAAAAAATCCATAAAGCAGGCAAGAACGCAATCAGTTGTTCTAGGGTATTTTCATGGACCCGCACCGCTCTTTCAAAGTCGGGATTTCCTGACATGGCTGGGGGCATAATTTTGTATTTAGCTCTGGCACGACCGACATTAATCGTGACAACAAAGTAAACAATTAAGGCAGCAACGGTGACTAAACTGGGCCAAGGCGATAATAGCATAGGGTAACCTCTATTTGACGGAGAAATAGACTGATTTTATCTCTTTTTAAATTATGACATAATTGGGGACAGGGGGAAAGCATGACCGGCAACAATTTTGGATTGAATGACAACAGTCCCTTTCCCTCCTCAGTTAAGGGCTAATCTGGACCTCGATTTCGGCGAGTCTCTCTTCCACTGTCGTGATGCGTTGTTTGAGTTCGATCGCCAAGATAGCGAGGTTATCAAATTGTTGGGCAAGGGAGGGGTCATTCGGTTGTCTGGGTGTGAGCACTGACGGAGACTCTTCCTGGGGTTGGGGACGAGAAATCGGGGGAGAAGCGGCAGGTTGTCTTCCCAATCTAGCAACGTCCGATTGTAAGCGATTGATTTGCGATCGCAGGCTGAAAATTTCGGATTCTAAGCGCGCAATCCGAGTCGCATCCGCAATTGAGCCTTGGGCCGATGTTCCGGTAAATACCAGCAATAAAGTTAATCCAAAAATGAGAATAATTCGATAAATTGGGGTCAGCATGATTTAATTTCATAAACGTTTATCCTTCTCTATTTTATCGGGTTGGCTCGAAAGCTGCTGAATCCCGATGGACTTGTGTTGAGAGATGCGGGTATCGTATAATTCAGGAAATTAACGGACGGAATCGGATTTTAAAAACCAAGCGAATGAATTGCCAGCACACCCGATTAGCGGTGGCAGAGTCTTATTTGCGAGAGGCTGTAGCCCCGAATGCGACTATTTTGGACCAGGACCCGGAGGCCCTGAGAACTGCCTTGGAAGGATTAGGCAGTCGTGAGTTATTGGGGTTGAAACTGCCCGAACCCTGGGGAACTGGGGATCCGCAAATGGCTTGGGAAATTCAGGAGGCGACTGCCCGCTACTCCGGTGCTTTAGCATTTTTACAAACTCAGCATCAAAGCGCCGGAAGCGCGATTAGTCGCAGTCAGAATCAGGCATTGAAAGCGGAATATCTGCCCCATTTAGCTACAGGTAATCGCTTGTTAGGGATTGGGTTTTCTCATCTACGACGGCAGGGTAATCCTTTAGTCAAAGCCTTACCTATTGCTGGGGGATTTCTGCTTTCGGGGACTGTGCCTTGGGTGACGGGATTTGGAATTTTTTCTGAGGTGGTTTTAGCAGCAGAATTGCCCGATCGCAGGGCAGTTTATGGAATCATTCCCTTGGTGAATTGCCAAGACAATGGGGGTAAAATTACCTGGAATGCACCGATGTCTTTGGCGGCAATGCAATCGACTCAAACCGTTAGCGGGGTTCTGGAACAGTGGTTTTTATCCGAGGACCGGGTGTTGTTTATACAACCGGCACTCGGGATTCATGAAAGCGATCGCAAAAGTGTGTTGAATAATAGTGCTTTAATCTTAGGATGTGCCCGCGCCGGATTAGATATTATTGAGGCGATCGCCCAGAAAAAACCCCTCCCCTTTATCTCTGCTGCCTATCATGCCCTGAATCGCGAACTGATAACCTGTCGCCACCAAATCCAGCAGTTAATGTTCCACCAATCCCGGGAGGAACTGGATACTTGGTATTCCCAGGCGTTATCCTTGCGGGTGCAAGGGATTGATTTAGCCTATCGATCGGCCCAAGGTGCGATTACTGTTGCGAGTGGCGCGTCCAATTTGGCGGAATCTGACGCGGGACGGGTATATCGAGAGGCCCTGGTTTTTGGGGTATCTGGGCAAACTTCAGGGGTGATGGAGGCAACTTTGGCCCAGTTGATGCGATCGCCGTGAATTAGAGCGCAAATTTGTTTAAAATTAAGATAAATTCACTCAGTTAAACTGGCTTAATCATGGAAAAATTTGTTACAGATATTCGGGTGCGACATTATGAAATGGATGCTTTGGGTCATGTCAATAATGCCAGTTACCAACATTATTTAGAAGATGTGGGAATTCAACATTCAGAATACCTGGGTTTTTCCCTCAACCGCTATCGAGAACTGGGCGGTTATTTTATCATGCGGCGAGTTACGATTGATTATTTACGTCCAGCGGTAGCGGGGGATATTTTAGCCATTACCACTTGGTTGGAAAAGTTGCGGGGGACTCGGGTTACTCGCCATTATGAAATTCGCAAGAAAGGCGAGTCGGATTTAGTGGTAACGGCAGAAGTGCTGTGGGTTTGGGTGGATGCGGTGACGATGCGACCTAAAGCCATTCCCAAGGAATTTGTGATTGCTTATGAGCAATATCAGCAAGTTGGGATTGAATCAAATCAGGAGAAATCATGAGTGATTTATCGGTTAATTATAGCCTGATTGAAACTGCGGCGGGTCACTTGCGCGGAAGTGATTGCGGGACAGGGCACGACGGCGAAAGAGTTGATTGAAGAAGTGGGAGAATTAGACGCACTTTTGGTCTGTTGTGGTGGAGGGGGATTGCTTTCCGGTTGTGCGATCGCCACTAAAACTCTCTCTCCCGGATGTCGGGTGATTGGGGTTGAACCTGCCAATGCCGATGATGCGGCGCGATCGTTTCATAGTAAAGAATTGCATCGCGTTCATAATCCGGATACCATTGCTGATGGTGCTCGTACTCCCTCTTTGGGGGTGTCAACTTTTCCCTTGGTTTTGCATTATGTGGATGACTTGGTAACTGTTTCGGAATCGGCTATTTTGCAGACGATGTTTTTTCTCTGGGAACGGATGAAAATTGTCGTTGAACCTACTGGTGCATTAGCGGCGGCAGCGTTATTAGAAGGTGTTGTTTCTCTGGGCGATAAGCGGCGGGTGGGGGTGATTATTTCTGGGGGGAATGTGGATGTTCGGGGGATTAACCGATTGTCCAAACACCCGGCGGGGGTTAAAACCCCCGCCTAATAGCTAAAGTCGGTTAAAACCGACTAGAAAATCCATCGGATATGTCAACACCCGTTGGGTAATAAATGCCTTTGATAATAGCTTGTATTTGGTTAAAAATACAAACACCCTCCCATAATATTTGCAGTCGGTTTCAACCGACTTGAGCTGTTAGGCGGGGGTTTTAACCCCCGCCTGTTGTTAACCCCCGCCGGTTATTGCCCCGCCGGTTGTTGCTTGTAATACCCAGATTTAAAATTACAACACCTCCACTTCCAAGCGAGACCCTTGGGGAGATTTGAAGACTTTGACTTGGGTGGGGAGGCGTTCTCCTAATGATTTGACGTGAGTAATCACGCCGATGGTGCGGTTTTGTTGGCGGAGGGATTCGAGGATTTGGGTGACACTTTCTAGGGTTTCTGAATCTAAGGTTCCGAATCCTTCATCGAGGAATAAACTGCCTAATTCTGCCCCCATTGAAAGTTTTTCCGAGAGGGCGATCGCCATTGACAGGGAGGTGGCAAAGGTTTCTCCACCCGAAAGGGTGCGGACTCGTCGCAATTCGCCGCCATTCCAGTTATCTTCCACCCAGTATTCTCCCTCTTGCATTTGCAAGGCGTAGCGGGATTCGGTGAGTTCTTTTAATAGTAAAGTGGCCCGGGCTACTAATTCCGATTCTAAATGTTCTAAAATATAGGATTGGAATTCGTTTGTTTTGAGATTTTGCGCTAAAATATGATAAACATCGTAGTTTTTGCTGACGGTTTCTTGCTCAGTTAGGAGTTTTTCCGATTGCGCTTGTTTCTGTTCCGCAGACTGTATCCAGGTGGATAATTCCACTCGTTTATCTTGGGCGGTTTTTAACTGCTGTTCGGCGGTTTGTTTGGCTTGTTGGCGCTGTTGCAATTGGCGGGCATCGGTGGTGCGATCGCCGATTTCGGTTTGTAAGTCGGCGATGCGCGTGGAGAGTTCAATGGTGGTTTCGCGATGATGGGTGATTGCCTGTTGCCATTTCCCCTGTTCCTCCTGGGAAGCTAGGGCTGTGAGAAAGGTGGCTTCGGTTAAATTCGCGGCTTGTAATTGCTGCTGCCAGCGAGTCTGATATTGCTGTTGTTTGGCTTGGGCAGCTTCAGCAGCTACCTTTGTTTGGTGGGCGGTTTCTCGGGCTTGGATGACCCGATTTTCGGCGGTTTGATGGGCAGTTTCTGCGGCGGAAATCCGGCTGCTGAGGGTTTGTTTTTGTTGGGCTAAGGTTTGGGCGAGGACTTGATAGGATAATCCCTCTGTCATTGCTGCCAGTTTCTCTCGCACTTCTTGGAGGTTCTGCTGCCGTCGGGTGAGTTCCTCGGTGGCAGTTTGGGCATCGGTAAGGGCGGTTTGATAGGTGCGATCGCAAAACTCTCGGGCTTGTTGGGCGGTTTCCAGGCGGGTGAGGGCTTGTTGATAGGCGGCTGCCGCTTCTCGGTATGCCCGATCGCGCTTTTGTAGGGCTTCTCGTTCCTGTTGTCGGGCGATTGCATCCAGTTCCTCACCTTCACTTTGTTGTAAGACTTCGGCAATCTGTTGGGTTAACCCCTGTTGCTGCTGAGTGAGGGTGGCGAATTGTTCCTGAATTTCTTGCTGTTTCTGAGTGAGATTTTCTAGGGCTGCTTCGGCTTTGGTGGCATTCAGTTGGGCGGTTTGCAAGGCTTGTGTCGCCGTTGCTGCTTGGGTTTGTAAGGCAGTCAAATCCACCCAGGCGATCGCCGGTAAGGGGGGTAATTCGGCTTCGGAGTCGGGATGGATGCCGCCACAAACCGGGCAAGTCTCTCCCGCCTCCAGGGAGAGGCGTAAGGCGGCAGCATGGTTGGATTTCGTGGCTTCGGCGTTGGCAGTTTCTCCGGCAGCAATTTCCTGGGTGATTTGCCCGATCGCCTGTTGTGCCTGTTGTAAGTGGGTGAGGGCGGTTTGATAGGTGCGATCGCCTGTTGCCCGGTCCCGACTCACTTGATCCAGGGCTTTGGCTTGCTGTTTCCGTTGCTTTTCCCCCAGAGTCCATTCCACCAATAACGGGGCTACCGTTGTGAGGCGTTCTAAACGGTCCCCTCCGGGCTGGTTTTGTTGCAGCGCATCGGTTGTGAGGGAAATTTGGACCGTTGCTGCCTTGACTTGGGCTTCGGCTTGGCTGAGTTCCTGCTGTGCCGCTTGTTGCTGTTGCTGCTTTTGCTGGCATTGAGTCGCGGCGATCGCCACCTCCTGTTCCAACTGTTGCCGCTGTTCCTCGTAGGCTTTCGCTTGGGCTAAGGCTTCCTCCCGGGCGGCAATTTGGGGGGCGAGGGCGGCTGCTTCTGCCCTCACTTCTGCTAGTTTTTGTTGTTCTGCTTGGAATTGTGTTTCCGCTTGGGTTAAGCCTAGGGCGGCTTTTTTAGCCTGACTGCTGACTAATTTATCTTGAGTGCGGGATTCCTGAACCAATGCCCAATCCCCTTGGAGGCGATCGGCGACTTGGGACCGGGCCAATCGTTCACTCAGTGCGGTGATTTCCGGCTGTTTCTGGTTGAGTTCGGCAAATTGGCGCTGAAACTTCGTGAGACGTTCCAACTGCTGAAATAGCCGTTCTTCTGCCTCTAACAAGGTTTGGGCATTTAACACCCCTTGATTCAGGACTGGAATCTCGGTTTCTAAGCGGGCTAATTGCGATCGCTGTTCTTGAATAGCGATCGCATCCGGCACGTCCAAATCCGCAATTTGTCGCTCAATGGTTGCCAATTCTTGCTTTAATAATCGGGCTAAATCATTGGTTTCCTTCCTCATTCGCTCAAAAATTTCAAACCCTGCCAATTGCCGCAAAATTTCCCGACGCTTCCCGGTATTTCCTTTTAAAAATTCATCAAATTGGCCTTGGGGTAACAAAATTACCCGGGTAAAGGTATCGAAATCCATCCCTAGAATGTCAGTAATGGCCTTTTTGCTTTCCCGTTCCTTCGTTTCCAGGGTTTCCCAACTGCCATCTGCCTGCGATCGCTCTAATAAAACTTGCGTCACGGGGGTACTGGGACGATATCGCCAAGTTCGGGTAATTCGGTATTCCCCCAAACTCACAGAAAAGCGCAATTGCACCTTTAAAGTCGTCGCCCCCTGACTGACTAATTCCCCCGCTTGAGAGGTCCGGGAGGTTGTCCCATAAAGGGCATAAGTCATGGCATCCAGCAAGGAAGATTTTCCCGCCCCAGTTGCCCCAGTAATGGCAAACAAATCCAGTTCCGAGAAGTCCAAAGTTTGTTCCCGGCGAAAACTGGTAAATCCTTCTAAAGACAGTTCAAGAGGTCGCATAAACAGGGGGTTATTTTATGGTAAGTTTGGACAATTTGGAGGTGGTTTAACGAGCGGTCTAGGTTCACTTAAAATTGGGGCAATTCCATGATTATACCCAATTTGAGGTTTATCCAGTTTGTAAAAAACCCCACCCTTCAGGGTGCGGGTTTTTGCCATTTACCCCGGATTTTTCTCTTTCAATTTATGATACAAATTCTGAAACTCCTGAACGACTAACGGGTCCGGCGTAGTTTCCAGCCGTTCCCGATAATAGTGACCAAATTCCTCTACCGGGTCAAAGGAATTGCTATCCCGAATCCGCTGCCCAAAATTACCTGTTGCCTCGGGATAAAGCGGTTGAATTTGTAACGCTTGGGGACAAATTTGCCGGACGCGATCGGCGAGTCCTAACTGCGGACTGTCTAATTTAACCATCACCTTGAGAAATCCGGGATAATATTGATAGGATTCCAAGGTATCATTCAAAGTATCCCCCTGACACCAAATCACTTTTAAAGGCTTCTGGCAGGCAACGGGAATAAATTCTACGGTCGCTGGACTTCCCGGTTCTACCGTAATTAAACAAAATCCCTTTTCTTGTTCCGCTTCGCCAAAATCAATTTGAATCAAAGACCCGGAATAATAGGTGGGACAACGGGCTTTAATTTGTTGATGAATATGAATATGTCCTAGGGCGATATATTGGGCTTCTGGGGGTAAAATTTGCTCACCCAAGGCATAAGTATCCTGGGTGTAATAGGCAACTTCCGAGTGAGCTAACCGCGCCCCATCCATTGCTAAATGACCCATCAGCACATTCACCCGATCGCCTCTAAATCCTTGGGTCAAATCCGCAAACAAATCCGCCACAATTTCCCGATAGCTTTGCCGTTGCACCACCTCATCTTGAGTCCAAAGAGCGTGAGCATTTAACATCTTCCGTTCTGACGCAAATGGCATCGCCCCCACGCACAATAGACCGCTTTTTGTCTCTAAGGTAATCACCCCACCATCATCCCCGCGACGGGGTTTTCCTAATGCCCGAATTCCTGCTAAAGAGAGTAAGGTCGCCAGTCCATCAAGGCGAGTTGCTGAGTCATGATTTCCAGCGATCGCCACTGCGGGAATTCCGGCAGATTGTAATCCACAAAAAAACTCGTATGCCACCCGTTCCGCATAAGCGGGGGGATTGGGCACATCAAAAATATCCCCGGCAATCAGGACCGCATCCACCTCCTTTTCAATGGCATAAGCGAGGATTTGCTGTAACACTCCAGCAATTTCTCTTGTTCGGTCTATCCCTTTTAAACGTCGTCCCAGATGCCAATCTGCCGTGTGGATTAGTCGCATGGAGAGGAGTCCCAAATCAGTGCAATCGCCGTTCCTATCATACCATTTCCGGTAACCTCTCTATTGACTTCTAGTCGGGACCCAGGAGAACTCGCTATTCTCTAAAGCCCCCCTTTCCAAGGGGGGGTGGGGGGATCAATCCGCTATTTTGCAAGAGGTCTATTGCAACAGTGGTAAGATGTCTTCTATGGCCTGATGTAGATTTCAATGGTTGTTATACCAAACAACCATTGTACTATGTGGGTTCTCCCTTGTTTTGGCGAAGGTATTAAACGGTAGGAGAGAATAAATGGTGATGACTCATCCGACGGCGATCGCCGCGATTCCTGAACCGGGACAATTGGTAGAAGTTCGCGGAAGGCGCTTTGCGGTGACTGATGTACAAACCTCTACCTTGCCGGTGGATGTTTTACGATCGCCTACCCGGAAGTTACATCATCTCGTGAGTCTCTCTTCCCTGGAGGATGAGGGTTTGGGGGAAGAGTTGCAGGTAATTTGGGAGTTGGAACCTGGGGCGATTGTTTATGAGAAGATGGAATTGCCTTATCCCAGTGGGTTTGATACCCCGGAACGTTTGACGGCGTTTTTAGATGCGGTGCGTTGGGGGGCCTCTTCTAAGGCGGAGTTGCGATCGGTTCAGTCTCCGTTTAGAAGTGGCATTGATATTGAAGATTACCAACTCGATCCGGTGATTCGGGCGATTCAGATGCCTCGGGTGAATTTGTTGATTGCCGATGATGTGGGATTGGGGAAAACCATTGAGGCGGGTTTGGTGGCGCAGGAGTTGATTTTGCGGCAGCGATCGCGGCGGATTTTGATTGTCTGTCCCTCTTCGTTGCAGGTGCAATGGCAGGAACAAATGCGGGATAAATTTGGCCTGGATTTCCGCATTGTCAACAGCGATTTGATGCGAGTATTGCGCCGTCAGAGAGGATTACATATTAATCCCTGGCAGCATTTTCCCCGCTTGATTACTTCCATTGATTTTCTAAAACGCGATCGCCCTTTGAGGTTGATGCGAGAAGCGTTACCCGCCGAAGGGGAATCTGTCTATCCCCGGCGGTTTGATTTACTGATTGTAGATGAAGCGCACAATATTGCCCCGTCCGGTGGGGGTCGTTATGCGGTGGATTCTCAACGCACTGCGGCGATTCGCTTATTAGTACCTCATTTTGAGCATAAGTTATTTCTCACTGCCACCCCTCACAATGGCTATTTGGAAAGTTTTACAGCGTTATTAGAGTTACTCGATTCCCAACGATTTGCCCGTGGGATTACCCCGGACCGAAATCAGTTGCAAGTGGTAATGGTCCGCCGGTTAAAACGAGAACTGCCGCCTCGGTGGGATGGCACTCCTCGGTTTGCAGAACGGCGATTAGCTGCAATTCCCGTGGACTATTCTCCTGAAGAGAAACGCGCCAATCAGTTATTAAATGATTATACCCGATTGCGGCGCAAAGATGCAACGGATAAAATGGAATTATCGGCTACAGAATTTGTTTTAAAACTGTTGAAAAAGCGGTTATTTTCTTGCCCTGCGGCTTTTTCGAGTACCTTACAACAGCATCAAATTTCCTTGCAAAATGCCCAGCGCCAGAGTAGTCGGACCCTGGGGATAACCAGCGCCGGAATTTTACGACGGCAGTTAGAGGAAATGGAGGAAGATTTTGCCGATGATGCGTTATATGAGGAATCCACAGAGGATGCAATTGTTACAACAACTCGGTTATTTAGAGCATTGAGTTCTCGGGAACGGGAGATTCTGAATGAACTACAAACCTGGGCAGAAACTGCCTCCCGTCGCCCGGATTCTAAGGCGCAGGAATTGTTGAATTGGATTGGCACTCAGATTCGACCCAATGGCAAATGGTCCACCCAACGGGTGATTATTTTTACCGAGTATCGGGCGACTCAGAAATGGTTACATGACTTGTTAGCGGGGGCGGGATTGGCGGAGGGCGATCGCCTGATGACCCTGTATGGGGGGATGAATTCCGAAGACCGAGAACGGATTAAAGCGGCATTTCAGGCGAGTGCAGATGTCTCCGATGTGCGGATATTATTGGCGACGGATGCGGCCTCGGAAGGGTTGGATTTACAAAACCATTGTTCTAATTTAATTCATTATGAAATCCCCTGGAATCCCAACCGGATGGAACAGCGGAATGGACGGATTGACCGCCACGGACAGAAAGCGCCCGAGGTGATGATTTATCATTTTGTGGGCAAAAGCTATCAAGAACAAGCAACCACAGGCATCCGTCCGGGAGATTTGGAAGGGGATTTAGAATTTTTGATGCGGGCGGCATTGAAAATCAACAATATTCGGGAAGATTTGGGCAAAGTCGGTCCGGTGATTGCCCAACAGGTTGAGGAAGCAATGTTAGGGCAACGGGTGAGTTTAGATACGGCAGTTGCGGAAAAGAACTCGGAACCTGTGCGCCAGATGTTGAAATTTGAGCGGAAAGTCCGGGACCAAATTGAGAAGTTAAAAGAGCAATTTGAGGAGACGCGCACGAATTTAAGACTGACCCCGGAGAATATTGAAGCAGTGGTGAAGATTGGGTTAGAAATTGCCAAACAACCGCCATTAATTCCCGTTCGTAGTGACTCCTTCAGGAGTCATTCTCAAGAGGTAACCCCTGAAGGGGTGACTACGAACCTTTATTGTTTGCCTGCCTTGAGTGGAAGTTGGGCCACTTGTAGTGCAGGATTGGCCCATCCCCATACGGGAGAAATTCGGCCCATTACCTTCGATCCAGATGTGACTCGGGGACGGGATGATGTGGTGTTGGTGCATCTAAATCATCGCTTGGTGCAGATGTGTTTGCGACTGTTGCGGGCGGAGGTTTGGTCCCGAGAAAGCAATCAGAATTTACATCGGGTGGCGGTTAAAGTGCTGCCTTCTAATGCGAGTGAATTTCCGGTGGTGGTTGCCTATGGGCGGTTAGTGATTTTAGGGGGAGATTCCCAACGGTTGCATGAAGAAGTGATTGTGGCGGGGGGAGTGATTAAACAAGGCAAGTTTGAAAAATTGGGAGTGTTGAAACTTCAGGAGTTGATAGAAGCGGCGAAAGCGGAATCGGTTCCAGAGACGATGACTCAAAAGTTAGTGGAACTCTGGCCGAATTATGCAGACTCGTTGTTAAAACAGTTGGAGAACCGAATGCGCGATCGCACGGCATCCTTAGAAAAAGCATTGCAGGAACGGTGTGATAAAGAAGTTGCCGATATTACGGAGATTCTCACGGAGTTAAAAACCAGCATTGAACGAGAGTTAATGGAACCGGAGTTTATGCAATTAGAACTGAAGCTAAATTTAAGTGACAGTGAACGCCATCAATTTGACCGGGATATCCAGAGTTTGCAAGGGCGATTAGCAGAAATTCCCCAGGAAATTGAACGGGAAACCGCAGCAGTTCGCCAACGGTTTGCCCAACCCAGTCCCCGGTTATTTCCCTTGGCGATTACCTATTTGGTTCCGAAAAAGTTGATTTAGATGGCGTCATCCGGCGGGGGTTGTCGGTTGATTGCGTCATCCGGCAGGGGTTGTCGGTGGGTTGCGTCATCCGGCGGGGGTTGTCGGTGGGTTGCGTCATCCGGCGGGGGTTGTCGGTGGGTTGCGTCATCCGGCGGGGG
>JAMXFF010000020.1:77802-127389 GCA_025370845.1 Laspinema palackyanum D2a | reverse complement strand
TAATATAGGGATCAGCTAAAATAAAAGGGAAATTTTAGCATACTTTTCCCCTTTTACAAAATTGGGATGCTCCCGTTATCCCCTCGGTATAGAGGCAGAATTACACTTGGAAGTACAGGATAATATCTTGTCTGAAAATAATGGAAAATTCATCCTTACCGTATCCAATGGCAGAGGAGAAGTAACTCCCGGAGGACGCGGAGACTTGCACCTAGATATCCGAGGATTAGCGCCTCTTTATACGGGCTTATTTACCCCCCATCAACTCTATTTAAACGGTCATCTTCAAGGAACTCCCACTGCTTTATCCGTAGCCACCCAACTGTTCTCGGGACCGCATCCCTGGATGGCGGATATGTTCTAAAAAAAACCAACATCCCCAGGGATTGATACTCCAGGCGGACATAAGCAGTCTGGGGAAAAAAGCGGACTCAGCCTGCTCCAAAAGACGGCTATGCGATAAACTCTAAAAAGGAATTTTGATACCCGGATTGGGTATAATAATTAGGGCAGAAGCCTGGTTTCTGGTCAACATTTTTTGGGGGTCAGAAACCGGGTTTCTTGCCTAAATTTGGGTCGATTAGCTGGTCACAGAAACCCGGTTTATGGGTCTTTTGCAGTGGGTTTCCCCCTAGGAACCGACAGCCATGAGTTGGGGTTTGGCAACGATCGCATTCTCGGATTGGCGGACGGGAATTTCAATGACAAATTCTGCTCCCTCTCCCGGTTCAGAAATACAGGCGATCGCCCCTTTATGTTTCTCGATGATTTGATAACTAATCGAGAGTCCTAATCCCGTGCCTTTACCCACTGCTTTTGTGGTAAAAAATGGGTCGAATAATCGCGCTTTGATGTGGTCCGGAATTCCCGGTCCGTTATCGCCGATCGCAATGATCACCCGGTCATTATGTCCCTGTTTCTTCACCCATTGGGTGCGAATGCTAATCCGGCTGGGGTTTTGGCGAATTTCTTCAATGGATCGGCTTTCATTATAACTCTCTAAGGCATCAATGCCATTGGTGAGAATATTCATCAACACCTGATTGAGTTGTCCCGGATAGCACTCAATTAGAGGCAGTTTGCCATAGTCTTTGACCAACTCTATCCCCAAATGACCGGCTTTGGCTCGCAAGCGGTTTTGGAGAATCAGCAAGGTGTTATCAATCCCTTCATGGAGGTTGGCAAATTTCATTTCGGCTTGGTCTAGGCGGGAGAAGTTCCGCAAGGATAAGACAATTTCTCGGATGCGATCGGCTCCAATTTTCATGGAATTGAGGACTTTCGGCATATCTTCTCGCAGAAACTTCAGGTCAATTTCTTCAGCGATTTCTTCGATTTCTGGGCCCGGGTCAGGATAACGTTTCTGATAGGCTTCTATCAATTTCAGCATATCTTGGGCATATCCATCCACATGAGATAAGTTCCCATAGATAAAGTTAACCGGATTGTTGATTTCGTGGGCGACTCCGGCGACTAATTGACCCAAACTGGACATTTTTTCGCTTTGAATCAGTTGTGCTTGGGTTTCCTGGAGTTGCCGTAAGGCTTGTTGTAATTCTGCTGCTTTGGTTTCAGCGGCGATCGCATTGGCACAGGCGCGATCGTATAATTCCGCTTGATGGATGGCGATCGCCAACTGATCGGCGAGTTGCTCCAACAGTTCTATTTCAGAAGTCCGCCATCCTCTGGGTTTATGGCATTCATGGACAATCAGCAGTCCCCATACCTTGTTCCCCCGCGAGATGGGAACGCTCAGACTCGCCCGGACTTGTAAATGTTGCCAACAGGCGAGATATTCGTCGTCGCAGTGGGTTTTATACACATCTTCCACCGCTCGAACTAAAGGCTGTTGTGCCGATTGCAATTGGTCGGCACATTCTTGGTAAAAGCAATCATGTTCTTTGACGGCTTCGCGCAGACAGAGTTGGGAGGTACTTTCTTCGACAACGATTTGGCCTGCGGTTTCTTTGCTAAACTGATAGATAGCAACGCGATCGGCTCCCAATAATTGCCGCACTTCCCGCGTACTGGTTTGCAGGATGGTATTGATATCTAACGTGCGGCGGATATGTTCTCCAATCAAGCGCAACAGAGATTCTCGCTCCATTGTGGCGCTTTTTTGGGCATATAAGCAGGCTTGTTGGATGGAAATCGCCAGTTGATCCGCTACGGCGCGGGCGAGTTCGCGGTCATGTTTAGACCACTGACGGACTCGGGAACATTGATTAATATAGAGAATCGCATGGAGTCTGCCATTGGCTTGTACGGGCATAACCATCGAGGATTTTATCTCGGCTTTGTCGTATTCTTCATTTTGCTTGCCGATGCGGGGGTCTTCGCTGACATCGGAAATGATGACTTCTTCGCGATGGGCGATCGTCCATTGGGTGATGGGTCCGTGGGTATCAAAGTCATCGATGGAGGAGGGAAAGGGGGGGCGACAGACTTCAAATAGATGCTCTCTGCGGAAGGCTACATCGTTAGCGGCATTCCAGAAACAGTCTTCACGGTGGAGATCGCCGGTGACCCCTTCTTCCCGATCTTCGACGAGGTGGATCAAGCAGCGATCGACCTCTAAGGCTTCTAACAGTTGGGCGATCGCCTGGGTTAAAATCGTTTCCAGGTCGAAACTCTGACGGGTTTGGTTAACAATTTGATTGACCAATCTCTCTCTTTGTGCTTGTTTTTGAACGCGATCGTACAGTTGTGCTTGCCGAATGGCAATTTCCAGTTGTTGGGCGAGCAGTTGGACAAATTCCACCTCGGCAGTGGACCAAGTGCGGGAATTCTGTGAGAGACAGGCGATAAAGCCGATCCATCCCTCCTGTCCTTTCACGGGAACCAACAAATTTGCCAGGGCATCCAGTGTCCCCGATGCAGAAGCGGACGGATGATTTTTGTCACCCTGGATCAAGTTCTGGGGGAGACGCGCTACGGGACAATTGGAGATCAGGCGCGTCATGGCACCAAAGGTCCGGGACTCGTTCAGGGGACCGCAACTGATCACCATCTGTCCTTGGGCGATCGCGCTGGCGGAGGTGCCTAAAATCTCTAAGGGATGATATCCCACCTCCGCGAGGGGTTTCGTTCCCTCTAATGCTGCAAATTCCTGATTGCGGGCCCGTTTGCAGACCACTTGCACCCGTTCCGTGCGCTCAAAGTACCACAAGAAACTACAGGCATCTAAGTTGAGCATTGTGGCAATCTCATCCACCGCTGTCTGGAGGATCGTTTTGAGTTCCAGAGATTGCCAGATTTGGTCGATGACTTTTCGCAACAAGGCGCTGCGCTTTTGGGGGTCTTCTATCTTATTGTGTTCCAACGGATTACTCAGAGAGACAGTAGGGATGACGCGGGGAAGCAAAAAAAAACTATTTAACATGGAGAACACCTCACCGATACTCATGGTGGGCCGCTTAGAGTGTAATTTCTTAAATCGACGAGGGACTGTACCCCGCACAGAACTCGGGGTTTTCTGATGATTCTATTATTATTTATTTTTATCCCCTGATATTTTAAATTTTGTAAAAATTATCATCAATTCCTCAAATTTGGGAGGGGGTACGGCTTTAAATTTAGGCGGATTTTTCTCCTGAAATTGTAGCTTATGCTACCGTTTATCAACCTGCATAGGTTTGTCTTGGTGATGATTTACTTTATAAAAATTTTGGAATTGACTTAGAAAAGCTTTAAAAAATACCATGAACACTTAATTCCGTCAAGACTTGTGACCCTTGAGCATCGGGGGATCAGTAAACTTCGAGGTGCTACTGCCACCGGCATAATTCCGCCAAGGCAAGACTAACAGCCATTCAAATTGCTGATCAGGATTTACGAATATTTAACATGAACCCCTAAATGTAGAGGCATCAGGAGCGAATCGCCTCTACATTTAGGGTAAATATCTCAAAAGGAAGCGTAAATCCTGCCAGTTTCGGGTCTTTTGGCTCTCCAACTGTACCCACCCACATCCTAGAAACCTGGGAATAATCGGGATATTCCGCCGAAACCTGATGAATAGGGAGATTTTTGACCCACCTGCTCAACCCCTGATTCGGATTGGAATGGGGTAACAATTCTGACTGATTGTGACCCCGCATAAAGCGCTCAAATTTTAGAGAGATAATCTTCTAGCTCATTCAGAATTTTTTCTATATTTTCTAGGTCCGGTTCAGTTCCGTGGATATTTTGCTGCTGTCCCTTTGTATCGAGTTCCAAGGCAATATTTTGGATAACGGTAATGCCCATATTGGCGCTAGACCCTTTGAGTTGGTGGGCTTGACTACTAAAAGCGGAATAATCATTTAGGGCTAAGAAATTCTTCAGAAGATTGAGGCTGACCCAAGCATCTTCGACAAATGCTTGTAAAAGTTCTCGTTCAAATTCACGATCCCCACCGGAAATCTCTTGTAAGCGCTCCAAGTTTACTGCCATTTTAAATTCACAAGATGCTAAGGATTACGTCGGTTACATTAATTTATCGAAGGAGGCATCCGGTTTCCGTCAATCAGGCTTTCTCCCGAAGTAATCTCATGTAAGCGTCAGAAATTCGAGGGAAAACCCCAGATATTTAACTGAAGTTACTGAACGATTCTGGAGGACTGGAGTTAGGGGTTGACGAAGCTGATTAGACTGAGCAATTCGGGGGTTTGAATTAATAAGATAACTTCAAACAAAGCCTCCTTTCCCCTAGAAAAAATGATACCATATCCTGAAATGCTGGGGAGAAAAAAGCCGACAGCCTCGGCGGGGGCGGCGATCGCGATAGAAGATCCGGCGCTGTGGGGTGAGTTGAACCGGGCTTCCGCAGAATGGAGAGGCGCTTCGTGAATCACCCTGACAACGGATGAATCGATGGGGGAAGTGGGTTGCTTTCTCGCGGTCCCGGAAAGGTCCCACAGAAGCAGGCCCCCAATGGTTTGGGGGATGAGATCGATTCCCGGGATTTGTCAGGAGATGGTGATTAAACGGATAAACTCAGTTGAGAACCATGTTGATTTTTGCTGACTTCAATGCGCGCTTGAAAGGCTTCGCGAAATTGCGGCATATGGGTCACCGTTAAAATGCAGGCAAATTCCGAGGCGATCGCATTAATCGCCGCAATCAGGCGATCGCATCCTTCTCGGTCCTGTGTTCCAAATCCTTCATCCACAATTAACATTTGTAACGAAGTTCCCGCCCGATGAGCGAGTAATCGCGCTAAGGCTAAGCGAATCGCAAAATTAATCCTAAATGCTTCCCCTCCGGAATAGGTTTCATAGGCTCTCGTCCCTCGGGCATCAGCAATTAAAATATCCAAGGTATCAATTAATTTGGTATTTTTTTTGCTGCGTCCCCGAGTAGCGCGCTGAGTCACAAATTGCACATGGAGTTGATTGCCACTGAGGCGAGATAGAATCTGATTGGTTTCTCCCTCCAACTGTGGCAACACATTTTCAATCATCAAGGCTTGGATGCCATTTTTGCCAAATGCCGTTGCCAGTTCCCGATACACCCGTTCTTGACGACGAGAGGTTTCCAGTTGTTTGCGTTGTTCTTCCGACTGACTTTGGAGTGCGGCGAGATGCTGTTGTTGTTGTTGCAAACGTCCTTTGGTTGCCAGTAAACTATCCAGGGAGGAGCGCAAAAGCTGGATTTGTTTTTCTGTCGCTTTAATGCGATCGCCAGGGTCGGGGAGGTCCTGAAGTTGCTGATGCAGGGCTTGAATCTGCTGGCGAACCACAGTGCGATCGCCGGATCGCGCCTCCAACTGCCGAGTTAACTCCCCAATCCGCTGTTCAATCTGGGGATATTGTTGCTGTGCTTGCTTTAACTCCTCCAGTCGTCCTAGCCAGAGTTGCCCGTTTCTTAACGCACCTCGCAGGCGATTATGTTCCTGGGGGTCATAGCCGATGGTTTGTAAGTGGCGATCGAGCAAGGCAATCTGCTGTTGCAAAGGGGAATTCGTTTGTTGCTGCTGTAATGCAGCTTGTAATTGCCCTAGTCGTTGTTCTAACTCCGGCTTTCGCATTTGTAATTGGGCCATTTGCCGTTGGGATTGCTGAATTTGCCCTTGCTTAATTTCCCCCCAACGCCAGCGTTTTTCCTCATTCAGAGCCAAACTGCGGTCTTGGTCATTGTAATTTAACTGTTGCAGGGACTGCTCCACCTGTTGCAATTCATGGTATAATTCTCCTGCAAAACTTCCCGTATGTAAAGCCTGTTCTAACTGTTGTTTTTCTATAGTGAGATGTTGTAAACGATCGCGGGAGGCCAAAGTTGCATCTATTTGAGCCTGTAATTGTCCCCGACGTTCCCGCAAGGCGTTGTAGTGTTTTAACTCTTCCTCCAGTTCCCGATACTCCTGGCGCAGAATTTGAATTTCCCGATCGCTCGTTGCCAGTTGTTCCTTCAACACCCACATCTGATTGATCAGCCCTTGTTCCTGCGCTTTCTGCTTTTCAATCACTAAATCCCAATGATGTTCATCCAAGGGTCTGTCACACAAGGGACAAAGTGCATCGGGGACTTGCAACATCTGGATTTTTTGCGTCACCGCTGCCAGTTGAGTTTCATAATCGGAAGTTTGTGCCATCAGCCGTTCCATAAAGCTGCGGCGTTCTAAACCTTTTTCTCGCACCCGTTGTTGATAGACTCGTTTTTTCTCTAAGGCATTAATGGCGATCGCCACTTCTCCCAGACTGTCCTCTAAAACATAGCTGTTATCTTGTTCCAGTTCCAGGCGATGAATTTGACCGGCAATTTCTTCCAGGCGTGCCGATAACCGAGTGCGAAGGCGATCGAGTTCGACTTGTAGGGTTTGTTGTCGAGTCATCAAGGGTTTGACTCGCGTATGCAGCTCATCCAAATAAGTGAGCCGATCGCGCGCTTGTTGTAATTTCGCGATCGCCGCTTCCACTTCCGGCGCTTTATTCAGAATCTCCACCAGTTCCGCTTCCTGGCGGCGAATATACTCCAATTCCCCTTGAGTCGAAGAAATTTGGGATTCCAGGGAAGCGAGGGTTTTGCGTTCCTGGTCCTGTAATTGCTGACGCTGTTGAGTCGCTTGTTGATAGGATTGGAATTTGGAGGCTTGAACTTCTTCCTGCGCTTGTAATTGCTGATATTGATGATATCCCGCCAAAATTTCACCCTCTTGTTTGAGGAGTGCCTCTAATTCTTGGCGACGACGATGATTGAGATTGAGTTCTTGTTGGGTGCGATCGCAGTCGTCCTTTAAGTGGCGATCGCGGTCCTGGTGATGGGTAATTTGCTGTTGCCAGTTTTGGCGCTGGAGTTGAAGTTGTTGGAACTGTTGCAATTGCGATCGCTGCTGGTTCACTTGCTCTTGACCCTGGAGAATTTGCGCCTCCACCTGGTCCAGATTTTGGGCGATCGCGATGGTTTCTTGTAATCGTTGCTGCAACGAGGCTAAACTTTGTTCCAGCAACTGAACTTGACCCTTTGCTTCCCGCGATCGGTCTTTTGCCTGTTCTGCCAACTCATCGTAATGGTCCAACCTCAGCAGAGTTGCCAATACCTGCTTACGTTCCGAGGGTCGTTTCAACATGAACTCATCCGCTCGACCTTGGCGCAGGTAAGATGAATTAGTAAAGGTTTCGTAATCGAGCTTAATATGTTGGATAATTTTATCCTGAGTGGCTCGTAAACCCTTCTCGGTTAACGAGCGAAAGGCCAAATTTTCCAGTTGATTGGGAGTCAAATCCTCCGAAGTCGTCGCCACTTGAAATTCCAGCGCACTGGATTGACCCCGTTGGCGAGAACGAATGACCCGATAGATTTGCTGATTGGTTTGGAAGGTAAAATCCACCCGCGCTTCCATTTCCCCGCTATGAATAATATCGTCCTCGGTGCCCGCGCGACTATTTCCCCAGAGGGACCAGGCGAGGGCTTCCAAAAGGGAGGATTTTCCGGCACCATTTGGTCCACAAATACAGGCGGTATGCAACCCATGAAAGTCGAGGGTAGCTTCGCGATAGCTCAGAAAGTTTTTTAAACTCAGTTCTAAGGGGATCATATTAATCAGGCTTACTCATAAAAGGGCAGTCGCCCCAGGGGTTCAGAACGGGTGAAGGGAGAGAGATTATCGATGGCTGGGAAAGCCGGTTGAATCTACAGAAGCGATCGCCTTTCCTCCCCAATTGTCCAGGGTTTTTCTGGCATTTGTGGCATTGACGACCGATTCAACTTTCTATTTTGAGCCAGATTTCCAACGGATTCTACCTTTTGACCGCTTAATTTTACAAATATTTACAATTATAGAAATTTTCCCATCCCTGATTGCCAAGGATGGGAAAATTTAATCGGGTTTCCGTTATCTCAACCCCATAATTTTAGAGTCATCTTCCCATTCTCCCCATCCCCTGAAGCGAATCAGCCTGAAGTGGGTGAGAAGCCGATCTACATTGTCCCCAATCCCGAGGAAGAATCATCCCAGTGCCTGTGTAGCGATCGCACTGTTGATAAAAACCCTATACCCTTCCCAATCTCCCCAATCTCCCGAATCTCCCCCACTCTCCCAATCCCCTACCCGCGAACCTTCAACAACTGACAGCGATCTAACAGTAACCCTAAAGCACCCACCATCTGAATCTGCCAGGGGGCCAAGATTAACGCCACCACAGCTAATAGTCCAGCTAGGGTCATGGTCATCACGCCTACGGTTTCCTCAGAGGTGCGTCGATTAATCAGAAAGGCACAGACTGAAATGCTGAGAGGAATTATACATACCGGATGCATCTTGGGTTGGCTCCTATTGAAAGCTCGTAAAAGTAACTAAGGCTACAAAATTGCTACTCAATCTAATGTAGCACCGAATACCAAATCCGAGTCCTACCATTTATCTAAATTCCCTGACAGGTGTTCGAGCTGAAAATATCAGGAGACTGCCTTCAAATGGCCTAATTCTGGACCTTTTTAAGATTAGCCTCTGGGAAATTTCAACGCCGGGAGTCAGAAATTTTCTAAGCCTAGAGGAAGAGTCCCACCCGCCTCTACCCTTAGAGGTAGTTCTTTGGAAATGATAACGCCTAGATTTAGTTTCCGCAATAAATTCGTTAAAATAATTTCCCATTGACCAGAGGGCAAGAGTTTTAGGGTTTTTACTCCTTAAATCAACCCCTGAAAAATCCGGGAAAAAGCCCATTTACCGCCCTTGGAGCATCCGTCTCAAGAGTCAGTTCCATCGATAACTTCCTGGCACGATTCTCGGGTCCCTAAGCCTCGAACTTTTAATAAGAATAAATACCTAAAGAAACCCTCAGTCCTCGGATTGTTTCCAACTCCCTGCTCAAATCAATCCCATCGCCTTTATGGGTGTCAGATGATGAGTAATAGTACCGAATAAACCCCGGCACCAGCAGCAAAGGCCCAAAATTGGGTTTCCCGTTCTTCTGGTAGTTCTTCCTTCAGGATGTTCAGAATAATGCCTCCGGCTAAAAAGGCAAAGAGCAGGGCGATCGCCTCATGGGAAATGGTCGTTGCACGACCAATCGCCCATCCAACAATCACCGCTGCGGCCAGTACCCAGCGCCCCCTGTGGTCGTAAACCCGTTTGTGATGTTCGCGCAAGCCAAAGTCATTGACTAGAAAATGCAAACCCATTGCGATGAAAAAGAAGCACAAACTCAAAACACTCGCTTCTTCTGCTGGATCGGACAGCAGATAGCCAATCAGGGCGTTATAAAGAGCAAAAGAAATAATATGTAGCCAAAAAACCTGATCGCTTGTCGCATCTCCTCGCCCGATTTGAATCTGGTGCTGCCGCGATGTCTTGGCTAGTTTTTCCAATCCGTAAAATATGGAAAATCCTACCAGGGACATCAGGTAAACATGATGCTCTAAAAACTCCAAGCCGTTGAGCGCTGACGCCTCAAACGTTGCTTGTCCTTCACTCAGTTCTGGAAAAATATGAATAAACGTGTAAGCGACCGATACACCCCCCGCCATTGACAGCCAGCAGTTACGCGGCACTGACTCCAAAAAGAGGAGATTTTTGGCCCAAATATGAACTAGGGCTAAGGCGATCGCAAAGAGTAAAGATAAATTCATAGAGACGATTTAGGGGAGAATCAGCCGGAGAGTTGCAGCCAAACCATAAAGGTTGTCCCCGGATGATTGGAACTGGGCTGGTTTTGCCAATTGGGGTCTCGCCATTGGGGGGGAGTGGGACTAAAGACTTCGATTTCTCCTTGCATTTGGTTAATCAGTTCGCGGGCGATCGCCAATCCCAATCCCGTACCGGGAATATCACTCTGGGCTTTGACACCGCGATAATACCGTTGAAATAGCTGTTCTAAGTCTTGGGGGGGAATGCCGATACCCGTGTCACTAATGGCAGTCGCCATCAAGGTGACCCCCTCCATTTGGCGCTTATCCCCGACTTTGACATAAATTTGGCCTCCCGAAGGGGTATATTTCAAGGCATTGTCAATTAAATTACTCAAGACTTCCCGCAGGGCTTTGGCAGAAGCGAGAACCGCAGGCAATTCCGACGGGATCTCGGTAGTTAATTCCAGATGCCGTTCGCTGGCGATCGCCTGGGCTGAAATCAGCAAGGGTTCCAGTACAGCCCGGATATCGCAGGGTTCTACATCAAAAGCCGGGAGTAACAATTGTGGCGATCGCTTCTCCAACATCGGGGTTTCCGACGGGACCTCGGTTTGCACATCTGGGACCGCTGCTATTTCTTCCGGTTCGATCGCCAGATTCATTTGTTGCAGCAACTCTTGAACGCGATCGCTCTCCCGCAGGATACTTCCGGCAATATCTCGGTTCGGGTCCGGTTCCCGCAGGCGTTTTAACAATAATTTTCCAAAGGTGCGTAAGGCGGTGAGGGGACTGCGGACCTGGTGCAGGAGGTTATCCAGTAAATCATGTTGTTCCGCTTGCAGGCGTTGATGTTGGCGCAATTGCTGACTTAACCAGCGTTGGCGGCGATCCAAAATGCAGGCGATCGCAATGGTTTGGGCGATATATTCGATCTGAATTCGTTCGCGATCGGTCCAGGGTCGGTCCTCGCGGCGCGTCACCAACAGTCCCATCACGATTTCTTCATGGATCAGGGGTAAGACAATTTGTCTGGGTTGCGCCAAATCTTCCCCCTCGGCGATCGGTTCATCTTCTGGGTTTAAATAGCGGATGGGTTCGGCTAAATGAACCGTCACGGGTCTTTGGGAGGGAGCGCAGATGAACGGGGGACCTTGAGCCAGGGGGGCATTCGTTCCCGTTATCGGGGGTTCCCCGGAAATTGCCGTGGGTGGAAAGTCGGGGGAGGGAGGCGCTGGGACCTCTGCGGCCATCTCTGTACCGGCGATCGCCCGGGGGGGATTTCCTTCCCACACCACAGCGGTTTCCGGATAGGTCACAATCGGAATCAGCTTGGCTTCCCGGTCTTCAGCCAGTTCTTCTGTTAAGTACACCACGCTCACGGAGGATCCTAGCCCTTTCGAGAGCAAACCCACCTGTGATTTGCACAGGGCAACAAATTCTGAACTGGCTCCCATTCCCATCTTCCCTTATTCGATTTAACAAAGTAACGCTCACTGATGCCCGCCTCTTTCCCCGCACCCTGTTTATGCTGACTCGCTTAACCCGAGGACCGGACCCTAATAGTTCATGTTGGCAGAAATTGGGTCCGCTTGCTTACTTCTGGGGTAAGATACTTTAGCCCCCTTGATAAAACCCGTTGAACCTTCTTTTATTTTCGGGCAGTTCTGTGGCAATTTTGTGGCAATTTTATGGCAATACCGGGACGTCCGGGAGTGAGGACCCACCATCACCACCGGAATAAAGCGGCGCTTCCTCGGGTAAACAGGACGGGAGAATTCTGCACTCCCACGTCGGTTCCACTTTATTGATTTTTGTAACAAACTTTATAGTTTTGTGAATTTTTACCCTTCCTTTCTCGAAAGGGGAGCATAAAAAGCCTGGAAAAGCTTATGATATAAGAGATGCAGCGTTTGGTAACAAACTTAGCAAGAGGGATTGATTTTTTTTATTACAGCGGATATAATCAGCACGACTTTTGTAACCATCACTACACCTGTCGGCTGAAATAGGAGGTAAGGATTTTGGCAAGGAGACGTAAGCGTAAGAGCCGTCGCCGCCAAGAAGGGCGCAGGATTTTAGAGCACGTGCCTCAGTATAGTATCGAAAGCGGTGAAGATAAGCCAGTCACAGCCGCCCGTAAATTCATCAAGGCAGAAGGCATCGTGCCACCGGCTTTGTTGTTAGTCAAGAGAAACGAGCATACCACGGATCGATACTTCTGGGCAGAGAAAGGATTGTTCGGTGCTCAATATGTAGAAGAAAATCATTTCTTATTCCCAAGCTTAAAGTTTTTTGAGAGCAAAGCAGAAATACCCCCTGTGGCTTTATCAGTCCGGTAAAAGGGTTTTTCTGTCAGTCATGAGAACTGAAGGTTCACGGGACCAGACGGCTGCGGCGAGGGATTATACTGGGCGGGCGATCGCCTCGGATGACCCTGCGGTGCGAGGGTGGGATTCCTAGCGGACTCGAACAGAGTGGCGCGTAAATTTAGCAAATTTACAAGGGCATTCACCGGGTTTTGCCCAATCTGGGGTCATAGAGAGTCCCGTCAGTGCAAATGTGCCGTTAATCGGTTGATTTGTCATGGGAAAAGAACGGTTTTAGTCCCGCATCAGGAGTCGCGATCTTTAGGCGCATCCAGTTTCCTTGGCGATTTAGGGAAACCCGCGTCCAGTCGCGATCGCCGCGAGTTCTAAAACCTGAACTTTTCCAGGGCGATCGGTTCCACCACGGCCAAAGTAAAGTTCGGACCTCAATCCGGGCTATCACCCTGCTGCAATGACTCGTCATCCTTACCAGGAACCGGGTCAAAAGCATTGGGCTGATTAAACTCAACTTTATCTCAGACTTGACCTCATCGGGTCAATTAAGGAAACAAACCGATTAAAGACGCTTTTTAGAAATTAGCTCCATGACAAGCTCACGGGTTTGCATCGGGCTAATTTCTGCTATGGTATCGCCCTCAAGGGTGAGTACAGGATGAGATAACCCGGACGGTTACCGGGTTTCTTGTCCTACTTTGTTGCTGTCTTTGTAGAGTTCAGGTCAATCAACCCGGTTTCTAACCTTGACTGTACCGAGGTCCCAAAGTTTGCTTGAGTACCGCCAACTCATCCCGATGACCCGTGACTGTAATTCTATTTTGGGTCGAATTATCCCCAGAACTCTCCAGAGACTTGACTTGGAGAGAAACCTGTTCCATGCGACCCGAATTTTGCCAATAAAACCATCCAGCGACTGGGGACAACAGAATCAACCCCAGAAATACATTCCCCCCTTGCGGAATAACCATTGAGAGAATGAGGCCCAAACAGAGCATCCCCACTGCCGCCAACAGGGTCAAGAAAATCGCCAGAAACCAACTGGGACGGACATATCCTTCAAAGGTGACTTGATTGCGTTCCCCATCTACGGCCTTCACCCGATAAGCGCGGCGATCAAAATACCCTTGCAACTCAGGCAGAATCGCCTCTTCCGGCTGTTCGGTTACCCATTGCAGTTCCTCCGTTCGGTCCTTCACCGACGCCCGAATAAAGAACAATAACCCGATCGTCATCAGTAGGGTTAAAAAAAACGTTGATGAGAGAATCGTCGTATCCATCGGTTCTATCTAAATGACTTCATGACGCAATTGTTACATAAATTTACAAACAAACTACGACTTGGGCCTAGTCCTAGGGTACAGTATGAACTCCCCGGGACCAGAAACCGGGTTGGAGTGCGAGCATCTTGCTTGCTCTTGACAAGATGCTCGCACTCCTAGTAGCTACATATCCTTACCTTATAACTGTGGGAACCGCTATTTTTTTAAAATTGTGATTTTCGATGCAGACAATATGGTAATCTACTATTCCTTACTATCCTGTTACATCGTCTTGCCATGAATTTGGCAGGTGTTGTGGTGCGTTGCGGTGGCTTCCGTGACGCACTCTTTTCCCCAAAACTGAATCAAGCAAAAATCCGGCATTTCTGAGATTAACCCCAGAATGTCGGGACAATTCAGCGACTGCCCCGACCCTGTCTCCTCACCTCTCTACTCGGAACGTTTTAACACGAGGACCGATTGCCCGAAAACCGGGACTGTCTTATCCCCGGTATAGGTGGGGCCATCTTCCAAAAAACTGGGTTCCTTGGTATCAATCACCGCCACCCACTGCTGTTCATTTAAGCCCTCGGGTAACTTAAATTCGATGGATTCCCAATGGGCATTAAAGAACAGAATGAAAGTTTCGTCAATGACTCGCTGACCATAGCGATTGCGCCGAGGAATTTCCTGTCCATTCAACAAGACGGCGATCGCCTTGGCAAACCCCACACTCCACTCTTCATCCGCCATCTCGCTACCATCGGGATTGAACCAAGCAATATCATTCACAGTCTTCCCATAAATCGGGCGGCCCTGGAACCACTTGCGCCGCTGAAACACCGGATGCTTGCGCCGGAAATAAATCAGTTGCCGCGTAAAATCTAACAACTGGGCTTTTTCCTCGGGAAACTCCCAATTCAGCCAGGAAATTTCACTATCCTGACAGTAGGCATTATTATTGCCCCCTTGGCTGCGTTCCATTTCATCCCCCGCCAACAACATGGGGATACCTTGGGACAGCATCAGAGTCACCAGAAAATTCCGCTTTTGGCGTTCTCGCAAGGCCAACACCTGTGGATCATCTGTATCGCCTTCTGCACCACAATTCCAGGACCGATTGTGACTCTCCCCATCACAGTTATTTTCCCCATTGGCGTCATTGTGCTTCTCGTTGTAGCTGACTAAATCGTAGAGGGGAAAGCCATCGTGAGCCGTGATAAAGTTAATGCTGGCATAAGGACTGCGCCCGGTGGTTTCATATAAATCCGAACTCCCCGTAAACCGATAGGCAAATTCGCCTAGGGTCCGGTCCTCTCCCCGCCAAAAGTCGCGCACGGTATCGCGATATCGCCCATTCCACTCGGACCATAACAGGGGAAAATTCCCCACCTGATAGCCGCCGGGACCCACATCCCAGGGTTCAGCGATCAGTTTCACATCGGAAAGGACCGGGTCCTGATGGATGATATTAAAGAAAGACCCCAGGTTATTAACGTCATACAGTTCTCGCGCCAGGGCCGATGCCAAGTCAAATCGGAACCCATCGACGTGCATTTCTAGCACCCAGTAGCGCAGACTATCCATAATTAATTTCAGGATTTGCGGATGGCGCACGTTTAGGGAGTTGCCGCATCCGGTGAAATCCATGTTATACCGGAGATTGTCATCGACAAGGCGATAGTAGCAGGCATTATCTACCCCCCGCATAGAGACCGTGGGACCGAGGTGGTTGCCTTCCCCGGTGTGGTTGTACACCACATCTAAAATGACTTCGATACCGGCTTTATGCAGGGCCTTGACCATTTCTTTAAATTCCTGCACCTGCTCTCCCGGTACAGTGGCGGAACTATAACCGGAATAAGGGGCGAAGAAATTGATGGAGTCGTAACCCCAATAATTTTTGAGTCCTTTATCGGCTAGATGTCCGGGATAGGCGAGGAAGTGATGAACGGGCATGAGTTCGACTGCTGTAATCCCCAAGGTTTGCAGGTGAGAAATGACGGCAGGATGCGCTAGTCCACTATAGGTTCCGCGTATTTCTTCGGGGATATTGGGTTGAAGTTGGGTAAATCCTTTAACGTGGGTTTCGTAAATGATGGTTTCATGGAAGGGGGTTTGTAAGAGTTGGTCCCCTTCCCAATCAAAGGACTCATCAATCACGATGGATTTGGGGATTAAATGAGCGCTATCGGTTTCACTGAAGGAGAGGTCTTCTTCGGGGTCTTCCCAGTTATAACCGGAGAGTTCGGGTCCGTTAATCACATCCCCTTCGATGGCTTTGGCGTAGGGGTCGATCAGGAGTTTGTTGGGGTTAAACCGATGACCGGCAGCGGGGTCATAAGGCCCATGCACTCGATATCCATAGCGCTGTCCCGGGGAGATTCCAGGGATGTAGCCATGCCACACATGGTTATCGACTTCGTTTAGAGAAAGGCGTTGCTCTTTCCCGTCTTTGTCAAATAAACAGAGTTCTACCCCCGTGGCGTTTTCACTAAATAAGGCAAAATTTGTTCCTTTACCATCCCAGTAGGAACCCAAGGGATAGACTTTACCGGGCCATACTTCTAAATGCATATTGATAGGTTCACTCACCACGAATTTTTAAAGAGAATCAAAAATTGCGATCGCGAGTTAATGCCGGAAACTTCCGGGGTCTGTTGGCGATCGCATTCGATTGTTCTCTCTTTAAATTTACGGGCTGGGCTGTTCTGTGGCTTCTACCCTAGGATTGATGCGAAGTGTTAGCGCTTATGTTAGGCTACCTAGCCGGTCTGCACCACAATCCTTGCCCTCGACCAGTCCGGGTCAGGGTGGCTCAATAATCGGCCTTACATTATATCTCACTTTTGCGGGTCGGTCAAGCACAAGGGCTGATTCCTTTTACCTCATCAGTCCAGGAAGCGCTATATATCAAAAGGAGGAAAAAATCGCCGATCGCCCCAGGACATGGGTTTTCCTGGTTCTGGGGCGATCGGTTCCTACCATGCCCCATAATAGGCCGGTTCATGGCCCGGTTTCCATTTGATATTGCAGCCAATGCTAGGTTTTTGGTCTTCTGAAATGGGGTCTCCCGCCAATACCGCATCGATCGCCGAACGCAAGTCTTTTCCCGTCACAGGTTGATTATTCCCCGGACGACTGTCATCAAGTTGACCGCGATACACCAGGCGACGACTGCCATCAAAGACAAAAAAATCAGGGGTGCAAGCGGCAGTATAGGCGATCGCCACCTGTTGGGTTTCATCGTAACAATAGGGGAAGGAAAATCCTAACGTTAACGCCATTGCTTTGAGATGTTCCGGAGCATCCTGGGGATGAGTCTCCACAGAATTAGAGCTAATGGCTACAATTCCCACGGAGCGATCCTGGTAATATGAGCCAATATTGGCAAGTTCTTCTTGAATGTGCTTGACAAAGGGGCAATGTTGACAGATAAACATCACAACCAGTGCGGTTTTATCCCCAAAGGTTTCCAGGGAGATTGTCTTTTTGGTCACCACATCCGGGAGTTGAAAATCCGGTGCTGGGGTTCCTAGTGCCAGCATGGTTGAAGGGGTTAGGGTCATGTTTTCTCCGGTTTTTTTAAGGGTTGGGCTTCAGGGGTTTATTATCGGTCAGGAATGGTCCTCGGTTCAAATCCCCCTCTAGGGCATTTCCCCCTTAACTTCCCGTCCCTTTGTTCGACTACTTATCACAAGTTATCCAATTTGTCAACCGAAAATTCTCGTAAATTTCTCCGTAGCTGGAAAATGTAGCCGATGAAACGAACTGTTGTAGACTGAAAGAAAAAGGCCGTAACTGTGGGCGATCGCTGGTTTTTGGAGGGCGATCGAAATTCTCCGGTCACCTAGATTCTATTTTCTCAACCCAACCTATCCCCAGACTGACCCTCTGTTTTCCTGAGTCTTTCAAATTCTGTGTTCAGAGAAAATCGGAGCTAAAACCCTTTATATGTAAGAATTTGGGCCTTTTACTCTCCCAAAATTCTTCCCCCAATCTCATCGAAATTCAGCAGAATTGAACGCACCGACATCAGCCCGATGGACTTCGTTACAAAACGTAATGAGAGTTCAGAGAATACTCGGTTTCCCAGACTCCGTAAATTTGAGTAAAATTCTAATAGAAAGATTAAATAATTATAAGAAAGTATTTTAGCTATGACGGCGGACCTCCTTAGCGCACCTAAACTTAGCTTCTCCAAAGAAGAACTCTTGCAGCAATACGCAGGAGGAATGAGAGATTTTAATCGTCTGAGCCTCGCCAAAGCAGACTTAAGCGGAGCCAATCTCAGCGGTGTGTACTTAGGGGGAGCCAGCCTCACCAAAGCCGACTTGAGTGGAGCTAATCTGAGTCGAGCCAATTTAAGCGGAGCCAGCCTCAGTGGCGCCAACCTCACCGGAGCCAACCTCACCGGAGCCAACTTAGCCGGAGCTCACCTGAATTGGGCCGACCTCAGTGGTGCCAACCTCACCGGAGCCAACCTCAACAATGCCGATGTGAGCGGAGCCAACCTCAGTGGCGCCAACCTCAGTGGCGCCAAATTAAATAAAACCTACTTAATCGGCACGAATCTGACCTCTGCGGACCTGCACGAAGCCGATCTCAGTCTGGCGAGCCTCAACAAAGCTGATTTAACCCAAGCCAACCTGCGTCAAGTTGACCTCACCGGTGCCAAACTCAAGCAAAGCAACTTGAACCTTGCAGATCTCACTCATGCCAACCTCAGTGGTGCAAATCTCAAGCAAGCTAACCTCAGTCAAGCTCATCTCAATTGGGCTAACCTCACCCGAGCCGATATTCGGGAAGCTAATCTGTGCGGTGCGAATCTCAGCAAAGCCAACCTTAGCCAAACGGATTTAACCGAAGTTTGCCTCAAGGATGCCCAATTAAGTGGGATTAACTTTAGTGGGGCCAATTTAACCGGGGTTGACTTAAGTAATAAACTGCTCACTGGCGCGAACCTCAGTGGTGCTGAACTCAGTCTTGCCAACTTGAGTGGCGCTTATCTGATTCAAACCAATCTGAGTGAAGCGAATTTGAGTGAAGCGAATTTGATGGGTTCTCATTTGATGGATGCAGATTTGACCAAAGCTAATCTTTCCGGCGCAAACCTCTCTCAAGCGAATGTGGTCAATGTCAACCTTCGCGGAGCCAATTTGAAAGGGGTCATTCAACCCAATGGAAAAGCCCGCAGCTAAAATACCCGTTCAGTAGCGCTGAGCAACCCGGTTTCTTGACAAAATTTGGGGGTTTTGCCACAACCCAGGGCCAGAAACTGGGGCTCTTATCCGCTCAACTTAATTGAGTGAGGGAAGTTTCTGTAAAGAACTCCGGTTTTGTCTTCCCCATACTGTACTCCAGGACGAGGGGTTGGATACAGTATGGAGTATAATTTATGGCGAATGATCTAAAATTTTGTACAGAAATCCTGTTGTCTGAACAATTGGCGTTTCTCGGTTCCTGGAGTATAGGAGTAGATCGGGATACGGCAGTGGGTATGCTTTGGGCGCTCCAGGCTGTGTCGGCGATGAAGTCAGGAGCGCTTTCTCTCTACCGGCGCATCATCGGGGGGTTTAGTTTTTAAAAAAATCCCAAATATACCTCAGAAACTGGAGAAACCCGATCTGGCTCTCCCTCTAACGAATCGTTTCAAGCCCAAAATTTATGTGTTTTTAGATGGATCCCAGATTACTGTTTAACCAAGCTTCATCTGGACGATCGCCGCATGAATGACAACTTACCCTTGCCCTAGTGGGTTTACTCTTCAACTCGTAACCATCCACGCCGGACTGCATGAAGCAGTCGGTTGATGGCGTCCATTTCATCTTCTGTGAGTGAATCCTTGAGCAACGCACTCATCAACCCCCAGCGTTCTAGGTAAGTGATTTTTCCGGAGCGCCAGATTTGACAAAAAATTTCTGAAATTGTCAATTTGTAGAAATTTCCCTGAATTACCATTTTCTCCCCTCGTGAAAACGTAATGATTTCTTTAACTTTATTATCCCAAGTATCGGGTATTTTATCAAGTTGATTTGTGATTTAAAGCGTCCTCCCTCTGTGATTTGAGTCCTAAATTCAGAGAATTTTTCAGGACCCCCACCCGAAAACCATTGCTCTATGAGGGTTCTTGCATCTAGGCGATCGCGAGAAAAAAAAATAGGGGAAAACCCATCAGGGATCCCATCTTTTTGACCAGGGATCACTCAGAAGAAAAGGGCTATGGATTGGGGGGAGGGGAGGTGGTTGGTTCAGTCCTCCGCTTTGGCTGACTGCGTGGGTTTCCATTGATCAATATTTGGGTCTGAAGCGCCCCTTTCTCTGATAACCCGATTCGAGGATGATGGGTGGCGATCGCCAACAGACAAAGAACACCACTCACTCCCCGAACCCAACTCCTCCCTCGGCGCTATTGGCGAGGGTTTAAAAAGGGGTACTTTTATTGCAGTCGCGTCAATGTGATGAAAGTCCCTATGCCGAGGCAATTCCTAAAAATCTGAGCAGCAATTGTAACAAAGACGTAAAATATTGACAGGCGTTATCAATAAGATAAGATTGTTCGGATTATGTATTTGACTTGGTTAGACAGTAATTCGTGGCTCATTGAATTAGCCTCTAAGCGGATTCTACTCGACCCCTGGCTCGTGGGTCCCTTAGTATTTGGAAACCAGCCTTGGTTGTTCAAAAGCGATCGCCGCAGGGAGCGCCCCATCCCGGACAATATCGACTTGATTTTACTGTCCCAGGGTTTGGAAGATCATGCACATCCGCCTACCTTAAAACAACTCGATCGCCAGATTCCCGTTGTGGCTTCTATCAATGCGGCGAAGATAGTCCAGGGGTTGAATTATACTCAAATCACCCCCCTGGCACATGGGGAAAGTTTTTGCTTGGGAAATCAACTGGAAATTAAGGCGATTCCCGGTTCACCCATCGGACCTTTTGTTGTGGAAAATGCCTATATTATCCGGGATTTAGCAACGGGGACAAGTCTCTATTACGAACCCCACGGGTCTCATTCTCAGACGCTGAAAAATGAAGGTCCAATTGATGTGGCGATCGCCCCCATTGTTGATTTATCCCTGCCCCTGGTAGGGTCAATTATTAAGGGGAAAGAAAGTGCGTTAGAACTGGCTAGAATGCTGCAACCCCAAGTCATGTTACCCACAGCAGCGGGAGGGGATGTGATATTTGAGGGACTGTTAATGTCTTTGATTCGCGCTCAAGGAACGATTGAAGATTTTCGCTCGTTGTTGGCAAAGCACCAGATTCCCACGCGGGCGATCGACCCCAAACCAGGCGATCGCATAGAGATTCCGTTACAACAGCGCACTGCCCAGGTGAGGTGATCTTTTGGGTATTGGGCCGGTGTGGTAGAGATTGAAAATACCCCGACTTTTGACCCGTTTTCGTGACAGAAAACGGGTTTTTTGAGGGGTGGAATGGGGCAAGATATTGAGCGATTTAGATGAGAAATTCGGCAATTTTCCCGCCAAACAAGCGCGGTTTTCATCCGGGTAACGGGGTAGAAATTGCGGCAGTTTTGATCGGCGTATTCTGACCGGGGCGGGTTTGCAACTGATGCATATAGTTGAATAGATGCCAGCAGTAGGATTCCGGGAGTCCGCAGGTGACGGCCCCGCGTAAGACAACCTGAAAATACCAGTCGTTGGGGGGGAGTTCTTGCGAGAGTTTATGGGCTACGGTATAAGTGCGAACATTGCTATAAACGGTGTGACCGGATAAGATTTCGATCGCCTCGCGATGATAGCCTTTTTCCCGTTCATCCAGGCGATCGGACAGCCGCCAAGGGAGTTGATAGAGAACGCCTTCGACGGAAGCTGTTGGGTCTTTGACGACATCCAGAACGCCGCAATTTCTTAAGGTTGAATATCCAGAAAATTGCAGTCGATAGCCTTTGAGGGTAGCCGGACCGATCGTGTATGGATGGGTGGGTTCCCCCAGCGATCGTTTTAAATCCACCGGACACATACAGGAACCATAGGCGAAATAGTAGAAGGTTTCGCCGGGAGATTCTAATTGGGCTGACCTTTTGCTCAGGGAAGGTTGGGTCTGCAAACCCTGTAAATGTCGAGGCTGAACGCTCATTTTTTAGCTAACCAGTTGCTAGGTATGAAGGAATTCTATCAAAGGTTGGGAGAAAAAACAAGCCTATCCCGACCGGGAAACCGTAGATTCAAGAAATCTTTAAAATTGTCCCCAGACTCAGAGGATGGACCCTACAAGTCAACCGCCATGAGCAGGGTGCTAAATGTCTGAGTTTGGACATCTTCCAGGGGAACAACCAAGCGGTCTCCGGCCCACTCTAGCTTGCGTTCCGTGGCAAAGAGTCGTTTACCCGGGGGGAGGGAAACCCGCTGGCTGATTTGTCGAGGTAAGTCATAAACCCAGAGGGTATGACCGCCTTCAACATCACTGAGGACCGCCACCACGCGATCGCTTTGTTCTGAGAAATCCGGGCGGATGCTAGATAACCGTTCGATGGGCGTTTCTTCAAACAGGAGTTGACTTTCTCGGGTATCCACTGAAAAGGCATAGAGTTTAGCAAAGCTGCTTGTAGAGGTTTCTCCCGAGGGGCGGCTGGCATAGAGCAGCGTCTTGTAGTCATCGCTCAGGGCCAGAAATTCCAGATATTCACCCTGTAATAAAACTTCCTGATCTCCCGTGGTGGGAGAGATGGCGACCAATGAATTGGGCAATTGGCTATACTCCCAAGCCAAAATTTGACCTTGGGCGGTCCATCCGAAAATCTGATATTTATCCCCAGGGCGGCCCAGGGTTTTTGTTGCCTTACCCGTTGCCACATCCAAAACCCAAACACTGATATCGGAAGCCGAGCCTAAAGTTTCCCGATTCGAGGTAAAGGCAATCATCCGACCATCGGGGGACCAATTGGGAGCAGAAGCCCAGTAGAGAATTTTCGCCCCCGCCTCGCACTCGGATTCCTGGCAATTGGGGGGTGGGGGCGTTGGGGGCAATGCTCTCGTTTTGGCGATCATCTCCCGTAGCGCCTGATGGTTGCCGATCGCCTTGACTTCCAGGGTGTTGGTATCCAGGAGATATAAGCCCCCCAGATTGGATTGAGGTTGAAACAAGATCACTGAAGAGTCTTGAGGATTGCGCCAGAATTGCGGGGAGGGATGCTGGGGATCAAGAATCCAGCGTTGGGTTCCCGCCCAATTGAAGCCCAACAGATGTAACAGGTTGGATTCCCCGGTCACCGAATCCAGATATGCAATTTGTTTACGGGTTGCCTCAATGGGGCGCTTCTTCCCGTTCAGGTCGATTTCCAGAACTTCGGCAGAAAAGTTCGGGTTTGGGTTGCTTCGAGGTGAGGGCAGACTGACGAAGACGGCTTGGCGATCGACTTCTGCGATCAACCGCACCGGCTGATCAACCCTGAGATCCCCGGATGAACCCAAGCCTAAGTTTTGACATCCCGCAAGACTCAAACCCGTGAGGCCCAAGAGCAAATAGCCGGTGGCGATCGACAGGTTGTGGGGCAGTAACATGGCAAAATCCTCCTGAAGTTCGATTCCCTTGACACAGAAAGCCCTTCCTCACGGATTTAACCACCAAGAGTCGATGGGAAGGAAAGCGCTTCTTTCTGGGTAGAATACCCTAGTTTAAAAGGTAAAGCGGCTCAGAGCAAAGGTAGATTAATCCAGGAACTCCAAAAAATGAAATACCCCTGTTGTGATCGTTAGATTAGCACTATTTGAGGAGGTTTTCCGAGTCCGGAAACCCTTGGTTGTAGGGGTTCATAAGGGATGAGCCGGAAAAATATCGTCGGCTCGGGATGGGTTTAAATTTCAGGAAAATAGGCCCGCTTCCGGAGTAAATTCCGAGCGGGGCTATTTTGGGGGAGGGTTCCCTTTGCAGGGTTTAGCAGACGGGATCAGGGGAAGAAGGGAAAGATTTAAGGTTAGAGATTCAGTGTGAATTAGGTTTTAAAGGGTTAGTTTTTAGGGTTTAGAGGTTCAGAAATTGAGGTTTCTAAGCCGAGGGTTTTGCCGGTGGCATCGGTGCGATAAACCCAGCGCGTGCCACCATTGGAGAGGACGATTCGCCAGCCGTTGACAGTGTTGCGATCGCAGACGGCTTGGGAATGGAGCAGTCCTAGACAACTGTCGCTCCAACTTTGGGGGCTATATTCCGCGATGTCCAATTGTTCCGATGAAATCCCCACTTTTTCCGTGAGGTCAGCTTTGACTAGGGTTGCTAAACCCGAGGGCAAAGGGGGCTGCTCCAAAGGATCAAGGGTGGAAGATAAGGCGGAATTGAATAAGAGGACCTTCCCTGCGCGATCAACGTGATAAACCAAACGTTTCTGACCAGCGGCGATCGCAATCTGCCAACCGGGTACAGTGCCTGTATGACAATTTTTACCAGAAGCATCTACCTCTAGGCAGAGATTCGGCCAATCCCGGACTTGAATTTGGGTAATGCTGAGCTCGGCAATATCCAACCCCGAACGACGGGCGGAGGCTTCTAGGACTGCATTGGCAACCTCAGCAGGGAGATAGCTAACCGGCACATCGGGGGTTTCCAGTTGCAGGGACTGTCCCTGGGGATCGCTGCGATACACCCAGCGATCGGCGACGACAATTCGCCACGGCTGTAGGCTGGTATCGGTACAATCCTCGGGGGGTTCCGCGTTGTCCTGACACTGACGAGGCTGGGATTCCAGACTGTAGTCAGTAATGGAGAGTTCAGAGGCGGGAATTCCCAGTTTGTAGGAAAGGTCCTGTTCCACTGCCTCGCTCACCGCCTCCGGGAGACGGTATGGGTCAATCGTTTGACGCAGCAGATTGCGCGTATTGCGAACGAGTTGCCCTGCGATCGCCATTGGATCGCTCACTGCACTCGCACTAGAAGCGGCTTTGGGATGCACTTCTAGGAGTAAGACACCTGTCAGCATGACGGCGAGTACCAGCGGGTTAGGCTGTTTTTTCCGGCGTTGTTCGTCGTGGTTCATAGCACTGCTCCGTTATCGGCGATGCCTAAATGCCTGTTGGAATTAACCCGGATTGCACATGGCATCCTGGGGGCAAGATCACAATGGAGTTTCTGCGATCGAGTTCAACCTCAGATGTCAATTTAGACAACAACACCCTGGCTGTAAGTTCCGCAAACGCTACTTCAATCGAGAGGTTGCGAGTTCCGGGATAATCCCACAACAGAAACCTAAATCACAGACTTTCCCTTGTCATTTTATCTGACTTCCAATCACAAGAACTCACTTGCAACCCATCCTTTTCCCGACAGGGATCCGAGTAATTGAAGGGAATTGGCGATCGCTGTTTTATCCGAAACCGCCCCAATATTGATCGGGCGTTTATGTAAAACCCACTACGGGTATATTTTCAACGGTAACAGAATATGTCCCATAAATCAAGACGGGCAGCGCGATCGCGCCAATACGCAAATCGTTCTGCCCGTTTGTATCCCCGGCTACCTGAATTCAATTTACTCCGGTTTAGCTCCCAGGGACCCTCTGCCATCTCGTTACTCTAAACCCTGGATTCACGCTGAAATAAGGCGGAAAAAATACCGGATTTCTTGACAACATTGAGGTGAAATTCATCACTTAATCAGAATAGAAACCCGGTTTTTAACTTCTCCCTTACCCTCGTCCAAAGTCACTCCGACTCCTCAAGAGCGGCCTCATTTTCATCTCAATTTAATCGGACCCTTTACCGTCCAATTTGACTCACAATGCGATTCCATGATTGAATCACCGGCTGTAAATTGGTGGGTAGCTGTTGTTGGCTGATATCGGCATAGCGAATCGTACTCGAACGACTAGAAAGGGTAACTGTAATATAGTCGGCACTCCCCCCAGACTGAGATACATTCAATCCGTTATAGCGATCGAATTGCTGCTGGGAAAGCAACCGGCGAAACTCCTGCACTTCTCGGGGGGAAATGCGACCCACTCGCCGCCCGGAATCATTGGCATTGCCCGGTCCTTGTAAGACCTGCATCAATGTACCATTATTCATCAGGACCGTTTCATAAGTCTGTCCCGTGATTCCTCCACTGGAAATAGCGCGGAAGATAATTCCCTGGGTTAACGGACCGGGCATTTCGTGAGTTTGAATTTGTGAGGAATTCGGGATAGGGCGATTTGCAGACTCTTGTAAGACACCATTAGGACCCGATCGCGGTAAGCTGGACTGACTATCGTAAGCTTCAGATAAAATAACAGTACGACCCGAGTTATCGGTGCGATAAATCCACCGTTGACCCGCAGCGCGATCGCTGATCACGGTCACTTCCCACCCCTCAACCAGCGCTTGTGTACACATGAACCCGGATTGGGGAACCCCTAGGCAGCCATCCGGCCAAGTCTGGCGCACCGCTTTCACAATCCGAAAGTTATTGATAGACATCCGCGTCCGACTGGAAACCGCTTGTAAGACAGCATCGGAGACCGATCGCGGTAACTCTGTACTTGCTGCATTCTGTCCCGATTCTAACCGAACCGTTCGACCGTTTTCATCGGTGCGATACACCCACCGATTGTTGTTTTCTTCTAACACAAGCCGCCAGCCATCGGTTCGCACTTGAGAGCAGAATTCGTTCGGTCCAGACAAACCCAGACAGGAATCCGGCCAAGTTTGGCGGGTTGCTTCCGTAATTCGGATTTGTCGTTCGGGGATATTTTGGCGGCGCGACAGGTCACTAATTACCGCACTTTGCACCGATCTGGGGACATTATCCAGATTCAACTGGCGATCGCCCTTCGCTATCAAAGTGGCCGACTCTCCTCTTAACCCCGGTAGGGTCGTTTCAGCAGCGTTCAATCCCCCTAAAGGGGCGATTAATCCAATCAACCCCATTAACACCAACGAAAAAAGAATTCTTTCAGATTTCATAAAGCATTGACTCCTGTTTTTGTTCTAATAAATAGCATAGACGCCGGATCACAATTAAATGTTGACATATTTTTAAGCGGCTATAAAATAACCGATTTAGAGAGAATTAAATCTCCATCGGGGGATTCACGGAGTGAACTGGGCAATAAAACCATTAAGGGAACTCCAAAAAATCAATCATCCAAATGTTCGTAGTGACTCCTTTACTGAGTCATCTTGATTAAAGAAACCCCTGAAGGGGGGACGTTGAACGTTTTTGCGGTTTTATTTTTTGCAATCCCCTAAGTCAGGACTTACGAAGATTTTGAGACTCCACCCTAAATGTGTAGAGGCAATTCGCGATTCGCCTCTACATTAGACTTCTTGCAAAATACCGGATTGATCCCCCCAACCCCCCTTAACAAGGGGGGCTTAAGAGATTTATGCAAGAGGTCTATTAGACTTCTTACCAAATACTGGAAAAATCCCCCAAATCCCCTTTTTAAAGGGGGCTTCAGACAATTTCGCAAGAGGTCTATTTAGGATTTAATGTTAAAGATGGAGTAAGTCCTGTATTCCTGAATTAAAACACAACCGTTTCTAATAACTGACGTTGGGCTTGATTTAACTTAATCCAGGGTCGCGCTTTCTTTAACATCGCTTCCGCTTCCTGAGCATTGATTGCCAATCCTCGGGCCATCAAAACCGCAGCGGCAACCGTGGCCGATCGCCCATGTCCAATCGCACAGTGGATGTAAACATTTCCCGGCCAATCCGCAATTTTTTGGACTAAGGCGCGGAATTCACCCTCATCGGGAACATGAGCATCTAAAGTCGGAAAACAAAGATAGTCTTTCCCCTCTAGCGCCCCTTTGGGTTCGGAAAATTCGGCAGTTAAATCCACTAATAAACTAATATCCGCCGGTAGCTCATCCACAAAAGCCCGTCTGCCCATCCACAAACCCGGTGCAATATAATTATAACAGTCTTCTCCCAAAAATCGGCGCTGGAGATGCCAAAAACCCCAACAAAATAACAGGTAAGGGAATAATAAGATAACCGAAGGAGTTGCCAATTGTCCATCGGTGGAGCGCTTGCCAAAAATTTTATACCCCAGTTTCAGATAAGCGGCAGCCACAATTAAAAAATCCAGACCTAACCAGGCGAATAACCATCCGAATCCGCCTAATTGCTCTCCCAAGGTGAGCAGTCCGGCCCCCAACATGACAAACAAAACAATATACTTCATGGATCTGTGTAGGTTGCCTATCTTGACAAGGGTGTTGAGTCACCCGAGGAAAGTTTGAACTTCACCCGGGACTGATTTGCTCTATAATTTTACAGAGTCAAATCCAAAATTTACTATGTGTCGTTTACTTGCTTACTTAGGCCGACCGATTCAACTCGACTGCCTACTCCTAAAACCTGAACATTCCCTGGTAGCGCAAAGCTATCAACCCCGAGAGATGACCTCCGGAGTCGTCAATGCGGATGGGTTTGGCATCGGATGGTATGATTCGGACCGGGACGTTGATCCCTTTACTTACAAAAATCTGCTGCCGATTTGGAATGATACGAACCTGCCGCATTTGAGTCGGTATATTGAAACTGGAACCTTCCTCGGATGTGTCCGCAGTGCGACTGCCGGACAGGATGTGACGTTGAGCAATTGTCCACCTTTTGGCGATCGCCGGATTATGGCGGTGCATAACGGGTTTATCGACAACTTCCGCAAAACCCTATATCGTCCGATTCGCAACAAGCTAGAGGATGATATTTACCAGCAAATTAGCGGGACGACGGACACGGAACATATTTTTGCCCTATTTCTATCCCTGTTAGATGTCACAGCGGATCATCACCCGCAATCTCATCCCCCCCTCACTTCTGCATTGCACAGTACCTTAACCATTTTAACGGAACTGGCTAGACCCGAAGGAGTGAAATTTTCGGCGAATTTTATCATCACTGACGGACATCAATTGGTTGCCTCACGCTTTGCTCATCAGACAGGTGCACCCACTTTGTACTGGTTGCGGGATGATCCGAACTTTCCCGACTCGGTGATGATTGCTTCGGAACCTTTGTTCGAGGGAGATTGGCATAAATGTCCGGAAGAAAGTATTATTACGGTGGGGGAGAACCTTGACATCAATATCCATCAAATCTAAGGCGATCGCCTCTGGGGTAGTCCGTGACCCGGATGTAGTGCGAGAGGAACTCCGCGAATCGATGCATCACTGTCGCCTCGGCACCCTCAAACTCTTTGAATCAATGGATGACGCGACCTTTCGCTGTCAAGTCCATCCCGATTTTAGTCCGGTGGGTTGGCACTTAGGACATATTGGATTTACGGAAGGGTTATGGTTGCTGGAACGCGGTGCAGGAATAGCGCCTTTATTTCCCCAGTATCGGCAACTGATGGCACAGGATGGATTGCCGAAACATCAAAGAGTCAAGTTGCCTCCGTTGCCGGAGATTTTGGATTATATTTCGGCTGTGCGATCGCAGGTTTTTGCGTATTTAAAAACCGCTGATTTGGAAAAACAAGAGCGAATTTGGCGGTTTATCCTACAGCATGAAAGTCAGCATACAGAAACCATTGCCTTTATTTTGCAATTGCAGAAATGGGCGATGGGAAAAGGAGAGGAGGCGATCGGCGATGCTTCAAAATTGCCCACTCAATCTGTCCCTATTCCTGCCGGAGAGTTTTGGTTCGGAAGTGATGGTCCCGATGCCCTAGATAACGAGCAATCCCCCCAACGATTGTACCTGCCAGATTACACCATTGACCCCTATCCCGTCACCTGTGAACAATATCGGCAATTTATACAATGCGGAGGATATCAAACGCGGGATTGGTGGTCTAAGGCCGGTTGGGACTGGTTACAAGGCGCACAAGTGACTCAACCGCTGTACTGGCGAGAGGAACTGGCGTTTAATCATCATCCCGTCTGTGGCGTCAGTTACTATGAAGCGGAAGCATACACAAGATTTGTGGGGAAGCGACTCCCCACGGAAGCGGAATGGGAAAAAGCGGCCTGTTGGGATCCGGTGACCCAGACCCAGCGCATCTATCCTTGGGGAGATGAATTTCCGACCCAGGATAGATGCAATCACGATAATCAACAAGCTCAAACGACCCCGGTTAATCGTTATCCCCAGGGGGTTAGCGCTTACGGATGTTACGACATGATGGGAAATGTCTGGGAATGGACCTCTAGCTGGTTTGCCCCCTATCCGGGATTTAAACCCTATCCCTACCCCGGATACTCCCAAACCTATTTTGACCAACAGCATCGCGTCTTACGCGGCAGCAGTTGGGCGACTCGTCCTTGGGCGATGCGCGGCAGTTTCCGCAACTGGTATCATCCTTGGATGCGGCAGATTTTAGCAGGATTTCGCTGTGCTGGGGGAAGTGATTAATAGGAATTATGCAAACCCATCCGATTAATTAGAGTTCGCGATTAGTGAGGAAATTTCTTCCTAAAGCAGGAACTTTTTCCTCCGAGTCTTCCCCGATAATGAGACAATATAAGAACGGCGATCGCGATTCTATCACTCTCCCATACAATGAGATAATTGATAGAACCGTGAGCCGGATTTGTTCATGCCTCCACCCCCAAAAATACGGATGAAATTTGCCAAACCGTCTGAGACTCCAGAGTTAGCCACCCGGGTTGACTTTGAACCCGCTATTCTATCGGAACGCTTGCGGCTAGAACGATTAGTCAGCCCCACCCTTTCTTCCACAGAAATCGATAACGGTTCTGATGTCATTGAGGGGTTAACCCAGACGCAAAAAACCCTTTCCCCTCGTTATTTTTATGACGATCGCGGGTCTCATTTATTTGAGCAAATCTGCGACTTACCCGAATATTATCCCACTCGGACTGAAGCCGCAATTTTGCAGGATTGTTCCGCAGAAATTGCCCAAATCACGGGTTCAAGCGAAATCGTAGAACTCGGCAGTGGCAGTTCCACCAAAACCCGTATTCTTTTAGACGCTTACGAAAATCTCGGATATCCCCTGCGCTATTTGCCGATTGATGTCAGTGGGGGAATTTTGGAAAGTAGCGCTAATCAGTTATTATTAGATTATCCTTCATTGCAGGTGCATGGGCTAGTCAGCACTTATGAATTAGCCCTGGCGAATTTGACTCCCGCGATTCTGCCCACCCGCACCCTCTGTTTTTTAGGCAGTACCTTGGGAAATTTGAACCCAGAAGAATGCGATCGCTTTTTTGCCGATATTGCTCAGGCATTAGAAGTTGGGGAATATTTCCTGTTAGGAATTGACCTGCATAAATCTCCCACCATTTTAGAACCGGCTTATAACGATGCTCAAGGGGTGACTGCCGAATTTAATCAAAATGTGTTGCATCATTTGAATTGGCGCTTTGATGGTAATTTTAAACCCGACGAGTTTGAACATTGGGCATTTTATAACGAAGAACAACATCAAATTGAAATGCACTTACGAAGTCGGCGCGCCCAAACCGTGCAACTGCGCGCTTTGGATTTAACCGTTGAATTCAAACCGGAAGAAACCATCCTCACGGAAATTTCCCGGAAATTTGATTTAGACGAAATGCGGCAGTATTTGCAAGCACAAGGGTTGACTACGGTGAAAACTTGGACCGATCCAAACAATTGGTTTGGGTTAGTCTTGGCACAAGTGCGATCGGTTTAATTACTCCTCACTTTTAAAAAAGGAGCGCAGACTTTTTCTGCGCTCTTATTATGGCAAGGTCGCCCACTTTTTGGGGGTACTTGATTTTTTAAGGTTATTTAAAGGATGAATCGATAAATTACCAATAATTACATTTCCCAACCCTGTAATAACAACCCGATATTTTCAATGATTGAACCCATTTACCCTCTCAATGATGCAGAAAAAAATAGATTACTTGCGAGTCTAAAAGCCGCCTTTACTATTCCCTTAATTGATGATGTCGAGGATTTCGTCTGGGAAGCAGTGTTTCACTACGTTAAGGAGATTCGCCTTCCGGATCCAATTGTTGAAGGGCGGACTAAACGATTATTTGATGCTGTCGCTCCCGATGGTCGAGGATGGTCTCTTAAAACCTTAGTGAGAAGTAATTGTGCTCCAGGTATTCGGTTTGAGTTTGTCATTCAAAGAGCTAATATTTTTCAAAAAGCCCCTATTTTGGGATTTCCTGAAGGATTGAATGCCAGCTCACCTGTGGCTAATTTAGGCAACGCTTTAATTCGCCACTGGAACCAAAAACATTTGGGGGATTGTATTGTTCAGAAAGTAAGCGATCCTCGCTTTGCTATTTTATTGAAAAATAGACAACGCCAACGATTAGCTTATGTTGAATTTGCTTATCCTTCTCTGAATGAGGAGGAGTATGAATGGCAGTGGTCAAGGGAGCAAAAATTGGGATTGCAAGGGTTGAGGGCGGGAAAAGTTGACTTGAAGTGGTATCCCAGTGGGACTCAGCTTTTTCAAGTAGTTGAAATGCCGCTCAATGCCTATTATTTTGAAGTCCAATGGCAACGAGCTACTTTATCAAACTTTGTGGACACAGTGAACCGAATGTTGGGCGAATAAAGCAGTGATCGCTTCTTTGGCAAAGGCTTGAGCAACCAGAGGAGGAACTGCCTCTCCGACTTGATGGCTCTTTTGAATATAAGTGCCTTGGAAAATAAAGCGATCGGGAAAAGATTGCAGTCTGGCGGCTTCGCGAATTGTAATCACTCGATTGTCAAATGGATGATAAAATCGACCGGATCCGGGATGAAACACCCATCGGGTAATCGTTCGTGCAGGCTCATCCGGTATTAATCGAGCATAAGCACCACTGTAGCTACTCCGAGGGCGAAGATGCTGCGGTAAAGCGTCAACCCCTTGACCTTTGCCCGGTTCTAAATGCTTGACTCTTTCTAGCTGAGGTTCAGTGAGTGCTCTGGCAATATGGTCGTGTAATAATGGAGAGTCTCGTTGCATTAAGTATTGATAATCAGTTTCTGGTTGTTTTGGATACTCGCAAGGGCTAATACCTCCTCCGGAGGCTAAAGGAGGTAAGTCAGACAATGCATCCAAAACCGTCACATAGGAACGAGAACGCTCCATTTCCAACAGATTTAAGTTTTTGCCCGGGGCTATATGAGTCGGTTGAGGAATTTTAACCGGAAACCCAATCCGATTTGCAAAGAAAAATGTTCTCCGACGTAACTGAGGGACTCCATAATCTGTTGCCAATAGTTTAGCAATTTTTAGTTCATATCCTAATTCATTAAATTGCTCAATAAGTTGATTTGTATAAGTTTCATTGAAAGCGTTTTTCATTTCTGCTACATTTTCAAGCAAAACAATTTTGGGCTTAAAAGTTTGGACAAAATCGAGAAAAGTTAGCATCAGTCTATTGCGAATATCAGACTCAAACCGCTCTCGACGGGGAACATTTTTAGAGAAACCTTGGCAAGGAGGGCCACCAATTAAACAATCTAATTCTCCCGGTTCCATTTCCAGATGGTTCAGCAATTGGTAAGGAGAATACTTGGCTAAATCAGTTTCCAAAATTAAAGAACCTGCAAAATTGGCTGCAAAGGTTTTGAGTGCGATTGGGTTCATATCAGCCCCAAGGATGATTTCAAACCCCTCACTCTTAAACCCCCAACTGAGGCCACCACACCCACAAAATAAATCAATTACCTTGAATTTAGGCATACCTAATTTCCTTGAATTAATTCTTACATTATACCCTATTAGGCTTTTGTCAATAGAGGTTTTAGGAAAAATATCGGGTCAGTATATATCATCCTCGCTATCCTTCATCCCTCGGACATCCGCAAAACAATCTAAAAAAATAAACGCCGATGGAAGCGAATCCATCAGCGTTTATAGCTAATTTCTGAACCAAACTCAGTTAACGAGTACCTCCAGGACGTAAATCTGGGTTGGGTATGGCTTCTTCTTCAGAGATTCCCGGTTCAGAATTGTGCAGCATTTCCAATTGTCGGGAACGGAAATCGGCTGCTGCATCATTGATGCTTTGCTGTTGCTGGAGATTGAATTCCTGCATACTGCGGGTGGTTCCGAATTGAGCACGATGAATGAGATCCAATACATCCATCTGCTGCCCATCTCCAGCAGTCGATTCAAAGGGATTTTTTTGAAGCTGAATTTGGGGTTCTAGTAAATCACTGGCGCGGTTGGTTTCTTCTGCTGTCGCAGACTCAGGTAACATTACGGCAGTCATGGCGATCGCCGCCAGGGTTCCGAGTGAAATTCGAGCCATTGGGTTAAAGGTGAACTTCGATTTCATAGGGTTGTCAGGTGAACCATTGATTATACCGACCATTCTACTAAGCAAAAGTTCTCCGGAGTAGGGGTTGAATGCTCAATAATGCCACTGCGGCAAATCCGGCGAGGATTCCCAATGCCCCACCAAAGCTGACTTCTCCCCAAGGGGCCTCCATGACGATACTGCCAAGGGTCCAGTCAGAATGTAGATACAGATAGCGAATCGGTTCGATCGCATAACTCAGGGGATTCAACGTTGCCACCACTTGCAACCATTTCGGCATAAAGGAAAGCGGCGCTAATGCGGTACTGGCAAACAATAGCGGCAAGTTAATCACAAAAATCACCGCCAACAGTTCGATATGTCCCGGTAAGGCAAAGGCTAATCCCAGACTCAATCCGGTGACGCCTAAAACCAGTAGCAGGGTAATAAAGGCGATCGCCCCTAATCCTAATCCCCCCGGTAATCCTGCGCCCATAAAAGCCCCGGCAGTCACAATTACCGCAGTTTGAATCAAGCTCAACAGCAAAATATAAATTGCCGAAGCTACGACAATCGAAAACCGAGTCGAGAGGGGGGCAACCAGGAGACGATTCAAAAAGCCAAATTCGCGATCGAACATAATCGGCAATCCCGCATTTAACGCCCCAGAAAAGGCGGTAAACACAATCACCCCCGCCCCTAAAAATTGGGCATAATTCACACTTTCCCCAAACATTCCTTGAGGAGCATTTTGAAACAGCGCGCCGAAGAGAATCAACCACATCAAAGGCTGAATCACCCCAGCAATTAACGTGGAGGGACGGCGTTGTAATTGAATAAACAGCCGTTTGGTCAAGGCCAAAGTTTCCTGAGTAAATTCCCCGATGGGGCTACTGGAAGGAATCTCAATCCCGGGGTTACTTAAGGTTGTAGCTGGATTCGGTGTAACGGTTTGACTCATAATCTGATTGTTTATGGTATTTTTTGCAGTTGAATTAGCAAGGGAAAAACCCAATTGGGCATGATGTTATCGCATATTCTGTTTGCGTTCTTTTTTCGGGTCCCGAGTTCCCGCTGCGGCAATTTCTGCATCTAACAGGGTGCGACCCGTGGCGGTGAGATAAACATCATCTAAACTGGGTCGAGATTGGGCAATTCCGAAGGTGGGTAAACCGGCATCTCGTAAGGCTTGCTGAATGGTTAATAGGGCATCACTTTGGGATTTGACCACCAAATTCAGGGAATTGCCTTGGGCGTTATTGATGATGATTTCTTCTACAAACGGCAGGGGTTCGAGTAAGGATTTGGCTTGTTGCGCCTCTTCCATTGGGGAGAATTCCCGGATGCGTAGGGTAATGCGATCGCCTCCGACTTTATCCTTTAAAGCAGAGGGAGTGCCACTATCAATCACTTGACCGCGATCGATAATTGCCACGCGATCGGCCAAGGCATCAATTTCTTCCAGATAATGACTGGTAATCAAAACCGTTGTCCCATTTTCGCGCAACTGCCGCAGGAATCCCCATACCGCCATCCGCGTCTCAATATCTAACCCAACGGTGGGTTCATCCAAGACTAAAACATCCGGTTGGTGCAATAATCCTGCCGCCAAATCCAGCCGCTTCTTGAGACCCCCGGAATATTTGCCCGTTTGGCGATCGGCCCATTCGTCCAATCCTAACAAGGCGAGGACCGTCTTAATTCTATCTCTTGCCAAAGATTTGGGAATGTGATATAATGCCGCTTGCAATTCCAAGAGTTCGCGACCTGTCAGCACCTTATCTAAAGCGACTTCCTGGGCCACATAACCCAGCTTGGTGCGGGCCAATTTAGGATTTGCCACCACATCGATGCCAGAAACCTCCAGACGACCGGCATCGGGCGTGACGAGACTGCACAAACAGCGAATCGTGGTGGTTTTGCCTGCACCATTGGGACCCAACAGCCCGAAGATTTCACCGGGAGCAATTTGGAACGAGACATCTTTGACCGCTTCAACGGTGCCGTAACGCTTTTGCAGGTTTTCGATTAAAACAGCAGGGGCCATGAGTTTCTTAATCCGAACTTGATACAAATCTACACACTATTTAATTTTATTTTAAACGGTTTATGGTAGGTCCGGAGTAAAAATCTCAAAATGGGGCATCTCAGTCGGAGGGATTACCCTGGATCAAGGGTTCGCAGTGGATGAGGTGAATTGGGCGAGGGGGATGGCGTGGATAACCCCTCAATTGCTAAATTTCTACCAATTTTTCCAGGGATTAAGGAATTTTAGCATCATCAAAAATCTGGGCGGGGGTGAATTCTAATCCGGGGAATAATTCATCGGTAATCACTTCATCCCCGCGTTTGGTTTGAGGGGGAGAATCGGGATAGAAAATAGTTATGGTTTTGACTTGAGCATCGACAATCCAGATGCAAGAAACTCCGGCATTTAAGTAATCGATCGCTTTGCCACTGATTTCGCCAAAACTTTGGTCCGGTGAAATAATTTCAATGGCTAATTCGGGAGGAACGGGACAAGCTTCATCCAGGATGCGATCGCCTCGGTCGCGATCGGCTGAGATATACAGTAAATCCGGGATGGGTACCCAGTCCTGACCCTTCCGTTTAAGTCTTATCGCCCACTCAACCCCCACCTCACCCCGGTCTTTATTCCATTGCGTCAGCAGTAAACAGAAGATGCCCGTTAAGCTGGAATGAAATCGTTTCGGTAATAGTTTGGGTTTAGCTTCTCCATCAACCAGTTCGTAAGTAATATCCCCTTCCGGTAAAGCGAAAAATTCTTCTAGGGTCAGTTTGGCTTTGACTTCCACGTTCCCTCCTGTGATGTTAATCTCTGTTTACTGTAACACTTTGACTCGGGGTTGTCAGAGTCAGGGGAATTATGATTAGGGATTTCCCTAAAAAAAGTTCGCCATTAGAAGTTTTGCAGAATTAAAAAAGCCCCCCTTAATAAGGGGGGTTGGGGGGATCTCTGATAGAAGATTTTATTTTTTGGAGTTCACTTATAGAAAAAACAGACTAGAGACAACCGGATTGGGTATAACTGTGGGAACCGCGCTATCCTGCCTCCAAACTTTCTGATTTTAGTCCTAGATTGCTTGGAGGTAGCCCAACCCGTATGATTAGCCAACCGAATCTTGAAAAGTACGGATTTTGACAGACCTATCACAATGGGATGGAGTATCATCAATCCCTCGGAACCTTTTCGACCCCCTGGGGGTCAATCCCCGAGAAAAGAGAAATCCCAATTTGGCTAAATGCCGAATCGGGATTATTTTGTAATTATTCGTCTATCTTTTCCCCTTAAAATCCATGAAAAATTCCGCCAAACTTCAAGCCATTGTATTGGGTATGGGACTGGTCCTAGCCTCGGGTTTCACCTTCCCGCAAGCGGCATCGGCTCAAAGACCCCTTGCAGCCCTGACCGAACGCATGATCACCTACGAAGGTGTGACCTATCCGGTAATTCGCTCTTTGGCAGTGATTCTCGATCGCACTGGGGGTGTCGCCTCTCGGGGGAATATTATCACCCCCGAGAGCAGTTCCGATGGCCGTTATGAATTAGTTGAATTAATTGGCGATATGAGTTCCCGGAGTATTTTCTCCTATACTGGACGCACCGCCTTCCGCCAAGCGCGAGTCCGCGATCGCGTCACGGGAGAAACGATGGAAGCTTTAGTGCCCCTGATGATCCGCTACTTCTAAAATACTGTTCTCGGCAGGGGAAAATTCCTGTGCCCCTCTCCTCACCTTAAAAAATAAACCATAAAACCTCAGCAAAATGCTGGGGTTTTATTCGTTGAAGCGAAATAGTCCGGGCCGTGGCCCCTTAAAAATTTACGCGCACATTTGCCACTCGCCGTCCGCGACTGATGGTGAACACTGCCGAATCGGGACGGGTATTTAAAAACGCCAACAGTTGCTCGATCCGCTGTAACCGAGTGCCATTCACCCCTACGAGGCGATCGCCGGCCCGTAACCCAATTTGCGCGGCAGGAGACCCCCGTTCTACAGACTGAATCACTAAACCCGCATTCACCTCCACCCCTAACCGAGGCGGGGGAGAGGTTGAACCCGATCGCCCTGGAGAAGGCGCTGGCGTCCTATCAGTCCCTTGGGCCACGGTCCGCGATCGATTAGCGGCGATGAAATCCTGGGCAACTGTCGCACTGGTAGCAAATCCAATCCCAATATTACCCCCACGATTGGGGCTTAAAATTGCTTTATTCACCCCAATGAGTTCTCCATTGGAATTGAGCAAAGGACCGCCGGAATTCCCGGGATTGATGGCGGCATCGGTTTGTAAATCCCCATTATCCGCAATTCGGCTGAGAATTCCGGTGGTAAAGGTTCCCGAGAGTCCGAAGGGACTGCCGATCGCATAAACCCGTTGACCGACTTGGATCCCATCTCGACTCGCTATCGGTAACGCAGGCAGGCGATCGCTGGTTCTGAGTCGGACCAAGGCTAAATCATTGCGGCGATCGGTGGCAATCACATCCCCGGTGTAAGTTTGTCCCGTACTGGTGAGCACCTCCACCCTGCCATTGCGCGCCGAACTCACCACATGATCATTGGTTAAAACCAGGCCATCAGCACTGATAATACTGCCAGACCCTGCACCTCTGCCCACGCGGATGGTCACTACCGAAGGACTCGCCTGTTGGTAGACATTGATGCTGGTTTGTTCATCGGCACTAAAGGCGGTGACAATAGTAGAGAAAGGGGGACTCACCAGACCCGAGGTGGCGATCGCCCCAGCAGTGACAATACTCAATAATAACCTCTGTGGTTTCATGCCTTTAACTCTCGCGGTATGGACTCACAATATTCACTCAAAATATAGAATTTGTAGACGTTGCTAGACCCTAACAGTTCCATTTTCTGGGGCGATCGCCTGGGAGTTTCAGGTACGATGAGATTGCCTTGGTCAATTTTCATCGCAACGGACTCACCTAGAGATTGCGATCGTCCTGGGATGAGTCAATGTCACAGTCCCAATTTTGGCTGATGGTTTCCTTCCCTGGCGATCGGTCCAACCCTTTTAAATTGTAACGGTTTTACCCATGACTTTGAACCGGCGAACCTTCAACAAAAACGCGCTTCTTTTTTTAATGGGTTCTTCACTGCCGCCCATTCTACAAGGATGTCGCACCTCCACCCCGACTCCACCCCCGAGGAATTTGTTACCCACGGTTACTAAAACCGTCAACGAGGCGATCGCCGGACTCTCCCTCGACACTGAATTATTAATCCCCACCTTTCTCGGTAATGACCACCGGAGATTTTATGGCAGAGGAATTCCCCAAGGATTAAATCTCCTCGATAAATTTGCCCTCGGAACCGGCAGAACCCGCGTTGGCACCTCCTGGCGAACCTGGAGTGGTGCTGGATGGACGGGACAACCCACCCTCACCCGAGACCAAGGCAAAGTTTATCTCACCATTGGCGCTTATGATCACAGTTTAAGAAAAATTGATATTGCCACCAACGAAGTCTTATGGCGCTATCAGTTTGATGATGTCATTAAAGGGAGTTCCAGTCTTTATATCGATGAAAAAGCACCGGAAGAAAATCGCATCGTCATCTTACAAGGCAGTCGGTTAGGCATTCAAAATTCCCTGGCCTCTTCAGGTCCTCTCCCCAGCTTTCGCGCCATTTCCTTTAGAACCGGCCAAGAACTCTGGAAACTTGATATTAGAAAAACCGCTAGTTATAGCCGGGATAATGATAGCAGTGCCTTAGATTTAGGCAATGGAGTTTTATTCAATGTCGGAGAAAATAGCATCGGGTATTTTCTGAATAGTGCCACCGATACTGCTACCCTGAAATCTGGCATTCTTCAACCTGAAATTTTAGGCGAAGTTCAACTCTATGAAAACCAGGATAGTCTCCGACAGGGAGGCAATCTCGTAACCGAATCTTCCCCCGCCCGACTAGGAAATCGACTGTTTGTCGCTGCGGGTTCGGGTCATATCTATGGCATCAACTTAGAAAGCAAAAAAATTGTCTGGGATTTCTTCACGGGGTCCGATATTGATGGCAGCGTTGCTATTTCTAAAGAAAATAAACTGTTTTGTGCCATTGAGCGGCAATATATTCCCGGCCAAGGGGGAGTGTTTAAACTTGACCCGAATCAACCGGAGGAGAATGCAGTTCAGTGGTTTTTTCCCACAGGAAATCGCAATTTTAGTGGATGGGAAGGGGGAATTATTGGATCGGTTGCCCTCAATGATGAATATAATCCTAGTGGAGAATTTCCGGCTTTATTTGCTACCAGTGCGATCGATGGTTATCTTTATATTGGGTCGCAAACTGAAGTCACGGGGCAGAAGGTTAAAGGGCCTTGGTTGAATAAAAACTATGAAACGCCTGTGATTTTATTTAAAACAAATATTGGGGGTTCGATTTCTACTCCAATTTTTACCGAGGGGAATAAGTTGATTGCGGCAGGATATAATGGGGTGTATTTGTTTGAGTTTTATTTTGAAGAATCCCAGGGTGATAGGGTGAATTCGGTGCCGAATCAACGGGGGGAGTTTTATCAAGTCAAAGTTGAACAAGCAGGACATTTTTTGCCCGGGATTTCATTTGAAGCTACCCCCATTGTATGGGATGGAGTTGTTAGGATTTGCGCCCGAGATGGTTGGATGTATTCTCTTGGGTGATTTGTTTTTTTTGGAGAACGACTGAAGTCGTTACTACGAACAATTAGAACGACTGAAGTCGTTACTACGAACAATTAGAACGACTGAAGTCGTTACTACGAACTAAGATTAAGAACGACTGAAGTCGTTACTACGAACAAAGATTAAGAACGACTGAAGTCGGGATGTTGAAATGAAAATTTAGGATATACTGGAGGGGAAAATGTGGGATGGTATGGACGGGGGGAGTTATGATTAAGTCTTGGATGGTGATTGCGGCGATCGGCACTTTGGTGGCGGGTCTGGGGAGTGCATTGACGGGGGGCGATATTCGTTGGTTTAATCGGTTGCAGCGTCCGCGATGGTTGACCTTTGAACGGGCAATTCCCATCATTTGGACGGTCATTTTTATCTGTGGCGGTTGGTCTGCTTATTTGGTTTGGGAAGCAGACCCGGGAAGTCAACTGACTTGGGTCTTAATGGTCTTTTATTTGGTCTTAGAAATTGTCACGATTTCTTATACCCCGGTGATGTGTAAATTGCGAAGTCTCACGGTAGGGACAATTATTGGCGCGACTGGAGGATTACTCAGCTATTTATTAGCAATAAGTGTTTGGCCGATTTCAACTTGGGCGGTGGTTTTATTAATTCCTTATATGATTTGGAGTCCGATTGGGACTTATACCACTTGGGCAATGGTTCCGCTAAATCCAGAGGACCGCTAATAAAACACCAGAAAAAAGTCAGGTGCGTAAGCAGGGATCACGCACCCAGTTTAGTAATTTGAATTAAGCTACAGCAGACTCTTCTCGTTCCAGTTTATATGCTTCAATCCGCTTTTGTTCTGCTAAATATTCAGCCAGTTGACTTTCAATTTGGTCTCGAACGATAGTTCGATATTCGCTGAAATGTTCAAAGAGTCCGCACAGCGCCAAATAATGATCCACGACCCGGGGATTATGGCGGAGAATATTAACCAAATAAAGCCAGAATTTCCAACGGGTGGGACGCACTATTCCTTGCCGCCAGCAAATGGTAAAAAATGCGCGAATGGTGGGCCAGTTCATTCGACGTCTCGGTACCGGATTCCGGGGTTTACCCATCATCATAAAATGGCGGTAGGTGCGGTCTAAATAGCGTTGGGGGTCGTAGAGTTGCCAAAATCCATCAATGTATTCCCGGGCAATCTCTTCCAGAGGTCGGGTGGGAATGAAGTTCATTAAGGTGGTTTGGTTCCCGTTAGCAATTCCGGTATTTAAGCGCCCTTCTTTCTGTAATCGCTCCCAGAGTGCGGTATGGGGAAGGGCTTGCAACATACTGAACATCGCCATTGGAATGGAGGTATTTTCGACAAACTGGACGATGCGATCGCCTGCCCCCGGTTTTTCCCCATCAAAGCCAATAATAAATCCCGCCATCACGCGCATTCCTGCTTTGGTAATCGCTTCGACTGAATCACTGAGAGAATCGCGGGTATTTTGGAACTTTTTGGTCAGGGTTAAGCTTTCTTCGTCGGGGGTTTCAATTCCCAAAAAGACTACATAGAAATTGCACTCTACCATCATTTCCAGCAATTCTGTATCTTGACCTAAATCAACGGAGGCTTCTGTAATTAACCGGAAGGGATAGCGATTTTTTTCTTGCCAAATTTTCAACTCTTTGAGCAAAAGTTTAACGTTGCGCTTATTGCCAATAAAGTTGTCATCTACCAGAAAAACCGCTTGAGTAAACCCCAATTCTAAGAGGCGATCGAGTTCAGCTAAAATTTGGGAGGGATGTTTAGTGCGAGATTTGCGTCCGTAGAGGACAATGATATCGCAGAATTCGCATTGAAAAGGACAACCCCGAGAAAATTGGATCGCCATCGTATCATAGGCATAAAGATCCAATAAATCAAAGCGGGGTATGGGGGTTTGGGTAACGTCGGCTTTTTCTCCATTAGCGCTGAAAGTGCCAGTTTTTTCCCCTCGTTTTAGGGCTTCTACAAACAGGGGGAGAGTGATTTCCCCTTCATCTAAAATCAGATAATCGGCACCGGCTGCTGCTGCTTCCTTGGGGAGGGATGTAACGTAAGGGCCACCGACAGCGACGGGCTTAGAACGCCGTTTAGCTTCGCGAATCAGGGCCAGAAAATCTTCTTGTTGAACAATCATGGCCGATAAAATCACTAAATCGGCCCATTCCCATTCTTCCTCGGTGATGTCACGAATGTTGCGATCGGCGAGTTTATATTCCCATTCCTGGGGTAACAAGGCGGCAACGGTGACTAAACAGAGGGGCGGTAGTAGGGCTTTGCGATCGACTAAAGCTAAAGCCTTTTCAAAGGACCAGAAACTTTTGGGAAAAAGTGGATATAAAAGTAAGACACGCATGAGTTATTTCCGATATACAATAAGGACCCGGAATGCAAAGACTCGATGAATTGGTTCTTGCCCTTCAATATAGGCGAAATTTTAGAAAATGGCCGGTTTTTTAGAAAAAGTCTATCTTAAAATAGAGGGGCGAGGCTGCAAATCGTGGGTAAATGGTCTTTTCAAGGTGATGCTAGAGCATGGGTAGAGGAGGGGATAAAAGGGACAAGAAACCGACGCTCAATTAAAAAAGAGCTGAGTATTCACCACTCAACTCTTGGATAGAAATATCTGAGGGTATGGATTTAGTCGCCGATTTTCTTTTTCAAATCAGGATAGGTGTTGCGATCGCCGGGTCGAACAATCCGACTTTCTCCATCGGTGGCGGTAACATTTTCATAAACCCCATCGTCCCGTTTAACCAACTTGCTAAACCCGTGACTTTTGAGTTCGCTGTTGCCGGTGGGAAACATCACCGCAGGGGCGCTGATCAGACGTCGCACGGGTGCAGATAGAGGCGTCTCACCCGGTTCGAGGTTTGCCAAGTGGCACAATTCTCCCCAAGTTTGCGCTTTATCTTTAATGGAGTGAGTTACGTCCAATTTTTGATTGGTACTAGGACAGAAATAAGTATAGAGCGGCATAATCTGTCTGTTGCAGTTAGCGGGTGTATGGTTTGGCACTTGAGTTAGATTGCTTTAATCATAGCAGATTGGGGGATTGGGGGAGATGGCGGGAGATGGGGGAGATGGGGGAGATGGGGGAGATGTTTGTAGTAACGACTTCAGTCGTTATCCCTCTTAGTTCGTAGTAACGACTTCAGTCGTTGCTCTCGTGTTATGGCGGATGCCATAACACGAGCAATCTGAGGGTCTACCGCCTTGCCTGCTTGGGAACTGGAGACAAATCCTGACATGGGGGCGTTACTTGGCATCCGCCAAGTAACGCGGAAACGACTGAAGTCGTTACTACGAACTAAGAGGGATAACGACTGAAGTCGTTACTACAAACTTCCCCATCCTCCCCATCTTCCCCATCTTCCCCATCTTCCCCATCTTCCCCATCTCCCCCAACCTCCCCTCTAAGCGCTAAAATTTAAGCGCTCAATATGCAAGGATGCTATGACGAAACTAATTATTCAAATTCCCTGTTATAACGAAGAACAGACCCTGGGACTTACCCTGAGTGAACTGCCGCGTGAGTTACCGGGGATTGATGAAATTGAGTGGTTGGTGATTGATGATGGCAGTCGCGATCGCACGGTGGAAGTCGCCAAAGCTTGTGGGGTGGATCATATTGTTCGTCTTGCCAATAATCAAGGTTTGGCTAAGGCTTTTATGGCGGGATTAGAAGCCTCTCTAAAAGCCGGGGCTGATATTATTGTAAATACCGATGCGGATAATCAATATTGTGCTGAAGATATCCCGGCTTTGATTCACCCTATTTTATTAGGAACTGCGGAAATTGTGATCGGGGCACGACCGATTCAAGATATTGAACATTTTTCCCCCACTAAAAAATTCTTGCAACGCCTGGGGAGTTGGGTGGTGCGTCTGGCTAGTAATACGCGAATCCCCGATGCACCGAGTGGCTTTCGGGCTTTTAGTCGGGAAGCGGCGATGCAGTTAAATGTTTTTAATCAATATACCTATACCTTAGAAACGATTATCCAAGCGGGACAGAAAGGGATGGCGATTACTTCTGTCCCTATCCGCACCAATGGAGAGTTACGACCTTCTCGATTAGTCAAGAGTATCCCCAGCTATATTCATCGGTCTATTTTAACTATTTTTAGAATTTTCATGACCTATAAACCCCTGCGGTTCTTCCTGCTTTTAGGAAGTTTTCCTTTGGGGTTAGGGGTGGCCTTGGGGTTGCGCTGGTTAGGTTTCTTTTTAATGGGAACTGACCGGACTCGAATTCCGAGCTTGATTTTAGCGGCTATTTTAATTCTAATCGGGGTGCAACTGATTATCCTAGGTTTGGTGGCTGATTTATTGGCGGTGAACCGCAAGTTGCTGGAAGATATTCAACTGAGGATGCGGAGGGCAGACTATGCTAAACGCGAGGAAAAAGGTCAGAAACATTGTTAATCAGCGAGAGGTTCCGGGCTTAATCACCGGGTAGACTTTAGCTTTTAAATAGGAGCTATGGAGGGTCAGTCAAATCCCTGAATCCAGGGTTTACTCCGGTTTCAAACTCGATGAGGAAGGGATTGGTATCAGGCATCAGCCTGAGATTGGACTGTTCAACGCGATCGCCCAATGGCAATTTTAATGGCCCGGAATCAATGCAGGGCAGAAAACTATTTTTCTGGAATCGGAGTTGAGGTGAGTAAATCTCTCAATGGTGGAATAATAGGCAACAGGTTTTTCACCAAAAAACTGTAATCTAAATTACTCTTTGGGTGAAAGTTTTATCACTTTTAATATGCCTTATTATAATCACGAACGTGAGGTTGTTGGAGAAAATTTAAGATTTAATTAAGCTTTAAATCTTAGAGCGAGGGTTTAAAATGAGTGATAAAATTAGTCACAACCTCAATTATTGGTAACAAAATCAACAATGAGCGTCATTTTTCTAAAAGTAGATTAAAAGGCTTCCCGGGGAGAAATATATTGCACCTTTCGGGGTGAGGACTGAAAACCGGCAGCCAACGGGTATCAAAAGTTGAGGAAAAGGTAGAGAGAAGGACAGGAAGGCGAGAAGGAAGTTCGCTGCCTGTGATCCGTGAAATGTACTAAATATCACAGTGATTCGTATGCTCCAGGGAATGGGAATCAATCGCTATAGCGAGACTATGTTAACCGGCAGCTACGATCCTCACATAGTCGGGCTGTCAATGGGGATGGCGATCGCGGTATTTTATCTGGAGATCGCCCTAGATGAACCCATTCAGACAGAACCGAGATCATACCGAGGCGGGTTGACAAGGGGTGCCGCGATCGCATCAGCTTGGTTTGCTGGAATGTATTTAACCGGACCCACCCTAGGGACGAGGGACCAGCCGTTTGGCGGGGAGGTTAGGATCATGCTGTCCCTGTTGGTGATGGCGATCGCTGCTGGGATCGGAGTTGCGGTTATTAATGGTGAAGTCATGAAACGGGACATATTCAGAGTTGAGCGTCAAATCAGGGAAGGGATGAGCGCAACCCAGGTCCTCTGGCTCCTTGCTGTAGCCCCAGGGGTTAGTCTAATCCTCCTCAGCATCTTAGATTGGACTGGAATCGCCCCCCCATTTTTCGGACTCGCTCAGGACTCCCTGGCAATGGCGACGGCGATCGCTAACCTACTCCTAGTCAGCATAATCCCTCGTTTTACCTGGATCAAGCCGGAAAGCAGTGAACCGCCACAACCCCCCACTCCCGAGGAGATTGGCGATCGCCAACATCCCCCCGACGGATCCCGGTTCGAGATCCTCCACCCTCCAGATATTGAATCCGAATTAGCTCAAACCAAAACCTTTCTCAACTCAGTCATTGAAAATATGCCCCTCGGCTTATTTATCAAAGATGCCAAAACCTTGCAATTTATTCGGTGGAATAAAGCCAGCGAACAACAATTTGGCTATTCCCAAGAGCAAGTCTTAGGCAAAACCGACTATGATCTATTTAATTCAGAAGAAGCAGATTTTTTCACTCAAAGCGATCGCCAAGCGCTCTTAACCCAACAAATGGCAGATATTCCCTTAGAAACCGTTCAAACTCCACATCAAGGGATGAGATTGCTTCATACCCGTAAAGTTCCGATTATCGATGAAACTAACACCCCTAAATATCTCATGGGAATTTCTGAAGACATTACCGATTGGGTAGAAGCCCAGGAGGAAATTATCAAACAGAATCAACGTGCTCAACTCTTTGCGGAATTGACCATCAAAATTCGTCAATCCTTAGATATTGGAGAAATTCTCCAAACCACCGTTGAAGAAGTCCGACAAGTTCTCCACGCCGATCGGGCGATCGTCTTTCAACTGATGGCCGATGGAACTGGAATTGTGGTCAAAGAATCTGTCGTTGAAACCTGTCAGCCCTTATTAGGAAATCAGATTACCGATACCTGCTTTCCTACAACCTATTTAGAACAATACAAACAAGGGCGAGTCAATGCCATTTGTGATGTCGAGTCCGCAGAAATTCACGCTTGCTATCAGGACTTGCTTAGACGAATCGGCGTCAAAGCCAACCTCGTAGTGCCATTACTCCAAAGGGATGCCCCCGAGGAACCCCTGCGGGAACGATTGTGGGGATTACTAATTGCCCATCAATGCTCCACCCCCCGCCAGTGGACACAATTTGAAACCGAATTGCTACAACAACTTGCCAATCAAGTCAGCATTGCCCTATCTCAAGCCCAACTGCTGGCAGAGCAAACCCGCATCTCCCAAAAACTAGCCAAACAAAACATTGTTTTAGCCCAGATGAAACAGGCGGCAGTGGCTGCTAATCGGGCCAAAAGTGAGTTTCTTGCTAGTATGAGCCATGAAATTCGCACCCCTATGAATGGGGTAATTGGAATGACGGGATTGCTCCTAGCAACGGAATTAAATCCGCAACAAAAACACTATGCTCAAACGATTTTTTCCAGTGCCGAGCATTTGTTAACGGTGATTAACGATATTCTCGACTTTTCTAAATTAGAAGCGCGAGAAATGAATCTCAACCCGATTGATTTCGAGTTGGATGAATGTATAGAATCTGTAGTAGATTTGATGGTTGCTCCAGCCCAAGAAAAGGGATTAGATTTGGGAATTTGCATCGATCGCAATGTTCCTCGCCATCTGTTTGGAGACCCTGCGCGGTTGCGTCAGATTTTGCTGAATTTAGTCAATAATGCGATTAAATTTACCGAAGTTGGAGAAGTATCCATCGCCGTCTGTGCCGTCTCCGATTCCACCTCGGAGGCAGATTCCTTACCCCCGGCGCAGCGCAATCCCGTCACCTTGAAATTTTCGGTCACCGATACGGGAATTGGCATTTTACCCCAGGATCAAACCAAGTTGTTTCAATCCTTTTCCCAAGTGGATAGTTCCTCCACCCGCAAGTATGGCGGCACCGGGTTAGGACTGGCTATTTCTAAACAATTGGTAGAACTGATGCAGGGGACGATTAGCGTTGAAAGCGAATTGAATCAGGGGTCAACCTTTTGGTTTACCGTTACCTTGCCGGTACAGCAAAATCGCCCAGAAGGAGAAAACTCCCCAGGTACAACCTTGGAGATGGAGTCTCTAAAACTGCTGGTTGCCGATGAGAGTGCCATGCATCGTCAGTCGGTGCAGCATTTTGCCGATCGCTGGGGAATTACGGTGGATCAAGTCACGGACCCCCAGAGTGCCCTGAGTGCCTTGCGCGCAGCAGCAGCGCAGGGAACCCCCTACCATGCACTTCTAGCGAGTGTGAACCTCCTGGAGGGCGATCGCTCAACTCTGTTACAAGCCCTGAAGCAGGAGCCAAATTTGGCGACAACCCGGACGATCGCCTTAGCTCAGTTTAATCAACGGGCGATCGCCGAAGCCTTAGCCCCCCATTGGATCAGCGCTTATATCATCAAACCCTTACGGGGGTCTCAGTTTGTGGAAAGCTTGCAGCAGGTTTTAAATCCCCAGGTGGCTGTGCGCGATCGCCCCCGAGGGTCTCACGGAGAACCTTTCTCTGGCTCCGCCTTCTCCTTGGCCCCTCCTCCCCGCTCCCCGATTAAAATTTTAATCGCTGAAGATCACGAGATTAATCAACAAGTGATTGTGTTTCAACTCAATACCTTGGGCTACCATGCCGATTGTGTCAATAATGGTCTCGAAGCCCTCGATCGCCTTGCCTGTGAAGATTATGATCTGGTATTTATGGATTGTCAGATGCCCCTGAAAGATGGCTATGAGGTGACCCGAGAACTCCGGCAGTCTGAAGGGGACCGTCATCATACCATCGTCATCGCCCTGACTGCTCATGCGCTGAATAGCGATCGGCAGAAATGTCTGGAGGCGGGAATGGATGACTATATCAGCAAACCTGTCCTCCTCGAACAATTACAGGCAGCACTCGATCGCTGGATTCCCCAGATCATCCCCCTTCAGCCCCCGGGGTCCAATTTGTCCGAAAATCCCCAACTAAAACCCACTCTCAATCAGGGGGTGAGCCATTCTAGCACCTTGGAACTACCCGGGTCCTTGTCTCCTAGAAATTTACCGCAGGGAACCCTTGAAGATTCACCGATTGATTGGAAGCGTCTCCAGGAGATTTCCCGAGGTAAACTGGAATTACAAGAACGTCTGCTGCGAGCCTTTGTGGATAGCCTGCGGGGGGATATCGAGGTGATTCGTTCCGCCTGCGATCGCCAGGATTGGAGTACCGTTGAGTTAAAAGCTCACCGGATTAAAGGAGCCAGCCTGAATATGGGTGCGCGGGCGATCGGGGCCATTTCCACCCAAATTGAGGACCAAGTGCGGGGCCAGGTGTTTGAAGGGATCACTCCCTTGTTGTTGAGTTTAGAATCTCAAGTCGATCGCCTGGGAACTTGCACTCAATCTCTCCCCCCGCGATAAGTTAACCCTCATTAAGGCTCTGTGTTTTACAAATTGGGCGATCAAGTCAGGGTTCAAGCATACTGATTCAGGTTTACAACAAGGTTGTAAAAAACCTAGACGGGGTAGGGGGATACTTAAGGTTGGGGTCCTCTCCGGTCCCCTCCCCTTGGCAAGGGGAGGGTTAGGGTGGGGTCCTCTTGCTGAAGTGCGATCGCCCCGTCACTCACTCTGAACCCTTTAAGAGCCTGTATAGAGGCTGCGGGTCCAACCTTTTTACTTCGTGAAGCCCGATC
>JAMXFF010000020.1:72505-77702 GCA_025370845.1 Laspinema palackyanum D2a | reverse complement strand
GCGCCTATACGAGAAATCTCCACCCACTCATTACCTCTTGACGAGGGCTCGCCACCCGGAGGACCCCACCCTAACCCGGACCTTGCCAAGGGAAGGGGACCGGAAGTAATCTTAAATGTATAGAGGCTGCGGGTCCAACCTTTTTACTTCGTGAAGCCCGATCGCGCCTATACGAGAAATCTCCACCCACTCATTACCTCTTGACGAGGGCTCGCCACCCGGAGGACCCCACCCTAACCCTCCCCTTGCCAAGGGGAGGGGACCGGAAGTAATCTTAAATGTGAGGAAAATCCCCCTGAACGTAAAAAACCTACTCTGGTAAGGGGTCTTCCAGGGGTTTGGGGTGAGCATCCGTTATTCTGCAAAAGGTCTATTCAACCATTGCGAACAGAATTCTGCTCGGGATGAGCCACTAAATTAATCCTGTATTGAAATCAACAAAACTGTCGTGACTCCATTTAAACTGCCCTCTTGCTTGTCCCTCTTGCGATCGCCCATTTGGCTGTTCGATCTCGAACAATTACAACTCTGGTGGGCGAACCCTGCCGCTTTGCAACTCTGGGGTGCAGGGAGTTTGGAAGAACTCAGACAGCGAGATTTCCGGGAGATTTTAGGGGCAACGCGCCCCCGATTAACGGGGTATTGCAAACGGTTGAAGTCTGGGGAAACGGCGATCGAACAATGGACGTTTTATCCCCAGGGAGAAGCGGTGCAGATTCCCTGCCTCTGTTCTGAGATGGAGATTGACGAAGGACGTTTGGCCCTGTTGGTAGAGGGGGTGAGTCCAGAGATTCTCCGTCACCGAGGGGTTGTCAACCCACTGATGCCGGGGAAGGCGTTACCGGAGAAAATCGAGGTAGGACCCCAGGCAGTCGTCGTCCGGCAGATTATTGACTCCCTCACGGGCAAAACTATTGCCCTAGTTCAGGAGAATGATGGCCCGGAGACGGGAGGCGATCGCCCGCAATCCGCCCGTCCCCCCGAGGTGGTGAAGCTTCCGGCAACGGGTTTTCCGGACCCGGGTAAACAACAGTCCGGTGAGGATAGTCTGGAAGCAACCATCACCCTACAACAGGCGATTTTAGATAGTGCCAACTACTCGATTATCTCCACAGGGATGGATGGGACTATTTATACATTTAATGCCACGGCTGAACGTTGGCTGGGTTATACTGCCGAGGAAATGGTCGGGAAAATGACTCCGGCAATTTTCCATGACCCGATGGAAGTGGTCCAGAGGGCGCAGGAACTCTCGGAAGAACTGGGGGTGGAGATAGCGCCTGGATTTGATGTGTTTACGGCTAAAGCCCTGGAGGGAAACCCGGACGAATACGAATGGTCGTATATCCGCAAAGATGGCAGTCGGTTTCCGGTGTTGTTGTCTATTTCGGCCCTACGCGATCGCACGGGGGAAATTACCGGATTTTTGGGGATTGGCAGCGACATCCGAGATCGCAAGGGTATCGAAGCGCAACAGCGCGAAACCGAGATGGCATTGCGATCGCTCATTGAGGTGCAAGCAGCAGTGGATTTAAGCCTGCAAGAGCGTCTTGAGCGGATGTTAGCAATGGGTTCTGAGCGATTTAAGTTAGACATTGGGATGTTAGGTCGAGTCGAGGGCGATCGCATCGAGCTCCTCGCCACCTGCTATCCTCCTACCAGTTTGTTTAAACTGTTTCCCGGGGATGCTTTCAATTTAAGTCACACCTATGACGCCGCTACCCTCGCCGAACAAGCTACACTCTGTATCGAATCCGCTGGACAATCTCAGGTTTGGCAAACCCATCCCGCCTATCAAGTCCGTAAACTCCACGCCTATATTGGTACGCCGATCATCGTTGCCTCTGAGGTGTACGGGACTCTAAGCTTTGCCAGCCACACCCCCCGGGATACCGCCTTTAAAGACAGCGATCGCCAACTGCTGACCTTGATGGCACAATGGATCGGCGGGGAAATCGAACGAGATATGGCTGAAAATGCATTCCGGGCTGAATACCAGCGCACGTTGTTACTGGGGCAAATTACCCGAGAAATTCGCCAAAGTTTAGATTCTCAACAAATTTTACAAACGGCAACGGATTTAATGGGGCGCGGTTTTCACCTCAACCGTTGTGTGATTCTTTCTTATAGCCCTGAAGCGAGTACCGTAGATACCGTGGCAGAATATGTAGAGCCTGGGTATCTCTCGATGATGGGCTTTCAAATTCCGGTGCAAGGGAATCCCTACATTCAAAAGGTGTTTGCGGGGGATCACGCCGTGGCATCGGATGATGTGAATACGGACCCCTTGCTGAGGGAGGCACTCCCCCTGTGCCATCAAGCTCAAATCAAGTCGATGTTAGCGGTTCGCACCTCCTATCAAGGGGAACCGAATGGGACCATTGGCTTCCATCAATGCGATCGCTTCCGCCATTGGGAACCCCAGGAAATTGAACTCCTCGAAGCAGTTGCGGTTCAACTCGGCATTGCCTTAGCTCAATCGGAATTACTGGTTCGGGAACGCGCCGCGCGATCGCAACTCGCCGAGCAAAATGAAGCCTTAAAACAAGCCCGAGAATCCGCTGAAGTCGCCAACCGTGCCAAAAGCGAATTCCTCGCCACCATGAGTCACGAAATCCGGACTCCCATGAATGCCGTGATTGGCATGACGGGGTTATTACTGGATATGAATTTAACCGAGGAACAGCGGGATTATATCGACACTATTCGCACCAGTGGCGATGCTTTACTGACGATTATTAATGATATCCTGGACTTCTCTAAAATTGAGTCGGGCAAACTTGAACTAGAAAATCATCCCTTTAATCTGCAAACTTGCATCGAAGAAGCCTTAGATTTATTTGCTCCAAAAGCCGCCGAAAAAGGGCTGGAATTATTATATCAAATCGACGTCACCACGCCGAAACAAATTATCTCTGATGTCACTCGGTTGCGGCAAATTTTAGTCAATTTAATTGGCAACTCGGTCAAATTTACCCAAACGGGCGAAATCGTCGTATCGGTGAGTGCTACCCGGTTAACCTCTCCGGCTTCTCAAGGCGAAGTTGCTACCCCTTTAATTACTGCGAATGGGGAAACTCCCTCGGATTTGCAGCCGCTATCAGTGGATGAGTCCAATCCGGTTGCTTACGAGTTTCAGTTTTCCATTCGAGATACAGGAATTGGGATTCCCTCCCATCGTCGCGATCGCCTCTTTCTGCCCTTTTCTCAAGTCGATGCCTCTACTACCCGTCAGTTTGGCGGGACTGGACTGGGACTAGCAATTTGCAAGCGCTTAAGCGAATTAATGGGGGGTAGAATGTGGATTGAAAGTGAGGAAGGGGTGGGTTCTACTTTTTACTTCACCTTAATTGCTCACTCCAACCCCAGGGCGATCGATGCCCCTGAATATCCGCATATTGATGGGCCCCTGCTCCAGGGTAAAAAAGTTCTAATCGTCGATGATAACGCCACAAATCGACAAATTTTGCTCAAACAAACTCAAAATTGGGGAATGTTTCCCCACAATGCTGCATCCGGTTCCGAAGCCTTAGCCATTTTAGAAGTCAGCAACCATTTTGACCTGGCTATTTTGGATATGCAAATGCCTGAAATGGATGGACTAACACTCGCAGCGCGAATTCAAAGTCAACCTCAATGGCAATCCCTCCCCTTGGTCATGTTCACCTCAATGGGTAAACCCGAATCCCTAAAAGTGGATGGAATTACCGTTAAATTTGCGGCGTTTATTAATAAACCCATTAAGCAATCTCAACTCTATAATACCTTAATTCAAGTTTTTGATGAAAACTCCTCCAACAGTCCTGTCAAGTATGAGACTATCCCCCGTTCCAAAAAGGCTCTGATTGATGCGGATATGGCAAAGCGGCTTCCCTTAAGAATTTTATTAGCCGAGGATAATATCGTCAACCAGAAAGTTGCTCTCAGAATCTTGGATCGCATGGGATATCGTGCAGATGTCGCCACCAATGGACTCGAAGTCTTAGAAGCCTTGCATCGGCTATCCTACGATGTCATCCTCATGGATGTGCAAATGCCCGAAATGGATGGGTTAGAAGCGACTCGTGAAATTTGTAAAAAATATGCCGAACGTTTACACTTAAATAAGCCGAGAATTATTGCCATGACTGCCAATGCCATGCAAGGCGATCGGGAAATTTGTCTCGCGGCTGGAATGGACGATTACATCACCAAACCGATTCGTCTCGAAGAGTTAATCAAAGCCTTATCTTTAGTCAAAGGGGAGTAACTCTCCTTTTTTTCCGGTTAACCTGGGCTGATGATTAGATTTTTTGAAAAAATCAGGATAGGAAGCATTTTGCTATCTATATCCGGATATTTATGCCCACCTTTTTTCTGTTATAATGGAATACAATTCGGCATTTTTTTGGATTCATTATGAAATTTTATTCACAAATTATTCTCCCCAATCTGCTGGATATTACAATGTCCGATCCGCGTATTTCCCAGTATAGAGAAGAGGTTTTATCCGAGGTTTCTGGCAATGTTTTAGAAATTGGATTTGGGACTGGGTTAAATTTGCCTCATTATCCAGAAACAGTTCAAAAAATAACTACTGTAGACCCGAATCCGGGCATGAATAAGTTGGCTCAAAACCGGATTGAGTCCTCGAATATCGATGTAGAAGTTCGGGTCATTAGTGGCGAAAATTTACCCTTTCCTGATGAGAGTTTTGATAGTGTGGTTAGCACTTGGACTTTGTGTAGTATTGCTCAAGTGGAACGGGCTTTAGCAGAAGTTCACCGGGTTCTTAAATCTAGTGGGAAATTCTTTTTTTTGGAGCATGGATTGAGTGAGGAACCGAAGATTCAGGGTTGGCAAAATTTCCTCACTCCTCTGCAAAAAATTGTGGGGGATGGATGCCATCTGAATCGTCCGATTCAAAGGTTAGTAGAAAATCAGTTTCAGATTCTGCAACTCGATCGCTTTTATGCGCCTAAGATTCCTAAGACGGTGGGGTATTTTTACAAAGGGGTTGCCGTAAAAGGATAGGAGGGGGGAACGACTGAGGGGATTGCAAAAAATAAATCATCCAAATGTTCGTAGTGACTCCTTTACTGAGTCATCTTTAAAGAAACTCTCAAGGGGGGACGTTGAACGTTGTGGCGGTTTTATTTTTTTGAGTTCCTTGAAGTGGTTACTACGAACATAAGAGAACGACTGAAGTCGTTACTAC
>JAMXFF010000020.1:0-72405 GCA_025370845.1 Laspinema palackyanum D2a | reverse complement strand
GAACTAAGATAAGAACGACTGAAGTGGTTACTACGAACTAAGATAAGAACGACTGAAGTGGTTACTACGAACTAAGATAAGAACGACTGAAGTGGTTACTACGAACTAAGAGAACGACTTCAGTCGGGCAAAATTCTAAAAAGCCGATTGGCGTTTTTAAGGGGGGTTGGGGGGATCAATCCGGTATTTTGCCAGATGTCTATTATGATATTCCGGGGATGGGGGGTAATTTTTTTAACTGTGGCTGGATGTGCTTCTGCCACAAGGGGTTAAAGGTTTCGGGGAGGACCATTTTCCACGCCACGCCAAGGACTGTGACCATGAATGCTGCCATGACTAGGGCAACAAGTGCGGTACTTAACTGAGCGAAAATATTCGTTTTCTTGGGTTTGACGTAAAATCCGCGTCGGCGATTTTGGAGTGCATAAGCCGAATCATCGATGATTTCTTCCTCAATGGGGATCGCTTGGGCGCGCTTGGCTGCTGCGGGACGTTTGGCGGCAGGTTTGCGGGCGGTTGCGGCTTTTTTGTTGCTTTTGGAGGGCGATCGCGCTTTGGAGGCGGTGCTCATTCCCGAGGAGTCATCGCTTTGTTCCCATCTCTCCAACTGCTGAGTCACCACCTCCGGTTCCTTATTCGCCCGAGACCACTGTAGCAACATGGCGGAGGTAATTCCACAGAGATTATATTGGCGTAAGGCGTTGATCCGTTTGAGCAGGGGTTGTCCATTGCAAACAAAGACAACGATCGCATCTTCCCGTTCTAGGGCCACACCATAGCCAGCCTGGGCCATCTCTAAACTTAACCTGGCACTGGAACTCAGGGCGGCCCCTTCAGGGGGTGTTAACTTGCGATGGGTAGCGGTGGCGGTGGTTTGCTGCCAGCCACTTTTGGGCCAAAATCTCATAAACTCTTTGGCAGCCTTCTCCTGTCCCGGTTCAGCAGCGCGATCGGCGAAAGTTTGCATGGCTTCAAAGACAACTTTGGGGACAAAACAACTCCCCACCCGTTTGTAATCTTTCCAAACCTTGGTGTCACCGGCTAATAGAGAGGTTGTATCAAAAACAAGTAATATCTGGGGTCGAGCACTCATGATGTTAAAGGGGGGTAAAACAGGAAAAGGAAAGCGCGAAGGCGATGCGGTCGGGTTTTTTGAATAAAGAGAACAAGAAACCGGGTTTCTCGCCCAAACTTTTTGCTCATGAAGTAAAGATTTTTTGAAGAAACCCGGTTTCTAACTTCTGCTGTATCGAGGACCTCAGTATTGTTCTTCGGTCCTGTGCCCTGGCTTTCTCCTTCTATTATTATCCGCCAATTCCTAAACGACCGGCCAAGGAGGTACTCAGGGGGAGTAAGGTGGCGATCGTCAAAAATAAGGCTAACAAAGCCAAGGCGGCCCGGGCATCATCGGGTTCTTTAATTTCGTTCAAACTGGGGCGTTCTAAACCCCGCTGGAGGAAGAGAATCACGATCGCCCAATATAAGGCCAACGGATTGAAGAAGGCGGCGATCGCGAGGACAACTGCCGTGGCGATAGTCGCCCGTCCGGCAATGGTCCGTCCATAGACCGACTGAACAATCCGGCCCCCATCCAGTTGACCCGCAGGCAAAAGGTTAATGGCGGTAATCACTAATCCCAGCCAACCAATCACCATCATCGGATGCACCGGGACCAAGGGCTGATTCAATGCCGAACCCAGGACAACTTTTGCTAAAGTGCCGACTAACACAGACCCTTGGAAAAACTCGGCTGGAATTTGGAACAAGCTGCCTTCATGGGACAGGAGTAAACCCACAATTAACATCGCCAGAGAGACTAATCCACCGGCAGCCGGTCCGGCAAAGGCCACATCAAACAATACCGTTCGGTTTGGCAAGAGGGTTTCAAAGCGATTGATTGCCCCAAAGGAACCGATTTGCCAAGTGGGGAGAAAAAAGGGCCAGCTTAAGCGGACGTTATTTTTCTGGGCGATTATCCGGTGGGCGATTTCATGAGAGAGCAAGACTGCCCAAATTCCCAAGGTTAGGGGAAGCACTTCCCCAAGGCGTTGGGGATTGGTAAAGAAGTCAAATCCCAGGAATAATCCAGCGGTTTCTAAGCTGGTGATAAGGGTAGCAACGAATAAGACCACCGCTAGGATTTTTTGTCCTCGGGTGGTGGGTTTGGGGTCGGAGGTACTGGGTAAGACGATCGCCACGGGTTTTTCGTCAGGATTGGGGACTAAAAATAGCCGATAGCGATCGCATAAGCGTTCTTGGAGGGTCTGGGCGAGGCGATCGTAAGCCTCTTCTGGATCCCCGCGCAGATTCCCTTTAAAAATTGCCCCTTCTTGATAGGAAATTGTTTCTGTGGCAAAGAAGGTATCGATGCCAAAAATCCCCTGGATCTTTTTGAGGTCCTCTTCGGGAATTCTGACAAACTCCGGGGCGATCGTCTTGAGTTGGTCTTCAACACCCGGAATCGTCGGGTTCTCTGAGTTGGTTCCCACAGCAGCCTGATCGGACTGCAAGCGTTTGGCGGCCCGTTCTCGCAGGACCTCATCCTGACCCGCCGCCCGTAGTTGTTTGCCAAGATAGATGTACAACCCCGCAGAGGCCAGAACTAGCAGCAGAATCCCCACTAAGTTCAAGTAGATTCCTGCGGAGAATAAACCAAAGAACAACAGCCAAGGGAACATCAGTACCGCAGACTGTAACCAGGCTAAGATGCCGAGTTTTCCGAAATCCCTAGCGCGATAATATCCCCACCCCAAGATTCCTAGGGCGACAAACACGATAGCAATTGTTGCAGCATTCTCTGTTGCGATATCCATGTCCTCAATATAAATGCTGGTCAGACACCGCCCGGGCGATCGCTCATGATCATCCCACTCCGACAAATCAGGCGGTTGAACCCGCTATTTGTCGCAGAGGTACGCTGTGAAAAACGCCGGGGGATCGATTCCATCTTACCGAGTCATCTACCCTCCCCGATAACCTCAATCACAAATTCTCCCAGGAAAGGAGTTTTAGGGGATCAGCCCCTGTGTGACAAAGATGCGGATGCCCTCAAAGTGGAGCCTAAAAAACCCGCACCCTCAAGGGCTTACAAGAAAGTCGCCTTACCTCCGGTCCCCTCCCCTTGGCAAGGTCCGGGTTAGGGTGGGGTTCTTCCTGGCCGATCGCCCCTCACACACTAGAACTCTTGCAAAATTCTTTAAAGCCCCCCTTCTTAAGGGGGGTTGGGGGGATCAATCCTTTTTTTTGCAAGAGGTTTACTCTTTGAGGCGATCTCACCTGTATGAAGGCTGGTCCAACCTCTTTCTTCGTGAGGGGGCGGTAAGCGAAGCTATCCCGTAGGGAATCGCCACCTCACCTGGACCCTCCACCCACTCATTCCTGCTGACTTGGCTTTGCCGAGTCAGGAGGACCCCACCCTAACCCGGACCTTGGCAAGGGGAGGGGACCGGACGTAAAAACCCCACTCTTGCCCCCTGGGGTGCCGAGATCCCCATTGTTTCGGATAATGGAAAGGCGAACCTCAACCCTCTTTTTTTGTGAGTCTTATGGCCGATCAAAGTCCCGATCCTAAACCCCGGGGGAAACAATCCCTCCCGCCGGAAAAATATGCTCGTTTAAGGGCTGAGGCGGCTGCACCCTATAAAGGACTGCGTAAATTTGTTTATGTGGTCTGTGGGGCCTCTGGTGGCATTGGCGCTTTTGTGTTTCTGGCGCAACTATTAGCCGGTCGTGAAGTGGGTGCGGCATTGCCTAATTTTGCTCTGCAACTTGGGGTTGTCGCCCTAATGGTGTGGCTTTTTCGGTTAGAAAAGTCCGACTGAAGCCGCCCTTGAACGCTCGATTGTTCGGCTCCGGTCGGGAGGACGATCGCCCTTTTCGTTTAGCGGGCTGGGGACCATTTGTGCGGATCAAGTCTTTTTCTGGCTTATCGCTCTTAATGCTCCCCCGGGGGGTTTCCCTCCAATACTTCTGATCCCCTGATAAGAATATCTAATTTGTCCAGGAGTGGCCGGTGAGGTAAAACAATCTCCACAGGACTATCCCTTAAGGGCAATGGAGCTTATAATTAAAAGTTTTTTAAAAATCAAAATTGGCCCCATGAGTATAAATCTAAAGAAAAGATTACGAAATTCCAGGTTTGCAAAAATTCCGGTCATAATCAAAATCAATAAAGTTCAAATGGGGTCAGCCAATATAAAGACCCTAAACATAAAACCTTAAAGATAAGGAAAGCGCCGGTTGCTGCGATCGCAGAAACCGGCGCTTTCCCTTTGAGCCTACTGACCCCAATTAAGGAGCCATCACCAGATAGGGAGAGGCGATCGCCTCGGCTTGACCCCCATTCACGAGGGCCTGGTACACAAAAGCCGCTACCTCAGCGCGGGTTGCCTCTTGGCTAGGATTGAGGCGATCGCGAATCGGATAATTCACGACTAAGCCGCTTTGGGTCGCCCCGGCGATCGCGGTCTGTGCCCAGTCGGGAATCCCACTCATATCCGAAAACACCGATAACACCTCTGTATTCTCAGAACGCAATCCCAACCCACTGGCTAGGGCCACCAGCACCTGAACCCGAGGAATCTGCTGTTCTGGACGGAACTGATTTCCCGGATATCCCGTTAAAAATCCACCCCGACAAGCGGTTTGAATCGCCTCAAAGCCCCAGAAATTACTCCGGACATCGGCAAACGCTGAACAAGCTTGATTTGACCGGGCAGTAAACGCTTTATTGACGATCGCCGCAAACTGTGCACGGGTCACCCGCTCATTCGGACGAAATGTCCCATCATTAAATCCCGCAATCACCCCTTTCACCGCCAGCGCTTCAATATAAGGTTGTGCCCAGTGACCCCCAATATCCCGAAATCCTGCGGCGATCGTTGCTGCTACAAACTCCACCAACCCAGAGATCCGACTGGCATCAATATCATTCCCCACCGCCAGGATCGTATTGTTGCGGGTGGCATTATAAAGGTCATAGCGGGTGTTACCCCGGATGTAATTTTTGCCTTCCGATTCGGCAGTCCCTAAATCCGGCAAGGCATCCCCGATCACCACAATCCCATCCCGTTCATTATTCTCAATCACGTTATTGCGAAAGATGGGTTTTGCCGAATTGGACACCACCACCCCATCAATATTTTGCAAAATCCGGTTATCTACAATCATCGGGGCCGATGAATCCCCGATCGCCAAGCCAAAACCCGTGTCCTGAAAGACATTTCCCCGAACTTCCCCTTTTGCCGATCGCGCAATGGAAATCCCATTCCCATCGTTTTCGCTAAACACGCTATTTTCAATCAAGGGCGTAGAAGTCCCCGTGACGAAAATACCCTCGCGCAGATTACTGGTAAAGGTACTATTACGAATCGTTGCGGCCCCCGATTCGATCCAGATGCCCGTTCCCCGGGTGTTAGGGTTGGTTACCCCAACCCCGGCGATCGTGCTATCGGTAGCCGTGACAATGGCCACATTTTGAACCGCAAAGGTGGGACTGCTAAAGCTACCCCCGCCAATAATCCGCACATTCTGCCCTTTCTTGTCTTCATCCCCGCGCAGAATAACCCCTGGGCGGAGGGTCAGAGGAAAAGTTTCGGTGTCCTTGGTGTAACTTCCAGGGGCCAACTGAATCACGGTGCCAGAGGTGGCTTGGGAGAGGGCATAAGTAATACTCTGATAGGCAGATCCTTCACTGCTGCCTGCATCGGGGCGATCGCTTCCTAATACGGGATTAACATAGACGACTCTAGCATTCGCGGGAATTTGGGCCGTCTGCACTCCCGAGGACTGTGGCATCCGGGGGACCGAGGTGCCCCAGGATCCGGGAACAGCCACTGTTCCTGCCCCCAAAACCAGGGCGGTTACCAAGGGAAGGCTCAATCTCTGGGTCAGGGAACCCTGACCCAAACTCGCGGGTTGTAACCTAAAAGAAGAAAGTTGCTTGATCATCGGCTGATGGGCTTTATTCTGGTAAAACATAAAAGTTGTTAGACTTAGGTTAACCCCACAGGGGTTGACATTAACGCAGTTGGGATGAAATTAAATCCCGAAGAGGTTGCTACAGTAGAGGGAAGACAACCCCCATTTTTTGACAAGATTCAGACTAACTTGGCAATCAAGAAAGGGCCAACAACCCTGTTTAGCTGTCCCGATTATCCCATGCTGTCCGAAGGAGCTCCATGAGACTGATTTAGGATCCAATTACCTGGTTCCTTCCTCATGCTTTCCGGGAAATTTTACTGAGGTTTTTAAGAAATTCCGAATATTTTTAGGGGATGAAAACTCCCGGGCTATTTCCGGGGTAAAGTAAGCAACCTCTGGTATGAATTACTCGTCTTTAGTCCGTAAACTCATCGATTAAAATGGTAAAAATGCGCCTATCCCTGTTGTCTGTTTTGCGTCGGATTATCCAGGTTGGAACTCTGGGGATTGCTCTGTTGGGAGTGGGGGAAGGAATGCTTTCCCCAAACAGCGCTAATGCGGCTGAAGAAATTATTCTCAAATATGGGCCGATGCGAGCGCCTGTGTCCGTGGCTGACTTATCTAGGTTTGCTGAGACGGGAGATCTGTCTTTCTCGTTGCGATCGTATATGCGCTTATCGAGTCAAAATCCTGATGAGGTTCGGAATCATTTAAACCGCTCAATTTCCCTGAGTCCGCAATTTTTAGACCGGGCGCTGAATAATCGTCTGGGTAAGCGTGTGTTAGATGAAATGGGGGACATGATTCAGACTCCTTCGGGTCAGTTGAGCGGTCAGGCTCTGCGGGCTTCTTTGGTTCTCTCAGCAGCAGAAGATGGGCAAATTAGTGTGGTGGAATTGATTGAAAATTACCCGGCACAGACTGTAGAAGTAGATGTGCAGAGTTTAATTCGAGTTTATAACAAGCTAAGTTTTCTGGAAAAGTTACCGTTTTAAAGGGGGAAAATCAAATTAATTTGCTCTGAAGAAACCGGACTCTAATTTCAATATTTTAAAACTGAGTAGAGACGCTAAAGTAGGCGTCTCTACTTTTTTTATTCGGGGGTATTACGCAGATTTGTAAGGATGAAGGGGTGCAAGCATCTAGCTTACACCCCTTGGAAACCGGATCCAATGAAATGTCATTTGGGGTTACAGTTCCGAATTTGCCGGGGGAACCGGAGGGTCCACCGGGGACGGAATGGGGTCAGAAATGGGTTGAGGGGAAGCCAATTCGACCTCAAGGGGGGGTAGGGGTAAAATTTTCTGGACTTTCCAACCGGGGATGGTAAAAACTCGGGGAAGTTGGTCCACCGGAACCGGGGATGTGGCGGCAAAGGTAGGTTCTGGGGTGAGCAAGACGGCGAGGACGCTCACGGGGACCTGTAGAAAGAGATTCGCGCCGAAAAAGCCAAGGGAGGCGATCGCCAGTCCGAAAAGATGGGATTGCGGTAAATAAGCACCAATCCCCGCAGCGACGGGGGACCACCGATAAAGATTCCAGAGAATGGCGACTAATCCCACGGGAACCAATAGGGCCAGCCAACGATTCCGCGCTCTTAAAAATAAGCTCAGGATCCGTCGTTGTTCTTCTGTTAAATATTGGGGCGCGATCGCTACGAACAGCAAACTAAAAATATAGAACGGGCGTGTCCATTGCATCCACAACAAGGGCAACAGGCCGACTGCCGCAACCAACAGCAATTCCAAACCACCGGAGAACAGAGGGTCACCCACGGACAAACCGACCCAAGTCAGTTCGAGAAACAGGGGAACCGCCGCCGCACCCGCTAGATGAATCCAAAAATAGGGATCAGAACGAAAAGAAACCATGAAACAATCCAGGATTAGGGATAAAGAATCAGGGGTGAAGGATGAAGGGTGAAGAATGACAAATGACAAATGCGATAAATGACCAATGACCCATCACAAATGACCGGCTAACCGTTAACTTTCCATCGTTAACGGTTGCAATCTTCTTTACCCTTCACCCTGAAGCGGGAACACTTTACGCCCACCGTTAAGCTGGGGAAAGAGTGCGGCGCTTGGTGACCATCCGATAGGCTTCGATGGTATCTCCTTCGAGCCAGGTACTGAACTTATCAATCCCGATACCGCATTCAAAGCCACTGTTGACTTCCTTGGCATCATCCTTAACCCGTTTGAGAGAGTCGAGAACACCTTCATAGATGACCTCTCCCTTGCGATGAACCCGCACTTTACAGTTGCGGATCATTTTACCGGAGAGCACATAACAGCCTGCGACAGCACCGCGACCGATTTGGAAGACCACCCGGACTTCGGCCTGACCGAGGGGTTCCTCAATCAATTCCGGATCCAGCAGACCTTCCATTGCCCCTTGGATATCATCCAGGAGGTTATAGATGATGTTGTATTCGCGAACATCAACCCCAGCGCGGTCAGCAGCCTGACGTGCACCGCTGGCAAAGGTGGTGTTAAACCCAACAATCACCGCATCAGAAGCGGCAGCGAGGTCAACGTCGGTTTCGGAGACTTCTCCAGGCGCGGCCAAGAGGACGCGGACTTGGACTTCATTTTGCGGGAGTTGTTTTAAGGAGCCAATGATGGCTTCGATGGAGCCTTGAACGTCGGCTTTCAGAATCAGGTTGAGTTCTTTCAACTGACCTTCTTGAGCGCGAGCGCTGAGGCTGTTGAGGGTAACCCGACGAGAGTTGAGGGCTTGATTGAGACGAGTTTCGCGATTGACATCGGCGCGATCGTCAGCAACGGCCCGAGCGTCTTTTTCATTCGGGAAGACATCGAACTCATCCCCAGCAGAGGGGACCTCGTTTAAGCCTAGGACTTCGACGGCAAAGGACGGGGTAGCGACTTCGACACGATCGCCGCGATCGCCCACCATTGCCCGGACTTTACCCATTGTGGAGCCTGCGACCAAAATATCCCCAATATGCAGGGTGCCATTTTGCACCAGCAGGGTAGCCACCGGACCGCGAGCTTTATCCAAATGGGCCTCAATCACGGTCCCTTTCGCGGCGCGATTGGGGTTAGCCGAGATTTCTTCGATTTCTGCCACCAAGATAATCATCTCTAGCAGGGTATCCAAGTTCTGCCCTTGAATCGCACTCACCGGAACCATAATCGTGTCTCCGCCGAATTCTTCGGGGACCAGACCGTAATTCATCAGCTCCTGCTTAACGCGGTTTAAATCAGAATCCGGCTTATCGATTTTGTTGATGGCAACGACAATCGGCACTTTAGCCGCTTTGGCATGGCTAATCGCCTCAATGGTTTGAGGTTGGACCCCATCATCCGCAGCTACGACCAGAACCGCAATATCCGTCACCCGGGTTCCGCGAGCACGCATTGCCGTAAAGGCTTCGTGACCCGGAGTATCCAGGAAGACGACTTGATGCATATTGCCTTTATGTTCCACATCGACATGATAGGCCCCGATATGTTGGGTAATCCCACCGGCTTCTCCTTGAGCCACCTTCGTTTTCCGAATGGAGTCGAGGAGGGTCGTTTTTCCGTGGTCCACGTGGCCCATAATCGTCACGACGGGCGGACGAATCTGGAGGCTTTCCAGGTCGCTGATATCGATCATCTCGCTGACCTTTTTCGCTTCGGATTCAGCGACAGCGATCTCGACGGTGACCTCTAGTTCTTCCGCGACCATTTTGGCCGAGGGAATATCCAGGGTTTGAGTGATGTTAACGGCAATCCCTTTGAAGAAGAGGGTTTTGACGATATCGGTTTCGGGAACAGCCAAGGCATTAGCCAGTTCTCGCACCGTCATCGCTTGAGTGATGACAATATGGTCTGGACGTTCTTTTTTCTCAGTTTTTTCTTGACGACGGCCCCGAGATTTACTACTGCCCGAAGAGTCGCGATTGGTATTGGGTTTTTTGGTTTGACGGGCGGTAATGATGGCACCAGTCCGAGGAGCCGGGGCCGTTTTTGGTTTAGGCGGACGGGCGATCGACAGGCTCAGAGCGGTATCTGACGAGTCATCCGTATCTAAATCGCTTTCGTAATCATCATCATCTTCATCAGCCAGAGGCTTGAGTCGCCGCTTAGATTTAGCCACGCCCTTACCGGCTTTTTCATCTAAGTCTTGCATCTCGTCTTCTTCTTCCTTACGTTTTTTCAAACGCTTGGGAGGACGAGGGGGAGCTTTCAGTTGAGGACGTGGCGTTTCGTTATCGTCCTCAGAGAAGGGTTCCGCCTCAGTGTTGGAGACGTCTTCATCCGAAGAGGCGCGATCGCGTAAATCCTTCGTTTTGGCAATGGCCGTATCCCCTGGCCCGGAGCGACGGGGGCGCACGAGTTCCGTCACCGGTTTCGGCTTAGGTGCAATCCCAGCCTGGGGACTTTCTCGACGGGAATCCCCTTCCTTACTGACGGATGGGGTCGGCGCCGAGGGCGCCGAGGGCGCCGAGGGCGCTGGGCGAGTGGGCGCTCCGGGCTTGGCTGCGCGAGGCGCTCCTGGGCTACTGGGGCTTGGAGTTTTCGCCGCTGCTGGGGAGGGACTGTCGTCTTTCTTGGACGGGGGTTTGAGGACAGGTCGGTCCAATTTACCGGAGTCAATTTTCCGTTCAGAGGAACGGACGGGGCGGACGGGGGGAGCTTGCAGTTCTTGCAAGTCTTCCTCAGAGATCGGATTATTGCCGTCCCTGTGATCCCCTTGGGGTTCCGAGACCCGTTCTGGGTTGCGCTCTGGGGCGAGGGCCGGAGTATTGGCCTCGTCCTGAGCGGAGAATTCCTCTTCTAGGTTTTGGGAGTCCGGTAGACTGGGATCGCTGTCGTTACTACGCACAGGTCGATTCAACATCATCTGCTTATTTTGATTGGCATCGGATGAGCTGTGGGCATTGGGGAAGCCACTGTCTTCTAATAGGGTTTGTCCCCCAACTTGATTGTTATTATTGCGGTAAGGTTGTTTTCGGATTTCCAAAATTTCCTGTTTTTTCTTAGCGTTTGAGGGGTTTCCCAGTTCTGAGGCCGCTTGTTTTTCTTTGGTTTTGGCGGCTCCATTCGCTTTTTCGGGATGATTCATGACGAATTTTTCGATGCGCTGGGCCTCATCTTCTGAGATGGTACTACTGTGGCTTTTAACTGGAATGTTCAGTTGTTCGCAAACTGCCAAAATGTCTCTGTTTTCCAAATTCAATTCCCGTGATAACTCGTATATTCTCACTTTTCCGTTGTTCATAAAACCTCCGAACGGCGGATCCCGCCCTTCGATTGTGGATCTTGGGATTTTTAACGCTGAGTTTTCAGGTTTTTCCCAAGCTTAATGTTTGAATCGAAGAGGGTCGCGCCGGTCTTTTAGTGCGATCGCCGCCGGGAGACCGACAGAACCCGTTTATGGCATCGGCTTTTTGGGCGTTATTGTTGACCGGCTGGGATACCAACGGACAACCGCATATCGAGAGAGCCGCACGCTCGTCTCCCACATCAGCCACGGTGCTTCGCCGGTTCAGGCGAAACCGCGTCTTCTGTTCTAGTCTTGCACGAATTTCTATAGAACTGGGGATGTTAGGGTCTATAGGGTGGGGTTGTTTTTTGGGGTTCAAAGGAGGGGGATAACTCCGGGAGGTCTAATTGAGTTGGGTTTGTTATTCGGTTCGGGTTGCTACCTATTGCTCGGATTGAGCGCTTAGGGGTAACCGTTGCCATAGGTTGGAATACAGTTCTGAGGGAACCGCCGCTTTAAGCGATCGCCCCAGTCTATTTTTCTTTTGCGCCGTTTTCAGGCAAGAGGCTTCTGGACAAAGATAGGCCGAACGCCCCATACCCGTATCTAATTGTACCTGATCCGATGGGTAGAGTTTGACGATACGCCAGAAGGCTTCTTTCGGTGCAACTTTACGGCAACTAATACAACGTCGGTAGTTTGGTTTCATGAGATGACGGCGCTTCGGTTTGTCCTGCCAACGACTTGAATCGGATTTGCAAGAGACGCTTCAGGGGTCAAGTCCCCCGAGGAGCGTCTTTCGCCAATGCTTTACTCCAAGCTCCCTTGGGAGTTCTCCCTCCCCTAGTTCCCCTGGATGCCTTCTAGTTATCCCGAAGGCTTCCCCCAGACTGAAAGCGCAGTGGGCGATTTCCCCTCAACCTCAAGCCGTTCTTTGCACTGAACTGGCGCTCGAAGTTTCCTCTAGCTCATCTAGCTCATCAACTTCCTCCTCCATGTCCTCTTCTTCCTCGTAGGAAGATTGAACCCTAGAGGACTGATAAGAAGAATCGTAGTCGTACTTCGCACTATCCTTGATGTCGATTTTCCACCCGGTCAACCGCGCTGCTAGACGTACATTCTGGCCTTCTTTCCCGATCGCCAAACTTAGCTGATCTTCGGGCACCAAAACATGAGCCTGTCTCGCTTCCGGATTCACCAATCGGACTTCATCCACTTTAGCGGGACTCAGGGCATTAGCGATATAAGTCGCCGGATCCGGTGACCACCGAATCACGTCGATTTTTTCCCCTCGGAGTTCATTCACTACGACTTGAATCCGCGATCCCCGCGCTCCAATACAGGCTCCCACCGGGTCTACATCCCGCTCTAGGGTATCCACCGCAATTTTCGTCCGGGGACCGACATGACGAGAGGGGGGATTCGCTTCCCGCGCTACGGCAACAATCCGTACCACCTCATCCTCAATTTCCGGTACTTCGTTGGCAAACAGATAAACCACCAACCCGGCATCCGCCCGAGAGACCAACAACTGAGGGCCTCGGCTGGGACCTTCCCGCACTTTCTTCAAGTACACCTTGATAGTCGTGTTGGCGCGGTAATTATCGTTCGGCAACTGTTCCCGTTTAGGCAGTTCTGCTTCAACTTCCGGTTGTCCAAACCCACTATTCACCGCCAGAATCACCGACTGGCGATCGAATCGCAAGACTCGCCCTTGCAACACCGTGCTTTCCAAGTCCTCAAACTCTTCCTGCACAATCTTGCGTTGCTGATCCCGGAGCTTTTGCTGGAGCACCTGCTTAGTCTGAATCGCAGCCATTCGACCAAACTCTCGTTGGTCTGGGGTCACGTCCAAAACCACCGTATCCCCGAGTTGAGCTTCGTCGGCGACTTCCTGAACCTCTTTTAAAGAAATCTCATGGTCCCCACTACTGACCGATTCCACAATGGTCTTGGTGGAGAGGACCCGAAAGCCTTCTTCTGCAATATCCAGTTCGATTTCAAAGTTATCAAAGAAGTGTTCATCGAAATGGAGCTTTTCCATGCTAATCGTGCGCCTGTAGCGCTCGTATCCTTTCAAAAGCGCTTCCCTCAGTGCCGCTTGCACGGCTTGCTTCGGTAAGTTTCGCTCTTGAGAGATACTGTCAATCATCTCCCGGAGTCCGGGGAGGCTGACCATTGCCATAATACTTGCCTCCGTTGTTCTATTTAGAGTTAGAGATAACAGGACGAGGGTTCCAAACGCGCTTTGTTCAGAATCTCCTAGAGCATAGGGTCTTAGAGAAATCGGTCAAGAAACCGGGTTCCTGGCCCTAAGTTGTTGCTCATGAGTAGAGATGGGGTCAAGAAATCAGGTTGTCTTCCCGCTTCTGGATCAACCCTCTAGGGATCTCTGCCTGCCTTTGCTGATGCGAACCCGTGCTTAGTTATTCTTCTCGATCTACGAGTTGCACTTTATTGATGAGGGGTCGCGGAATTGCCGTGACTCGACCTTTACGGTTGAGATAAACGGCAGTTTCGTCCCGCTTCACGAGTCTACCTTTCCACTCTGTATGCCCCTGATAGGGTTCCAGGGTTTCCACGACTGCGGGAAACCCTTTGAATGAGATAAATTCTCGGTCTGTGGTGAGCTGCCGCGAGATTCCAGGACTGGAAATTTCTAAAACGTAGGTGTCCGGGATTAACTCCCGTTCGTCTAAGCTGCTTTCCAACGCCTTGCTCATGCGTTCGCAGTCATCCAAACTGGTATCTGTGCTGTAGTTGCGGATGTCCACTCGTAGTACGGGCGGATTCAGGTTGGTATGAAAGACCGCTGCCACCACTTCTAATCCGAGGGACTCGGCGATGGGGGTAGCGATTTCGATAATTTGTGGGATCAGGGGATGAGTCATGAGACAGATTTGAACAAAAAAAGTGGGGGTTGACCCACTTCAAAGCGAAATAACTCTTCACAGAAGTTTGGGAATGAACGGCGTTCTCTTCCCTTTGGCGGCAGGGATTTCTACGGTCTATCGCTTGTCGTTGCGTAGACAGTAAAAATCAACTTGCACGCGCTGACGGCAAGCCTTTGGGGTGGCTTTCCGGGGAAGGAGGGCGCGATCTAACCGCTGGTGGGCTAGGGACAAACCGAGGTCTGTTTGGAGCCTGGGTCAGTTTAGCTTCGGCGATCGCGGCTTTTCTTTGGCTTCCCCTATTGCATATTCCAATGCCCTAGGGACTGCTTCAGTCGAGTTTAACCGTTCCGGGGCCTTCCAGCTTGATTGGTGTCTTGCTGCCCGGGGGGAACCGTTTTCCCTCCTGTTCGCACTAAACCGGCCCGCCTTCCTAATTGCCCCACTCCAATTTTAAGGTGACTCTTTTGGAGAGGCCAGTCTTTTAGGAGCGAGCTTGCGGGTTAGACAGGGGCGATCGCTATCCCCCCTCTCAGAACTGCACTGAACGCACTCTGGAGGAAGTAGACGCTTTCCGATAGTCAGGCCATTCGGCCCCCTATTCTCAACTATCTAGTGGTTGAATGCCTTTGTTGTTCCATTTTACACGATCTCCCCAGGGATTGACCGAATCTCGTCTCAACTGGTCGTTGGTCGTTGGTCATTGGTCATTGGTCATTGGTTGTTGGTCATTGGTTGTTAGTCTGTTGACAAATGACAACCGACAAATGACCCCTGATAAAATTCACTCCTCTACCCCCTATTCTTCTTTTCCGGTAGCTTGATATTGCTAGTCGCTCGTTTGCGAAGGGCTTCGGTTTCGTCAAACAGGTCCTCGGGGTCCGATTCTTCCATTTGTTGAACGTAGTTAACCTTAATTTCTTCCAGTAAGGACGAAATCAAATACTCAAATTCCCCAATGGTATCTTCTCTTCGCAATTCTTTTCGCAACGCACTACCGAAATGTTCCACCAGTTGCTGAGTTAATTTTTCCCCCACTGGATCCGGGGGTGCATGAACGATCGCCTCATAAGCATTTTCTGGCCCCTCGGTCACTAACCTGGATACCCGTTTGACTAACTGTTCCGCCATTTGATGAGATAAATTCCCAAACCCTGGTAACTGCTGAATCCGCTGATATAACTCCGAGGATTTCATCGTATTTTCCATCTGATGAGACAGCAGCGCTTGTAAATCCGGCTGCACTTCCGGCAAAACTCGACAAACGGTAATCTCTAACAAGCGACTAGAAATCGCTTGCACTTCATTAATATCATTAATATCGATATACTCTTTGTCCGCTGGTTCTAATAAACTCCGAGTCAGTTGTCCACTTTCAACACTCCCTTTCATCTGATTAATGGTTTGAACCACCACCACTTCCGTCAGTTCTTTGGCAAAGTTAGCCACAAACCCCAAGCGGGCTTGTTTCTGCACCCACTCGATGTTCAGGATATTGGCTTCATTGAGTCGAATCACCACAGGAATCACCCGCAACCATCGCCAATAAGGGATGAGCAAAATCAAATCATACCATCGCCATAAAATCGCCCCTTCTAACGTCATATTGGGATGGCGTCGCACGATTAACCAGATTCTAAATAACAAGTCTACAAAGAAGATAGCCATAAAAAAGATATCAATCAGCCAAAACCGATCAATATATTCATTCGCTACCCCATAATGCCTAAAATAATTCGATTGCATGGAAAAGCGAATCTCTTCATTGAAAAAGGCTAATTCATTTTCCCATCCGTTGGCCTGGAAGTTTTCTTCACTCCAGAAAGTTTGAAAAGCTCTACCCGAGGATTTGTCGGCCCATAGAACTTCCGGCGCTAACAATTCGATGACATCTAAAATCAATCGCGGACCTTGGGGACGCGCTTCGGTGCGGGAATAAATATGTCGGCGCATATTATTTTTAATCTCTTCTAAGGTGCCATTTTTATGAGCACGCTCAAAGAAATTTTGGTTAATCATCACGGTACTGAGGTCTCGCAACTCCCCCAGTAAAGGTTCTACTCGGTCGGATTGCAACCCATCCCGCTGTAACTCAACCGTCAGACTATCAACGAGGAGGAGATAGTTTTGGGTGTCCCGATAAGGTTCAATTCCTTTAACGGCATCATAAAAGAGTTGGGGTTCATAAAAGGTCATTAAAAATCGGATATCCCGATTAAAAAAATCCATTGCTTGCCGCCATCCGACGGCATTTAAGTATTCACGATTCCAAAAGGCTAGGAAGGCTTGGGAGGCATTTTCTGCCCCCATTGCGGTTTCCATGCGAGTTTTGATTTCTTCTAAGGCTCCATAACTGCCAGTAACTCGAAATCGTTCTTCATCGACGAGTTGAATACTCTGCTCCCTTAATTCGGCTAATAAGGGTTCAACCTGGGGGGCGTCTAATCCATTTTCCTGTAAGAGGGCTTGCAGGCGATCGACTTTTGCTAAATATTTTTCCCGTTTGGTGGTTCTAAATCTTTCTACAAATAAATCCCCCCGGAGATAGAAGTCTCGTCCGGGAACGTAGCTGAGGTCAAAGAGGACGAGGGCTAAGTTAACTAAGGCAATAATAGCGACTAATTTCTCTAATAAACTGAGCCAAGGGGGGAGGTTTTCACGATAACGTTTTTTGGAGGGCATAATTGCAATTGCAGGGGGGATGGGGTGGGTTGGAAATAATTTTTGAAGGCGGTTTTAAAGCCGCCAAAATTTTGGCAGGGGGGTTAAAACTTTATCCTTAGCAGGAATAGGTTAGCTGAAATTTGGGGGTTCTGGCAAGGACCACTGGGGGGAGAGGGTTGGGGCGATCGCCAGGTCAGGAGGACCCCACCCTAACCCGGACCTTGGCAAGGGGAGGGGACAAGAGGCAGTTGAGGGTAAAAACCTACTCTTGTAAAGGGGAGAGGGTTGGGGCGATCGCCACGTCAAGAGGACCCCACCCTAACCCGGACCTTGCCAAGGGGAGGGGACAAGAGGCAGTTGAGGGTAAAAACCTACTCTTGGAAGGGGGAGAGGGTTGGGGCGATCGCCCCAGAAGAACCCCACCCTAACCCGGACCTTGCCAAGGGGAGGGGACCGGAGGCAGTTAAGGGTAAAAAACCTACTCTTGTAAGGGGGAGAGGGTTGGGGCGATCGCCATGACAGGAGGACCCCACCCTAACCCTCCCCTTGCCAAGGTGAGGGGACCGGAGGTGGAGTAAAGCGTAAAAAACTTAATGACACAGAAAGCGGCAGGGGTGACAAACCCTCGCCGGTTGTAGGTTTTTTAATAATTTTTGATTGTTAATTTCTAATCTGAGTAGTCTTCGGTGGAGTCTTCTCTATCTTCAGAAAGGGAATAGGGTTGGGGGGTCGATCGCTCGTTGAATTCCAGGGGTTTGCGTTGGGAGGGGGGTAAGCGATCGACGGAACGGCGATGGGAACTGCTGGGGCGTTCGGGGGTCCGGGTAAAGGTTTTCCAGGCGGTTTTCATGCCGGTAAACACGCTGCGGGTGGTAATTTGGACTTTTTTGGCTTGCTGTTTGGCGCTGCCGAGACTGCGATCGACTTCTTTAACCATGTTGCTGGCACTTTGAACTCCTTCGGTGACATCATCGGTAAGGTCACTAATTTCCATGCCGGTGAGGCGAATCGCTTCTAGGGTGGGGGGAAATTCCCGAGATAGGGTATCGGCTAATTTCTCCACGCTGCGCGCGGCGCGGGCGATCGCCTGCAATGTCGGAAGTGCCGCCAGCAGTACGAGAATCAGGCTGACAGCAACGAGTAAAAACGAAAGTCCAAGCCAAAACAAAGGGTCTGTCACAAGTCGGGTTCTAGGAGGAAGGATTCAGGGGTGGCTAGAATCGGGAATGGGACTTATTTGGGCCAACATTACGGCTGACGATCGCCTGCCTCGGAAGACACCTCGACTTCTGGTTTCGTCAGGATTTCCCGCTCTTGTTGGGTGGCTTCAATCCCTGCGGCGATCGCATCTCGGAGGCGATCAAGGGTTTCATCCCAATTTTTCAAGGCAGATGCAGAAAGGCGATCGGCTTGAATCTGCACACTGCTGGAAACATCTTCTGCAATTTCTGGCAGCGCTTGGGCCGATTTTTTCAAGATGCGCCTAGTCTGGCGGGATGTTTGGGGGGCCACCAGCAAACCGCTGAGGGTCCCGATCGCTGCTCCGAGGAGCATTCCGCCCATAAAAATTACCGAACGATTCTTGCCCATTTTAGTTAGTTTCTAACCTTATTGACATTCTAGGTGGCTTTTGCAGCAATAGTCAGCCCTTGTCTTAACTTGCGGGTCTGTTTACTATTATTTCTATCTTTTGAGGTATGTTTATAAGGTCCTGGATAGCTTTTGCTTTCGAGGTCGCCGCTTGAGGATGGACCGACGCACCCAGGCGGTTTGTCCCAAACTCAGCAGTTGCACGATCTGTCGCAAGCGCAACAGTTGTAACTCGACTTGCTGATATTGGGTTCGCAAGTTGCGAGTCCCGAGTTCTCCTTTGGCTAATGCCGCAGGGGTGGCATGGAGGACATCGTAGGTGACGCGATCGCTATTCAAGATCGCTTTGGTAACCTGGTTCATCGTCTGTTTGAGTTTCCACAGTCTCCAGGCCACGAAGAAGAAAACTAGAGATAAGATTAAGTTAATGATGATGACGGCGATTAGCATCTTTTTGGGGTTCCCAGCCGAGTCCGAGTTGAGTTGAAGATCATCTGACTAACTTCCTGAGTTTATCAATATTTTTGCTATGATTGCTAGGGTCTAACCTCTCATCATTGCGATCGCAATTTAACCGTTTTAATGAGCCAATTTACCCCAGGAATGATTGCTGCTGGCCACCCCTGTACCGCCGAAGCCGGAATTGAAATGTTGCGATTGGGTGGCAACGCTTTTGATGGCGCGGTTGCCGCTATGTTAGCATCTTTCGTGGCTGAACCGGGCTTGACTTCGGCAGCCGGTGGGGGGTTTCTTTTGGCCCATACGGGCGATCGCAATCTCCTGTTTGATTTTTTTGTCCAAACTCCTCGTTCTAAACGCCATACTCAAGAATTAGATTTCTATCCCATTCCCGTTGATTTTGGCGGCGCGGTGCAGGAGTTCCATATCGGTTTGGCTTCGATGGGAGTACCTGGCAACCTCGCCGGGGTCTTAGCGGTTCATCAAAAGTTAGGCAGGTTACCCTTTAAAGTTGTGGTTGAACCCGCCATTCATTATGCCACCGAAGGGGTGGTTATCAATTCTTTTCAAGCCTATTTATTAAAAATTCTTAATCCCATTTTAACCGCATCCCCGGCAGGAAAACAGATTTATGCTCCCCAGGGAATTGCCTTAGAAGCGGGGGATAAAATTTATTTGAAAGAGTTAGGGGCGACTTTAGGGTATTTAGCGGAAGCGGGAATTGAAGAGTTTTATCACGGGGCGATCGCTGAACAACTCGTGAAAGATTGTCAAGGGAATGGCGGTTACTTAACGCGGGAAGATTTAAGCCAGTATCAGGTAATCGAACGAGAACCGTTAGTCACTCAATATCGCGATGAAACGTTTCTGACAAATCCTCCCCCGAGTTCTGGAGGGGCGCTAATTGCCTTTGCTTTAAAGTTATTAGAATCAGTGGATTTCCAAGAGTTGCATTTTGGGAGTTGTCGCCATTTACAGCACTTAGCCGATGTCATGCGCTTAACCAATCTAGCGCGCAGCAATGGCTATGATGAAAATCTCTATATTCTTGATTTTGCCCAGGAGTTTTTATCCCCGGACCATTGCAATGAATATTTGAGCATTTTTCAGTCGGATTGTAATCGATTGGGGAGTACGACTCATATTAGTATTATGGATCGCGAAGGAAATGCGGCTAGTGTGACCACTTCCAATGGAGAAGGGTCTGGCTACATCATTCCAGGAACGGGAATTATGGTGAATAATATGCTGGGAGAAGCAGATTTAAACCCTAATGGATTTCATCAATGGCCGGAAAATAGACGGCTTTCTTCGATGATGGCCCCGACGATGGTTTTGAAAGAGAATCGCCCGGAAATTGTGTTGGGTTCCGGGGGGTCTAATCGGATTAGGACGGCGATTTTACAAGTGATTTGTAATGTGATTGATTTTAAGATGGATTTGGCCGAGGCGATCGCATCTCCTCGGGTTCATTGGGAAAATGGGGTGTTTCATCGGGAACCGGGGATGGAGAGAGAGGAACTGGAATCTTTATCGAATCTGATGCCGCAGCAGACCCAAGAGGTCATAAAATGGGCGGAAAAAAATATGTTTTTTGGCGGGGTGAATGGGGTTAGAATGAGAGCAGATGGGGAGATAGAGGCCGCCGGTGACCCCCGTAGAAATGGGGCGATCGCCCAGGGTGAACGGTGAGGGGACTGACGACGGACCAATGCCTAGAGTTTTGGACCACCACTACTAAACTTCAAGGTGGACACAGAAATTGTCGTCTTGGTTGAGTCGGATGAGAAGAGGATTCTGGGGCATTATTTCCAAGAGAAGGGGATAGGGAGTACAACCGGGGCAATACTTGAGGTTATTCATTCTTAAAACAGCCAAAATGGGGAGGTAACCGCTATCGATACCGCTTGGAGGTCGTGACACCATAACTATGACGAAGATTCTAGTGATTGAAGATGAGGAATCAGTTCGCTGCAATATTATTGAACTACTAGAAGAGGAAGATTTTGAGGTGATCGCCGCAGAAAATGGCGAACTGGGGGTGATCCGGGCAAAAAGTGAGGTTCCCGACCTCATTTTATGTGACGTAATGATGCCACAATTGGATGGATATGCGGTTCTGGCTGAGTTAAGGGAAGACCTAAGTACCGGGACAATTCCGTTTATTTTTCTAACGGCGAGATCCAGCCGTCAGGATTGGCGACAGGGAATGGAGTTAGGGGCGGATGATTATTTAATCAAGCCGTTTACTCGGGAAGAGTTGCTCGTGGCGATCGCCACGAGGCTGAAAAAATCGAGAACCATCCAACAGCGGTATGGGAAAGAACTAGAGATTTTACAACAGCAGTGCGATCGCTTGCTGAACTTTGATGAAACCACCGGGTTGCCGAACCTGCGGCAATTGCGATCGCACCTGCATCAACGGATCAGCAATCATCCTCCCCAGATGGAAACCAGCGAACAGGTGGTTGTGGTGAGTATAGAAATAGACCGCTGGAAACGGATTGAACAAAATTTAGGATCCCTTAAAGTCCAGCCGTTGATCAAGGCGATCGCAGAACGATTGAGGGAAGCCAGCGATCCCAAGGATTTACTCGCACATATTACTAAGAATACCTTTGTCCTGATTCCTAGGGGTCTCGATAGCGTGGAAAGCGTAGTGGTGAAAACTCAAACCTTGCGCGATGGGTTATCTCGGCCCTTTCTGGTGGAGGGTCAAGAAATTGCGATCGCCACCAGCATCGGGATCTGTTTTTATCCCAAAGATGGTGCCGATTCTGATGCTCTGCTCGAAAACGCCAAAAGGGCCAAGGATTATGCCAAACGCAACGGGGGAAATCAATATCAGTTCTATCGCCCTGAACCCATTGTGGCCGATCGCCGACGTTTAAACCTCGAAAGCAGCCTGTATTATGCCCTAGAACGATCAGAATTCCAGGTGTATTATCAACCCCAGGTGGACCTCATCAGCGGTCAGATTATCGGAGCTGAGGCCCTAGTCCGCTGGCAACATCCGGAATGGGGTTTAGTGTCTCCGGCTGATTTTATTCCCTTAGCCGAAGAAACCGGCGGGATCATCCCTTTAGGGGAATGGGTCCTCCTGACCGCTTGCCGACAGGCAAAAGCCTGGGCTAATTTAGGATTCCCCTTGCTCAAAATGGGGGTCAACCTCTCCATTCGGCAATTGAATCAAATTGACCTGATCGAGCGCTTAGTGGCGATTCTCCACCAAACCGAACTGGATCCACAATGGTTAGAATTAGAACTAACCGAAAGCATGGTGGTCCACAATGTTGAAGAGACGATCCGGCGCTTACAGGAAATTCGATCGTTAGGGATTCAAATTTCTATTGATGATTTTGGCACGGGATATTCTTCCTTGGGCTATTTGAACAAACTCCCCTTGGATACGTTAAAAATTGACCGATGCTTCATTGATGGGATTGACCAAAATCCTAAAAATGCGGCCCTGACTCAGGCTATCATTCAAATGGCTGATTCTCTCAAGCTCAAGACCGTGGCTGAAGGGGTAGAAACTCTTGCTGAATTGACGTTTTTATGTCAATCTAACTGTCATGCAATGCAAGGTTATTTTTTCAGTAAGCCCTTAAAATCTGATGACTTTCAACAGTTACTTGTTGGCAAAAAGCAATTACCAATCCCGGGGTGATTCCATAAATAAAGAAACAATTAAGTTGACTTTAAGGGATAAAACCGACCGAGTTAAATTATATTTAAAGCCAGATAAGCAACTGGAGCGTAACCGATGAAAACAATTTTGGTGATTGAAGATGAACAAGCCGTCTTGACGAACATCTTGGAAATCCTTGAAGGAGGGGGCTTTAAAGTTATTGGTGCTGAAAATGGACTCGCAGGGATCGCCCAAGCTCAGAAATATCTCCCCGACTTGATCCTGTGCGATGTGATGATGCCTGGACTGGATGGACATGGGGTGTTAAGTCAATTGCGAGAGTCTCCTGTGACGGCAACGATTCCGTTTATTTTTCTGACTGCCAAAGCCGATCATGCAGATTTGCGCCAAGGCATGAATTTAGGAGCCGATGATTATATCACTAAACCGTTCCGCCGGAAAGATTTGTTAGAAGCGATTAATACTAGGCTAAATAAACAAGCGGCGGTGATGCAGCAGTACGCAACAGAGCGTCAGCGAGCGGAAGGATTGCAGGCTAAAATGTATGAGCTAGAAGAACTCAGTCAGACCAAAGATGGCCTGTTGAAGAAATTAGTCGAAGATTTACGAAATCCGCTTTCCAAGATTAATTTAGCGATTCATATGCTCAAAAATACACCCCCGGGGACCTCGACAGAACGGTATCTGGAGATTTTACAAGAAGAATTCGAGCGAGAAATTCACTTAATCAATCAAGTCTCGGAGTTGCAAGATTTGTTGACGGCAGATAATTTTACACTGTTACGGAAGTTTAACCTATTGGGGGGCAATTTGGAAAACCCACCGAATAAACGCTACTAACTTCGACGCAGAGGGAGCCATCAGGACGAAATTATCCCAAAGGGAGAATGAAGCGCCAAAATCTGGGAAAATCTAATCACCAGAATGATCGGTATTGTCTCAACTCTAACCACCGGATAGCAAACCAAGACTCTCCCAAAATACAGGATGTGAAAGCTCTACTGAACGGGTTATGAAAAAAATTTTAGTGATTGAGGACGAAGAGTTAGTCCGTAACAACATTCTCGAAATTCTGGATACGGTGGATTTCAGGGTGATTGGAGCGTGCAATGGGGGCATCGGTGTCCAATTGGCAGAGGAACACCTGCCCGACCTGATTTTATGCGATGTGATGATGCCGGAACTGGATGGCTATGGGGTCCTGGCGGCGCTGCGGAACAATCCGGTGACGGCGACGATTCCGTTTATTTTTTTAACGGCAAAAGGGGATAAAACGGAGATCCGCCAAGGGATGAATTTGGGGGCGGACGACTATTTGACGAAACCGTTTCGACGCAAAGAGTTGTTAGGGGCGATCGAGGCGAGGTTGATCAAACATGATGCTTTATATCAGGGTTACGCTCGGGAACAGAGCCGCGCAGTCCCTCCAGTGCCGACGGTGCAGCCTGAGCGCTCTGATTCGATTTATTATGATAACCTGACGAATTTGCCAAATCAACTGTTAGTCCGAGAGCAGTTTGAATCCTTGCGCGATCGCACGGCTCAAGAAGGCCGCTGTATTTTGATTTTATGCATTGGGTTAGACCGATTTAAGCGGATTAATCAGACCCTGGGTCATGACTTTGGCGATCGCCTTCTGAAGGAAGTTGCCCAGCGATTGAGCCAATTGGTCCGCCCGGGGGATATTCTAGCGCGACTGCATACGGACCAATTTGCGATCGTTCTGGCATGGGGTTCGGACAAAGGCGATCGCCCCACTCTCTCAGACCCTCGGGACTCTTTCTCCTCTAACCCGATACCGGAGGCGATCGCCCAACCCATCCTGGACCGACTGACCCAACCCTTCTGCTTAGAAAACCGCGAAATCTTTATCACCGCCAGCATTGGCATGAGTATTTACCCTCAAAATGGGGAAGATTTGGACCAATTGATGAAAAATGCCGGGGTGGCGATGTCTTATGCCAAACAATTGGGCGGCAATCAATCTCAATCTTATACCCCCACCTTGCAAAGCGAATCCCTAGATGACCTCACCCTAGAAACCAGCCTGCGCTATGCCTTAGAAAGACAAGAATTGCAACTGTATTATCAGCCCATTGTTGGCCTGCAAAATGGGCGAATCGTGGGAGCGGAAGCCTTAGTCCGGTGGCACCATCCTCAACAAGGAATGATTTCTCCGGTGAAATTTATCCCTTTGGCAGAGCAAACCGGCTTAATTGCTCCCATCGGGGAATGGGTCCTCCAAACCGCCTGCAATCAAACTAAATCCTGGCAATCGGAGGGATTGCCCCCGGTACGAGTGGCGGTCAACCTCTCCTTTCGGCAGTTTAATCAAGTCGATCTGAGCGAACGGTTAGTTCGGATCTTAGCTCAAAGTGGACTTGACCCTAGTTATTTAGAATTAGAACTTACGGAAAGTATCTTAGTCCAAAATGTTGAACTGACTATTGCTAAATTGAATGAATTAAAATCGATGGGGGTTCAAATTTCTTTAGATGACTTTGGAACCGGCTATTCTTCTTTAAGTTATTTACAACAATTTCCGTTTGATTTATTGAAAATAGACCGATGTTTTGTTCAGGATATCAATACAAATGCCACTAACGCAGCCCTAACCAATGCAATTATTCAAATGGCTCACTCTTTAAATTTAAAAGTTATTGCAGAAGGGGTGGAAACCCCAGAAGAATTGGCGGTTTTGTATGAAAATAAATGCGATAACATTCAGGGTTATTTATTTAGTCGCCCGGTGAAGGCGGAGGAATTTAAACGAATGCTCAAAGAAGGCAAGCGATTAGAGCGGCAACCTCAAAGTCTACCCCATCTCACGGAGTAAACCGGCAAGATTGAGCGGGCGATCGCCCAACCTTCGGGACGATTTCCCCGGGAGCATCTCCTACCAGGTCGCCCTCTCCCCAAATCCCTCTCCCCCTCATCCCCGATCTCCTTCTCCCCTTTTTCGGAGAAGGGACACCGGGGGATGAGGGCCAACTGTTAAAATTTAGATGCTCCCGTTGTCAAGTCTGCTGACTGAAGATGCCATTAACCTAACTGTTGGTAAAGCCCATGACAAAAATTTTAGTGATTGAAGATGAAACCGGGGTTCGCGAAAATCTCATGGATTTATTGGACGCCGAAGATTTTGAGGCGATCGCCGCTGAAAATGGTCGCCAAGGAATTGAATTAGCCAAAGAAAAATTGCCTGATTTGATTTTATGCGATGTCATGATGCCTGAGCTCGATGGATACGGCGTCCTCACCGAATTGCGTCAGGACCCAGCAACCGCTATGATTCCCTTTATCTTCCTCACCGCCAAAGCGGCAAAAGGGGATACCCGAAAAGGCATGGAACTCGGTGCCGATGATTATTTAACCAAACCCTTCAACCGACTGGAAATTCTCGCCGCCATTTCCAGTCGCCTGGAAAGACAGAACCTCAGTCAAAAAAATACCGAACAAAAACTCCAAGCCTTAACCAACAGTATTGCCCAGGCTCTGCCTCACGAATTGCGGACGCCCATGAATGGCATTCTCGGCTATTCAGAACTGTTAATGCAGGATATAGATAGCTACGATAAAGCCGAGATTCAGGAAATGGTAGAAGGAATAAACATTTCTGCCAAGCGATTGTATCGGCTGGTTCAAAATTATTTACTCTATGCTGAACTAGAAATTGCTATTCATCAACCTCAGCGCCTGGACCATCTCCGCGACCAGGCGATGAGTGGGACCCTGAGTATGATTTCCAAGGGTGTTGGAGAAAAAGCCAAACAGAGCAGTCGAGAAGCGGATATTCAGATTGAGATCGAAAACGCCTTCGTCAAAATTTCCGAAACTCACCTTTATAAAATTGTTGAAGAACTGGTGGATAATGCCTGCAAGTATTCTGAACCGGGGACGCCGATCTCCGTTAAGGGAGAGGTGAGCGGGACTGCATCCTATACCCTATCGGTAACCGACCGAGGTCGAGGCATGACTCGGGAGCAAATTGCCAATCACGGGGCCTATATTCAGTTCGATCGCAAACTTTATGAACAACAAGGATCGGGTTTGGGAATTGCGATCGCCAAACGACTCGCCGAATTATATGGGGGAAAATTAACCATTGAGAGCATCCCTAATCAAGAAACGACGGTTTATGTGGTTCTGCCGATTGACCTGAGTTTCTCTAGGGAAGAAGAATAAGCAAGACTTCTGAATCTAAACGACTCGATCTCTAGTAGAAAAGGCAGTTTATGAACTGTCTCCTCTACCGCGTGGATTTATCTCCCCTCTATAGCGCGTCTCAATGCATCGGCCAATTTCTCAACAAAGTGGGAGCAAGAGATGCTCCCTCGTACAGCAAGGAAGGGTCTTGCTCCCTTTTGGCTTTAGGATGCGGGTACAGTTTTAGATCCCCCAGACTGTTACCGGGTTTGTTGAGAAAATTTCTGCTATTTAGCACCCCGGTCTGGGCAAAAAACTGGGTCACCGTCCGACTGAGTGAATAAGGGACCCATGCCCGAGGCCAACTGTCCTGAATCAGAAGACTTGAAAAACCGTTGGTGCGCTAGAACAAACCTGTTTGCAAAATTTCCTGAAGATGAGCGATCGCCAAAACTTCCGATTGAATCAAGGGATTGAATGCCACCCGTTGAAAGTTGCACCCAATCTCTCCTTAAAAAGGGCGATCGCTCTGATGAACCGAGCGCGATCGCGCTATGTTTTAGTCCTAGACCCTTCCCTCCCCCATCAGCCGGAAATAGGTTATGGTCTCTTTACCCAGGAGGATTTAGTCACCTTGGCAGCGGCTGGATGCTGGGAAGAATCCCGGCCCATTTCCGAGGTGTTGACCCAATCTATCATCCCCCTCAAAGTGACTGATTCGGTCGATCCGTTTTCGCTCTTTTCCTATATGGAAGCGCATCAAATTCGGTATTTGCCCATCCAGGATAATCAAGGAAAACTCCTTGGGGTTGTTACCCATGAGAGTCTGCACCGAGGGTTACCACCGAGGGAGTGGAGGGAACAGCGACGGGCAGAGGAAGGAATGAGTCCAGCGATCGCCACTGTCGCCCCGACGGCATCGGTTTTAGAGGTGATTGAACAGATGGCAACTCATCGCAGCAGTGCTGTGGTGATTTGTCAAAGTGGGGAAGAAAGATCCAGCCCGGAATTGAGCCCAGAGAACCGATTAAATCCCTTATTTCCTATTGGTATTATTACCGGGCGAGATATTGTGCAATACCTGGCCTTGGGATTAGATTTGGCAAATACTCCGGCATCCCAGGTGATGAGTCAACCCTTGTTATTTGGACAGCCCAAGGACTCCCTCCAACAGATTCATGATCAAATGCAGGAGGCGTGGGTCAGACATTGGGTGATTGTTGGCGCAACCGGGGAATGGGTTGGGATTGTGACTCCCACTGAGATTCTCCAAGGGTGGAGTGGGGGTTTTGAGACTGATGCCAATCCGGTGGTGCAAGGGAGGGAGAGAGTACCACTGTTCAATTCTGGACTAGAAATTAGCCAACGGGGGAGAAGCCAGGAGCAACAGCGACAGAAATCGGCATTTCAAGAGGCGATCGCCTTTTCTACCGGAGCCTTACAACAGGCATTGGAACAGCAGCAAGCGGAGATTTTTCATCGGCAACTGGCCCAAAAATTACTGCAATTTAGTGAGGAACGATTCCGTCAGCTTGCAGAAACCATTGATCAAGTATTTTGGCTGGTTTCGAGTGACCTGAAACAGTTGATTTATATGAGTCCGGCCTTTGAGAGGGTGTGGGGGATTTCCCGAGAGAAATTAGAGAGCAAGGAAGCCGGGGAATCGCTTAATTATTTGAGGATCTTGCAAGAGAGTTTTTATTGGGAAGAGGGGCAACGGACTTGGGAGAATTGGCCCCAGCAGGTGCTGGCTTCCGGGGAACTGGAAAATCGAATTGTGCAGCCCGATGGCACTCTGCGTTGGGTGCATTCGCGAGGGTTTCCGGTTTATAACGATCACGGAGATCTGTACCGGATTGCCGGGATTACCACCGATATTACCCGTCACAAAGCGGCAGAAGCGGCAAGACGGGAGAGTGAAGATCGGTATCGGCAGTTGGTGGAAACGACGACGGATTGGGTGTGGGAGATAGATGCCCAGGGGAGATACACCTATAGTAGTCCTAGAATTGCAGAGATTTTAGGTTATGAACCGGCTGAGGCGACTGGGAAACGGCTGGATGCTTGGATTCTGCCGGAATGGGCCCAGGAAGAACGGCGCTGGGTTGAGCAACTGGCGACTCAACCGGCACCGTTTAGCTGCAAGGAACGGGTGAATTTGCACAAACAGGGCTCAGTGGTGGTGTTGGAAAGCAGTGGGATACCCATTTTTGATGAGATGGGGAAATTAGTCGGGTATCGGGGAATTGATCGGGATATCACGGCGCGAAAGGAAGCGGAAGCGGCGCTACAGCAGATTAATCAAGAGTTGGAACAGCGGGTGCAAGTGCAAACGGCTGAACTGCGCGAGTTAATTGGACAATTGCAAGGGGAGATTGCCCGTCGTCAGGAGGTCGAGTCGGCCCTCAGAGAGAGTGAGGAGCGTTTGGAGAGCATTTTGGGGTCTCTGAATGATGTGGTTTGGTCGGCTTCAGCCCAGAGTGGGGAATTGTTGTATTTGAATCCGGCTTTTGAGAGAATTTATGGACGGTCTCGCCAGGAGTTTTTTGAACATCCGGAGTTGTGGCGGGGGGTGGTTCATCCGGAGGATAGCGATCGCGTTCGGCAGTTTTCCGAGGCGTTACTGGTGCAGGGGTCACAAGATGTAGAGTATCGGATTATCAGACCCGATGGCGAGGTGCGGTGGTTGGAGGACCGCGCTCATTTACTTTATGATGCGACTCGCCAAGGGTTCCGGATGGATGGGGTGGCCCGGGATATTACGGAACGCAAACAAGCGCAAGAGGCGATCGCTCTCTCGGAAAGACGCTTTCAGGCGATTTTTAACCAAACTTTCCAATTTATGGCCCTGTTGAACCCCCAGGGGGTGATTCTGGAGATCAACCAGAGGGCATTGGAAGTCTGGGGATTGGCGGGGACGAATCCCATCGGGCGAGAATTTTGGGACTGTCCCTGTTGGCAACCTACGGATCCCGATGAACTGGGAGAGAGTCTCGCCGAGTCTCAAGGTGAACGCCAGTTCTGTTTGATTCCAGGGGCCCATCGTTTTCGCGGGGCGATCGCCCAGGCAGCGGCGGGAGAGTTATGGCGCGATGAGGTAGAAATTTTTGGACCCCAGAACCAACGGGTGACCATTGATGTCTCGATTAAGCCGGTGCGAGATGATGGCGATCGGGTGATTCAGTTGATTGCTGAGGGTCGGGATATCAGCGATCGCAAGCGCTTAGAAACGGAAATTTTTGAGCGCGAACAACTGCTGAATTCATTTTTTAAAGCCAGTTCTAGTGTCTCTCTCGGACTGGGAATTGTCAATGATAAAATGCAGTTTATCCAAGTCAACGAAGCCCTTGCTGAAGTTCATGGTTTATCCCCCCAAGAACATATTGGGAAAACCGTGAATGAAATTATGCCCGATGTCACCCACCAAGTTCAATCTTTAGTGGATGAACTCTTGCGGTCCGGGACCCCGATTCTTAACTTGGAACTCTCCAGTGAAAAGCCCTGTCAACCGGGAGTTCTCCATCATTGGCTAACTTGCTACTTTCCCGTTCCCCTGAACAAGGGTCAGGCACGAGGGGTGGGGTTTATTGTCCTCGATATCACCCAACGCAAACAAGCAGAACAAGCGCTGCGCCAGATTCAAGAACGGCTAGAATATTTGCTATGTACGAATCCTACGATTATCTATAGTTGTAAGCCCACCGGAGACTATGCCTTGACCTTCATCAGTCAAAATATCCTACGCCAGTTCGGTTATGAGGCGCAGCAATTATTAAATAATCCTAACTTGTGGTTTGAGTGTATCCATCCTGACGACGCTGAACGGCTTTTTGCCCACATCTTTCGTCTGCAAGAACGCACTCAAGAGATTTATGAATATCGCGTCAGACACCAAAACTCCACTTACCGTTGGGTGCGGGATGAACGGCGTCTGGTTTGCGATGCCGAGGGCAATCCTTTAGAGATTGTCGGTTCGATGTATGATATTACTGAGCAGAAAAAAGCCCTAGGACAACTTAAAGCGTCTTTGCGAGAGAAAGAGGTCCTCCTCAAGGAAATTCACCATCGGGTGAAAAATAACTTGCAAGTCATTTCGAGTCTGCTTAACCTCCAATCCCGAAGCCTTCAGGATGGAGAAACCCGGACCCTATTTCAAGATAGCCAAAACCGCATTCAATCCATCGCTTTCATCCATGAAAAACTGTATCAGTCTCGGGATCTCGCTCAGGTGGATTTTTCTCAATATATTCAAACCTTATGCATCCATTTGTTTCGGTCTTATGGTGCGAGTCCCCAGCGGATTAGCCTGAATCTTCAAATTGATGATATCTTTCTGAGTGTAGATACGGCGATTCCTTGTGGGTTGATTGTGAATGAACTGGTGTGTAATACCCTCAAACATGGGTTTTCCCCGAATGGGACTGGGGCGATCGAGATTACCCTCCATCGCACTTTCCAAGAGCAGGGTGATGACAGCAAACAAGAGTTTATGATGAGGGTTCGGGATAATGGGGTTGGCTTTCCCAGTGAGGTAGACTTTCGGAAAACCCGCTCTTTGGGGATGCAGTTGATTAATACTTTAGTCAAACAACTCAAAGGCACGATTGAGTTGGACAGGAGTAGCGGGACTGCCTTTCAGATTGTCTTTTCGGCCAAACATCATCAGTTGGGAGAGGAGAGACATGAGTAACGAGACAATTTTGGTGGTAGAAGATGAAGGGATTGTTGCCTTAGATATCCAAACGATTTTAGAAGATTTAGGTTATCAGGTTCCTGTGGCGGTTGCTTCGGGGGAGGAGGCGATTCAATCTGTGGCTGAAATACAGCCGGATTTGGTGTTAATGGATATTCATTTGGAGGGCAGTATTGATGGGGTGTCGGCGGCTGAACAAATCCGCGATCGCTTTAATATTCCGGTCGTCTATCTCACGGCTTATAGTGATGAGGATACTCTACAACGGGCCAAGCTGACTACTCCTTTTGGGTATTTAATTAAGCCCCTGGAAGCCCGGAGTTTAAAGTCTACGATTGATATGGCGATTTATCGTCATCAAATCGAACAGGAACTCAAACAAAGTAAGGAGTGGTTTGCCACCACTTTGCGATCGATTGGGGATGCGGTGATTGCTACGGATGAGATTGGACGGATTCGGTTTATCAATCCCGTGGCTGAAACGTTAACGGGGTGGAAACAAGCGGAAGCTTTGGGGAAGGAAATTGGCCAAGTGTTTCGGATTACCCATGAAATGTCAGCGGCGATCGCCCAACGGTTGGGAACGGCGGAAATACCGACAGAAAACTTGGGGGAAACTCCCAATGAACGAGTTTTAATTGCTAAGAATGGCAGCAAAATTCCCATTGATGATACCGTCGCTCCGATTGGCGGAGAAAATGATAAAATCATTGGGGCGGTTTATGTGTTTAGAGATATTACTTCTAAAAAAGCAACGGAAGTTTTACAAAAAGAGAGAATTCGTTTAGAAACCGAAGTTAAAGAACGGGCCTTAGCCGAAGCGGAAATTAGGCGATTATTAGAAATAGAAACAGAATTAAGTGAGTTTAAAAGTCGATTAATTACTACAATTTCTCATGAATTTAGGACGCCGATGAGCGTTATTTTATCATCGGCTGAATTGCTGCAAGTTTATAGTGATACCTGGCCGGAAGAACGGAAAGAAACGCATTATCAGCGGATTAAAACGGCCATTGAATATATGACGGGAATGATAGAAGATGTGACGTTAGTGGGGCAAGCCGAAAGCGGGCATCTGGAGTTTCAACCCCATCCGATGGAGTTAGTGGATTTTTGCACAAGGTCCGTGGAACAGATGAACGTGACTACGGGCGATCGGCATCACATTCGGTTAATCGCCCACACCGAGAAAATTTCCGCCTTGATGGATTCCCAACTTCTGCGCCAAATCCTCAACAATTTATTCTCCAATGCCATCAAATACTCCCCCCAAGGCGGCGAAATTACCCTTGAACTCAACACTGAATCCAGACCCATCACTCCCAATTTGCAGCAACCCGAAAGCCTCGTGGTCTTTCGGATTAAAGACCCAGGAATTGGCATTCCCCAACAAGACTTACAACAACTTTTTGAGTCGTTTCAAAGGGCTACAAATGTGGGAACAATTAGAGGGACGGGATTAGGATTGGCGATCGTCAAAAAATGTGTAGAATTACATAGAGGTCATATCGAAATAGAAAGTGAAATTGACAGAGGCAGCACCTTTATCGTCAAAATCCCCCTCCAAACCCCATCTTACGATGTGATGTTAGCTGAAATATAGCGGTTAACACTGTTATCAGGTACAGACTTAATAATTAATAATATCCAACTCAAGATTCCCAAAAACTAGGCTCCACCTCCTTTGCCGAAACAAACTCTCTCCCTCAAACCTTTCATCTCATTTCCCCTTAAATGCTGAAAAAGTCCCTCTCTCAAATCCTCAAACCCAACTTTTCCTTTACCCCTTATTTCTTTCTGTTTCCCGCCCTTTTTATCCTAGGATTAACCGTATTTTGGCCCGCCTTGCAAGCCTTTTATCTCAGCTTCACCCGCTATGGATATGATATAACCCAAGCCCCCACCTGGGTCGGACTTGCCAACCTGCAACGCCTCTGGACCGACCCCATTTTTTGGCAAACCCTCCGCAATACCCTACTTTACCTCGCTTGCGTCGTTCCCATCCTCGTCATTGCACCCCTAGGAATAGCCATCCTAGTCAACGGAAAACTCCCCGGAATGAACTGGTTTAGAACCGCCTATTATACCCCGGTAGTTATTTCCATCGTCGTCGCCGGAATCGCCTGGAAATGGCTGTATGCAGACAACGGATTATTGAATCAAATCCTCCAAACCCTAGGATTAGTCCAACGCGGTTCCGGCATTCCCTGGCTAACCAGTCCCGAACTTGCTCTCTTCAGCGTCATGGCAGTTACCATCTGGAAAGGATTGGGATATTACATGATGATTTACCTAGCCGGACTGCAATCGATTTCTCCCGAATTATACGAAGCCGCCGCCTTAGACGGGTCCGATGGTGTCAAAAAACACTGGGATATCACCGTCCCTTTAATGACACCCTATCTCCTCTTAGTTGCCGTAATTTCCTCCATTTCCGCCACCAAAGTCTTTGAAGAAGTCTTTATCATGACCCAAGGCGGACCGAGAAATAGTTCTAAAACTATCGTCTATTATTTATATGAAAAAGCATTTGCAGAATTAGAAATTGGCTACGCCTGTAGTATTGGCCTAGTCCTATTTTTAATGATTTTCATCCTCTCGATTTTACGCTTCATCGTCCCCAATCAAAATTAAAACCCGAACAAAATCCCCCGTTCGTAGTAACGACTTCAGTCGTTATCCCAACTCTTGGGGGTAAAACAGCAATCCCGTTCATCACATTCTTATGGATATCCTTAAAGGATAATCACTCAGATTGGACTTACACTTTTTTAGAGTGCAGACCCTAAATGTAGTGGCGATTCGCGAATCGCAACTACATTTAGGGTTCAATATTATAGATTGGGTAAAAGCTATCAGCATTGAATTCTGAAACGAGGTCAATCAGAGTTTACCTCCCCGAATTTTTTACTGAAGAACCCTCGCGAATAGAATATTCCAGAGAACGGGGGTTGTCCAAACGTTTTGACGCATCCAAAATTTCCATCCCCACCAGATTTCCCTCGGGGTCATAATCTAGGATAACTCCAGGCTTTTCCTCGTCACTTTCTTCAATAGTACCGGAGGTAAAAATAATTCGCAACGTATCAACTTCGGGGTCATAGATAACTTTCATGGCTAAATCCAATATTTAGTGATTTTACTGGTGCGATAGGCGGTGATAACAATGGCGGGATCGATGTTGTCTGCAACGATAACTCGAACCAAGTAGATTTTACCTCCGCCAAAATCTACTTGAGATTGATAGGCTTTTCTGCCCTCTTTTTCTTCAATGATTTGCTGAGGATTATTTAAAACTGATTCTACCATATTTTGCTGAAGTCCTCGGCGATGGAGTTCTTGTAAAGCATGGTTAGAGAAGATAAAATTCATCGGCTTGAAACCTCTGTTCTCTCAAATTGCTCTGCCACCCCTGCGGCTTGTTCTGGATATAGCTTTAACTGCACTAATTTTTATTATTTTATCGGCTCTTAGTCTGTAATTTATTTTTTAACTTATCCCCATGTCATTTATTATTATGGCTACGAGTCCTAGGTGATATAAATTACCAACTTATATGGACATCCTTTCCACATGAATAGTTAGATTTGATGGCTTTTGCCTACACTATTATCCCTCATCTGTTTCCCTGGAGGGCCTTTTTTGGTAGTCTGCCTGTTTGGTTGATGTCCGATTATAGCATAATAGAATATAGCAGTCCTAAATCAGTTGTGTCATGGATCCAAACCTGAGAGCCTTGTCCGTGGGAGCATCTTGCTCGCTATCTTTGTTACAAGTCATTTAGGATTGCTATAGAGTGCATCCCAATGAAAGTAGCCCTCACCCTACATCCCTCTCCCCCTCATCCCCCCCGCTCCTTCTTCGGGAGGGGGGAATTAGGGCCAACTGTCCAAATTGAGATACTCCCATAGAATACAACGTGAGATCCAGAATTTGGGTTAAAAATTAAATTGTAAGTTGGAGTTGATTCGAGCATCAAACCCATTGTCGGAGTGACCCAATTGAGCATCAAACATGACCCTTTCATCGGTCGTTAAATATCTCAAGAGGAAACCATAATAAGAATTATTGGTTCGACTCTCCAAGCCAAAATTAACCGTATTAAAGTTTTGATAATAAATCCCTAGAGAAAGAGTATCAATAACTTTCTGGGTCAGTTTGAGGTCGAAAAAGAAGTCTTCTCCAATTTCAAAATTACTATTCACCCTTAATCCCTCTTCGGTGGCTAATTGCGAATTAATGATTCCCAACAACTCTCCGTTATTATTTTGGGAATTTATCCCATTAATAGCATAGGGAATATAAGCCAAAGCCGCAACCCCCGAATAACCGGAACTTAGACCTTGATGAGAAAATAAATAACCCGCACTGACTTGAAACGCATTCAGACGATTGGTGGCGCTATTCCAATCCAGATTTAAAAATGGACCCTGGGTTTCAATGGCAATGGGTTGATTAGTTTCATCGAATTTAATCTCTTGAGAAGTCCAATTCGTCATGCCGTTAAAATAAACGCCTAAACCGGGTTCTTTCGGTCCGAGCTCATTCTCGACAGAACCGGCAGAATCAGGGGTTAAATTTAGCCAAGTCCCCAAACTTGCGCCATAGTTCAAATTACCATTGGTTCCGGAGGTCACGACTTCGATGCTGGGTAAATAGAGTTCGCCAACAAAGGCTTCTCGTTTTATATCCCGTTCCACTAATTGTCCAATCCGAAGCCAGTCAAAAGCAACATCAAACGCTTTTCCGGCCATGATAGGAACAACAGAATTTTGAAGGGAGCTAAACTCCTGAACAAACTGCTGACCATCGGGGTTAATTAAAGTCACTTCTACGGCTGAAGATTGATTAATAGGGGTGTTTCTCGGTTGCTCGGTTGGGTTTAAAACTCCAATAAAGCCCAGGGTTCCAAAATCTTGGCTAGAGAGTTCTAGATCCAAGAAAAAATTAGAAACCTCTCGAAAGGGGCTGATTTCTTGGGACAAAAAATCAACCCGCCGCTTATATAGTCCTGTTCTCACCTGGACGAGATTCGAGGTGCTTGGGGTAATCGTGCCAGGAAATGTATAGTTGCCCGAGAGTTGGTCTAGTTTGGTTGATCGCTCGGTATTTAAGAGATTCTGGTTCAGTCGTTGATTGATTTGCCTTCTTTGTTCTGGGGTAGCGACGGTGTTTAAATCCGCAAAACCTTCTCCATTTTCTAAGGCGGTATGGGCTTCATCGAGAGATTCATCAATGTGCGTGTTTCCCAGTCCGGCAAAAATAAAACCCAGACCTAAACCGAGAGTGGCATGAGTAAATTGAATTTCATCGATCTTATCATCAGCTCCAAAAGAGACGCTAAAGGATACGCCCGGATTGCTAAAAATACTGCGATAGGTCGCCTGAATTTCTTGAGCATCATATTCTATTGAAGTTCTCTTGTGGGGAGCAGAAAAGTAAAAACGATACCAATCGCTACTTTCTTGACTATCAATTTCCGTGCTATCCCCCACTATGGTTTGACCCAGGGAGAACCAGGCTAAAGAATTGAGATAGCGGACATCTCTTTCTCTGGGGTTCAGAAAAGGATTGACGATGACATTTAATAAATCTAAATTCATGCCTCCTCCGGGCTGTCCGATTTTAATACCGGGAACCGAGGTGAAGGGGGCACTAAAGTCAAATCCTTCTCCGGTATCTAAATTCATAAAGCCAATCCCGGCTGCTGCTAAATTTTCTGCAGGAATAATTGCCCCGTTTCGTAAAGCAACCCCATTATTTAATAAGGGTTTTAGATTGTTGGTGGGAAAAGCTTGAAGAAATCTAGGAGCAACTGCGGGATCGAGATTTTCAAAGAGCGCTCCACCCCCATCGGGGTGATTAGTAGAAGCACTTCCTAAATTAGGCACTAATGTGGTCGTGGTATTGTCCCGACTGGAGCCGCTGTTAATCATTACTTCTCCGGCAGGGATTCCTGGGGGAGTAGTCAACTGTGCAGCTACAGAAAAAACTGCAAATTCATTGTTGTTTTCCCCTTGTCCGATCATATCTTCTAGAACGCGAGGGAGAGACCAAACTGCTTGTAGGCCCCAAAACTGTTGTTGGAGTATTATGCGTTGGGTGAGTTCGGTCATGGTTTCCCGTCCTTGATAGAGTGCACCCCCTTGGAGTCCTCGGGTTTCAAGCACCACCCGATTACCCTCTAATACCCAATAAAGCTGATCTTCTTTTGGAAAATTGGCAAAAGTCACTTTATTGAAAACCGGGTTATTTTCTGCAAACCTCAGATCAAGGGTGGAATAGTTTTCATCCCTAAAGGGCCGAAAACTCTGAAGGTCAAAGGTTAATCTATCAGTTGGATTTACAATAAATGGGTACCTTTCAGCCGTAGAATCGAGGGATTCTAGGCTATTTTCCCGCCAATTCATTTCGGGAAAAGGTTCCGGCAGGGGAGTGGGTAAGTCTGTTTCGGGAATGGGTTCCGGCAGGGGAGTGGGTAAGTCTGTTTCGGGAATGGGTTCCGGCTGGGGATTGGGTTGAGACTCTATCTCCTCTACCGCCTCGGGAGGCAAAACATCCACTGGGAATGGAGAAACTGGGGGGATAATATTGTCAAGTTCCCGGGTTTGGCTAAGGGAGGAATCGCCAACTGTTGACTCATTTTCTGCGGCAACGCTGAAATTTTCTGACCCGGGTAAATTTAAATCTGAGCCGCTTAAAATTTCAACTCTATCCAGTTCTACTCGGTTCCCTAAATGGAGAGAAGTTTGCTCACCTACGATTGGCGAGGCCGGAAAAGCGGTCTGATTTAAGTCTAAAGGCTCTCTATCCAATAAATCCCCATTAACTTCTTCTAAATGGCTCTGGTTATTTACTGGAAAAACTCTAGAAACATCTAAGCAATTCTCAGGGGAGGTTAAAGAATCTAACTTAGACACGGTTGCATGGGTGGCCGTGTCATTCCCCAAGGACTGATCAGACAAATCTTCTACGGGGCTGAGAGAGTCACCCTCGATGTTTTGAGCTAAATAAGTAAATATATCGATTGCTTTTTTGGGTTCTAACCGAACTTCACTCGCTTGGTGAGCTTGGCAGAAAAATATCTCTGTAGTGGCAACTGGGGGTAAGTCCATATTAGAGTTAAACATTGGAAAGTGGGTACTTTACTTTTGAGGTTGTTGGGTTCCACTGTTTATACTAAGTGGTAGCTTAGAGATTGTTCAAGATATAAACTGGGATTTCAGGATGAGTTGCGAAAAATCTGCAAGTATTTTTAGGGGGTAAATCTGAAAATAATAACCTCTAAAGCTTGTTTATATAGACTTATATAAAGTTGATTTAAGACCAACAAATAATATTTTCAAAAAATATTTATCAACCAAGCTTAAAACTAATATTTAACAAATTTTTTATGGTTCTAAGGGTTTAACTCATTTAGACTGACCCTATCCAATTTGGGCGGGGACGACTCTCTAAGTTCTGAATTTTTGAGTTGCTCGCAGTCCTCAATAGATTAGAAAATAGCTCCACAGTTGAAAATTTTGTAGTGTGTCAATGTGGCATGGCGAAATCTTACAGCCTCGGACGGGGCGTGCTACACCTACATCCAGGTGCGCTATTTTGGTGACAACTGCTGCAAGGATGGATATAGTGGTTTGGACACAGATTAAAGCAGTCTTTAATCATCAAAAGAAAACAGTGCTAGACAATCGCTGGTTTCAACGAGAGACTAGCACTGCCTTGACCCTCAACTATTTAAAATTAAGGTCCATACCAAGCAAGCTAGGGCCACCTAATTTAAACCACTACGCCATGCCCGGATAAGGCTTACCTGATCGCTGATTGTTCCAGCAGCAGTGAGTTTTGCTGCTGCAGTTCCTTCAAAACTATTTGCTGATGTAGGGATGTTCAGAAGCTCTGAAGCCGTTACAGTTATAGTGTTCACTCGAAGATCGTTCTGAGCTACAGTTCCCGCAAAATCGGCTGCAGCCTTACCATCTTTTGCATACATCGTAGCAGGAAAAGTAACTTGAACTGCCATAGAAGAAGTAGCTCCGTTCATATTGCTAACTGACGCTGCGCCAGTGATACTGGCAGCTCCGGGGGTAGGATTGACTAAAACATTTGGAGCAGATTGAGCTTGAGCTGGAGCTACAAAGGCAACAGAGAGACCCAGGAGAGCGAGACTAGAAAGAATTACTTTGTTCATGATTGTTCCGTGATTTGATTTGATTAGATAACCGTTATTGCCTCGGGATTCAGATGTAAGGAGGAGAGTTCTCAGCGAGCTACACCGTCATTCATCTGTTATTTCCAGATTGGCTGGGAAGGGGTAAAAGCGGCTTTAGAGAGGGGATAGGCTTATATTTTTTAAAGGTAATTATGGAACACTGTTCTATCTGCTCCTGGCATACGGCCCGTTGTCGGAAAAGCGATGGGTTCGATCGCCTGGGTTTGAAATACCCACGGAGCAGGATGCAGGGGATTCACACATACCTTTTGTTTTTGAACTAGCTCCTAACTAAAGCAAGATGACGATTCAGGTTTTTTTCACTTTCACCTCCTCTGTCGGTTTTTTCTCTTCTATTAAGTAGACGTTTTCGGAAGGGGGTTTGTGAAATTTTAATTTCTGTATAGACCCACGGTCTAACTCCAGGGGGATGACCGGGGTTCGACAGAGAAAGACAACCTATTCTCACTCCCGAGTCCATCTCTTGTCTCAAATCTAGGGTGATGAAACAATAGAGGCGGAATTTGCACAGCATAAATTCCACTTAGCATAAAGTTGTGCCAAGCGTCTCCTAGAGGGACTCGCCGGTTCAAAAAAACCCTGGCCCTCTTCAGTTATCACAAATTTTTCCCAGGAGAAAACCCCCCACGGCTAAGGTGGGATAAATCTCCCTAACACTGTACCCATAAAGCCTCAATGGGGTACAAAGCATAGGCATCACGCTAATGCTCTCAACCTGATGCGATGTACTCTCTCTGGGTGCAGATGTTAGGGCATTTTGGCCGGTCTAATCTCCTATTTTTTCAGAGAAAGGCTCCTACTGCCCCCAGTATCTATGCAAAGGGGCCAGGATGGTGCAACCCGTTGTGGGATAGTTTGCAGGAACTTGTTGATTAAGTGCTGGAATTTGATAAATCCCGGGTTCAGAAGGGGGGATATTTTGGGGATAACCCATTTGCCCAGCATCACAAACCCTGGGGAAATGGGGAAGATTTTGGGGATAACCCCTTTCTCTGCAAGGCTAGAGTCACTGGAACTGATGGATTCTCCCCGGAAAATCGCGGGTTTGGTGTTCGCTGACTCTAGGGAATTTGTAGAAATGTCGGGGTTTAGGGGGTTCTCGGTGGTGATTGGGGCTGGATTGGCGGTTGTGTCTTCCTCTTGGAGAGTCTCTTCTTCTAAAGTAGGCTGATGTTGCTCCACGGATTCTGGTGCCGGTGGAGTGAAGTCACTCTCCTCCGTGGGTGGGGTAGTCTCCGATTCAACGGAGGTGGGGGAGTTGTCAGACTTTGTTTTTAGCTGTTTTGATGAGGCTGGCGGAGGGGTTGCTTCTTCTCCTTGATACTGTTGCCACTGCTGACGTAATATTTTCCTGGCATCGGATATCCGTTTGCGGGCATTAGCATAAGAGATATCAAGCTGTTCGGCGATCGCCTGATAGGATTGTTTTTGCTCGACGTAAAGAATAAATGCCTCCCGCAGTTTTGGGGGCAACTGATCAATGGCATCAGCAAAAAACTGGTTCAGTTCATTCTCGGTAACCGCCTGCAATGGGTTTTGGTCCTCATCGGTCCAGTCGTCTTCTGAGGCGATCGCCTCGATTTCCAGAACTTTGACCTCTCGTTTCAGGCGCTGACGATGGAGATCCATGCAGAGGTTTTTCGTGAGTTGCTTAATCCACGCTTTGAAGTCCTGGATGTCATCGGCCCCAGTTTGGACCTTCTGCCACGCTTTAAGCATGGCTTGAGAAAGGGCATCTTCTGCTTGTGTGGGGTTGCCCATCCATTTAACGCAGTAACGATAAAGCTCGTCTCGATACTGCAACCAGAGTTGCCAAAATGCTGAACTGACTTGTTCGGGGCTATTTTCTTCGCCAAACACCGTCGCTTGTGGAATGTTTGAGTTCATGGTTTAAATCGGGTACGTTTGCTTGTGGTGGGTTTAGTCGTTGATGCACAACCGTCCGTAATGGCGATGGGAGTCGTCTTCAAGAAGGGGTAAAGGATTGCTCAAATTCAGGAACTTTGGAGATATAGAGCAGGATTTTCGCCAAAAACCCGGATTTTTGAGAAAATTATTAGGTCCGGGACCGAGATTTCTCTTCAGAAATCTGGTTTGTGCGTTAGGATATATCAGTGATCTGGATACTTGGGCCCAGAGTTGGCAATGCTCCTCTTCTCACAAATTTTTCAGCGGTAGAATATGAACACCGGATTGGAGAAGCACCTGAAGATTCTGCGATCGCAGTGGGTCAGAGGCTATCTCTATAGAGCACCCACACCTCTTTTCCCAATTTTTCACTTTTGTCCGGGTTTTTACAGAGAAAATATTTTTTTGTCCTCTACCCCGAGATAGATTTATCCTATCTTGTCCGACAGGTTAATGTCAAGTCTAAGCCTGTAAAGGTTTGGTAAAGAAGGATTAACCTTTTTGGGGTTAAAGTGACCTCAGTGTAATCGCGGCTAGGGGGATGGGGTGGAGGGGGGAAATGGAGAGTTGCTACTGAGGGAGGGTTTGGAATCATACTCTATCTCGATTCTGGGGGGCAGCGATCGCCTGGGGATATTGCATTTGGGAAAGGTCTGTTCTCGTTTCTACAAACATCCGGATATACTAAGAACCGGAAGAATAACTAAGACCGGGAGGTTGAGTTCAGAAATGACTGCTACCCCATTCGGTTGTCAAAAACCTGTCTTTTTTTCAGACGGGGTGGCGGGTTTTGTTCCTATAGTCTCACTCTGCTTCTGGTGTTGTTGGTACATCGCCCCTGGGGCTAAAAATAATTGCAACCCTGGTGATGCTCTCGTTAGGGGTTTGGGGCGAATCAGGATGTGCCTTTTATTTTGTATGACGGCTTAGATCCGGAAACGACTGAAGTCGTTACTACGAACGAAGAAAGATAACGACTGAAGTCGTTACTACGAACTAATAAAGATAAGGACTGAAGTTGTTTAAAACCGGCCTTCAAACTCAAATAAGGCGCGGTTGTTGTTGTCAAAATCGGTGGAACCGCGTAATATGATTTGGTCGTTGATGCGGTAGCGAATGCTGAATTGGGTGGGACTGTCATCGATTAAGATGCGTTCGATGGAAGCGGATAAACTGCGGGTGATATCGACTCCGGCTTCTACTTCTAAGGCGAAGCGATCGCCGCTGCGTTCATCGACTAGGGCGGGTCCGACTCGGAATTCACTGAGTCCTAATGCATCGCCGATCGCATCTTGGAAGTCCCCCAAAAGGGTAGTTCCAGCAATATTGGCCAGGGCTAAGGTGGGATTTCCTTGGCCGAAGGTATTGATAAATCCACCGCCGATTAATCCCACAATTTCTTGTTCGGTTCTTGCCGGTTCGCTGGTGAGTTCTAAGTTGTCGTTTAACTGCGAGGCTAACCCATCAACGCGGGCTAAAACGCGCACACTTCTGACTCTACCCACGTTGGTATCGATCGCCTCGTTGACTTCCGAGGATGAAGCGACGCTGACTAAATTTCCCCGGACTTCTGGGACCGTTGCCATTAGTCGAACATCAATATACGGATCTAATGTTCCGTTAAAGATAGCGACATTATCATACCCCCGCATTAACCTAAATTGGGTGGTAAATAAGTTGATTTCTCCCCGTTCTAAAGTAATGGTTCCCCGAGGACGCAAGTCTTCTAAAAAGCCATTCACTGTTAAATCTCCGGTGACCGAAAAGCTCAACAACGGTGGACTTTCTACTTGCAAATTATTCCCGAGGATAACTTGCAAATCATTAAATTCCACTCCGGCTTCTGCCTCGGTTTCCGTTGTAGCTGTCGCTGTTGTGGCGGTTGCATCGGATTCGCTAGGGAGTAGCACTTGTCCATTAGAGAGGACAATTTCGCCGCCAATTTGGGGTTCTAATGCGGTCCCTGTAATCTGAACTTGACCCCGAACTCCCCCTTCATATAATCCTTTGAAATTGACAGCTAATTCATTCAGAGAAACGGTGAGAGGATTGTTGGCAACTTCGGTATCAATGGCACTCAGCGGAACGGATATAGGCAGGATTCCAGCGGCGATGATGGTGCCGTTGCTGAAGAAGCCTTGAATGCCTTCGACTAGGATGCGATCGGTTTCAAATCGGGCGGTTCCGGTAACATTGGTAATGGGTTCGGGCAAGGCTGCGGAGTTAATCGTGGCATTTTCAAGGATGGCTGCACCCTGGGCCACTAAATCTTCTATTTCACCCGTTTCTACGTTAAGACTTCCGAGGGCTTCAAAGGTGACTCGGCCTATTCCATCCACCCATTCTACCTGTTGTTCGGACAGAATATTCACGAGGGTTAATCCTTCATTTTGGATATCCACATCGAGACTAATCTCGTTATTCCCTGGCGCAGGGGGGATGGGGACACTGGCGTTGAGTTGGAAGGTTTCTGGGGCGATGCTGCTGAAATTGAGCCGGGAATTACTAAAGCTAAACCCACCCCGGACTGAGGGAATATCTTCCCCATTAATTGTACCATCGATTAAGGAAACTTCTCCGATCGCCTGGGGATTTTCGACAGTTCCGGCTAGATTAGCTCTCACATTAATTAATCCATCTACATCAAAGTTAGGAGGAAGTTCTACAAAATCCTGGATTAGATAGGCGGGTAACTGTTCAACCCGCAACTGTCCCGACTGGGTTTCTCCTCCCAGAGTACCCGTAAAGGCGATCGTGCTACCTTCGGCTTCGATTCGCAAGGGCAGGAAAGTCACCGCACCTTCGGCAACATTTCCCCGGATTCTGACGCGATTAATATCCAGAGTGCGACCCTCTAAGCGCACCACTTCTCCCCCGAGGATTGCGGGATAGGGCGTTTGGGTAAACCAGGTTAAATTTTCTCCTTGGATATCAAAACCGCCCTCTACTCCTGTCTCGACGGAACCGGCGAACGTAATCTCACCCCCGAGAGTGCCTCGGATATCCAACTGTTCCGGGATGCCCGGGGCTTGTTGTGCGCGGGCGTTGAGTTGGACTAACTGACTAATCTCAGAAAACCGCCGCAGTTGGGCAATCAAAGAACTCTCAGGGAGTCCGACATCTACGGGGTTTACCGTTTCAGGAGTGGCATAGTCGGGGGGTTCTAATCCCCGTTGTAAATCGGCGACGGTAAAGATTTGCAGGGTTTGCAGGATATCCTCGACTTGACCCCGGGCAACTTCGATTCGCCCTTCAAAATTGGGGTCATCATCCAAGACAGCCCGCGCTTGAATTAAATACTCACTTTGTCCGAACCGTAACGCCCCAGCATTTAAGACGCCTACTCCATCGGCAAAGGAAATCTCACCGACGATTTCGTTCAACTGAATTAATCCAATGCTGGGTTGGCGGATTTCCACTTGGGCAACGGCTGCCTGGGTGTCTAAATTAAATTGACCCTCGGTGAAAAGTAACCCGCCCACGGGTCCTTGTTCCGGGGGAACAACGACATTGAGAATGGCGAGGGGAAATTGTGAAATTTCAAAATTGAGGAGATTACCGTTATCAATAGTACCTTCAGCTACTGCTTCTCCTGCTCTCACTAAAAAGGATTCGGGGAAAAAGTTTTCATCCAGGGCAACGGAAATGGCATCCTGAGTTCCCTCGATCGCGATTTGTACGCCCTCAGAATTGACGCGAATTGGTCCAGTTAAGACGGGTTCAAAATCTAAGGTGGCGATCGCAAATTGGTCTAGTCGCACATCCCCAATAACATTGATATCAAAGGGCAACGGTTGAGGGGATTGCGGTACCGTCCCGGTAATTTGTCCGGCAAAATTCACAGTTCCCGCAATAAAGGGTGGCAAGGGTTCCCCGGTAGCGGTTTCTGTGGGGAGATTGGCAACGGGTAGGGGTAATCCCGCTAGATTAAAGTCAGTGACATTCAGGTTAAAGTCAAATCCGGTGACTTGGGGCGCTTCGATGCCTGCGACATCGACGAAGACGCTTCCCTGGGCGGATAATCCCGGGGCCGAGAGTTGGGAGACTTCTAAACGTTCCCCAGTCCATTGGAAGGCGCTGGTTAGGGGGGAAATGCTGGCGGCAAAGGGGGATAAGGGGGAGTTAGGGGTGAGGGAGTCTAACACCAGTTCCGCCTGTCCTGTGGCGCGAATATCGGCCAATTCAAAGGAATCAGCGGTTCCCGAGAGAGTGATACTTCCCGTGGAGAGGGCTAAAGGTTCTTGCAAGTCTGGGGCAAAGGCATTGAGAGGCAGTTCCGATGCCTGTAAGACGGCGTTCCAGGTTCCGCCATCCAATCCGAAGGTACTGGTGACGGTTCCCCCTGCGACCCGTAATCGGGCATCTCCAGTGATGTCCAGATTCTGGGGTTGTAATTGGGCGATATTGCCATCGATGCGGACATCGGCATTGGCGAGTTCGACCCAAACGGGTAAGTCTGGGGCGAGTTGGTTGACTTGGATGCCGGTGGAGTTGACGAAAGCGCTCACATTGCCGTTATTTAAGGTGGCGTCTGCCTGAATTCGACCGTTGGCAATAGCGAGTTGTGCTTCGGCAGTGGCGTTAATTCCGGCAGGGGTGAAGGCGGTGATACTTCCCGCTAATCCGACCCGACTATCGGAGATTTGGAGGTTGGGGTTGAGATTGGGGGCGAATTGATTTACCCCGAAGTCATCGGCGAGGAGGGTCGCTTGGAATTGTCCATTTCGCAGGAATCCTTCTCCGGTGACTGCGGCATTGGAGATGAGTAACTGGAATTGGGTTGTAGCATCCAGGTTAAGGGGGTTGAAGTCGGCAAGGTTAGCGCGGAGGGTGGTTTCGGCAGAGGCGATCGCCACGGGAATCTCCAACTCTGGCGCAAACTGATTCCCATTGATGCCGGTGGCATTAATCACTGTTGTGAGTTGACCATTGCGGACGGTACCCGTTCCCGTGAGATTCCCATTGGCAACGGCGAGTTGTAATTCCGCTTGGGCGTCAATTCCCGGGAGTTCAAACGCATTAATCTGGCCGGATGCGGCCAATCGACCGTCGCCAATCTGTAAGGTTTGGGGTAAATTTTGGGCCAATTGACTGCCCTGAATGTTACTTGTGGTCACTAAAGCATCAAATTGTCCATTGCGGACCGTAGCGGTTGCCACGCCTCGGGCATCGGCCACATTCAGATTGGCATTCAGAGTGAGATTTAAGGCCCGGGGGTCTAAGGTGGCAATATTCCCGGAAACGGCCAAATTGCCTTGATTGACGACAACAGGGACGGGCAATTCGACAAAGGGATTAACAGCAATGCGATCACCGGTGACATTTCCCTGAAACAGTCCTTGATTTAAACGCCCCTCCCCTTGCAGACTCCCTCCAGGGGTTTGTAATCTCACTTCTGCCGTAGCATTGACGGTTTCCGGGCCAACATTGGCTAAATTCCCTTGCGCCATCACTTGACCTCGCTGGAGTTCTATTCCCTCAAGGTTGGGGTCGAGTTGTGCTAAGGCTAATCCTGCCCCATTCACCATCGCCTCAAATTGGCCGCGAGTCACCGTAGAACGGGCGGTCACCGTCCCTCCGAAGAGTTGTACCTCACCTTGCAGATTGGCATTAATATCTTCCGGGGCAAAACTCCCAAATCGTCCCGTTGCCGTTATTCTGCCTCGCCCCAGGGTAATCGGAACTCCGGCATCCGTCGCCCCCGGACGACTCCCAACGGACAAAGGACTACTCACAACTGACCCTTGGAAATTGCCGTTTTGCAGTCTAGCGTCAGCTACAGCAGTTCCGTTAGCCACATTCAATCGCAGTTCTGTGGTAGCGTTGAGGGTAGCGGGAGTGAGGTTTGCTAAATTTCCGGCAATATTAACTCGACCTTGGGCAAGTTGGACCGGAAGTGGTAAGACATCGGGGAAGAGGCGATCGAGTTGCAAATTATCGGCAGTGAGAGTGCCTTGGAGATTCCCTCGGCGGACGGTGGCATTGGCATTAAGAGGAGCACCGGCAATATTCAGGTTGAATTGACCTGTGGCATTCACGCCGTTGAGTTCCAAACTGTCCAAGGTTCCCGTCACTGTCCCTTGACCATTGGCAACATTGACAGGACCGGGTAAGTTGGGACCGAGGAAGGGTTCTAAGGGAACATTGGATGCATTAAAGATGGCATCAAATGCCCCATTCACCAATCGCCCATCTAGGGTAACTGGCGCATTTCCTACCCGTAGCTGGATTTGCGTTGTGGCTAAAATATCCTGGGGATTTAAGCTAGGTTCGACTCCCGATAAGTCTGCCGAGAGGTTCACTCGTCCCGTTGTGAGAACTACTGGCAGGGTTTCTGGTTGAGGGAGGAAAGGCGCTAAGGGGATTTCTGAGGCATTGAGGGTGGCGATGAGTTGACCCTTGCGGAGTTGAGTATTTGCGGTGAGAGGATTTCCCGCAACGGTGAGTTGCACTTGACTGGTGGCCGCGATCGCACTCAAAGCCACATTATCCAGATTCCCGGACAGATTCACCCGTCCTTGGGCGATCGCCACCGGGACCGGCAGAAGTTCCGGGACCAGGGAATCCACCGACAATCCCGCAGTCGTGGCAATGACCTGAAACTCCCCATTATTTAATCCCGCATCCGCATTTACCGTCCCTCCCGGAGTCTCTAACTCAGCATTGGCGGTCGCCTGGAGATTGTTCGGGTCCAAAGTTCCGGCCAAAGTGCCACCAAGGGTGAGATTCGCCGTAGGTAGGGTTGTCGGAACTGCCAAATTAGGGATAAATGTTCCTAAATTCACCTGGGAAGCGTTGACATTCGCCTGCCATTGGCCGTCATTCACCCTGGCATCGGCAGTGAGAGTTTCCACCCCAGGAGTCTCCACCGAGGACCGGGCGATCACTGCCAGTTCATTGGCATCTAGGTCGAGGTTGCCTTCTGCTTGAATTCGCGCGGTTAAAATCGCCGGGGTTGGAGGAGTGGCAGTGGGTCCCGGTGTCCCGAGTTGAGTGAGATCCACTCCTTGGGCGTTGACAAAAGCGCGCCATCGGTCATCGGTTAAACTCCCATTGGCGGTTACAGTGCCTCCAGCGACTTGAAAGCGGGCATTGGGAACGACAACGGTATCGGAGAGGACAATAATTTCCCCTTGACCGGGATAAGTCGCTTGGGGTAACGCCCATTGAATTACAGTAGTCGGACTTTCTGGAGATCCGGTAATTTTAGCCGTGGCATTGGCCGAACCCAGGACAATGGGGAGGGGGGAGTCTAGGTAGGGTTGGGCGATCGCATCGGCGGGGATATTCCGCGCTTCAATTTCCAAAGCGAGGGCCTGCATCGGTTCTAAGGGGACAATACCCTTCCCTGTAATTTGGCCTCCCGCTACAGGTTCGGCCAAAAATTGGTTAACCGTGAGGGTACTTTGTTCTACGGAAATGGTCACATTCGCTTGCAGCAAACCCAACAGAACTTGGTCCACGGCGATCGGTTGAGTATTAGCGATGGCAGCATTCACAATCGGCGCTTCCAACCGTCCCGTGAGTTGGATTTCCCCCTGCAATTCCCCCACAATATCTAGGGGAACATCCAGTTCCAAGGACTTAATAAAATCCTCGGTACTCACGGGCAAAATTTGAAGTCCTAAATTGTATTCACCTTCTCCTGCGGTATCGATGACCCCTTGGGCCGTAGCGGGAATGGTTCCATAAAAAGCACTGGCATTTTCAAAGCCAACCTTTAACTCAGAAAAGCGCAATAAACCCCGCCCTTGAGTAATGTTTTGGGGTAATCCAATTAACTGGGCATTAATATCCCAAAAACTTGCCACCCCTTGCCATCCAAATAGTTCCTCATTACTCAGATGAATCGTCAAATTCGCATTGAGTCTGCCTTGATAGGCAGCCAGGGGTAAATTAGGAATTAACGGAATAACATCGGGGGCATTCAGATTATTGCCCTGAATTCGCAACCGGGTTTCGGTGCTTTCTAGTTGAGTTTCTCCACTCACCACCAAAGTCGGATCTGGACCTCGTTCTCCTTGAATCTCTAGCCGAGGATTGGCGCGAACTTGATACGCTACCCGAGTTTGGTCATCCAAAAAGGTCGCATCACCCTCGACATTTTCGATCGCCAGGGGACGAGGCGGAGGAACTACTTCCAAATTTTCAATTTCCGCCCGCAGTTGGGGAGAAGGCACTAACACCAGAAACCCCGACTCGAAGCGAATCGCCTGGACCTCAATCTTGATCGGACCGGGTTCCTCATCACTGGGATGAAGGGTGGTTTCTAACCACACACCTTCCCGGGTTTGTTCGAGATAAATATCCGGCGCAACCAGGGTAATATCTAAGGCCAGAGTGCGACTTTGTAAGAACTTCCAGAGATTAAAGGACACCTCCACCCGTTCAATCGTGGCGCGATCGGGATCCGTGGTAGTCGGGGGAACACTGGATTCCCCCAGGGTAATGCTGGAGAGGTTGAACCCGTTGACCGGACCCACCGCAACCGGACGCTTGATTAGCTTCGTGAGTTCTTCACTCACCAGGGGGGAGAGTTCATTCATCAAGAAATACCAACCATAGACCGCACCTGCACCCCCCCCAACAAGCAAGAGAGCACCGACAGTTAGGCTGGCCTTTTTGAGCAAAGGCCCCCAGGGACGGGAGTGAGTCTGAGGATCCGGTTTAGGTTGGGGAGAGTTGGGGGAATGGGTCATCTGGTGATATCAACAGCGGTTAATCTACATACACTGCGAGACTTGATGGTTTCGCCGGAAGGAACTGCGTAAAACCCAAATCCCCCAATTTTAACGGAAGACTTTAGTCGGAAATGGTTATTTCTATCCAGAGGAGTCAGACCCAGGAGACTTGAGACTCATGGGATGTAGCTTTAGACTGGGTAAAGACTCAGTTTGATTCAGGGCAAGAGTGGGAGGGTCAGTTTTTTACTTTAATCCAGGGGGTTTCGTCTGGCGTCTACCTAGGGGATAGTCCCTAGGCCGATCGCGGTTGCCCCCTGCTAAAGATAAACTACTTAAAGTTTAGAAATATCGATTGAGCTTATGCGAGTATTCGTGTTACTCTTTAATCCCCGCACGGAGAATGAAGGTATCCACACCCTACGGATTGGCGATCGCAACACGATCCTGATGTTTGAGTCGGAAGATGACGCCACCCGTTATGCCCTGTTATTGGAGGCCCAGGATTTTGCGAGTCCCACTCCGGAAGCCCTTGACTCAGAAGAGATTGAGGAATTTTGCCGAGATGCGGGGTATGACTCCAAGCTAATCCATGAAGGGGAGTTAGCCATTCCCCCAGAAACGAACCTGGAAGAACTGGAGTGGCAACCGGAGGGCCCAGAAACGGAGGATGATAATTTGGCCCAATCAGAACTCGATCGCATTCGTCGGCAGTTGGAAGGATTGCTCTAAGGGAACTCCAAAAAATAAATCATCCAAATGTTCGTAGTAACCCCTTCAGGGGTTTCTTTTAAAGATGACTCAGTAACGGAGTCACTAAGAACGGGTTTGACGGTTTTATTTTTTGGAATTCCCTAAATCGGTGCTTTTTCCGTTCAGGTTAGGGAATTGCAAAATAGACCTCTTGCAAAATAAAGGATTGATCCCCCCAACCCCCCTTAAAAAGGTAGGGCTGTTTCATTCTCAAGGCCAAATTGCTTTTTTGCTTGTTCGTAAGCTTTATCTGGCGGGGGAAACAGACGTTATTTCCTAATTTTTAACCGTCAAGTAGGAAATAAGGCCGCAAACCCTTTGGCTGTAACGCTTACAGGGCAAGGAAAATTTTAGAATGAAACAGCCCTACCTTAAAAAGGGGGGCTTTAGAGAATTTTGCAAGAGGTCTAATATAAATCATTCAAACGTTCGTAGTAACCCCTTCAGGGGTTTCTTTAAAGATGACTCGGTGAAGGAGTCACTCCGAACATTTTGGAGGTTTTATGTTTTGGAGTTCCCTTAAACCTTCAACAGTCCCCTCCCCAAGACACAGGGGAGGGGACCGCAGGAGAGGGTTTCGTTTAGCTTCCCTCGACCCGCCACCCAGGACCCTGGCCCCCCTGGACAAAGCCAGAATTGCTCATCAAAAATTCATAATTATTCATTCATCCCTCAATCATGACAAACTTGGAGGAACGGGGACATCTACTCACAGAGCAGGTGAACCCCAGTAGCGCAAATCTCGACCGACTCAGTTCCCTGGAATTGGTGGATCTATTCAATCAGGAGGATGCCAAAACCTTAGCGGCGATCGCCAGTGCCCGGACTCAACTCGCCCAAGCCATTGACCTCGCTGCGGACAAACTCCGGCAAGGGGGACGCCTATTTTATATTGGGGCCGGGACCAGTGGCCGTCTCGGAGTCCTGGATGCTGCGGAATGTCCCCCCACCTTCTGCACACCCCCAGAAATGGTCCAGGGGATCATTGCCGGGGGTGCCGGGGCTTTAATCCGTAGTTCTGAGGACCTGGAGGACCGCGCTGAAGATGGAGAAGATGCCGTGGTCCGACGTCACCTCACGGACTTAGATGTGATTGTCGGCATTACCGCAGGGGGGACCACTCCCTTTGTGCAAGGGGCGTTACAAGCGGCCCGTCGTCGGGGGGCGAGCACGGTTTTTATCGCCTGTGTCCCCGCAGAACAGGTGGAAGTGCCGGTGGATATCGATATTCGCCTGCTCGTGGGGCCGGAAATTTTAGCCGGTTCCACCCGGTTAAAAGCAGGAACAGTGACTAAAATGGCCTTAAATATCCTCTCAACGGGGGTGATGGTCAAGCTCGGAAAGGTCTATGGTAACCGCATGGTGGATGTTTCGGTCACCAATAAAAAACTACAAGACCGCGCCTTGAGAATTCTGGAAGATTTGACTGGGTTAAGTCGCCAAGAGGCGGGGTTTCTGTTAGAAAAAAGCGGGCGATCGGTCAAACTGGCCTTAATCATGCATTGGACTCATCTCAACAAAGAGGAGGCTCAACAGTTGCTAGAAACTCATAACGGACAACTACGACTAGCCGTAGAGAGTCTGAAAAATACCGACTCCTAATTCCCTAAAATCTTCCCCCTCTCCAAACTACTCACCTTGAATCTGAATTATTAATTGAGAACTCATGACAGATAGCTCGCCTGAAATGTCCAAACCCAATGCAGAACCGGCTTTATCCCCCCAAGAAACCGAAGATTTAATTCGATTACTGCGACGCAAAGAAGGCAACTGGGTCGGCTGGGGAATGGCCTGCCAACGCTTGCAAAAAGCCGGTTATAATTCCCAACAAATTTTTGAAGAGACTGGCTTTGAGCAGATTCAACAGAATCAAATTGTGGTCGGCTATCAAGTTTATAATTCCATCATCGCTGTTGGAGTCTCCGAACCAACCCAGGAGCATTTTAACCGCAAAGGTAGCGATATTCTCTATGAACTCCGCATCCTCAGTCAAGAAGAACGGGCTAAAGCGGCTGAGTTTATTGTCAGTAAAAACTTGGATGTTGACGAGACTCACGAACTCGTCAAAGCGATGAAAGATTTATCCCGACTCGCCAAAATTCCGGAAGCTTTTTCCACCCATCCCGGGGATGCCGTCGCCTATCAATGTTGGAAACTTGCCCGTCAAAAATCCGATTTACAAGAGCGATCGCGCTTAATTGCCCGAGGATTATCCTTCGCCCATACGGTTACCGCCCGGAAACAAGTTGAACAACTGCTGACGGATTTTACCGTCACCTCAACTCGACCCGCGCCTACCCTCTCAGTTTACCGTTTAGAATCCGCTGAAGAACTGCCTAGAATCCTCCCCGTTGTTGGCAGAATGCCCCTCACTGTGGAAGATTTACAAGCGGTTCCTTTGATTGAACCTGAAGAACCTTTTGGCATCGTCAAATCCTCGGGAAATGCCGCCTGGGTTCCCGTCCCTAGTTGGCAAGTTCTCTTACGCGCTGAAGATCCGGTGACGATTCTCTGGCATAGCGACGATTTACCGATTAACCTACCGGGAAAAGCGGAAGAAGTCCTCGTCTTAGTCGATCGCGCCGCCCGCCAATGGGACCCGAATGGGTATTTTTTGTGGGAAGAAAATGGAAAACTCAAAATGCAGTGGTTTGAACAAGAACCGGAGGTTAAAATTCTCGGGCAAGTGTTGTTAGTGCTACGTCCTAAAAAATTCTTTGATGAAGATTTCACGAAAGAAATGTGGCAAATGGATGAGTAATGTTTAATAAAAAAGCCCGCACCCTAAAGGGTGGGGCTACAGGAAGAAAGCCCGCCTGGGCGGGCTAATTTTCCTGTTTCCCACAGCGATAAAGTTGATAGGGAATTCCTAATCGATAATACTGACTCGGGTCGAGATTACAGAGGCGATCGCCTAACCGCAATTGAGGCGGATATTCTCGCTGACGTAAACCCGGGGCGATGATCCATAAATTAACCGCAGAAGGCGGTAATCCCGAAACAGAACCGAGATTTTCCCAGACGGATTGATAACTGGGCGATCGCGTCATAAATGCCCAACCCGTCTCGGGTAAATTCCGGGGCCGTATTTTATCCAATTCTAGGGCAAAACTCAGCCCCAAAGCCACCTCTTGCATATTCTCATATCCCACCACCACCACCAACGGAACAGTCGGTTCTAAATTGAGTTGCTGCGCCACCCCTGCCGGATCATAAGACTTTTGAAATACCCAATTTGACACCACGAAAACACTACTGATCAGCCCCACAATTAGAAAACCAGGAATTAAATAGGAAGCCGCACTCTGAAGGGTGGGGCTATCCGGACGTAGACGCGCTAGCGGCTTCCCGAAGGGTAGCCCGCCTGCGCGGGCTAAAATAGGAAATCGACTTTTGGCAAGCGGATTTGAGAGAACCGGCGCAGACGGTTTGGTTTCTTCTCTCCCCACGGGATTCATCATCAAACTCGCGCCTAATAATGCACAAATCCCCGGATAATAGATAAAGTGGTAGCGCACAGCGGAGGTAATATCTTTGCCGACCCCATAAACAATTGTCAAATATTCTAATAAAACAACCCCCGTAAAAAATAATAAAATTAGACCAGATAAGCGGGTATCTGGGCTGGTAAAAAGGGCTTTAATTCGAGGAGTGATAGACCATAAAAAATAGCCGGACCATAACAGCATTAAAATCGCCGAAGGAATAACTATCCACAGGGGTTGATTTTCCACCGGGAATGCCACAACCATCACTAACCAACCGGCTAAGGTTTGAAAAATCGGCGTTATACTATCCACCCATGACGGTTCAAAGGGTTTAAACCAATCGGTTTCGGGACGGTTGAAATGGTTGTGCAGAGTGGGTAACCAAGGGAGATACAATAACAAGGGCAGCAAACTATACCCCCCCAAATTCAGCCAAGTTACCATCCCTTTAGTCGGTGCAGGGGAGCTTTGTTGCTGTAGTCCCAGGCTTACAGGATGCAGGTATTTCCCCAAACTTAACGCCAAAATTGTCAATAATTCGGCGACCCAAGCTAACAGGACAAAATAGTGGGTATAGAGTCCTAATGTATTAACAATTACCCAACTGATTCCCACCCAAGGGCGAATGGTTCCCCGATGATGTAAATCTTTTTGAATCTGAATCAATCCCATCAGGGATAAAATAACTAATAGCATCGGCAGGGTATAATGGCGTGCCTCTTGGGAGAGATAAACGGCAAAGGGAGAGACTGCCATTACTGCGGCACCCATGACCCCAGCTTGCGGAGAAAAGGCGATGCGATTTAACCCATACATCGCAGCGATCGCACCCACCCCAAACAGGGCCGAGAGCGATCGGGCCTGCCACACCCAGGACCCCTGAACCCTACTCAACCACTCATGGGTTAAGCAAAAAAATAGCGGGGGATGAGTGGATTCTGTTGCCACCATTTCGGCAATTTTCTGACAACTGGCGGTTGAATTTAAGGTAAAAATATCGGCAAATTGTGCTAAGGGAAAAACTGCATCTAAGGGGATATTTTCATAACTATGCCCCAAACTAAATAACCCGGTGATAATTTCATCTAACCAGACGGGTTTGGCCTCTAATTGGGAAAACCGCAGGACAGTACCCAGAATTAAGATACCCACTAAACTTAAATAAGGGCGATACCTGTACATTTCAAAATTGTCCGATTAATTCAGTTCTAGCAGCGATTTTAGACTTAGCGATCGATGAATTTAGGTTTTCCGATAAAATCCGCAATTTCTGTGACGATCCACTCTCGTTCTGTTGCGGTTAAACCGGACCCAAAACGGTAACTATTGACTCCGACTTCTAAGGCACAATTCAAGACTTTATTTTCGCTACTCATCCCCGGTATTGGACTAACTTCCACCCGAGAAATATCGTCAATATTCCCCTCAATGGTTCTTTTTGTTCCTAAAAAGAACCAAGAAATTTCAAATTTTTCTCTATCAAAACTTAGGTTACTATATACAAAAATATGCCGTAGGGTCCTACTCAGGGATAATAGACCCACCCACCAAAAAGGGACAAGAAACAAGACCATGAACAAGTTACCACTCAAAATAACTGACAGAGTTGAAGGCACTAAAGTTTTTAACCAAACTATGCTAAAGAGCAATATAAAGATATGATACAATTGTAGCTTAGGCTGGGGTACTTTTACCTTGAGTTGCCTGGGAGTTTTTTCCAGAACAACGCGACTCCCGGCAGGTTGCAGATTACTGGCCGATCGCGGCACAATTCGTTCCCGTTTTCCCTGCAACAGTGCTAAGGCTTCTGTGGCCGATTTAAAGCGATCTTCAATGACGGGTTCTAATAAATTTTCTAACCACTCGGCAAACTCTGGCGTGAGGTTAACATAAGGACGAAAATCAATTTTCATCCGTTTTTCTGGGAAATCTGCCGGGTCTTTATGGGTTAATAAAAACAACAAGGTTGCACCCAACCCATATAAATCCGTCGGCGGTTTAGCTTGGCCGCGAAACTGTTCCGGGGCCATATAACCATAAGTTCCGACAATGGTACTGCCGCTGGTCATGGTATGGCGATAGGTATCTTGAACGGCCCCAAAATCCACTAAAAATACCTTGCCATCGGACTGACGAATAATATTTTGCGGTTTAATATCGCGATGGACAACGGGAGGGGTGAGTTGATGCAAATACACCAGAATATCTAAGAGTTGTTTGGCAATCTCTCTTACTTCCAATTCAGTCGGACGCCACCCGCTTTTTACCCAGTCTTGCAACGATTGACCCGGGGCAATTTCTTGGACGATGTAAAAGCGGCGATCGCCTTCTTGATCCACTTGAAAATAGTCCAGATAATTGGGAATTCCCGGATGATTCAATTGGGATAAAACTTTCCCTTCCCGTTCAAAGAGTTCCAACGCCTTCCAATCTTTCAACTGCCGCAAAGATAAGACTTTAATCGCGACTTGTTGGGCGAGAGTTAAGTCCTCGGCAGCATAAGTTGTGGCAATTCCTCCTTCTCCTAGAAGGTTAAGAATCCGATAGCGGTCCTTGATGATATCTCCAGGTTGGTGCATGAGTTTTCGCCTGTCTTTCTGATCGGCTGCTTTCTAAGGCCAGAGCGAATCGGGTTCCTGCCTCTCCCCGACCGGGATTAGGAAGAGAGGCGGTCAGTGCAGCGATCGCGCCGACTTTTCGCCTCTCTTCCTCTAGCTATGATGATTAATGCTGGACTCGTCTGGTTTAGAGGGCTTTATTCTGTTATACCCTAAAAATGCTCCTCCAGCTACTAACAGGATAAATGGACTAAATGCCAGCAAATACAGGGTGATTTTCAGCAGTCCAACGGTCACATCCCCTAGGGCTTCCGTGGCATTCCCCCAGGTTTTTTGGAGTTCTTTCCCCACCGATTTTTGGGGGAGTTCTGCGGCTGAAACTGGGGACTCTAGGTTTAAATAAAGGGTGGAATAGGCGACTTGGGTCCGCAAATTGGCCTGGACTGCATCGAGGCGTTCAATTTGTTCACGAATGGTACCAAGTTCTCGTGCGGCATTGAGGACATCTCCCACGGAACCGGACCGTTCCATGATTTTTAAGACCATTTCTTCTTGTTTCCGGAGATTTTTTAACCGCGCATCGTTATCAATCAGTTGAGCGGAAACATCTTCGGCAGTAATCGAACGATTGATGACGGTGCCAAGTTCGGCGATCGCATTAATGGTGTTTTCTAGCTGTTGCTGCGGGACGCGCAACTGTATCGAAACCACATGGCGCATATTTTGCGCTCGCGGTTTATTGTCTTCAAACTGTAACAAATCCCCTTGTTTTTGCTTGATAATCTGATTCACCGCTGCAATTTGCTCCTCGATCGCCTCCACTTCCATCGTCATGGAGGCAGTTTTAATCAATTGCGGTACCGCTTGGGGAATCTCGCCTGACCCTTGTGCAACTTCCCCCACCATCCCCTGAGCACGTCCTACTTCATTGGCAACCGCATCCGATGGAGGCAGGGGTGCTGCTGCCGGGACCATGCCTTGCTGGGCGACGAGGGACTCATTCATCATGTCTTTTGAAGTGGGAACGGCACCACAACTGGCGATCGCACCCATCAAAATCAACATCGGCAGTAAAATCGAGGATTGAGCCAGTTTGCCATGAGTCCGGGACGTGATCGAGTTCGGTTTCATCAGAGTTCTCCTGGGATAGCGAGGGAGTCAAATCAAGGTCCGTTGCCGGTTAGTCCTAACCTAACCTTACGAGTCGGGAAGTGGAGAATCTGCTACAAAAATTGAAACGGATGCGATCGCCCGTCAGAAACGATACACTCATAATGACCGCCCCTTATCGTCCTTGTCTCCGGTTTAACCTCACGATGTCGAAAGATTTTGATAACAACTTGCCTGTATCGGTTGCCAAACCTTTGACGCCTTTTGCTCAAAAGCGCCAGGAGGCAGAACAACGCATCCGCAATGGATTACGACCGGGACAACAGCAAATGGCCGATTGGCTGGGCGGTCCCTTGGCGGTCTCTGCGGTCCCGGGTGCCGGAAAATCCAAGGGAATGGCGGATGCTGCCGCCTTGGCGATCGCTCGTTTTAAATTGCACTATCAGCACAATTTGGTTGTCGTCACATTCACTCGTTCTGCGGCAGCTAATTTGAAATTAAAAATTCGCGGCGCATTGCGACAACTGGCGATGCCACAAATCGGATTTACGGTCAATACATTACATGGATTAGCATTGGAGATCGCCTCGCGCCATCCTGAATTATCCGGTTTGGACCTAGAACAGATGACCTTGGTCACCCCCAACCAAAGTAATCGCTTAATCATCCAAAGTGTAGAACGCTGGATTGCAGCTAATCCCCAGCGGTATCATATTTTAATAGAAGGCTTTCAATTTGATGGCGAGGAAACGGAACGCTTGCGCCGTCAGTCTGTATTACGAACTGATGTGCTGCCGCAACTCGCACAAACTGCCATTCATGAAGCCAAATCTTCTGGATTATTACCCAAAGATTTATGGCAAATCGCGATGGAATCCGAGGGACAAATTCCTGATGATCCGTATGGCATTTTGGCGATCGCCGCTGGGTTATATGAACAGTACGAGACTTTGATGCGATCGCGGATGTTTATCGATTACGATGACATGATTCTCTCCGCCTTGCGCGTTTTGGAAAATCAGAGTGCCTGTTATTTGTGGCAAAAACAAGTCTTTGCGGTATTTGAAGACGAGGCCCAAGATTCCTCTCCCTTACAAACCCAATTGTTAGAGATTTTGGCCCGCAAGTGCGATGACCCCGATGCACCTCCCAATTTAATTCGAGTCGGCGACCCCAATCAAGCGATTAATTCTACCTTTACTCCGGCTGACCCGATCTATTTTCGCCGCTTTTGTGAAGCTTGCGATCGGGAGAATCTCCTGGCAACAATGGATCGCGCCGGACGCAGTACCCGAATTATCATCAATGCTGCTAATTTTGTTTTAAGTTGGGTGAATCGTCATTATGCACAGCAGCATCACATCACCCCGGAGATAGCATCTAGTCATCATCAGGCTAAATTACCTTTTCGCCTCCAAAATATTCGGACCGTGGAATCTGGCGACCCCCAACCCGATGCGAATCCGCCTCACACCGGAGGAGGATTGGAGATGTACCAACCTCGGGATATTTATCACACGATTGAACTGATTGCCAGAAGGGCTGTGCAGTTATTTAGTGAGTCTTCTGAGGAGCGATCGGCAGCCATTTTGGTCAGGGAAAACCGCCAAGGGCGATTTATCCAGGAGGTGATGAGCAATCCCCATTTATATGGCATTCAATGTGAGTTAGCCAAACATGACATCGAAGTGTTTGATGTATCCGCCAGCGATCGCAGGTCTCAAGTACCCGCAGAAATGCTGGCATTGCTGCAATTCCTCGATCGCCCTCATTCTCCCGACTATTTAAAAACCGTTTTGCGCGTCTTAGTCGATCGCAACCTAATCCCTTCCCAAGACTTAAACGCCCTCACTAGCTTACCGGAACAATTTCTCTATCCCGGTCCGTTAGAACCGCCTCAACCCCCAGCGGTATTGCAAGCAAGACGATTCTGTGCCAGCTTACTTACAGCGCGGATCGAACTCCCCTTGTATCAACTGATTTCCTTCCTCGCCTTAGCCTTACATTACGACGCCTCCGAACTTGCAACCGCTGATAAATTGGGCGATCGCTTGGCCCAACAAACCGCCGGAAATCCCTCCATGAGTGGCATTCTCACCGTCCTCAACGAAATCGTCACCTCAGAACGGTTTGAACCCGTCGATACAGAAGATAACGCCGAGAAAATTTATACTCGCCCGCGACAACTCACCATTGTCACCATGCACAAAGCCAAAGGACTGGATTGGGATTATGTTTTCATCCCCTTCCTCCATGAAAACATGATTCCAGGCAGCTTCTGGGTTCCCCCACCGGCCCAATTCCTCGGAGAATACACCCTATCGGAAGTCGCCCGAGCCCAAATTCGCGCACACCTCCACCACCAAAGCGCACCCCAATCCTGGGACAGCGAACCCTTCCAGTTCCCCTCCATCGCTGATTCGTGGAAACAAGCCGAAGACCTCAAAATTGCCGAAGAGTACCGCTTACTCTATGTTGCCATGACTCGCGCCAAACGATTGTTATGGATTTCTGCGGCCAAACAAGCCCCCTTTACCTGGAGTAAACCCGCCAATTTACAAGACAGAGCACCCTGTCCCGTTTTGCCTGCTTTAATGGAAGCCTACCCCGATGAAGTTGTGGAGTTATCGGATATTGATTTTTAAAGGAAAATTTAGTTTAAAGTAGGGTTTGGATTTTACTTCGATAAAAAATTATTTGAATTACGCAAAACTCTGAGGAATGGGTGCGTGAAGCGACGCTATTGCGCAGGAAATCCCTGCTTAATTTTGTCCGGAGTATTGTCAAGGAAAAGTAAGAGAAACCATGCCAGCACAGTGGATTCTGGCATTGATGTTTTTGTGGCGATTGGTCTACAGGGGGTTTAATCCGTTGTTATGCTTTCCCTGGTTGTTCGGGGTCGAGCCATCTTACCCGTGAAAATTTGTGAAATCTGTGGCTCCCACATCCCCCCAGAGAAAGATATCGTCTCTGTAAAAATACTGACTTGTTTTGCCTTCTGAGTCAAGTATTTACATTTTTTCCGTATATTTATCATTGACAAAATTGTAGTCTGTTCAACCAAATCAGTTAAGCCCCATTGCGTCGTTAAACCTCCCTCGATACCGATTCGGAAAAAGATCTGCGTTTATCCAAACTTTACAATTATTCTCTTGACACCTTGAAGTATTGAAAGTTATGTTAAAGGTGCAAGGATAAAAATAATTCTTTTAGGGGTTGACAAAAAGCCTGTTTTACTGTATTCACATTCAATTCTCTCCAGAACGTGGCAAAACCCGGGCAGATGAAGGAAACATTTTTCACCCTTTTGGAGGGAAGAACGCCCGGGTTTATGCGATCGCCAAAATCCTGTTTTGACTCAGAGAGTTTCTCTCGATTCAGTCCAAACCGCGCGATCGGCCTCAGTTGACTGAATAGCAGAAGCGATTCCCACTCGCCTCGATATTGCCTCGGGTTGCATCTACCAACATCTCCTAATTTACCCAAAAGGGCACCCACCTTGATGAACGCACTTGAAATGACTCAGCTTGTGGCAGACAGCGACCCCAGCAGCAATTCGCTTCATCGCAGCATTGCCATCTTCGACGCAGCGGTAGAAAACTGGGAAAGTTTAGCAGCAGGAGTGCTTCCCGGCACTGATATCGTCGTACTCCACCCGCATCAAGATGGAGTCGCCCAAATTACCGAACTCCTGGAAACTCGTAGCAACATAGAGGCATTGCATATTGTGTCTCACGGCAGTCCGGGCAGCTTGCAACTGGGCTCGGTTCTCCTCAATACCGACAACCTGGAGAGCTACAGCGAGACCCTGGCACAGTGGCGCAATGCCCTGAGTGGGAAAGCAGAGATTTTGCTCTATGGCTGCGACGTAGCAGCCGGAGAAGTTGGCGAAAGCTTCGTACAGCGCCTCAGTGAAATAACTGGAGCAGATATTGCAGCTTCCGATGATCCAACGGGGAATGCAGCAAAAGGGGGCGACTGGGAACTGGAAGTTCGCACCGGGGATATTAACACTCCCTTGGCGTTTGCGCCGGAGACAATCGCAGAATACCCAGGAGTTTTGACAGGCGCACCGGAATGGATAACGCAGCTTGGGACGACCTTAAATGACTACTCTAACGGTATTACCGTAGATAGTGCGGGCAACCTCTACATTACTGGAGATACCCGTGGCAACTTGGGTGGCACCAATGCCGGGAGCAATGACGCCTGGATTGCCAAGTACGACAGCAGTGGCACTCAGCAGTGGGTTAAGCAGTTGGGGACGACCTTATATGACTCCTCTAGCGGCATTACCGTAGATAGCGCGGGCAACCTCTACATTACTGGAGAGACCCTGGGCAACTTGAGCGGCACCAATGCCGGGTACTATGACGCCTGGGTTGCCAAGTACGACAGCAGTGGTACTCAGCAATGGGTTCAGCAGTTGGGGACGACCTTATATGACGCCTCTCACGGCATTACCGTAGATAGCGCGGGCAACCTCTACGTGACTGGAGAGACCGATGGCAACTTGGGTGGCACCTATGCCGGGGAGACTGACGCCTGGATTGCCAAGTACGACAGCAGTGGCATTCAGCAATGGGTTCAGCAGTTGGGGACGACCTTATATGACGCCTCTAAGGGCATTACCGTAGATAGCGCGGGCAACCTCTACATTACTGGAGATACCAATGCCAACTTGGGTGGCACCAATGCCGGGAGCAATGACGCCTGGATTGCCAAGTACGACAGCAGTGGTACTCAGCAGTGGGTTAAGCAGTTTGGGTCGTCCTTAGCTGACTCCTCTGGCGGCATTACCGTAGATAGTGCGGGCAACCTCTACATTACTGGAGAGACCCTGGGCAACTTGGGTGGCATCAATGCCGGGAGCAATGACGCCTGGATTGCCAAGTACGACAGCAGTGGCACTCAGCAGTGGGTTAAGCAGTTTGGGACGACCTTATATGACTCCTCTAGCGGCATTACCGTAGATAGCGCGGGCAACCTCTACATTACTGGATATACCGATGGCAACTTGGGTGGCACCAATGCCGGGAGCCGTGACGCCTGGGTTGCCAAGTACGACAGCAGTGGTACTCAGCAGTGGGTTAAGCAGTTTGGGTCGTTCTTCTCTGACTCCTCTTTCGACATTACAATCGATAGCGCAGGCACCCCTTACATTACTGGAGTGACCGAGGGCGACTTGGGCGGCACCAATGTCGGCGGGAGCGGTGATGCCTGGATTGCTAAAGTTAACCTTCCCCCAGTCGTCACCATCACCCCAGGCATCACCCCCAACGAAACCGCCCCCACCACAGGCACTTTTATCCTCACCCTCACAAAACCTGCACTCGTAGGGGGAGTCACAGTCAACTATACTGTGGCCGGAACCGCTACCTCCGGCACCGACTACACCGCCTTATCCGGCAGCGCAGTCATTCCCGCAGGCAGTACCACCGCCACCATCGACCTCGTTCCCATAGACGATGGGGTATATGAACCGGATGAAACCGTCGAAATCACCCTCACCCCCGGAACGGGTTATGTCGTACAACCATCCACCAGTAACGCCAGCCATACCCTGCATAGCACTGGTGTCAGCATCGCCGCCGGAACAGCAGCCAACAAAACCGCCCCCACCAACGGCACTTTTATCCTCACCCTCACCGAACCCGCCCCCTTAGGCGGGATGACAGTGAACTACACCGTCGCCGGAACCGCAACCAGCGGCACTGATTACACCACCTTATCCGGCAGCGTGCTGATTCCCGGAGGTAGTATCACCGCCACCATCGACCTCCTTCCCATAGACGATGGGGTATATGAACCCGATGAAACCGTCGAAATCACCCTCGTCGCCGGAACCGATTACGACTTGGTGGCAGGCAGTGAAACCGCCAGCCATACCTTGCATAGCACTGGCGTCAGCATCGCTGCCGGAACTCCAGCCAGCGAAACCGGCCCCACCAACGGGACCTTTAACCTCACCCTCACCGAACCCGCCCCTTTAGGCGGGATGACAGTGAACTACACCGTTGCGGGAACCGCAACCAGCGGCACCGACTACACAGCCTTATCCGGCAGCGTCTTCATCCCTGCTGGAAATACCACCGCCACCATCAATATTGCTCCTATGGACGATTTCCTCGATGAAGCGGATGAAACCGTCGAACTCTCCCTCGTCGCCGGAACCGATTACGACTTGGTATCAGGCAGTGAAACCGCCACCCTCACCATCACAGACAACGACATCGCCGGGGTGATTATTGCCGAAACCGGCAGCAACACCGCCGCTTCAGAAGACGGTATCACCGATACCTACTCTATCAAACTCGCCACTGAACCCACCACCAGCGTCAACATCGCCGTCACCCCTGACACCCAAACCGACCTCGGTAGTGGTGCGGGAACTGCTGTCACCCTCACCTTCGATAGCAGCAACTGGAATACGGAACAAACTGTCACCGTAGCTGCCATCAACGATACCGCCGTAGAGTACGCCCACACCAGCACCATTACCCACGCTGTCACCTCCACCGATGCCAACTACAACGGGTTAAACGTCACTGATGTCACAGTCAGCCTGACGGATAACGACTGGCCCACCGTCAGCATCGCCCCCGGAACCAACCCCAGCGAAACCAGTGCCACCCCCGGTAACTTTGAGATCACCCTCACTGATGCCGCCCCCCCGGGAGGCATCACCCTCAACTACAGCATTGCCGGAACGGCCACCAGCGCTACCGATTATACAGCCTTGTCCGGCACTCTATTTATCGCCGAGGGTCAGACCACCGGAAGCATCCAAGTCGTCCCCACCGACGATGCGATCGCCGATCCGAACGAAACCGTACAACTCACCCTGAATGCCGGAACCAACTACAACGTCAACGCCGCCAACGCTACCGGCAGTTTAACTGTCACCGACAACGATACTGCCGGAGTCACGGTTTCTGCCATTAACGGCAACACCACCGAAGCGGCGGGTAGCGCTTCCTTTGAAGTTGTCCTCGACACCCAACCCACTGCCGAAGTCACCGTAAACTTAGTCAGTTCCAATGCTGCGGAAGGCACGGTTTCCGTCCCCTCCATCACCTTTATCCCCAGCAACTGGAACGTCCCTGAAACCGTCACCGTAACCGGCGTAGATGATAACGTTGCCGATGGCAATATCCCCTACACAATTCAAACTACCGTCACCAGCACGGACAGTATCTACAGCAGTATCAACCCGAATGATGTCAGCGTCACTAATATCGACAACGACACGCCCAATATCTTAGTCACCCAAAGCGGTGGCAGCACTGCTGTCACCGAAGGGGACACAACCGATACCTACCAATTCGTCTTAACCACTGCCCCAACCGCCAACGTCAACATCACCATTACACCGGACGTCCAAACCAACCTGGGCAACGGTGCGGGAACCGCAGTCACTCTAACCTTTAACAATACCAACTGGGATACCGCCCAAACCGTCACCGTTACTGCTGCCGACGATACGGCAGTAGAATACGCCCACACCAGCACGATTTCCCACAGCGTCACCTCCACTGATGCCAACTACAACGGCATGGCGGTAAGCAATATTACCGCTAATGTGACGGACAACGATTTACCGACGGTGAATGTGGCGGCGGGTAACAACGCCAGCGAAACCAACACCAGCAGCGGTCAGTTTACCCTCACCTTGAGCGACGGGGCACCGACGGGAGGGATGACAGTCAACTACTCCGTAGCGGGAACCGCCACCTCGGGCACGGATTACACTGCCTTATCCGGGAGTGTGTTCATTCCTGCAGGGGCAACGACTGCTAATATTAACGTCACTCCCCTAGACGATGCCATCGACGAACCGGACGAAACGGTGAAACTCACTGTCACTTCCGGAACGGGTTACAACTTGGGGACAACCAGTGAGGCAACGATTTCCCTGGCAGACAACGACACGGCAGGCGCAAAGCTTACCCAGTCGAACAACAGCACCAATGTTGCCGAAAGCGGTACCACCGATACTTACGAGATTGTCCTGTTGAGTCAACCCACCCAGGACGTCAGTATCACCGTTAATCCAGACAGTCAAACCCGGGTGGTGGGGGCAACCAGCCTCACCTTCACTCCAAGTAACTGGAACCTAGCGCAAACCGTGACAGTAGGGGCGATCGACGATAGTGCGGTAGAGTATCCTCACAGTGGGACAATCTCCCACAGCATCACCAGCAGCGATGCCAACTACAACGGCATGAGCTTGTCTGCGGTGACGGCCAACATTGCCGATAACGACTGGCCCACCCTGGGAATCGCTCCTGGAACCAGTCCGCAAGAACAGAGTGCGGCAACTGGCAACTTCAATCTCACATTAAGCGACCCCGCACCGGCAGAAGGTATCCGCGTCAGCTATAGCTTCCGGGGCAACGCCACCAGCGGCACGGACTACAACACTTTATCCGGTAGCGCCTTCATCCCGGCAGGTGCCACCAGCGCCAACATCAATATTGTGCCAGTGGATGATTTCGTCGATGAAGATGACGAAAGCTTGGAAGTATCTCTCACTCCGGGAACAAATCATAACATCGGTTCATCTGGCAGCGCCACCACCTACGTGATTGATAACGACACGGCGGGGATGCGAATTGTCGAGTCCGGTGCGGGAACGGATGTCATCGAAGCGGGTGCTGCCGATACCTATACAGTGGTGCTATCCAGCCAACCGACTGCGGAGGTGCGGATAGACTTTAGCAGCGATGCCGACCTGAATGCGATTGCCCCGTTAACCTTTACCGCCAGTAACTGGAACCTTCCCCAGACGGTCTCGGTGAGTGCCGTTGACGATACCAAATTGCAAGGCGATCGCACTATTGCGATCGCTCATACCGTCAGCAGCAGCGATGCTAAGTACAACGGCATGACCCTCCCTAACATCAATGCCTATATCCACGATCCGGATCTGGCAGAAACCAAAGAGGGACTTAACAGCGGATTCAGTTTGCTGGAACTCTTACTTGACGCTCAACTTTCCCAACTTACACTGCCCGTTGTTAACAAATCTCTCCAAAACATTCTCCCATCCGACTTTGCCCAGAAACTTCGCATGGATATCGTGGGAGCAGTTAATGACGTGCTCGACGGGGATACTGAGGAACTCGCCGGGAAACTTCAAGAAAAGCTGTCCTTCGTCTTCTCTGATGTAGAAGTTGATCGCGAAATCACCGAGGAGGAAATCAAATTTACGATTAGCGGGACAAACACCATTGACTTGGCAACAATTCCCCTCGACGGCACGCTTGGCTTCCCTGCATTGGGGATAAACGCTCAAGGATCTGCCGATACTGCATTCGAGTATGAACTCTCCCTGGGATTTGGGTATCACAAAGACTACGGCTTCTATTTTGATACCGAAAACACCGCACTGGGTTTTAGTCTGGGTCTCGGTTTAAGCGATGATTTCACAGCCACAGGGACGGCGGGATTCTTGCAACTCGCTCTGGAGGACAATGCCGACGACCCCACCGAAGTTGGTGCCGAGTTTAAAGTCAATCTCAACGATATCGACAACGCGATCGATGATGGCGAACGACTGACCTTCTCAGAACTCCAAGGCGACTACAAGCTCACCGATTTATTTTCCACCAGTTTAGATACCAAAGCCAACCTGGGTCTGAAAGCCGTGACCAGCATTGAGGGAAGTGCGGCGATTCCCTCATTTAACTTCGATTTGAAAGCCGAATTCCCGGTATTGAAGTACGAAGATGGGGAGTGGAGTGGGCCGCAAAAACCCACCCTGGCCTTCAACAATATGCAGATTGACTTGGGGACGTTTGTCACCGACTTTGCGAAACCGATTCTCACTACTATCAATGATGTAGTGGAGCCGGCTCGTCCAGTGATTGATGCCCTAAACAAAGATATCTCTTTTTTGTCGCAAATGGATGCCCTAAAGAAGATCTTTGACCAAAATAGCGATGGCAAAGTTACCCTAGTAGAAGCCGGTGCCACCATCGCTGGGAAAAAGGTGGATACTCGATTCTTGGATGGAATGGATAAGATCCCCCAAGTCATCGATTTGGTTAAAGAAATATCCGGCCAGGAAGGCACCCTAAAAATCGATTTAGGGAGTTACGAAGTTGGTGTCGATACCACCGATCCGAATGCGGATCTAACAGAAGCTGAAACGACGACAACGGAAGAAGCGAGTTCGCCGACTCAACAAGCTCAATCCAAAGCGTCAGGCACAACGTCTAAGTTCCTCTCCGCCTTACAAAACATTGAGGGGCTGAGTTTCCCGATTTTGAGCGACCCGGGAACCGCGATCGACCTGCTGCTGGGGAAACCGGATGTGACCTTATTTGCCTACCAAACACCGAAATTGGACCTAGATTTCGGATTTCAACAAGAATTCCCAATTTACAGCATCCTGGGAATCGGAATTAACGGTCATTTGGGAGGCAGATTTAATGTCAAGTCAAACCTTGGATTTGGCTTTGATACTTACGGGCTAAATCAGTGGAAAAATGCGGATTTCGCTCTGGCAGATTCCTACCAAATCTTCGATGGTTTCTACGTCAGCGATACCGAGAATGCAGATGGCACGGGTGCAGATGTTAACGAACTCAAACTGACGGCTACTCTATCGGCTGGGGCGAATATCAGTGCAGCAGTTGTTAAAGCCTATCTCACGGGTGGCGTTCAGGGAACGGCAAAATTCGATCTGCTCGACGTTGGGGAAGAAAATGGCACCAGTGATGGCAAGGTGCGAGGTTCGGAAATTATCTCCCGCATCAGTGATCCGATGTCGATGTTTGAGATCAATGGCACAGTGGATGCCTTTCTAGATGCGGGAATCGATTACTGGACGGTCTGGGACGGATGGGAAACGGCTTGGTCAAAACGGCTGGGTACTTATAATCTGGCCGAGTTTCGTCTGGGTTCGGGTCCGACTCGTCGCAGTCGTGCCATTGACGGTTACATTAGTGGTGGCACGGTGTTCTTCGATGCCAACTTTAACGGGGTTTGGGATGCAGAAGCGGAACCCTTTGGGATTACCAATCCCGATGGCAGTTTCGATCTGATGGTGGAGTTGGAAAAATTCGACACCAATGGCAATGGCGAAATCGATGTCACCGAAGGCAAAATCGTCATGCAAAATGGCATCGATGTCTCCACCTATTTGCCACTGGTGACGCCTTTGACTTCTACCTTTGATGCCACTGTGGTGACGCCGTTAACCACCTTGATCGCACAGTTAGTCGAGCAAGGGATAGATCCGGCACAGGCTCAAGCGAACGTGGAAGCCTCACTGGGACTGCCTGCAGGGGTAGACCTCCAAAACTACGATCCCCTGGAGGCGATGGCGAATGGTGATGCCAATGGTTTGACGGTGTTTGCCTCGATGATTCAGGTGCAAAACACGATCGTGCAGACGGCAAAGTTAATTGAGGGAGTGAGTGAAATACCCTTGACCCAGCTTGGCAATGCAGCAATAAAAGCGATCGCAAATCGCCTCAGTAGCGGCACTCCCGTAGACTTAACCCAACAATCGGAAATCGAAGCCATTATCAACTCGGCGATCGCATTTGCTGCCGAAGCAGAACCCACCCTCAACTCCTCCCAGATTGCCTCGGTTGCCTCGGCAGCGTCGCAAATCATGGCGTTAGGCAATCAACTGGTTGGGGAAATTGTCAGCAGTGGAAAATCTTTAACCGATGCAGCCACTGACATTGCTCGCTTGCAGTCAGTAGCCGTGGGTGAAATCGCCACGAGTTTGCCAGAACTCGCCGCAGGGACCATTAGCCTGGAACAGTTCCTCGCTCAAAACACCCGCGAAGCCATCCTAGAGAAGATGGCGAATGCCTTCGCCAAGGATCCCACTATGCGTCCAATTTTCTCAAATTCTCCCGACAATCCAATCGATTTTACTGAGGGTCTAAATCTCCCTGACTCACCAGGCGGACCGATTCTTCCCCAGGGGTTGGCTGCCAGCAGCGAAGGGGTTAACCGTGCAGACAGCAACGCTTTGGCGCAAAACCCTCTCGATTTCAACCTGAATCTGTTCCTGCGGTTCTTCGATGCCGAATACTATCTGGCACAAAACACCGATGTGGCAGAAGCGGTGGGAAATGGCACCTTCGGCAGTGCAGCGGAACATTTCGGCACATTTGGCTTCGTTGAAGGTCGCGCACCTAATGAGCTATTTGGATCCGAGTATCTCTCACAATATGCCGATGTGGCAGAGGCCGTAACTAACGGCACGTTCCGCAGCGGGTTTGAACATTTCATCAAGTTCGGATTTGCCGAAGGTCGCTTCCCCAGCGATGTGTTTAAAGACTTGGAAATGTTCTATCTGGGGACAAACCCCGATGCTGCCGCAGCAGTGGGTCAAGGCAGTTATGCCAACGGACTGGAACATTTGGTGGCTGTGGAGTTGGCATCCGGTGGCAATACCCTATCGACCTACGAGGTTCTCGCACAGACCTTTGACTCGCAATATTATCTGATGCAAAATGCCGATGTTGCCCAAGCGGTTGAAAGTGGCATCTTCCGCAGTGCGATGGAACACTTTATTGGCTTCGGAATGGTGGAGGGTCGCGTTCCCAGTATGGCCTATAGCGACAGCTACTATCTCACCAACCACGCCGATGTGGATGAGGCGGTGAAAAATGGCATCTTCCGCAGCGGGTACGAACATTATATGATGTATGGCATGGCGGAAGGTCGCATCGGTGGTGAAATGATGGGTTCTGCAACCTCGGATATTATTCTGGGGACGGCGGGTTCCAATGCGATCGTAGGGATGGAAGGGGATGATATCCTGTTTGGCGATGCGGGTCACGATATTCTCATCGGAGTGAATGTCAATGCTGCCAATCCGGGAGTGGGTGAGGTCGATCGCCTGATTGGGGATGTGGGTCGCGATACCTTTGTTCTCGGCGATGCCAACCGCACCTATTACGATAGCGGAGTGGATGCCGAGACGGGAATGAATGATTATGCAGCGATCGCCGATTTTGCGATCGGTGAAGATAAGATCCAGTTGCACGGTTCGGCGGCTGATTATCGCCTTGCTGTTTCCCCAGAAGGAATGTTCACGGGAATGGCGATTTACCGCAAAGAAGCCGATCGCGAGGATTTAATTGCAGTGGTTCAAGATGTTTCTGACCTGAATTTGCAGGAAAGTTACTTCAGTTTCGTTTAATTGAGTTAACGGTGCGTTATGGCTTTCGCTGTAACGCACCCACCAAAAAGGCAACCCGGAGAAGGTCCTCGGGTGGAGGGACCGCGTTGCCCGAGGGACGACCCAACCCATACCGGAGAAACCGCCCGATCGCCCTTCCAGTCCATTCCGTCCCGCTTTGACGTATGATTAACATTTGAAATCCTTTGTGATCATGACTGGTGAAATAAGACTATGGATATTCTGACTGTCGGTTGGGCTGCTTTTTTAGGTGTTTTTACTTTCTCCATCTCGATGGTAATTTGGGGCCGCAACGGTTTCTAGCAACACCTGATACCGCAACAACCGGCGGGGGTTTTAACCCCCGCCTCATAGCTGAAGTCGGTTAAAAACCGACTAAAAACACCACCGGGTCTGACTTTTAGTCGGTTGAAACCGACTTCAGTTTTTAGACGGGGGTTTTAACCCCCGTCGGGTGTTGCCACTCCCTTGATTAAAATGAAGCAAAGCTGACGGGTTACGCAGTAAGTCAGCTTTGCTTCATTTTTTTGTCTCTTAAACTTTGCCAAGGAGTCCAAACATGACTGGAAAGCGGATTTTGATGTTGGTGGGCGATTATGTGGAAGATTATGAAGTAATGGTCCCCTTTCAAGCGCTACAAATGGTGGGCCATATTGTTCATGCCGTCTGTCCCGATAAGACTGCTGGGGAAACAGTTCGGACTGCGATTCACGATTTTGAAGGGGACCAAACCTATAGCGAGAAACCGGGTCACAATTTCACCCTGAATGCGACGTTTGCGGAAGTGGATCCGGCCACCTACGATGCTTTGGTGATTCCCGGGGGACGTGCGCCGGAATACATTCGCCTGAATCAGCGGGTTTTGGAAATTACCCGTCATTTTGCTCAGGAAAATAAGCCGATCGCCTCGATCTGTCACGGATTGCAACTGTTGGCAGCAGCGGATGTCCTGCAAGGCAAACGCTGCACTGCTTACCCCGCCTGTGGTCCCGATGTGACTCGCGCTGGGGGGACTTATGTGGCGATCGCAGTAGATGAGGCGATCGTGGATGGGAATTTGGTCACGGCCCCCGCTTGGCCCGCCCATTCCGCTTGGTTGGCGGAATTTCTCAAGGTTTTAGGCACGAAAATTGAGCATCGCGACCTGGCGGCAGTTTAAGGGAATTCCAAAAAATCAAATCGAATTGGGGAGATCCCCCCAACCCCCCTTAAGAAGGTAGGGCTGTTTCATTCTAACAAAACATAGAGGGAGTAACGACCGTAAAA
>JAMXFF010000019.1:83140-132146 GCA_025370845.1 Laspinema palackyanum D2a | reverse complement strand
CCTCTTGAAGATTACGCCGGGTCAAAAGGCTGAAACTCCCTTTCCATAAGGATTTATAATTTTCGGACGAGTCTAATGGGTATTGAACCCACCCTTCGCCTCGACTCGGACAACGAATTTCAACCCGATGGAGTGTTATTGATTCCAGGGGGCAGTTCTCAACTCACCTCAGAAGGCTACATCCAAGGCGCACCGGAATTAGTGGTGGAAATTGCAGCCAGTAGTGCAGCTATTGATTTAGGGGATAAAAAACGGGTCTATCGGCGCAATGGGGTGCAAGAATATCTAGTTTGGCAAATCTTCGACCAGAGACTAGATTGGTTTTATCTGGAAGAGGGCGTTTATCAGTCTCTTTCTCCCAATGAACAGGGGATTTTGTGCAGTCGAGTGTTTCCCGGTTTATGGTTAAACGGAACACAATTGTTACAAAATAATCTCGCCGCCGTTTTGGAAACCCTACAAGCGGGATTGGCATCCCCAGAACATCAAGCCTTTATCAGTTAAGACCTCTTCACTGTCTGCTTTTACTGCGATTAGAATGGAGTCACCCCAAACAAACAGAGCAAGGAGAAAGTGATGAATTTGCAAGAGCGACTGCAAGAGAAAAGGGCGGAAATTTTGGCATTAGCCGCGAAGTATGGAGCCAGCAATATCCGTGTTTTTGGCTCGGTGGCAAGGGGGGAAGCAGATGCGGATAGTGATGTGGATTTTTTGGTGGAAATGCAGCCCGGACGGAGCTTGCTGGATATGGGTGGACTGCTGATGGAACTCCAAGAGTTACTAGGCTGCCGCGTTGATATTATGACGGAGAAGGGGCTACGTCGTAGAATTCGCCAACAAGTCCTAGGGGAAGCGATACCATTATGAGAAGTGACCGCGAAAAGTTACTGGATATGTTGGAAGCAATAGAACGCATTGAGCGATATGCCATTCAGGGGCGATCGGCATTTGAAGAAAATGAACTCATCCAGACTTGGTTTACACAAAACCTCCAAATCATCGGAGAAGCTGCCCGCGCGCTGACTTCAGAAATCAGAAACCAACATCCAGAAATACCCTGGACAAACATCATCGGAATGCGAAATATATTAGCCCACAACTATTTTGAAATCGACTTTGATATAGTTTGGGTTGTCGTAGAGCAAGAACTTCCATCCCTCAAGCAAAGCCTAGAAAATATTATGCAATTCTTAGAACACCCTGAATAACAGGAAGGTCATAGCAAAATAATCTCGCCGCCGTTTGGGAAACCCGACAAGCGAGATTGGCATCCCCAGAACATCAAGCCTTTATCAGTTAGGGAACTCCCTAAAATAAAACCCGCAAAAAGTTCGTAGTAACTCCTTCAGGGGTTTCTTTAAAGATGACTCGGTGAAGGAGTCACTACGAACGTTTGGATGATTTATATTTTGCAATCCCCTTAAGACTTCCTCCCCGTCGGCGCATCCACAGACAATAAACCCCTGTCAGCAGCAACCATCCTAACGCACAGCCCAAACAAGCCGACATCACCGGAACACTCGACACCGGGTGCTCGGCGTTTGGGTTCAATTGCCTGACGCATCAATATTCCCAACGTGACCCTATAGCCGTTAGATATTTGATGAGTAATAGATGGCTCTAAAAAATGTTTGCAAACAACATCTTCTTCTTAAAAAGGTCTGAGAGAATAGCGTAGTCTCCCATAATTCCACTCATTTTTTCTAAACAAGCGGTTTGGTCGTTTTCGCTGTTGCCACTCATCTCTTTAATTTTTAAAGTGAGAATCTTTTCAATACCGTCCCAGACCTGATGATCTATCATAAAAAATGTCGTTTGTTTAGGATCAAAAAGCTTATATTTCAGGCTATCTCTATATTTTTCTCCCAAGACTTTTTCAAGGCTTGAATTTGTGATTTGTAAGTATCCTTTTGTTTCAACTTTTTCAAAATACTGTTCAATGTATTCTTCTGATTTTAATTCAGTTCCTTTCAGTAGTTCTTGGAGAGAGGGATGAATACTCTCATGAGGAAAATTTTCTGAGACAGATTCTTCAAATATTTTACTTTTTCTGAATTGTAGCTTCTGAGTCATTAGCCCATCCAAATTGACTTTATATAGTCTACAAGTGATTGCATATCACTAAGTTTTTCGAGTTTTTTAATTATTTTTTGAATGTCATCACGATCATAATAATTTATGTCAACTTCTCCTCTATAGGAACTTATAAATCTATCCAGTTCCCGTCTGGCATCATTGCTCACTAAGTTGACTGGGAAAACATAGTAATAACCACTTGGTTTTCCGTCAATTAACCATCTGTTCTCAATATCTTCAATCTCCCCTTTCAGATAAGCTACATTAATTGCACCTCCACCTCCCGGATCTGTGTAAGAGGACTTACACTCCCAAATATAACTACCATTTTTGAAAACCCTAGATTTCATAAATACAAGATCACCACTCTACCTAGTATGACATTTTTTCTATTTCTGAAATAGTAAACAGATATAAAACGAAGTTGTTATCGTTTTATTAGTTCTAATGACAGATTAAAACTACTGAGGGATAGTTGGCAAGTCAGACCTTAAGAAACTCAAATCCGTTGCCAACTATAGTTTTTAGCTATCTCGGACTCCAACTAACGGTTTGCGAAGAAGTTCCATCACACAAATATTTCATTGACTTTGTAAATCAGCCCTACAAAACTTTGGTTAACGCCGCAGCCTTCTATAATGAGCATCAATAAGAACTGTTTTTCCACACTTGTAAACCCTTGTATGCTTTTTGACTACTGTTATATTACCTGATAATAAATCTTTGACTAAATCATTAGCTTCTTTGCTGTAAATGACAAAATCGGCGCCCGGCTCATTGGAGCGCAAATTGTCTTCATAATCCTCACCAGGGGTCATTCCAAACTGATCCATCAAATCTTTGAGCATAGATTTGAAGTTGGCATCTACAACTTTACCTTTATCTGTCGGATCTAGGTTAAAGAATTCATCAATTGACTGTAATGCCTGAAATAAAGCATTTTTAATTGATTCAATCGAATCTTTAAGATTGAATGACATTATTGTTTTTTTAACGTACAACATAATCTTAGCATGAGTTAATTAAGTTTGGCATGACTCATAGAGTAAATATAAAAAAAACAAATAAAAATTTTTAATAAAATAACTTTAATTTATATATTAAAGTGCGGTCGCCCCGCCCTAACAAAATTGCTACGCAACTGGGGAACGATATTATCTTTTTTAAAGATGGAGATACCAATGAACCCATTGGCATTGAAATCTTATCCTATCGCCCTGGAGACGATCGCATTAGTGGCATCTCCCTGGAACTCGGCCAACAAAACCTAGTTAAAACCTAAAAAAATCCACTGCACTCAAATCTAAGCGAAAATTACCTTCCTTACCGAGTACCCCCCAGAAGCGCCATTAAAAGGTTTTCCCCCAATTAACCCAATCTGTTATCCGCCATTGAAACCTGGTTAGGGGATAGTGTACATGGGGTTTTCCCTGAAACTTGAGATAAAATTGGAATTGACCTTAAAACCTGATCTTAGGTAGCGAAGCGGACTCAACTGTTATGAATACCCTAGCTCAAGAAATTCTCAAAAACTTTGATGATTTGCCGAAGACAGAACAACAGGCGATTCTCCTACGGAGACGCTTCGCGATCGCAGTAGAAATACTCAAGCGCGTTATCAATATAGCCTCTCTCGCAGAGGAAGCCCTTGAAGCGCCGTTAAAAGGTTTTCCCCCCAATCAAGCGAACCTGATATCCGCCATTGAAACCTGGTTAGGGGAGATTTGAAAATTACCGTTTTTTAGGTTAAAATATCGATAGGTTTATAGACCAAAGAAGGTAAATATAGTTAATTTCTTTGAATTTAAAGCAAAAATCAGACAAGGTATGATAGAAATTCCGCCAGAATATCAACAAAATATTCAAGAAAGAAGGGACGTTAAAGTGATTATTGTTTCAGAAGAAAAAGACAAACCCAGATTAATGGATCAATTAGCAGAAAAACCTATTAGTGTTCAAGATTGGGTCAAACCATCACGAGAAGAAATTCACGAAAGACAATCATGATTAATCAAACCATATTTATTGATTGTAAATGAAACTGAAATTTAGCAAACCCTTAATCAACCCGATGCCATTTACCAAAGTCAGCGCGATATTGATGTCTTGCTATTTTATCGCACCCTCAAAGCCAAAAGATGGCTCTTTGCCATTGCTCAGCGTTTAAATGGAGAGGGTTACTTGATTACAGATTACCAAACTGATGCAATTAAAACAAGAGCCAAATTATGGCCCAAATAAAAGTATTTTACGAACCCGAAACCGAACTCTTAACTATTTTTTGGCAATCTCCCCGCCCTAACCAAATTGCTAAAGAACTTGGGAACGATATTATCCTTTTCAAAGATGGAGATACCAATGAACCCATTGGCATCGAAGTCTTATCCTATCGCCCTGGAGACGATCGCATTAGTGGCATCTCCCTGGAACTCGGCCAACAAAACCTAGTTAAAACCTGAAAAAATCAACTGAACTCAAATCTAAGCGAAAATTACCTTCCTCACGGACGACCCCCTAGAAGCGCCCTTAAAAGGGTTTCCTCCAATTAACCCAATCTGTTATCCGCCATTGAAACCTGGTTAGGGGATAGTGTACATGGGGTTCTCCCTGAAACTTGGGATACAATTGGAATTGACCTTAAAACCTGATTTGGGGTAGCGAAGCGGACTCAACTGTTATGAATACCCTAGCTCAAGAAATTCTCAAAAACTTTGATGATTTGCCGACTACAGAACAACGGGTAATTGCAGCAGAAATACTCAAGCGCGTTATCAATTTTGACGTTCCCCCCATGACAGATGAGGATTTAGTCCTGAATGCAGAAAAACTATTTTTAACATTAGACGAGGAAGAAATAGATTATGAGTAGTCCTAATCGGGGAGAAGTTGGGCTGGAGGCGATCGGCTATATCTTCCCATCCAAATTGGGCAATCAATCCTAATCATTCATCCCTGAATTGCTAAATAATATCGGGAAATTCTACATCTTCATAAAGCATAGAAATCGGAAAATAAAAGTCAACAGCGGTCAGGTTAATTTGTATTTCCGATGGTTCAGTATTCAGTTCGTCCAATGAGTAAGACGTAAGTTCCCATTTTCCCCGTTCATTGAGACAGTAATAATCAACGCTGATTTTTTCAGCACTAATCAGGACATATTCTTTTAAGGTGGGGATGCGGCGATAATGTTTAAATTTATCCCCTCTGTCAAAGGCTTCTGTACCTGGAGAAAGAACTTCTACTAATAGGCAAGGAGAGTAAACAATTTTTCGAGCATTTAGGTCCTGGAAATCGCAAGTTACCATCACATCAGGATAGTGAAAGGGACCGTTTGTAGAAACCCCCAGTTTCGCATCTGCCATGAAAACTTTACAGCCTTTACCCCGGAGGTGATTTTTCAAGGCAGAGGCTAAGTTAAGGGCGATCGAGTTGTGAGGAAGAGTTCCCCCCGTCATAGCAAACACTTCGCCGTTGACGTATTCGTATTTAATCGGCTGTTGTTCTTCCCAGTCCAAATACTCTTGGGGAGTCATTCGTGAAAACTGCTGATTTGCTATCATCGCTATTCTTAATTCTTTCAGTCAATTTTATTTATGATGATTTTTAAAAGCGGTTATTTTTATATTCATAAATATCAGGGTAAACCAATTTATAGAACTGTAGATAGTCTCGCGAAGAAAGCTTTCGCATCTTTTCTGGAGTGTTGTTAATCTCTTGTTGCTTTGTCTTGTCACGAGTGGAACTTTTAGAAATACTTATGTCCCGGGTACTGACGAAGCGATACTCGTAATTGCTCAGAAAATCGGGTTTATTCCAAAATTTTCGACCAATTTCTCGGCAGTATGCTACGAAGCACTCAGATCCTTTAATCTGTGTGATAATATAACTATTTTCTGCCTGACGGCGTTTCATTTCAATAAATACAATTACTTTAAAATTTTTCCAGTCCGCAATTATGACAAAATCAGATCGTCTACATTCTCCATGTTTTCCTTTAAAAACGGTATTAGGTGATTTAAAAGCATCTGCTTTAATGATAATAACTTCATTCTCATTCGGCATTTCATAAAGGGTTACCTCGTACTTGGGGGGTCCAGGTTCTTCTAGGGTGACTTGCTTTTTGTGCTTGCACTCCTCCAAGGATACTATAGCAGTATCCTGGAACATCTCTTTGAGGATAGCAATATCACCCATTACTCCCCACCCCAGACGATCGCTTCCTGAATCCGGTTCATGGTTTCAATGGTGGTATCAAAACTCCGAGCTTCAATCCCCATTTCTGGATCAATATCTGCTGGAGTGAGAGTGTGGCATTTTGTTTTTCTGCTTTTTCCTGTTTTTCCCTCTATTGTTCTCGATGCTTCTTCCGCAATATAAACTTTAATTTGTTGAGCCGAAATCAGTTCTTCTTGACGATACCCTTCTTCCTGAGCAATTTGTCTGAGATACGGTTTATCATGGTTTAACATAATTAAAGTATTCAGTTCTTTAATAATGTAATCGCTATGAGTGGTGATAAAAATTTTAATTCCCAGATTCACCAATCGGGCTAATAATCGGGCAACTCGACGTTGATTTTCTGGATGTAGGTTTAATTCCGGTTCGTCCACCATGAGTAAATCGCCCATTTGCGCTTCATGTCTCAGATAAAAACCCAGGTCTAACAAAGACCGAACTGCACTAGAACTTTCTACCATAGAAAGTCTGAATTGTTTACTTTTACCTTTGGGTAAATAATAAAGTTCATCTTTGCCGGTTACAGTGTACTCGCCTCCTATGATGTCGGCAAAATCTGCCAATATAGCCGGGTGATGTTCAGCAATAAAACTGTTTTTTGTAACAAGACTTTCTAGTTGCCGAGTAAATTCTACATTCCTTTTAATCGGCAGGGGATAGTCCTGATAATCTTTGAGCAACAATCTGAGAGGATCGATCTCGTTAGCACCTTGACCCAGCTCTTCTAACAAACGATTTCGGGCAAAATTTAACTCTTTGCGAAAAATAGCTGCACCTGTTCGCTCTGCACTTGCAATGAAAGGTCGAGGTAAAAATGGAGAAAAAATAATGTCTTTTATAGAATCTGCAATAACATACTTTAGCATATCACCAGGAATTTTAATCTGGTCTTTTTCAACTAACAAAGTTACTACTAATTCTGTACTTTCTTTATTTTTTATTAAAGAAAATAGTTCGATATTTGCAGAGCCGGTTATTCGCTTAAACTGAGTGCGGCAAAACTCAGTGGAAATATCCAGGCTGACCTGAAATTTTGTATCTTTAAATCGGTCAGCGTGGGATGCAAAAATCTTGGGTAATTGCTGAGTATATGCTAGGCAGGACTGAGCAATAATTCGCTTGGAATTATTAACGTATTCTTGAAGTTCAATCCGCATCACTCCTTCGGTAAGTAGTTGTTCTATCTTATCCCGGGATATTTTTATTTCCAAAATCTGCCGCCAAGTCAATAAAAAGCCAAAGAGGGCATAAGTGGCGTAGGTCTTACCCGTATTATTACAGCCACAAACGATTGTCAAATCACCAAGGGTAAATTCTGCTTGTTTTAAAACTCCGAGATTTTTTACGGTAATTTTCATAATTAGATTTGTTTTAAAGGGATAATGATGATTATTCGCATTAATCTGAACGTAAAAAAGTTGTTTTACTCTTTTACTTACTATAATACTATAACTCACTACTTTACCAGCCGATCGCGCCTCCCACCGACCCCCACCCCCACAAAAAAAACGCCTGAGCGAACTCAGACGCATAAAAGGGATGAATTGTCAAGCGGAATTTAACGTTGCATTCCGGCTGCACCACCGACCACTTCCAGGATTTCCTGGGTGATGGCGGCTTGACGTGCTTTGTTGTAAGTTAGCGTTAATGTCTCCATGAGTTCGCTGGCGTTTTCGCTGGCGTTGTTCATGGCAGTCATTCTGGCGGCTAGTTCGCTGGCGGCTGCTTCTTGCAAGGCGCGCAATAACTGGTTATTCAGATATAGCGGCAGCAACGCTTCCAGGATTTGAGCCGGGTCTTGCTCGAAAATCATGTCCCGAGGGAAGGCTTCCGGCGCAGCAGTCGTAGCGACTTTTTCGCGTTGGACGTCGAAGGAACCGCCTTTACTGGTGAGGCGAAAGACTTCATCGTCTGGCACTTCTAAGCCTTGGCGATCGAGGGGTAACAGGGTTTGGACCACGGGTTTGGAACTGATTAAAGACACGAATTTCGTGTAAATCAATTCCACGCGATCGACGCTTTCCGAGAGGAACAACGAGAGAACTTCGTCTGCAATTTCTGAGGCTTCAGTTGCGGTCGGAATCTGTTCTAAGCCGATGTAGGAGGCGTCAATGGGGCAGTTGCGTCGGCTGAAGTATTGATTGGCTTTTCGTCCGACAATCACCAATTTATAATCGAACCCTTCGGCTTGGATTTCTTTAATCCGAGCTTCGGCACGTTTGATGATGTTGTTATTGTAGCCGCCACACAAACCCCGATCGCCCGTGACAACGAGCAATCCTACGGTACTCACTTGGCGCTGTTTCAACAAGGGCAAGTCCACATCTTCAAACCGCAAACGAGTCTGCAATCCGAACAGGACCTGGGCCAAGCGATCGGCAAAGGGGCGAGTTCCGAGAACTTGTGCTTGTGCGCGTCGCACCTTAGCTGCTGCCACGAGGCGCATGGCTTCGGTGATTTTTTTCGTGTTTTTTACTGACTGGATGCGATCGCGAATCGCCTTTAGATTTGCCATAATCCCAAATCAAGAATCAAGAATTTAAAATTAAACCTAATGCATGAAGAATTGAGAATGAAGAATCTAAGAAATCTTGCATTCTTCATTCTCAATTCTTCTCAATTGCCGGTTCTACAGGGTAGCCATGAAAGACTGAGTGAATTCGGCGATCGCCTCTTTCAACAAGGTCTCAGCTTCATCGGTCAATTGCTTGCTGCTTTGAACGATTTCGCCGTATTTCGCCTTGCTGGTGCGCATATACTCACGCAGACCTTTGGTAAAGTCGGTGATTTTTTCCACCGGAACTTTATCCAAATAGCCATTAATCCCAGCGTAAATAATCGCAACTTGCTCACTCACGGGCAGAGGCGAATATTGATTTTGTTTTAACAGTTCACGCAGGCGCTGACCCCGGGCCAATTGTTGCTGGGTGGAGGCATCCAAGTCGGAAGCAAACTGAGCAAATGCTTCCAGTTCAGCAAACTGAGCTAATTCTAGCTTCACTTTACCGGCCACTTTCTTCATGGCTTTGGTTTGTGCAGCCGAACCCACCCGGGACACGGAAATACCGGCGTTCACTGCCGGACGTAAACCGGAGTTGAACAAGTCAGAAGATAAGAAGATCTGACCATCGGTAATCGAAATCACGTTGGTGGGAATGTATGCCGAAACGTCACCGGCTTGGGTTTCGATGATCGGTAACGCCGTCATGCTACCTTCGCCCATTTCGCTGCTGAGTTTAGCAGCACGTTCCAATAAGCGAGAGTGGAGGTAAAACACATCCCCAGGATAGGCTTCACGTCCGGGGGGACGACGCAGCAGCAAGGACATTTGACGATAGGCTTGGGCTTGTTTGGACAAGTCATCGTAAATGACCAGGGTGTGCTTGCCTTTATACATGAAGTATTCAGCAATGCTTGCGCCGGTATAAGGGGCGAGGTATTGCAGGGTGGCGGGTTCGTTGGCGTTAGAAGTAACGACAACGGTGTAGTCCATCGCGCCTTTTTCTTGGAGGGTGGCGACGACTTGAGAAACCGTGGAGGCTTTTTGACCGATCGCCACGTAAACGCAGATCACGTCTTCACCCTTCTGGTTGATGATCGTGTCAACGGCGATCGTGGTTTTCCCGGTTTGACGGTCACCAATGATTAACTCACGTTGTCCCCGTCCGATGGGAATCATGGAGTCAATAGCGGTGATACCCGTTTGCATCGGTTCGTACACGGAACGACGCTCAATAATACCAGGGGCTTGAGATTCCAGCAAGCGGCTTTCGGTGGTGTTGATGTCGCCTTTGCCGTCAATCGGACGACCCAAAGCATCCACAACCCGGCCAATCATCGCTTCTCCCACGGGGACCTGAGCGATTTTGCCGGTGGAAGTCACAGACGATCCTTCTTGGATATCGTGACCGTCACCCATTAACACCGCACCCACGTTATCTTCTTCTAAGTTGAGGGCGATACCAACGGTGCCATCTTGGAATTCTAAAAGTTCGCCGGACATGGCTTTTTCCAAACCATAAATCCGTGCAATTCCGTCCCCAACTTGGAGAACGGTACCCACGTTAGAGACTTTAACGTCTGTATCGTAGGACTCGATTTGCTGGCGAATAATATTGCTAATTTCGTCGGGTCTGATGCTGATCATCTCAGTTTTTGTTAGGGGTTGCTGGGTAGTTTTTTCTGTAGGGTTTAGGGAGGGTCGGTTCCCTAAATGATTTTCTGTGGGTTAGCTGTTGCTGCCTAACCGCACACCAATCCGCCGCAGTTGTCCGCGTAAGCTGGCATCGAGGACTTGCGAACCGACTTTAATCACGACCCCACCTATTAAGTCAGCATCGATTTTCGTTTCGAGTTCGACTTGTTGGGCGGAGGTAATTTCTTTGACCTTATTCCGAACGCCTTCCTGTTGTGCTTCATTCAACGGTACTGCGGAGGTCACCTCAGCGAGTACGGTTTGATTGAGCTTCCGCAGGAGCATTAGATAATAGTTGGCAATTCCTTCGATGAAGGGAATGCGTCTGCGGTCAATCAGCAACATTAAAAAGTTGCGGGTGTAGGGTTGAACGGAATCGCCTAAAATTTGGCCGAGGGCATTTTTCTTGTCCGATTCTTTGATAATCGGACTGCCAATAAATTGAGCCAAATCGGGAGATTCTTTCATCAAGTTCAAAATGCCTCGCATATCCTCGCCAATTTGTTCGGTGAGGTTATGCTCTTGCGCCAAGGACATCAAGGCTTGAGCGTAAGGTTCAAAAACTTCTGACTGGATGATACTCATCGATTGCCTCCGAGCATCGCAATACTGTTATCAATGAGTTGCTGCTGTTTGCCTTCATCGAGTTGGCTTTTGAGTTGACTTTCAACTCGTTCTAATGCCATTGTTGCCACTCGTTGGCGTAATTCAGCCATTGCCCGTTCTTTAGCGGCGTTGAGGTCTTGTCCGGCTTCTGCTCTCAAGCGTTCTAAATCTTTTTGAGCTTGGGCGGCAATTTGTTGTCTTTCAACGGTGGCGCGTTCTTGGGCTTGGGCTTTGATGTTTTCAGCTTCAGCTTGAGCTTGGGCTAGTTTTTGCTGTTGGTCCGACAGTTTTGCCGCTGCATCTTTCTGACGTTTTTCAGCTTCTTTAATGGCCGATTCGATTTTGGCGCGGCGTTCGGTTAGAATGTTTCCTAAAACTTTCCGACCGAAGTAGAACAGCACGCCAATGACGATCGCCAAGTTAACAACGTTGGTTTCAAAAAAGTCTAAGTTAAGACCGAAACCTCCTTCTGCTGCTCCTTCTGCATGAGAAGCGAGCAACCAAAAAGTTCCCAGAATCATAAGATGGATAACTTCCTTTACTTAATGCCGTCGTGCGTTAGATTCGTTAGAATGTTTTTACTGTTTAGAGGAAAAGTTTGATATAATGCTTTGCCTCTAATATTACTCTAACTATTGACTAAGTTGGTGCCGACGAGTTTTTCGAGAATCTGGCGACTTAAGGCATCGACTTGCTGTTCTAAGGAGCTCATCGCTTCTTGCTTTTGCTGCTCGATTTCTCGTTGAGCTTGCTCTCGTTGAGCTTGACTTTCTCGCTGGGCTTCGGCGATTTGGTCCGCTGCGGTTTTCTGGGCTTCTGCTTGCGCTTGAGCAATAATCTCTTGCGCTTTTTTCCGACTTTGGGCTAGTTCTTGTTCGTATTGCCGTGCCAAGGTTTCTGCTTTCGACAGGCGTTCTTTAGCGCTTAGTTCGCTGGTCCGAACATATTCGTTGCGATCGTCGATCGCCTTGCCGAGAGGCTTATAAAAGATCGCGTTTAAAACTACCGCCAAAATTATGAATTGCAGCGCCATGATCGGTAAGGTGGCGTCAAAATCAAATAGCCCACCTTCCTTTGCCGCTGTTTCAGCGGCTAGTAAGATCGTCCATTGAATCATAGTAAATCAGCCGCTATTGCTTTGGGGGGTTGAACGGAATGGAAATTGAAACAACAGCGCCCGGTTGTAGAGAGGTGATTTAATAATTTATTAACTCACCCCTCTACCCCTGGCACCGCTTTAATCTTCTTAGGCGAAGGGGTTAGCAAACAGCAACACGAGTGCGACCACCAAGCCGTAAATCGTGAGTGCTTCCATGAATGCTAAGCTCAACAGTAAAGTCCCCCGAATTTTTCCTTCTGCTTCTGGTTGACGGGCAATCCCTTCTACTGCTTGTCCTGCGGCATTACCTTGACCGATACCAGGGCCGATCGCAGCCAAACCAACAGCAAGGGCAGCAGCGATAACGGAAGCAGCAGCAATTAATGGATCCATGATTGGTTGTTTCCTTTAGTACAAAATGAACGATGAAAAGAATGAACGAACTCAGATTTTGGCGGTTCGATCGCGCTCAAAATCTAACTATCAAATCCTAATTTTAGTCGTGATGTTCTTCGCCGTGGCCTTCCATCGCTTCACCGATGTAAACCGCCGCTAAGGTGGCGAAAATCAGGGCTTGAATCGCACTGGTGAATAGTCCCAAAATCATCACCGGAAGCGGGATAAATAAGGGCACCAACAATACGAAAACCCCCACCACTAACTCATCTGCCAAGATGTTTCCAAATAGACGGAAACTCAGGGACAGAGGCTTGGTAAAATCTTCCAGAATGTTGATGGGCAACAGGATTGGCGTGGGCTGGATGTATTTAGCAAAATACCCCAAACCGCGCTTGCGTAATCCGGCGTAGAAATAAGCCAAAGATGTCAGCAAGGCCAGTGCTACAGTGGTGTTGATATCACTGGTCGGTGCAGCTAATTCGCCGCCCGGAATGTGAATCAGCTTCCAAGGCACCAACGCTCCAGACCAGTTGCTCACAAAGATGAACAGAAATAATGTGCCAACAAAGGGCACCCAAGGCCGATATTCTTTCTCTCCGATTTGGCCTTTGGCTAAGTCTCTAATAAACTCCAGGGCATATTCCATAAAATTTTGAAGGCCACCGGGGATCCGTTGGATGTTCCGGGTAGCTGCCAAGGAGGTGACAACCAGCAATCCCATCACAAACCAGGAGGTCATGACCACCTGACCGTGAAGCTTGAGACTGCCAACTTGCCAATAGAAGTGCTTGCCTACTTCCAATTCGGCGATCGGGAGCGAATTAAAGGCGTTTAAAACCTCTAGCATATCCATTAAGCGGGGTTCCAGAGGGACTGGATGGTTTGCAAAATGCCTTATCCTATTTGGAGTCCGGCAAAAGGGTCGTTTGAAGGACGTAGACGAGGAGCGCGGCTTTATATGTCAGGAAACCCAGAAATATGGGCATTACCTGTAGCTGATCCCATTGAGTTGCTACTATAATCAACCCAATGAACATCGCGAGCCTGCCTTTACTCAGACTCTGCTTTTGATTGCCGAGACGCTCAACATCCCTTGCCAACATTCTCAAGTAAACCACACCCGTGCACGCCCCGATCAAATAATTCAGGGCAATATTGAGCGAATAATAGAACCAAACCGAGACAAACACGACGATTGTAATCACAAGGGTCGAGACCAACAGCTTTTGTTTAAGCTGATGGTACTCATCCATAGAGGAATCCCTTGAGGAATTCTCCTGTGGTTCACGAGTCTCGTTGGGTTCGAGTTCTCGCTCTTGGGAAGTGGGTTCTTCAGAAGGGTCTGACAAGTTCACTCTTAGTTAACTTAAGCCCAGATCGTTACACCTGGACGCTAACAGGCCAAAATGAATAATATCACGCGCCGGTAACATAACTTAAAAAATAATAAATTTATCTGTACCGGGAATTTTTCTGGATCCAGGTTGGGAGGATGGGGGGTTTGCCTCAAATTTAACTACACATCCGGTCCCCTCCCCTTGGCAAGGGGAGGGTTAGGGTGGGGTCCTCTTGATGTGGCGATCGCCCCCTCACGCACTCCCATGAGGCGATCGCACCTGTAGCAGACTGGGGAAACTTCTTCTTCGTGACCGGCGATCGCCACGTCACCGCCGACACCCTCAACGCACTATTTCTTCCTGACGTGGCTTTGCCACGTCAGGAGGACCCCACCCTAACCCTCCCCTTGCCAAGGGGAGGGGACCGGAGATGCAGTTAAGGGTAAAAACCTACTCTTGTAAGTCTCCCCCATCTCCCTATTGCGCGCTTATTCCGACTCAAAGGATTGACTGTTAAATTTCAGGGTCCGGCAGTTTTCTAGGACAGTGCGCGCGATATCATCGGGGACGCCTTCCGGAATTTCTGCTTCGATTTCCAAGGTGATTTTGACTTTGGCCTTATTTAGGGAAGTTAGATGCTGGATGACCTCCTGGACGATCGCCGGGACATCCCGATTCACCCGCATCGGATCAATCTCTACATTGCCATAAAATCGCCGCAGAACAGGGGCGGTAGTCTGTTGCGACCCGAACTCTTCACCCGGATTGCCATCCCCAGCATTCATCGAAGATGACCTATATTCTGCTCCAGGAGACTGGAGAGTAGAAGATTGCGACTGGAGACCCTGTGTTTTTGCCGCATCCACGCGGTTCACTCTTGCCTCTAAATCAAACTGCTGTTGAGCAATTTCGGGTTTGACCAGCAAACTTTGAGGACTGATAGTAGGATTAATCCCGGTCCCTGCCTGCAATCCCAGATATTTCCCGGTTTCTTCATCAAATCCTTCTGCATAAGCAAAATTATCCGCCCAAACTGTGGAGGTTACCCCATCACTAATCGCTGCCAACAGCACCGTCTGATTTTTTAATCGCGGCAGATAGGGATATTGGGTGTGATATTCCCAAAGGCGTTTGAGGTCAATGTGGTTTGTTTCCCGCCACAGCAGGGGGTCTAGGGCTTCAAGTCGGAGGGTATTGGGGGCGTAAATGGCCTGCAAATCCGATTCATGGAGGGCTTTTGTGCTGGCACGGGCGATCGCAGAGTCGGGCCCGGTCAATCGCGTTTCTTTCCATTCTATCTCCCCTTTTGGGTCCGGTTGGGTGGGAATCAGCAGCCATTGATAGGTATCCCACAGGATATTATCCACATCTTTGTTTGTCGCATCCCGCTTGGTTTCCGCCTGAGTGCGTTGGAAATTATCTAAATTAAGGGTCTTTTTTTTATCATCGGCGAGAATCGATTCCCAGGCTAAATATTGAGCAACATTTTTCTCTAAATTTTCGATTTTAGGTTGGTCCGGTGCGAGGAATAGCAGGGTGTTTCGGTAATAGCGAGAACCACTCCCTTTGTGGTTGAGGGCATCTTCTACATATTTTCGAGCGGGACTGTCTTTACTTAGACGAGTATGGGGATATATGGGAGAGAGAACGACGAGGCGGACTCCTAAATTGGGGTCGTCGGGAATGTCCGAAGTGGATTCCGGGGCGATATGGATGGCACTGAATTCTCCGCGCTGGCGATCGCCTTTCAACCGTTTAATAATCTCTTGCCACACCAAATAGCGATCGTCTAAGAACTGACTCCCCCGTTCTTGTGCGGTCCGATTCACGTTGGGTTGAGTGGAAATCCAGTACCGATTCCCATCCAGATACAAATAAGTTCCTTGGTCCGATAATCGCCGCAAGGCATCCCCGAAGGTTGCCACACTTTCCCCGGGTTGGACACAACCGAGTTTGATGCGACGGTCTTCTAAACCCCGATTGGCCGCCCGCAGGGTGGGGGCGGAACCCATGTAAATGGTGCGAGTGACGCGACGACAGGCGGAGTAGCGGCCTAAATTCGGATTCTGGCGGTCCAGGGCCAAGGGCAAGGAATTCGGCCCGTCCACATCTTTTTCAATCACGGGAATCCAGTTATCTTCTAGGTAGTGACTCAGTTCCGTCTGAACTTGGGAATCGTCCATTGGGACATGAGCTGGCATAATCAGGAGACTTTGGTCATTGCGTTCCCACAGAGAGTGAATGATTTTAGCCATCAAACGCAGAACCCCGCGAGTGCGCTGGAATTTATCCAGACTGGACCAATCGGAGTAGAGGCGTGCAAACAGTTCTGGATGAATCGGATAAGCTTCTTTCATCCGGCGTTCATAGTCCCCTTCTTTACATTCCGCCGGAAATTCCTGACTCTGAGTGCGGTAGAGTTCTGCAAAGGCGCGAACCACTGCATCGCGTTGGACAAACAGACTGGGGTCTGAGTTGGTCTGAAATAAACGACGCCGGACAATTTCAAAACTTTCGTCAGCGCTTGCGGGTCGCCAGGGACACTCTACCCGCCCGATCGCATTCTTGAGACGGTCTAGGGCCTCTTTCCCCCGGTCCCCGCCAATTTCAATCTCTGAAGAGGGAATACTCACCACCAACAGGGTTTTTTTAGCGTTTTTCGCCGCCTCACTCAGGGTTTGGGCAAAGGTGAAGTGAGTATCAAAATCTCCCGCAGGGAGGTCACTTTTATCATGCAGTTGCCGACCATAGGCGACCCACTCATCAATCAAAATGAGTACCGGCGCATAATGATTAAATAAGTCTTTGAGGGCATTACCGGGATTGGTAGAGGTTTCATCCGCTTCTCGGATTCTCTCATATCCCTCTTTCTTTCCCAGTTGCCACGCAATTTCACCCCACAAGGTCCGCACTTGAGTCCCGTCGGGTTTGTGATGAATTTGTCCCGGGGAGATTTGGGTGCCCACGAGGACTACGGTATTCACATTAGCAGGGGGTTCGTTGATTTCAGCCTCTTGGAAGACAGGTTCTAGTCCGGGTAAGTCTTTCGCGGAAACGCCAAAAAACAGGTGATAGAGGGCTAACATGGCATGGGTTTTTCCCCCACCGAAGTTAGTTTGGAGTTCGATGACCGGATCTCCTCCGGTTCCGCTTAAGCGTAGTAACGCCCCGGTGAGGAGTTGTTTGAGTCCTTCGGTGAGATAGGTGCGTTGGAAGAATTCTGTGGGGAGGCGGTATTCATCGGAACCTTCATCGAGAAAAACTTGCCAGAGGTCTGCGGCAAATTCCGCTTGTTGGTAGCGACCGGAGGCGACATCGGGATGAGGGGTGGTAATTTCGCGCCAGGGTTTTAATCCGGAGAGGGGTTGTCCTTCTGTGGGGGCGATCGCCACCCGGCGCGTTTCCCGTCGGGCCTGGTCTTCAAACCGCAGGCGTAACAGTTCTTGTTTCTGCTTTTCCACTGTAGCCGCTTCTGGGGCAGAAATCGCCGATAATAAGCGGGTCATACTATCTAAGGCCCGGTAAGTATCATCGGTGGAAACCGTGGTTTTATGTGCCCATTCGTTACGAATATCCCGCAATTCGCTGACCAAGCTGCGTTCAGACCGTCCCAGAATATTGCGAAAGATATTATTCCATTGCTCCCACATCACAATCAGCAAGGCTGAAACATCTTCTTGGAGAACATCTTGGGGGTGTTTGTTGCGAACATAACTATCCGGTAAACAAGCGGAAGCGGCGACTATCCAACGGTCTCCATGAATGGCTTTCATCTCCCGTTCAATAAAGGGATAAAGGCCATCTCGGAGTAGGTTTAAAGCTCTGCCGATTCGTTCGTGATTGCTAATAGCCATAATCAGTTTATAGGGTAGGTTTTCGGGTACGAATTTGCTGGCGGAAGGCTCTTAATGCGGGACTTCTGCCCTGGGTCACGGTTTGAGTCAGAACTGCTGTTACCCAGTCTAATAGGGGGAAACCAGGGAAGGTCGGACTGGTGGAAACTTGTTGATATTCTCCGGAGTTTAGGGTAGAAATTTTGAGTTCCCCCTGGGCATAAATCCAGAGTTCCGGAACTCCCAGGCTGAGGTAAGCATCCATCGCAGTCTATTTCTAGTTCTTCTAGTAAAATTTTGACAATATCGCTAATAATTTCTTTGTCAATTTCATGTTCTGGGGTGGGCTGTCGGATTTCTAAGGTTTCTTGATGATAGGCAATTCTCGCGGTGCGGTTTTCTCCTAGTTCCGTGATGATTTCTTCAAATTGTTCCCAATTTAAGTGATGAATTAACAAGCGCTGACCCAGGGGATGTCGAGTTGTTGCAGTTGTAAGGCGATCATAATTTTGGGTTGTTATTCAGTGAGTGAGTCCCCCTCATCCCCTAACCCCTTCTCCCACCGGGGGAGAAGGGGGACCGGAATTCCAGTCCCCCCCCTTAGCAAGGGATTGACCGGAATTCCAGTCCCCCCTCTTACCAAGGGATTGACCGCAATTCCGGTCCCCCCCTTACCAAGGGATTGACCGCAATTCCGGTCCCCCCCCTTAGCAAGGGGGGGTTAGGGGGGGTCTCCTTGAGGCGCGAGTGCGCCTCAAGCCGGAATGAGTGGATAAAGAGTTCTCCTCCAGGGGCCCTCCCCACGGGGAAAAAACAGGTAGGACCCGCCTCTCTACAGGCGTTTAAGCGGATCATCTTGGGTTATGTGGCGAGGGCCACATAACGGAGGACCCCCCCTAGCCCCCCCTTGCTAAGGGGGGGGACCGGAATTGCGGTCAATCCCTGCTAAGGGGCCCTCCCCAGGGGGAAAAAACAGGTGGGACGCGCCTCTCTACAGGCGTTTAAGCGGATCATCGTGGGTTATGTGGCGAGGGCCACATAACGGAGGACCCCCCCTAGCCCCCCCTTGGTAAGGGGGGGGACCGGAATTGCGGTCAATCCCTGCTAGACGTAAAAAAACCTAGCCTTGTAAGGGCCTCTTACTCCCTTCTCCCACCGGGGGAGAAGGGGGACCGGAAAGACAGTTGGTTTAAAACAGACTGCCTTGGATGGGTTCAGACTTCTTAGATTCCCTGGCTAATCGGCTGATTTCCGGCCAAGAAATGACTAGGCTGTTATAGCCAATTCCTTCGGCTGACCAACCTTTTCTATCACAGAGGTTATAGAGTCGATAGGCTAAATCTCGGGCAATTTCTCCGCCATTTCCGAGTTTGGCGAGGAGTTCGGCTGCACCGATTTCTCCGGTTTGGTCGAGGGCGCGAATCAGGTGTTGGGTGATTTCCCAATGAGGGACGCGATTATCCTGTTCTGGATTCCAATTCGGTTGCAGTTCTGACCGTTTCAGTAGGCGGACTTTTCCGGCTTTGGCGGTTAAAATTCCCGCTTGTTCTAAGCCTTGAATGCTGGTATTTCTGGCTTTGGAAAGGGTTTCCGCATCGCCATATTGTCCTTCATTGAACTGATGTTGTTCAAACCAGGTCAACGCCCAACGGGTATCGCTATCAAATTCTCCTTCTTGTTCGGTGAGGTATTCATCTAGGAGTTGATTAATCAGTTGTAAAGCGGTGCGAACTCGCATGGGGGAACCATCATTTTCGAGGACGGCAGCGTATTGGGAGTAGACTGCCATCCCGGGTCCGATACTGGCTTGGGCCAAGTCTACCGGGGCGATATTGCCTTGTTGGAGGGTTTTTAGGGCTTTGGGGAGTTCTTTTTTGAGTTCGCTGAGGAATTGGCGTCGGGTGATTTTGGGGGCGGTTTCTGGACGAGGGCGGCAGACAAGAACGATGGAGGAAGCAAGGGCGTTTGAGTCACTGGCAATCATGCGGTTACTCAGTTCGCTACGCATGGGCCAAGTGCCATTAATACTGAAACCCGATTGAATCAAACCTTCTAACATGGTTTCCCAACCCGTAGAGGAAACAGATTCTTCGCCTTTCCCTTTTTTTTCGGTTTCAGCTTGCTTAAAGGCATAGTAAATTGTGAGGGGATAGCTGGCATGGGAAATATCATGCATTCGTTTAAATGCTTGGCCCAGTCCTTCTTCAAAAAATGCTTGAGCCTTTTTTTTGCTACCATCAAAACGATAGGGAGAGGCAATCAGTTCTTGAATTTTAGGAACTAAGAGAGTGCTGCAAATGTCTGGATAAATAGCTAGAAGAGAACGACGTAGCCAGACATAAAAAAAATCAGATAAGTCAGCGTAACCAATATTGTCGTAATATGGCGGATCTGTTGATACGATTTTGGGGGGTGAATCATTTTCGTGAATCACAGTTGCATCATGTTGTAAGACCTTCCCCTCTAGGAAAATGGTGGATTTTTCTATTACCTTCCACACCCAGTCAATGCAAGCCATCCAATTGCCTGATGATTGACTAAAAATACAACATTCTGCATAATCCCAAACCATCGGTATTGCTTGACGGCCAAAGGTATTTCTCATTTTTTCACCCGAAGAATGCCAGCTACAAAGAGCCGACCAATAATCACTAGCTTTATCAACAGCAAAAGCTAAATAAGTTGAGATCGCCTCACTATAAGCCCTCGCCCCCGTGCCGCCATCATTCAATAGCACATCATCATCCGATAACCCCGCAGCCACTGCATCTTGAAACGCCTTCTCTTTGGCTTCACTCACCAAATCACTGAATGTTGTTAGGGCTACTAATTGACGAGAGGTGAACAGCTTATCAAATGTATCTAATCCATAAGAAACACACCAAATATTGCGAGGATCATTAGCTAGGTGTTGTTGAGGTTGCCACGCGGGAACTTCACTTTTAGCAATTACCTCATGATCAGAATTTGGAGATAAATATACTCTGCCATTTTTCCCGTCTGCTACAATAGCCATTAACTGAGCATCCATTTTCCCAGCCATAGCTTCAGCCTTAATATATTTTTCCCCTACAGGTTGCTCACAAGCTAAACACTTGAAACTAGCACCCCGTCCTGTTTTTGGCGGGTCCGGTGCTTCCCCCTTCCCAGTTTTTACATCAAACTGTATCCGTGGCGGAGTCTGTTCCCGGTCAATTTGCGGCTGAACCCAAGCCTCTTTCCCCTTCTTCGTGGAAAGCTCAAAACTTTTCACCAAAGGCATTTGACAACCACAAGCTGGGTTAGGACATTTCACTGTCCGCGCCCATAACCAAGCAATCACCGTCGCTTCAGCGTCCTCCCCATACTCTTTCGGTAATGCCACCTTGGGATATAAATGCCCAATCCGTTGAAACGCTTCGTCCCGCATCCACTGCCCATAAAATCCCACATCTGCCGCTAATCCTTGAGCACCTTTCCAGAAATTCATCCCCTTTTTCTGCCGATTCTCTGGATTAATGGGAGGCAAATCTTTAAACTTCGGGGGAATTTCAATTAACGCTTTATTAATTAATACCGCCACCGGATTCAAATCACTGGCATGAGCTTCTAATCCTAACCGTTGTGCCTCTAAAGGAATTGACCCACCCCCGGCAAAGGGGTCATAAGCTGGCGGTGCATATTGAGCAATATAATCCCGCACCGCATCCGGTTGAGTGGGCGGTTCCTCTCCCCGGTCCCAAGCTAAACATCGGGCAATTTCTTTTTGGGCTTCATCAATAATTGCCGGGTTTTTGATGTCATCCCAAGATACTAAACCCCGGACAACTTGTTTATGATTCCCTTTTTTATCGGTCTCAATGGTGATTCGCCCCAAAATATCAAATAAGCGCTCCCGTTCTCGTTTTTGGTCTTCTTCAGTGGGGAATTTATCCGGCCAACTGGAGGGGTCATCTACCAAAGAAGACCACAAAACTGCTCGACAAGCGGCTAAAGGTCGCCGCGCCCACCACAAATGCAGGGTTGAAGGATGCCCATGCCGAATCGATTTTTCTCGGGCAGATTCAGCATTAATCGCTTCCAGGGGGAGGGCAACTTCAATCAGTTTTTTTCTCATCAGTGTGTGTGGGTTTTAATTTTTTTGTCGGATTCCGGTGGAAGTTCTATAGCAGTCCTATATCAGTTGTGGAAGACGATGGCGGCCCCCAACCGTTGGCGGCCCAGAACGGGAGAGGGGAGAAGAAGATGTTAAAAATCATTTAGGACTGCTATATCTTGTCCTCGATTCCATAGTTCTTTCCACTCGTAATTGACACTGCAAACGCCAAAATCCGGTTCCCGTTGAAAAGGCTGGTGGACATAGCGCAGGATACAGTCTTTGGGGGTCACCGGATTGCTGGCTGTCCCCTCGGGTTCATTGGGGTCTAGGGGAACCTGAACCAGGGCCAGAACATAGTGATCCGGCTGATTGAGGGCGGTGATGACTTCATTTTTGGTGACGGTGACGGTATCTGCTGTTTCTATCCTGCCCTTGACTTCGACAAAGCGCAAATGTCCGGTTTCAGGGTTGCGGGATTCGATGTCATAGCCGCACTTAGAAGCGCTGACATCCCGGGGTTGATAGCCTAATGCCTGTTCTGCGGCCATTACGGTTGCCATTGCCCTCAGTTCTACCCGCTTGGTTTCTCGGGCAAAGGGGGTGGCGGTGGAGGCTTTAATTCCTTGCAGGCGTTGCAATAAACCAATGGGAATGACCAGGGCCCCACCCACGACTACGGGAGGCAAGGGAGAGAGTTTGCATTCCTGTTCCAGTTCAGTCAGGCGTTTCTGGAGTCGGGCGGCGAGGTCATCGGCGCGCTGTTGGGCTTTGGCGGAGTTGAGTTTGGCGTTGGGTTTGCCTGCCTGTTCCTGTACCCGGAGGTCGGTGGCGCGGTGGTCCCAGTAGTTAATTTCTTTAAGCAGTCGGTCTTTGACGGCGCGGACGGTTTTATCGATGAGGTCTTTTTGGCGAGTGCGGATTTCCTGGAGATGTTGGGGGACAAGGTGGGCGATCGCATAACTGGTGGCCTGATTTTCAATGTCATGGCGCAGTCCCAAACCGGCGATCGGGCTTTCTACTAGGGATGTTTCGGATTCGGTTAAGGGTCGATAATCTAAATAAGGGGCATAGCCTGCGTTGCGGGTTGCTCCTTTGGGGAGTTCCCCCTCACCCCCGGCCCCTCTCCCACCCGGGGAGAGGGGAGGAAGAGTAAGAGGGGGTTGAGGGTTAGTTGCTGGAGTTGGTTGCACCTCCGGTCCCCCTTCTCCCCTGGTGGGAGAAGGGGTTAGGGGATGAGGGGGATTTCCTTGAACATAGTCCCCCTCACCCCCGGCCCCTCTCCCACCCGGGGAGAGGGGAGGAAGAGTAAGAGGGGAAAAAGCCTGTCGAATCTGCTCAAGACAAGTGGAAAGATCGGTTTCAACCTCAGTAGCACTTAATCGAACAAATCGGAGTCCCAACGATTCTAATAAAAACTGGCGCTCGGTATCAAGTGCTTTTTGTTCTGGGTCGTTATGTACAGCACCATCTACCTCTACAATTAAACGCTCTGCTGCACAAAAGAAATCCACCACAAAAGCACCAATCGGTTGCTGGCGACGAAACTTGCGATCGTCTAATTTTTTCCCGCGAATCGCTTGCCAAAGAATTTTTTCACTGGGGGTTTGTTGTTTCCTTAGCTGACGAGCAATTTCGGTCATCCTTTTTCTTAAGGCGGGAGAAATCTCCCACCGATCTTGTTCTCCTTTTCTCGGGGTGGGAGAAAGTGGAGAATTGGGGGTGCGTTGTTGCCAGTTGTCCCCCTCACCCCCGGCCCCTCTCCCACCAGGGGAGAGGGGAGTAAGAGGGGGATGAGGGTTAGTCCCAGAGGTTCCCTGCACCTCCGGTCCCCCTTCTCCCCTGGTGGGAGAAGGGGTTAGGGGATGAGGGGGAAGTGGCGCAAGATAGTCCCCCTCACCCCCGGCCCCTCTCCCACCCGGGGAGAGGGGAGGAAGAGTAAGAGGGGGATGTGGGTTAGTCCCAGATGTCCCTCGCACCTCCGGTCCCCCTTCTCCCCTGGTGGGAGAAGGGGTGAGGGGATGAGGGGGAAGCCCAGCAGGAACCCCCAATCCAATCTCCACATACTGCATCCGGCGAGAAACCACCCGCCGCCGTCCATCTTTATCTGTACGGGCGTCCTGAATGGAATGTTCGAGGTAAATTAATGCCCGCACTTCTTCCCCAAAATCTGTTTCATCAACGAGAATCGCCCCCTGTCGCAGCAAGTCTCGATGCCGTTCTAAAGTTAAGTCTAGGGTGGCATCCAGGAGGGGATGTCCTGGACAAACAAAATCAGCTAAGGGTTTTCCGGGAACGCTAATTAGGTCTTTCTCAAAGCAAATTCGCTCATAGCGGCGCAGAATGGGTTCTCCCATCCCAATCAGGCGATCGCGATTGCGAAGGGTTGCCGGAACGTTGGTAATCTCATAGCGCTGGGGTTCGCGCTGTCGAATGCTTCCCCCTAAGCGTTGGAAGGCTTCTAAGAAGAAAGAGGCGATAAAATGGGGTTGGATTTTCCGCGCCTGGGCCCGTTCCATATCTTCGCGAATCTGTTGGACTCGGGTCGCATCCATGATATCTCGGGCTAGGGCACGTTCTTCTAGTAATTCTTCTAAGCGGACTCGATCTAGGCGATCGGCTACGAATTGGTTCAGTTTGGCTTTGATATCCGGGCGATCGCCATAGCGAATGGCTTCAATCAGCAATTCTCGCAGTTCTTTCCCGGCGATCGCTTTCCCCAATACATCAAAAACTTTACCCCCCAGGGCTTTTTGCTCAATCTCCAGTTTCCGCAGCAGGGACAAATAAACATCCCCTTCCCGGGTTTCCCCCGCTAACAAATTCCAGAGATGACAAACCTCAGTTTGCCCGATGCGGTGAATCCGTCCAAACCGCTGTTCTAACCGATTCGGGTTCCAAGGGAGGTCATAATTTACCATCAAATGCGATCGCTGCAAATTAATCCCTTCCCCTGCGGCATCAGTAGCAATCAAAACCTCTACGTTAACATCCTGTTTAAACGCTTCTTCGGCTTTCTTTCTCTCCTCCCGTCCCATCCCGCCATGAATGGTCACCACCGCTTCTGAACGTCCGAGAAGGGTCCGGATTCGTTCGGTGAGGTAGTTTAAAGTATCCCGATGTTCGGTAAAAATCACCAGTTTGCGCCGATGACCCCCAGCATCAAACATTTCATCGCGGTTTTGCAGGATTTTGGAGAGTTCTTCCCATTTGCGGTCCTTGCCACTGCGTCTGACTTTCAGGGCGAGTTTTTCCAGTTCTTCCAAACAATGGATTTCCACTTGCAACTCGGCGATCGTCCGCGCCGCAGTGGCTAAATCCACCACTTCTGCTTCCGTTGCTTCCCGTTCATCACTGTTTGACTCTTCAAAATCATCATCCAAATCCTCTGGATTAATGATGAAATTGTTTTCAAGTTCAGCAGTGAGTCCTCGTTGTAAAATCTCTTCTTCTCGCAGGCGTTTTTGGAGGCGAGTTCTTCGTCTTTGTAGGGATTGATAAATTGCTTCAGGAGAGGAGGCAAGGCGACGTTGCAAAATGGTCAAAGCAAATCCCACGGTCCCCCGGCGTCCATCATTCATCAGGGCTTCAGCGCGGTTAAATTCATCCTTTACATAGTCAGTGACCTGTTTGTAGAGGACTGCCTCTAAGTCCGAGAGGGCATATTCGACGGTATGGGCGCGACGTTCGGGGAAGAGGGGTGTACTATCAAATTTGAGCAGGTCTTCTTTGACTAACCGGCGGATTAAGTCGGAGGTATCGCAGACATGGACTCCATCGCGGAATCGTCCTTCAAAGCGATCGCCATCTAAAAGCGCCAAAAATAGCTGAAAATCCTCTTCCTTCCCATTGTGAGGCGTCGCCGTCATCAGCAGGAAATGACGAGTTAGGGTAGAAAGCAGCTTACCGAGTTTGTAGCGCTTGGTTTCGCGAACTTCTCCCCCAAAAAATGAGGCAGACATTTTATGGGCCTCATCCACCACCACTAAATCCCAATCGGTTTGACTCAGTTTGGCTTGCAAATCATCATTGCGACTAAGTTTATCTAATCGGCAAATCAGCAGGGGCATTTCTGTAAAAGCATTCCCAGTGTGAGCAGATTCAATGCGGTCATTGGTCAAAATCTCGAACCGCAGATGAAATTTTTGAAACAACTCATCTTGCCATTGCACTGCCAAACTCCCGGGACAAACAATCAAGCAGCGTTGCAAATCCCCTCTAATCAGCAATTCTCGAATCAATAACCCCGCCATAATAGTTTTCCCAGCCCCCGGGTCATCGGCCAACAAAAATCGCAGAGGCTGTCGAGTTAACATGACCTCATAAACTGCGGAAATTTGGTGAGGAAGCGGTTCTACCAGGGAGGTATGGACAGCCAGCAGGGGGTCGAATAAATGCGCCAAGCGAATCCGATGGGCTTCAGAAACCAGGCGCAGCAGGGCACCATTCCCATTAAAACTCCAGGGTTGCCCTTCTGTGACAATTTCCAGGGTGCATTCATCATGTCTGTACAGAATTTGGTTATGAAGTTGTCCGTTTGCATCCTTATAAATGATCTCAACTGCATCACTGCCATGCCACTGGGTATCAATGACGGTGATGTTTTGATGGGGGATAATACCTTTAATGGTTGTCCCACGAGTCAGGTCTTCCAGTTGTACCATAAGCTATGCAGTTTGAGGATGAAACGGACTGGAGTTCGGTCAAGGGGCTTGGATGTGCAACAGAATTGCGCTTATTCCAGGGTACTCCTTGGCTCAAAATAAATCCAGGGTTTTTAGAGAAGCTATAGCAATTGTCATTTCTTGGTGACTTGGCTGAAGCCCAGCCCAGCAACACCCGGCGGGGGATAAATCAAGCGCCTAATAGCTAAAGTCGGTTTTTAACCGACTGCAAGTCTATATCCCGTGGTGTTTTCAGTCGTCTTTAGACGACTTGAGCTGTTAGGCGCTTGATTTATCCCCCGCTGTTGCAACAGGTGCAAGATATCGGTTAAAACAGGCTGCCTTGGATGGGTTCAGACTTCTTAGATTCCCTGGCTAATCGGCTGATTTCAGGCCAAGAAATCACTAGGCTGTTATAGCCAATTCCTTCGGCTGACCAACCTTTTCTATCACAGAGGTTATAGAGTCGATAGGCTAAATCTCGGGCAATTTCTCCGCCATCTCCGAGTTTGGCGAGGAGTTCGGCTGCACCGATTTCTCCGGTTTGGTCGAGGGCGCGAATCAGGTGTTGGGTGATTTCCCAATGAGGGACGCGATTATCCTGTTCTGGATTCCAATTCGGTTGCAGTTCTGACCGTTTCAGTAGGCGGACTTTTCCGGCTTTGGCGGTTAAAATTCCCGCTTGTTCTAAGCCTTGAATGCTGGTATTTCTGGCTTTGGAAAGGGTTTCTGCATCGCCATATTGTCCTTCATTGAACTGATGTTGTTCAAACCAGGTCAACGCCCAACGGGTATCGCTATCAAATTCTCCTTCTTGTTCGGTGAGGTATTCATCTAGGAGTTGATTAATCAGTTGTAAAGCGGTGCGAACTCGCATGGGGGAACCATCATTTTCGAGGACCGCAGTATATTGGGAGTAGACTGCCATCCCGGGTCCGATACTGGCTTGGGCCAAGTCTACCGGGGCGATATTGCCTTGTTGGAGGGTTTTTAGGGCTTTGGGGAGTTCTTTTTTGAGTTCACTGAGGAATTGGCGGCGCGTGATTTTGGGGGCAGTTTCTGGACGAGGGCGGCAGATAAGAACGATAGAGGAAGCGAGGGCGTTTGAGTCAAGGTTTCTCATTCGGGCACTTCTTTCTGTTCTTAATGGCCAGGTTCCACTAATGCTAAAATTAGCCTGCATTAAGCCTTCTAAAATTGTTTCCCAACCTGTCGAAGCAACGTTATTGTTATCATCGGTTTCCGACTGCTTAAGTGCGTAATAAACCGTTACCGGATAATCACGATGGTTGAGATTATTGATACGATTAAATAATTTAATGAGGCTGGATTCAAAAAAATCTTTTGCTTTTTGCTTGCTACCGTGGCGAAAGGTATCCGCTACCATTTCTTGATGTTTAGGCGCTAACAGGGTACTACAAATGTCTGGATAAATTGAACTCACACTGGGACGCAGCCATGTATAGAAAAAATCCGATAAATCTGCGTAAGGTACAGCATCATAATAGGGCGGGTCGGTTGATACTATTTTGGGTCGGGAGTCATTTTCATGAATCAAAGTTGCATCATGTTGGAATACCTCAGATTTACAATTGCCATTTTCATGATTTTCAAGAACTTGTACAACCCAATTAATCGCCCCATTAAAATTTCCGGTGGAATCACTGAGGGGATTGGCTTCGCAAAAATCCCAAGTCATTGGAATAGCTTGTCTTGTAAATACATGACTCATGGTTTCTCCACTAATGCCCCATGTACATAGATTGCTCCAATAATCCGAGCTTTTATCCACAGCAAAAGCTAAGTAAGTGGCGATCGCCTCCCCATAAGCCCTCGCCCCCGTACCCCCCTCATTCAAAGGCACATCATCATCGGATAACCGGGCACAAACTGCATCTTGAAACGCCTTTTTTTTCGCTTCACTCACCAAGTCACTAAAAGTAGTTAGGGCAACTAATTGACGAGATGTGAATAAATCAGCGTGTTTTGTCATGCCATATAAAGGCGCATTAATGACCCCCGATTTACAAATCAACTCACTCTCGGGCTGCCATTTGGGTTGAGCAGAATTAGCAATCTGTTCCTGTTCATGGGTCGGCGATAAATAAATCCGGCCCTTGTTTCCTTCGGCGACGATCGCCATCAACTGTGCCCCCATGCGCCCCCCACAACCTTCAGACCTCACATAGTCTAACCCCACAGGGGCTCCACAAGCCAGACAAACCGCCCCCTTGCGACCCACCGTCCCATCTGGCACTTCTCCCGTTCCTGACTGCACCTGAAAGCGAATCCGAGGGACGGCAGTCTCTGCCATCATCTCCCCATTAGGCTCACTTTCCCCCTGACCCTGCTGCACCTTTGGCTGAACCCAAGCCTCTTTCCCCTTCTTCGTGGAAAGCTGAAAACTTTTCACCAACGGCATCTGACAACCACAAGCCGGGTTGGGACATTTCACTGTTCGCGCCCATAACCAAGCAATCACCGTCGCTTCAGCATCATCCCCATATTCTTTTGGTAATGCCACCTTGGGATATAAATGCCCCATCCGTTGGAACGCGCGATCGCGCATCCACTGCCCGTAATAGCGCACATCTGCCGCTAATCCTTGAGCCGCTTTCCAGAAATTCATCCCCTTTTTCTGCCGATTCTCAGGATTAATCGGAGGCAAATCTTTAAACTTCGGGGGAATTTCAATTAAGGCTTTATTAATTAATACCGCAACGGGATTCAAATCACTGGCATGAGCTTCTAATCCTAACCGTTGTGCCTCTAAAGGAATCGACCCACCCCCGGCAAACGGGTCATAAGCTGGAGGTGCATATTTAGCAATATAATCCCGCACCGCATCCGGTTGAGTGGGCGGTTCCTCTCCCCGGTCCCAAGCTAAACATCGGGCAATTTCTTTTTGCGCTTCATCAATGATTGCCGGGTTTTTGATGTCATCCCAAGACACTAAACCCCGGACAACTTGTTTGTGATTGCCTTTTTTATCCGTCTCAATGGTGATTCGCCCCAAAATATCAAATAAGCGCTCCCGTTCTCGCTTTTGGTCTTCTTCTGTGGGGAATTTATCCGGCCAACTGGAGGGGTCATCCACCAAAGAAGACCACAAAACTGCTCGACAAGCGGCTAAAGGTCGCCGCGCCCACCACAAATGCAGGGTTGAAGGATGCCCATGCCGAATCGATTTTTCTCGGGCCGATTCAGCATTAATCGCTTCCAGGGGGAGGGCAACTTCAATCAGTTTTTTTCTCATAAATGTGGGGGTTGATTTGTTTTTAAGGGGGATTAAGGGGATTGCAAAAAATAAAATCTTCTATCAGAGATCCCCCCAACCCCCCTTAAGAACGCCAATCGGCTTGAATAATTCTGCACAATTTCTAATACGGAATTCGGTTGTTAAAGTCTATAAAAACCCACACCCTCAAGGGTCTGGCTCCACGGACAAAGCCCGTGGTTCGACCCTTCGACTAGCTCAGGGCAGGCTTTGCTCACCAGAGCCCTGCGCGGGCTAAAAGCGAAAACCGACTTTTACCAACCGGATTTGGTATGACTCGCGATCGCTTTCGTCACGGGGAACGACTGAAGTCGTTACTACAAACTTCCCCATCTCCCGTCTCTCCCCCAATCCTCACCCCACTCCCTTGAGGGCAAAAACTCGCAACCGTTCCTCGATCGCCGCTACTTGCACTCGGGTCCCGATCGCCAACAGAGACCCCCCACTACTGCGCGCATGAAATTCTCGTCCCGATGGGGTGATCAAACAATAGCGGTGCTCTCGTCCTAAAAACTGCCGATCGCGAATTACCACCTGTCCCGTTTCATCGGGTTTCAGAATTAAATCCTCCTCTCGGATCATTAACTCCCCTTCATTAGAACTATCGCTGGGTTCTGGTATCACCGCTTCAGGCACTTCCACCGCAAAAGATCCGCACTCCGTTTCCCAGAGTTTGCCAATGCGGCGCGCAGGCAGAAAATTTGCCTGGGTGACAAATCCCGCTACAAACCGCGAGGCAGGTTCCTCATAAATCTCTTCCGGGGTCCCAAATTGTTCGATGCGTCCTTTTTTCATCACCGCAATGCGATCGCTAATCGCCAGTGCCTCCTCCTGATCATGGGTGACAAAAATCGCCGTGGTATTCGTACTCTTGAGAATCTTGCGGATTTCTTCCCTTAAATACAGTCGCACTTGGACATCTAAATTGCTCAAGGGTTCATCCAGTAAAACGATCGCTGGTGCCGGTGCGATCGCCCGCGCTAATGCCACTCGCTGCCTTTGACCCCCCGACAGTTGATGGGGATAGCGTTTTTCCAATCCCTCTAACCCCACCAAGGCGATCGCCTCGGTCACCTGATGCTGGATCTGCTGCTTCCGTTGCTTTTTCAACCCAAATGCCACATTCTCCGCCACCGTCAAATGAGGAAACAAGGCATATTCTTGAAACACCATCCCTAATTGCCGATGTTCTGGCGGAATCCAGACTCCACCCCCAGCAACCTGTCTTCCGGCAATTTCAATTTCCCCCGCATCGGGTTTTTCAAATCCCGCTAATAACCGCAACAGGGTCGTTTTCCCACAACCCGAAGGACCCAACAGGCTGAGAATTTCCCCTTTCTGCAAATTCACCGAGACTCGATTAACAGCGGGTGTTCCGGTGGCATCGAATGTTTTGGTAACGGCTTCTAATCTTAAAATTTCTGGTTCATTCATGAGCGTTGACATGGGAGTTGATTTCTCTTGGGGTTGATACAATGAATTTATTTTCTTAATTCTTTATAAAAATTTTGTTCACTCAAGTTGGGAAAGGTTTTCTTTTAATTCCTCATCGCTTCAAATTAATTTTTTAACGGGATTTCCGCCCTAATAAAACTAACGTAGAACCGGCAGACACTAACAACAGGGTGAGGGAAGCTGCTGCTGCATCGGTAAACTGCACATCCTCTGTGGCTTGCCAAATCTGGGTTGCTAAAGTTTTAAATCCAATCGGTGCGAGTAACATCGTAGCTGGCAGTTCTTTAATCGCCGTCAAAAACACCAGAACTGCACCCCCTAATACTCCCGGACTGACTAAAGGTAAAGTAATTTCCCCCAGGGTTTGCCAGGGGGTGCGGCCCAAGGTACGCGCGGATTCTTCTAATTGGGGATTGACTTGCAGGAGGGAACTGCGAATGGTGCCAACGGATTGGGGTAAAAATAACACTAAATAGGCAAACACTAACATGGGCAGGGTTTGATAGATAGCCGGGAGATAGTTAGCACCAATAAAGACTAAAGACAGGGCGACTACGATTCCGGGCAGACCAAAGCCAATGTAAGTTAAGCGCTCAATGATGGTGGTAATTCGTCCGGGAAAGCGCACGGAAAGGATGGCGACGGGGAGGGCGAACAGGGTGGCAATGATTGCGGAAAGACCCGAGGCGAGGATGGAATTAAAGCTGGTGGTGAGGACATCTGGGGGGATTTTTCCGGCATTGAGTCCGCGCCATAACCAGAAGAGGGTGACGGCGAGGGGGAGGACTAATCCCAAGGTGGTGATAATGCTACAAAAGGCGATCGCCGGCCATTTCCACCCCCCCAACGGGATGCGCGTGGGGGTGCGACTCCCACTAGAACTGGTGCTGTAATAGGCTGCACCTGTTCTCACTCGATATTCGATCGCCAAAATCACCAACAACAAGGCGACTAAAACTAAGGACAACACTGCCGCTGAGTTGCGGTTAAAGCTACTCCGGTACTGAATGAAAATCACCCGAGTAAAGGAGTCAAACCGCATCAAGCTGGGTGTCCCAAAGTCGCGCAAGGAATAGAGAGCAACTAATAAGCCCCCGGCTACTAAGGAGGGGCGTAGCTGGGGGAGGGTGACTTGCCAGAAGGTAGACCAGGCATTGTTTCCCAGGGTGCGCGAAGCTTCTTCGATCGCCGGATCAATGCCTTGCAAGCCCGATCGCAGGGCAATCAGCAGATAGGGATAGGTAAACAGGGTTAGGGCCAGAATTGCCCCGAACCAGCCATAGATGGAAGGCAAGGCGTCCACTCCAAACGGTTCTAGCAACAGTTGTAGCCAACTGCCTCGGGGTCCAAAGGCGGCAATTAAGGCAAAGCTTCCCACATAGCTAGGAACCGCTAACGGCAGGGTGGTAGCGACGGCCCAAAACCGTCGTCCGGGCAAATCAGTCCGTTCGGTCAAAAAGGCTAGGGGTAAGCAAATCAAGGCGGAAACTAGGGTAACCACTGCCGCTAACCCGGCACTGTGAACTAAGACTTCTAGGGTGCGTGGACGGGAAAGTAAGGTCCAGACTTCCTCAAATCCCGCACCTGCCGCCCGGATGAGCAGATAGATTAAAGGCAGGGCGATCGCCACAGCGGTAATACTTCCTGCTGCCACTAAAAACCCTGGAGGGCGAGAACCTTGTCCCGATGGCTTATAGCCCCCAACCCACTGCTCTAACCGCTTGCCAATCTGGGCGATCGCCTTTCCCTGTTTTGTTGATTTCATCCTTAACTCGACACCTTTCCCACCCTAGATTGCTTATGACCTATTTTCTATCTTGACTCAAGTCGCTCAACTTTTTTATAAAACTCCCGCTTCCTCTAGTAAAGACATTGTTCCCGCTAAATCAGCTAAGTTGCTCAAGTCAATATTGGGCGGATTGATTTGAGAGATGGGAATTTGTTTCGCTGGGGGTTCTACCCCAGAGATTAAGGGATACTCGCTTGTTTGTTGAGCAAAATACTGTTGGGATTCGGGAGTGAGTAGATACTCAATGAATTTTTCCGCATCCCCTTTTTGGTCCGTAGTATCCATAATGGCAACCCCGGCCACATTAATCATGGACCCGATATCTCCAGACATATAATGATGGGCGACGGGAAAATTCGCATTTTCACTGGTAAACCGCGAGAGATAGTAATTATTCGTTAACCCGAGATGGACTTCTCCTCGACCTAACGCTTCCAGAATGCTGCTATTGTTCGGATACACGATGGTTCCATTGTCTTTCATGGCGCGCAGCCATTCTAAAGTCCGGTCATCTCCGGCAGTGGACCGCATGGCGGTGACAAAGGACTGAAATGATCCATTGGTGGGTGCCCAGCCGATTTTACCCCGCCACTTGGGGTCGGTCAATTCCCAGACATTCTTGGGGAGTTGGTTGCGCTGTACCAAGCGGGTATTGTAATCCAGGACGCGAGCACGACCGCTAATGCCCATCCATTGGCCGTTGCGAGACCGAAAGCGAGGGTCTACTTGGGTGAGTACGGGTTGGGGAATTGGCATGGTGCGGCGAGCTTGGGCCATTGCCCCTAATGCTCCGGCATCCTGGGCGAAAAACAAGTCAGCACGGCTATTTCGGCCTTCTTCGAGCAGGGCGATCGCCAATTCGGCGGTATCGCCATATCTAACTTCTATATCCAGTCCGAGTTCTTGACGGGCTTTATCAATAACGGGACCGATCAGGTTTTCATTCCGCCCGGAATAGATAATCAGGGTTTTTCCTTGGGCCGTAACCACACGAATTCCGCCCAGGCTTAACAGGATGGCGATCGCCGCGATCGCCAGTTTTTTCCGATAGTTCATGGTCTGCAATCTCTTGATGTTTCGGTTGATGTTGCTCAGAAGTTATCGCAACAGTGGATGTGATACCCTAGGGCATCTAAAAGGGCATCTAAACGGGCGATCGCCATTGATTTTCCTGCCAGTTTTTAGGGCAACCCCTATAAAATGCCGGTTTCCTGGAGTAGCTTAAGCGTTCCCTCTAAATCATTGAGGTTACTCAAATCGATTTCGGGATACTTAATATCCGATAAGGGTGTTAGAGTTTTAGTTGCCACTACACCTGTTACCAAGGGATACTCGAATGTCTCTTGAGTAAAGTATTCCTGAGCTTTGGGACTTAACATAAAGTTAACAAACTGTTGCGATGCAGGCAGATTGTCTGTATTCTCCAAAATACTCACACCCGCTACATTCACTAATGATCCCACATCGTTAGGGAAACTGTGAGCAACTGGCGCTTCTGGATTTTCCGCTTTGAATTTTTCTAAATAGTAGTGATTGACCAGTCCGACGGCAATTTCACCCCGAGAAAGTGCTTCCACGATCGCCGTATTCTTGGGATATACTTTCGGATTGTTCGCTTGCACTGCTTCTAACCATTGTTTGGTTTGTTCCTCTCCAAGAGAGAGTCGCAAGGCCGTAACAAAGGCTTGGAATGACCCATTGCTCGGTGCCCAGCCAATTTTTCCTTCCCACTTCGGATCGGCCAAGTCCATGATCGACTGGGGTACTTCCTCCGGTGAGACTAGGTTTGTATTGTAGTCTACAGTGCGAACTCGACCTGTAATCCCCACCCACTCACCTTCGGGCGATCGATACCGAGACTCAACTTGATTTAAAATCTCTTGGGGCAGTTTTGCGGTGCGATCGGCTTTTTGCAGCGCACCCAGAGCCCCGGCATCCTGGGCAAAAAAGACATCTGCCGGTGTATTTTGGCCTTCTTCGAGAATGGCTGCGGCGAGTTCTGCTGTATCTCCGTAGCGCACTTGGATATCAATGCCGGTTTCACTCTTGAATTGTTCCATCAAGGAACCCACTAGGTTCTCGTTGCGACCGGAATAAACAACCAGTTGTTCTCCCGTGGCTGGAGTCGTGGCTGTTGTTGCTGCCGGTTCCGGTGGGGTTGTTGCCGTGGGTGTCGTTCCGTTAGAACAGGCAATTGCGAGTCCCCCACTTGCCAAGGCCAACCCTAATAAGCTTAATATCTTTCTGCGTTTCACTCCTTGCACCTCCCAATGTACCTCCAGGATTGTTTCCACTCAATCAAGAAAAACTCTCAATTAATTTAGAAATGCAATCTAGCCGAAGCTGTGTTTTTAATCCAAGATCTGAATTTACGGTATTGGGTGAGTTCCGTCAAGCTTAATGAAATAAATTGTCGTTTTTGATTTGTCCAGGACCCACCCCTAGGCAAAACGGCCTTAAAGCCAAAAAGCATAACCCTTGTAACCTCTATTGGCCCTTTCCAAACCATTACCAACTGTAAACAAAATTCAGATTAATTGCGGCTAATGGCCCGTTTTCCTAGAAAATCTGAGAAAAAATCCGCCGATTTTCCGTAAAGTTGTTACAGTTTCTTAAAAAACTTTACAATTAATCCGGGGCTGGCCCCAGTCTTAAATGCCTCGGATCCTGACTAGGGCCCGTTCTCTATTCAGGCATTCTCCTCTCATTAGTTGCTAATTACTGGCAATTAATTAGGGTAAGGAGCCGATCAGCCGAGACTCAAAACCCGGATTTTACAACTAATCTGCATGATGGGGTTACCCAGAACGGGCATTTCCTATTTTTATCTACCGATAGGTTATGATTTCAGGCAAAAAGCACCGGACCGGCTCCAAAAAATTAAATGTTAAATACTTTGGGAGCATTCTGGGGATGAGTCCGATTAAGGGTCAAGGAAGAGAATAGATTCGGGAAAAGGACCCGGACTAAGGATCCATTCGCACCGAAATTTACACAGGCTTTTCCTGGGACCCTCTCCTGAGTTCGAGATCTCATCCCACTCCAATCAATAAAATCAATAATAATCATCAGCAATTTGAGAAAACTGGAGGGAGAAAATTCTGGAATCCCTGCGGAAAAGGAGTTTAGCCACTTCACCACCTAAATATTTTTGCCTATCCGATGTGTCCCTGTTTACTTGACAGGGACAAAAAAATCAAGTATTTCTTAAATTGATATGCATTTTCAGCGATTTTTAAGTCAAGACTGTTATGGATGATCACAGACCCTCTGCTGGCATCGTGAAAGCTTAAGGATGACGACTTAGCTCTCTTTGGGAAAAAACGCCCTCGTCAACAACCCTAGTCCTCTCCTTTGTGATGGTCAACAGGTGAGACAGGCTGAAAACCCCAGCTCAGGAAGGGCGTGATTTCTGTAGAGTGCTTATTAGTACAGATTATTAATAAGTCCCGGAGTTGAACACCCGGTTCGAGAAAGTTGGCATTAAAAACGCTGGAGAAGTGCTTTTTAGGTGTGAGAAAAACGGAAGGAAGGGAATGCGTCACAATTGGATGAAGCTCATGCTGGCATCGCCAGCTATTTTGGCGATCGAGGCCCTGATTCCGCTCGGAATTAGTGCGATGCCTCTATCGGAAATTGATCAGCAGGATCCCGTACCGGAAGTGGCGGCGATCGCTCAAGATACAGCAACTCCAGAACCCCTGGATATTCTCGAACAAATCAATCTCTACTCCCAGGCCGACCTAGAAACAGGGCCCTTAGAACAGGTCAACTCAGTCCGGGAACTCAGCGATGTTAGCCCCACAGACTGGGCATTTCAAGCCGTGAGTGCCCTGGCCGATCGCCATCAATGTCTCCTCGGCTATGGCGACGGGACCTATCGCGGTAACCGCGCCATGACGCGCTACGAATTCGCGGCAAGCTTAAACGCCTGTTTAATTCAGATTCAACAGCGCCTCGACGAAGGTTTCAACGTCTTATCCGCAGACGAACTGAACGCAATCCGCCGCTTACAAGAAGAATTTGCGGCAGAACTCGCAACCCTACGAGGTCGAGTGGATGCCTTAGAAGTTCGCGCGGCAGAATTAGAAGCCAATCAGTTCTCCCCCACCACCAAATTGGGTGGTGAAGTTCTCATGGCTCCGATTCATGCCTTTGGCGATCGCGGCGACACTACCGCAGGCGGGGAAGACACCGAACTCTCTTTCGGTTATCGACTGCGTATGGTCTTTGACTCTAGCTTGACCGGCTCAGATCGCCTCCGAGCCCGACTACAAGCCGTCAACGTGGCACGTTTAGATAACACCACGGGTACCGTCATGTCTCGGTTGGGATTCGACGGAGAAAGCGATAACGAGGTCCTCCTAGAACGCCTAGAATATCGGTTCCCCGTCACCGATAACATGAGAGTATGGCTGGGAGCTACTGGATGGGACTATGATCACATTTTCACCGTCACCAATCCCCTGTTTGAAGGGAGTGGTGACGGTGCGCTATCGCGATTTGGCCGTCGCAACCCTGCGGTTTATCGCCAACCCAGCGGTGCCGGTGCAGGCTTTGAGTACAAATTTGGCAATGTGGCTAGACTCTATGCTGCCTATATGGCGGGAAATGCCGGCACCCCAACCTCTAAAAATGGGTTATTTGACGGCACCTATAGCGCAACTGCCCAGCTCACTGCCACTCCCATTGAAAATTTAGAGGTCAGCTTGGCTTACTCTAACTCCTATTTTCCAGGGGGTGAGGTCAACGTTTCCGGGAGTACGGGTTCGGGCAATGCAAGGCGACCCTTCACCAATGATGTTGCCACCTCTTCCAATAACCTGGGGGTACAAGCCAGCTTCTCCTTCGCTCCCGTAACGGTTTCCGGTTGGGCCGGTTGGTCCTTAGCCGAAGCCCAAGGCAGTGATGGGGATGTCAGCAGCGGCGACACTGCCACTTTATTTAACTGGGCGCTGAATGTCGGGGTTCCCGATTTAGTCAAAGAAGGCAGCCTACTCGGTTTTATTGTCGGACAACAGCCGAAAGTGATCAGCAATGACGTCTCCGGACGGGAAGACCCGGATACTTCCTTGCATTTTGAGGCTTTATTCCAGTATCCCATCACCGATAGAATCAACATTGCTCCGGGATTTTTCGTGATTACCAATCCCGATCATAATTCGGACAACAATACCATCTGGGTTGGTACCGTGCGAACTCAGTTTAATTTCTAAATTCACTCTATTGGTTCTGCTGAACATCGGAAGAATCGGTAAATTCTACAATTTACCGATTCTTTTTATTAATAGGAAGTTTTTAATGTTTGGATTGTCCTAAAAATGATTGGCAATCAATTCGGGAATTTCTTCAGGCTGTATTTTGGTATAACGCGCTTTATCCGGCATGACGACTACATTAGGGCCAGCTTTGCAGCGACTCATACAGCCGGTTCCCTTGATGGTGACGTTATCTTCTAACCCTTTTTGACGTAACTGTTCTTCTAATGCTTTACAGACGGCTGCTCCCCCTTTCTTGCGGCAGTCGGACTTTTGACAAATCAGAATGGTTGCTTTCTTTTTTTCAGGAACGATGGCTTCGAGGGTGGGAATGGGGGGTGGAGAACTCGCGCAAGTTTCGGCGATCGCACAGTCTCGAAAATGATCACAACCAGATACTGGAGTCGCGATCGGCGCAGGTTCGGCAGAGACCGAGTTGAGCGCCGGGAGAATATGATAGGCTTTGAGCTTCCACAATCCGGTTTTCAGGTTCAGTTGTTTCTCACCGATCGCCCTCACCCAGTCTCCGGGTCTCAACTGCGTTTCTAAAATAGCACGCTGCTTTTTCGGCATATCTAGCTTAATGAACCGTTCGCCTTCCCCAGTCGCCAATCGAAAGTATTTGAGATTGGTTCCCCCGGGGATGCCAAACCCTAAGAAACGACCTTCGAGATTGAGTTCTGAGGTTTGTTTATATGATTTACCCATTGTCTTGTTTTTGGTGGTTGTTTTTTGTACAAAAGTTTGCTTAAACTCTGGCGATCGCAGTTTTCCATCCCTTGGGTGAGAACAAGGATCCGGGACTCCCCTCACCGGCGATCGCCTGAATTAATGAATCTGCCAGCACTGTTCTAACCACAGCACTAACTCCTGACGAGAGGCATTGAGTTGTCGGGATACACTCCAAAACTGCACCGTGGCATGGGTATCGCTCAGGTACACCCGCAATGGCTGATTAGGTTCACACCAACAGGGAATCTCTAGTTCGCGCAACCGCTGAAATACAGACCATCGTTCGGTCCCATTCACTTCTACTAACTGTGCTAGATCGGTCTTATACTCCGATGATTCCATGCGATTGTCCTAATACTTGCTAAATATTATCAGTAAGCTGGGTAGAGGGACCCCTTGATTTTTCCCCTCGCTCTGAGCAAGCGCGATCGGGTTTTGAACCCGGCGATCGCCTTTCTCTTCCCTTAGATTACTCCAACTGACAAATATTCTCATCTACTTTCCGACAGACTTTAACAAAACTTTACAATTTATCAAGATTTTTCCCTGAAAACTGAGAGATTTTCTCAATTTAGCCGAATTAAACCCTATATTTAGTGTCAAGTCCAGATATCACACTAGCCATAGTATTAACCGGCTAAAGTATTGGGAGAGCCCGTCAACGGCGTCTAATGGAGGGTCCTAAATCTTTGTTCAGAATAATCCGCAACCCCCATGATAAAAATTGGTAATCTGCAATATTTTAAAGACAGCGCTAATTGATAATTTATGGCGATTTAAAAATATTTAGGGTGTATTCTATGTACTCACCTCCTAGATTTGCCTGTGTTAAAATCCCTCTATTGAGCAATCAAAGTTGCCAATAAAAACAGGAGAACACTAACTATGGCTGAAATGCAGAATGCGGTTCGATCCTTTGGGCATATTGCGGACAATCCGATTGGGTTAGAAACTTCAGTAACAGGGCCGGTTTGCGAAGGCTTAAATGTAGCACTAGCAAGCTTTCAAGCGCTTTATTTGCAATATCAAAAACATCATTTTGTGGTCGAGGGGGCTGAATTTTACTCCCTGCATGAGTTTTTTCAAGAAAGTTACGAAGCGGTAGAAGAACATATTCACGATTTAGGGGAACGGTTGAATGGGTTGGGGGGAATTCCCGCTGCGAGTTTTAGTAAATTAGCGGAATTGTGCTGCTGGACCCCGGAACCCGATGGGGTCTATAGCTGCCGTCAGATGGTAGAGCATGACTTGGTAGGGGAACAAGGGATGATTCAATTGTTGCGACGGCAGGCGGCTCAGGCGGAAAGTTTGGGCGATCGCGCCACCCGCTATCTGTACGAGAAAATCCTGCTGGCAACAGAAGAACGCGCTTATCATCTGGCGCATTTCCTCGCCCACGATAGTTTAGTGGGTTCCCGCTAAATAACAGAGAGATTTTCTCAAAACTGCGTTACGGTAGAAGGAAGTTCAGCTTTCCAAGCTGGCTGCTCGGCCTATCGATTCTAAACAGAAGAGAACGCTTAAGGCAGAGGGGGGTTTTCCCTCTCTGCATCTTTTTTTGGAGGGTTGTTGGTCGTTGGTCATGGGTCATTTGTCCTTGGTCAATAAGAGCACTTCCGGTCCCCTCCCCTTGGCAAGGGGAGGGTTAGGGTGGGGTCATCTTGACGTGGCGCAGGCCACGTCACAGACTCTTGGAGGCGATCGCGCCGGTTATGGAGGCGGGGGAAACCGCTTTCTTGGTGACGCGCGATCGCACTTGCGCGTGGACCCCACCCTAACCCTCCCCTTGCCAAGGGGAGGGGACCGGAGACGGAGTTAACGAGAATGGGGGGTTAAATTTTCTTGGAAAAAACTTGCAATAAAGTCCAAATTCTGTCTTACTAGATTTATTCCCTTATTGCGGATTAATTTCAATAAAAGGGATAAAATACCGGACAAATATAATTTTGTCAAGACCGTTGGCGGTCAAGTTATGGAAGGGAGCTGTAGCCAGGGAGAAACAGTGACGGGATTTACCGCTCAGGTTTGATGAGTTGGGGAATCTTGCGCCTGGATGCCTGACGCCGGATGCCAGGAGTATCCAAGCTAACAAAGGCGATCGCGCCCACCATAGCGACCCTACCGGACAAAGGGCCGAATTCTGACCCACCATTGATCATAAATTTGGGTAAGTCGTCATGCCATTTTATACCCAGGCTCAACTCAAAAGCGAACTGCGACAATTAGGCTGTCGCCTGACTCCCCAACGGGAAGCCATCCTTGGCGTCTTTCAAACCATCCCCCAAGGTAACCATTTAAGTGCGGAAGAACTCTACAGTTTGTTACAGCGGCAGGGGGAGAAAATTAGCCTATCCACAGTGTATCGAACCCTAAATTTGATGGCGCGGATCGGAATTCTGCGGGAACTAGAGTTAGCCGAAGGGCATAAACACTACGAACTGAACAAACCCTCACAACCGCATCATCATCTGGTTTGCGTTCAGTGTCATCAGACGATTGAATTTACCAGTGATTCAATTGCGAAAATTTGTAGCAAGCAAGCAGATTCGGCTCAATTTCAAATGTTAGACGCGCAACTGACCCTTCATGCAGTTTGCCTAGAAGCATTTGAGCAGGGATGGCCCTATTTACTCTCAGAAGATTGGATTTGTCCGAAATCGGGGATGGCGGTGAATCTATCAGAATCGCTCCAGCAGAGCGGTACTGGAGCAGTACAGGATTAGACCGATAGGACAAAAAACCGGGTTTCTGAGCCTAATTTGTTGCTAATTAGCAAAAATGTTGTGAAGAAACCGGGTTTCTAACCCTTACTGTACCCAAGTTCCCCTGAAAAAATGACCCGGGGAGTTTTTCGGTTCAAGCGGGCGTCACCACAGGGAAGGATCCGTAGAGCAAGTCATCAAATCTTGTTATTAGCAAAACCGAGTGATACGGATCGAGTGAAACCTCGTAAAATAAACTGGATTTAGCAAAAATGCGATCCGGGGTCAGTCGTCAAAGGTCAGTGGTCAGTTGTAACTGAAAGCTGGCAATTGACAACAGACCCTTGACAATGACAACACAGAACCCACAAGTCGAAAGTTTAAGCCTATGCCCCGTCGCAACGACATCCAGAAAATCCTGATCATCGGCTCTGGTCCTATTGTGATCGGGCAAGCTTGCGAATTTGACTATTCAGGGACGCAAGCTTGTAAAGCGCTCCGAGAAGAAGGATATGAAGTGGTGCTGGTGAACTCGAACCCCGCCACAATCATGACCGACCCCGAAACCGCCGATCGCACCTATATCGAGCCACTGATTCCGGAAGTGTTGGAAAAGGTGATCGCGAAAGAGCGACCGGATGCATTGTTACCCACAATGGGCGGCCAAACCGCTCTGAACTTAGCTGTTACCTTAGCGAAAAGTGGTGTTTTAGACAAGTATGGCGTCGAGTTAATCGGTGCAAAACTAGAGGCGATCGAAAAAGCCGAAGATCGCTTGCTATTTAAAGAAGCAATGGCCCGGATTGGGGTCGCCACCTGTCCCTCGGGAATTGCTACAACCCTGGACGAAGCCAAATCTGTGGGACAGCAAATTGGCAGCTATCCCTTAATTATTCGACCCGCCTATACCCTCGGGGGAACGGGTGGTGGCATCGCCTACAACCAAAAAGAATTTGAAATCATGGCGGCAGGCGGGATTGATGCCTCCCCTGTCTCTCAGATTCTGATTGAGCAGTCTCTGCTCGGTTGGAAAGAGTATGAGCTAGAAGTCATGCGAGATTTAGCAGATAACGTGGTGATTATCTGCTCCATTGAAAATATTGACCCGATGGGGATTCACACCGGGGACTCGATTACCGTTGCACCGGCACAAACCCTGACAGATAAAGAATATCAACGTCTGCGGGATGCCTCGATCGCCATTATCCGCGAGATTGGGGTAGAAACCGGCGGCTCCAATATTCAGTTTGCCATCAATCCGGTGAATGGGGACTTGATTGTGATTGAGATGAACCCTCGGGTGTCTCGATCCTCCGCCTTAGCCTCGAAAGCCACCGGATTTGCGATCGCCAAGTTTGCGGCTAAATTGGCCGTGGGTTATACCCTGGATGAAATTCCCAATGATATCACCCGCAAAACTCCGGCGAGTTTTGAACCCACCATTGACTATGTGGTAACGAAGATTCCTCGCTTTGCCTTTGAGAAATTCTCTGGATCGGAACCGACTCTGACGACTCAGATGAAGTCCGTGGGTGAAGCAATGGCGATCGGGCGGACCTTTAACGAATCGTTCCAAAAAGCCATGCGCTCTATGGAAACCGGGCGTTCCGGTTGGGGATGCGATCGCCAAGAAATGCTCCCGAGTTTAGAACAAATTCGCGCCGGATTACGCACCCCCAATCCCGATCGCATTTTTACCGTTCGTCATGCGATGTTGATGGGGATGACGGTGGAGGAAATCTACGAACTCACCTGCATTGACGTTTGGTTCCTCGATAAATTCCAAGAACTCCTGGAAACGGAAAAATTCCTCAAGCGATCGCGGCTGGAAGACTTGACAAAAGAGGATATGTATGCGGTCAAGCGTCAAGGATTCAGCGATCGGCAAATTGCCTTTGCGACCAAAACCGACGAAGACCAAGTACGGTCCTACCGCGTCGGCTTAGGGGTCAAGCCGGTTTACAAATTGGTGGATACTTGTGCCGCAGAATTTGAAGCCCTCACCCCTTATTACTATTCCACCTACGAAGAAGAATCAGAACAGACCGTTTCCAATAAACGGAAGGTGATGATTTTAGGGGGTGGACCGAACCGGATTGGACAGGGGATTGAATTTGACTATTGCTGCTGTCATGCCTCTTATGCATTGCGGGAAGAAGGATGCGAGACCATTATGGTCAACTCCAACCCGGAAACCGTTTCCACCGATTACGACACCAGCGATCGCCTCTATTTTGAACCCCTCACCAAAGAAGATGTTCTCAACATCATCGAGGTGGAAAATCCTGAAGGGGTGATTATCCAGTTTGGCGGACAAACGCCGCTGAAATTGGCAATCCCCTTGTATGAAGCCCTCATGGCGCAAGGGCCCAGTCGCATCATCTCCTCAGAAGTAACCACCAAAATTTGGGGAACCTCCCCCGACTCCATCGACATTGCGGAAGATCGGGAACGGTTTGAGAAGATTCTCTGGGAATTGGATATCAAACAACCGGCGAATGGGATTGCGCGCAGTTATGAAGATGCCTTGGCGATCGCCCAAAAAGTTGGGTATCCCGTGGTGGTGCGTCCTTCCTACGTGCTCGGGGGACGGGCGATGGAAATCGTCTATTCCGATGCCGACTTAGAACGGTATATGAAGTTTGCCGTGGAAGTCGAACCCGATCGCCCCATTTTGATTGATAAATTCCTAGAGAATGCCGTCGAAGTGGACGTAGATGCTCTCGCCGATGCCACCGGACAAGTCGTAATCGGCGGCATCATGGAACATATCGAACAAGCCGGGATTCACTCCGGTGACTCCGCCTGTTCCATTCCTTATATCTCCTTGAAACCGGAAGCTTTAGCCACCATTCGGGAATGGACCGTTAAATTGGCCCAAAAACTGAAAGTCATCGGGTTGATGAATATTCAGTATGCGGTGCAAGGGGAACAGGTTTATATCTTAGAAGCCAATCCTCGCGCCTCGCGGACGGTTCCCTTTGTTTCCAAGGCGATCGGGATTCCCTTGGCGAAGATGGCTTCCTTGATTATGTCCGGCAAAACCTTAGAATCTCTCAACTATACCGAAGAGAAGATTCCCGAACATATTGCGGTGAAAGAGGTGGTTCTGCCGTTCAACAAGTTCCCCGGTAGCGATACCCTGTTAGGTCCCGAAATGCGATCGACTGGGGAAGTCATGGGGATTGACACCGATTTTGGCAAGGCTTTTGCCAAAGCTGAATTAGGGGCCGGGGTCCGGTTGGCCCTTCAGGGAACGGTGTTTGTCTCGATGAACGATCGCGATAAACCTCTGGTGGTGCCGGTGATTCAGGAGTTCATGGATTTGGGCTTTAAAATTATTGCCACCGATGGCACCCGCAAGGTCCTCCAGGATCAGGGTCTGGAGAATGTGGAACTGGTGTTCAAGGTCCATGAAGGTCGTCCCCATGTCATTGACTGGATTAAGAATGACCAAATCCAGTTTATTATCAACACGCCGACGGGAGAAGAGTCCCAAACTGATGCCCGGATGATTCGCCGCATGGCGTTGGATTATCAACTGCCGATTATTACCACGATCGCCGGTGCAAGGGCAACGGTGGCGGCCATTCGTGCCCTCAAGGGTGAACCCCTGGGGGTCAAGGCGATTCAGGATTATCTCAATTAATGGATTCAACCGGCGATTGCATTGGGGTTGATGAGTCATCTCCGGTGCAGTCTCCGGGATGGTTTCATGGGGGTGGATGCTCGGTAATGATGGAGCGATCGCCCCCTTTTTTTTGTAGAGGCTAGATCCGGGTAGGGGATTGAGGCTGGGAAGGGACCTGATACCCCTTGAGCTACACCCTATCGGAAAACCCGGGTATAAAAATCAGGATTTTTCTCCAGATTTTCTTCATTTTGTTTTCCAGGATGCATTCTGAAAATTATTTCCTGGGTAATCTCTATATAACTGAGGGCTGGATGGACCTTCTGGGACCAAATGTCAGAATCTGCGCGTCAGGACTAGACATTTCGTTAAGAAATGTTACAATTATTCACATACGACCTTAGAAATTTAAGAAATTTTATGACAACCCCGACATTCGTACTTGCAGCCATGATTTTGGGAATCCTGTATTCATACAGAACAGCGATCGCCTTGTCTTGCCAATACCAGCTAGAACGGGTTCCGGTTCGGGTTCCAAGCCGTCAGAAGTAAGCAAATAGCAATTCAGGGGTAAACCGGCATTCCCCAATCATCCCTGATTGCATCAGATGTGGCTATCCCGATCCAGATCACCCGGAGGTTACCCCGGTGCGAGACGCCTCCGGCAGGCTACGGGAACGGGACCTCTTAAGATGGAGAGCCAAGGATACAAGCCACGACAACGAACGTTACCCATTGAGTGAAGAAGCGCCATGAAGACTGCTCAAACTTCTACAGACTTAGTTCGCACTTACCTGCGAGAAATTGGCCGAGTTCCCCTGCTGACCCACGAGCAGGAGATTATATTGGGTAAGCAGGTTCAGCAATTGAGCCTGTTGCATGAGATGAAAGAGACCCTCACCGAACAGTTCGGTCATGAACCGACGGATGTAGAATGGTCTCAAGCGGCAGGGTTGTCCTTAGTTGAGTTGCAACAGGCGATCGAGCAAGGTGAAACTGCCAAGCGCAAGATGGTGGAAGCTAATTTGCGCCTGGTGGTGTCTGTTGCCAAAAAATATATTAAACGCAATGTCGATTTACTCGACTTAATCCAGGAAGGAACCATCGGAATGCAGCGCGGGGTAGAGAAATTTGACCCCACGAAAGGGTATCGCTTTTCGACTTACGCCTATTGGTGGATCCGTCAAGCGATTACTCGGGCGATCGCGGAAAAGGGCCGCACGATTCGCCTCCCCATTCACATTACTGAAAAACTTAACAAAATCAAGAAAGCATCTCGGGAATTATCTCAGCAACTGGGACGCACTGCCACCATTGGCGAATTAGCGGCAGAATTAGAACTCACTCCGAAGCAAATTCGCGAGTATATGGAACGCGCTAGACATCCCCTCTCTTTAGATTTGCGGGTGGGGGATAATCATGATACAGAGCTGAGTGAGTTGTTGGAAGATACCGGACCCTCTCCGGAAGATTTTGCCACTCATTCGGCGATGCGAGCAGATTTAGAAAAATTGATGGCGGAGTTAACCACTCAGCAGCGTGAGGTGATTGCTTTACGGTTTGGGTTGGAAGATGGACAGGCGATGACTCTTTCTAAAATTGGCGATCGGCTCAATATTAGCCGTGAGCGTGTCCGCCAAATTGAACGAGAAGCTCTCACTAAACTCCGCAAGCGCAAAGCGGATATGAATGAATATGTTGCCAGCTAATCGGGTTTCGGTTGGGTTGAGTTGAAAAAAGATGTCTCCTGCTTGTGGGAGGCATCTTTTTTTTGAGGTTTTGGGATGGGGGATAACCACTGATTTCACTGATTTTCACGAGGACAGAGATTTATTGCTAAAAAAGGGGGGAAATCTGTTGACAAGGGGGGTTGACTCTGATAAATTTATATTTATAATGGGAGGCTTTGCCAAAATATTATTAGAGTCAACATCCGATTATGAATATAATATGACACCAAGTCAAGAATTGCAATACCCCTCACCTATCTTTTTTGGCCCCGCCTAGATGATAGAAACCCGAGTTCTTAAAGAACCCGGGTTTCTATCATTTAGGTGATGGGTTATGGGTTAGGGGAGGAACTACCCAGGACCCCTAACCAACCTAAACTACTTCAAAGAAATCTTTCTGGTCCAGAACAGCTATATTCACGCCATTCAGGATAGCCAGTAGTTCATTGCCAGCAGAAATGAACGTGCCGTTGCTGCCTTGTGTGAGAGTGAGGTCATTATAGGTTAACCCTTTAGCTAACCCAATTAAATCCTCGCCATCAGTGAAGTCTACAATCATATCGACTCCGGCACCTCGCTGAATCACAAAGCGGTCTTGTCCCGCCCCACCGATGAGGATATCATTCCCTAAATCGCCAAATAGCCAGTCATTTCCCGCACCACCGATGAGCAAATCATCATCTTTTCCACCATGCAGAACATCATCTCCATCTCCACCCGTCAAGGTATCATTTCCTTGATTGCCATTGATGAAATTGTTGCCGGATCCCGCACAGATGATATCATTTCCTTTGTCTCCAAATAGCACATCATCTCCAGTGCCACCGACAAGGCTATCATCTCCTTGTCCTCCATGTAGGGTATTGTTTCCAGCTACGGCAAACAGGACATCATTGCCTTGATTCCCATTCAGAAAATCATTGCCCGGTCCACCAACTAGGGTATCATTCCCTAAATCGCCGTACATCTCATTATTGCCCTGATTAGCAACAATAAAATCACTTCCCTGTCCCCCATGCACTAAGTCATTTCCGGGACCGGCATCAATGAAATCTTCCCCTTGATTGGCGTGAATGGTATCATTGCCAATCCCCCCAAAGATTTGGTCATTTCCGGCTAATCCTTGGATAAAAATCGCCTCGTTTGTTCCCATTAGAGACTCCGCTTCCTGAGTGCCGAGCAGGATATCCATTCCAGGAGTGCCAGAAATCGTGTTCCCCAAGGTTGGGAGTGTTGGCATGGTCACCAACAGGTTACAAATGTCTGGAACATCAGCCAAAATCGATGCCACATCGACTTGGGGAGTGCTGACGGGATTATTGGCTTGGAACTGACTAAAATAAGCCGGTCCGGTGGGTCCGAAGATTTGGATAATTAATCGACTGGGTTCACCATCAGAAACCGGGGGTTCCTCTGCCGGGGGTTCCTCTGCCGGGGGTTCCTCTGTCGGGGGTTCCTCTGCCGGGGGTTCCTCTGCCGGGGGTTCCTCTGCCGGGGGTTCCTCTGCCGGGGGTTCCTCCTGGCTGCTGGTATCTATGGTTAAGGTAACTGGGGTAGAAGCCACAGACACATTCCCGGCGGCATCGGTAGCCGTAGCGGTTAAGGCATAATCACCATCTGCTAGTGCCGTAGCGGGGGTAAATGTCCAAGTGCCGTCTGCACCAGCCGTGACCGTTCCCAATTCCGTTGTCCCCGAGAAGATTTTTACTGTACTTCCGGCTTCTGCCGTTCCAGTAATTTCTGGGGTGGTATCATCAGTTGTCCCACTGCTGGTAATCGTGGGTGCATTCGGTGCGGTAGCATCAATGGTTAAGCTGCTGGCAGCAGAAATCGCCGAGGTATTCCCCGCCGCGTCAGTAGCGGTAGCCGTGAAGGCATAACTGCCATCGGTTAAGGGAGTTGTGGGAGTAAA
>JAMXFF010000019.1:0-83040 GCA_025370845.1 Laspinema palackyanum D2a | reverse complement strand
TACTGTTAGCTTCTGCCGCCCCTGTTAAGGTGGGCGTGGTGTTTTTGGTGATGCCACTGGCAGTGATAATTGCGGGTGCGGCTGGTGCAACATTATCAACTACTGTGATGGTGAAGGTTTGAATGGTCGAGGTATCAACTCCGCCGTTGGCAGTGCCACCGTTATCTTGAACTGCAACATCAAAGGTGGAAGTGCCGCGGGCAGTGGTGGCGGGAGTATAGGTGAGGTTGCCGGAGGCATCTATGGCTGGCAATACTGCCAATAACGCAGCGTTGCTGATGTTGGTGACGGTGTATGTTGCCGTTTGCGTGGCTTCATCCGTACCCCCTCCTGGGCTGAAGGCTGCCCACGTTGTTAGTGTTTGGGCTCCTGCATTTTGATTAACTGCGGTTGGGCTGGTGGCGGTAAAACTGGGAATGTCGTTAACGGGGGTAACGGTGATGGCTGCGGTGTTGGGGGCTGTGCTGATACCAACGTTGATGCTGGTATTGCCGGTGGCACCATTAGTACCGACGACTTGATCCCAAGCGTGGAAGGTGAGGGCGTTGGTGATAGGGCCGTTGTAGTTGGCGGTTGTTGGTTGGAAGTAGATGCGGGTACTGGCATCTGCTGCCAGTAAGCGGGCGTTGGTATTGGTTACTGCGCCCAAGGCGTTCCAGGTTATTCCGCTATCTGTGGTGTAAAACCAACTGCCGTTAGTCGTGTCAGTGGCAGTGAGGGCGATGCCGGTCAATGCCCCAGTGTCGGGGTCGGTGATGTTTGTACCGATCGCCACAAGGCTGGAAATTAGGGTACCGACAGCACCCACCGGCGCGGGTGCGTCTTCTAGGACAGAATTGAGGGTAACAGGGGTATTGTTAAGGACGGGTGCAGTGTTGATGCTGCCGTAGATATCGTTGTTATTGGGGGTGGTGTTTGCGTTATTAGCAGCAGTATTGCTCGTGGTGCGGAGATAACCAACAACACTGACAGTGGGAGGAGTTGTTGGCATTCCCTGAGTGTTGCCTTGGGTGGTTTGTGCGGTTTGGGCTGCTGCATCCAGCACAAAAATCGCGCCTGCCAGGGCTTGGCCATTATTCGCTCCCGTGCCGCCTGTCGTGGTGTTGTTGTTGAAGGTTGTGTTTTGTAGTGTTAAACTGCCTTCCCTGACAAAAATCGCGCCACCCAATCCGGCACCGCCACCACCAGGCAGGAAGGCGGAATAGGCTGTAGTCCCGCCACCTGCGCCACCGCCAAAGCCACCTGCGCCTGGGTTGTTAGTGTTAATACTCACACCGCCGCCACCGCCAAAGCCACCTCTGCCACCGAAGTTAGCAGCAGCACCCCCACCGCCACCAAAGCCACCCCAACCACCATTCAAAGAGGCTTGGTCGCCAGCAGAACCGCCGCCGCCACCGAATGCACCGTTGCCTCCGTTGGTAGTATTAAAACCGCCGCCACCACCGCCACCACCAGTACCATTACCGCCAACCGTTGCGATCCCGCCAGCACCCCCAGCACCGCCGAAAGCCCCGCCAGAACCACCACTTCCACCGTTGAAGGAGCCGGTAAAGTTACTATTGCCGTTGCCGCCAAACCCGCCGCCGCCGTTGCCGCCAAAAGCGCCGATCGCCCCAATTCCGCTGTTACCGCCAAGACCGCCACCGCCGGCTAAGAATCTATTATTGTTAGCGCTGCTCCCGCCGATCGCCTGGTTACTGGTAAAAGTCACATTATCAATTGTCACACTGCCGTTATAGATAAATAACGCGCCACCCATGCCAGCCGCGCCGCCACCGCCGCCGCTGTTAGTCGCGCTGCCATTTCCTCCTTGAGCTCGTCCTCCGGTAATGCTGAGGTTGGAGAAACTGACGGTTCCAGACCGGATCAAGAAAGGTCGAACATCGCCAGTGTCATTAATGCCGTTGTTATTGATATCCCCGCTGACGGTGAAACCGCCACCAATAAAGCCGATATTACTGTTAATTAGCTGATTTGGAGTCCCCGTCAGCCTGACATTTGTGGCGAGGGTAATAGTGTCATCTACCCCCACCGAATTATTCGCCTGCAAAATAGCCCAACTCAGGGTATTTGCTGTCCCGCCTGTCCCATTATCGGTTGCCACCGTGACATTATAATTGAGCAACACACCGTCATAAGCTTTCATCGCCTCCCCATTGAACGGTACTGCGGCTTCTATCTTGCCCGTTGCTGTTTCTAAATCCCAGTCGCCACCTAATGTTTGATTTCCCGTTAAGTCGTTAGATGCAGCGACATCTGTCCCGGTAATTTCACTCAATCGCTTGATAAAATTCTTGCCAGTTTCCCCGGCGGCTACGTCGCATCCATATAATAGGATATCTCCATTTTCTGTCAGGGCATTTCCCCACTGTTTTAGCTGGGTATTAAACTCTTCTATATTATTCCCATTCAGTACATTTGTACCGATTTTTAAACTACCTTCGCTACCGTGAGAAACAATGTGTACGGCTGCAATATCTTTTTGATTAGCTAAGGCGCTGGCAATTTGGTCGATACCGCTAGATGTGTTATCTAAAATGACAATTTGAGCGGCATCAGCGTTATCAATTAGGTTTTGATAGTCTTGTACTGAGGAGTCTACAAAAATGATTGAGTTGTTCATGGTCGATGACTTATTGATTTTTACTGGGTGTGGTCAATTTTACAGTCCCTGTCAAGGTTTGACGGTTTATTTAGCTTTCGCTACAATGGCACTGGCGCAGCTATGGGTTGGTTCATTCCAAAAAGATAAGCTATCAAATCGTTCAAAGAAATCGGGAGTTAAAATCGTTTTCCTCGGTTTGAATTCGACTTGAGAATGCACTTGATGTAATCCTGTTGTTTTCAATTTATTATCAAATTATGGCTCTTGATATTCAACATGATTGAAATCATGTTCAAAAGGTTCTTCGCCCAGAAATTGATAAATCAACGACATGGTTTTATCCGGCCCTTTGGTTAATAAATCGTATCGTAATCAACCAATAGGAGAGAAGCACTCTGTTCGCTGTAAAATGCTTCTTTTAGGGCGGTATAGGCATAACCCACTAAGCGCGAACCTTGACTTAATGCCTCGGTGCGACTGTACACTGTAGCTCGTTCTGCTGGATTACTAGACCTCTTGCAAAAAAAATATGTATTATCCTTAAAAGTTTCCTCAAGTTTAGGTCAAACTTTGAATTATTGGGTTGATTGGCATCTCCTTAAATTTGCCCAGCCTGCTAGATTATAAAATTGGCTAAACTTTCCATAATAGCAGAAAATTATTTTGCAAGAGGTCTACTAAATAACCGGGAAACCTCAAAGGTATTACGCTGAATGAGTAGCTCAATGCTATCCATAATCGAAGCAATATTTCTGACACAGCCAATCACTTTAGCTTCGGGAAATAATTCCAGAATTAATGGCAATTTGCTGCACCCTAGGCGATTGGTGTCGAAGATGATTTCTTTGTCAGCTTGTGGGTGATAATAGGCAGAAAATATGCTCATAATCAGCGCACGTTTTTGTTTGGGGGAAATGAACGCTGAAAACTCATTATCTTCGCTCATGGCTTCTAACATTCGATTAACTACCCCCCCACTGGGCTAGTCATGGCTGCGTGAAACCGGGGATTTTGACGTAGCAGTGCTACGAGTAAAGTAGAACCAGATCGGGGTAGTCCTGATATAAAGTGGACTTTCACTGGCCTCCGGTTACAAGTAGAATGGTTTTTGGGTTCAGTCTGGCTTTGCTACCCCACTTCAGTTAAGATTCAGAATTTTTACCTGGGGATAGATTATAAAGGAAAGTAGGTGGGCGTAATTCAACGGACGTTGAGTAAACGACATAACCCTTGTTTTGAAAGGGTTTCGAGCAAAACGCCTAGAGGAATATTTTTGCCTACTTACTATAGTATGACATCAAGTCAAAAAAGGCAATACCCCTCGCCTATTTTTTGTAGCTACGCTAAGGGGGACGATAGGATTCACGAAAGTTTAACTTTCATCCCACTTTTTGATGCTGACAAGCTTCGGCGATCATGGTGCGAATTTCGTTGCAGAGGCGCTCGAAACTTAAGCCTTGTTTTTGGAGGATGGTTTGGACTGAGCCTTTGAGTTGCAAATACTCTTGGGGAGTAATATCTTTGGCAGTCATGACAACGACGGGGATAGAACGCCACAGGGGATATTGTTTTAAAGCATTTAAAAATTCAAATCCATCCATTTCTGGCATCATTAAATCCAGTAATATCAAATCTGGGGGATGAGCGGCGATCGCCTCTAAACCGCGACGACCATTTTCTGCCACAAAAGTTTTCCAGCCTTGGTGTTCCAGGACGCGCTGGAGTAGGTCCCGAGTAGCCGGATCATCCTCAACAATCAGAATCGATTCTACCGAACCTTGGTCTGGGGAGGAGTCTTCGGGGCGTTGCTGATACTTATGCAGAAGTGCGATCAAGCGATGGCGATCGATGGGTTTAGTCATGTAATCCGAAGCGCCTAGAGCCATCCCCATTGGCTTATTATCCATCATAGTGAGGACAATGGTGGGGATATCCGCGAGTTCTGAGTCGGCTTTGAGGGCGCACAGAACAGACCAGCCATCTTGATGCGGCATCATTACATCTAGGGTAATGGCATCGGGGTGGAGTTCCTTGGCAAGTTCCAACCCCCGATCGCCCGAGGAGGCGACTGCCACCCTCCAGCCTTCTTTAGTCAAAAACCGCTGCATCAGGTCATGAACCGTCGGGTCATCATCAATCACCAAAATAGTTTTTGCTGTCTCTGGGAGTTCATCTAAGTCTGTGGAGGACGAGTCCTGTTCTACGTTGGGGAGGGTTTTAACTTGTGCCGGAAGGAGCATGGTAAAGGTAGAGCCTTCCCCCTCACGACTGGTGACCATAACATCACCCCCCATCATCTCACAGAATCGCTTGGCGATCGCCAACCCGAGACCCGTCCCCCCATACTTGCGGGTGGTGGAGGCATCCGCTTGATTAAACGCTTCAAACAACCGATTAATTTGTTCCCCAGTCATCCCAATTCCCGTATCGCTAATTTTAAAGCAAATCCAATCCGACTCAGAGTGAGGAACTCCCGGAGTTACATAAGCCGATTCGGGCGGTTGTGCTAGGACTGCATCGAGGACCGCATGGGGGGAATCTTGGGGTTGGGGGTTAGGGAGACGGGTGACTTCCAGGGAAATCGTGCCATTTTCCGTAAATTTGGCAGCATTGGAGAGCAGGTTAAATAAATTTTGTCTAACTTTGGTTAAGTCAGCCCACATTGAACCCAGTTGCGGCGCAAATCGGACCGCCATCTGATTGCTATTTTTTTCAATCAGGGGTTGGATGGTACTGACCACTTCCTGGAGAGTGGATTCAATATCGAAGGGTTCTAAGTACAGTTCCATCCGACCCGCTTCAATTTTAGACAGGTCGAGGATATCGTTGATAATCCCGAGTAAATGCTTTCCGGCGCCGTGAATTTTTTGCAGATCCAAGCTCAAGTCTTCTTGGCCCATATCTTCGGCATCTTCTTGTAACATTTCACTGTAACCGAGGATGGCATTGAGGGGGGTTCGTAGTTCATGGCTCATGTTGGCTAAAAATTGACTTTTAGCGCGGTTGGCCGCGATCGCCGCATCTTTTTTCTCTTCAATGGTTTGATTTGCCAGTTGGAATAGGCGAGAGTGAGCGACTAAGAGAATATGCAAATCTAAAAATCGCACTTGTCCATCGGGGAGGACCAGGGCGATGGGTTCGTAGGCTTGGTGGGGGTCACGGCCCAGGGCAATATCAACCGCTTTGTGGATTTTACAGGAGGCGGGGAGATGCAGGGGAGGGGAATAGATGCCAGATTTGATTTCCACCGCTTGGATCGTACTCCACAGGACGGACATGGGACGTTTGAGATAAATTTCTAATCCGTAGGGACGACTGAGCCATTCAAAAAATTTCCGACGGGAAATGATGCCGAGGGGTTGTTCATCGGAGATAATCATCACGCCGGGTAACTCCGGGTGAGTTTGAAATGCATGGCTGACCACCTGTCCTAGGGTAGAGGCGGGAACTTGAAAATCATGGGAAGGTAAATCGGCTAAGGTTGAATCCAGGGTAAGCCGGTCCTGTTCTGGGTAAAGCACGATCGCAGTCCTCCCTATACTGACCCTGAAACTACTCGGCTACCGTGGAACCCTGGGGTTACCGGGTTGCAGCCGAGGAGTTCTACAGAGCAAAAAGCGGCACCCTCAAGGGTGGGGCTATACGGACAAAGCCCGCGCAGGCGGGCTAAAGTGTAAAGTAAATCAAGTAGGTGTTTGACAATCGGATTGATTATCAGTCGGGTCACCTCAGGCTGTCCCTTGCTCGTTTTGGCAAGGGGAAGTGCTATAAGCCTACTTTCTTTTTGTAACCCGAACTTAGTTTTCAACCCTATCATCCTGCCCTCCCTCCACTGGATACTTTTCAAAACAATGCCTGAACTCGTGAGCGATTTGGGGTGGTTGTGTTACTCCATTAGGTTAGCGGGAAAGTGAAAGCGGTAAGGCAGACGGACCGTAAAAGTCGAGCCCGAGCCGAGTTCGCTAGAAACTGCGATCGCCCCTCCTATCATCTGACAAAATCGCTGAGCGATCGCCAGTCCCAAGCCGGTTCCCCCATACTTGCGAGTGGTACTGGGGTCAGCCTGAGTAAAGGCATTAAAAATCTGCTTGATCTGGTCTGATGTCATACCAATTCCAGTATCAATCACGCGAAACTCAATCCAGTCCAAGGGAGGTTCGGGGGGAAATCCCCGGTGGGAAATCCGTCTCACTTCCAAGGTAATGGTCCCATTTTCGGTAAATTTAGCAGCGTTGCTTAATAAATTCAACAGCACTTGCCGAACTTTGTTTAAATCGGAATACATTTGGCCCAGATCCGGGGGGTAGTCAACCTGGAGGTGATTTCCATTTTTCTGGACTAAGGGATGAATCGTCGCCATTGCTGCCTCGATTACTGGGGCGATCTCAAAGGTTTCGAGGTAAATATCCATTTTACCGGCTTCAATTTTGGAGAGATCGAGAATATCATTAATCAAGCTCAAGAGATGCTTTCCGGCAAACTGAATCTTTTTCAGGTCGGGAATAAAATCGGGGATGCCGATGTCTTCGGCTTCTTCTTCGAGGATTTCACTATAGCCGACGATCGCATTGAGCGGGGTTCGGAGTTCATGGCTCATGTTAGCCAAAAACATACTTTTGGCTTCGTTAGCAGCTTCGGCAGATTCTTTGGCCTGGTATAGCATGAGTTCTGCTTGTTTGCGACTGGTAATGTCTCGGACGATTACGATGGTTTGGTTTTCCAGCAGAGGGAGAAGTCGGGCTTCAAAGTATTTGAGGCGATCGTTGAGTGTTAAGGCGTATTCTCGATAGACTAAATTGCGATTGGCTTTAACTTCATCCAGGGCCTCGGTAAAGGTTTTACTGACATCTGAGGGGAGGACTTCATTAATTTTACGCCCGAGGAATTGTTCCGGAGGCCGGTAAAGATCGGATACTTTTCCAGCTTGATAATCTAAAATTGTGCAATCGTTATCCAGTTTAAAGTATAAATCGGGCAGGGCTTTAAAAATGGCTTGCAGTTCCGAGGTGGTATGGTATAATTTTTCTTCATACTCTTTGCGTTCCGTGATATCCCGGGTGATGGAAACGATACAGGGAACTCCCTCTAAGACAATGGATTCGGCACAGAATAAGCCGACCCGAATTTCCCCCAATTTCATTCTAAAGTGGATTTCGCGATCGATGACTCGACCGGAGGTTTGTAATTCCTCAATACAGGCTTTTTGCTCGGATTCATAGACCCAAATATTCAAGTCCGTCGAGTTTTTGCCGATGACTTCAGCCCACTCAAAGCCGGACATTTCTAGGAAGCGATCGTTTACTTCAATATAACGGCCTTCTGCCAGAGTGGTAATGGCGATCGCATCGGGAGAAGCGCGAAAGGCTTTAGAAAACTTTTCCTGAGAGACGCGCAGGGCCTCTTGCGCCCGTCGGCGATCGGTAATATCGGTTTGGGACCCGGCAAACCGATAGGGGTTGCCCTCAGTATCCCGAACCGCCATCCCCCGCACCAGCATCCAGAGGTAGGACCCATTTTTATGCAAGATGCGATATTCCGTTTGTAAGTGAGGGCTCCGTCCTTTTAAGTGGGCCTTGATATCCGCTTCGACTCGTTCAAAGTCATCGGGGTGAATGCGACTGAACCATTCATCGGGATTGGACCCGATTTCGTCGGGATCAGCCCCGATCGCAGACTTCCACCGGGGGGAAAAATAGATTTCTTGGGTCTTCAAATCCCAGTCCCATATCCCATCATTGGCCCCGGCAACGGCGATCGCATACCGTTCCTGACTCTTCTGGAGGGCAAAGGTGGCCCGTTCCACCGCTAACTGCATTTCCCAAGGTTTTCTGACCCAGATAAAGGTGGATAATCCACAGGAGAAGGCTAAAAAGCCCCCGAGGGAGTATAACCAGCCCAGGGGTCTACTCACGGGCCATCCGCCCAAGGGGATGGCGGCCATTTCCCAAGACCCGTTGGGTAAGGAAACATCCAGGAGAACCGGGTTGTGATTAAACAGGTCTGGATCGCCGAAAAATACCGCCCCTTCGGACCCTAAGCCATCCTGTCCGCGAATGGCGTACTCGACGGGAATGGGAGTATTGAAGCGAGATTGAGTCAGGGTGGGTTGGCGTCCTGGAGGAGTGGCGATCGCCTTATTTATGGGCAGGAGTTTAGCATCGGTGAAAATGACCTCCGGATCGATGATAATGGCCACCAGACCCCAGTAAGCACCCTCCCCGGGACTATTTGGGGAATTCAGGAAAATGGGAGTGCGACTCACTAATGCAGTTCCCCCCTGAACTAAGGGCGCCGGACCGGCAACCAGGGTACTTTTACTCTCGATACTTTGTCGGACAATCTCTTGAGAGGTGTAATATTCGAGGAGGTTGAGGCCCAGGGCGCGTTCATGACCCTCTAACGGATAAAGATGACTAATAATATTATCTTTAGCCAACTGAATATTCAAAATCCCCGTTTGACCGGAGATCATGACTTGGGCAAGGCGCTCAAATTGTTGAGGGGTAACATCTGGATGGTTGGAAACGTAGGCAAGCAGACCCCGAGTAATAAACAGTCGGGAGTTTAAGGCGCTTTCGAGTCTAGCGCGCCGGGTACTGAGTTGGAGCAAGACGTCCGTGCGAATTTGCTGACGGTTGCGTTCGATTTCCGACTGAGCCAGGGCCCACACTCCGGCTATAACCAGGCCAGCCGAACAGACAGCAGCAATGTAAGGTGACAATCGCGATCGCATCACACTCTCATATTTATTCTTTATTCAAGTACCCACAACTCAGGGATAGCTATTTTTACGAAAGCAAAACCTGATGGATCTGAGGCCCCTTCAATTGAGCCAGGGATTTGCCTCTTCTGCCCTGATAGCTCAGGGGATTGTAGAAGTTAGCATTTTTCCAACCGCAGCTGTTTTAATGGGTCAAAATTTTCCCTTGATTCATTAGCTTATCCTATTTTACCGAAAAGTTTGTAGAGAGTTGAGGGAAATTATCTCACAGGGATGCTATAAAAAATTCTGGCCGTTTCATATTGTATTTAAGGCTACTATTTTCAGCGGAGGCAATCAAACGAAATGCCTCCGCACTCACCCACTCTTGTCCCTAAATCAGCAAATCCTGACGCGGCTTAAACGTTTCAATCTGACGCAATTTTTCGTAGAGTTCTCGTTCCTGGTCCGTGACCTGTTTCGGGACCGAAATTACAATTTCCACGAGTTGGTCACCGCGCTTGCCATCGCCGGTGGGATAGCCCTTATTGGCAAGGCGCAACCGTTTACCCGGTCCAACCCCTGGGGGGAGCGTCATTTTCACCAACCCGTCCAGGGTGGGAACTTCCACCGGCCCCCCGAGGACCGCCTCACAGGGGGAAATCGGGAGTACACAGTAGATATCCGCCCCTTCAACCTTAAAAAACCCGTGGGGGGCAACAGTGATTTTTAAATACAAATCCCCCCCATTCATGCCTTGACCGCGTAGGCGAATCCGCTGACCCGTGACCATGCCTGTTGGCATGGTGACTTCCAGCGATCGCCCATCTTCCAGACGAATCCGTTCCCGACCGCCGGTATAGGCTTTTTCCAGGGGTAAAGTCAGCCGCGCTTCCACATCCCGGGGGTTCGGACGGGCCGGAATTGTGTAGGCAGTTTTGGTCGTGCGGGGTTGAAAGGCATCGCGATCGCTGGCGGTGGTTGTAGCCCCTACCCCCACCCCAGCGGTCCGGTTTTCCCGACGTCCCAGCAGTTCATCTACAAAACTGTCAAAATTGGCATATTCCGAGAAATTGCTCGAACTGCGAGGTTCCGGGGACGACCCTGCGGCAAACGGGTTGCTGCGACTGTTCCAAGTTGGGGGTCGCACAGCGGTGCGACCTTTAAACCCTTTCTTGCCCAAAAACCGACTAAATTCATCATATTGCGCCCGTTTGTTCGGGTCCGAGAGCACCTCATACGCTTCCGAGAGGTCCTTAAATTTTTCCTCGGCAGCTTTATTGCCCGGATTCAGGTCAGGATGATACTGCCTTGCCAGTCGCCGGTAGGCTTTTTTAATCGACTCCGTAGAGGATTCTTTCGTCAAGCCGAGAATTTCGTAATAATTGCGCCAGTTCTGCATATCCGCGATTTTAGACGTTAGATTTTGGATTGTTATCAATTAGGGGATTGCAAAATATAAATCCTCCAAACGTTCGTAGTAACCCCTTGACGGGGTTTCTTTAATTTAAGATGACGGGAGTGAAGGAGTCACTACGAACATTTTGGGGCTTTTATTTTTTGGAGTTTCCTAGATGGAGGGACGACCTTGGAGTTATGGAGGGGACTGCGGTTGGGTTGCCGCTGCCACGGCGCGAGGGGACCCTACCGAACCCCGCTTCCCCTCACCAAAGCGCGATCGCAATCCAAAATCGTTCGCGCACGCTTGATTTTACAACCACTCTTCATCATCGTCATCCCAATCTTCATCCTGGTAGGGATTATTGTAACGGTTTGGGCTATTCGTCCCCGGGACCGAGGACCGTCCCCGGCGTCGGGGTCCGCGACTCTCTCCGGGATAAAAATCTCGCGGTTGCGAGGCGCGACTGTCTCCGGAATAGATATCTCGGGATTGGGCTCCGCGACTGTCTCCGGAATAGATATCTCGGGATTGGGCTCCACGACTGTCTCCGGGATAAATTTCTCGGGATTGGGCTCCACGACTGTCTCCGGGATAAATTTCTCGCGGTTGCCGATAGGCTGTCTCAAAGAAATCATCTTTCACCGAGTCTCGTTCCGGTCGATCGTCGGTAAAAGCACGACGGATTGAGCCAAAAATACTCTCTTCCTCTTCCGTCTCTTGAGTGCGCCGATAGATTTCCCGGTTGAGTTCGTAGACTGCATCTTGAAGGTCAGACTGGGCTAAGTCGATTCCCCGTTCATCCCCCCGTTCTAAACTCTGGCGCAGATCTCGGATGGCGGTTTCAATCCGTCCGCGATGGGGGGCCACAAATTGGATACCATAATCCAAGGTCGCCTCTCGGAGTTGCCGTTCCGCTTGATAGGCTAATGCCTCGACTCGGTTGCGTTTTTCGACTCGTTCCCGACGTTCGCGATCGACTTGGGCATAGTCATCCGCCTCCTGAATCATCCGCATGACTTCCGATTCGCTGAGGGTAGATGCCCCCTGAATGACCACACTCTGCTCACGCCCGGTCATGCGGTCTAAGGCTGTCACCTGCAAAATTCCATTGGCATCCACATCAAAGGATACTTGAATTTGGGGAACTCCCCGAGGTGCGGGTGGAATTCCGGTCAATTTAAACCGTCCCAAGGATTTATTATCGGCCACCATTTCCCGTTCCCCTTGGACGATATGAATTTCTACGACGGTTTGATTATTCTCCGAGGTAGAAAAGATATCAGAACGTCGGACAGGAATGGTGGTGTTGCGCGGAATTAATTTTTTCATGACCCCACCGATGGTTTCCAGTCCCACGGAAAGGGGAGTAACGTCTAACAGCAGGACGTCGCGGATTTCTCCGGCGAGAATTCCGGCTTGGATGGCGGCCCCTACGGCAACGACTTCATCGGGGTTGACGTTTTGATTGGGCTCGCGATCGATGATGCTGCGGACCAGTTCTTTGACCAGGGGAATGCGGGTGGAACCACCAACGAGGACGACTTCATCGATTTGGGCGGGGGTCATTCCTGCGTCGGTGAATGCCCGCTTGAGGGGAATGCGAAGTCGTCGAATGAGGTCGCCGCAGAGGGCTTCAAATTGCGATCGCGTCAGTTTGGTTTCGAGGTGTTTGGGTCCTTCTGCCGTGGCGGTGATAAAGGGTAGGTTGACGTCGGTGACTTGCACGCCTGAGAGTTCAATTTTGGCTTTTTCTGCGGCTTCAATTAACCGCTGCAAACTTTGGCGATCGCGTCGCAAATCTACATCTTCTGCGGCGAGAAATTGCTCCGCCAGCCAGTCTACAATTTTCTTATCGAAATCATTGCCCCCTAACTGGGTATCCCCAGCAGTCGATTTCACTTCAAACACCCCATCCCCCACTTCCAGGATGGAAACGTCAAAGGTTCCTCCCCCTAAGTCAAAGACCAGAATGGTTTTATAATCGAGCTGATCGAAGCCATAAGCTAACGAGGCGGCTGTTGGTTCATTGATAATCCGCTTGACATCTATCCCGGCAATTCGTCCAGCATTCCGCGTGGCCTGTCTTTGGGCATCATTAAAATAAGCGGGAACTGTAATCACTGCGCCGGTTACGGGTTCTCCCAGATAGCGGCTGGCTTCATCCACCAGTTTCCGCAAAATCATCGCTGAGACTTCTTCAGCAGAGAAGTCTTTTTTCAGACGAGGACATTTGATTTTGATGTTGTCCTCTTCATCGCGGCGGATGGTGTAGGGAACTCGCTTGGAGTCTGGGGAAAGTTCCGCATAGCGACGGCCCATAAACCGCTTGATGGCATAAAAGGTATTTTGGGGATTGAGCACCGCTTGCCGACGGGCCATTTGCCCGACTAGCAGTTCCCCTTCTTTGCTAAAACCGACCACGGAGGGAGTTGTCCGCGTTCCTTCTGCATTGGCAATCACCACCGGCTTGCCTCCCTCCATTACTGCGACCACTGAGTTTGTTGTCCCCAGGTCAATGCCGACTACTTTGCCCATGCTGTTGTCTCCACCTCTCGTGTTTTACTGCTTGGATTAACAATTAAACTGATTTTGGGTTGATTGGCTCGTTGGAACTTTTTACAAGAAGCGATCGCCACAGCCAGTGGCGACATAACAGTTAACCCTAAGTTGCAATACTCAGGATATTGCTTTCTGACTTTATTCTATCAAAGCGTAGGGGTTTCTCTGAGCGACAGAACCCCATCCTCAACGGAACGAAGTGCAGTAGGGTGGGGGTGCATGGACTCAGACAGGCCCCAAGTAGGTATTCGATATACCTGCTTTTGGCAATCTTTGTATCCAATCTCTGTATCCTATGCTAAACTAGATGCTCTAGATTCAAGGCAACCATGTTAGTATTTGAGGCAAAATTACGAGGAACAGACCAGCAGTACGCCATCTTGGATGAAATGATTCGTACTGCTCGTTTTGTGCGTAATTCCTGCCTGCGTTACTGGATGGATAATCTTGGAGTCAATAAGTACGACCTCAATAAATATTGCAGGATACTTAGAGAACAATTTGAGTGGTGTAAAAAACTTTCCGCTCAGGCTTGTCAAGCTAGTGCTGAAAGAGCTTGGAGTGCGATAGCTCGGTTCTTTGACAACTGCAAGAAACAAGTTGCAGGGAAAAAGGGCTACCCTAAATTTAAAAAACATCAAACGGTGGCGGGCTCAGTAGAGTACAAAGTTGATGGATGGAAGTTATCGGATGACCGATTAACCATTACATTTAGGGATGGATTCAAGGCTGGAAGTTTTAAGATGTGGGGGACTCGTGATTTGCACTTTTACCAAAAAGAGCAAATTAAGCGAGTTCGTGTTGTGCGTAGAAGTGATGGGTATTACGTTCAGTTTTGTATTAAGCAAGAGCGGAACGAACAGCATAAACCCACCAATCGGATACTAGGAATAGATGTGGGGTTAAGCCATTTCTACACTGACTCAGAGGGCAACAAAGTAGAGAACCCTCGGTTTTTGAGGAAGTCGGAAAAAGCGCTTAAACGCGCTCAAAAACGAGTCTCTCGCCGAATCAAGGGGTCAAAAAATCGTTTCAAAGCCATCAAGCAGTTAGGGAGAAAGCATCTCAAGGTCTCAAGGCGGCGTAAAGACTTTGCGGTTAAGACTGCAAGGGCGCTTGTCCAGTCTGCCGACTTGGTAGCCATTGAAGACCTAAAAGTGCGGAATATGGTCAAGAACCATCATCTAGCTAAGTCAATATCTGATGCGAGTTGGACTTTGTTTAGACAGTGGTTGGAGTATTTTGGGAAAGTGTTTGATGTGCCAGTCATTGCTGTTGCACCTCATTACACTTCTCAAAATTGTTCCAAGTGTGGGTGCAAAGTGAAAAAAACCTTATCCACTCGCACCCATCAATGTCCGCATTGCGGTTACTTAGATGACCGTGATACAAATGCTGCAATCAACATTTTGATGAAAGCGTTGCAAGGTTTAGCTCAACTACCTCGGGGCACGAGGAAAGTTACGCCTGGGGATGAGATGACCCTCTGCTTGGATGGGGAAACCCACCCAAGTAAGGTTGCTCGTGGAGCCAGGAAACCCCGTCAGTGATGATGGGAATCCCCATCCTAACTTGTTGAGGGTGGGGAGAATGTCAACTTGCGTAAGCGCTGTAGGGGTTTTCAGTGTGGTCCGCATTCCTCTCTCCTCAGTTGGTTGGGAACCCCCACCCCAAGCTCTACCCTTCCCTCACCCCATCCTGGGACGCCAGTAGGGTTGTTAAATCCCCAGGACAAGAAACCCGGTTTCATCGCCCCGGATTAAATCCTCTCCCTCATCCCCTGAATATTGGCATTTTTATAGCGTTAGGGAGTTGACTTTTTCTCTTGAGTCGGTTTTGGGAGGCTAAACTAGAGATTGAGGAGTATTGCCGATCGCCTCCCTGGAGGGGGTTGGCTGGCAAGCAAAAGCATTGATGGTGTGAGGGGCGAGACTTACCGCTTCCCGGTGTCTTTCCTGGATGCTGTACAAATGGTACGGTTTAGCACCCGTTTCGGGTTCATTCAGGACGGATAGCTGGAGGAAGGTCAGTTATGAATCGACGTTAACGCATTATTCCCAGGAGTTGGAAAATGTCGTCGTTTGGATATTTTCGCCTAGAACCCCGGCCCGAACATATTCGGGCGGTACTTGAAGCTTTGAAGCAACAAGATGCGATCGCCCCCCAAGAGTTGGCTAAATTGTCTGGATTAACGTTAACTCAAGTCAAATGTGCCCTGAGTGAATTAGAACTCCGGGCAAAAATCAAAATTCTCCGTCGCGATTCTACCCCCCGGGTCCGCGTTACCTTGGTGAAGCGATGGGAATGCAACAGTCCGGACCTTACAACTTGTTAGTCCATTTTGCGATTGTGGGAGTTTTTATTAAGCCTTGAAGCGTTTATCCCCTGGCCTATCCAGTAGCCTATCCTAGAGAATTCTGCGGCGTCGTCGGGATTTCCCTAATCTCGGCGTCGCCTCTTTTTTATCCAGGTTCTCAAGGGGGTCTTAGAAGTTATTTTTCCAGATAGAGATGATGTAGTCTAATTTTCTGGCTAGAACTTGGTTTTTCTAACACTATCTATTGTCCTATTTCTTAGGTCCCCACCATGAACGAAAATTTACTTAAGTTTATTGCAAGTTTTAAGTCTACACATTTTTTCAAAAGAGTTAAACAAAACATTCCCCCTTCTGTCAAGCGAAAGGGAAAACTTACTCAACGATACACGGCTGATTTACTCAGGGGTAATTTAGGAATGTTTGTCAAATCACACCCCTTGTCTCAAGGAAAATTAGACTTATTTGATTCTAAAATAGCTATCCGCCAAGTTATCCCCAATAATAGCTATTTAAACAACAAAAAGCATAACTTAGCGACAGCGATCGCCTGCATCGAAAATCTCTGCATCCACCCGGGACAAATCTTTTCATTTTGGCATTTAGTCGGAGAACCTAGCCAACAAAAGGGATACTTAGAAAGTCGGGCGATCGTCAACAATCAACTAAAATCCGAGTTTGGCGGCGGTTTATGTCAAATCCCCGGACTCCTGTATGTTTTAATCCTCAAAGCCGGTTTAAATGCCCTAGAACGCCATCCCCATTCCAAAGATATCTACACCGAAGAAACCCGCTTCGCCCCCTTGGGTTCCGATGCTACAGTAGTTTATGGATACAAAGACTTTCGATTTCAAAATACCTTATCGGTTCCCCTCTGTTTCCGCTTCACCCTCCTGGAGGAAGGGATTATCGCTGAACTCTGTTCCACTCAAACTCTGGAAGAATTCAGCGTAGACTTTAAAGTAGAACAATTACCGGGGGGGATAAAGCAAGTGGAAACCCTCCGCTATTCTCAACTTACCGACTCCCGGGAAAAAATCACGACAACAATTTATCCTCCCTTGGACCCTGATGCTGTTCCCTTGTAAGTTTATCTTGTCAAACCCGGAAGGCGATCGCCCTCCTACACCCCCGATTTTTGTCCAATTTGTGGGATAATCTGTCACAGCGTAGCCTGAAACCCTATCTGACGTTCACCCAGGTTTAAACCATGTCAACTTCTGCCCAAAAACTTCATACCTTTATCACCTATTGTCAGCAACATATCAAAGGCGACGAGAAAGGAGAGGCACAAGTCTTTTTAGACCGTTTCTTTCGGGCATTTGGTCATGAAGGGGCATTAGAAGCCGGTGCCAGCTATGAGGAACGAGTTAAAAAAGGTAGCAAAACTGGCAAAACTGGCTTTGCAGATTTGGTATGGAAACCTCGGGTTTTGATTGAGATGAAAAAACGCGGGGAAAAGCTTCAAAAACATTATTCCCAAGCGTTTGATTATTGGACTCGGTTAGTTCCCGATCGCCCCCGCTATGTCATTCTCTGTAACTTTGATGAGTTTTGGATTTTTGACTTTGATATCCAACTCGATACTCCCATTGATATCATCAGTTTACAACAATTACCGGAACGCGCCGGGGCGTTCACCTTCATGGAATTGGAGAACAGAACCCCGGTTTTTCATAACAATCAAGTTGAAGTCACCGAACGCGCCGCCCGACGCTTAGGAGAGTTATTTGTAGAACTCAAAAATACGGCAAAACGTCGGGGATTTACTGAATCAGTGGCGCAACGATTTATTCTGCAATGTGTGTTAGCCATGTTTGCAGAAGACCGAGGGCTTTTACCCCGGGATTTATTTATTTCTTCTGTGCAAGACTGCTTGAATGGGGCAAGTTCTTACGACATTCTCGGTGGTTTATTCCGAGAGATGAATACCCCAGAAATCACGGTTGCAGGACGATATAAGGGGGTAGATTATTTTAATGGCGGCTTGTTTTCTGTCATTCATCCGATTGAATTAACGCGGGAAGAATTACAATTTTTGGATGTTTCAGCGCGGGAAGATTGGAGTCAAGTTAGACCTGCCATTTTTGGCAACATTTTCGAGGGTTCTGTGAATGAAACCGAACGTCATACCTACGGAATTCACTACACCTCGGAAGCGGATATTATGAAGATTGTCCGCCCGACGATTAGCCGGTATTGGGAGGACCGAATCGAAGCGGCTACCACCATTCCCGAACTGAATGGCTTACAAATGGAATTGCAAAGCTATCGCGTTCTTGACCCTGCTTGTGGTTCGGGTAATTTTCTCTATATTGCTTATCAAGAATTGAAGCGCATCGAACAGGTTTTATTAGAAAAAATAGCCAGCCGTCGCAAGTCTCCTCGGGAACAATTAGAAATCGGCTTTGTAACGCCATTACAGTTTTATGGCATGGATACCAATCCGTTTGCGGTGGAGTTGGCAAGGGTGACCCTCGCAATTGCCCGCAAGGTGGCGATCGATAAGTTTGGATTGACCGAAGACCCTCTCCCCCTGGATACCTTAGATAAAAATATCGTCTGCCAAGATGCTTTATTTAACCAATGGCCGAAAGTTAAAGCAATTATTGGTAATCCACCGTTTTTAGGGGGTAAACATTTAAGAATCAACTTAGGTGATGACTATATTGATCGGGTTTTTGCTCGCTTTCCTGATGTTAAAGATTCCGTTGATTTTTGTGCCTACTGGTTCCGATTAGCCCATGATGGCGTAGAGGATAACGGGAGGGCTGGATTAGTCGCCACGAACTCAGTGAGTCAGGGAAAAAGCCGGGTAGCCACCTTAGACTACATTACCCAAAATGGGGGTTATATTCACGAAGCTATTTCCTCTGAACCCTGGTCCGGTGATGCGAAGGTTCATGTGAGTCTGATTAATTGGGCCAAAGAAGAACCGAGTCAATATTATTTAGATAATAGTCTCGTTTCTTCTATTAATTCCTCCCTGCAATCTACCCTAGATGTTTCCCAAGCCGTTAGACTGACTGCCAATAAAAATTGCTGCTTCCAAGGGGTTATTCCTGTGGGAAAAGGGTTTATTGTCACCGAACAACAAGTCAAAACCTGGATTCAAGTGGATCCAAAAAATCAAGAGGTTCTCAAGCTATTTTCAATGGGGGCAAATTTAGCTAAAAATCCCCACGGAAAACCGGATCGGTGGATTATTGATTTTAATGAAATGGCGATTGAAGATGCCAGCGAATATAGTTTACCGTTTCAACATATTCAAGCCACAGTTAAGCCCGACCGAGATAAAAATAGAGATGAAAAAGCAAGAAAATACTGGTGGAAGTTTATCCGTTCTCGTCCCGAAATGAGAAATGCGATCGCCTCTCTCTCCCATTACTTCACCGTTCCTAGAGTATCAAAATGGGTGATATTTATCCCAGCTACTTTAAATTGGCTACCCGGAGATCTCAATGTTGTTGTGGCATCGGATGATTTCTACATTCTGGGAATTTTAACCTCCAAGATACATCGGATCTGGGTCAAGGCTCAAAGTTCAACCTTGAAAGGTGATACCCGTTACACTCACAACACCTGCTTTGAAACATTCCCTTTTCCCCAAACTCCTGCTCTCAACCTGGTAACTTCCATTCGGGAAATCACCCAAAAACTCCATGATTATCGCACCCAACAAATGGAAGCGAAACAATGGGGAATTACTCAACTGTATAATAAATTCTTTAACGAACCCACCAGCCAATTATCTAAACTCCACGCCGAACTCGATAAACAGGTGATGCAAGCCTATCGCTTCAAACCCACCGATGATATTTTAGAGAAATTGTTGCAATTGAATGGAGAACTTGCGGAAAAAGAAGCCCGAGGCGACTTGGTTTTAGGTCCCCAAGCACCCTCAATCTAGCTGAAAATCATGGTACAATAGCACCCCATTCGCCCAGGATTCCGCAGGACCCGTCACATTTATGAAGCCCCAAACTAGACCGATCGCTGTAGATTTATTTGCCGGTGCAGGCGGAATGACCCTGGGTTTTGAGCAGGCGGGTTTTGACGTGCTTGCAGCAGTGGAAATTGACCCGATCCATTGTGCCACCCATGAATATAATTTTCCAAAATGGAAAGTTTTGTGCAGAAGTGTGGTAGAGGCAACGGGGAAAGAGATTAGAACCCAGTCGGAAATTGGCAGCCGCGAGATTGATGTGCTTTTTGGAGGTCCCCCCTGTCAAGGGTTTTCCCTGATGGGTAAACGCGCTTTAGATGACCCGCGCAATTCCCTGGTGTTTCACTTCATCCGCATCGTGACTGAACTCCAACCGAAGTATTTTGTAATGGAAAATGTTCGGGGATTAACTATCGGTCCCCATAAGCAGTTTTTAGAAGAAATTATCGATAAATTTCACGACTGCGGTTATCAGGTTCTGACTCCCTATCAAGTTTTAAATTCAGCACATTATGGTGTTCCCCAAAATCGCGAACGGCTCTTTTTAATCGGATGTCGCGAGGGATTGTCTTTACCTGACTATCCCACCCCCATGACGAATCCTCCGGGATGCAAGAAGTTACGGGATTTATCCGATGATTTCCCGGCAACGCCAACGGTTTGGGAGGCGATTCAAGATTTGCCGAGGGTAGAAGAGTATGCTGAATTGCTCGATCGCGACTGGATTTCCTACGAATACCCACTCGCAAGTGCTTATGGAATTCAGATGCAGGCACTCTCTGCACCTTCTCACAATTACGCCTATCCTCGGAACTGCGATCGCAGCATTCTCACCGGCAACCATCGCACCCAGCATACCCAACCGGCGATCGACCGCTTCAAAGCCACACCTCCCGGCAAATCCGAACCCATCAGCCGCTTCCACAAACTAGATCCCCAGGGATTATGTAATACATTAAGAGCAGGAACCCCCAGCAATCGGGGTGCTTATACTTCCCCTCGTCCGATTCATCCAGTTGAACCCCGTTGTATTACTGTTCGTGAGGCAGCACGTCTACACTCTTACCCCGATTGGTTTCGCTTCCATGTCACGAAATGGCACGGATTCCGCCAAATTGGGAATTCTGTTCCCCCACTCTTAGCCAAAGCCGTTGCGACAGAGATTATCCGGGCGTTAGGAATAGTACCGATTTCTCCCTCTGTCCCCATGCCTCTGGAACATCCAGAGTTGCTAAAACTGCCCATGTCGGCAGCAGCAGCGCAATATCAAGTTGATCCGCACACCATCGAACCGCGATCGCGCCGCCCCTTAAACCCTAAAGCATCAGTACCCTAAAGGTTAGAAACCCGATGTCTTGCCAAAATTACTGCAAAGACAGGAATCAATTGGGTCCGTGAAACCGGGTTTCTTCTCCCCCTTATTACATACTGTACCCACTCCCTAGCTTACAGATACTTCCGTGGTTTGATGCTCCAATCCAAGTCTCCAGGCTAACAGGGTTCATTCTTCAACCCTGGTATCTATACAAATAGCTACATTGTATTTATCGAAAACTGTAGGGGCGATCGCTAGGGCAGTCCCTCTTGTTCTATCTACTCGCCCCCCAATGGGTCAGTTCATCAATATTAAGGCCCCACTTTCTCCGGTTAGGTGAACCTGGACAAAAAATAGGGCCTGCCCTCGAACCGGCGAGGGCACGGATTAATTCAGGGCTAACTTCACGGACTGCGCCCTGGGATGATCGGAATCAGCGCAGGAGTTGTTTAATAGTCTGAATCAGTTCTGCCGGACGAAAGGGTTTCGTGATGTATGCATCCGCCCCTTGTTTCATGCCCCAATACCGATCAAACTCTTGACTTTTGCTCGTACACATAATCACGGGAATATTCTGGGCTTTCGGGTCGTTTTTTAACCACCGACAGAGTTCATAACCGTTCATTCTGGGCATGACAATATCGGTGACCACTAAATCCGGAGGCTTAGCCTGAATTTGTTCTTTGGCTTCTACTCCGTCGGATGCTTCAACCACTTCCAACCCGCTTTTTTTCAGAAACTCTGATACCATTTCGCGGACTGTACCGCTATCATCGACAATTAGAATTATACTCATCGCTCCCTCCGTAATTTCTGGTTCTAAAGGTTTGGCGTATAATTCATCGTTCTTTTAATGCCAAAATGTTGTTGGCAAGGTGATTGAATTATTAAAAGTAAACCCATAAAACTTAGCAAGTTGATAATAATGGTTATTCTCTAGGGTCATAAATGGTCTGTCATGAGATTGTCCTGATCGCTACTCCTTGATATTGCTCTGCTCTATCCAAACCTGACGGGTCTATTGAGAGGATGCACCACTTCGTGAACTTTTGATCGGACAGGGAATTGGCCCTGGGGAGGGCATCCCTACCTGAGAGAGTGCTGGTACTGGATCAGCCTGGGTTCTGACTGGATTGCGTTTGACAACTGGGCTAGAGGGTGACTAGACCGTTGGGATGGGAATCGCTTGGCTAGAACGGGCAAGAGTAACCCTCTGCCTATTTGCGATCGCTTCCCTACATTATGGTTCGTCAAAACCCATAAGGATCTCTATCATCGCACGGGCCAAGCTCAGTGCGATCGCCAAATTCTGTTGAACACAGAGTCAAGACTACTGTTCTGATGGGTTCATAGAATCGGGCGTAAAAAATGCCTCAACTGCTTAAACCCGAGTTGTCTGGACCTATTTGCCTTGAGTGGGTCAGATTTCCGGCTCATGACATCAGTAAACAGAATCAATCGCCGATTATATCATTGATTTTAGGGCCATCGACCACAGGGCGATCGGAATTTAAGCCATTCTTAAGCCAGGAATTCTGCAAATGTTGGGAGTGAGGGCGAGATCTCGGCGGGTCCTGATATGTGGAGATCTAACTCAGATCTTCTGACTCTGATCTGAGGAGATGGGTAGGCCCTTTTCAATAACATTTAAACAAGATAGAATTGTCAATCTGTGATTTGACCCGATAAAACCCGGGGTGGCGCTCTTGCGAAAAAGAGTATTGATCCTCAATTAACAAGAAGTTATCCCCTTTGCCCGAGGGGATTAGAGGGTGCGATCGGCGATCGCCCAGGGTCGGGGGGAATTTTATTTTCCAGAAACGAGGGTAAAAAAAGAAAATGTAACAGTTTGCAAAGGTATAATGAGAGGCAACTCAAAAAACTTAACACTATCTTAAAGAATCTCAACGAGGGGATTATTAACAAATGCGCGTGGCGATCGCAGGAGCGGGTTTAGCAGGACTTTCCTGCGCGAAATATCTGAGCGACATGGGTCATACCCCCATCGTCCTGGAACGCCGGGACGTCCTCGGGGGGAAAGTAGCAGCATGGAAAGATGCAGACGGGGACTGGTACGAAACCGGGCTGCACATTTTTTTCGGTGCCTATCCCAATATGTTGCAACTGTTTGGAGAATTAGGCATCGAAGACCGGCTGCAATGGAAAGAACATACCATGATCTTCAACCAGCCGGAGGCCCCAGGAACCTACTCCCGGTTTGATTTCCCGGACCTGCCCGCCCCTCTCAATGGGGTGATGGCAATCTTGCGGAATAACGATATGCTAACCTGGCCGGAGAAAATTCAGTTTGGCATCGGCCTGATCCCAGCAATGGTGCAGGGGCAGAAATATGTCGAAGAGATGGATAAATATTCCTTCTCCGAATGGCTGAAACTGAAAAATATCCCGCCTCGGGTCGAAAAAGAAGTCTTCATCGCCATGTCCAAGGCGCTCAACTTCATCAACCCCGATGAAATTTCCGCAACCATTTTGCTAACCGCCCTCAATCGGTTTTTGCAAGAAAAAAACGGGTCAAAAATGGCCTTTTTAGATGGATCCCCGACAGAACGGCTCTGTCAACCCATCGTGGACTACATTACCGATCGCGGCGGTGAAGTCCGGTTAAACGCACCCATTAAAGAGTTTTTGCTCAACGAAGACGGTGCAGTTCGGGGCTTTGAGGTCCGAGGCATCGAGGGAAAATCCGATGAAGTCTTGACCGCAGATATTTATGTCTCGGCCATGCCCGTGGACCCTCTAAAAGTGATGCTCCCGCAACCCTGGCGCGAGATGGAATATTTCCAGCAACTGAACGGATTAGAAGGGGTTCCCGTGATTAACGTCCATCTGTGGTTTGACTGTAAACTCACGGATATCGATCACTTGCTCTTTTCGCGATCGCCCTTACTCAGCGTCTATGCGGACATGAGCAACACCTGCCGGGAATATGCCAATCCCGATCGCTCCATGTTGGAATTAGTCCTCGCACCCGCGAAAGACTGGATTTCCAAAACCGATGAAGAAATTGTCACCGCTACCCTGAAAGAACTGGAAAATCTCTTTCCCGATCGCTTTTGTGGTAACAAACCGGCTAAATTATTAAAATATCACGTCGTCAAGACGCCAAGGTCGGTGTACAAAGCCACTCCCGGACGCCAAAACTACCGTCCCTCCCAAATCACACCGATCCCCAATTTCTATCTGACGGGCGATTACACCATGCAACGTTATCTTGCCAGTATGGAAGGAGCCGTACTTTCTGGTAAGCTGACAGCGCAGGCCATTGCGAGCCGTCAGTCCCAGAATTAATAATTTTAGAATTTAGATATTAGTAGTGGCCTACAACTCAAAATCCCTGAATTCCCAACCCAGAATTCTGGCATCTAAAGACGCTCCCCGCTTGCAACCAATGCTGCAACTGTCCGAACAACCACGCATGAAAACGCTGGCTTCCTTAGACGACGCTTATGAGCTCTGTCGCCAAATTACAGCGAAATATGCCCGCACCTTTTATCTGGGTACGCTGTTGATGCCAGAAGCGAAACGGCGGGCTATTTGGGCGATCTACGCTTGGTGCCGTCGCACAGATGAATTGGTGGATGGACCTGGGGCAAGGTTTACCACCCCAGAAACCTTAGATCTGTGGGAGGGTTACCTCGAATCGATCTTTGCTGGAGAGGCGATCGAAGATACTGATGTGGCGATGGTCGATACCGTGGAACGCTTTTCCCTGGATATTCAGCCCTTTCGGGATATGATTTCCGGCCAGCGCATGGATCTGTACCGCAGTCGCTATCAAACCTTTGAGGACCTTGAACTGTACTGCTACCGCGTAGCCGGGACCGTGGGCTTAATGTCCTTGCCGGTGATGGGAATTGCGCCCGTGGTCCGGTCCTCTCCTTGGGAGACTGAGGAACCTTCGGATCCATCGGCAGAGGCGGTCGCCCTCGGCATTGCCAATCAACTGACCAATATCCTGCGGGATGTGGGGGAAGATGCGCGTCGAGGTCGGATTTATCTGCCTCTGGATGAACTGGCTTTGTTTGACTACACGGAAGAGGACCTCTTGAACGGGGTCGTCGATGAGCGATGGCAGCAACTGATGCGCTTTCAAATTCAACGCGCCCGCAAGTTCTATGTCAAGGCAGAAAAGGGCATTCTCGCCCTGAATCCCGATGCGCGGTGGCCCGTCTGGTCCGCGACGATGCTTTACAGCCAAATTCTCGATGCGATCGAGCGCAACGAATACGATGTATTTCGTCAGCGGGCGGTCGTCCCCCGTTATCGCAAGATGATCTCTTTGCCTTTAGCATGGCTGAGGGCGCAAGTTCTGTAAGGAAACCTGGTTTAGATAGAGATTTTCGGCGATCGCATTCCGAAGCGATCGCAACCCCGCCATCAATTGACCGCAAAAATGGAAGTTTGCCGACTGAGGCCAAACTTCCATTTTTTGTGGCGACATTTTAGGAAGAAAATTTGACTATCCTTTCAGATTAGCCTCGTTCGTTCCCACAATCGAGGCATAGCCCGGTTTGCCTTCATTTACCTCTGGAGGGAGATGACAAAAGCCGGAAAATCGGTTGATATCAAGAGAATAGGGACTGAACATCTTTTTATCCGCTCTCGACTCAATTGGAAGTCGTTCGTTCAGGGCGAACGGATTGATTTCCCGCGCCTGAACTCCTGTTTAAGGATTAGCCCAAACGAAGCCATGAAGTCAGGTTACGAGCTTTTCCAGCGGATAGGCATTATCATAGATTCCAAGAAATTTATATTTCTTAACAAATATTAAAGATTTAAAAAACTATGTGCTCTATGACTCTCTTAAGCGAAAGGCCCAAACTGCTGATTCAGCCCAATGACCCGGACACTCGAACCTGTCTGACTAACCTTGGATTTCAGCCGGTTCCCGCAGTCCCTCTGCTGCTTTATCGCATCGTCACCAAGAGCCAACTGAAGGAAATATTCTGGCAATTGAGCAACCAGCTTGGAGAGATGGCTCAAAGCGCCTCTCGGTTCTGTATCACCCAAATATCCTTAGACTCGACGAATCTACTGTTAGAATTTTTGAAAGCACAGCCGCTGATTTCAGTGACCAATTCCATCAAATATGCGTGGTTTTTGAGACTGCTGCTCCAACAAGGGCTATTTTTTAAATATCAACCCATTTTTTGTCTGAAATCGGGACAGATTACTGCTTATGAATGTCTGGCTCGCGCCCTAGGCGATCGCGGACAGTGCTACAGTGGGGGAATGTTAATTGAAGCGGCGATCGCCACGGATTTATCGAAAGAATTTGATGAACTGGCGCGGACAACTTGCATCGAATCCATTGCCGAGGTTAAGAGCGATCGCCAGTTTTTTGTGAACCTGTTACCCAATGCCATTATTCAAAATCCGGAATCCCTGGAACAGAATTTACAACAAATTATCGACTTAGGATTACGTCCGGAACAAGTCATTTTTGAGTTAACTGAAGTAGAAGTTTTGGCACAAACCGAAAAACTCCCACAGCTAATTGAACAGATGCGCGCCTGGGGATTTGGAATTGCTGTGGATGATCTGTGTGGTTGTGTCTCTGTGGATCACTATGCAATGGAACTCCGACCCGATATTGTTAAATTAGACCGCCGTTTGGTCCAAGGCTGTAGCCAGTTTACCCTCAAACAGACTTTAATCAAGAGTTTGCTAGAGTCGGCTCATTCCGAGGGAATTCTGGTTTTAGCAGAAGGCTTAGAAACTATTCAGGATATCCAATTTTGCCAGGAGTTGGGGGTAGATTTTGGCCAAGGATTTGGTTTAGCTCGTCCGGAGGCGCACCTCCAGCAACAGCGGTTTGAGCGATGGGATTTAATGATGTCTAAAGCCTCTTAGGGAAGCAGCGATCGCTTCTTTTTTTATGGATGACCCGGATTATACAGGAGAAAAACCCGTTTGCGGTTGTTGTGACAAAATTTTTTCGGGCAATTGGACTAGCCCTCTCAAGGTGGTTGCATCAAGAAGACGGGCGTGAAGAAGTAACGAAGAACGTTTGTAGTAACCCCTTCAGGGGTTATCGGAAGAGCACGGGTGTGAAGAAGTAACGAAGAACGTTTGTAGTAACTCCTTCAGGGGTTATCTGAAGAGGACTCCTGAAGGAGTCACTACGAACGATTTTTCATCATTAAATTTACCTATGAATTCCCGGGGATAACTTCTACAAATTGAAAAAGAACCGCGATCGCATCTTCTGCGATCGCGGAAATCTTTCAAGAAAAACAATCCATTGGATTTTTTCCCCCTCTAACCCATCACCTGAATGCAGATTTAGCGGGAAATTCCCTTGAATTAGGAGTTGCTGGCTTGAGCTGCCAACATCTGTTTGAGCTTTTCTAACTCCCCAGCCCAACGGGGATCCGGTTGTACCGAATCCGAATCTTGGCTGCCACTGCTGCTGCTGCTGCTGCTGCCCGTTGAGCGTTTCGACTTGTTGCCGCGAGCACCACCTCCACCGCCGCCGGTGGTGGGTTTAGCCACCTTAGCTGCAGCGGGGGTGGGGGTTGGGGTTGGGGTGGGGGTGGGGGTTGCAGTTGCCTCCCCAGTCTCCGAGGTGGGTGCACCTTCTTGTTCCTCGTCGCCTTTCCCCTTCTTGCGAGGCAATGCCTTTTCAATCTTGAGAGGGGTATCTTGGAACATATAACCGTTGAATTTTTCGATAAATTCGTCGGCTTGCTCGTCATTCTTTACTGTGACGAATCCGAACCCCCGACACTTGCCCGTCTTGCGATCGGTAATGACTTTAGTGGTCACAGAATCACCGGCTTCAGCAAAGACGTCTTGCAGTTCTTTGCGATCGACTTCTTTTGGCAGATTACCTATATAAAGACGAATCGACATTTGAGATACCTCCTATCTTTTGGAAAATCAATTAAATACAAAACCTTCTTTTTTGACTCAATCCCTTTGTTCGGGGCTTCGTCGTTAACGACTTAAAGCGAGAGCTTTCCTGTCCTTTCATTACCCTTTTATCGCACAAGGGTAACAGTAACGGCTTGGCTTTTATCAATTGGTTCACTGTTGCTCACCCAACCCCAGGCATACCCTATCGAAAAAAATACGCGCCAATACATTGCCTCGAACGCTTGTAACAATTTGGTGAAATTTTAGGGAGGGCATTGGATCTTTCAGGATTCCTTTCTTCTGCTTTTGATAAAAATCTGCTTTAGGAAACATATCCTCTATCCGGGGCTTCCAAACCACCGATGAGCATACTACCGTTCTCCTTAATACCACCTATGTAAACTTCAAACGGCTCAAGTGTAAAGTTGATGCGTTTCTCAATATGGGCGCTCTCTTACTCACTCTAACAGAAATGGGTGATTATCTCCCATCCCATTACTTTTTTTTGGCCTTAATCGAGCCAATCTTAAAAATATCACAGCTTATGCAGGTGAGCTAGTAGTTGGCTCAATTTTTTTTGATTTCCCGACTATAAATTTTACCATTAGCGGATCACTGTCAAATATTTTCCCCATGAACCGCCCATTTTATTGCCTGTTTCAACTTTTTCTCAATCCCCAGGGAAACCCCACCCTTATGTTGGACCTGGTGCTGTTTCCCGGGATGGGAAGGGGTCAACCCTAACGCGCACCAGAGCCTTGATCCACGGTGAAACGAGTATTCTTTCCAGAGTAGCCCCTGGATGGACTGGGTTCGTTAAGAATTGTAACAAATTCCGGACGGATTCTGAGTCCGGGCTTTAACTTTGTCCTAGCTGCCCCCCTGAGACATCCAGTAAATGCCTAAAAGTAAGGCCACTCCGGCCAAAATCGTAGACCAGATCGGATGAGCACTGGCGTGAGTTTTGCCGTCTGTGGTGGTAAATCGGTCCAGATCAATCCAGGGAGTCGCACCCCGACGGAACCAGCCGACTGCCGAAATTGCCTGTCCTACGAAATCGCTAGGACGCTTTAAGAGTAGCCAGAGATACCCAAAAACCCCTAGAGTCGAGGCGCAGTGAAGCTTCACCAATCCAGTGGGGGAGTGCAAAATTAAATCCTGCGCCAGCCAATTGCTAATTCCGCGCCGTCCGAGGAGTTCTCCCTCCAAACCAATGGGTAAACTATCCAGGGGAATGGCATCGGGATCCGTGAGGAGGTCAGGCAATGGGGGATTCGTGTGGATATTTTTAGAGGTAATGTCTGGGAAAAAGGAATTGATCCGCAGAACAATACCCAGACTTACTCCTATTAATAAAGAACCCTGGAGAATCGAGCGATCGCCCCAAACCCAATCCAGGGCCACAAAACCCAAGTTCACCGCCACTGCGCCCAATGCCCACAGCATCAACCCCGCGAGTAACCCGAGTGGAAGACCAAAATAGGGTGCACCTTGTAATAACAGGCGTTTGAGCATCAAACGGGGAGGTTTTGCCGGGGCCACTGCGCCATCCCTGGCAAAATCCAACTCCGCATCCAGCTTCCAAAACCGGGCATATAAATCCAACAGGGTGAGGCGATCGCCCAAAGGCGGATGAGATTGGGGAATCGTCAACCATTTTTTGTAGGCATTGTGGCGGTCCCACTGGAGGATATTTTCCCAAGAATAATATGCAGAACAACTTCCCAAAGTCATCCCCTGCACATAGCCGACTGGGGAGAGTAAATCGAATCCTTCCAAAACAAAACTGGTGTGACCCTGTTTCTCCACATCCTGGGCAATCCCAATTGCCATTTTCAGTAAAGCGCGAGTTAGACCATTGGGATTACCCGTTAAAGAGGCAGAGGCGCGATCGCTGTAATAAAACCGCAAGCGCGACAGCCATAAAACCGGCCACCGCAGGACCCAGAAAAACCCATAGGCGATCGCGGAAATCACCCCTGCCGTCCCTAACATCACCTTGCCGAACCACTCCTGAGACTCCAACCACTTATCCCCATCCCGGGACACCTGCCAATAGACCACATAAGGAAGTTGACAGAGTAACACCGCCAAAGACATCAGGGGAAAATCCCAATTTTCTAAATGTCCTAACTCACCGGCATAAATTGCGGCAATTTCATCGTCCTCTAATTGCTCTAACAACCCTTGACTGACCACAATTCGGGCAAACCGAGGGGCGAAACCATAGGTCATGGCGATCGGTGCATCCGTGGGAATGACCCCCAGGGAGAGGGGCGGTTGCTTGCGCTCCAAACTAAACCGGGATAGCAACTTACGGGCCTCTGGACTGTAGTTACCCAGTTTCGGTGGCGGGAGTTTTTCCATGCCATAAGCGAAGCGCAGCAGTAAATCCAGCAACCAGGGCGAGGCAACGAGCAACAGGACGAGTATGCCTACCAAGGTCCAAGTTTGGTCCTGATAAAAACTTTGGATCGGCCACAACAGGGGGAGTCGATGGAACAGGTCATTGGTGGTTGCCATTCCCCAATTCATGACAATCCACAGCAACCCAAACAGGGCGATCGCACTGCCAAGTTGGGCAAACCATAGATAGGTCGGTTTGACGGGTTTAAGTTTTCGCCAGTTTTGCGCCCGTCCCGCCTGACGCCATTGCCGAGGTTGTGGCGTCGGAACCGCTGATTCCGGAGGAGTCGGGGAGGGTTGTCCCTCCTGTAATGCCTTTGCCGAAGGTGAATCAGCCTGGTTTGTGGATGGGGTTAAATAATCTATCCCATCGGTATCGGCTTCTAAGGGAAGGACTTCTGGAGAATCCCCCCGGGGAAGCGGGGGTCTGAGGGGCATCGGTGGCGCCGGTGGCGATGAGGCTGGAGTTAAGGGACTGACTCCTGTCCGAGGGGTGGCCCCACCCGGGGGTCTGGGTGGCATCGGTGGCGGCAGGGGTGGTGGATTGCCCAGGGACCGGGGCGCAGGTTTAGTTTGAGACGGTTCTAGGGGGACAAATCCCGTGGGATTTCCTGGGGACAGGGGGGAAATGATGTCCTGGGAGTTTGGACGAGTGAGGGGAGAGGATTGAGCAGGTTCTGAAGATGATGGCTCTAAGGGCACGAATCCGGTGGGATCTCCTCCGAGGGGGGCGGGGGGACTGCCGGGACGATTGACTGTTTTTGGGGTTTGGGGTGGGGACCCGGGTGAGGAGGGAGAAGATTGATTCAACTGAGCCAGGGTCCGCACTGCCCAGTCTTTGACCTTGGGACTGTCCGATGCGGTCAAGGTTTGACATAAGGCAACGGCTTTAGATTGAGTGCGGTTCCCTTTATAGGCCATTACCAACCCCATCGTCGCCCGATCAACGGTGGGTTGATGGAGTTCTTGGGCGCACACCCTTTCTAAAATGGCGATCGCCATTTTATAGTTCTTTTTTTTGAGTGCTGCCAACCCTGTTTGGAGATCCGAGTGTTCCATAGCCATCGATTCGCAATTGGTAGATGAACCCACAGGTTCAACGAGAACTAGACAGTCAGAATCGAGAAGGTGGGGGATTATTCAGTCTCGATTCTTAAATGCTCTATAGCCAGTCTAAATCATTCGCACCCCGGATCTGCGGGGGATAGCCTAGGGTCCCAGGGTCCGAGAGTTTTTGGCACCCGGGAGTTTTCCCGAGGTGGATCTCAGTCAAATGCGATACCCTGCTCGGTTTGTCAACTGTCTTGAGGGGTGTGGACATCATCAATAGAATAGGGGGAAGATTCCCCCCCTTGGATCAATGGGGCTGTTGCAAAATTAAGATAGATTAAGAAGCAAACTCATCCGGGATAGGTAGCGATCGCATAACATACCCAGGGATTTTTCACAGAAGTTTAATCATAACAGGAGTTGAAGTCATGTACGATGCAGACAAACGGAAGCTTTTATCCCTGCTGTCTCATGCAGCAATTTTTTTAAGCACAACCTTGGTGTCTATTGGTATCCCTCTGGCGATTTTATTTGTATCCGATGACCCGGTGGTGAAAGATAATGCCAAAGAATCTATCAATTTTCATCTGAATGTCTGGGCTTGGGGTTCGGTGATTTTTGCCCTCAGTTTTCTGACCTTTGGCTTGTTGGGATTTGTTCTGGCTCCAGCCGGGTTTATTCTCCATTGGGGATTGACGGGGTTTGCCTTGCTGAAGGTGTTCGGAAATCCAGACCGACCCTTCCAGTATCCTTTTATTTTCCGCGTGTTATAACTTGAGAAGCAGGCGATCGGCAACAGTGGAGGAATTTTTATGTACGATTCAGATAAACGGAAGTTATTATCGGTTTTGTCACATGGCGCCATTTTTTTGAGTGCTACACTTCTTTCCGTGGGATTGCCGATCGCCATTTTGTTTCTGTCTGAGGATCCGGTGGTTAAAGGCAATGCCCGAGAATCTATCAATTTTCATCTCAATATTTATCTCTATAGCCTCATCTTTGGCCTCTTGAGTGTTGTCCTGATTGGGATTCCCCTCCTGTTGATTTTATTAGCAGTCAGTTGGATTCTGCCGATTGTGGCGATCGTGAAGGTTCTCTCAGACCCAACTTTGATTTACCGCTATCCCTTCATTTTCCGGCTGGTTTAGTGGGCATTTGAGGGCAATATAATCTCCCCTAATTAGGATTTCACCCCATCGGTTGGCGCAATTCGTGAATGGCCTCGACCGATGGGGTGATGGCTTAATCGTGCAAAGGTCAGGAGATTATGTCTGTCTTTTCTCAAATAAATTGAACCGGAAATAGCTTAAAAAATAACTGATATCTTATCAGGATAAAGAAAAATATTTTATTAAAATAAAATTTCAAGAGTCTTCTTTGACTTGATAACGGTCGGGGAATTTGGGCAAATTTGCCGAAATTTTAGGGGTTGCCGATAAAGAAATCAAATCTTCTATATTGACCCGCATCGCAGCGCAAATCGTATCCAGGGGCAAATCATTAGAATCATATCCAAACGGATTTTCGATTTCAATGGCGATTTGTTCTATGCCTAATAAAGTAAAGCTAATTAAAGCAGCAATCAGTCCGGTCCATAAATCTAAGTGACTGACAATTTGAAACGGCAACGCCAGACAATAGATGAGAAGAAGCTGTTTCAAATGGATAGCATAAGCCACAGGCATCGGGGTTTTTAAAATCCGTTCTGATGCACCCAAGGTATCCACCATTGTATCTAACAGTTTTAGCATGGTGGTCAGTTGATAAATATCGAGTTTATTAAGACGATATTGTTTTTGGAGGTAATCTCCCAGCCAAAAAGCGATTTCCAGAGGAGGGTGATTCATCTTTTTGAGCTTTTGATACTGTTCTGGAGAGACTAAATCTTGTAATTCGTCATTTATGGGTTCGTTTCTTAAGTGTAATTTGGTAGCAACTGCAAAGGCCACTAATAACCTCAAATGATTAGCTTTTTCGGTGGCATCTTCGGGATGATTTTCATCAATGGCCACCAAAATTTGCCGAGAAAAGTTGCGAAGACAGTTAACCAGGTTGCCCCAGGCTTTTCGTCCTTCCCAAAAGCGATCATAAGCGGTATTGGTTCTAAAGACTAACAATAAACCTAAGACAATTGTGGGAACCAATCCCTCTAATACGGGCAAAGAAACGGGATAACCGAAGCGATATAAAACCGAAACAATTAATCCAAATAAACCACTACATAAAACGGGAACTAAAATGGAGGGAATGACCGACCCTTTAAGTTGAAAAATCAGATGCAAGCCTTTTATATTTTTTAGTTTCATAGGGTGGGGCGATCGCAAAAAAATGAGGAAAACTCTGGTTTGGGATGCCCTGACAGGAGTTGCCTTTTAAGGTTGACTCACCGATGGCACACGCCAAATTTTAATCGTTTCGTCTGGAGAACCACTCAAGAGGGTTTTACCATCGGGGGTTATCGCAATTCCACTGACATAACTAGAATGACCCGTAAGCTGATGTCGCCGGGTTCCGGTGGCTAAATTCCAAATTTCGATCGTGCCACCACTACTTGCCAAAAGGTTGCCATCGGGACCGATCGCCACGGATCTCACCCAACTGGAATCTCCCCGAAGTTGATAACGTCTTTCTCCGGTTCTGAGATCCCAAACTGCAATGGTATTGTCCCGACTACCACTGACGAGGGTGTTACCATCGGGACTAATAGCCAGAGAAAGAACGGGATGAGCATGACCCCGCAGGGTTAACAATCTCGCGCCGGTGGATAAATCCCAAATTTTTACCGTATTGTCATTGGCAGCACTAATAATTCGGCGGCCATCGGGAGTAAAGGCGATCGCATTCACTGCAGATCCAGTCTGAATCGTGCGGAGGCGAGTTCCGCTTCTGATATCCCAAATCTTAATCGTATTATCCTCAGATCCACTAGCTAACCGCTGACCATCGGGAGTAAAAGCCAGGGTATTCACCGGACCCCAATGGGCTCCGGGTCCAGCAATGGTGAGCATTCGGGACCCATTATTCATGTTCCATAATCGAATGGTCTTGTCAGCGGAACCACTGGCGAGGGTTTGACCATTGGGACTCACAGCTAGGGTCCTTACCCAGTCCTTATGAGCCGCAATGGTGTGCAGCAAGTCGCCACTGTTGAGATTCCAGATGCGGATCGTGCCAAAACTTCCGCTGGCAAGGGTTCCCCCTTGGGATTGACTGGCGGCGCCGGGAACCTGACTCATGGCGATGGACTGCACTTGACCCACTTCCCGGATACTTCTTCTTAAAAATAGACTGCTGGGGATATTGACCAGGAGTCCGACGGGATTGGCGGGAAATAATCCATATCGCCAATAGCCATAGACTTGAGAGGTGGCCAGGAGGACTAATAACATGGCGATCGCGGAAATCCAGGGTTTTTTGCCCGGTTTTTTGACATATTGGCTTTTACTGCTATCTTTCGCGGGGTAAACGGGTTTATATTGCGATCGCAGCTTTCTCGATTCTGTAGAGGTTGATTTCGAGTTTAAATGGGACGCTGTATTATAATTTCCCCGAGTCCTAGAAGTTCCAATGGCGGTGTTGGCCTCCCCAACTTCACCGTTGGGCGGCGTTAAGTCCACCTCTGCCAGACATTGCAAAATAGCCTGAGCACTTTGAGGCCGCTTTCCCGGAAAAGGGGCCATTAAGTAATCAATCACATCCCCAAAAGACTTGGAAATCTGCGGTGCACTATTGCGCCAGACCAGTTTTCCCGTCCGAGGATTTTCTGAGAACGCCGTAGGCGGTTTCGCCGTTAGTAAAAAGACTAGGGTCCGACCTAACGCATAAAAATCCGATTGCGGTACCGCCTTCCCATTGGCTTGTTCCGGTGGCGTATAGCCCGGAGAGACAATCCCGGTAATGTTTTGACCCTGCCCCACTTTCGCAAAGTAGGTATTCGTGACTTCCCTGGCGGCCCCAAAGTCAATCAACACCACTTGTCCATTCAAGCGAATCATGATGTTTAGGGGCTTGATATCTCGATGGAAAAAGTTTTGTTGATGGACGCGATCGAGAATCTCCACCATTTGTTTTAACCAATCAATGGCTTGGCTTTGGGTGACGGGCCGATTTCCCCGCTTTTTCATCCAATCCCGCAGGTTCAACCCACTGATTTTTTCCATAATTAAGCAGTGGATCGGTTCCTCTTCCCCCGGAGGCGTGATAAAAAAGTAAGCATCGGGCTCTACTTTAGGAATCCCCGGATGGTTGATCCGTTTGAGTACATCCGCTTCTTGTTGAAAAAGCTCTACCGCCTTTTCGTGGTTTTGAAGCAATACTTTCAGGACCTTGATGGTGCCTTGGTCATCCACTTCAAAAGTTTTACCAAAACCTCCCCCGCCAAGGGGTTTGATGATCCGATACCGTCCTTGCAGGAGTATATCGCAGCCACAGTGAACGCATTTGACCTGGTTCGCATTGGCTGGGTCATTAGGATGGGGACATTTGGGATTCAGGCAATAACTCACAGAAGCTACATTACCCTATATTCTGACTGCAGGTCTCAACAACACTATAACTTGCAGTTATCATTCCTAACTGTAGGGTCTTGCCAACTTATTGGCAATTTCCTCGGTTACTTGACCCTCTAGCTGCAGTAGTAGCGGAACCCATCGAGGTGGCCTGATTTTTGTCTTGCTATTCTTTGCCGATGGGTTAACCCGGTTGGCTTGTGGGAAAGGTCATCCGTCGAAGCCTGTTCTTACACCTCCATTAAAGATTAGCAATGATCCGGTATCAAAATGATTCGGTTTCAATTTTTAAGCCGGTTGCCGGTTGTGCCACTCCTGTTTTGAACCGTCTGTCGCTTTATCCCTAGGGGTTGACTCCATTTTCTCCTCAGCGGACTCCTGGCCCCTATGTTGAGATTCCCCTGGATGGGTTACTGATACATTTACGCGACATTTATCCGGCTATTGCCGGACAATGCGACGATAGCACTATCACCCGTTAAGGTAACAGAGGCGGTATCCCGCAAAGCTTTTAGAAAGATTCCAAAAGCACCGTTCCAGTCCCTGGGTAGAGTGAACCCACACTCAGGACATCGGAACACTTTTGAACCACCTAACTTGGAATGAACGTGACCACAGTGAGTACAGGTTTTGCTGGTGTATTCTTCAGTCACATCCACAACTGTGGTTCCAGTTATTTCGGCTTGGTGTCTCAGGGTTAATTTGAATCGATAATGCGCCCATGTCAACATTGCTCTTGCTGTCTTGGACCTAATTTTTCGCTTCACCTTGGCAACCATATTGGAAGTCTCGAAGGTGGGCAGGAAAATCAGGCTATAGTTACGAGTCAGATAATGGGCAATTTGTTTATGGGCTTCATCAATTAGATTGCGGATTTTGATTCTCATCCGTTGAGCAGCCCGCCTCATGCGCCGTCGCCGTTTTTTGCTAGGACATGAGGCAATCCGACTCATCAAATCATCCAGATGTTGGCACAATCGAGTGATGCGTCCAATATCTCCAGAACCAAATTCCAGAAATTTTGAACCATCAAACCCAGTCATCAAAGTTCGGACACCCGGATCTAAGGCAATTACCCCCGTAGCTCCCGTTGAGGCAAGAGGGATGGGTTCGGGAAAAATCGCAAACCATTGTCCTTTAGAAAAGACTAGCTGGGTTCCTTGATCGCAAGTCGATAGAATGGGTTCAGAAGCCTTGAATGTCAATCCTTTCGTCAGTCTTGGATACCAACTTCCTGAAGAGAAATTAGCATCGTTAAACTTAATGGCTTGGGAACTGTCACGGCAACTTCTAAACCTGGCGTCAGAACTGGCGCTAAAAGCCAGATGGGCATCGAAGATTGCATTTTGCCGGATGTGACAAGGCGTTTCTTTAACCCACGCAGGCAAATCACCCTGCATCACTTCGTTGCGTAACTTCAGCTTGCTTAGTCGTTTACCGCTTTTCTGCAAAGCAATTGCTTGGTTGTAGCAGTATCGACAAGCCGCCAGCCATTTGCGCCAGACCTTATTTAGTTCGGGACTGGGGTAAATCCGGATCTTCCTTGACCTGAGTTTTGTATTTTCGCAACCCATAGAGTCGGGAACTGAAGCAGTGGAGGATGGCGAGGATGTCCTCAACCATTTCTCGTTCTGGGCTGAGACTTGTTTCATTGAGAACCACGAGTTCACACCCGTTTTGTTCGCAGAGCCATCCAAACAAGTCAAATCCAAATCTTGCCAATCGGTCTTTGTGGGCAATGACAACCATGCGGACATCTCCTGACAAGACTTGTCCCAGTAAGGCCAGCATTTTCTTTCGCTTGAAGTTGAGCCCGCCTCCGATTTCATCAGACAATTTCTGCTTCGGGGTAGAGGTTGGACAGTGCGGCAACCTGTCGGTTGAGGTCGGACTGCTGGGCGCGGCTACTAACTCTGGCATAGATAACGACTTTGCGTTTGTCACTGCCTGATTTGGCGGCATAAGACTCAACGTTATATCGTCTTTGCCCAGCGGGAGTTCTGATGGTCTCGATTGAGCCATTTTCGTCCCATCTGCGGAGTGTTCTTTCATGGACTCCAAGGATTTGGGCCGCTTCCTTGGGCTTGACATATCTGGCAATAGGTTTATCCTCAACTCTTATAGCCTATTGTACCGCATCGCCCTAAGATGTTCCACTAATTTGCGATTAAATTAAGCTCTGTGCTTTGGATCCGATTCCTGGCCTTGAGGGTGGCGACTGCCTGGATCTGGCCCCAAATTCCCTTGGGTTCTCCCCCAGGATAAAACCCCGGTGGCGATCGCATTCCCTCCGCGCTAAATTCTAGCTAAATTCGCCCCTGATGTTCCGTCAACACAGACTCATCCGGATTAGCGGTTCCCGGTTCAATATTTCCTCGGCGCTTCTTCAGATCTAGGTCGAGTCGTCTTCAAGTGCGATCGCCCCTTTCAAATCGATGCTGATATCGCAGCAAAGCATCTTTCACTTCCGCTTCGCTCAGAATTAAAGACTGGGCAATATCTGGAAAGCTTTTCCCCACTTTCCACATTTTTCCCACTACCTCTTCTATCGTATTCTCCGTAATTTCCCGTAATTTGGCCAGCTCTTTTTCTCGCTTCATTATTTGATCACCTTCTTATGTGGTTTTATTCCAAATAAATTCTTGCTATGTTTTTAATTTCAGCTAGGGGGTTGTCCATTTATATAAACCCCTTTAATTACCTGGCAAAAAATCCGTGAAAAAATTAATGATTTGGAATCTGCCAATGCCCATTGCTAACTTTGAAAAATCTCCCCGAACCCTTGAGAAGCTATTTCTCATCAATTGTAAATCCCAAGAAAATTGAATCAAAAATTGAGGAAAAATCAAAATTTGCTCAAATCTGATTGGGAGAGACTTTTTGAATTAGACCGGGGATTAAGTCGTTAAATTCATCGGCAGGGTCAATTTTTTTCCATCAATTCTCAAACGTTTAGGGTGAAACAAATCACTCTCAATCAGTTTATGAACAGGTATAACTTAGAGTCGAGTTAATACAAGATAGACAACTCTTTAATCTATTCCCGATAAATTTGTTTTGTCGGGAAAAACTTTTGGCTTTTATTAAAACTATTTTTATTTCTTTAAAAGAATATATGATTAAATTTGGACTTAAAAATTTAGTGTTTTTTAACCTGTAAAACGGAGAAAAATGCTCAAGGGTAGTTAATCCCGGCTTACTTTTTTAAACTTAAAAGTTTCTATAAGAAAGACGGAATTTTAACCGGCGATCGCCTAGGGGTAACGGGTGACTTGCAAAACCTTGTTAACCGAGATTAAGACCGATTATCGGGTTTCAATTCATGACTTTTCTTGAACCGGATTTGTTCTCGGTTCACCCTAAACCCATACATCCATCAATGATGACCCCTCAGCCTAACTTATGGCCCTTAACCTTTAATGCTTGAGAAAGGCGATCGCTCTAGGCCCCACATCTGGGGTCACCCCTCTACCTAAAGAAAGGCACAAATATCCCATGCCCCTTGGGAATGGTAAAGTTTGATTTCGCGCATCTATCAATTGGTATAGATGTTCCTTAGAATCTGAAGGGGGTGCTTTTTTCCACCCGGGGGCAACTGCTGCTTTCTATGCCATAAACCCCTGCTGGCAAAGGTTTTAAAAGTTATGCTAACTTCGGATAGCCCCGGAATTTCCCAGAATTTGAGAGCCTGAGACTGCTTAAATGGTTGAGTATATTTGCTCAATTTGGACCAAAATAAAAAAACTTAACATTTCGTAATGATTTTGGGGACAAAGGCAGTGTATAAAGGTAACCTGAAGGGGTTGGGAAACGAAAAAAGTTAACCTGAGTATTGATTAAAAAAGGTTTTCAAGTTTCTCATACTTCTGCTAATATTTTCTAAGATTTCTCGAAAGCGGGTGACGAAGCCCCAGCAGGGGCCAGCCACAAACTTCGAGTCCAGCTTTAACAGAAACAAACGAAATTGTTGTAGTGTTGTAGCTGGGGTTAGTCGTAACCTAACAAGCTGTTTAGCTTGAGCGGGGTCAACTAAACTTGATTGAAGCCCAAAGCAAGCCAATAAATAAAGGAGATTGAGTACATGCTAGACGCATTTGCAAAAGTTGTTTCGCAAGCAGACGCACGTGGCGAATTCCTGAGCACCGCCCAATTAGATGCTCTGACCAACATGGTCAAAGAAGGTAACAAACGCTTGGATACCGTTAACCGGATCACCAGCAACGCTTCTCAAATCGTTTCTGAAGCCGCTCGTTCTCTGTTTTCTGAGCAACCCCAGCTGATCCAACCCGGTGGAAATGCTTACACCAACCGTCGTATGGCAGCTTGCTTACGCGACATGGAAATCATCCTGCGCTACGTCACCTATGCAGTCATCGCCGGTGATGCCAGCGTGTTAGACGATCGCTGCTTGAATGGTCTTCGTGAAACCTACCAAGCCCTGGGTGTTCCCGGTGGTTCCGTTGCCACTGGCGTTCAAAAAATGAAAGATGCCGCTGTCCGCATTGCCAACGATCCCGCAGGTATCACTCCTGGTGATTGCAGCGCTTTGATGTCTGAAATCGCTGGCTACTTCGATCGCGCAGCTTCTGCGGTTTCCTAGTCTGATATATTCCGACTAAAAACCGAAACTATCTTTATCTTTTAAGGATCTAGCCATTGCGCCGAGTCCTTAAAAAAAACCAAAACCAAAGAACGAAAAATTAGTACAACCCTAGGGAGATACTGCAACGATGAAAACCCCAATTACTGAAGCAATTTCTTCTGCTGACGCTCAAGGCCGTTTCCTGGGCAACTCCGAACTGCAAGCTGTTGATGGTCGCTTCAAACGCGCTCAAGCCAGCATGGAAGCAGCTCGTGCTTTAACCAGCAACGCCCAACGCTTGACCGATGGCGCAGCACAAGCCGTCTACAACAAGTTCCCCTACACCCAAACCATGCAGGGCCCGAACTATGCTTCCACCGAAACTGGTAAGCAAAAGTGCTCTCGTGATATCAGCTACTACCTCCGCATGGTCACCTACTGCTTAGTTGCAGGTGGCACCGGCCCGATGGATGAGTACCTGATTGCTGGTTTGGATGAAATCAACAGCACCTTTGATTTGTCTCCCAGCTGGTACGTTGAAGCCCTCAAGTACATCAAGAGCAATCATGGCCTCAGCGGACAAGCTGCTGTTGAAGCTAACACCTACATCGACTACGCAATCAATGCTCTGAGCTAATTGATGCATTTTTCTCGCATCAGTCTGATTGCTTAGAACGGTAAAAGGTGAGATGTCCGGGGAGGTAGGCGGGTGCTGGCAGCAGTGTCGTCTCTGTTTACCTTTCCGGGCATCTTTGTATTTGTTGAAGGTGAAAAACCCCTTAATTACCGATCGCAGCACCAAGATTTTGGATGGTCTAAAGATAAAGCACCTCTAAAATCACAACAGTAAAAACTTTTTTTTGGGAGATAGTTTAGATGGCAATTACAACAGCAGCATCCCGTTTGGGAACGACACCTTATGAAGATACAGGCCGGGTAGAACTGCGTCAAAATAGCAGTGAACAAGATATTGAAGCCGTGATTCGCAGCGTTTACCGCCAGGTCCTCGGTAACGATTATGTGATGAAATCCCAGCGCCTGAACAGTGCCGAATCGCTGCTGAAAAATGGCAAAATGACCGTGCGGGATTTCGTCCGCGCTGTTGCTAAATCGGAACTGTACAAAGAAAAGTTTCTTTACCCCAATTTCCAAACCCGCGTCATCGAACTCAATTATAAACATCTGTTGGGACGCGCTCCTTATGATGAAACCGAGGTGATTTATCACCTGGATCTGTATGAAACCCACGGGTTTGATGCAGAAATCGATTCTTACATCGATTCTCCGGAATATGAAAGCAACTTTGGGGACAATATCGTACCCTACTATCGTGGCTTTGCAACCCAAAATGGTCAAAAAACCGTTGGGTTTAACCGGATGTTCCGCCTCTATCGCGGTTACGCCAACAGCGATCGCGCGCAACTCGAAGGCAGCAAATCTCGGTTAATCCGCGAATTGGGCAAAAATCAAACCAATACGATTGTTGCTCCCTCTGGCGGTTCTGATGGCTGGTCCTACCGTTCTTCGGTCGATTCCTCTCCCGCAACCTGCCTCGGTGGCGCGTTTGTTGGGTTCGGAAAAGATGGCGAAGTGTTTCGCATCGAAGTCACCGGGCTCCGGCAAACCGGCGTCCGTCGCAGTTGCCAAACCTACATCGTTCCTTTCGAGAGCTTATCTACGAAAATTCAGCAAATCGTGAAGCAAGGCGGAAAAATCGCCAGCATCACGACTGCCTAATTTAGGATAACGTCTCAGCCAGCCCACAGGACGCCACCTGCCATGAGCGCTACCGGATTAATACCTGAACAATATTTCCCAGGGCACGGGTAAAATATTCCAGATTAAATCTGGCATCAGCTTCAAGGCGATCGCCTGTGGGTTAACCCAGTTAATCTACACCAAAGGAGCTAGTAAAATCAAATGTTAGGTCAAGTTGCAGGCTTCAATCAATCCAATACCAGCGCAGGCAATCGTTTCTTTCGCTATGAAGTGACCGGATTGCGTCAAAACGAAGAAAGCGATCAGAGCAACTACTCGATCCGCAAGAGTGGCAGTGTGTTTATGACTGTTCCCTACAACCGCATGAACGAAGAAATGCAGCGGATTACCCGTCTGGGTGGAAAAATTGTCAGCATTCACCCCCTGAACGTTCACGGTGAGCAAGAGACTCATGAAGGAGAAGGAGAATAGGTTAGAATCTCTAACCTGTTAGCCCAATCCAGTTTTTAACTCATGTGGGACAACTTGTCAGGCTCACCGGCCCCTCCAGCAGGGGACGGTGAGACTTTAACTGTAGAAGTGGCGATCGCCAATTTGCGCCACGAAGACTTGAGCTTGCGTTACTACGCCGCTTGGTGGATTGGCCGATTTGGAGTACGCGAACCCGAGGCGATCGATGCCTTGCTGGATTTGTTATCTGAAGAGGGCGATAAAACCGAAGCGGGCGGATATCCCCTGCGCCGCAATGCGGCCCGCGCTTTGGGCAAAGTCGGAGACGATCGCGCGGTTCCTGCCCTGATTGACTGCTTAGACTGCTCTGATTATTATGTCCGGGAAGCAGCAGCAGAGAGTTTGGAACGACTGGGCGATCGCACCGCCATTCCGGCCCTGATGGAATTACTCGCCGGGGGCCTCACCGCAGCGGTCCAGGTGCCGGGAAAACCCCACCTCACTCAACCCTACGATACGATTTTAGAAGCCTTGGGAACTCTGCAAGCCACAGAAGCGCTTCCCCTGATTCAACCCTTTCTGGATCATTCTTTTCCTCGGGTCCAATATTCTGCCGCCCGGGCGATGTATCAACTGACTGGGGAAGGGGGGTATGCAGAACGCTTAATCCAAGCTTTGCAGGGAAAAGATTTGCAACTGCGGCGATCGGCCCTGTTGGATTTGGGGGCGATCGGCTATTTACCCGCAGCGAAAGCCATTTCTCAAACCTTGGCCGAAAATAGCATCAAATTGATTGCCCTCAAAGGACTCATTGAGCATCATCTGACCCTAACCCATCCTGATGCCGCCCCGGATTTATCCCCAGATTTAATTGAAGTGATGAATCTGATGGATAGTCTGTTGTAGGTCTGTAAAAACCCACACCCTGAAGGGTGCGGGTTTTTGTAGATTTATCACGACCGAATTCCGTCTAATCTCCGGATGCCTTGGTCTCGATTAACATTAAAACCCATTTATAAAGCAGCGCTCAAGCCGTTCTCATGACTGAACAAGCCGGAATCACCCCACTAATTAAAGCCGTTGAAGAGGCAGACTCCGCAGAACGTTTAACGATAGCCTTATGGAAATTAGCCCAAGCGCGATCGCCCGAAGCCATTCCCACCTTAATCGAAGCCCTCGGTTTCAATAACCCCGGTGCCGCCGTTGCGGGAGTCGAGGGACTGATTGCCCTCGGGGAACCTGCCGTGGTCCCCCTCTTGAAACAACTGGATGGGTTCAATTATGGCGCGAGAGCCTGGGCCCTACGCGCTTTAGCCAAAATTGGTGACCCACGGGGATTAGAGTTACTGTTAGACACAGCAGCCCATGACTTTGCGCTGAGCGTGCGTCGTGCCGCAGCAAGTGGGTTAGGGAATATCCTCTGGGAAAACATGGAACCCGAGGACCGAGCAACGGCCCAAGAGAAAGTGTATCAAACCCTGTTGGAAGTGCTGGAAGATCCAGAATGGGTGGTGCGCTATGCCGGAGTTGTGGGAATGCAAGGACTCGCCACCGCTGTATTGTCCCAGTCGCCAAGTTGGTTGGAGCCACTTTTGAACCAGTTAGGCGATCGGGCCAAATCCGATGAAGAATTAGTGGTGCGTGCTCGTGCTCAACTGGCTTATCAGCAATTACAAATCACCACTGCCGCTTAAAACCGGCTTAATTCCCCGAAGAACCCGAATCCTCAGAGGGGTCCCGCAAAAATGCCTGAACCAGACTCCACAGGGTCCAAAGTAAGCCCGTCCCTAACACAAACAGCATCAAAGCCGATAATGCACCAAAAGGAGAAAGGACGGCAATGAGTAACAAGCCAAATAATAAGAGAGTAATGATAGGCTGATTCATGGGATGGGGTTCCTCGGATTCTGACTCTACTCTTTGAGTCTATCCAGTCCGATTGGCTTGTGACCTCTTTCTCTGTAATGAGATTCAATCTGCGATCGGGTTTATCTCGATTACAAGTGACCGTGTTACTCACCGGCAGATAACTGTCAATGAGTATTGCCATTGAATAAGTCGTAAGCTAAGATACTGGCACTCATAAGCCAAATAGGGCAAATAGTCATGAAAAAAATACTTATGACTACTTTAGCGAGTTTTGTCTTACCAATAGCGGGTATTGCTAAAGCAGAAGTTCCAAATTTATGCCAATCTGAGTATAATTCTCAACCAGTAGCCAGCTATCAAACTAGCGATTTTATTATCAATATCTGCAAAGATGATAAAGGACTATTTTATGTTGGGTTCTCCCGGGAAGATAGAGAATTCCGCACTGTTCTGGATGCCAGTCGTATCCAAAATGAGGGAGTGACGGGTTACGCGGCTAATAACGCAAACTATAATTATTATGTTCTTTTTCTACCTAACGGAGAAACAAGATTGCACATTAGAGAGCTTACGTCTGGTGGCATCAATTCGATGATTCTCAATCAGGAAGTTCTGGAATTTCGTTACTACTAAGGTATCCAATTAACTTATTCCACCCGCCGCAGTGAAGCGCCAACTAGCGAATACACTATGTACTTTATTCCCCCTCCCCCACCTCCTGCAATTGTCCAGCAAGTAAATTTTCTCGCCACCACCGAAAACGCCTCTACAATCTTGCCAGGAGAGCGGGGTATCTACGAGGAACGGGCGCGTCAAGCGGCCTCCGCCTTCAATGATGTTGTCGTAGCGGGTTACTGGGGTGATGTGCTGGGTTGGACGTTATCTAGGCGTAAGGCTGTAATTTTTACAGAAGAGGATGTTGCCGTATTAGGGGCTAGACATCACCAAGACAATATGGTAACCCCCACTTGGCCTGCACGTAATAGAGAAATGTTTTTCTCTAGTTACGAACAAGTCTTAGCCTGCGCCTTACTCCAAGGACAAGGAGCGCTTCGAGGAGCACTTGTTGTTTGCGTGAATACAGATTCTGGGGGACAACCTCTCGACCCACGAATCTTCAACAAGGATTATCGTATCGAAATAATCCTTGATATCTTTAACTTTAAGATGAGGTGAACAGGTGGCAGCAATCATCCAACACAGGCTCAGATGAAACTCCCCCTCTGGGTTCCGAGGGAAAATCTCCCTAGTTGCAAGGACTGTGACTGGGGAACAGGTAGGTGGTTGCGATCGCCTTCATCAGAGATTGTTACCCGACTCCAATAAGTCCCACAGACAACTTCCCTCAATGCTTCCCCTAAAAAAGTCCGGTGGAGGGGTTGCATAACTGCCCCACACTTTGGTAAAGTTAAAACTCATGCTGGTGTAGCTCAGTTGGTAGAGCAACGCACTTGTAATGCGTGGGTCGCGGGTTCGACTCCTGTCACCAGCTTTAACTGAAAAATTTCTGCCTTCGTTCAGAAGAGATTCCCCCCTGAAAATCAGGGGGGATTTTTAGCGGGGGTCCGAGGTTTAATCGTCGAAATGTTTAATAATCGCGTCGGCAAACTCGGAACACTTGAGGGGTTGTTCCACGGGGGGTTCCATTAATCGAGCCAAATCGTAAGTCACCTCACGGTTAGAAATAGCTCCACCAATGCCTTTTTTAATCAAGTCAGCGGCTTCTTGCCATCCCATATATTCCAACATCATCACCCCAGAGAGGATAACGGAACCGGGATTGATGCGATCGAGACCTGCGTGTTTGGGGGCGGTGCCGTGGGTGGCTTCAAAAATGGCACATTGGTCGCCAATATTGGCCCCGGGTCCCATGCCTAATCCACCAACGATCGCCGCTGCTGCATCGGAGAGATAGTCACCGTTTAAATTCATCGTCGCCAGAATGGAATACTCATCGGGCCGAGTTTGGATTTGCTGGAAGATACTATCAGCAATCCGGTCATTGACCATAATTTTCTCTTTCCACTTGCGATCGCCGTGGGTTTCCCAGATGCTATCTAGCACCTGCTTGACTTCCTCGCAAACCACCGCCCGTTTTTCCTCCGTCAGGGAATCATAACCCGGGTCAATCTGACGCGCATTATCTTCAATACTCAGGTCGGGATTTTTTTCCTTATTGCTCAAAATCCAGGATTCCCGTTCCGTGACGCATTCATTGCGAAACTCCGTGGTTGCCACTTCATAACCCCAGTCCCGGAAGGCCCCTTCGGTGTACTTCATAATATTGCCCTTATGGACCAAAGTCACCATCTGCTTGGCTTTGGGCAAGCGTAAGGCGTGTTTAATCGCACGGCGAACCAGACGCTGGGAATTGGTTTTGCTAATGGGTTTGATGCCGATGCCGGAATCCATGCGAATTTGTTTTTTCCCATGTTCTGGGGTTTGGGGAATTAATTGAGTATTGAGAATATCAATTAATTTTTCGCAAATTTCCGTCCCTGCACGCCACTCAATTCCCAGATAAATATCTTCGGTATTTTCCCGATAGACAATCACATCCAGTTGTTCGGGATGTTTGTGCGGGGAGGGAGTTCCGGGATAATATTTGCAGGGTCGGACACAGGCATAGAGGTCGTGAATTTGGCGCAGGGCCACATTCAGGGACCGAATCCCGCCACCGATCGGGGTGGTTAAGGGGCCTTTGATAGCGATGCCATATTCGGCGATCGCCTTGTTGGTATCCTCGGGCAAATATTGATAAGTGCCGTACTCTTCACAGGCTTCATCACCCGCGTAGATTTTGAACCAGCTAATTTTACGTTTACCCCCGTAAGCCGCTTCTACCGCAGCATCGATGGTTTTTTGAGAAGCGGGCCAAATATCAACTCCCGTGCCGTCACCACGAATAAAGGGGATGATGGGGTTATCGGGAACAATGGGTTCACCATTTTTAAACGTCACGCGATCGCCAGTCGTCGGGGGAGTCAGTTTCTCGTACATAATCCATTTACGGTTAACTTAGTTTAACGCTGAACCTTCAGCCTTTGAGTAGCGTATCAGAAGCCCTGGGATAAGCCGGTAATCAGTTTATCTTTTTCCTCCTCGATTCCCTCTGTTGGCTTCTGTAGAATTCAAGACTTGATGACTTATCGGCGCATTTGCCCAAAAAAATTCGGTCAGGCCCCATTTAAGAGGACTGACCGAACTGATGAATTAGCTCTCCATTAATCGGACAAGGGTTCCTGAAACTTGTTCTTGTCGCGATCGCCGGGTAGATTAACCCTTTTGGCTCATTTTGCGGCGACGTGCAGCAATCAAACCACCAGCACCCAGAATCAAACCACCCATCGTCAAGGGTTCGGGAACGGGAACGGAATCACCACCGCCACCAGTCGTGTCGCCGCCACCACCGCCAGTGCCACCGCCACCAGTCGTGTCACCACCACCACCACCTGTGGTACCGCCACCGGGGTTAGTAACCACGGTCGGCGTCATCGTGGTTTCCAGTTTAAGACTGCCGTCGCGGTTTGTTGCCTCTGCTAAACCAACACTCTTGAGACGCACGCCAAAGCCTTCATTGGTAAAAGAATCCAGGGAGAGTCCGGAACCGGAGAGCGTAAAGGTCGTGCTTTGGAAGTCGTCCGGGGTTCCTCCATTGCTGGCACCACCGGAGTAGCCAATTTTAATCCCTACATCAAAGGAAGCCGGTTTACCGTCCCCCTTCATATTGACACCATCACCAAGATCGTTAACTTTTCCCCCTTCTTGTAGCACTGTGGTGGCTGGTCCACCCGCTACACTTGAGACACTCAGCGCTCCCACTCCATTGGGAAGATCCAAGAAGATCCCGCTAATGTCAGCGATAGTAGCTTTACCGTCAACGCTGCCAGGGGCAATATCGACTTTGACAGTAATCGATCCCGGATTCGTTGTATCGTCGAGGGTTACGTTCAGACCTGGATCTGCACCACTCGGAGCAATGTTGAAGGTTCGAGTCTCAGCTTTGGCTTGTCCGGGAGCAAAGGCAAGGGAGGCAACAGCTAGACCGAGAGAAATTAGAGCAGTTTTGCTGAAACGGTTGGTAAAAGTTAAATTAGTAATCATGGTTTGACACCTTACAGTTCAGAGTTAAGTAGGAGCGGCTGGTCAAGAGATAAGGGTTTGTTTATTTAATGTCTCTTGTACTGATACTTCTGATTATTACCTGTTTCTTCTGTCTCGTCTAGGGGGTGAAGTCATTCTTTATATAAATAAAATACTAGGCCAGGTGTTTTTAAAGATTGTAATAACTACCTTTAATATCAGCTATTTTGCGGATGTTTAAAACTGGGAAATATGCTGTTGAGGGCTGACTTCCGAGAAAATACGGAGAATAATGAGGGGAAAGTACAGTTTTTTATTCGGATTAGCCCCCACCCACTTTACATTCTGTTTCAAACAGGCGATTTTTGCTAAAGAAGAGACAATTTTGTTCTGTAACCATACTACTGTTTTATGGCCCAATTGACCAGGGGGTTAAATCCAAATCTCTAGCCGTAACCTCCAGAGCGGTTCGTCGTCCTGGAATATCAGCCCTGTTCTTTAACTCGCAGAAGGGCCTTACCCAAGGATTTGAAAAGATTTACCTCAAGACTGGAAGCATTTGACCCGACGCTATGAGGAAACTGTTCGGTGTGACTTAAGTTGAAACCGGGTCAGAAATGCGGACAAATAGGAGGTCGGATGCTTTGTAGCGATCGCCTACCTCAAAAAATCACGTTATGTAAAGATTCGTGATTCTCCAGAAGATAGCTGATAATCGATATAAGAATCTTTCAACCTTACCCTTAACCCGGTGAGTTAAAACCCTCTCTTTGAGGAGAGGTTAACCTTATGATCGATTTAATCAACAGCGCACCATCCACCCTCCCAGACATCCCCGATGGCTACCTGAATATCATGGGGTATGTGGATGAATCAGAAGTGAATGGACCCGGAACCCGCGCCGTAGTCTGGGTCCAAGGCTGTCCGAGGGAGTGTTCCGGTTGTTTTAATCCTGAATCCTGGCCGTTTGAAGTCAATCAATTAATGGCTATTGATGAACTCGCGGATAAAATTTTGAGCAATCCCCGGAATCAAGGGGTGACTTTTTCTGGCGGTGAACCCTTTTGGCAGGCCACTGCACTAGCCGAACTGGGGAAAAAAATCAAGGCAGCGGGATTAAATCTGATGTCCTTCACCGGGTTTACCTTGGCGCAATTGCAGTCGCCCGGTGCCCCTGCGGGTGCGGATGCCTTATTAGACCAACTCGACATCCTGATTGATGGTCCTTATGTCGAATCTTTGGCGATTCATTCCCCAGAATCCCCAGTTTCTTCCCGCAATCAACGGATTCACATCTTCAATGAAGCGTTTCAGGATAAAATTACCTGGGCCAGTGACCAGATGGAAATCCACATTCTCAAAGATGGAACAAGGATTATTACGGGATTTCGTGGGCAATTGGGGCTAGAGTAGAACCCTGTTGCATTCCGTGAAAGAGACTCCCCAACTCCCTCAAAAGCATCATCGTTCCGTTGAAGGGTTCCCCGACATCAAGAAACGGTGACAAGATGCGGCATCGTGGTCTTGAAGGGTTCCCTGACATCAGGAAATCATGCCGGTTGGGGGTCTTTTTAGTGAGTGCTATTCTGGGTAAAGCTAATTGTCTCAATTTCCTAGTCCATGACCCACATTCTTGTGATTGATGACGATCCGACCATTCGCGTAGTGTTGACGAGATCCTTGCAAAAACAGGGGTATCAGGTTGCCGTTGCCAGTAATGGTCAAGAAGGAATGGAACAGGCTTATCGATTAGGGCCTGCATTAATCATTTGTGACTGGATGATGCCGGTGATGGATGGGTTGGAAGTTTGCCGTCAGATCAAAGCGCATCCAGAATTATCCAACACCTATTTTATTCTGTTAACCTCTCGGGGCGCAACGGAAGATCGGATCGTGGGACTGGATACGGGTGCCGATGAATTTCTTTCTAAACCGATCGAAATTAACGAATTAAATGCCCGCGTTAGAGCAGGACTGAGGATTTATCAGCTCACCCAAGATTTGCGAAACTCAAAGCGAGCATTAGAAGCGGAACTGGCGGAAGCAGCGGATTACGTGCGATCGCTCTTACCCGATCCCGTGAGTCAACCCGTGGCGATCGCTAACCGCTTTATTCCCTCGCGTCAACTCGGCGGCGATTGCTTTGACTACTATTGGCTCGATTCAGAAAACTTAGTCATTTACCTGCTCGATGTTGCGGGTCATGGTTTAGCGGCGACCCTCCCCTCGGTTTCTGTCTTAAATTTGTTGCGGTCCCACTCCCAGGTTGGCTTTGATTTTACCCAACCTGCTTCGGTTTTAACCGAATTAAATAAATACTTTCAAATGGACCTACAACAAGATAAATATTTTACCATTTGGTATGGCGTCTATAACCGCACCCAAGACACCCTCTTGTATTCCAGTGCGGGCCATCCTCCTGCCTTATTGTTATCGGGAACTCCAGGAATGCCCCCGACCCTTCAAGCGCTCAAAACCCAAGGCTTACCCATCGGAATGTTTCCCGAAGCCCAATATACCCAAAATGTCTGTCAGATTGACACCCCTAGTACCTTATACGTTTTTAGTGATGGTGTTTATGAAATTAATCAGCCTGATGGTACCCTTTGGGGTCTGGATGCCTTTAGCAATCTACTGACTTATTATTGGCAAAAAAATGGCCGGGATATTGATGGGTTATTAGCTCGCATCCGGAGTTTGAATCTCAACCCGACCTTTGATGATGACTTCTCCTTGCTCCAAGTAGAGTTTCTGGAATAACACCCAACCTCAACTCCACACTTTAGCCTGAATTAGATATCGGAACCCACTTCTTTTTCAAAGGTTTCTTCATTGGGATAAACTTTAAATACCCGGTCCATGCTGGTTAGTTCAAATAACATTCTGACCTGATCATTAATAGAACAGATAACCATCTTGGCACCGGCGGTTCGCACCATTTTCAGGGCAGAGACTAAAGCCCCTAGACCGGAACTATCAATAAACGTGACATCCTGAAGATTGACGAGGACAATATTGGCTTGCTTGTCCAGGCGATCGCGCACTTCACGGCGAAATACATTGGCCTGCGTCCCATCTAAGATGCCATTGGGACGCACGACTTCAAACTTAATGTCAGAACTCATCGGGTTGTTACTCATAAAGATGATAGGGGGCTTTCGAGATGTTTTTTCTCTGATGAGAAAATAATAACCATTCAATCCAATCTTAAGAATAGCAAGTCATGGATAATTAACCCAAATACTGGCTTACCCATGACCTGATATTCAACCCATCCCTAAGCCTGTTTAGGCTTAACCGTAGAAGCGACGTGTAATTCCTTCAACTGAATTGGATCAATGGGAGCGGGAGCACCCGTTAACAAACATCGAGCTTGCTGGGTTTTCGGGAAGGCAATCACATCTCGAATGGACTCTTCCGAGGCTAACAACATCACCAAGCGGTCTAACCCATAAGCAATACCGCCGTGGGGAGGAGTGCCATACTCAAAGGCTTCCATTAAAAAGCCAAACTTGTTATTCGCTTCTTCCGGGGATAAGCCGATCGCCTCAAACACTCGTTCCTGAACCTCGCGCTGATAAATCCGCAGACTCCCGCCGCCGATTTCCAACCCGTTGTAAACCAAATCATAAGCTTGAGCCCGAGCATTTTTGAGGTCGTCAATATCTTCCGGATTAGGAGCGGTAAACGGGTGATGAATCGCTTCTAACCGCTTCTCATCGGCATTCCACTCAAACATTGGAAAATCCGTAACCCAGAGCAGATTGAGCTTGCTCTCCTCAATCACCCCCAACAGACGAGCCACGGATTGACGGAGGCGATCGAGGGTTTTATTCACCGTTGCTGTATCCCCAGCCCCAAACAACAGTAAATCCCCCGATTGTGCGCCGGTCCGAGAGAGCAATTCCTGCTTCTGTTCCGGACTTAAATTATCTTTAATTGCCCCAATCGTATCGATTTCCCCATTATCTTTAACCCGGATATAAGCCAACCCTTTGGCACCGGCTTCAGCGGCTTCCTTGAATAAATCCCCACCGGGTTTGATGCGGACATTGGAAATGGCATTATTGCCACCGGGAATCGGTAACACCTTGACAATGCCACCGGCAGAAATTGCCCCAGAAAACACCTTAAAACCGGAGTCTTTCACCAAATCCGAGACATCCACCAATTCCATGCCATAGCGGGTATCGGGGCGGTCAGTGCCGTACCGTGACATCGATTCAGCGTAGGTTAACCGGGGGAAAGGACGGGGGATATCAATGTCCTTAACGGTTTTAAAGATATGGCAAACTAAAGACTCATTCAACTCCAGAATTTCTTCTTGGGACATGAAACTCATTTCCATGTCAAGCTGAGTAAATTCCGGCTGGCGATCGGCGCGTAAATCTTCATCGCGGAAGCATCGGGCAAGTTGATAATAGCGATCTAAACCCGAAACCATTAACAACTGTTTGAATAACTGGGGCGATTGTGGCAAAGCATACCATTCACCGGCATTCACCCGGGAAGGGACGAGATAATCCCGGGCCCCTTCTGGAGTTGAACGGGTCAGCATGGGGGTTTCTATTTCGATAAACCCACATTCATCTTCCAGGAAGCGGCGCATGGCTTTAACCACTTGATGACGCAGTTGTAGATTTCGCGACATCCGTTCCCGACGCAGATCCAGATAGCGATATTTCAGGCGTAACTCTTCGCGCACGGTTTCCGTGTGTCCACTGGAAACCGGGAACGGCATCAGTTTATGGACAGGATTGAGTAATTCGATGTGATCGACGTAGACTTCTATCTCTCCCGTGGGTAAGTTGGGATTGAGGGAATCGCTAGGACGCTGGCTGACCCGTCCGGTGATGCGGAGGACATATTCACCTCGGATGGTTTCCGCGTCTTTGTAGGAGGTGGGGGTGCGCTGTGGGTCAGAAACGATTTGGACCACACCACTGCGATCTCGCAAATCCAAGAAAATGACTCCACCATGATCTCGTCGGCGGTCTACCCATCCACACAGAGTAACAGTTTCTCCAATATGTTCGCTTCGGAGTTGGCCGCAATAGTAGGTTCGCATGGTGGTCGCTTTACAGTTTCAGACGTAATGAGTGGACAAGGGAACGGCTAGAATGCCCCGGTTCTAGGGGTTCGATGCTCGATCGCAATCGGGGATGGAATGGGTGAGATTGCTGAGTTGGGGTCTTTGAAACAAATAACAGAGGCAAACTTTTAAAATCTAGCACGAACGGGTCATCGTGATGGCAGATTCTCTGGGGATCACCTTAAAAAAATAGAGGGCGACCGATCAGTCGCCCTCTATGAGCAGGTATTTAGGCTGAAGGTTGCCTAGGAATTGGGGGGAGTGCCGGAGGGATTGAATAGAGAGTCCCATGCGTCCTTAGCAGATTGGGCAAGGCGATCGCCGAGTTCACTCATTTCATGGAGGATATTGTCCCAGTTTTGCTTGGCATCCATTTCCATCAGTTTGATGGTGTAGGCAATCCGTTCTGGGTCCATGAGGCGATCGGTTTCAATCGCCTCCCGCGCTTGTTGCACCGCACTCAGATAGGCTTCGGCAGTAAATTTGCTGGCCCCTTGAATTTCCGCTTGGGCTCGGCGTTTGATGGCTTCAAACAGGGCCATTGTTTCCTGCTGCACCTGGGCGGTAGCATCAGGCATTTCTTTTTCCACAAGCGCTTTCGTCTCCGGACTTACTTCCACGATGGCGCGTTCTTTAGGCACTTGAGCTTCATCAGTCATGATTCTTTCTCCTACTAGATTGGATAACTGGTTGCCTCTAGCCTAACGGCTAAAGTTGGACTGTGGAATGGGAGATGCTCAACCTCCCGACTGAAGTCGTTTCTTCCTGTTCGTAGTAACGACTTCAGTCGTTGCTCTCGTGTTATGGCTTCAGCCATAACACGAGCAATTGTAGGCTCTACCACCTGCTGGTTTGGGCACTGGAGCTTAAGCCGCTCATGGTGCGTGTCATGGCTGAAGCCATGACACGAGAGCAACGACTGAAGTCGTTACTACAAACATGAACCCCATCCTCCCCATCCTCCCTATCTCCCCAATCTTCTAACTACACCAGGCGCTCATCACAAACTAGGGGCGCTATAGTCATTATTATCCCGGCCCTAGGCAATCCACAGGTAGAAAACGCTCCTGTGGGGGTACGGATTCGCTCACCTTGCCGGGGCGCTGTTGGGTTGTTTTGTGACGGCAAACAATAGTTCGGGAGCAAACATGGGGATAATAAGTTTGAACAATCGTCAGGGAATGGGGAGGAGCTTGAAGCGGTGGTGTCTGCCAGCAAAACCAGAAATCGTGCTTTATTAAAGGCAATTCCCGATGCCATCTTTTGGATCCATAAGGATGGCACTTGTCTTGATTATCAACCGCCGAAGAATTTTACCTTGTGGGCCGGTTGTAGAAATCCAGGGCAGAAGTTGCAGCCGGAAGGGATAGATAATGTGGGCGATCGCAGCTATATCGGTAAGAAGTGGTGGGAAATTTGGCCTTTAGAAGTGATTCAGCAATGTAGAGAGTTCATAGAACGGGCGATCGCCACTCTCAGCGAGCAACTCTTTGAAGTAGAATTAAGCGGAAAGGATTGTCTCTGTTCTCTTCAATTTCCCCCTCTAAATTCGATAAACTTCACTCCCTATTTCCCCTCAATTCATGAATTTCAAATTGTCCCCAGCAGTGACGAAGAACTATTAGTCATAGTGCGAGATCTGACTCAAATTAAACAGACTGAAGCACAACTGCGCCATGAACTGGAACGGAAAGCCTTACAGTTACACCAGACTGTCCTTGCCTTAGAGGCGGAAAAAGCCCATCGCCAACAAATTGAGGAAATCTTGGCTTTTACGCAGTTTTCTCTGAATCGGGCTGGAGATGCAGTGTTTTGGGTCAATTCCAATGCCCAGTTCTTTTATGTCAATGAAGCCGCTTGTCTGTCTTTAGGTTATTCCCGAGAAGAGTTGATTTTAATGACCATTCATGATATTAATTTGGACTTGCCCAAAAATGTCTGGTCTGATTATTGGGATGAAATTAAACAGCATGGTTCGTTTACGATTGAATGCTATCACCAAACGAAAGAAGGGAAAAGATTCCCCGTAGAAAGTACAGTCAATTATTTGGAATTTAATGGAAAAGAATATAACTGTATTTTGGCCCGGGATATTACCGATCGCAAGCAAGTCGAAGCGCAATTACTAGAAACCAAAACAGCAGCGGAAGCGGCTAATCGCGCCAAAAGCACCTTTTTGGCAAATATGAGCCACGAACTGAGAACCCCGCTCAATGCCATTATTGGATATAGTGAGCTACTCCAAGAAGATGCCCGAGATATCGGCATTAACGATGCTGAATTTCTGGATGACCTCCGCTCCATTAATACGGCTGGGAAACATTTGCTGGCTTTAATTGGGGATATTTTGGATTACTCCAAGATTGAATCGGGGAAAATGCAACTGTTTTTAGAATCATTTGACTTAGACCAGGCCATTACCCAAATTTGTCACACGGCTCAACCCCTAATCGAGAAAAATGCTAACCAATTAGTGGTGCAGTTTAGTGGGGAAATGGGTCCGATGTATGCTGACCTGACTAAGATGCGACAAATTCTCTTCAATTTACTGAGTAATGCGGCTAAATTCACTCGGAAGGGGAAGATTGAGATGGCCGTAACAAAACAACTCCGGAGTGCGATTCCTCTTCCTCTCAACCCAGAGCAAGAATCAAGTCCAAATGATTTATTTGTCGTGTTTAAAATCTGCGATACAGGCATTGGCATGAGTCAAGACCAGTTAGATAATTTGTTTCAAGCCTTTATGCAGGCAGATGCATCTACGACCCGAGAATATGGGGGGACGGGGTTGGGTTTGGCAATTAGTCGATTGTTTTCTCAGATGATGGGAGGAGATATTTTAGTGGAGAGTAAGTTGGGGGTGGGTTCAACTTTTACGGTTTATCTCCCGATGGAAGTCAAGTTGCCTCAACCGGATGAAAATGATTGGCAGGAACCCGCTGTTTCCCCAGGGGCGATCGGTCGGAAAGTATTGAGGGGGGATGAAGTCTTAGAGCAATCCAAACCTTAACACCTCCATCTATTGCCAGTCTAAATGAATTTTCCAATTCCCAACACAAAAAAGTGGGAGCATCTTGCTCCCTCTTACCCCAAGGGAGCAAGATGCTCCCTCTCCTGAATGCTAGGGTCAGACGGATTTAAGACTGCTCTCTATTCCTCAGTTTCGGTCCAATATAAATGGGTTGGCGGTGTTAGCGTCCTTTGTGATAAGTAGAAGCTATGCTACAGGTCAGAACCCAGGGCGCTAACGTCCTGGATTTGAGACAATGCCGGCGATCGCCTCCAACCTTCTCCCGAATTGCCTAAAATCGCAGTGGTAGCTGCGATCAGGAAAATAAAGATGACAGATACGGGATGGACAATGACTAATTTCCTCTCCGGACCCGAAGAGGGGAACGATAAAAACGAAGAATCATACCTGGATTACTGCTATGACGAACCCGGTAGTATCCCCGGAACTCTCATTATTGAGGACGATGCAGCAACCCCGACGATTGTGGCGATCGACTATTGCGAAAAAAAGGCGATTCGGTTACTCATGGCGACCCCGGAAGAATGCATCCCTTACTTAGACAGTGAGTCTGTTTCGTGGTTAGATGTCCAGGGGTTGGGGAGTGAAGATATTTTAAAGCGAGTTGGTAAAGTCTTTGACTTACATCCCCTGCTGTTAGAAGATATCGTCAATGTCCCCCAACGACCCAAAGTGGAAGACTACGAGGGTCATTTAGTGATTATTGCGCGGATGGTGATGCTCAAAGAACATCGCCATGATCCGACGGAGGAAAGCTTTATCAGCGAACAAGTTAGTTTTGTCTTGGGTAAATCATACCTGCTGACGGTGCAGGAGGAGCCAGAACATGACAGTTTTGGTCCGGTCCGCGATCGCATTCGCAGCAATAAAGGCACGATTCGCAAGCAAGGGGCCGATTATCTCGCCTACGCTCTCATCGATGCCATTATCGATGGATTTTTCCCGGTTCTGGAAGCTTACGGGGAACGCATTGAGGATTTGGAGGATGAGGTGGTAGCAAACCCCACACCCTATACCCTAGAAAAAATCTATAAAATCAAACGGGAGTTGCTCACCTTACGTCGAGCAATCTGGCCCCAGCGAAATGCCATCAATACTCTGATTCGAGACGGCAGTCCCTTGATTTCTGATGAAGTCCGGATTTATTTACGCGACTGTTACGATCATACGATGCAGGTGTTGGATATCGTAGAAACCTATCGGGAACTCGCCGGTGGGTTGATGGAGGTTTACCTCTCTTCCATCAGTAACCGGATGAATGAGGTGATGAAACTGCTGACGGTGATTTCCTCTATTTTTATTCCCCTGACCTTTGTTGCCGGGGTTTATGGAATGAATTTTAATCCAGAACGCTCCCCCTGGAATATGCCAGAACTTAATTGGTATTGGGGGTATCCAGCAGTTTGGGTGGTGATGATTGCGATCGCCGTCTTTATGATTTTTCTCTTTTGGCGTCGCGGTTGGTTTAACAACTTTTCCTCCACCCAGCGTCCAAGATAAAAGATGAAACATAAAAGATAAATCTCCAGACTTCAGTCGTTCTCTTTTGTTCGTAGTAACGACTTCAGTCGTTCTCTTAAGTTCGTAGTAACGACTTCAGTCGTTCTCTTAAGTTCAAGATACTAAACATCCATCCAGTCAACACCTATCAAACTCTCCAAAATATGACCCTATCTCAGGAATTGTGGAAAGCGAATCAAGACTTAGCTCAAGAGTGTCTACAACATCCTTTTGTGCAAGGCATTGGCAAGGGTAGCTTACCGCGATATCAATTTGCTCATTATGTGGGACAGGATGCCTTTTTCCTGGAATCCTTCGCCCGCGCTTATAGCATTGCTGCCGCCAAAACTCCCGACTGGCAAGCTTTTGAAGTCTTCCATGCCCTAGCTAGTGGCGTTTTAGAAGAACTGCGCTTACATCAAGGCTATGCCAAAACTTGGGGAATTGATTTTTTAGCGGTGAAACCGACTCCAGCAACTCGTCGTTACACGGACTTTTTACTAGCAACCGCTTGGAGTCATGATGTAGGGTTAACGGCGGTGGCGATGGCTCCTTGTATGCGTCTTTACGCTTTTTTAGGGCAGCAATTAGGAAAAAATGGGATTCCCAATCACGACTATGCCGACTGGATTCGCACCTATACCGGGGAAGAATTTGAACAATTATCGGGACAGTTAGAACATCTGCTCGATCGCTATGGTGCCTCAACTCCCCTAACCCATTCCACCTATCGTTATGCCATGTTATGCGAACGGGATTTCTTTCAATCTGCTGTGGAAATCACCGCCTAACTACTCCCTTGGAACCTGAGTCAGGTTTCCCGGTTGATGTCGGTTGAGGACAGTTTACTTGAGTTCAACCTGCCGATTTTAAGGAGTTCAGTTTTAGTCATCCGCCATGTTAGAGACACTTATCATTTTTTTGGTTGGGATAACACCTCCGTTACTCTCGGTGTTCGCGATGAGGAAAGCAGAAGATCGGGCGCGAATTCGCTTGCAAGCGGCCCGAGAGATTCCCATTATGAGAATACCCTCTCCCCCCGCGATTCCTGCCGATCGCCATTATGTCGAAGGAGTCGGAGAGGTGACTGGGGATATCACTTGTCTTTACAATGCGCGATCGGCTTATCTGCGTTGCGCCCTCAATCCAGAAGGACCTTGTGAAACCTGTCGTCAGTATGAACCCCGGGAGTCTTTTTAACGCTTTTTTATATGCGATCGGCAATCTCTAAGCTATGCTATCGGCGTCGCCCCATTCCCTTTGCTCTAACCCCTAATGACTGGACTGGATTGGATTGTAATCGCAGTTTATCTCATCTGCGTGAGTGCGGTTTTATTACGCGCTTTTTCTTCTTTATTGGCGGAAAAAGCGATCATTAAATCCGATGAAGTTTTTCTCAAGAATCAACTCGAAAGCCTAAATTTAGAAAACCGAGTTGGATTCAAATTTTTTCTTAAAGCCCAATATGATTTAGACCAGTTTCGGTTCCTGGAGGTGAGTGTCCAAAATCAAACCCCAAATCAAACCCTTTATATTGATTGGGATTATAGTGCTCTGATTGATGCTCAGGGTCGCGAACAACGCCTGGTTCGACTCCCACCGGGTATGACCTTTGATTTGTTACCGGCTCAAGTGTTTAGCGTGATTGCGCCAGGAAAAACCCTCCAAGAACAATTTACGGCAGAATCTGCCTTAAAACGAGAGGGGGAAATCGGACCCTTAAAACCCGATCGCGTCATGGTGAACCTCGCCTCCCTCAAACCGACCCCAAGAAAACAGGTTTCCCCCAAGGCAGAACTTCCCTCTCTAACGTTCACGATTCAGTTTGCTCTGCGTTTTGGCATGGGAGAACATAATCTAGGAAATCTCCCGCTTTATCTGGTCAATTGTCGGTTTATAGCCTCAGTTTTGCCCTGGGTTGTGAATATCCCCTGGAATCAGCGCCGGGATTTTTAAGGGAGCATTTTTCCCTGGATTTGAGGTGAAATTCCGTGGGGGAAAATCCAATTTTGAGGGCATTAAATTCGGTGAAGGTAAGCGACGCCACCCCCATTGCACGGTCAATCCTGCTGGGTGAGTAAAGCGACTCTTACCCAAATGAATCTGACCGCTCAACGGAGTCAGATTTTGGCAGTTCATCGATTATAATCAGAACGGGTAGAGAGTTGGCGCAGGCAGTTGCGGATTCTCACGAATCTGAGGAAAGTCCGGGCTCCCGAAAGACCAGACTTGCTGGGTAACGCCCAGTGCGGGTGACCGTGAGGATAGTGCCACAGAAAGATACCGCCGATGGAGGGATTGTCCGTTTGGGCGATCACTCACAGGTAAGGGTGCAAAGGTGTGGTAAGAGCGCACCAGCAGGGTCGAGAGGCCCTGGCTCGGTAAACCCCGGTTGGGAGCAAGGTCACAGGGACAAGGGTTGGTCTTTTACCCGTTCCGCTTAGAAAGAACCGCTAGAGGCTTTTGGTAACAGAGGTCCCAGATAGATAACTGCCCCATTCATGGCAATTGTGATGAATGGAACAGAACCCGGCTTATGTCTGACTCTCTCCCTTTCCATTTTTTAGGTGAATTGTCAATTTCTAATTCCATTCCTGAATAAGGTTAAAATTTAAGGTTAAAATTCAAAGGGTTAAATTCTAAATTTTTATCAAGTTTAAGGTTAATTTTTAATTTCAACTTTTTTATGAAGCTTCTTTATCCCCAACGACAACGCGAGTTACAGAAACTGCTGCAAAAATTAGGACTTCCTGACGGGATTTCCATCCGTTGGGACTTGTTAGAGTTGGCCTTGACTCATCCGAGTGTTTCCGGGGAAGCGAACTATGAACAGTTAGAGTTTACCGGGGATGCGGTGGTTCGGTTAGCGGCAGCGGAATTACTCATGGAACTGTATCCCCAGGAAAAGGTGGGGGAGTTGGCAACCATTCGGTCCGTTTTGGTGAGCGATCGCACCTTAGCAGAGATCGCCGAAGGGTACGGACTGGAGCGCTACCTGCTCGTTTCTGCCAGTGCTGCTGGAGATATTACCGGCAAGGAATCTCGGTTAGCTGATGCCTTTGAAGCGATTTTAGCCGCCTTGTATTTAAGTACCCACAATTTGGATTTAATTCGTCCTTGGTTAGACCCGGAATTCAAACAGCGATCGGAAGAAATTCGCAAAGATCCAGCCCGTCACAACTATAAAGATGCCCTGCAAGAATTGACCCAAGTTCGCTATAAAATTTTACCGGAATATCGCGTCTTTGAAACCCATCGGGAACATTACCATCCCGATCGCTTTACCGCTGAGGTGTGGCTACTGGGAGAACTCAAAGGCAAGGGCACCGGACGCAGTAAAAAAGCAGCGGAACAAGCAGCAGCCAAGGTGGCATTTTTGGCCCTGCGAGAGTTGGATGTAGCTGAGTAATCCCTATTTATTCCTATCAAATTATCACTATCAAACCATGTCAAATCCAGTTGGGATTGCAATTCTTGGGGCGGGTCGTTGGGGCGTCCATTTGATCCGCAATTTTTTAAACCATCCCCAGGCGCGAGTGCTGGCAGTGGTGGACCCTCATGTAGAGCGATTGAACTCAGCGCGATCGCAATTTAGTTTAGATGAATCTGTGATGCTGGCAACGGATTGGCAGGACATCAAACAGTTATCAGGACTGGAAGCAATAGCAGTGGCTACTCCTGCTGCCACTCATTATGCCTTAATCTCTGATGCCCTGGAGCAGAACTATCATATTTTAGCGGAAAAACCCCTAACCCTTGACCCCGCAGAATGTCGGGAATTATATCAACGGGCAGAACAACGTCAGCTTCAGATGTTGGTGGATCATACCTATTTGTTTCATCCGGCAGTGATTGCGGGCGCTGAGGTGGTGCAAGGGGGACGACTAGGGGAATTGCGCTACGGATATGCAACGCGATCGCATTTGGGTCCAGTCCGCCCCGATGTCGATGCTCTCTGGGATTTGGCGATTCATGATATCGCTATTTTTAATAGTTGGTTGGGAGAATATCCGATTCAAGTCCAAGGGACTGGGCGAGTGTGGTTGCAACCGACTCCGGTGGAGGGAGGGGGCTCGAAGCTGTTTCCCCAGGGGTTAGCGGATTTCGTGATGGCAACCCTGACTTATCCGAGTGGATTTCAGGCGTTTATTCATTTGTGCTGGTTGAATCCCGATAAACAGAGACGCTTGGCAGTGGTGGGGAGTCAAGGAACCTTGATTTTTGATGAAATGTCCGGGGATGCGCCTTTGGTGATTCAACAGGGTTGTTTAGAGCAAGAGGGTAAGCTTTGGATTCCCACGAATCAAAACCGGGAAGTGGTGGGGTTAGAAAAGGGTGAACCTCTAGGGCGGGTTTGCGATCGCTTTTTGGAGTTGGTGCGTGGTAATGGACAAGGGGTGGAATCTGGGGCGATCGCCACGGAATTAATCACGATTCTCACGGGTTTAAGTCACTCGCTCCAACAAGGTGGAGTACCTGTTCAGCTTTAGGACTCATTCTCCTTTCTTCAAGTTGTTACTACGAACATCGGAAAGATAACGACTGAAGTCGTTACTACGAACAATTGAAGAGAACGCCTGAAGGCGTTACTACGAACTCAAGAAGATAACGACTGAAGTCGTTACTACGAACTCAAGAAGATAACGACTGAAGTCGTTACTACGAACTAAAGAAGATAACGACTGAAGTTGTTACTACGAACTAAAGAAGATAACGACTGAAGTCGTTACTACGAACATGGTAGGAAGTAATTAGAAGGGGTGGTAGGCGGGTTAGAACAATTTAGCGATTTTGTTCTTTGGGGGTTTTCGATTCCAAGGCTACGGGAATGGAGGGACTGGAATTGAGGATGGGCAAAACCACCTCAACCGTTGTTCCCTGACCGATACCTTTACTGTCTAAGCGAATCATCCCACCCATCAGTTCAATTAAATTGCGAGAGATGGCCAAGCCTAAACCTGTACCTCCTTTGGGGCGAGTTCTTGAGCCATCGACCATGACAAAGGGTTGAAAGAGTTTCTGCTGTTGATCTCGTGCAATGCCAATCCCCGTATCTTGGACAGAAATCACCAAATGAGGCTGGATGGAACCATTGCGGCTATCGGAGTTATTAAAGGACTGACCCTCGCTTAACCCTTCGATGCGAGTGGAGATAGTGATCCGTCCGGTGTCCGTAAACTTAATGGCATTTCCCAGCAAATTGAGAAGTGCTTGTTTGAGTTTAGCGGGATCGGCTTCGAGGGTAATGGATTGAGAATCTTCCTGGAATTCTAACTGCAAACCCTTCTGCTGAATTGCGGATTGCTGCAAGTCGATCGCCTCCTTAATCAAGCGTTTGGCATCAACCCGCTCCATAACCACCGAGAGAGTACCGGCTTCAATTTTAGAAATATCGAGAATATCATTAATAATATTCAGTAAATGAATAGCCGCATCATCAGCCCGTTGAAGAAACTCAATTTCTTCATCCCGGTTATCACAGCAATCATCTCGCACTAAGCGAATGCAGCCGAGAATTGCATTGAGAGGGGTTCTCAACTCATGAGAAATAGTCGCCAAAAACTCATTTTTCAGTTGGTTAGCCGTTTTAGCTTCTTTCCAGGCGGTTTCTAACTCCTCGGCCCAAGCTTTCAAGCGTTCTACCATACTGTCGAGGGCTTCAGCCAATCGGTTAAACTCGCGAATGCTCAAGTTATGCGGAACTCGTTCCGTAGTAGCACGGCACTGAATGTTCATCGCATAGTCTTGTAATTTCTCAATGGGTAGGGCCAAATCGCGGGTTAAGTAGAGGGTAGCCAGGAAGTTGGCCGCTAATAAACCTAGGATGAGGGTGACTAGAACCTGTTGAATATCTTTTAATCCCGCCAGAGCATTGTCCAGGGGGGTAACCGCGAGGATTACCCACTTGCGTTCTTCTCCTGTGGAGAGGGGACTAGGAATGGCGGTATATCCCGAGAGTAATTCCATTCCTTCTTGATCAAAATTGAAGAGATGGAGAAAGTCCTGACGGTTTTGGAGGGCATTTCTAACAATACTTTCGAGACGGTTGGCCTCTACTTCATCCTGAATGTTGCGTCCAACGCGACTGAGGTCGTTGCCATGTTCAAGAATGGTGCCATCTTGGTCAATGACGACGGTGTAGCCGGTGAGGGAACCGGGTTCAATGCGGCGATCGCTCGCCCGTTGTCCTAAAGTAGAGCGAATGGTTAAGGCATAGTCTGGCATCCCGGAATTGTTTACGGCCAATGGATTGCTCTGATCCAAATACACGGGGGCGCTCAGAACCAATTTGAGTTGGTCGAAATAGCTGGGGTCATTTTGGGAAACGGGTGGGGCCGACTCACCGGATGGGGTTGGCGAGAGAACGGTTTTGATATGAACGCCGGAACCCGTCCCGGGAGCAAAACTGCCTTGCTGTTGCCACATCTGCAAAATTTCAGCGCTCAGGGGCTGATTCCCACAGGTACTGGCGATGATTGCTGTGGTTTGCACATCGGTCAGTTGAACGCATTGGACCTTGGTGGGTAATCGTTGCGCGAGTTGCTCGATATAAGTTTGGGAAGCTTGCGCCGAACTCGCGTGCAGTATGACCGATTCGCTGGCGGTGAGGAGGTTGGCTTGGAGGGATTCGAGGGAGGCATGAATGCTATCTCCTTTGCGAACGGCGCTTTCGGTCAAGTTTTGGCGAGCGGTTTCGAGCAGACTAGAGCGTGCCTTGCGATAGGTCACATACTCCCCTAACAGCAAAACAGGGACGCTTAGGAGTAAAATCCGCGACAGCAGGATACGGCGAAAGGAGGATTGACCTGACTTAACCATAGGAAGTTTTTAGCGTTTAGGATGCAAGCCCCGGTGGTAACAACGGTGGAAACGCCCAGGTGGGTGGACATTTGTCCCTTGGATGTTACAGCTACGAGGCAGAACGGGTGTTACCAAAATTGCGAGGCTGCTACAAACCGATGTTGTCATTAACCCAATTCTTTGAAAGTTATTGTCACCCGACTGATTGAATCCGACAACGGATGTCTCATACCTCATACCTCATCATTATTGGTCGGGATTGGCAATGGCATGGAGGATCGAACAAGTCCAGAATCGCGAACCTTCTGGCTCTAAAACCCTGGGATCAACCTCCTGTTTTGACGATGCGATCGCCGACTCTGTGTCTTAGTTTTCCCCAAAATTTGCCCAAACTATTGGCGCTGATGATTGAATCGGCGAGATTTTTGGCCACCTTGACAACGATAGAGTGCCCGAGGTAGGAATTGAGTTCGATCGCTCATGATCATTTCCTGGACCTCCCGTTGATCTATTTTATCAATGGTCTTCAATCGAGCTTGACTTGGGATAGGGAACGGTGTAATAGCTGGCAACTAAGGCCACCGCCAGCCACCAGAGCATATTGACTTGGGGTCTATACCAGACTGTATCAAAGGCTCCGTGGGCCATCATCCCTAGGATAATTGCGATCGCCGCCATTAGCCAATACCCTTGAGGGCTGGCTTTGTCTCGCAACCGTTGGATCTGGACGACCCCTTGGCGCAGGAGGAGGAGAATCAGTCCTAAAAAGGTCGCCAATCCAATAAATCCGGTTTCTACGGCGATTTCTAACGGCACAGAATAGGCGCTCAATGCGGTATATCTGGGTCGCATATAGAGGGGATAGATTTGGTTAAATGCATTGTTGCCCGGTCCAATCCCAATCACCGGGCGATCGCGAATCATTTCAAACACCGCATCCCAGACATTCATGCGGAAGTTATTGCTACTATCTTGCCGTCCCACTAACATACTGGCGGCGCGATCGCGCACGGGTTCCACAAATAGCAGGGCGAGGAGAATTACCCCAACGGTTGTTCCTAAGACAACGGGCATGGCCCATTTTCGCGATGCTTCCGGTAGTTTGACACTCCACCAATAGACCAACAGCAGAATCAGAGTAAATCCGCCCACCACTAAGCCAATCCATCCGCCTCGACTATAGGTGAGGACCAGACATAAACTGTTGACTAGGGTCATGGTCACGGCGAGGGCTTTAGGGACCCACCCGCGCCAAGCAAAAATTGCCGCAATCCCCAGGAATACCGCAGGCAACAGATAGGCAGCCAGGAGGTTGGGATTGCCCAGGTAACTATAAACCCGGGTTACTTTCGCCATTGGAGAGTTGGGATCGGTCCAAGTTGCTAGGGCATCGGCCCCAAATCGCCATTGTCGGATGCCGTAGATACTGACAAAGGTGGCAGCGTGCAGGTATAGGGCAATCACAAAGGCGCGCAACTTAGGCGATCGCAAGACCCGCGTCATCAGGGCAAACAGGAGTAAATACAGGGTGAGTTTGGTCCAGCCCACAAAGGCGGCCTTTTTCACCGGAGACATGGCGGTAGCGACGGTGTTGATGCCCCAATACAGCAGAATCAGCAAGTGAATGGGGGTAAACCCACTGTTGTCATCATCGGCTAAGGTGACCAAGACCCAGTAGGCCCCGCAAGCGACCAACAACACGCCGATCAGGGCAGTGGAGACAAAAGGCCCCAGGAGAAAGAGTAATCCCACTAACAAGGCGGCGATCGGGTCAGCCCACTGAATTAAAAAGCTGCCTGAACGCAGAGGGGCCAGAATGCCGATCGCCTGGTGCAAGTAACTGGCGCTACTCCATTGATACAGGGATAAATTCGCTCCCAAACTGAAGATGGGTGGAAACAGATTTCTCATAAAACTCAACACCAAATGGAACCCAACAATGAATGTTTTCCTCTGATTTAATCTGCCCCTACTATAGCCCCGGGTTTTCCTCACCACGGCTTTAGTTTATGGTAGGCGATCGCCTAGAGGCCCCCTAAAATGCTCTGTCTGTATTATGAATCCACCAGCCGAGCCAGGAGCAAGCTACTCTAGGCTTATCCAATCGCTCCCATCGTTTTCCCGGTTTCTCCCCTGGAAAATTCCCCGCAATCCTGTTCAATTCTGAAGTCAAACCCGGCGATCGTCCGGTGGAGCACTCCGGATGCTGCTCAGATCCATCCCAAGTGCCTCGTGCCTCCCCACTGTTTCCCTCTGAAGGGAATTAACCCCAAGCTGGATGAGTGAGCAACTTTTCAATGACCCGAACCCCACGCAATTGATTAGAGAGGGGTAAATGACCCCGGGGAGCCGTTAAATTCCAGGTGAATTCCCCTGGATATCTCGTCCAGGTATTGCCACTCTTCCAGCCAATTTTCGGCCAGAGTTTCTCCCAATTTTTCCCAACTCCCAGCCAAATTTCCCGCTGCACGGATAGGCCAAATTTTCCCTCGGAATAAACCTGCCAAAGCCGATCTAGAGTTTGGAGGTCCTCAATAGGAAATTTATCAATTTCCGTGAAATATAGCCATTTTCTTTCCATTGCTTGGGCTCCGGCCAGTTCGCAGAGTTTTTGCATACTCACGCGGTCTGCTGCTTGATAATCCTGTTTTGCCAGCAGTTCTTGCACTTCGGAATAATCAATGCCGCGCAATGATTGCAGGGAAACCAGCCCATTCGGATAGGCAGTTCTCAAAAAATCCGCCATTTCTGGAGAATCACTTTTCAGCAATACTTGATAGATTTTTCCATCGATGAAATTGACCGGACCCTTCTGACGCTCTTCCAAAAATTGCTTTAATATAATTAAGCCCGCTTCCCCAGTTGCGGCAATTTGTTCTATCAGTTGAATCTGATTTTTCTCAGAGGCGGTTTTTAATTGGGATTCCAGGTCAGCTAGATTGGCAGAAGTTTCTGATAGGGATGACGTTGTTGGTTCACTCATACATAATTGTTGGATATCGAATTAACAAACAGGTATTTTACTGGATCTAAAAGTAGGAGGCTTCAATGGTTTTAACCAGTAACTTCCTGGGCCATTAATTCTTTAATCCGAATAAAAAAACATAGAAGTCAAGAGAAACTGATCCGGTTAACTGGAACAGTGCAGGAGATTCCTGCCCCCTTTAAGGACAAGGAACTTCCCCAGGGTGCTGTTCAGGTTAGGCCTTGAGAATAGAAAGAATTATACCAGTAGTGGAGGTCGGAACTTCAATTTTACAAAGTTCGATGTGGCCCCCATAGCCTTGTACCGTTGGGGCTTCCGGTAGACTCTCTACGGTCCAATCTCCACCTTTAACGTAAATATCAGGCTGGAGGGCCTCTAAGAGGGTAATGGCGGTGGGTTCGTTAAAAATAATCACCCCATCTACGGGTTTTAAGGCGCAAAGCACTTCCGCCCGTTGGATTTCCGGGATAATCGGTCGGGGGGGCATCCCCGGTTGGGGGGGTTTGATGGTTTGGACCGAGCGATCGCTATTTAGACCGACCACGAGAGTCCGTCCCAGGGATTTGGCGGTTTGGAGGTAACGAACATGACCCACATGAAGCAGATCGAAACAGCCATTGGTAAAGACCAAGGGCCGCCACTGTTCAGGGTGAGCGGCGATCGCCTCCACCAGGGTAGAAATCGTGTAAAGACCAGGAATCATGGGTTGTTCTCAAACAGCAAACGGCAAAAATTTGATACCCTCGGGTTCCCACAAAACCTAGTTCGGTTCCGGTTCATTCCCCGGTCGATATCCATGTTCAAAGGCAAATCGTACCAGTTGGGAGCGATTTTCTAACCCTAATTTACTCAAAATTCGACTCAAATGAGTCTGTACCGTCCGGGGACTAATCACCAAACGCGCCGCAATTTGTTTATTCGGATGGCCTTGAATCACTTCCCAAAAGACTCGCGCTTCCGCAGGGGTCAGGGGAAGGGGTTCGGGTTGCATTGCGTTCAGGTCCTCGGACTCACCCCGATGGCGGTGCCACCCCTCTGCGGGATCGCGAATCGGTGGCATCGACTCTTTCTGCGTGCTAGTAGGGGGCGAAGTTTGCGGGGTAAACTGCTGCATCAACCGGATCATCTCGGCGTGAATCCGTCGCGATCGCTCTAATTGTGCCTCGATTTTCGCCACCAACTCTAAGGGTTCAAACGGTTTAATCAAATAATCATCCGCCCCGATCGCATGACCTTCGATGCGATCGTCCAGTTCTCCCTTACTCGATAGGAAGATAAACGGCACCAACTTCCCCGCCGGATTCGTGCGAAGACGCCGACAGAATTCAAATCCGTCCATCAAAGGCATCATCACGTCTGATACCACCAAATCCGGTGGATCCCGCTTGAACAGGTTTAACGCTTCCACTCCTGAATCTGCTTCCTCAACTACAAATCCCTGCTTTTCCAAATGACGTTTCAGCATCATTCGCAGGGTTTTATCATCATCAACCACTAAAATTCGTTTCATCTGTGTGAGCCGCTACACCTAAGTTGCTGCTGGGTATCATCAGATCAGTTGCCCCAGGCGGACCCCCGGCACAAAGTGGTCATTACCCTTAACCCTATAGACCTGATCGTTTGCCTTGGGACTCCAGAGAGATTAAGTTCCCTTCCCTACTGATTTAAAGATACCCTCGAACTGATAACTAGGATCATCAAGTGTTTGCTACAGGCCATCCTTAATTTTAGAATATTCTTGTCGCAATTTTCCTCAAATCTGGCAGTGGGGATCACAACAATCCGCGATCGCATCCTGAACAATCAGGGATTTTAACCCAGGATGTCTCTAAATGCAACTTCTGTGATCGGGCCCATGTCCATTTTAAGTGATTCTATGCCTACTCTGCTCTGATTAGAACTGAGAGTTTTTTTCCTATCCTACATTGGGTTGAAGCGTGAGCCAGATTGGGCAATAATCCGGGATTCTATTGTAACAGTAAATTGCCGGAATATAAACGACCTAGACTCCTTTAATCCGCTAATCAGATTCGGCCCAAGGAGTCAAGGTCATCCCTCAACGCCATCTCCCAGACTTTAAAAACATGAATAGCGCCGGTACAGCAAAGTCTAAACCCTGACTTTCTCCTCCGAGAAATGGGCTAGTCAACCGACGCTTTCAACCGGGTAAACCTGAAAAGACCGACCCGGAAATTCTTGATGGGAATTAAGCTTTTCCACCGGAGAGGCTGGGGAGAAAGATAGAAGCGATTCGCCTATCAAAGCCCTAGCCCTCGTTAGGATAAATTACAAAATTACCGTAGGTGGATTCGGAACTAATCCCGAAATTTTCCCGCCAATCATGGCTGATTGGTAATCAAACATCGTCCCACCATATTGCATTAACACCTGTAGCAGTTCCATTTCTGCACGGCGAGGTAACATGGTTTTCCAGGCTTTCAATGCTTCCAAAATCGTAGAGGTATTAAAGGATGCCCCACTGCGATGGGCGGCAACCTCCTGATTCTCTCCTCGCCAATTTTGAGGAACATAACCGAGGGGAATTAACATGGATTTTTCCACTTTTTCGAGTAATAATTCCAGACGTTTAAACCGTTGAACCTCGAAATGGGTGGGGTGATTTTCTACCCACTGTTTAACCGTGCGATCGCTGATTACTTCGGTTTTGAGGCGTTGGATGGCGGCAAACAGGGATTGACTGGAATCTTTGACACAGGAGGTAGCGGGAGTCACCACCGAGGCCCCGTTTCCCGGTCCGGTGCGATAGCGGGTTTCCATAAAGGCGAGTTCCTGGAGGATAGTTTGCAGGGGGTCAAAGGTGCGATCGCCCAATTGGTAGGGGACGGTGAGTTCGGGAATACGAATCACTACATCGGAAACCGGCAAGGTGTACATCCACCCCCGCTTGAAACTCCCCATATAGGAGTGCCAGCGATGAGCACCGGCGATCACCCCTTCGCGGTTATGTCCATATACTTGGCGATATACTAAATCAAAGCGTAAATCCCCTGTAAATTCATCAGCAATCACTTGGGCAAACCCAAAGGCAAAATGTCCCGGAACCAGACCTAAGATAGCCCGATCGCCCCGTTCTCCCCCGCGCCAACCGAAGGTATGCACTACCAAGCCCACATCCCCTTTATACCACAATTCTCGGGTGCGTTTTTGCATCAGGCCCGATGAGCGCTGGTTGCCATAAAGGATACCCCCATTGTTATCTACCAGGGTGCGTTCCATCCGATGCAAGGGAATCTGTTCCCACTTAGATTCTACAAAGTGCTGACGAGTTTCCTCCCGTCCACTTAACATCCGCGTCGGCGCAAGGGAGAGGGCTGCTGCGGGTTCGAGCGCTGCGACGATAAATAATCCATCCGGATTGTGAGCGCCATAAATATACCATCCATCAACATTCAGGGGAGAGGTCTCAATGTCTACAATCGAACTTTGTTCCACCTGATGTCCTGGATGTTGAAATCCGGCATCCGGCAGGGCGATCGTTTCTTCTCCCCCGTCAAAATTACGGGTTTGGGGATTATAATGTCTGACGCGGTAGCGGTTGTCTCCTGCCGATGCCACAAACTGCACCAAGGCTTTTTGACCCCCGACAATTTGGATGGGTTCATCTCCGATACTCACAACCCAGGTATTTCCCACTTGTTCCACCGACTGAACATCTAGTTCGACCTGGATATCATCCTCGGGTCTAGCACCCGCTAGGGATTCTAAGGGACTCACATTAGACCATCCCTCTAACCGAGTAGGGTGGATATTAAAATTCTCCATACTTTGACGAGTGGTTTCGTCAAAGTGAATATCCGTAACGGCGCGATTAATCCAGGTTTGATGAATAGAGTTAGAATGCCATTTGAGCCAGACGGTTTGACCTTTGAGATGGCGGTAAGGTTGTGGGGTATTTTCTAGGGTGAGATAAACGCCTCCGTCACTATCACGTTGTGCCTCTGAGGGTAAGATTAGTTGTCCAGTCCATTGGGCGATCGGTCGGTATAGTTGACCACTGATTGAGTTCATAGTTGTCCCGTATAATTAAAGATGGGTAAAGAATATTCTTTTATGATTTACAAGAGGCGATCGCCCCTTCTGGAGAAAGTCGGCGATCGCGGAAAATCAGAGGTGGCAAAACAACCTTATTTATATTTATTGTAAAATGATGCCGGATTAGAGGTGGGAAGCGCATAGGGAGTTTTATGGGGATTTTGATCCGCGATCGCCAGGAACTCATGCTCGAAGACTCGGCCCGACTTTCGGGATCCCCTATCTGGAGCGGCGCGATAACTTCTATCTGGAATTGCTGGCAATCATGCCAGTGGAGGACGTAACGGCGATCGCCCCTGGACTCCCCTCACCGAGTCCGGATTGATAGGGTTCAAATTGCGCCCAATTCTGTTGAGAACCCTAGACATAAACAGGTGAGGTTTGAGCCTCGTTAGGGTTTAGACGGCTCAGAACCGTTATCAATTTTCATTCCCTTGGAATGGGGAGGAATCTCGCACTTTTGCCAATGAGTTAGACTTATCCGTGAGTGGATTTGGATAACAGTCAAAAAGAAAGACGCCCCTAAACGGAGCGCCTTAATTTCAGGACCCAAACAGTTCCCATCCCGGGGTAAATCTTGGCAACCAAAACTGTTACAAAAGCCAACCGGAATCGGAACAGACAACACCGAGTGCGGTGGGATTCGATTCCTTTTAAATAGGGGTATTGGGTTGAGATTCAAAGATAGTCGCGTAGGACTGAAGGATGCTGCTAACTTGAGTGAGCATTTCTTTGCCCGAACTTTTACCCAAAGCGACTCTACCGGGGAATTCTGGACGGTCCAGATACCGGGCGATCGCCTCCTCGACTTGTTTGGAGATGAGTTCTTGCAGTTCCTCCTTGGCTCGAACCCGCTGATAGTTGGCGCCTTCCTCCGTGGTGGCATAAAGGGGAGGGAGTCGGTTGAGTGCATAGGCGGCAATATCGCCGACATCCAGGGTCCGATCGCTGGTTGCCTCAATTTCGGCAACCCGCGCGATCGCCTCAGAGAGCACCAACTCTTCCATGACATTAATAAACTGTTTCCGTGGTAAAACCACCACTTCTCCAGTTAACAGCGACCCCATTAGGCGATCGAGAGCCATGTACTCTTCAATAGACAGTTCTGAGGCGGTGTTACAAATTCTCCCCACCTCAGCTTCCATTGCTGGCGTTAGATAACCATCTTGTAGTGCCTGTTCTACGATTTTTTCTATACTCATACTGCCTCGTTCTGCTCCACGGCACTTTTTTCAGTTTGATCCAAGAGTTTCAAGGGGCGATCGCCTCATGGAAAACTCTGCGATCGCAAGGACAACCCTGCACAGATCTTGCCCTACAATCCGCCCTCATCTAGTTCTAACTCCAGAAAACTCCAGGATATCCCTAGGATAAGGACGGGTTTACTGTACTCCATGCCTAATGAGAATTATTCTACTCCCTCATATCGCCAGGGAACCGGATCGATGGATTGTCCATGAACGTATAATCCCCAGTGTAGGTGAGGTCCGGTCGAAGCGCCGGTTGTCCCCACTGCACCGATGACTTGACCGGGCTGTACCATATCGCCTTCTTTGACATCAATCCGACTTAGATGCAAATAAAGGGAGGTTAAGCCCTGACCATGATCGATCCCCACGACGTTGCCATGAATTTCAAATCCTTCTGATTCCCGTCCCACCAAGGCGACTCGACCGGCAGCAGGAGCCACCACAGGAGAACCCTGGGGTCCCGCATAGTCTACACCGCGATGGTAATAATCATCAGCAAACACCCCATTGTAATACCGACGGACCCCATAAATCGTGGTAATCGGTCCGTCATTGGGGCGCAAAAACGCACCATTCCAGAATTTCTCAGGGGTGACGAGTTTTTTAAATTCATCGACGCGATCAAATTCCAAATCGGTCCCTTCCAGGTCATCCTTACCCGGGGGTAACCAAATGGATTGGGTGGGGAATTCGCGATCGCTCACCCACACGGCAATATTGCGGGTTTGAGCATCCCCTTCCACCTGAATCTCCCATCGTCCCGCTTGACTTAAAGGCGTAGTGGGAATCATCGCCCGATAGCGATTGCCCCCAATGGGAAAAGCAGGAACGGGACCATTTGGAGACATGACCGTTGGTGTGGCTGAATCTGAGGCGTCAGTTGAAATCACCACGGAGAGGGTATCCCCCAGTTGCGGATTCTCAGGTTTCACCTGGACTTGTAACGCTTGCACCGAGTTAGCAAGGGCCAAGAGTACCGAAACCGTCAATCCGATCACCGGGGCCGTTTTGGTTTTGACCTGTTGTTTCAGCCAAGGATTGGCCCCTGTGAAAAGCCAACCCAGCATCCCCGGGGCGATCGGATTAGAGCTATGGAGGTGAGTCATAATTCTTGTGTTCGTCTGTTTTAAACGTGCTAGATAGACTTACGGGCGATCGCGCTAAGTTCCACATTTTATCATGCCGGTTCTGGGAGGATTGGTCATTTGTCATTTGTCATTTGTCATTTGTCCTTGGGAGATGGGGGAGATGGGGGAGAAGTTCAACGTCCCGCCGTCAGTCGTTATCCGGTGTTTGTAGTAACGACTTCAGTCGTTATCCAGTGTTTGTAGTAACGACTGAAGTCGTTATCCGGTGTTTGTAGTAACGACTTCAGTCGTTTCCCCCCTATCTTTTATGCTTCCCCCCAAAAATCGTTATGCTGAATTGTTATAACCCGTAACATTTCTCTCATTTTTGACAGACACCCGTGCAAGAAGACTTTAGACTCATCCTTGACTTAGTAACGATGCTGGCGGCTGCTGCTAGTGGTGGTTTATTTGCGTCCCTCCTGGGTCAACCCGCTATTCTGGGCTATTTACTGGGGGGAATTATCGTGGGTCCTGCCGGTTTGGGATGGATCAAAGAACTGATTCAAGTGGAAACCCTCGCTCAATTTGGCGTAGCCCTCCTGTTATTTGCCCTGGGAGTTGAGTTTTCCTTTGCAGAACTTAAAAAAGTCAGAGGGATTAGTCTCGGCGGTGGAACTCTCCAGATTGTCCTCACCATTGCCGTAACAACCTTCGTTTCTCTGGTGATGGGTTGGTGTACCTCTTGGTCTCAGGGCGTCTTCTTAGGGGCGATTCTCTCCCTCTCCTCTACTGCGGTGGTCCTGAAATGTTTGATGGAACGCAATGAACTCCCCACCTTACATGGTCAGGTGATGCTGGGGATATTGGTGGTGCAAGATTTGGCCTTGGGATTCATGTTAGCGGTGTTACCGGCCCTGAACGAACCCCCGGAGGCGATCGGGATGGCGGTGATTTCTGCGGTGGTGCGAATTGCCCTATTTGCCGTAGCAGCAGTAGCGGTTGGGTTATTCCTCGTTCCGCAGTTGCTGAGGTTTCTGGCTAAAACGGAGAGTCAAGAACTGTTTTTACTCGGGGTGATTGCCTTATGTTTGGGAATTGCCTTAGTCACCTACTATCTCGGGTTTTCCATTGAAATGGGGGCCTTCGTCGCCGGGTTGATGATTTCTGAGGTGGAATATGCGGACCAAACCTTGACTTATGTCGAACCCCTGCGAGATATTTTGGCGGCCCTGTTTTTTGTCTCTGTGGGAATGCTGATTGACCCGGTGTTTCTCTGGCAGAATCTGGAACTGATTCTGGGGTTAGTCTGTTTGGTGTTTGTGGGCAAATTTTTAATCATCACCCCGATAGTGACTAGCTTTGGCTATCCCTTGAGAACGGCGTTGATTGTGGGGTTGGGACTGGCGCAAATTGGGGAATTTTCCTTTGTGTTGACGGCCCAGGGACTGGCGACGGGGTTGGTTTCCCGTCCGGTATATCTGTTGATTTTAGGCACAACTGCGGTGACTCTGGTGGTGACGCCCTTTGTATTGCGACTGGTGCCAAAATTGCTAGATTGGGCGGAGAATCAGGGGGGGTTGGCACGATTTTTTGAGGAGACCAGTGGCCCCCAGGCCGTTTCCGAGGAAATTCCTTTGCCCGATCGCGTGGTGGTTTGTGGATATGGACGGGTGGGTAAAAAAGTGGTCCAACTGCTGCAAGCGCATAACTATCCCTTGGTGGTGATTGATAGTTCCGAACGGGCGATCGGGCAACTGCGGGCTGCTGGAATTCCCTATATTTATGGCAATGCGGCATCGTTGCACGTTTTGGAAGCAGCGGGAGTGGATAAAGCTAAGGCGGTGGCGGTGGCCCTGCCGGACCCGATGAGTACAAGGTTATGTCTGAAGCGATCGCTGGAGTTATCCCCAGAATTAGATGTGGTGGTTCAGGCGAACCAAGAAAAAGAGATAGAACTGCTCTATCAGTTGGGGGCCTCGGAAGTGGTGCAATCGGAATTTGAGGTCAGTTTAGAACTGGCGACTCATTTGTTACTCGGCGTCGGATTACCCTTGCCAGGGATTCGCCGAGAAATTGAACAAATTCGTAGTCATCACTATTTAGAATTGCGTCCAGCGCGATCGCCCTCGGAAGTCTCCCGGGAGTTACAGGTGGCGGCATTGGATATGAACAGCAAATGGTATCCCCTACCAGAAGGGTCTCCTTTGGCGGGAATGACCCTAGAACAAACGGATATGCGCCGACTCAGTGGGGTGAGTTTAATGGCAATTCGTCGCGCCAATGGGGAAGAAATCGACTATCCCACGGCGGATACAACCTTGGTGACAGGGGATAAACTCCTGGTGGTGGGACAAGGGGAAGAACTGACTACCTTTGAGCAGTTAGCCCGGGGAGAGGTGGCGATTCCCCAAGAAAATCGCTCCTGTCAATGGCTGATGGTTTCCGAACTGAGTCCCATCACGGATAAAACCTTGGGTGAACTGGATTTGCGGGCGGAGTATGAGGTGCAGGTGCAAGCGATTCGCCGGGAAGGGCAGTTTATTCGCTTTCCTCATGGAGGGACTCAGGTGCAAGGGGGCGATCGCCTCCTGCTGTGTGGGAGTCTCCTCTCCCTGAAACGGATCCAACTGTGGTTGGCACCGAATCCGGGCCAATCGGTTCCGACTACGGTTACCCTGAGCAAAGCTCACCAAAGTGAACCGCGTAAGGAGGGGTTACCCAGCGATCGGGGCTAAGGGGGGCGGTCCGGTATGGGCTAAATCAGGCCAAACCGGACTAGGCTCAAGATTTGGGTTTCAGATAAACAATAGAATGACGCCAGACGATGGTTTGTTTGTCGTAGTGATCCAGGATAGAAATGCAGTCTTTATCCTGCCAGAAAATTTTACCGGCTAATAAATCTCCGGTAACCAGTTTGAGTTCTATCTCGTGTTTGTCTTTAATGAAATTTTGAACTTGGCGAATGCTAGGTAAGTTAGTATCGAAGTCAGACATGATTAGGTCTCAACGAGAGAAAATTTGGCATGAAAATCGCAGCACATCGGACAAAATTCAGGCAGGCCAGTTATTTTGTCCGATGTTAAGCCGTCAACCGGCTCTATGAGTCATGTTAACCTGTCCGGGAATCAACTCAGGCCCAGTCAGGATTCACACCCGGAATAGCCTTCAGGATGTGAGGGATGGGGACTGCGATCGCGCTTTTACCGAGGGATAAAGATTCCGGTCCCAAAAGTGGGAACTTTAACATCGGGTATTATCAAATAAAACCAGGACAAGAACCGGAACTTTTCGCGAGTACAAGCCATGACGTTAGAGTTTACCAAATATCAAGGTTTGGGAAATGATTTCATTCTGATTGACAACCGTCAGAACCCAGAACCGATGATAACGCCCTCCCAGGCCGAACAGTTATGCGATCGCAACTTTGGCATCGGTGCCGATGGGGTGATTTTTGCCCTTCCGCCTACGGAACCGGACACCGACTACACCATGCGGATCTATAACTCCGATGCCTCGGAACCCGAAATGTGTGGGAATGGCATCCGCTGTTTAGCTAGGTTTCTCGTGGATCTGGGAGTCCCAACCCGGAGTTCAGCCACAGGAACCGGAGAATATCGGATTCAGACCCTAGCAGGGGTGATGACCCTAACCCTGAAATCCGATGGTCAAGTTAGGGTAGATATGGGCCTGCCTCGGTTGCTGGGGTCAGAAATTCCCACAACCCTTTGTGGTCCCGAGGAAAAAGCGGTCAATGTCCCCTTATCCGTAGCTGGAAAAACCTGGGATGTAACCTGCGTCAGCATGGGAAATCCCCACTGCATTACTTTTGTAGAGGATGTGGATGCCGTGGATCTGGCGGGGATTGGTCCTGAATTTGAGAATCACCCGGTTTTTCCGAAGCGGACCAATACGGAATTTATTCAAGTCATGGGGCGATCGCATCTGAAAATGAGAGTTTGGGAACGGGGTGCCGGTGCGACCCTCGCCTGTGGGACTGGGGCCTGTGCTACCTTAGTCGCAGGGGTCCTGACGGGTCGATGCGATCGCCAAGCCACCATCGAACTCCCCGGTGGCCCTCTGAACATTGAATGGTCTGAATCCGATGGGCGACTTTACATGACGGGTCCTGCCGAACGGGTATTTTCAGGCCGGATCTAGATCCGCGCCTACATCCAGATCGCAACACTAAATCACAATACGGAGAACAGAGATGGGTGGAGGCATTTACCTCATACAAGATGAAGACCGGCTTGTAGAAATGATAGAACAAGCCTATGACAACGAAGATCGACTGCAAGAATTACTCGAAAAATATCCCAACCTGATCGCCGGAGACCAAATTGACCGGGCGACCCCTCGCCAATGGTTATTAATTTCCCGAGAAATCCCGCTTCCGGCAGAGGATGAAGTCAATGGTCAATGGTCTTTTGAACATTTATTTATCGACCAAAATGCTATTCCCACCTTAGTTGCCGTCAAACATACCCAAGATGACCGAATTCGCCGGGAAATTGTCGGTCAAATGCTCGACTATGCCGCCAATGTTTTAATCTATTGGCCCATTGAGTCCATCATTACCCAATTTGAATCCAATTGTCGCGATGTCGGTCGCGACCCTGAACAAGTCTTTGAAGAATTTCTCGGCACCGATGCTCATGAAGACCGCTTCTGGGATAAAGTCAAAACGAACCTCCAAGCGGGAAAACTTAGATTAGTTTTTGTCTCGGATGAAATTTCTCCTGAACTCAGACGAGTGGTTGAATTTCTCAATGAACAATTAGACCCAACCGAAGTTTTAGCCCTGGAAATTAAACAATATGTCAGCCAGGATGGACTCAAAACATTGGTTCCCCGAATCATTGGTCAAACCGCTGAAGCGCAACAGAAAAAAGCCAGTGCTACTCGGGAGAGACGTCGCTGGGATGAAGCGTCTTTCTTTCATGAATTTGAAACCCGCCAAGGGTATGAAGAAGCGCAAATGGCCCGCCAGATTCAACAATGGGTCCGACGTCACGAACCTGCTGTGGAAGTGGTCTGGGGAACTGGAGAACTCTATGGTGGATTTCTTGCTAAATTAAAGCTAAAAGGTCGGAAATCTATTGCACTGTTTACAGTGGATATTTCTGGGGATTTTGTGATTTCTAGTAGCAGTTATGCGACTCAACCCCCGTTTGATTCTCCAGAACACTGGCAAGAATTGCGTTCTCGTTTCAGTTCGATTGGCTTGTCCCTTCCTGCTGATTCCAGTGAAACCCGATTACCGACCTTTCCCTTGTCTACGTTACAAGATGAAAGTGCTCTGCAACAGGTTCTGGAAACCTTTGAATGGATTGTGCAAAAAATCCAGTCTGAGAGTTAAGGAAATCCCTTTTGGCAAAAAAATCAGGAGTCTAATTATTCACAATTCGTTTCCCTGAATTGCGGTAAATCGAGACTCCTGAAAGAGAATTATTTTCTGGGTTGATGGGAGAATTATTCGATATCTAAAACCACCCCAGTTAGCCCATTGCGCTGAAGCAGTTGCATCATTTCATCTACTTTGTCCTGGGTGGCAAAGGCTCCGACTTGCATCACCATCCGACCATTAATTCGGGTCCGGAAGGCATCGGAAACAACGCGACGGACACGCGCTTGGTCGCTGCTACTGGTGGCATTGACAATCACCCGATAGCGCAGTCCCAGGGCTGCGGCACGACTGGGCGGGGTCGGGGGTCCATTACCCGCACCACCACTGGGAGCACCGACGACGGGGACTCCAGCGCCGCCATTTCCAATCGGGGGATTGCCATCGGGAACGGGTAGGAGGTTAGGCAGAGTATCCCCCGGTCGATTACCGATCGCCGGTGCTGGTGCAGGGGGTCGCGGTGCCGGTGCAGTCCCGGTTTGGGGGGGCGGCACCGGAATGGGAATACCTTGACCGGGTGTGGGAACCGGCAAGCTCACTGTCGCCGATAAGGGCGGGGGAGGCTGAGGTGTGGTGGCGGTTGGACTCGGAAAAGAGGCTGGGGTTGCCGGTGGAGTGGGAGCTGGAGTGCCTGCGGGCCGGGGTAACGGTAACGGTAAAGGGCGCGGGGGTGTACTGGTAACCGGCGCACTGGCAACCGGGGCGAGGGTCCCATTCAGGTCTAACCGTCCACTGGTGCGATCGCTGGCGACTTGATTCCCAAACGCTGGAACAATCTCTTTTGTCGCACTGCAATTAATATCCATCTGGCCGTTATTGCGGACCACATTCCCCCCGGGATCCCCCGAGGTGCCCATATCCGGACGAGAATTGCCAACGGCAACTACCCCATTATCCTGATTGCTTTCAATCTGATTATTCCGCAACACGGGACGGGCGGTTCCATGAATCACCACCCCATCCCGATTCTGCCTCACCTGATTCCCAGTCAAGATCGGTTCCGCTTTCTGGCCGATCGAGATTCCAAATCCCGTGCGCTCAAACACATTCTCCACAAGCTGGGGTCGGGAGGTTCCATAAATGGTGATGCCGTTGGCCCCATTTTCCACAAAATGATTGCTCCGGATTGTCGGGGCACTATTGCCCACGACGGAAATCCCATCATGTCCGCTACGAGTGAAGGTGTTATCGGTGACCTCCATTGAGGCAGATTCAACCCACAAGGCATAACCGCTGGTATTGTCATTGGTCAGGGTAATCCCAGAGACCCGGGCTCCATCAGCAGCGACGAGACCCACATTTTGTCTTGCAGAAGTCCGACTCAGATACAGACCCCCGCCTCGGATGATGATTCCGCGTCCTCGATTGCTGGTATCCCCTTCCAGGGCCACTTGGGGTTTAAGGATTAAGGGAAAGCTCTCCCCACTTTCAGCGCTATAAGTCCCGGGACTCAGCCGGATTGTAGTATTGGGTTTGGCTTGTCGCAGCGCTTGAGTAATCGTTTTAAAGGGTGCGGATTCGCTTCCGTTACCACTGGAGTCATTCCCCTGAGTGGGATTGACAAAGAGCTGGGTTTGTGAGGCTACTTCGGTCCCGGAATTTTGGGCGGTTTGGAATTCAGGAACGTTTTGGGCGATCGCCGTTGACCCATAGAACCAGAACAATGCAGTCGTGGCAACTCCTAACGGGACCAGGATGCGATACTTATCTGAATGCGATTGATGGGGGCTTCTAAAACTCACGACTCTCCTCCTACTAAACGAATCACCTTCTTCAGTTACAGTTCATCTGATGTAGATGCCGATAAAATGCCCGAATGTCCATCTCTTCCCTCCTGATTATCCAATGAATGTAACGGATGTCTAATTTTTTGTGCCACAATAAATTTCACCGCTTAAAAAAAATTAAAAAAGCGCCCAAGATATTATAAGTTTGCATCATAGAGTTCCTCAATGTTCACGCCTCATGGGAAACGTTAAAACAGACTGTTCGGATATAGCAATCACAGGGGGTTTCAATGGCTGACAAAAACAGCGGGTTAGCAAGGGTGTCGGATTTAGGGACCCTCCAGTTGCAACCGGCGCTCTGTCGTATTTTAGATGCCAATTTAGACCGGGCGCGAGAAGGCTTGCGGATTATTGAAGAATGGTGTCGCTTTGGCCTGCAAAGTTCACCTCTGGCTCAGGAGTGTAAATCCATGCGCCAGGAACTGGCAAGTTGGCACGCACCGGAACTGCGGGCGGCCCGCAATACCCCAGGGGACCCCGGTACAGACCTGAGCCACCCCCAAGAAGAAGAACGCTCGGGTATTGATTCCCTGTTGCAGGCGAACTGCTGTCGGGTGGAAGAAGCCCTGCGGGTCCTGGAGGAATATGGCAAGCTGTACCATCCGGATATGGGCGCTGTGTTTAAGCAGATGCGCTACCGCGTTTATACCCTGGAAAGTAGTTTAATGGCTTACCGGCGTCGTCAGCTATTGGATCAATCCCCTTTATATCTGGTTACGTCTGAAAATGATAAGTTGTTCGCCGTGGTCGAAGCGGCCCTGGAAGGGGGCTTAACCCTGGTGCAGTACCGTGACAAAAATACAGATGATGGGGAGCGTCTCCGGAATGCGGAACAACTCCGCGAGATTTGTCACCACTACGGGGCCCTTTTTATTATGAATGACCGGGTGGATTTAGCCTTAGCCGTAGATGCGGATGGGGTTCATCTGGGACAACAGGATATGCCGACTGCCTTTGCGCGCCAGTTGCTTGGCCCTCAACGTTTAATCGGTCGTTCTACCACGAACCCGGAAGAAATGCAACGGGCGATCGCAGAAGGGGCGGATTATATTGGGGTCGGTCCGGTGTACGAAACGCCGACGAAACCGGGGAAAGCCCCAGCGGGTCTAGCTTATGTCCGCTATGCTGCGGAGCATTCTTCGGTCCCTTGGTTTGCGATCGGTGGTATCGATATGCACAACCTCACCGATGTGCTCGATTGTGGTGCCGAACGGGTGGCAGTGGTGCGCGGCATCATGGAGGTGGAACAGCCGACATTAGTCACCCAATATTTTCTATCTCAAATGAATCGGATTCAAACTCTGAAAGCTGTTGAACAACGGAATGTCCAGTCTAATGCCTGAAATAGCGTTACAAGTGAATGGTGAAACCCAGTCTTGTCCCTCGGGACTGAATCTCCCGCAGTTTTTAGAACAGTTGGGGTTAAATCCTCGGTTGGTGGCGGTGGAGTACAACGGGGAAATCCTCCATCGGCAATTTTGGGAGGGAACTCAGATGCAGCAAGGCGATCGGCTGGAAATTGTCACCATTGTTGGCGGCGGCTAAGGGGTCCAAGGGAAGCAATTGCAACACCGGCGGGGGCAACACCGGCGGGGGTTAAAACCATACGCATCAAGCTAAGGCTAAAATGCTTATGGTTTAAAAGTTTTCAGGGATGGGGCCTCCCTGAAAACTATCCA
>JAMXFF010000018.1:40859-134776 GCA_025370845.1 Laspinema palackyanum D2a | reverse complement strand
GGGCAATCATGGTCCTGCTCTGGCTTTCAGCCGTTTTTTTTATTATACTCTAGCCAGGGTGACAGAAGAGGGATAGAGAAGAATGGGAGAGTCTTTAATTGGGTGTTACCCGCACCCAATGCACCAGAAATAAGCCTTAAAAAAATAAGTTCTTCAACCTAAATTTTGACGGTTCACCGACGTTTTGTGGAAACCATCGGGTTGTGATACTCCAGGCGATCGCCCCACATCTCAGAAATGCGATCGCCCCAAATCTCAGAAAGGCGATCGCCTTTTTCTCTACAGGCGATCGCCTCATTCTCTCACTTACAATCCTAACTCCTGATAGCGAGCTTGAATCTGAGCGATCGTAAAGACGGCACGAAACTTTAATCCCTCTTTTTGATACAATTCGGCACCGCCTTGTTCGCGATCGACCAGGGAAATCACTTCTTCTACTTTGTACCCGGCGTCGCGCAAACGGTGAACCGCTTTCATGGCGGAGGCCCCAGTGGTGACCACATCTTCTAGGACAACGACCTGGGTCCCGGGAGCCAGTTCGGGTCCCTCGATATAGGCTTGGGTGCCATGTCCCTTGGCTTCTTTGCGGACAATTAGGGCCGGAATGGGTCGGTTTTCGTAGGCAGAGACGACACTAACTGCGGTTACAATTGGGTCAGCGCCCAAGGTTAACCCGGCGACTGCCAGGGTTTCTGGCGACAGCATGGAGAATAGCACCTGACCCGTGAGGAGTGCTCCGATCGCGTCGAGGGTGACTTGTTTGCCATTGATATAGTAGCGGCTACTCTGGCCGGAGGATAGGGTGAAGTCCCCCTCGCGATAGGCTAACTGGCAGAGTAAGTCCAGAAGCTGTTGGCGTTGGTCGTTTAAATCGGTAGGGAGAACTGAGACCGATGTCTCATCCAATCCTTGAGTAATCTCGGTCATGGTTAATTGTAGTGACAAGAGGAAAATTTCAGCCGATAATTATCTTATCGTGGAAGTTGAGCTAATATCGAGCCAAAAGGTGAGGAGAAAATTCATGAGACTCCAGTTAAAAACCGCGATCGGGGTGTTGGCACTCCTAGGCGCGTCTGTGGTGGTGGCACCAGAGGCAGTCGCCCAAAGCCAACCTCGAACTATTGCTGAACAATTTGAGCGAGCCTTTTTTCGCAGTTCTGATACGTTTTACCAGAATCGCTCAATTTTTGACCAAATCAGCTATTATCTGCTGCCGATGACTTACCCCGAAAGACAGGCGGAACGGGATGCGGAACGGGTAAACAAGCTCTATGAGGCGGTCATGCAAGTCCAGACCTCTAGTGATCCTATTATTAGAACCCGGGATTTGACGAACCCGTTTAACGAGTCTTTGCAGACGATGCCCAGTTATACCCCAAGTGGAGTCCCTTTTAATCCTCAAAACGAAATCCTGCCCCTGCGGTAAGCAGAAAATAGGGGCAGTTGAGGTACTGCCCCGACAAAGGGGGTGAACTCGCGAAATTGACGGGAGTTCTGAATTTCTTCTGGGCGATCGCCCAGAAGAAGTGGGACTCTTTTCCGCTTCCCCTTATTTTGTTTATGTTTAATCGGCAGTGCAGGAGTTGAACCTGCCTAAGGCGAATTAGTTGCCTAAACTTAGGAGTTACCTTCTAAGCTCGGCTGCCAAACCGGACTTACACCTTTCAATGTATCCGGCTTTAAGCTAGGTGGGGAGTTCCTTTGGGACTGGCCCCGCATCATGTTATGGATTTCATCGTGGCAGTGCAGGTGCACCAATGTTTTATTGGTCTTTTTATTATTTTCCCTGTTGCCGTCGATGTGATGGACCTCTATTGGGTCTTCTACATAAAACGGAAGCCCACAGTGTGAACATTTCCATTCTTGGCTTTTTAATCCCCTTTTTATGTCTTTTGGACATAAAGGGTGGCTCCCTCTGCGTTTTGCCCAGAACACCCAATCTCCGTCGTAGGGGCTTCTTGTCCCTTGTACTTTGATGTGCTGCTCATAGTCAAACTCGTATAGAGTTACCGCCAAGTGTAGATAGTTATCTTCCTTCCATCCGAAATTCCAGGCTGAAGTTTTAGATTTATGAAAAATCTTGCTTGCAATGTAACCGTTTCCTCTTTGAGCGAACTTTTTCTGTCCCCAATTTAAGTAGACTGGGTACAAATCATGTTGCAGCTTTCTGAAGATTTCGCCTGAACTGTCGCCTGTTTTAAAGTAGTTTGCCCATCCTCTTACGAACCAGTTGTGCCTTTTTAGCATTTCTGCTGGGGGCATACTGTGTCCCGTTTTTAGTATGGTTTTTACCTGTTTGCGGAATTTTTCTATGGATTCTTCTGACGGTTGAACCCTTGTTCGCTGCATCAGTTTCTTTCCATGTGCGTTAATCCCGCATTTATGTTTTCCTACCTCATAACTTCGGATGTTGAACCCTAGAAAATCGAATCCTGGTTTCTGACCCTCAACTTCTTTTATGGTGTGCGCTATTCGGGTTTTATTCTCATTGAGTTTTAACCCTATTGTTGCTAACCATTTTTCTGTTTCGGATTTGGCTTCCTGAATTACTTCTAGTTTTTCATGAAGGATTACGAAGTCGTCTGCGTACCTTATTGTTCTAGCTTCACTCCATTCTTTCATTTTCCCTTTTTCTTGCCCTTTACGGGTGCGGAATGTCGGGAATTTGTCTGCTATGTGTGTCTCAAGCCCGTGGAGAGCTATGTTTGCTAGTAAGGGTGAAATGACGCCTCCTTGTGGGGTCCCTGATTCGGTTTTGTAAAATACATCTCCTTTCATGATTCCAGATTTGAGCCATGCTCTTACCTGGTCTTCCATTATCGGAAAGGTATTTAACTTACCTATTAGCGCCTCATGGTCGATGTTATCAAAACAACCTTTAAGCTCAGCATCCAGTATGTATTTACTTTGACGTCTGACTTGCACTTCGATTGCGATTATGGCATCGTGGCAGCTTCTTCCGGGCCTAAATCCGTATGAGTTAGGCTCGAATTTAGCTTCCCATTCAGGTTCTAGGGCTAATTTGGCTAGAGCCTGCTTTGCCCTGTCCTCTATGGTGGGAATACCTAAAGGTCGCGTCTCCTTCTTGCCCGGTTTGGGGATTTCTACCCTTAAAAGGGGAGTAGCCTTACCATCCAGTCTTAAGGTTTCTGCCAGTTTTAGGCGTTCTGATGGGTCAAGATTCTTGATTCCATCTACGCCTGCTGTGGCTTTTCCCTTGTTTTCCTGTGTTACTCTTCTGACTGCTAAGAGTCGGGCCGAGTAAGAGGTTATTAGGGTTTTCTGCAACCTTACCTTGAAGGCGGTGTTTCCATCTTTTGATGCTTCATAGATTCGAGTTTGTAGTTTCGCCACTTTCGTTTGGACTGTCGCCCAATCTATTTGTGACCATTCCGTTTTCACCTTGGACATAACTACTCATCTGGTCTACTTTTCCTAGCTACCTACCTTTCTGCATATCCCAGGCGTTACTCTGGGCTTTGGCTTTTTGTAGGTTCCTTCACCTGTCCTTCCGTTCCTTAGCTGGAACCCCTTGATTAGGGTCGGAGGAATTAGCAGGTTTCCCGCTTATCTCTCTTCACATCTTGACAACTTAGGGGCCTCTTTTAGCCGGGAGAGTGTTTTAGGGCCATCTCTGAGCTACTCACGGCTCAGTTTCCTTACTCTCTTGTTCTTTTGAACCCAGGGGGTGCATACCCTTACCCTGGTGCATCTGACCAGCTTTTATGCGGAGGTTCACTTTCGTTCCCCATATTGCCTCCCTCTCCCGTTCTTTCCCGGGGGTCTCCGGTACTAGGTGGGATTTATACCCTGGCTTGTTAATCCCTGAGTTTGCTAGTCTCAGGAACCGGGTATTGGAGTCTCCCGATGGACTGGGAGGAAGGATTTTCACCTTCATGTGTAGCAAGCGTCGCGTCGCACTGAGTTCGCTGCCTCATCCGCTCGGCCAACTGCCGTCTTTTTTTACTGATTCTAGCAGACTCTGGTCAGAGTCGTGGGGAAAAATTTGCTTGAACGATGACTCCCCAAACTGGGAATTTATGGCAAAGCAACAGTCCCTTGTTAAGATTATAACCCTTGGGGCTGTACCTGTCTAGGGGTAGAATGAACCGGGGAGATCATCAAGTGGAGCCTAGGGGGAAGCGGATTCTTTGAGAACGAGAGGGAATAAAAAAATAGGGATTAGACCTCTTGCAAAAAAAAGGATTGATCCCCCCAACCCCCCTTAACAAGGGGGGCTTTAAAGAATTTTGCAAGAGGTCTATTAAAATCGAGATGCCTGGATTGATCAAGGGCTTGTGTCATTTTCCACCCGGGAAAGGCGAGGTGCTCTTGAAGCTAGAAAAATAAGTCGGTATTGCGGCGATCGCATAAAAGAAAAAAACACTATGAAAGTCAACCCAACTGTTGTCCTGACGTTTTTACTGTTATCCATGATGTTTGGCGCCGGTGCCTTGAGTGCCTCCCTAGGATTAGAGTTAGGCAAAGCTGCGCTCAAGGAAGTCACCCAGCCTGACGTCCGTCCGAATACCTCGGGAGAGTCCAATTCCCCGGCGACAGGGAAGGGTCAAGGGCTCAAACTGTTGAAGGAAGACGAAGTAATCAAAAAGGTCAAGGCGAGAATCTCGGGCAAAGAAGTGGAACCGGAAGCGGGCCAAACGAAAGCAGCGGAACCCGCAGCAGAGGGCGCCGAAGCCAAAGCTGCCGAAGAACCGAAGAAAGACGAACGCTTTCCGATCGCCACCAAGGACCAGGACGTAAGTTTGCAAGTCACCGGGGTGCGGCGAGAAGGCTCCTCTCTGGTGCTGGATGTCAAGTTAAAGAATGAAGGTTCGCGATCGGTGCAGTTTCTGTACAGTTTCTTGAATGTGACCGATGATAAGGGGCGATCGCTGAGTGCGACCACCCAAGGATTACCTGGAGATTTGCCCCCGGGGGATCAAAGCTATTCCGGGACCGTCAGCATTCCTTCAGCATTGCTGGAAAATGCACAGAAACTGTCCTTGACCCTGACGGACTATCCCGATCAGGAACTGGAACTAAAAATGTCAAAAATTCCCGTCCAATAGACCGGGGACTCTTCTGAGCAGAGGTCGTTCCACAAGCCCTCTAATCAACCCTAGCATTGGGGTTAAGTTAGGGGGATGTCCTGCTATGGCGACGGGAACTAATTTCTCGCCGTTAACGCTCCAGTGCCAAACGGTCAAGGTTAAAATGGGTAATCCAAATGTTTCAAGATGAGTTGCAGTGGTGCGTTCTTTAAGCTATTTTTCTGCGGTGGGTGGGATGGTCACCCTGGGGGTCGTGGGATTGCACTCCGGCAGTGCGATCGCGAGTCATTTAGCGGTGGTGGTCCCGGGAAATTCCCTTCAGACCTGGCAAGATGTCGTACTGCGGTTGCTTGCGGTCTTTGGACTGATTGCCATTAATGCTTTTTTCGTGACTACGGAATTTGCGATCGTTTCCGTGCGGCGATCGCGGATTAATCATTTGGCGGATAATGGCGACCTCCAGGCCAAAATTGTCCAACATCTCCATCGCAATATCGAGCGTCTGCTCTCGACGACTCAGTTAGGCATTACCCTCTCCAGTCTGGCCCTGGGCTGGATCGGGGAAAATACGATGGCGGTTTTAGTGGCCGAATGGATCGTCTGGTTGCCGATTAGGCCCGATATTGCTCAGGTGATCGCTCATTCCCTGGCAATCCCCCTGGCCTTTTTAATCGTGGCTTATTTGCAAATTGTCCTCGGCGAATTATGTCCCAAAACCTTGGCGTTGCTCTATTCTGAGCAACTGGCCCGACTCCTAGGCCCTCCGAGTTTGGCGATCGCCCGATTTTTTCACCCCTTTATCTGGATCCTGGACCGCTCCACCCGCTGGCTCCTCAGTCTAGGGGGTATTCGCTTTAACGCTCAGGCTTGGTCCAATCGCATCACTCCCGAAGAGTTACAACTGATTATCGCCACGGAACGCGAATCCACAGGACTAGAAGCCGAGGAGCGAGAACTGCTCAATAATGTGTTTGAATTTGGGGAAGTCTGTGCTCGGGAAGTGATGGTGCCTCGAACGAGCATTCACGGGATCTCTTATGATGCCACCTTTCAAATGTTGCTCAATGAGGTCGTGAGTACGGGTCATTCCCGCTATCCGGTGATCGGGGAATCCTTAGATGATGTTCGCGGTATCATCTATTTTAAAGAATTGGCCGGACCTTTAGCCCAGGGAGTCCTCACCCCAGATACTCCCCTTACCCCCTGGATTCGTCCGGCGCGGTTCGTTGCCGAATATACTCCTTTAAGCGAGTTGTTGCCGATCGTTCAGCGATCGCAACGACCAATGGTCATGGTGGTTGATGAATTTGGCGGGACTGCCGGTTTAGTAACCATTAGCGATTTAGTCGCCCAAATTATTGGCGAGAGTCCCGAACTCTCCGATTCTGAAGAGTTAACCATCCAAATGGTCGATGAGCAAACCTGGATGGTCCAAGCTCAAATGAACTTGGAAGAAGTCAATGAATTGCTCAATTTCGATTTACCCCTGACCGATGAATATCAAACCCTGGGCGGTTTCCTCCTCTATCAGTTCCAAAAAATCCCAGCGGAGGGGGAAACCCTCCTCTACGATAATTTGGAATTTACGGTGGTCTCGACAGAAGGCCCTCGTTTAAACCAAATTCGGATTTATCGCCCAGAAGTGACGAACCCGATCTCATCTAACCTAGACTCATTTGACTCCTTCCCCACGGATTTAGAGCTGAATGCCCCTGAGCAGGAGTCTGCTGCGTCAGCATCAGATTTCAATCTGGATGAGTCTGAGCAACAATCCTCCTCTGTATCCCGCGATTTCGATCTGGAGGAGGACGAATTGCTCCGGTCTTCTTCACAGCATTTCGATTTCTATGAGGATGAGAATCAGGATGAGGATGAGGAGTCAGTCCCCTCTTCCCCACCCGATTTAGATGTTGATGATCATTAGAACTCGTTTTTAAGCGCCCGATCCAATTCAAGATGTTATCTTGCTGAAAATATTCTGATGTGACAGAAATTTTCATTCCACCATTGCTGGCGTTTGAACTTCATCTAATAATCCATCTGAACCTTTTTTGGGTTTAGGCATTCGTTTAATGTAGTCTCGAATTACTTCTGACATTGAAAGTTCACGCCGTTCAGCTTCTGCTTTCAGGCGGTCTAATTCTTGAGTATTTAATCGAATCCTAAGCATATAATCTCTAGCCATGTCGTTCCTATCGTTGCTACAACATTTATAGGTTAACAATTATGCTGAGAATATGACAACAAACCAGAGGAAGATGATACTTTGGAAAAAAGTTAGATTAACAAGCGCAGATAATGATTCTCCAGATAGAGGAAGCTTTGTCTTAGGAGTCCGCAACCCTATAAAACTCGACCTTGATGATGTGGCTTTTCAGCCCCACCCATTCGGGCAGATCCCCAAGCAGGGCGAGGATTTGGGCAAGGTTTGGGTTCTCCCTAACCGGGTTCCTGCTTTCTTGCATAATTTAGGCTTTAGATTTTAAACATTGTAGATCCGTTAGCCAAGGCAACCCTCTATCTTAAGGAATGGTTTTCCTCTTTTGCGGGACTCAGGCAAATTTTTAGATGAAACCTTACTTTTAGGCACAAGAAAGCAAATCCCCCTGACTCGATTGAGGGGGAATAGAGCATATTTTAGGGGTTTCTCTGGCTTTAAAAACTGGATGCCCTACGGGATGCCGAAGGAACTAAAACCCGACGTGCTATACCCCTGTAAAACCGACCCAGAGCAGGTAGATTCGCGATAATTTGGGGTTAAAAACCCCGTTGAAGGTAGGGGAGGGGATCGGTTAATCCCAATTCGGCAAATGCGGCTAATCTTAACTGACAAGAGTCACAGACTCCACAAGGGCGATCGCCTCCGGCATAACAGGACCAGGTTTGTTCCCAGGGGACCCCTAAGCGATTCCCCAGTTGGATGATTTCGGTTTTTTTTAGCTCAATTAGGGGGGTAACAATTTCCGTTGTCTCGGATTCTCTCCCCTGTTTCGTCCCGAGTCGAAAGACGTTCTGCATGGCTTGGATATAGTCGGGACGGCAGTCGGGATAGCCGGAATAGTCGATCGCATTCACCCCAATGTACACCCGACGGGCATCGGTGGCTTCGGCGTAGGCGAGAGCAAAGCTCAGAAAGATGGTATTTCGAGCGGGAACGTAGGTGATGGGAATAGTCTGAGCCATTTCCTCTAGGGAGCGATCGCAGGGGAGGTCCATGTTGTTGTCGGTGAGGGCGGACCCTCCCCACTGTCGCAAGTCAAAGGAGACAATTTGATGTTCGGCGACCCCTGCCGATTGGGCGATCGCCCGGGCTGCTTCAAGTTCGCGGCGATGCCGTTGTTGGTAATCAAAGGACATGGCATAACAGGTGCAGCCATCGGCTTTGGCTTGGTAGAGCACCGTGGAGGAGTCCAATCCTCCGGATAATAAAATAACTGCTTTCACGCTTTTTTCTGGGTGAGCCTTTTTTACTATTCTCGCAGGGAGTGGAATGCGATCGCCCCTGCATCTGTCTCCGGGTCCTTGGACCCCAGTCCTTCTGGCCAGAAGCGGAGTGGACCCCACCCTAACCCTCCCCAAGACACAGGGGAGGGAACCGGAGGTGCAGTTGATGTGAGGCAAATGACCATGAACGTCAAACACCTACTCTTGTAAGCCCCAGTCCTCCCCTCCCTTGGACCCTCTGCAATAAATGTTTACATTTTTTCGGGTAATTCCCTTCATTTTAGTAACATTTTGTATCCTTTTGAAATGTTACTTTATGGATTTTCCCGGGCTGATTCGTTAAGCTAAAAACAAAGACGCAGCGGTAGAGGAAATTTTATGGAAACGAATCCAACGGTTACAATCAAACAACCGATGTGGCAAACCATCGTCCTATTCAGCCTGGGGTTCTGGCTGAGTGCCTGCCTGTTGCTAGATCTGGTGATTCTGCCAAGTATGTATGCAGCAGGAATGATGAAATCCGCCGGGTTTGCTTCTGCCGGTTATCTGCTATTTGGGATGTTTAATCGGATTGAATTATTATGTGCCGCGTTAGTTTTGACCGGAATTCTCACGGTGGTTAAACGGCATCAATTTAACGAAAAATGGACCATTCCTGCTATTCTCCTATCCGTTATCCTGCTATTGGTGGTGTTGATTGATACCTATAGCTTGACGCCGCAAATGAGCGCTTTGGCGATGCAACTGAATGTATTTGAGCCGGTGCAAGGGATTCCCTCGGGCATGAATCAAATGCAGCAAGGGTATTGGATGCTGGAACTGTTCAAACTAGGCAGCAGTGGCATTTTGCTCAGTTGGATGTATCGCAATCAACAACAACGCCTCGCTTCATAAGGGTTTTGGGATAGAAATTTTAAGTCAGTAAAAGAAAGGCCCCCAGGTATCTGGGGGCTTTTGCTTATGCTTAGGCAGGACTTACAGCGGTTTAATCGGGGTCTGAGAGGGCAATTGTGGGGGTTTCTGCTTCTGGGGAAGCGTCTTCTTCCTCGTCTTCTTTCGCGAACAGCAGACGCAGCGCAATGATGGCAAAACCCAGGGCGGCGATCGCCTTGAGGAGATGGGCGGGAAGGAGTTGGGCTACCCCTTCTCCGGCTAAGACTCCGAGCAAACTGGCTAAAACAAGGGCACCAGCAGTTCCGAAAAATACCGACTGCGGGAATTTTGAGCTACCCCCGAGGGCGATCGCCGCCACTTGGCTTTTGTCTCCTAATTCTGCTAAAAAAATCGTGATAAAACTTACACCGAGAAGTTGCCAGTCCATTGTTTGCTATCCTGCTTGAGGTTTAAAAGGGTCCTGAACAAAGAAACGAGGGAAAGGGTGGGGCTGCCGTGAAGAGTCGATTTTAATGCAGAATATCCCACACCAGCATGGCAGAGACAAACAGCAGGACAACTCCCGCTGATTTTTCGATGGTTTTGGGGGAGATGCGAGTGGCTAACCAGCGACCGAGGAGGACCCCTAACAAGCTAGTGGCGACCAATGCGGAACCGGCACCGGCAAAGACAATCCAGGGAGATTGGGATTCAGCGGTCATTAACAGGGTGGCGACTTGGGTTTTGTCCCCTAATTCAGCTAGGAAAATGGTCACGAAGGTGGAAGCGAACACACTCCAGGCCCCCTGGCGGGATTTAGGGCTGCGGGTTTTGGGTGCAGCCTGGGGGGATGGGGGCGGTGAAAGTTCTAGGGAAGTAGGTAGGGTGAGGGCGTGTTCTAGGCTGGCTTCTGCATTGGGGGGGACGGCGGCAGACAAGGGGGAAAGGCTCTCGGTGAGTTCGGTAACAGAAGAAGTGTTTGCTGGCATGGAGAGTAACTGCGGTTGTTTTTTCATTGTTCTTTCATTATTCCCGACTCTCCCCCCAAAAATCAACCGGAGGGTAGAGCAGACTGTCCCTGGGGCAAACTCCTCTACCCACAGGAATATCAGGAAGGAGAGAGCAATTGAGGAAACAGAGAACGGGCTTAATCCTGGGAGGGCAGTTCAAGTAGGGAAACCCCAACGGCTTGATTAAACCGGAGCATTTCCAAGCTGCGATCGCCATGAACGGCCTCGATTTGCTGCTGACAGCATTCGATGGCAAATTCGTCTAATTCATCGGGTGCAATGCCGTACATCTCCTCAAACACATCGGGGAGGACCCGACAGAAGCGGGGGCGATCATCATAGATTGTACATTCCCGGGTGAGGTGATCCAAATGGATACACCATCCATCTGGCCCTACCATGCTCAGATATAAGCCCAACTCTTCCTCAGATAGATACTCTGCCAATTCTGGACGCTCCTCTGGCTCCAGATGACAGCAGGCTCCACACTGCTTGATACAACGCCAACTTGCCACGGTTAAATCCCTCATATAGAACCCTCGTGCCTTTTCACAATAGCGCTTTTTACTCGCCGATCGCAGGGGAATCTTCGACCCGGGGGCAAAAAAACACCGGGTCTAGGTTCATGTCTTTTCCAGATTTTTGTAAACTTCCTTAAAAAAATGAGCCATTCACTTGTAAGATTGTATGCGGATTTTGATTTACAGTGTGGCAAATCCCCTCTCTCATTCGGGGTAGGGTAAAGCACTGTTAGTTTTAGATATCTACTCAGGACAGGCACCGTTGGGAGGAAAAATGGATTTTTTAAGTAGTTTTGCAAGCAACCTCAATCTGGAAACAATTCTTCAACTCACTTTCGTGGGATTGATTTTGATTGCGGGTCCAGTTGTCATCTTTTTGCTGGCATTTCGCGGCGGCGATATGTAAGATGCAGCGGCGATTCGAGCCGCTGCATCAACACTGTAGCGCTTTATTTTCGGGCTTTTTGTCACCATCCTAGCTATGGATAAGGGCGATCGCCTTTGAATCTCGCAGTCGCCTTCATGAGGTTCGGGATTTGGAGTCCCCCCTAGGACCCTGGATTGCCAAAGCCGACCCGAGAAACTCACCCCTGCACAAACAGCCCGGGAGAATGGCTCTAGTAAGACTCCGGTGGAGTCTTGCTTTTTCCCAACTCCCAGGGCTTAAGGTAGGGTAGGGGTCTGGAAATCCCCCCCAATAAAAATTTCATGAAAGGCGATCGCTCCTGCGCGCACAGAAACAGCAGACGACCCTTGAGGGCGGTGGGAGTCCACGGCACTCTATACTCGGGGAAAAAGATCCAGAAATTGGCGGTGAATGGCTCGAATCCCAGAAAGTGCTCAGGATGAGATCTGCCTCAATAGCCCCGATTCTTCCATCAACTCTTTCAACCGCAAGTATGCCTGTTCTGCCGTCAGGGGTTCAGGGTCGCTCTGACTCGGTAAATAAAATTGACGCTTTTGACCCTGATAGCGAACCATAAAACTAGAGATTACCCCTAACGAAACGGTCGTTTCTGCAAGTTCTTCTACTGCATCGGATAAGCTATCCTGTTCAGCAAACCATTGTTGGCTCATATTCGCCTCTTTGCTACAATCGCTCTTGACGGACACAGGGGACGATAAAAACTGGTAATTCTGTGTATTTTCTATTGTTGACTTCACCCCAGCGGTAAAGCGGCCCCGTTCATCTGGTCCCCTTGCCAAATGACTACTTTGAGAATTCCCGAATTTAGGACAATTGGATCAACCCTTAGCGTTCATTTTACCCCCAATTAGACCCGGAATTCTCCATCGCAATATTAGTCACGAGCGCCGAACTGGTGTAGACTCACTATCAAGTTAAATTTATCCAGACTACCCTGTTCCCTAAGATAACGGCTTTTGGACGATCGCTTTTCTATCTGAGGATAGGATTGAATGTAACGCACTAACGTAGCGACTGATACAATGGAGTTGAGGGAAATCGCCGGGATTTTTGGTGAATTTCTCAGCCCTATATTACCTGAACCCTAATGACCCGATTTCATGACTGATTTCCCCTGGTTATCTCCTCTCGTTTCAAGGATTAATGAGGATTAGTCCGTGATTAGGTTTGAATTGCCAGCCATCTTGTACCCTTGAAGCCGTTGGAAATGACATCCCTAGGATGAATTAACCGGCGGATAGGTTGGGGAATGAGGAGAATTTGAAAAAGATATCCAAAACTTGAATTGCGCCCAAACAAGAGAAAACCCCCTGAAAACAGATTTGTTCTGGGGGATAAAGAGAAGAAAGGGTTAATCCCCTAGTCTCTTTCGGTTGTGAATTCATGAAGTGGGGTTAGTCTACAACGTGAGCTTGACTCGGTTGAAGTTGCTCCATGCTGCGATTCAGGTGACTTAATAAGTCTTGAATGGTTAAAGGCTTAATAAAATAATAATTAGCCTTTAAGCTCTTAATAATTTCTAGCTCTAGGGGCTGGATATGGCTACTCATTAAAATAACAGGTAAATGTTTCAAATGAGCCGTTTGTCGAATCCAAGCCAGTAATTCTAATCCGGATAAATGGGGCATATTGATATCGGAGAGAATCAAATCGGGTAACAGGCAGGACTCCTGGCAATCGCCTGAATTTCCCTGAACCCCAGAGAGGTAATCGATCGCTTCCTTTCCATCATTGACGGTCTTGATTTCCGCTTCTGCCCAAAATTTCGAGTAGTCAAAGGTGATTTTTAAGATATTGGCATAAGCTAAATTATCTTCAACAACTAATATTTTTGTGCGCGTTGCTACTCGATTCATAAGTTTCTTCTCTGCATTTATTTGTTGTTTCGGTACGGTAGAGCTATTTTCTACTTGGGATGGATTGAAATTCGGTTCCAGAGAAACTCTTTTCTGTCTAAAGATTAAACATCCGGAGGGTCAAAAATAATTTCTCAGATAAATTTATGAGCCTAAAATAGAGGTGGGCAAACCTTGAGGTGATTTTATAATTTTCATGATTTTCATAATATCAACTCATACATCCCTGATTGGGAAAACCAGTTTATTGGTAAATAATCCTGGCTTTTTCAAGGTGGCCTGGGGAGTCAATGACTCTAAAAACTGGGAATAAGTTTCCTGTTTTGAGGTAAGATCATGCAGTCCAAAGCCGAATTTATTTCGGGGAAGATTTAATTTTCACTCGATTATAAAACCCAGTCTAAAGTTTGGCTTCTATCTTGAGAGAGAATTATTTTTGAGTCTTTCATGTATTCAGGGATACAGGAAAGGCTCAAGCCCTTATGGATAAAGGAGTTTGTCCAACTACGGACCCAAAGGGAAGGGTCCTTAATTTTCTGGAAACTGGGTTACCGGGCAATGGCGAGTTGTGGACCCTGGGGCGATCGCCCTTGGGAAGATGGGAACCCTAAAAGGGTTGAACAGATGAGTTTCTACCGGGTTCGGCACTCGGTAAAAAACAATCTAAAGCTTGCCTATTCATAAGGACTCGGGTATAATTTGACCATGATTAATTTTCTAGTCTGGGAACCGAAGACTAGAAAGCAAAGATTTAACTCCAGTCAACCCACTATAATAATAGCAAATCGATAAGATTGCTAAGGAGGAATGTATTTTTAAACTCGATTTATTTACACAGTATGTCAGGACGATGAATCAGCGCATTGAAAGTCTGTATCACCGCAGTTCTGAACCTTCGGAGATCCAGCCTAACGGTGATTTACTGCCGATCGCCTTTAAGGAACTCGGGACCGCTTCAGAAGAATTGCTCGTTGCCTTAGAACAACTGGCAGAACAGCAGGAACAACTGGTTGAATCTCGCACCCAACTCGAAGCAGAACGTAGGCGTTATGAAAGCCTATTTGAGCAAGCACCCCATGCTTACCTCGCCCTGGATAGCGCCGGTACGATTACCTCGGTGAATCGTGCGGCGACCCGATTATTCGACTGCACCCAAGGATTGCTACTGCACAAACCCTTCACGATTTTAGTGCCGATAGAGGCGCGACGGGAGTTTCGGGAAGAACTGAAGAGGCGGCAACAGGAGGACGACGATCAGGAGTGGCAAGTAAGACTCTATTCCCCCCATCGGGAACCCTTTGAGGCGGCGCTGACCCTCTCTATGGAACGGGACGCCTGGGGTAATATTGTTTCCACCTGCGTCTGTATCCGGGACATCAGTGAGCACCAGCGATCGCAAGCCCAGAAAAAACAGAACGCTGAGGATCTATTCTGCGATCGCACCAGGCATAGTTTTTCTAAAGGAGAAAATATCCCCTTACAACCGGATGCCTTATGGCTTGTCTGTAAAGGGTGGGTCAAATTGAGTACCCTGACGGAAAAAAATGGTGAGGTGATCATGGGAATAGCAGGTGAAGGAATCCCCTTTTGTCGGACTTTAACCGCCCTGCCCATCTATCAAGTAACCGCCCTTTCCCAAACCGTAGAATTAACCGCGATTCCTCATAGAGAACTAGCGCATTCTCCTCACTTAGCTGAATTGATTGCCGAAGGGGTCACTCAGCGATTACAACAATCTGAACTGTTATTATCCGTCTGTGGCAGAAGACGAGCCAGCGATCGCCTCCTGACCCTGCTTCAGGTTTTAAAAACCATCGTAGGCGAACCCGTCGCCACAGGAACCCGGTTGAGTCTGCGCCTCACTCATCAGGAACTCGCCGAAGCTTCCTGCACAACGCGGGTTACGGTTACCCGCCTGTTGAGCGAGTTACAGCATCAGGGAAAAATTACTATTGATAACACCAATCATATTACGATTCTGGAATAGTGCGACTAATGCTCATGGGCTCGCCAATTGATTTGTGCTAATTTCCCTGGAGGAAAGGCATACCACCGATACAACCGTTCTAATTCGCGATCGAGGGTTTGGGTGGGAGGAAATTCTGGATAGGAATCCCCCAATTCGCGTAAAGCAGCCAGCAAGGTACTGGGTGCCACCCACAATTCTTGACCCAGTTGCAACAGGTTCAAGGGTTGAGTCCCCGCCTCCTGGAGGCGATCGCGCAGGTGCGATCGCAATTGCATCGGGGACGGTAAAGGCGGTAAGTGATTATAGACATACACCTGACGCGGCATCCCTTTCGCCAGTAACCATTGCAAATGAGTTCCCGAAGGGGGTAATGTCCAGAGCAACAACGTATCACAGGGACGTTTGGGAAAGTTCCACTCAATTTCGCAGGCTGTCGCGCCAATTTCGGGTCTACCGGCACCATAGAACAACACCCGACCCTGTAAGTGAGTGAGTAAGGATTGTAAGGCAATTCCCGATAACCATTCAGGATTAACCGTCACCGGAGGCGCGGCGGGTAGAATCGGAGGCACCCGTGGCGCAGTGACGCCCCCTGTTGTCAGGGGAAGGGATTCCTGGACCGCTGGTTTCTGTGGCGTTTTCAGCGATCGCCGAATCACAGGTTGCGGTGACACCGACTGTCCGGGAATCTCACGAGGGCGACTCTCTTCGTTCTCCGGCAGACGAGCGCTGATCAGTTCCAATTCTACATTCGTCTGACCATTCCAAGTATTTTCCCGCAACTTATAGGCTACATCAATGTATCGCGGCAGGGGAAAATAATCCCCCCAGCGCCATGCAATCCCTTGAATCCGGCGCGGCGTGGCAATTTTTGGCGAATCGGGGTGGAAACTGTGAGTTGAGCTTTCTAGGGTAACTTTGATATGTCCTTTGCCGACGATGCGCTGGTCCACTACTTCTACATTCGGCGTCCAGAATACCGGGGATGGGTTTTCGATGCCGCAGGGGTGGAGGCGATCGATTTCCCGGTATAAGTCGAGGTCAATTTGCTCAAATTCCGCCAGCACATTAATGGCGATCGCCGGTTTGAGATGATGAGGTTCCAGACATCCATGAGCAAACTCACTCAACCCCTGGCGAAACCCGTCTAAGTTTTCCGCACTTAAAGTAAATCCCCCTGCTGCGCGATGTCCGCCATATTTTCCCAACCAGCGATCGCAATGTTGCATCGCCTCAAACACATGAAATTCCGGAATACTCCGCGCCGATCCGCGTATATGTTCCTGGCGATCGTCCTCATAAGTGCCAATAAATACCGGCACACCGTAGCGTTCCACCAAGCGAGAAGCCACAATGCCAATGGTACCATGATGCCAACCCGGTTGGACCACGACTAACACCCGACTGCCTAAATAATCCATGCCATTGCTTTCAACCCAGGCGACTGCCTCCGCCTCGATGGTTTCGCACATCTGCTGACGGTCCTGATTGATTTGTTCGCACTGCATCGCCCGAGTTAACGCAATCCCTGGATCATCCGTCGTCAGCAGTTCGATCGCAACTTGGGGGTCACCAATCCGTCCCACCGCATTAATGCGCGGTCCCAACCGAAACCCGATTTCATCCGGTTTCATCGTTTTCCCACTGCTACTGGCACCGGAAACCTGAATTAATGCTTGTACCCCTGCTAACTCCGACTCGGGTAATTGACGCAACCCCCGTTTAACCCAGCGGCGATTCACTCCCGTTAATGGGGCTAAATCCGCAATGGTTCCGAGGGTTAAGAGTTCTCGTAAAGGTTTAATTAAGGGTTGGGATTGCCCTAATTTTTGTGCTAAACAAATAGCTAAGATATAGGCGACTCCCACCCCGGCAACTCCGCGATAGGGAGATGCTTCCCGAATCAGTTTCGGGTTGAGAATTGCTGTTGCCGGAGGCAATTCATCCGGGAGTTCATGGTGGTCCGTAATAATCGCATCCATCCCCAATTCTCGGGCGAGGGCGATGGGTTTAACCGCAGCGATGCCATTATCCACGGTTAAAATAATTTTCACCCCTTCACTGTGGAATTCTCGGACAATCCGCTCATTAATGCCGTAACCTTCTGCCATGCGACTGGGAATCGCATAGTCCACATTTGCACCTAATGCACGTAATGCTCGCATTAAGAGGGCGGTACTGGTCATGCCATCGGCATCATAGTCGCCACAAATTGCAATTTTTGCCCCGGTGGCGATCGCCTTTTCTAATCGTTCAACCGTCAGTGCCAAGTCCGGGAATTCCTCCACAGGAGAAGGCAAACTCACCGATTCCGGGTCTAAAAATGCCTGGACTTCTTCTACGGTTTCAATGCCGCGATCGATGAGTGCTTGCGCCAAAATTGGTGGCAGTGCCACTGCCTCAGCAATTTGCTGGGCGAGTTCGGGTTTTTGAGGGTAAATCTGCCACCTGTGATTGGGTAAACGGATCGCGGTACTCGGAACCATAACGTTATCCCTAGAGCTGATTTTAGAGTTGCCTGAATCTATCCTATCAGTCAATGGCTATTCCTTTTCACCGAATTTTACCCAATCTTGAGGCAGTCGCCCCCTAATCCGTAAACCATAACCCGGATTCGGGTTTCAAGCGTTGTGCAAAGTCTTTTAAAGGGATGAATGCCCCGGTTTCTACCTGTTGTACCGGATTTCCTGCCGGTGCCCCCCGGAAAGGGAGTAACGAGGATAATCCTTCACCGGGATTACGCTGTTCTTCTCCTCCGAGGTAAAATAACAAGTTGCTATCTTGGCAAATTCCCCCGGACTGTTCCACCAAACAAACCGCATTATTATTATGAACTCGTCCGGTAGAAAGCGCCATATTCGCTAACTCTTGACCCGTTAAAGCCACAATTTTATTTAAACTGGACGTGACTAACCGACAGCGGTTTAATCCGGAGTCAGAAGCGGTATGATTCCAGTTCAAAAAAGGCAATGGAATCGACCCTTGTCCGGTGTAAGCAAAGGTAGCTAACCCCCCTTCATATTCCACACAACCAAAAACTGTAGAGGTGACGGTTCGGGAAGGAATATCTACCCCCCAGTCTTGAACTCTAGCCGTGAGTTGACTACTGATTCCATTATTTCTAAATAGGTTATTCTCTCCCAGGGAGGATGCGGCCAATCCGAGGGTTAAAATTCCATAATTTTGATTATTTTCCAGAATATTCCCTTGAATAGTAGGCGTTGCTGATGCCGTAACCACGATGCCGTTGCGGTTGCTGCGAATATGATTGTCCGCAATCAAGGGATTTGCCATGCCTGCGATCGCCACCCCAATTCCATTGTTGGTAAAATCATTGTTTCTAATCTCTCCTGCCCCTTGCTGGATGATAGAAATTCCATTCCCGCCATTGTTAATAAACCGATTTTTTTCCAGGATGGGAGTAGCGCTTCCTCCGATTAAAATGCCTTCTCGGGGATTATCCATCAAAGTATTATTGCGAATTAAAACAGTGGTTGTATCTTCAATCCAAATTGCCGTTCCGTTGGAATGGGGATTGGTGAGAGTTACCCCTAAAATTTGGCTATTGTTTCCAGCAAATAGGGTATAATTTTGCCGCCCAGCGGTGCGCGTTGACGTAATTCCTCCCCCGCGAATCATTACCCCTTCTCCCTGTTGGGATTCATTGCCGATTAAAATTACCCCCGGATTCAGTTTCAAGGGAAAGGTTTCCCGGGCGCTATACAATCCCGGGGCGAGATAAATTACTGTTCCGGGACGCGCACCTTGTAGGGCATAGGAGATACTCCGAAAGGGATTTTCTGGAGTTAATCCGGCAGTAGCGGCATTGGTGCCCTGATTGGGGTCAACATAATAAATCGTTTGTGCCGAGGCGATCGCCTCTGGGGAGGGAGTGGGAAACTCGGCAACGGGTGGCGGGGATGGCGATGTTTGGGGCGTCTCCGGTGTGATTGTTGGGGGTAGGACAGGTGGGGGGGTACTCCGCGCCACAGGAGAACCATTGACGCGATCGGTTTGACTGGTATAAGTCAATCCATATTGAATCATCCCCGGATCGACGGGATTTTGATTCAAGGATAACCGGAGACTTTGCACGCGACTGTCTGCTAAAAACTCCCCGATATACATTCCACAACTGTTGTTGGCATTGACTTCTGGGGTACTACAATTATTTTGAACTCCCCGTCCCCTGCCATGAATCCCGATCAGTTCACCATTGGCATTAAAGATACCGCCTCCACTCATGCCACTGCGCGTCGGATTGCTGTAGAGTAAGCGATATCCGCCATCATCCGAGGGCGGAGTCACTTCGGCGATCGCACCGGAGACTAACTGGCGATCGCGAATTTTTTGCCGCAAATCATCGGGATTGGGCCATCCACTCACAAACACCGGAGTTCCCGCCTGGAGGGGATTCGGGGCAGTTCGTGCTAAGGGATAGGGGCGATCGCTTTGCACCCGCAGTAACGCCAAATCCAATCCGGCGATCGTTTGTCCCAACTCTCCGGAAGGATCACCCAGGGGAATAATATCCGGACTATTTTCCGAGGCATCAACGTAGTACACCTGTCCATCCGGCATGGCGATCGCATGAAATCCCCCCCGTTTCCACACGACGTGCAACGCAGTCAGCACATAATAACTATTTCCCTCCTGCGCCACAATCACCCCACTCCCGGTTTTTTCTCCTTCAATCAAAAAAGCATCTCCCTGTTGGGTCAAATTCGGACTAATTAACACCGAAACTTGCCACGCCACCGCATCCACTTCCCCCTGAGTCAATGCTAAGGCAATGGGATTCCAAGTTGCCACTGCAAGGGTGACAATTCCTGCCAATAATGGGTCATTAAAATTCATAGTCATTTGTCATTTATCATTTGTCATTTGTACGTTATAAATCGTGGCTTTGCTCTGCCGAATTACGGACTTAGGGAGGCTCTGCTTCCAGTTATTAAACCAGAATATAATGAGGTAAATTAGCCTAGTTTTACCCCAAGCAAACGCCGAATTTATAGTTTTTCTCCCTTAATAAAACAAAAAAGGCGCAGAATAACCCGCGCCTTGCTAGAGGCAAATTGCCCCAAGGTGTTGAGAGAAAAAGAAACTAAAGAAAGAGTGGCGATCGCCTGCACCGTTATTGAGTTAACCCGCTGACAAACCACAATCCCAATGCCGGTTCTAAATTGTGGGCCACTGATTCTAAGGGGGCGATCGCCTCCTCACCAAACTCTTGTACCGGATTGCCCTTGCCTTCCACACTAAAGGCAATCAACTGGCGCAACACTTGAGTCGGGTCACTGGCATTAAATCCGCTCAACGTGAACAACATATTATCCGGCTGACAACTCTCTTGTAAATCCTTCACCAAACAAACGACTTTATCATTATTCACCCGTCCCGTAGCGAATAACATTTTATGCAACTGACCCCCATAAGCCGTCACCTTTTGGTTTAACTTCTGGGTCACTTCATTGCACCGATTTTCAGGTAAATCCACCTCCGAACTCTTCCAAACAATCATCGCTTGGGGAATCGAGGCATACCCTTTTTGGGCCACCGTTGCATAATTGTTGCCGTAGGGTTCGCAGGTGAAATAAGCCTGCTGAACGCCTGTAGATTCTTCAGGAGTGGGGGGAATTCCCTGGGGATTGCGGGCGAGCAGTTGATTTTCCCGTTCGTTCCCGCGAAAGGTATTGCTAGCAGCAATCTGAGGCTGAGATTCAGCGATCGCCACTAACCCATAATCGCTATTATTCTCGATAATATTCCCCTCTAAAATAGGACGCGCCGCTTGCGTCACCACAATCCCAATCCGATTTTGATGAATATGGTTACCCGCAACAACTGGGGCGGCATTATGCCCGATCGCCAGGGCAAAACCCGTATCCTGAAACACATTCCGGCGAATTTCTCCTTTCGCCTCCTTCGTTACCGAAATTCCATTCCCTCCATTATACATAAACTGATTATTTTCAATAATCGGTTGAGCCGTCCCTGATACAAAAATCCCCTCGCGATTATTATTCGTAAAGGTACTATTTCTAACAATCGCATTAGCATTTTCTATCCAAACTCCTGTCCCGTAGGGATTAGGATTCGTAACGGTCACCCCGAGAATTTGGCTACTATCTCCGGCTAATATCGTAATATTTTGACCCGCCCAAATGCGGCTGAGATGGGTTTCTCCTCCGGTAATGACTACCCCATCACCCCGCCCACTTTCATCCCCGCGCAGAATAACTCCCGGTTGCAGTTTCAAGGGAAAAACTTCCCCAGCATGATAGCGTCCCGGTGCCAATTGAATCACCGTTCCCGACTGTGCCCGTCCCAAAGCAGCGGTAATGGTTCGTAACGCATTCGCCTCACTTTGACCGGCACTGGCTGAATCATTTCCCCGCTTCGGATCAACATAAATAACCCGCTGCTGGGCGTTCATACTCGGCTGAACCGTGGGAACATTTGCTAGGACTTTACCCCCATCGAATCTCTCTTGTTGACTCCCTAGAGTAACCGTTGCTGCACTCAGTAACGATAAGGTAATTAGAACGAGGGGATAGCTGCTGATTTTGTTCATCATAGACCAGTTCTTGTGGATTATATTGATAGGAATTGCATCCAATGAACCCTGACGCTACTGATTAGCTGCTTATCTTAATGCTCGTCTAAATAAGCCAATTTTTTATAAATTTTCCGGATCTTTTTTTTATTTACTCAAGGGATGGGGAGGATGGGGAGGATGGGGAGGATGGGGGAGATGGGGGAGATGGGGAGGATGAGTGCATTTCCGGTCCCCTCCCCTTGGCAAGGGGAGGGTTAGGGTGGGGTCCTCTGACACCGATGCGGGCGCAAGTCTCCTGACAACAGTAGGTTTTTTACGCTTAAGAGCACCTCCGGTCCCCTCCCCTTGGCAAGGTCCGGGTTAGGGTGGGGTCCTCCTGACTTGGCCTGCGCCAAGTCAGGATGAATGAGTGGGTTGAGATTTCACGCCCAAGCGCGATCGCCACCTCACGAAGAAAGAGCTTGAACCCGCCGCCATACAGGTGCGGTAAGCGGAGCTATCCCGTAGGGAATCGCCTCTGATGAGTGACGCGCAGTCGGCGGTAAGCGGAGCTATCCCGTAGGGAATCGCCCAAGAGGGACCCCACCCTAACCCTCCCCTTGCCAAGGGGAGGGGACCGGAGGTGGAGTGAAGGGTTAAAAACCTGCTCTTGTAAGGTGGGGAGGATGGGGGAGATAGGGAGGATGGGGAGGATGGGGAGGATGGGGAAGATGGGGAGGATGGGGAGTATGAGTGCATTTCCGGTCCCCTCCCCTTGCCAAGGGGAGGGTTAGGGTGGGGTTCTTCTGAGGTGGCGATTCCCTACGGGATAGCTCCGCTTACCGCCGACTGCGCGTCACTCATCAGAGGCGATCGCCCCTGTATGCAGGCTAGTCCAACCTTTTTCTTCATGAAGTGCTTAAGCGCGTCACCGCCGACAACCTCCACCCACTAATTCTTCCTGACGTGGCTTGCGCCACGTCAGGAAGACCCCACCCTAACCCGGACCTTGCCAAGGGGAGGGGACCGGAAGAGGACCCTCCACCCACTAATTCTTCCTTGGCAAGAGGAGGGGACCGGAAGTGGAATGTCTATTTTTTCCCAAAAGAATAGCGGATAGGTATTAATGCTTGCTACACTAATCTCTATCCGCTACAATCTAGCTCATCAAAATTAGATTTGAAATGCTCTTTGACTTAGGACATCGCTTGAATGATGTAGTCAAAGTAGGGGGCAGCAGCGGTGGCATCTTCTTGACTCAGAAGGGCCAGGGACGCTTCTTTGAGGCAGACGATGGACTCGACCATTCCTGGCATGGGAACGCCCAAGGCGTTGTACATTTCCCGAGCACCAATGATGCCGATTTTTTCAATGGGTTCTTTGTCTCCGGCGAGGACGCCATAGGTGGCTAGACGCAGATACCAGCCGAAGTCCCGGAGGCACTGAGCCCGTTGACGTTGGCCGTAGGCATTGCCCCCCGGAGAGATAAAATCGGGGCGCTTTTGCCAAAGGCGTTTGCTGGCTTGCTCCACAATTTTCTTCTCGCTCTCAGCTAACGTAGTAGCAATTCGCACCCGTTGCTGGCCGGTTTGAAAAAATTGTGTTAAACTGGTGAGTTCCCCGTTCGTCGGATAACGGAGTTCATCGTCGGCTTTGAGAATAACTTGACTAACTACACTCATGGTTTTACAAAACATCGGAGATCCATTTCTGTAGTTTAGCCATTGAGGGGAACACAAATAAAGAGAGGTAAATTTACAGTGAGTGCCACTAATGGGCAAAACAAGTACCCAGTCGGGGATCGGCAGGATGAAAATTGGCAACAAGGTTGCGCGATCGAAGTAGCAATTGAGGATTTAAGCGACACCGGGGACGGGGTGGGGCGCTATGAGGGGCGAGTGGTGTTCGTTCCCGATGCGGTTCCTGGCGATCGCCTGTTGGTCCGACTGGTACGGGTGAAGCCTCAATATGCCAATGGCAAACTCCTAGAGGTCCTGGAACGCTCTCCCAACCGGATCCGCCCCCATTGTATCGTCGCGGACAAATGCGGGGGTTGTCAGTGGCAAAGCGTCGCCTATTCTGCCCAACTCCAAGCGAAGCAAAATCTCGTTACTCAGGCGATCGCAAGAATTGGCGGCATTGAGAACCCCCCAGTAGAAACGATTTTGCCCTCTCCTTCTCCCTTTGGCTATCGCAACAAAGCTACCTATCCCCTCAGTCGTTCCTCTTCGGGCAAGGTCCAAGCGGGATACTATGAAAAAAATAGTCATCACTTGGTCAACATCAATCAATGTCCCGTGCAGGATCCCCGGTTAAATCCCCTCTTAGCTGAGGTGAAACAGGATATTCAGGACCGGGGATGGTCGATTTACAATGAAACGGAACACCGGGGTAATCTCCGGCACCTGGCGCTGCAAATTGGTCGCCGGACTGGACAGATTTTGTTGACTTTGGTTTCTGCCAATCGCAAGTTGATGGATATTGAGACTCAGGCGGAGGAATGGTTGAGTCGCTATCCGGATTTGGTGGGAGTTTGCCTCAATTACAACCCCGATCGCACCAATGCGATTTTAGGGGAGGAAACGCGCTGTGTAGCGGGTCAACCCTATTTTGTGGATGAATTTGCCGGAGTGCAGTTACAACTCCGCTCAGATACGTTTTTTCAGGTGAATCCGGAAACAGCGGAACTCCTGTTAGAGTCGATCGCCTCGCGCCTGGAGTTGCAGGGGACTGAGCGATTGGTGGATGCCTATTGCGGAATTGGCACCTTTACCCTGCCCCTCGCCAAACGGGTAAAACAGGCGATTGGTTTGGAAATCAATCCAGCAGCGATCGCGATCGCCCAAGAAAATGCCGCACTCAATGGATTGACTAATGTCTCTTTTCATGGGGGTTCCGTTGAAAAATTATTGCCCCAATTAGAAAATCTGGGATTACCGGCGGGAGAGAAACCGGATATCGTATTACTGGATCCCCCAAGAAAAGGGTGCGATCGCAGCGTTTTGGATACCTTGATTCAAATTGCACCCCAGCGCATTGTTTACATCAGTTGCAAACCCGCCACCCTCGCCCGGGACCTGAAAATCCTCTGTGATAGTGGAATTTATCGGCTAAGTTTCCTGCAACCGGCAGATTTCTTTCCCCAAACCTCCCATGTCGAAGCCGTCGCGTTCCTTGTGGCTGAGGGATAAATTGCCATTGGACCCGATGGATTGAAGGGGGAGTATTTTCCCGTCTCAAAGACAGCGATCGGTCAATAGTAGAACTTCCCTGGCAAAAATAGGGGGGTTATCTACACCGACAATTGGGCGATCGCTTTGTCAAGATTGAAGAGTAACTGGAGGACAAACTATGAATAACTCTATTCAATCAATTTACAACTGGTATCGCAACACCCTTCGCAACCCCAAATATCGCTGGTGGATTATTTTGGGAACCGTGGCTTATTTCTTCAGCCCGATTGATGTGGCTCCAGATTTTATCCCCGTGATTGGGCAACTTGACGACATCGCCCTGGCAACCTTGTTAGTTTCTGAGTTGTCTCAAATTGCAATGGATTATTTTAAAGCCAGAAAAGGTGAAGTCGGAGAATCCACCAATCCGGTCAATACCGCCTCAACGGTGGGGGGTTCGACGGTAGTAGATGTAGAAGCCAGTTCCGTCCATCAATAATTCATTTCTTGAATAAATAGCACCCCCCTAGCCTGCTGAATCAGTAGGCTTTGTTTTTTGCTAGGGGTAGGGATTGCCCAAAGGTTAAAAACTGCGACAAGTTTTATGGTATTTTTAGCGGTTGAAACCGTTTGGAGTGGATACTTTAGTGCCACGGATAACCGGCAGAAAACAACTCGACTTCTTGGAGAACCGGACTTAAGCAATTTTTTTTACTAAGCGCTAAATGTAGAGGCGATTCGCAAAGGATACCTCTTTTGTAGCCTGCGAAGGCAGGCTTTGTTTGTGGAACCCCACCCTTGAGGGTGCGGGTTTTTATTACCCGGGCAAACCTTCCATAAGTGCCGATCGCGATTATGAAATTTAGTGAAATTGTCCAAAAACTTGCCATTCATCTGCCGGAGGGTCCCGCTGTTTTCAGGGGGGAGGACCCGGAAATCACGGGAGTGGCAGCCGTAGACGAGGCAACTCCCGGGAGTCTGAGTTATATCGAAGGCGGTAAATTTGCCGATCGCATCGCAAAAACGGCAGCGACGGCGTTGATTTTGCCGATGGATCCCCAGTTTCAGCAACAGGCGAGCGATCGCGGAATCGTATGGGTGGCAACCCGGGAACCGCGATTATTATTTGCTCATGCGATCGCCTTGTTTTATCAACCCTTTCGACTCCCCGCAGGCATCCATCCCACCGCCTCGATTCACCCAGGTGCCACCTTGGGGGAAAATGTGGCGATCGGGGCCTTTGTCTCCATCGCCCAGGGGGTCAAAATTGCCAACAATGTCTGTATTCATGCCAACGTGAGCCTTTATCCTCATGCTGAAATCGGGGAAGGGACCGTCTTGCATGGCCATTGCACCATCCATGAACGCACCCGCATCGGCAAGGGTTGCACCATTCATGCGGGGGCCGTGATTGGGTCTGAAGGGTTTGGATTTGTGCCCTCTCGCGCCGGTTGGGTGAAAATGGAGCAATCCGGCTACACCGTCCTAGAGGATGGAGTAGAGGTGGGTTGTAATAGCAACATCGACCGTCCCGCAGTCGGGGAAACCCGGATTGGGGAGAATACAAAAATTGATAATTTAGTGCAGATTGGTCATGGGTGCAAAATAGGCAAAAATTGTGTCTTAGCGGCCCAAGTGGGATTAGCCGGTGGGGCCAAGTTAGGCAACAACGTGATTTTAGGCGGTCAAGTGGGGGTTAACAATCAGGTAACAGTGGGAGATGGGGTCATCGCCTCCGCTAAAACCGGCATTACCAGTGATGTTCCTCCCGGGGCGATCGTCTCGGGTTTTCCAGCGATTCCTAACAAACAGTGGCTGAAAACTGTCGTCCTCTTCAACCGTCTCCCAGAAATTTATCAATCCCTCAAGCAACTTCAGCGATTGTTGGGCCCCAAGTCAAATTAGGCAACACCCGACGGGGGATAAATCAAGCGCCTAACCACTTATAGCGGTTCCCACAGTTATGAGGTACGTTTTGGGAGTGCGTAAAGCCTGCGGCATAGCTCCGCTTAAGGCGCAGCCAGTGCGTAAGCACTAACATCGAGCTTCGCTATCGACAATAGCGAAGCTCGATGCAAGGCACTCCTTTAATTGTCTGTACCGCATAAGTCCACTGAACCGCTATAAGTCAGTTTCAACCAACTTAAAGTTTTATACCGTGGTGTTTTTAGTCGGTTTTTAACCGACTTTAGCTATTAGGCGGGGGTTTTAACCCCTGCCGGGACCCTGCCGGGACCCCGGTCTATTCCGGTGAACCGGGGTTAAAAATTGAGCCGTTTAATTTTTTTATAAAAAATTATGGTTAAAAATCACAGATTTGAGGATATATTTTTAACTAGGCCAAATTGAATGATGCGGCTGAATTTTCAGTTTTTAGATCGGGAAGGATAATCATTGAAAGCAATGAGTGAAATTGCTACAAGCCCTCTTAAAGGAAAGGCGCTGCTTCAAAAAGTTAAAGAACTCTCGCACTTACCCCGCCGAGAAACCGCCAAGCGCTGTGGATACTACAGCAAGTCAAAAAATGAAGAGTTCCGGGTAAACCTCACGGACTTTTATGATGCCGTGCTGGAAGCTCGCGGGATTCCCCTGAGTCCAGAGGGGTCAAAAGATGGTCGCGGTCGAGAGGCAACTTTTCGAGTCAGCGTCCACAAAAACGGACAAATTGTCATTGGTTCAACTTATACCCAGTCAATGGGATTAAAGCCCGGTGATGAGTTTGAAATTAAACTGGGTTACAAGCACATCCACCTGATTCAGGTCGATAACAGTAAAAATGACTTGCTCAACGAAGACGATGAGGAGTTCGATGAAGAAGATGACGATTAGAGAACTGCAAAACAACCCATTGTTTTAGTCGAGTTTTCTAAACATTCCCTCAAAATTTAGGCCAGTCTCCCTCATCAGTGGCTCAATTGAGCCTCAAGGAGGGGGACTGGTTTCTTTGTGGTTAACCCGTTTTCCCGGGGATGGGTTTGGGGACTCAACGGTTGCGTGCGGTGAGCTTATCGGGATTAGGGCCTGGGGATGCAGTCCGGGGTGGAACAGCGGGGTCAAGCTGTTCGGGTCTCTGTTCTGCGGAAGCAGGGGGGAGGAGTTGGGACTGTAAGGAAGGGTCGCTGACGGTATGAGAAAGGGGCGCTAAAGCCATCGCAAACCGAGCGTGTTCTTCGAGTTGTTCGGTGGAAGAGAGCAGATCCCCGAGGATCAGCAAAATATTCCGAATACTCTCAAATAAAGCGGGATCGCCGGTTAACTCTTCCAAATCCGAGGTGATTTTTTGGACATTTTGGAACGTGGCGCGGGCCGAATCTAGGGTTTGTTGTAAGGACAGCAGATTGGCCGGGGAGATGGCGGTATCGGTGAGTTGGGAGAGATTATTCGCGGCAACGGAGGCATTGGCGGCGAGTTGATTGGCGGTGACGGAGAGGGTATCTAGGTTCGCTAAGAGTTGAGAATCCTCAAATTGATTGAGCTGTTGTTGGACCCCGGCGACGAGGGGGGTAATCTGTTGGGCGCTGATTCGCAGTTGTTCGCTGGTGGTGTTGATGTTGTTGAGGGTGGTGACGAGGGTGCCGCGATTGGTGGCGACGAGTTCATTAACACTGCCAATCAGGGTTCGGAGGTCGGTAGCGGTGAGGTTGAGTTCGCCTGCGGTGCCGCCGAGTCCCTCGACGGTGCCACCGACGCGATCGAGGGTGAGACTGATGCGATCGGCACTGGCCCCAAAGGTCCCGGCAACTCCTCTATATTCCTCAGCGGCGGCCCCAATTTGATTGACGGTTCGTTGGAGGTCCCCAGCGATCGCCCCATAGCGATTGGAGATGGCGGTAATTTGATTGGTGGCGGTGCGGATATCTCCGGCGATCGCCCCATATTGATTAGCTGTGGCCCCAATTTGATTGGTGGCGGCCCGGATATCCCCGGCGATCGCCCCATATTGATTCACCGTTCTCCCCAGTTGGGTAGAAATTGCCCCCACCTGATTCGCCGTATTGCCAATTTGTCCAGCAGCAGTATTCAGGGCCGAAGCCGATTGCAGCGCGGCAGTGGAGAAAATCCCTAACTCTCGTTCTACCGATTGGGTCAAGACATTGATTTCCCGACTGAGTTGGGTAATTTCAGCCGTGGCAACCGTGGAGTTTTTCACCAAGGCATTGAGATTGGCAAAAAAGGCTGGATCTGAAAATAAATTCGTAAACCGCATCGATCCGCGAATCAGTTCGTCAAAATTCACCCCAATCTGTCCCTCAAGACGCTCACGATTGCACAAAATTAACTCCGTATTGCAATCCGAGGCGAGGGGAGTCGTGGTTTTAATAATTTGAGGCGGTAAAGCCTGGAGGGGGTTAATATCCACCCAGGTTTCTCCAATTAACCCCCCCTGATTGGCCTCGATCAACACGGCATTAGGAATCACCAGGGTCGCTGGAGCCACGATCAGCTCCACATCGACTCCATTGGTTCCGGGGATAATATTGGCAATCCGGCCCACGGAGACTCCCCGGTAGCGTACCGGCCCCCCCACCTGCATCCCAGCAACGTTAGGGAATGAGACAACCAGGGTATAGCTTTCGCGGCCTAATCCAACCCCGCGCAGCCATAAAATAATGCCCCCAAATAATCCTAAACCGGCCAAAAGTAATAAACCAATTGATCCTTCTCTCAGCTTTCGTGACGAACGCATGGATTCTCCTTCTGCGATAGTTGCTCTCTTGACGTTGTTGCTATGATTTTGACTCCCACCTGTGCAGTGCTACCCAGACTCTGATAATGCCATACTGCCACGGCACTGTGACCTTCATGGTGCCTTGCGATCGCCTGATGCTCAACCCGCTAGTTGAATCGGTCCGGTAATGCTGCCACTGAAAAATTGTCGGACTAAGGGGTTCTCTGTGGTGTCAATCTCCTCAATTCCACCTTGCCATTGCACTTTCCCATCAAATAAAAATACGATGCGGTCAGAGGTTCGGCGAATGGTGCTATCTTGGTGCGTGACCATCACATAGGTGCTACAGCCGCCTCGGGCCGCTTGTAACTCTCGGATTAAATCTTCAATCACCGTAGAGGCGATCGGATCTAAACCTGCCGTCGGTTCATCATAGAGCAACACTTCTGGACTAGCGGTGGGGTCGTCTGGATTCGCCATAATCGCCCGGGCAAAACTCACCCGCTTTCGCATCCCTCCAGAGAGTTCGGCTGGGTATTTATTGCCGATTCCTGGCAACCCTACCATTTCTAGCTTCTCCGTGACCAGTTGTCGAATTTGCTTGCGGGATAATTTGGAGTGTTCGTAGAGGAAAAATCCGACATTTTCATCCACGTTTAAGGAATCAAAGAGGGCCGCATTCTGAAAGACCATACCAATACCAATGGGATCAGCTAAATCATCCATCCAGCGATCGCGGCGAATTCCCTGTACATACACTTCCCCGGCATCAGGCTCCAGCAATCCCGCAATAATCCGCAAAATTGTTGATTTGCCTGTCCCAGAGGGTCCAATGATTGAGAGGGCCTCGTTGCGGTAAATGCATAAATCCACTTCGTTTAAAATCACATTCCGCCCAAAGGACTTAGACACTCCCTTCAATTCAATCAACGGCTCACTCATCGGCTCAACTACGGTAACGCTCTGCGGACTGGTCACTAAAGGTTAAGTATAGTAGTCCAGCCACCGGGCTGGTGGGAAGTCCATCTTTGCTTCTCTCCCTAGGGATTGAAAGCTCTAGCTTCAACTCAACCGGGCGGATTGTTGCGCGACACAGCCTCACCCTGCTCGATTCTAATCCGGACTCCCTCCTGTCTACTGGGGCGATTCTGACCCTGCTCTCTCGCCATTCGGGAACAATCCCGATATCCTGGTAAGCATATTCCCCTATTTGGCACAAGGAGGTGACATCTGATCTCTGACAGGCTATTGTCCGGTTGAGTTCGGAACAGACCTTTTGCAATTAGAATCAAAACCAAAAAGGTGTAACTTTCGACTCTCTCCTCTTTTAATCCCCTCTCCTAAAATTAATCATGTCAATTGGTTTACTCAAACAAGCTTTCCATGCCCTCAAGCCGGACCCCCTGTTCCGGCGAGGGATGCGATTTAACCATTGGTTTAAATGGTTAGCCCCTGGATTATTCGTCAAACGCTGGCTGCTCTTAAGTGCGGTTGGGGTCTTATTAACCCTGCTGGGTTTGGCAATCTGGGTTAAACTGACCCCGATTTTTTTCGCGATTCAGTTAATTGAAAAAACACTCACCCAACTGGCAACGGTGATTCCCAGCTATATCAGCGGTCCCTTTGTCCTCCTGTTTGGGATTTTCTTTATTCTCTGGGGCCAAACCCGCACTGTAGGCTCGATTACGGAAGTGTTAAGACCCGGTGCCGAGGATGAGTTAATTGATGTCTTGCTGCATCACCGTAAGTTAAATCGCGGCGCGAAAATTGTGGTGGTTGGTGGTGGCACGGGTCTTTCTACCCTACTCCGGGGACTCAAGACTTATAGTGCTAACATTACCGCGATTGTCACCGTAGCCGATGATGGCGGGTCCTCGGGACGGCTGCGCCGGGAAAATGGGGTGCTGCCACCAGGAGATATTCGCAACTGTCTAGCGGCCCTCGCCGATGAGGAAAAGTTATTAACGGAACTGTTTCAATACCGATTTAAGGCGGGAAATGGTCTGACGGGCCATAGTTTTGGGAATCTGTTTCTGACGGCGATGAGCGATATTAGTGGGGATTTGGAACGGGCGATCGCCACGAGTTCTAAGGTTCTGGCGGTCCGGGGTCAAGTCCTCCCCTCTACCCTCTGTGATGTCAATCTCTGGGCAGAATTGGCTGATGGTCGTCGCATTGAGGGAGAATCCAGTATTACGGAAGCCAATGGCAAAATTGTCAAAATTGGCTGCACTCCCGCGAATCCACCCCCGCTACCTAAAGCCATACAAGCCATTCGTGAGGCTGATTTCATTATTTTAGGCCCGGGCAGTCTCTATACCAGCGTAATTCCTAATCTATTAGTGCCGGAAATTGCCGAAGAAATTGCCAAGCGCAATGTTCCTAAAATTTATGTTTGCAATATCATGACCCAACCGGGCGAAACCGATGGCTACACTGTTGCTGATCATATTAAAGCCATCGATCGCGCTTGTGGATTAAAGCTGTTTAGTTCTGTATTAGTACAACAGCAAATGCCTTCGGCTCAATCTTTGATTCGCTATTCCCAAGATAACTCTCATCCCGTATATGTCGATCGCCCCACCGTTACTGAACTTGGCCGCAGTGTGGTGTTCGCCAATGTGATGCAGGAGGACCGGGAAACGGGTTATGTTCGTCATGATCACCAACTCTTGGCCCAGGTGTTGATCCGCTGGTATGCTCACGTTCATATTAAAAGCACTGCGGGTATCCTCTCTGCCGCCCGCTAGTGCGCTTTCACTGTTTCGGTCTCCTCACACACCTTTCGCTTACATCGTTTCTCCGGTTCAGATTTATAAATTACTAACCTTTTGCTACCGCACTGAACTGGACCCAATCACGCGATTTAACCGCTAAACTATTCAAGAGTTAACGGCTCAATAGGGAGTCCAATTAATCGTCTTTTTATCGGTCATTCTGTTATAATTTTTAAGACTTTTCTCTCGGATTTCCCCGTTCTGGTCTTCGCTTATTTTTTCATCCATGAGTCAATCCATTCTTAAGTTCCTGTTGCCCGATGCAGAGGCGACGAAATCTCTAGGCTTCATCCTCGGACAACGCTGCCTTCCAGGGACTACCATTTTACTCGAAGGAGATTTAGGTGCGGGTAAAACCACCCTGGTGCAAGGGATTGGGTCTGGTTTGGCGATCGCTGAATCCATTGTCAGTCCCACCTTCACTTTAATTGTGGAATATCTGGAAGGGCGCATCCCCCTGTATCATTTGGACCTCTACCGTTTGGACCCCAGGGAAGTCTCGGGACTGAATTTGGAGAGTTACTGGGAAGGGACGGAGACGGAACCGGGTCTAGTGGCGATCGAATGGGCGGAACGCTTACCCTACAAGCCTGATGATTATTTACGCCTGGTCCTGACTCATCAGGAAGAGGGTCGTCAAGCGGAATTAATCCCCGTTGGGGACTTTAATTTGGATGCTCTGATGCCATTGGCGATCGAGTGACTTTCCCAGGTTGCGACACCGGGCCGGGGTTGAAACGTTGGGGGCCTAACAGCTAAAGTCGGTTAAAACTCAGATCTTGCACCAGTGGCAAGATGTCAGTTAAAAACCGACTGCAAGTCTGATACAGTGGTGTTTTCAGTCGTCTTTAGACGACTTTAGCTGTTAGGCCGCCAATCGATTTATCCCCCGCCGGTTGTTGCCTTATGGGTTAAATGTTTTCAGGGATGGGGGTTCCCTGAAAACTATTCAGGTAATGGAGGTGGCTGTCTATGAGGGATAGGGTGGTTTTTCTTGTTCTTTTTTGTTTGCAAAGCCGATGAATGTTCTTTTTCCAATCTTCCATAAGTAAGGATAAAGTGTTGTGTTGTATGCAGTGAGCTAATCGATCGCAGTGAAGGAATAAAATTGACGAACCCCTGATTGTTGGCGCGTTGAATGGGGTCGGGAATTGCTTCCGGTGGGAGGCGATCGCAAACCTGATGCAGGAACATTTAAAGAGCAGACCGATTTCGACCTGTGAGAAAATAGGTTTTCATTTCTCCTTTGCCTTTAATTTCGATTAGACCGCGTTCCTCAATTTTATACTTATGTTGTAATAAATGATAGGTGGTTTCGGAGATTTGAATTTTTCCCGTTATTCCGTGGGATTCCATGCGAGAGGCAGTGTTTACAGCATCTCCCCAGAGGTCGTAGGTGAATTTTTTGATGCCAATGACACCGGCGACTACGGGTCCGGTATTGATGCCAATTCGGAGACTTAAATTTGTGAGATAGTCGGTGTTGAACTGGCCGATCGCCTCTTGCATATCCAAGGCCATTTCTGCGATCGCTTCGGCATGATCCGGTCGAGAGAGGGGAACGCCACCGACTACGAGGTAGGCATCCCCAATGGTTTTAATTTTCTCTAATCCATGTTTTTCCGTGAGGCGATCGAAGGTGGAAACAATGGCGTTGAGAAGCGTTACCAATTCTTGGGGAGAAACCTGGGTGGAGAGTTCCGTAAACTTAACTAAATCCGCAAATAAAATAGTGACCGCCTCAAATTTTTCTGCAATTAGCCCCGGTTGTTCCTGAAGCTGTTTAGCAATGGTTGGTGGTAAAATATTTAAGAGTAATTCCTGGACTTTTTCTTGTTCCCGGCAGAGTGCCTCTTCAGTTTCTTTTCGTTGGGTAATGTCATGAAAAAATACAGAGAGTCCCTCGTAGGATGGAAAGACCCGCACTTCAAAGCAGCGATTGGTGATGGGAGAACAGTCTTCAAAGGTGACGCTGACTTGTTCCGAGGCAGATTTTCGATACTCTCGTTCAAATGTAGAACCCACGGTTTCAGGTAATTCTTCCCAGATAATTTTTCCCAGCAGCTTATTGGGGTCTCGTTGTAAAATTTCTCCAACTTTTTGATTCGCATAACTAAACCGCCATTGGCGATCAACAGCGAAAAAAGCATCAGTCATGTTTTCTAACGAATCGACAATTTGGGAATCGGTCGCACGGAGTTTGGCTGTAGCATCTTTTTGTCGAGCAATTTGACGTTCTAATCGTTTAACTTGGAGTCGTAATTCCATTTGGGCGATCGCCTGTCGTCCTAACAACCGCAGTCCTTCCAATTGTTCGGAAGTAAGATGGCGCGGGATGGTATCAATCACACAAAGGGTTCCCAGCGGAAATCCATCGGGGGTGACAACCGGCGTTCCCGCATAAAAGCGGATATTGGGATTAGAAGTAACTAGGGGATTACCCACAAACCGCTCATCTTCTAACGCATTCGGAACAACGAGAATATCATTGGGATTCAGAATTGCATGAGCGCAAAACGAGACACTTCTGGGAGTTTCGGAGGCGTCTAAACCGACTTTAGATTTAAACCATTGACGATTGGAATCAATCAGGCTCACTAAGGCAATGGGAGTTCCGCAAATTGAAGCCGCTAAGGCGGTTAAGTCATCAAATGAGTCTTCCGCATCACTGTCTAAAATACTATAGCGATAGAGAGCTTGTAAGCGTTCTTCTTCATTAGGGGGGAACGCTGCCGGTTGCATGGAAGGCGTGCCAAAAAAACGCTGAAACTTCCGGATAAAAAATTTTACGGGAAGGGAAGCGATGCCCCACTTCATGATTGTCTTGAGAATCTTGAACCCAGCTTTTTTTCTCTCTATTCGCCGATTTTTCTGACGCCGATGGGGGGTTGACATTTTTGCTGTTTTTCGCGCTTGACTCAGTAACCGCTTGGCTATTTTAGCTGTGGGTACTTTTTAGATCTTACTCGATCACGGTGAGAGTTGAGGAGTATGAAAGGGGTTTTTAGTGGTTAATCAATCGTTTCGCTTCCCGAATGCCGGAGAGGTAAGCGCCATGTACGGTGGCGGGATAGTCCCTAGAGGTGGCTTCTCCCGCGAAGAAGAGCCGATCGCCGATGGGTTCAGCCAAGATATCGCGATCGCCACTCTCTCCCCCGACGGCAATATGAGAATAAGACCCAAAGGCAAACGGATCCTGACTCCATCGCGTCACCATCATGCTGTCGGGTTCGGGAATGCGATCGCCATAACTCCGTCGCAACACTCGCAGCATTCGTGAGCGAATTTCCCCCTCAGAAAGTTGTTCAATCTCCCGGGCAAAACTACCCCCCATCAAAGCGATTAATGCCGGTTGTTGACTATAAAATTGCCAATTTAAAAATTCCGACAAATCGGGACCATTCTCATGAAGATAGCCCAATCCCTGATAGTCTTCAGGCCAAAATTGTTTTGAGAATTTCAAGATGACTTTATTTAAAACTCCCATGTTCAAGCGATTGATAGCCGCTTGTTTATTGGCTGGTAATTCAGGAGAAAATTTGATAGATCCAGATTTTAAAACCCCTAGGGGTAAGGTCACGATCGCCGCATCAGCACTAAAGGTTTCTCGTTCCGTCGTGACAGATACGCCGGAACCGCTGTACCGGATTTCAGTTACCTTTTGTTGCAACTGAATCTCCAGATTATTCGCTAATCCTGTGATAATTTGGTCATATCCTTGGGGAAAGAGATAATCCCCCCCGTCAAACTCTTTTCCTTCATCAACATACCAACTGGAGAGACTCTCTAAATCCGCCCCGAATTCGGTCACAAATTCAGAATTTAACCCCCATTCAATGAGTTGCGCTTGTTGAGGGGTAAGGGTTTGCGTGGCTAAAACTTGTTGTAATGCGGAGGCAATGGAAAGGTCCTGTTCGGAGTCTTCCGCTAGAGAGGCAGCGCGATCGCGAATTTGTTCGTAGACTCCATAACCCACCTCAAAATCGCGATCGCTAATTGGATTTCCCTGGCTGTTGTATAGTATAATATTATCAAAATCCGTGGGTAAGATGGGAATTTGCCCCTCTCGCGCTAGAGTCGTAATGGGATTATCCGTAATTCCATGAATCCAGGATGCCCCCAAATCCACCGGAAACCCCAGAGTGCGACTGGTGTGGATTCTGCCGCCAATGCGATCGCGTCCTTCCAACACCGTCACTTGAAACCCTTGTCCCTGAAGTTCTCGCGCTGCTGCTAACCCCGAAATTCCCGCACCAATGACTAACACTTTTTGCCCAGAAGATTGCGCTTGATTTTCCGTACAAGCTAAACTCAAACCCCAGGTACTAGCAAACAAACTCAACTGCAAGAACCGACGGCGGTTAACCAACCATTTCACCGGAGGGATAGGGGACATATTAATCCGGGGTAAATCGGGAATGAATGAGTGTTTTTATTATAGATTAGGTTTAATTTTATCACAAGCAGTATGGGACGACATTTTAAAAAAATCGAGACAAAGGCGGGAATTGACCGACGAGAAACGGGATATTATTCCACCCCAGATTTTGTCGCTGAGTTCATCACCCAGGCGCTGATAGAACTCAATCCCCAGGGGCGCACTGCACTGGATCCTTGTGTCGGTCGAGGTGAAATGGTCATTCCCTTGTTAAATCAGGGAATTTCCGTGGCGGGAATGGATATTTTACCGTTTGATTTACCGGAAACGATTAATTTTACTCCAACTGATTTTTTGCAATTTTATCAGCAAAAGAATCGGCTGAGTATTTTAAATACGCCAATTGATTTAGACTATGACTTCTATTTGGCTAACCCACCTTACAATTGCCATGAAGTAGCCTATATTCGGGACAACAAAACCCAGCTATCTCGGTTATTTCGGGATATCGGTGTGCATAATATGTATGCCCTATTTATAGCGGCTTTAATTGATTGTGCAAAACCTGGGGCTTTAATCGGATTGATTACCCTGGATTCATTCTTAACCGCTAAAGCGCATCAAAACTTACGCCATAAAATTTTACGAAACTGTGCCGTCCATTACCTGCTCCTTTGTTCTAATGATTTATTTTTAGACCAAGGGGCAGATGTCCGGACTTGTATCATGATATTGCAAAAAGGAACCGATTATCAAGGGGCGGTTAAGGTGGCGAATCGTCCCCTGAATCAAGGGGATTTTCAGCGGATGTTAATTCAGAAACAATGGACGGAATTACCCCTCGCAAAAATCACCCTAGCTGGGGAAGCGGATCACTCGGAATTTATTATTGATATTCCCGATGAGATCCGCAACCTGTTCGAGTCTCCGCGACTGGGGAATCGCTTTCCTTGCGTGACTGGGATTTCTACAGGCAGCGATCGCACCTATTTATCCAAACATCCTCGCCCGGGATTTACCATTCCCTTTTATAAAAATCCCGGGTCCTGTCGCTTTTTCACGAAACCAAATGCTTACTTAATCGATGATTTTTTATCCATAGCGGAAATCATTCCCAATTTCACCATTCGGAATAAATCTCTACTCTATCAATCCGGGATTACTTGTTCCTCAATGGGAGTCACCTTCTCCGCTTGCTATCTTCCCGCCCATTCCACTTATGGGGTGAATGCTAATATTATTACCTCGGACTCGGATACCTGGTGGCTGTTAGCTTATTTGAACAGTCATCTCGTAACCTTTATCGTGCGAAGTCTTTTAAATCGGTCTAATATGATTACCTCGGGCTATGTTGCGCGGATCCCGATTCCTAAACTTAGCCCAATTGCTCTCCATCAGATGAGTGCGATCGCCCTTGAAGCATATCACAAACAAGTTGCACCAAAAGCGGCGATTCACTATGTAGAACAAATTAATCAAATTATCTGGAAGGAACTCGATTTTACAGCAGATACCATTGCCATCATTCAGAATTTTTGCAAAAACCTGATTCGGGCGACGTAAGAGTAAAAATCAGCGATCGGCTTGCTTCCGTCTCTTAGTCGCCCCTTTTTCATCCGCCTTTTTAATTTCACCTCTAAGCAGTTCTAAAAACTCTAATCCAGTGCGTCGAGTTGCCGTCTGAATCGACTTGTACTTTGAAGATTGAAGATTGGCATTATTGCTGGGATTAACATAAATATCGGCAATCCACATTACCGGCAAAACGGTACATTTGTTGATTTGCAGCGTCATATTAGCGAGAAACTCTATCTCAAACGTCGCAATCAACAGAATTCGTGTGGCATCGGCACTAAAAAACTCTTCTAATTTTCTCGCCTTGGAAATATCATCTTTGCTGAGACGTTCTCCCTTAATGGCCGATTTAATATTAACAAAAACTCGCTCTTGACCATCCAGGGAAAAAATAAAGTCATAGACTCCGACTTCTGATGTGGCGGGACTGAAACTCTGAATCCCAATATCTTGATGCTTGACTTCCAAATTCTGGGTAATCATTTCCTCTAGCAACCGCCACACCGTCCGTCCTTTTGCCGCTTTCCGCCAACCCAAGGGAAAGCGATCGGGCGGGAAAATTTGCAGCGTAGCAATATCCTGGACCAATTCATTAAGTGCAGCTTCTAATCCGGCGCGAATGCGTTCAACATTTTGGAGTTCATCGGTCATTAATTTATCAGGTTATAGCAGAAAATAAGGTGGGCAATGCCCACCCTACTATTTTACTTGGAGGCGCTACTACTGTTCTACTCTTAACCTTGAGTTACAGGTTCTTTCGCTAAGAACTTCTCTAATTCGGTTAAGGCGTCGGCGTCTACTTTGGTTTGCATGGGGCAGAATTTAGGTCCGCACATGGAGCAGAATTCGGCGGTTTTGTAGATGTCTGCCGGGAGGGTTTCGTCGTGGTATTCTTTCGCCCGTTCGGGGTCGAGGGAAAGTTCAAATTGGCGGTTCCAATCGAAGTTATACCGGGCGTGAGACAGTTCGTCATCGCGATCGCGGGCTCCAATCCGATGCCGTGCGATGTCCGCAGCATGGGCGGCGATTTTATAGGCAATTAACCCATTTCGCACATCTTCAGCATTGGGTAATCCCAGATGCTCTTTCGGTGTGACGTAACATAACATCGCCGTTCCGTACCATCCCGCCATAGCGGCCCCGATCGCCGAGGTAATATGGTCGTATCCAGGCGCAATATCAGTCACCAACGGACCCAGCACATAGAAAGGTGCTTCAGAACACTCTTCCATTTGCTTTTTAACGTTAAATTCGATTTGGTCCATTGGCACATGACCCGGACCTTCGACCATCACCTGCACATTATGTTCCCAGGCGCGACGGGTGAGTTGTCCGAGGGTTTTGAGTTCGGCGAGTTGTGCTTCGTCCGAGGCATCATGTTGACAACCGGGACGGAGGGAGTCGCCTAAGCTAAAGGAAACATCGTATTTTTTGAAGATTTCGATAATGTCATCGAAATGGGTATAAAGCGGATTTTGTTTGTGATGATGCAGCATCCACCGGGCCAAAATGCCACCGCCACGGGAGACAATTCCGGTAATCCGGTTTCTCACTAAGGGCAGATGTTCGATTAAAATCCCCGCGTGAATGGTCATGTAATCCACACCTTGTTGGGCGTGTTTTTCAATGATGTGCAGAAAATCATTGGGAGTGAGATTTTCCATGTTACCATGCACGCTTTCTAATGCCTGATAAATGGGGACGGTGCCGATGGGAACCGGGGAGGTATTAATAATGGCGGTGCGAATTTCGTCGAGGTTTCCGCCACCTGTAGACAGGTCCATGACGGTATCAGCACCATATTTAACGGAGAGTTTGAGTTTGTCTAATTCTTCGTTAATATCAGAAGAATTAGGGGATGCGCCGATGTTGGCATTGACTTTACATTTGGAGGCAATACCGATGCACATCGGTTCGAGGTTGAGGTGGTTAATATTGGCGGGGATAATCATCCGTCCTCGTGCCACTTCGTCCCGAATCAGCTCAACGGGGAGGTTTTCCCGTTTTGCTACATAGTCCATTTCTTCGGTGATGATGCCTTGTCGGGCATAGTTCATTTGAGTAACATTACTCTGGCCCTGACGTTTGGCAACCCATTCTTTTCGCATTTTGAAGTCCTCAAATAACAGCTTCCCTCCGCCGGTATTACCCGGACTCAGGTTCTAAGGGTTTGTTCTCAGCCCTGTGGTCGGACACCCCTAGCTCAATTTCGGATTCTATCACTGTTTTTAGGGAAGAGTGATTTGGCTTAAAAATCTTTACAATTCGCCGGGGTCTGGCGAGTTGTAGAGGGGGAAGACAACCGGGTTTCTGGAGGAACTCTCCGCCTGCTGGGTAGCCAATTAGGGCCAGAAACCCGGTTTTTCGTCCCCGGGATCTCAACCCTCGGGCAAAGAAAGCTCTTGAGGGTGGGGGTACTCAACTTAAGAAGATGTAATTTTGAGTTCGGCCCTTAGATGTGGCTACAATAGAGGAACGGCGATCGGGTTTCTTTCGGGGATTTCTAATTTTTATCAAGGATTGAGGGGTGGACAGTGGGTTTGTAATTTTATAGAGAAGGTTTAGGGGTGGATTTTATTCGGTTTTGCTTATGTTAATTGGGATGGAATTGGGCTAATTTTATTAAAAGGGTATTAGGAGGCAGATCCTCGAATTTGGCCTGCCACGGCGGAGCCATGTCACTAGGTTTGGTTCGGTTTTTCAGGGATTAATTGGGATTGAATGGGGGGTGATTTTATGAAGAATCGGATTTAAGCAGGACTTGGCCCTAGTTCTACTGCCCGGGTAAAAATGAATGGGGTTAAAGTTGGGGATAGGGCGGGGAAATTGCTAACTCTCACGCTAAAATAAGATTGCAATACTCATGCCAAGCGAGGGAAAGGCCCAATGAGCAAAATCTTAGTGGTAGATGATGTGCCGAGCGAACTGGAGATGATTGGCCGGATTTTGAAAAAAGCCGGGATGGAGGTGGTTGTGGCCACGAATGGGGAGGAGGCGATCGCCCGGATTCAGGAGACGGCACCGGATCTGGTGATTCTGGATGTGGTGATGCCTCGGATGAATGGATTTGAGGTGATCCGAGAGTTACGGGGCGATCGCAAGACGTCCAAGTTACCTGTGGTGTTTTGCAGTCAAAAAAATACAGAGATTGATAAGACTTGGGGCATGGATTTGGGAGCCGATGCCTATATTACCAAACCTGTTGACCCCCAGCAATTGGTCAATATTGTCGAACGCCTATTATAAAGAGGTCAGCGGAAAGAATTAGACCGGATATTCTCAGGCGATGATCATCTATTTTTATCTCATAGAAGAATAGTTGGTCCATTCTAACTTGATTCTTTCCCGCTGGATTCTTTTAAAAAAATTCATCCAATTAAGCCGAAAGTCTTTAAGATTTAAAGGCTGTATTTTCTCAAAATTTAAGACGGTATGGCTGGAAAATTGACCCTCAGTTCTGGGATGAGTGAGTTGCCCGGTTCCCCCAATGCCGGGAACCTCAAGCAATTTCTGTTGTTTGGACAAAGAGAGAGCCTCTTTGCGGTGGATTTGCTGTCAGTACGGGAGGTGCTATTTTTGGGGCAGCAACCGATCGCACCGGTACCGAATACCCGTCATTTTGTCCTAGGATTGACCAATTTGCGGGGAGAAATTTTAGCCGTGGCGGATTTTGGTCGGTTTTTGCGGACTGACGGGGTGGATAGTCATTCGGTGCATAGTCGAATTTTAATTTTAGAAGCGCCGGATCCGCGAGATGGAAACTTGGTGATGATGCGAATGGGTTTGGCCGTTTCTCGCGTGCAAGGGGTGATTTCGGTTCATCTTGACCGCATGGTTTCTAGCATGGACGTGGGGGAAGAACTCGCACCTTTTTTAAGGGGATTATATGATTGGACGGGACGCTTAGTGATGATTTTAGATGTGGAAGCGATCGCCCAATCTGAAGGGTGGTAAACCCTTGAAAACATCGGGCAAATTTCACTTTACTTTGGGACTGAATTATGCTAATAAACGGGATAGGTTCTCAACTGTATTTTGCCATCGGGAGCGCTCCGGATTGGGTCGGGATACAGAACCGGGCAGAATGGGTCATTGCCTTGTCCTATTTGGGGATGACTTTAATCCTCCTGCAAATCACAGTATCTCGTCTGCATTGCCGTTTTTTATGGATAGTTAGTGCTTTTTTAGCAGTCGCCACCGGGAGTCGGTTCTTCCATTTATTCTCCACCGCCGCCCTTCCGGTTTCAACCCTGTGGGAAACCCTAAGCTATGCTTTGGAAAGCGCAAGTGCGATCGCCTTGATGCTTGCCCTATTCACCTACCGTCAAGGCATCCGGGAAACCCTCGGCAGTGGCATCTTTTCGAGGGGTTCATTCCTACAAATGGCCCTGGACTGCTTACCTTGGGCGGTATCTTGGCAAGATTGCCAAGGAGTTTACCTGGGGGGAAATCAGCGCTTTGCAGAACAAGTGGGTGTGGCATCTCCAGCACAACTGATCGGCAAAACTGACGGCACACTCTCTTGGGGGGGTAAACTGTTGAAAAATTGGGTGAAAATTAACCCAGAGAATTCCCAAACCCTGTTAGTACAAGTTCCGAATTCCCCCCCAAGCGAGGGGTCAGAATCGCTTTGGAAAATTCATCAATGGCCGGTTAAAACTCCCCAGGGAAAACCAGTGGGAATCCTTTCAACCTACGAAAAAATTCCGGGATATACAGAAGCAATTGCCTCGGATTTCACGGATTTTATGAATCAAATGAATGAGGGAATTTTGATTCAGCAACGGGATGGAACGATTTTAGATGCCAATGAAAAAGCCTGTCAATTGTACGGCATGGAACGGACCCAACTCCGAGGCAAAAACTTTTTTAACCAGTTATCCAGTTTCGGGCAATCTCAGGCTGATTTGGAAGCGGCAGTGAGCAAGGGAGGCTCGTTAAGATGGAAAGCCCTCAAACCGAAACGGGGTAGCGTATTGGAACTGGAAATTTCGGGAAAACCCCTCACCCTTGTAGATAACCGTGAGGTGATTTGGGTGAGTGTGCGAGATATCAGCAGTTGTTTGAAGCTGGAAACGGAATTGCACCAACGGGAAGAAGAATTCAAATTATTTCTGGAACATCTTCCGGCAGCCGTGGCGATGCTCGATCGCCAAATGTGCTATGTAGTCGCCTCTGAACGGTGGGTGAAAGATTATAAACTGGATAAAAGAGAAGACTTCCAGAGGGTTAAAAACATTATTGGGCGATCGCACCACGAGCTGTTTCCGGAACTGCCGGATCATGTGAAAGATATGCTCCAGCGCGTCTTAGGGGGAGAATCCTTTAGCTGTGATGCGGAAGGCTATACCCGGGTAGATGGCAGCATCGATTGGGTAAAATGGGAGATGTATCCCTGGCGCGATCGCACCGGAGAAATCGGCGGCATTATGCTGTTGACGGAAGTGATTACGGAACGGGTGCAAGGGGAACAAGAACGGATGCGGTTGTTTAATGTCGTCGAGTCTAGTCTGAACGAGATTTATGTTTTTGATGTGGATACCCTGCGCTTTGAATATGTAAACAAAGGAGCCTGTCTAAATTTGGGGTATTCTCAGGAGGAAATCCTTAAAAAAACAGCAATGGATATCAATCCAGCAGTGGTGAATCTCGGGGAAGCTAAAACTGCTTTGGCTCCCTTATTAGAGGGCGGCGAACAGAGAATGCGGTTTGAAGCCATGCATCGCCGAGCTGATGGGAGTGTCTATCCGATTGAGATGTATATTCAACTCATTCAACAGACTCATAAACTTTCCTGTGTGGCGATCGCCTTGGACATCACCGAACGCAAACAAGCCGAACGCGCTTTACAAGAAAGTGAACAACAATTTCGGTTGATGGCGGATACGGTTCCGGCCATTATTTGGATTGCCGGACCCGATAAACAGGTGAGCTATTTTAACAAACGGTGGGTCGAGTTTACGGGACGACCGTTAGAAAAAGACCTCGGTTATGGCTGGATGCAAATTTTGCATCCAGAGGATAGAGACCGATACGTTAATATTTATCAAACCGCATTTGAGGAGCGGCAACCCTTCCAATTAGAAGTGCGATTCAAACGCTGGGATGGGGAGTATTGTTGGAGTTGGATGAGTGGATTGCCTCGGTTTGATAGCGAGGGCAATTTTTTCGGATATATTGCCTCGGGGTTAGATATTACCGAACGCAAACAAGCGGAAGAAGCGCGCCGAGAAAGTGAAGAAGGGTTTCGTTCTTTGGTAGAGAGTGTCAAGGATTATGCCATTATTAGATTGGATCTAGCGGGTCGAGTGGCCAGTTGGAATATGGGGGCGCAAAGAATTAAAGGATATCGTGCGCCAGAAATTCTAGGTCAGCCTTTCGAGCGGTTTTATACCCTAGAGGACCGCACCAGTGGCAAACCGGAAGCCGAACTCAAAGCGGCCCAAACCGAGGGAAGATTTGAAGATGAAGGATATCGGGTCAAAAAAGATGGGAGTCAATTTTGGGCGAATGTGATTATTACCCCTTTACGGGACGCTCAAGGAGAGTTGCAGGGATTCTCTAAAATTACCCGAGATGTGACCGAACAACGGCGGAATCAAGAAGCCCTAGAACAGTTAGCCACCGACTTAGAAAATCGAGTGGTCCAACGCACCCAGGAGTTGCAGGAAATCAACGAGAAACTACAACAAGAAGTGGGCGATCGCATTGGTGCAGAAGCGGAAAAAACTCAGTTAATCGCGGACCTAGAAATCATGTCTGCTCAACGGCAAGCGGAGATGGATTCCCTGACGCAACAGGTGCTGAAAATGTTGGAACAAATTAAAGGGGCAGCGAAGGGGGATTTAACCGTGCGGGCGGCAGTCACCAACGACATTCTCGGGGCTTTAGCTGACTCCTTTAACTTTTTGATTTCCTCCTTGCGAAAAGTGGTTAAAGGAGTTCAACACCTGGCAACGGAAGCCAATACTGCCACGGGGGAATCGATTTCCAATACTCAAGAATTGGCCCACCAAGCCCAAGAACAATCCCAAAAAATTGAGGAGACAATCCAGAAAATTCAGAAGATTGTTAACTCGATTGAAGAAGTGTTTGCCCTGTCTCAACAAGCGGAAAATGTGGCCCAACAATCTGCCGAAAAAGCCCAAGTGGGTGGGGAGTCGGTGGATCGGGCAGTGGAGGCCATTAACAAACTGCGACAAACCCTTTCTCAAACGGGGAAAACCATCGAACGGTTAGGGGAGAGTTCGGGGCAGATTGGCAAAATTGTAACTTCCATTTCCCAAATTGCGGCTCAAACCAATTTATTGGCACTTAATGCTACGATTGAAGCGGCCAGAGCCGGAGAGCAAGGGCTGGGTTTTGCTGTGGTCGCTGAAGAAATCCGCAAGTTAGCCGATCGCTCAGGATTGGCAACGGAAGAAATTTCCGAAATCGTCGAACAGATCAGGAGTGAAATTGGACGGGCGATTGTAGCGATGGAAGCAGGCACTCAGGAAGTGGCGATCGGAACTAAACTGGCCGCAGAAGCTAAGACCCATTTAATTGAGATCATCCAAGTCAGTGGGGAGATGAATGCCCTGGTGGAAAATATTACCCTCGCAGCAACGAAGCAGACAAATAGTGCTACGGAGATTGTGAGTATGATTCGTGCCGTTAGTGCCATTTCTGGAAATACGGCAGAAAAATCAGTCCAGGTTCAGAATTCCCTAGATGGCTTGGCCGTCTCCGTGGAGAGTCTTCAGCAATCTGTGGCCCATTTCCGAAGTTAGCCCAGGAGTAAACCAAAACTCAACCGGATAGGGTTTTTGGTTTTGTATGCTTTTTCTCCTCAAGGAGATAATTTTCCGAGGGCATCTACAGTTTCAACTTAAGCGGACTAAAAACCGGGTTGCTGTTTTCAATGGGTGGCAATTGATTTAGAAAGCTTTTCCAGAAACCCAGTTGATCTTCCCTGTACGATACCGATGCCTAGGACCCCCCAATTTGGAGAGGGTCTGTGCTCGGGAGGTGGGGCAGTTGATATACGGCCCCTCATCTCTATTCTCTCTGTGATTCTGACCCCCCTAAACGCCGTTACTGATTGACGCACCCTGTATGTTGGAACCCTTATCCACCCTCCTCACGGCAAATTTTATTCCCCACGGTCATTGTTACCTGTGGAATCCGGTGTTAGTTTGGCTGCACGCCGGATCCGACCTGGCGATCGCCTTGGCCTATTTTTCGATTGTGGGGATGTTGATTTATTTCGTCTTGCAACGCCCGGATTTACCCTTTAGTCGGATTTTTCTGTTATTTGCGGCCTTTATTATTACTTGTGGATTCACCCATGTGATGGAAGTCTGGACCCTGTGGCGTCCAGACTATTGGATTTCCGGGAGTATCAAAGCCCTCACCGCTGGTATTTCCCTCTTAACGGCCCTCGAAATGGTCCCGACTCTACCGGCAGCCCTGGCCCTCCCCAGTGCGAAAGCCGCACTAGAGCAGGCCAATCAAGCCCTGCAAGGGGAAATTAAAGAACGCCAACAAGCGGAAGCGGCCCTGAAACGACTGGCGCGGATTATTGAAAATACCCCCGATTTTGTCGGCGTCTGCGACAGTCAGGGGAAGGTCAATTACCTGAACCGAGCCTCCCGCAAAATGACGGGGATTCCAGAAGCTCAACCCGCCTCGGATTTCACCGCTTTTGATTTCGTTAAAGAAGGACCCGATCGCCAGAAATTAGAAGAGGCGATCGCCACCACCATTGCTGAGGGGGTCTGGACTGGGGAAATCCTGATGAAACGCCGCAATGGGGAATCATTTCCCGCCTCCCAAGTGCTCGTCGCCCACACAGAAGACAACGGGGAAATTGATTGTATTTCTACGGTGATTCGGGATATTAGCGATCGCAAACAACAAGAAAACGCCCTCGCCGAGAGTGAAGAACGGTTCCGGCAGTTAGTCCAAAATGCTGCGGATGCCTTCTTCTTGACCACCTTAGATGGCAAAATCTTAGCGGTCAATCAGCGGGCTTGCGAGAGCTTAGGATATAGCCAGAATCAACTCCTGACCTTGAATTTAGAGGCGATCGAACCGCGATTTCGCAGTGAGGAACGCACCCTCGCTGTGGCCCAGTTACATCCCAGCGAAGCCCTCACCCTGGAAAGTCTCCACCGACGTGCCGATGGCAGCACCTTCCCCGTAGAAATCCGCCTAGGCAAATTTTCCCGCCAGGGAGAAACCCTCCTGCTGGCTTTAGTCCGGGATATCAGCGATCGCAAAGCCATTGAAAAAGCCCTAGAAGCAGAACGCCAGCGACTCACCACCCTATTCGATGGGATTCCTGCCTTCCTCTACCTGGTCGATCGCAGCAATGCAGTCCAGTTAGCCAACCGTCAATTTGTCGAGTTCTTTGGTGACTCGGGTTCTGCTGCCACCCTCTTGAACCCCGGTGGCAAACTGCATTCCGAGATTCGCACCCAAGTCTTTGAAACCAAACAGCCGCAGCAGTGGGAATGGCAAGACCCTCACACCGGGCGCACCTATCAAATCTATGATTACCCCTGTAATGATGTGGATGGGAAACGGCTGGTCCTGGAAATGGGCATCGACATCAGCGATCGCAAACAAGCCGAAAAAGCCCTCCAAACGTCCGAAGCGCGCTTCCGTTCCCTCATTGAAGCCACCTCTCAAATCATCTGGAACACCGCTGCCGATGGCGAATTCGTCACGGAACAACCGGCTTGGACTAGCTTCACCGGCCAAACCTTCGACCAACTCAAGGGGCGAGGATGGCTCAATGCGGTTCATCCCGATGAGCGTCCACAGACGGCCCAAGCCTGGGACCACGCGGTCCAAAATCGGGTGCTTTATGAAGTGGAACAGCGTCTGCGCCGTCACGATGGCGAGTATCGATATATGAGTGTTCGTGCTGTCCCCATTCTCAATACCACCGATGGCAGTATTCGGGAATGGTTAGGGGTTTATACCGATATTAGCGATCGCAAATTAGCCCAAGTCACCTGCGATCAATTCTTTAGCATTTCCCTAGATCTGCTGGTTATCTTTGACTTTAATGCCGTATTTCAGCGGATTAATCCGGCTTGGACCAGCACCCTAGGCTATAGTGAAGCCGAACTCCTCGGTAAACCCTGTTTCGATTTCATTCATCCGGATGATCATGCCTCCTCCATTGCCGAAGCCCAAAAACTAACTACAGGGGTCGAAACGATCTATTTTGAAAATCGCTACCGCTGCAAAGATGGCTCTTATAAATGGTTAGCCTGGAGTGTGAATCCTTCCAACCAACAGGAATTGCTCTATGCTGTTGCTCATGATATCACCCCCCTCAAACAAACCGAGGAACAATTTCGATTGCTGGCTGCGGAACAAGCCCAACTGCTTCAAGAACTCAAAACTCGCCAAAATGCCCTCGATGAAGCGGCGATCGTCAGTGAAACTGACAGCGAGGGCAACATCACTTTTGTGAATGATAAATTCTGCGAAATCTCTGGATACTCTCGCGGCGAACTCCTGGGCAGAAATCATCGGATGATTAACTCCGGATATCATCCCCAAGCCCTCTTTGAGGAGATGTGGAAAACCATCACCGCCGGTCGCGTCTGGAAAGGAGAACTCAGAAACCAGTGCAAAAATGGTACCTATTATTGGGTAGATACCACCATTTCTCCCATTTTTGATGCTCATGGCAAGGTCGTCAAATATATTGGCATCCGGTTTGATATTACCGGGCGCAAACAAGTCGCCCAAGAGTTGGAACAATTCGCCCAAGACCGCAAATCTGAAGCGGATGAACTGACTCAACAGGTTCTCAAACTGTTAATGGAAATTAAAGGGGCCGCTAAAGGGGATTTAACCGTGCGGGCTGAAGTTACTAATAGTGTTCTCGGGGCTTTAGCTGACTCCTTTAATTTCCTGGTTTCTTCCCTCAAAAAAGTCGTAACCGGCATCCAAGAACTCGCCACGGAAGTCCGCAGCGCCACCCGTGAATCCATCGCCAATACCCAAGATTTAACGGAACGGGCGGGAGAACAAGCTCAACAAGTTGAGTTCTCCTTACGCCAAATTGAGCGCATGGCTAACTCAATTCAAGATATCTGTACCGTGGCTCAAAAAGCCGAAAAGGTTGCCCATCAAGCCGCCGAAACTGCGGAAGTGGGAGGCCAATCCGTAGACCGGGCCGTTGAAGGTATTAACGAGCTGCGCCAAACCATTTCCCAAACCGGGAAAATGATTAAACGGTTGGGAGAAAGCTCTCAACAAATTGGTAAAATTGTGACGTCCATTTCTCAAATTGCGGCTCAGACCAACCTATTGGCCCTGAATGCTACTATTGAAGCGGCCCGCGCCGGAGAACAGGGGTTAGGCTTTGCCGTAGTTGCCGAAGAAATCCGCAAATTAGCCGATCGCTCCGGTTCAGCTACCGAGGAAATTTCCGAAATTGTCGAACAAATTAGAAGCGAAATCGGACGGGTCACCGAAGCAATGGAAGCAGGCACTCAGGAGGTGGTTGCTGGAACTAAATTAGCTGCTGAAGCGAAACATCATTTAGTGGCCATTATTGAAGTCAGTCGCCAGATGAATGCCCTGGTTCAAAATATCACGCGAGCCGCGAATAATCAAACTGAAAATGCTTCAGAAATTGCGGGAGTGATGCAAAAAGTGAGTTCAATTTCTACCACAACGGCAGAAAAATCTTTGCAAGTTCGTCAGTCTTTAGATGGACTGGCGATCGCAGTGACTCAACTTCAAGATTCGGTTTCTAATTTCCGCAGTTAAATGAGCAGACCTAACCCCCCAACCCCCTTCCCTCGGAGGGAAGGGGGAGCCGGAAAGCCGCCCTCTCCTCTCAGGAGAGGGCCGGGGAGAGGTCCAAATCAGAGAGTGCATCTCCTGATTTCATCATCAACAAATCTCCAAAACGGAATGGCTGGATCCCCCGACGGTTTCGTCGAATTTGGTCACGGACACTTCTACTCTGAACCATCATGTCATCATTAATGGACTTTAACGATATTCAAGAACTTCTGGGGGCATTTATCGCCGAAACCGATGAGTTTTTACAGGCGTTAGAAACTCAGTTGTTGGCGATGGAACAAATTGAGACCGCAGAAGCTCGAAAAAGCACCATTAAGGAAATGTTTCGGGCCGCCCATTCGATTAAGGGTTCGGCGTTGATGTTTGGTTTTCAGTCGCTTTCGACTGCGGCACACCGGATAGAAGATTGTTTTGCAATTTTGCGCGATCGCCCGGAAGAGACTCCCCTGAGTAGCCGTTCCATTACTCAACTCCTCCAAGGGGTTGACCTGTTAAAAAAACTCACCGCCCAATCTACGGCACTGGTTAGGGAAAAGCAAGTAGAAGACCCCAAAGATTTCCAGGCGGATTTGGAGGCGATCGCCCTCATCAAAGAAGAGTTAGAAGCCGAATGTGGTGGATTAAAAGAACCCGCCGAATGGATGCAAAAACATCCCGCCAATACCGGGGTAATTCAGACCATTTTTAAACAAGATTTACCCCCCATCTTTAACCGATTAGAAACCGAACTCTCGCAAATGCAAGAGGAAAATTTAGAGAAATCTTATCAGGTTTTTAATGAAATTTATTATCAGCTTTCGGGATTAGCCGGGATGTTGGAAGTCCCGGAACTGGGGGGAATTGCCGAATCTCTGCGGACCGCTGTGGATACCCCCAATTTATCCGGAGAAGACCTGAAGAAAGTGGGCTGGATAATTGCCCAAAATTTAGAAACCCTCCGGGAACAAGTATTACAAGAATTACCCATCGTCTTACAACCGATGGATATTCCCCCTCCTAACCCCGATGTAGCAATTTCTCCAGTCCCTCCTCCCACGGAGATCCTCCCCTCGGACAGTCCCCCGAGTGCGCCTCCTGCCGACCCCTCCCTACTCCCGACTTCCTCCCCCAGTGAATCCGGAGTCAAACCCACCATCCGGGTGGAACTCGATCGCCTCACGGAACTGGTGGACCTTGTGGGAGAATTAGTGATCAGTCGCACCCATTTAGAAGTCCAGGAAACCCAACTGCGCGCCGAAGTCAAACGTCTGCGACGGCACATCCGCGATTTGAATCAATTTGGGGTACAACTGCGGGAAGAATATGACCGCCTTGCCGGAGAAAAAAGCCATCAGGGTCGAAGTCCCGCTCATCCCCTGGGTTTCGACGCCCTAGAAATGGATCATTATAGTGAGTTCCATGATACGGCCCGAGAAACCATCGAAACCACCCAGGCGATCGCCCACTCCAGTGCCAAAATTGACGAAGTAGCCCTCAATCTGGACCGGAGCACCGATCGCCTCCGACGAATTTGCGATCGTCTCCGGTCCCAAGTCATGCAGTTGCGCGTCGTCAGTTTCAGTCGCGCCGTGGACCACCTGCCTCGCGCCATCCGCGATATGTCTCGCACTTATAATAAAGATGTCAACCTCCTCCTCATCGGACGAGATACCAAAATTGATGAAAGCTTATTACACGCCTTGCGCGACCCCCTGGTACATTTAGTGCGAAATGCCTTCGACCACGGCATCGAAACCCCGGAAGACCGCAAAGCATCCGGTAAACCCCCCAACGGCCAAATCGAAATCGAAGCGCGCCATCAAGGGGGACAAACTATCATCACCATCTCCGATGACGGCCAAGGCATCGACCCGGAAACCATTCGTTCCCGTCTGGTTGAATTAAATCTCGTCTCCGAAGAACAAGCTTTAGAACTCTCCCTCAACGAACTCTACGACTTCCTGTTTTGGTCGGGATTTAGTACCCAACGTGAGGTAAATGACTTGTCTGGACGTGGGGTCGGCTTAGATATTGTGCGAAACAACTTGCGCCAAGTGCGAGGTACCGTCAAAGTAGACTCTCGCATCGGTCGGGGAACCACCTTTATCATTAAACTCCCCCTGATGCTCTCGATTTCCGATGCCTTATTAGTCCGCATCGAACATCAGACCCTCGCCTTACCCCTCGATGCCGTGGAAGAGATTCTGCACGTTAACGCCAGTGAAATCCAGATGGCCATGCATCAACCGATGTTACGGTGGCGCGACGAGTATATTCGGTTAGTTCCCTTGAATCATTTACTCCATTACAACGAGTCCTCTCACGATTTTCCTTCGCCGATACCCGTTGGAGAAGATTATATGCCAGTCCTGGTATTAAGCTCAAGTGAAGGGATTCTGGCGATCGTCGTCGATCGCCTCGTCGGACAACAGGAACTCGTCGTCAAACCCCTCCCCCAACCCTTATCCAAACCCACCGGCATCCTCGGTTGCACCATTCTCGGCGATGGCGAAGTCGTCAGCATTCTCGATGTCGATGACTTAATTGGACAACTCCATCCTCACATCCAAAAAGCCGTTGTCATTCACAATGAAACCCAGGGACGAAATCATCCCCTTCCCCCAGGAACTCGCACCCCCGTCCCCCTACTTCCTCCCCTCCCCTCTCAACCCCAAATTCTAGTGATTGATGACTCCTATACCATTCGCCAAATGCTATCATTAACCCTCACCCGCGCACGCTATCGAGTTGCTCAGGCCAAAGATGGTCAAGATGCCTTGGAACAATTGCATCACGGGTTAAAATGTAGTTTAATTATTGCAGATATTGAAATGCCCCGCATGGATGGGTTTGAATTCCTAGCAGAAGTCAAAGACAATCCCCAGTTTTCTCATATTCCAGTAGCAATGTTAACCTCCCGCAGCGGTGCTAAACATCGGCAAAGAGCAATGGAGCTAGGTGCAGTTCAATATTTTACCAAACCCTATAATGAACGTCAGTTATTAGAGGCGATCGCTCAATTACTCGGAGCAACACTATAGCATCTCTTTCTTAGTTCGTAGTAACGACTTCAGTCGTTCTCTTTCAATGTTCCTAGTAGTAGCAACACCCGGCGGGGGATCAATCCCCCGCCTCATAGCTCAAGTCGGATAAATCCGACTAAAAATACCATCCCATAAGACTTTTAGTCGGTTTCAACCGACTTGAGCTGTTAGGCCGCCAATCGTTTTAACCCCCGCCGGGTGTTGGAACTTGAGCTGTTAGGTTTTAACCCCCGCCGGGTGTTGGAACTCCCTGTCCTAAATCTCAAATCATTTTCAATCCACTCCCTCCCTAAAGGAGCATCCCTGCTATGTTTTCACCCTCTAAATACAGCCGCCGGTTTCATAATAAAAAAGCCGCCATTCAGCGCACCCCAACGCGCAAGCTAGTCCTCTTTGAAGTCGCCGGAGAAACCTATGCGATCGCCATCGAACGGGTGCAGCGCGTCCTCACCGACTTTACCCCCCAGGGAACCCTCGAAGGAGGCCGCAGCTTAGTTAAAATTGATGCAGATTTGATTACCCTATTAGATTTATCCAGGCTATTTCTCAACCTTAACCCCGTTCAGGAGGAGCATTCTTATTTAATTGTCTGCACCCTCACCAATGGCGATCGCATTGGTATTCCCCTCCAAAATTTACCCGCCATTTTAGACATCCCTGAAGACAAATTTGCAGAAATTCCCACCTCCTATCGACAAGGCAGAGAAGGCAACAATCCTGCACCGGCAGCGGTGGAAAAAATAATTACCACCCCGGACGGTACTGTTGCCTTCTATCTGAACTTAGATAAACTCCTCGATTAAAACTTGTTTGAAAACCAACCTCATCGGGTCAGTATCTGGTCATAAATAGCCTCTATTTCAATTAGAAAACTCAGGCTATCCAAATAAACATCATCCCCAGACTCATAGAGATAGGCTTCCCAAACTCCCGGTTCAATTTGACGCCAACAATTCAGTTTAGGTTGAGTGGGATCAAGCCACACATATTCCTCTAAAGTTTCAATGTGGCGATACTGCTCAAATTGACCGCTTTTCTCACTGCCAGGACAGGGGTGAGAAATCACATCGATAATCAAACAGGGATATTGAATTACCCCGTCAAGTCCGTGGCGGCAATCCCAATCCCGAGGGTCATGGCTGACCATTAAATCAGGATAACAGTAGGCTGATGCGGCTTCAATATAAACGGGATTCGGATGAAGAGAAACAACAGAATTCGTGCCGCGCAGGTGCTGGATTAATAGCTGGGAGAGAGTCTGGGTAACCCCTTCCTGATGGGGGGATTGCTCAGATGGGGGAGTCTGCTCAAAGGTAAAGGAGTGGGGTAGAACTAGACCGTTCTCCGGTGCTAAATCCGGGGAAGGGAGGGTGTAACTGTTAAGTTGGCGATCGCCCATGCTGACCTCGTGAACCGTTCACCTGATTTTATCATTTTTTATGTCATGGGTCATGGGTCATGGGTCATTTGTCATTTGTCCTTGGTTGATGGGGGGGATGGGGATGGTCATTTGTCATCTGTCCTGGTGACTTGGCTTCAGGGGGTCACGAGGAAACCTGCTGTTGTCAGTCCCTCTGAGTAGGGCCGATTTGACCTTTGCCAAGGGCTTGAATACAATTTTAACTGATGCCAATCTCAGAGGGGCGATTTCACTTAAGATCTGTTAAAGTGATTGTTTCAGGGATGCGCTATTTTGGGAAACGGCTGGGTGAGGGAGGACTGGATCAGGTTCCGGTTAAATGGGGTTGGGTAAAAGAACGCACTCCCGAAAAGCAACTCAAACCCTTTCCTATTTGAATGTAACAACAGCTAGATACTGACCTTGAAGGAGCGTATTTTCTATGACAGATAAAAATAAACAAATTGTCACGGACTGGATCGAAAAAAAACTGCACGGACAAGGAAATCCGATGGACGATTTAGATCCCAGTGTGGTTTTTTGCATTCCCGGTCCAAATACAAATCCGATTTTTGGGGAATTTACGGGACTTGAAGGGGTCGAAAAATTTTTTGGGTTACTCCTCGGTAAGTTAGCTCAAAAAAATCTCAGCCAAACTATCAAAGTGGTCAATTGCTTGGCTGAAGAAAAACAAGTTGTAGCTTTCGTGGAAGAAGTTTTTAGCTCAAAAGAACCCAATATGGCAGAAGCTTATATCAGTCACGGGGCTTGGTTATTTGAGTTAAATGATGAGTCCAAAATTACCTCCTTTTACTGTTATGACAATACGGAAGTCACCTCTAAAGCTCTGGCTTAAGCCCTTTTCCCATTTATAACCCAGACGAATGAACGGATATCAAAACCAGATGGGGATTGATATCGCGTTCATTTATACCAATCATTTTAGGAGAGTTTAACGATGACTGATTTAACGGGCTACCAAATCCTCAGCCCTATTTATGAAAGTGCCAATTCATTAGTTTATCGGGGGATTCGCGAACGGGACAATCTACCGATGATTTTGAAAGTTCTTAAACAAGATTATCCCAATCCCTCCGAACTCACCCGCTACAAACAGGAATATGAAATTACCCGGTCCTTGGCGGGGAAGGGGGTGGTTCAAGTCTACGATTTGCACCGATACCAGAACAGTCTGGTGATGACTTTAGAAGATTTTGGCGGTAAATCTTTAAAGGGGTGGATGACGGAACGCCCGTTTCCCCTGGGGGAATTTCTGACTGTGGCGATCGCCATTGCGGAAAGTTTAGGAGAAATCCATGCTGCCAATATCATTCACAAGGATATTAACCCCTCGAATATTGTCTATAACCCAGAAACTGGGGAAGTTAAAATCATCGATTTTGGCATTTCCAGCGTTTTGTCTCGGGAAAATCCGACGATTCTCAACCCCGATCGCCTGGAAGGAACCTTAGCTTATATTTCTCCCGAACAAACCGGGCGCATGAACCGGGCGATCGATTACCGCACGGATTTTTATTCATTAGGGGTGACTTTCTACGAACTACTGACCCATCAACTTCCTTTTACAGCAACTGCTCCTTTAGAGTTGGTTCACTCTCATATCGCTAAACAGCCAGTACCACCGGCTCAAATTGACCCCAAGATTCCCCAGGTTGTTTCTGATTTGGTCATGAAACTGATGGCAAAAACTGCTGAGGAGCGATATCAAAGTGCTAGAGGGTTAAAATTAGATTTAGAAACCTGTTTAAATCAATTACAAACTAACGGGGAAATTTCTACATTTCCTCTAGCCCGTCAGGACCAATCCGATAAGTTTCAAATTCCCCAGAAACTCTACGGAAGAGAACAGGAAGTTCAACAACTCTTAAACAGTTGGGATAGTCTCGGTCAAGGAACTCCCGTCCTGATATTGGTAGCGGGTTATTCCGGTGTCGGTAAATCAGCCTTAGTTAATGAAGTTCAAAAACCTCTGGTCAAATCCCGAGGATATTTCATCTCCGGTAAATTTGACCAATTTAAACGAAATATTCCCTATAGTTCCCTGATTCAAGCCTTTCAAGAATTAATCCGCCAGTTGCTCACGGAAAGTGAAGGGCAATTGCAAATCTGGAAACAAAAGCTCTTAAATGCGTTAGGAAACAACGCTCAGGTCATCATTGAAGTGATACCTGAATTAGAACTAATTATGGGTAAACAGCCTCCCGTTCCCCAGTTGGGTCCAACCGAGGCACAGAATCGTTTTAACTTAGTCTTTCAACAATTTGTAAGTGTTTTTGCCCAAGCCGAACATCCTGTAGTGATGTTTATCGATGATCTCCAGTGGGCCGATTCTGCCTCATTGAAGTTGCTGGAACAACTCCTGAGTGATGCGGACAACCAATACCTGCTAACCATTGGCGCTTATCGAGACAATGAAGTGAGTCCTACTCATCCGTTTATCTTAACCGTAGAGCGGATTCAAAAAGCCGGGACTCAAGTGGATGCGATTCAGCTTCAGCCTTTATTGATTGAACAAGTTAGCCAATTAATTGGGGATACTTTGAATGTTTCCCCTGCGGAATCAGAGGCGTTAACTGAACTGGTTTTCAGTAAGACTGGGGGCAATCCCTTTTTCTTGACTCAATTACTGGAATATTTATATCAGGAACAGTTTCTCTCTTTTAACTACAATTCTGGTAATTGGGAATGGAATATTGACGCTATCCAACAAGTCGGAATCACCGATAATGTGGTGGAGTTAATGGTTAATAAAATTGGCAAGCTCGATGCCAGTAGCCAGAACGTTCTGAAACTTGCGGCTTGTATGGGCAACCGATTTGATTTAGACACCTTGTCCGTAGTCAATGCTAAATCTCTTTCAGCAACCGCGAACGATTTGTTATCCGCGCTTCAGGAAGGGTTGATTGTCCCCTTGACCGATGCCTACAAAACTCCGATGCTGTGGGATCGAGAGGCGCTCATGTTAGAAAGTCCGGATTCACCCCTGGAATTGTTTGCCAGTTATCCTGCTTATATTCCCTACAAATTTTTGCATGACCGGGTTCAGCAAGCGGCCTATTCTTTGATTCCCGAAGCCCAAAAAAAAGAATTCCACCTCAATATTGGGCGGTTATTCCTACAGAATACCTCACCGGAGAGCTTGGAAGAGAATATCTTTGATATTGTCAACCAACTCAATAAGGGGGCGGAATTAATTGCGACGGATTCTGAGAAAAATCAACTGGCTCGTTTGAATTTGAAAGCCGGAAAAAAAGCCAAGGATTCTACCGCGTATGAACCCGCTCTCCAATATTTAGAAGCGGGGTTAGCACTTCTGCCTCCAGATAGCTGGCAAACTGAATATGAGTTTACGCTGGCACTTCATGTGGAAACTGTAGAAGTGTATTATCTGAATACGCGGTTTGAAGAGGCGGAACAATTAGGGGCTGTGGTTTTGCAAGAAGCTCAATCTCTACTTGAGCGGGTCAAAATCTACGAGCTAAAAATTCAATCCCAGTACGCGCAACTTCAGCTACAGTTGGCGATCGAGACTGCTTTGGAAATTTTAGAACCCTTGGGTGTGGTATTGCCTCGAACTCCTACCCCGGAACAGATAGAAGCAGAACAGAATGTAATCAAAGAGCTATTGGGTGACCGAAAGATTGAAGATTTAGCCAATCTGCCGGAAATGACCGACCCCTATCAGCTTGCGGCTGTCCGAATTTTACTGATTGTCACCTCGGCTGCCATTATTACTAATCCTCTCTTATATCCGATTGTCACCCTAACGTCCGTAAGGCTTTGTATTCAACATGGCAATTCTCCTTTTGCTGCTGCCGTGTATATTTTTTACGCTCAACTTTTGTGTGGAGCCATGAAAAATATTGATTCCGGATATCAAGTGGGGCAACTGTCTTTAACGTTGGTGGATCAACTCGATGTTCGAGATTTTAAGGCCCTTGTTACTCATTACAGCAATGGGTTTGTCCGGCATTGGAAAGACCCGTTTCGCGCCATCCCCCTGGAACAAATGCAAGAAGGCATTCAGGTGGGAATCGAAACGGGAAATTTAGAGAATGCCTGTTATAACGCCATCGATTACACCTTATTTTCTACCTTTGCAGGCTATAACCTAACAGAGTTCGCACCGCGCTATGCAGAATATACCCAATTGACGATTAAGTTAAAGCAAGTCTATTCCGTCTATTACATAGAAGCGGCGAGGGGAATTGCTGTTAATTTGCTGAAAGAAGATTTAGAGGACTACGGATTAATAATTGGCAATTCCTGGGAAGAAGAGGAACAGTTTTTAGCGGCCTGGGTGGAAGGCAATGCTTTATGGCTGTTGTTTATCACCTATTTAGCAAAAACCATTGCTTTTTCCTATTTGAATCAGTTCGATAGCGCTTTGGAATCTGCTCAAAAAGCCGACCTTTATGGAGAGAGTTCTGCTTCTTATGTTGTGTTTCCCCAGCATATATTCTATTACTCTGTAGCCCTTGTATCGGTTTGCCAGAGCGAATCTACCCCCCCCCCCCTCAAAAAAGCAGAATTCCTGAACAAAGCCCGTTCAAATCAGGAATTAATGAAAGAATGGGCGAAATATGCGCCAGAGAATTATCAAAATAAATACGATTTGGTACAAGCGGAACTGGCTCGCATCGCGGGCAACCATTTGGAAGCTCAAACCCTGTACGAAAAAGCAATCCAAGGAGCCAAAAAACAAGGGTTTATTCATGAAGAAGGATTAGCCTACGAACGAGCGGCTGAATATTATCTGACTCTGGACCGAGAAGAAATTGGGCAGTTTTATCTTAAAAATGCCTACGCTTGTTATGCAAGCTGGGGAGCAACGGCCAAACTCAAATCCTTATCAGAAACCTATCCCAACCTTCTAGTTAAAGTCACCCAGCGCAGTGGAGAAACCGGGCCAGTATCCGTGACGACAACGGGTCGGGATGGCAAAGGGTTAGATATCGAAACGGTTGTCAAAGCCTCCCAAGCCATTGCCAGCGAAATTGTTTTAGATCAATTGCTGGATAAATTGATGCGGCTGACGATTGAGAATGCCGGTGCTCAAAAAGGGTTTCTGATTTTGCCCGACGCTGGAAAATTATCGATTGAAGCTACGGGAATTATCAATGGTTCAGAAGAAATTGCCGTGCAGTCGGTGCCAATTGAAGAAAGTCTGGAACTGTCGAGTGCGATCGTTCATTATGTGGCCCGCACTCAGTCCAGCGTCATCTTAAATGATGCCTCTAATGCTGGCACTTTTACCACCGACTCTTATATCGTTCAGAATCAACCTAAGTCGGTTTTATGTGCGCCCCTCCTCAATCAAGGACAACTCACCGGCATTATTTACCTAGAAAATAACTTAGCAACTGGCGCATTTACCCCGGAACGCATCGAACTCTTACAAGTCATCTCCGCCCAAGCCGCAATTTCCCTAGAAAATGCCCAACTCTATCGCACTTTAGAAGATAAAGTCATCGAACGGACCGCCCAACTTGCGGAAGCCAACGAAGAAATCAGCGCCCTGAATGAACTGCTCAAATCCGACAACCTGCGGATGAGTGCGGAACTGGATGTCACCCGCCAACTGCAACAGAAAATGTTGCCGAACCCCGAAGAATTGCAGGCAATTCCTGGATTAGAAATTGCTGGATTTATGGAACCGGCTGATGAAATCGGGGGAGATTATTATGATGTCTTGAACCATGAGGGACATATTAAAATCGGGATTGGGGATGTGACGGGACATGGATTAGAAGCGGGAATGGTGATGGTGATGGTGCAAACCGCAGTGCGGACTTTGTTAGTGAATGATGAGAAAGATTATGTGAAGTTTTTGAATACCATCAACCGGATGATTCATGATAACGTGCAGCGGATGCGAACGGATAAGAATCTGACGTTGGCGTTGTTGGATTATGCTGATGGGGTGTTGCGGATTACCGGACAACATGAGGAGGTTTTGGTAGTCCGAGGAACGGGAGAAATTGAGCGACTGGATACGATTGATTTAGGATTTCCGGTGGGGTTAGAGTTGGATATTTCTGATTTTATTACTCAGGCAGAAGTGGAGTTAAATCCTGGGGATGGGGTGGTGCTTTATACCGATGGGATACCGGAGGCGGAAAATATGGCGGGAGAGTTCTATGGGATGGACCGATTGTGTGAGGTAGTGTCGCAGTATTGGCAGGAGTCTGCGGAGGCGATTCGAGAAGGGGTGATTCAGGATGTGCGGGAGTTTATTGGGGAACAGAAGGTGTTTGATGATATTACTTTGGTGGTGATGAAACAGCGATGATGGGGGGGATGGGGAGGATGGGGGAGATGGGGGAGATGGGGAGGTTTTTTATGTTCATGGTGATTCGCCTTTCTATGAACTGCACCTCCGGTCCCCTCCCCTTGGCAAGGGGAGGGTTAGGGTGGGGTTCTTCGTGGGTGATCGCCACCTCACGCCCTCTTTCCAGCTTAAACGCCTATATGTAGGCTAGTCAAACCTCTTTCTTTGTGACGCGCGATCGCCACGTTACCGCCGACACCCTACCCACTCATTCTTCCAGACGTGGCTTTGCCACGTCTGGAGGACCCCACCCTAACCCTCCCCTTGCCAAGGGGAGGGAACCGGAGGCTTACTTAAATGTGAGGCAAATCACTGTGAGCGTAAAAAAACCTACTTTTGTAAGGGATGGGGAGGATGGGAAAAAGCCCACCCTACTCCTCAACCGGAAATTAAACGTCCCTGTAACTCCGTATAGGTGGGAAAAATCGCATCTAGACTGATGAGTGAAGCATCATAGATTAAAGCTGTGGCAATGATAATCCGATCAACGGGATCCCGATGATGCTCTGGTAGTTGAGAGGCTTTTAGGGCAATTGCGCGATCCCCCTCCCGTCCCCCTTAAAAAGGGGGAAGCCAGAAGAATAAATTTTTAGCTCAATGGGTAAAACCTGAATATCTTCCAATGCAGCTTGTACCCATTCATCAAGGGGAAGAGAAATCTGTACCCGCTGCCGTTTCACCAATTGTCCGAGTTCCCAGCAGGAAATGGCACTAATGGCAACACTATCAGCGGTTTCAATCAAATCGATTAGAGGTTGAGAAAGAGCCCTATTACTGGGCTGGGGATTGTGCCAGCGGATCCAGATATGAGTATCCAGTAACAGCATTCAGGATAAGTCCCAATCTGATTCAGGGGTGGCAGGGGCGGTTAAATCGTCAAGCAAGTACACAGTACCTGCTAGTTTTTCAGAAGGATGGCGGCGTCGTGAAGTGGCAACGGATTCCCCCGATATAACTGGGAGGATGATGACTTCATAAGTGCGATCGCTCATCAATGAAGGGGGGAGGTCAATCACCAGTTGACCATTCATAGCTTTGGTAATGATTCGTAACGGTTCCATAGCAACCTCCAGACTTAGCATAGTCAGTTAGATTCTAGCAGGTAAACTACCCGACACCGACCGCTATAGCGTTACGATGCGGGCTTTTGGTAGCCCTAAAGACAACATCTTTTGAAAATCGGGTGTCTATAACATCTGGGGTTTTTGGCGAATCCGAGAGACCTAACCCCCCAGCCCCCTTCCCTAAGAGGGCAGGGGGAGCCGAAAAGACCGGTCTCACTTTACCATTGCTCCCGATCGCCTTCTATGAAGTGAGAATCCCTAATGCCGATCGCTCATTAGGCGATGGAGGAGCAGGGGAGCAATATCCGTAATCGGGAGAATATACTGCGCCGCATTTAAGGCGATCGCCTCTCGGGGCATTCCAAACACCACAGAACTGGCCTCATTTTGGGCGATCGTCACCCCCCCTTGCTTGAAGAGTTCTAACATCCCATCCGCCCCATCTCGACCCATCCCCGTGAGCAAAATTCCCAATGCTGCACGGCGATAAAACTTCGCCACGGCATTAAACGTCACCGTCACCGAAGGGCGATGTCCCGAAACGGGACCGAGAGTTGAATACAGAAACCGACCGCTATTATCCAACTCTAAATGCTTTTGTTCCGGGGGAAAATAAATAATTCCCGCTTCGGGTCGTTCTCCTGCCGGAGCAATTTTCACCGGCAAATGACATTCCGAACCCAACCAATCCACCAACCCCTTCAAAAATCCCTCACTAATGTGCTGCACACAAATCACCGGCACCGGAAACTTCGGAGGCAGTTGAGACAAAATCGTATGTAACGCTTGGGGTCCTCCCGTCGAAGCCCCGATCGCCACAATTTTCACCCCCCGAAATGAACCCGCCGCATCTGGACTCGCAGGCGCAGAGGGATAACGAGGAGTCGGGGTGTAAGACGAGGGAATTTTCACCGTTTGAACCACGGGCTCAACTCGCTTCTGTTCCGGGATGAGGATTTTGCCAGCATTTTTAGGGGGAACAACCCCCGGGGATGCTCTTGGCGTCTCCCGAACACCTGCACCCCGACGATGCAACGTAAACACCGTCACCCCAGATAACACCTTAATCTTAGAAATCAGTTCGTGACGAATCGCCTCAAAATTCCCCATCACCCCCTGACGCGGTTTGGGAAACACATCCACCGCCCCTGCCTTGAGCAAATTAAATACCGTGTGAGTATCCTCCGCTTGTACCGAAGAACTGATCACCAAAATCGGGCAGGGGAACCTTGCCATCACCTCTTTGGTAAACTCCAACCCGTCCATTTTCGGCATATGCAGGTCGGTACAAATCACCTGGGGATGAATCTGGGGAATCAACTCCAACCCTTCAATTCCCGTCCTTGCCGTCCCCACAATTTCAATCTCGGGAGTTGATCCCAGTAGGCGCTTAAAAATCATCAACGCCACTAGAGAATCCTCCACCAGCAAAACTCGAATCGGCTTTTTGTTCATATCTGTACTCTGGCTGCTGCTTACCCTGGGACCCATCACCTGGGTTCAGTTAGGAATCGGGAACTCCCGCTATAGCGAGTCTAAATCAGCCGTTTGAGCGTTTGTAATAATAGGTCTTGATTGAAACTGCTTTTGGGAATGTAGGAATTAGCCCCGGCTTCGGCCCCCCGGCGTTTATCATCATCACTAGCCAGGGAGGTCACCAGAATAATCGGCAATTCAGAATATTCCTTATGCTGACGAATTTTGGTGACTAGCCCTAAACCATCCATATTCGGCATTTGGACATCGGAGATCACCGCATCAAAGTTCCGAGTTCTAAGTTTATTGTAGCCATCGACACCATCCACAGCGGTGACCACCTCATATCCCGCATTTTCGAGAATGCGTTTTTCTTGGGTGCGGGTGGCGATGGAGTCTTCCACAAGCAACACTAATAACTTGCGATCGCTCTCGGGCTGCGGTTTCGCGGCAGCAATAGATTTTCCCGGCTTTCGCACCGACTTGAGCAAGTCATGGGGATTTAACACCATACAGACTTCCCCAGTGCCCAAAATCGTTGCTCCTGCCACATTCCGGACCCGTTTGAGCAGTTTGCTTTGGGGTTTGAGCACCACATCTTGCTCATCCACCAAGGCATCCACCAGGAGACCGAGGCGTTCTTCCCCCACTTGCAGAATAATACAAGGCAGACTGGAAGTATTAATGCTTTTTGAGGAATTGAGAATGCCTCTCGGGGGCAGTTCCAGCAAATCGGCGAGTTTGACCACGGAAACGGGTTGTCCCTCTAAAATAATCGTTTCCCGTCCTTCTAGGGCAAAAATATCGCTCTCCGGGACTAAACGAGCCAGTTGCACGAACTCCACCGGCAGGGCGTAGGCAATCCCTTCCACCTCGACGAGGAGAACATGAGCCGTGGCGAGGGTGGTGCCCAGGGATAAGCGCAGGGTGGTACCCACTCCCGGGGTGGAGTCAATGTGAATACTGCCTTTGAGCCGTTCGACGTTGGTGCGAACCACATCCAGTCCCACCCCCCGCCCAGATACCTCGGTGACGAAGGTCCGGGTGGAGAATCCTGGGGTGAAAATGAGGCTATGGATTTGGTGGGGGGTCATGGCGGCGAGTTCTTCTTCTCGGCAGATTCCCCGCTTGAGGGCGGTTTGTTTGATTTTTTCTAGGTCTAGTCCACGCCCATCATCGCGGATTTCGATGACGATGTTGTTGGCGGTTTGGTAGCCTTTGAGGATAATGGTGGCTTTGGGGGGTTTGCCTTTTTGTTGGCGATCGCCCGGGGTTTCGATGCCGTGGTCGATCGCATTGCGGATGATATGCATCAAGGGGTCTTTCATTTCTTCCAGGATGCGCTTATCGGCGCGGGTCTCTCCCCCTTCAATCAGCAGTTCTACTTGCTTGCCTTCTTGTTTGGCTAAATCCCGCACCATGCGAGGAAATAGGGTAAAGATGGTGGATAAGGGCAGCAGGCGCAAGGTCCGGATGCCTTCTTCGAGTTCCTCGGCAATGGTGTCGAGGCGGGCGTTATCTTCATAAACTGAATTTCTGAGGCGGTTGACAATTTGGCCGAGGCGTTCGAGTCGGTCTTCGGTGCGATGATGAAAGCTTTGCAAGCGGTCTAAGGAGCCATTGCGGTTGCCCCGCATGACTTCTTCGAGGGCGAAGCGATTGACAAAGCTATCGCGACTCCATTCTTCCCAGAGGGTGACAATTTCTTCGACTTCCGAGAGGCGATGGGCAATTCGGATTTTGCTGACGGTGAGTTCCCCGGTTTGGGTCATCAGGCTATCGAGATTGCGGGTTTCGACCCGAATGGTGTCGATTCGGTAGTTGCTGGTATCGGTTTGAGCTGGGGTGACGGGGACGAGGGGGGGCAGGACTGGAGGTTGAGCGGGGCCGGACTCTCGACGGCGATCGCCCCCTAGGGGTGGGGGTGGTGCGCTACTACCCAGGGGTTTAGAGTTCCCCGGAATCGGATGTTTTTGAGCTACATTATGCCCATTGGCTGTGGCGCTGACTGTGGCCGGGGAACTGGCGGCGATTTCTATCGGGGATATGACCTCTAGCATTTCAAAGCGGGCTTCTTCTAGGGCTGGTTCCCGGTTTAGGTCGCTCTGTTCTTCCGTTGCCTGGAAGCTTTCTGTCCCTTCGGTTTCCGTTACAGATTCTACCGGGTCTAAGGTCTCTTGGAGACTGTCCCTCTGTTCCGAGGCGATCGGTTCTCTGGGTGGGGAGTTTTCGGTTTCCTGGGGTTGGGGTGGCGCGCTTTTAGTGTCGTTCTCCTTGGTATCGGAGGAAGCGCCCATTAAGTAGGCGAGGACGTAAAAGGTATTGACTCCGGCATCTTCGCCGGTGACGGATTCCTCAACGAGTTTGGCGATCGCATCTAAGCCATGATAAAGGCGATCGCACAACTCTGGGGTTAAGGGGGTTTCTTTGCGCTTCACCGTTCCCAGTAGATGTTCCCACTGATGTGCCAGGGTGGCAATATCTTTCACCCCCAGCATTCCCGCATCCCCTTTCAGACTATGGGCTTCTCGCATCAATTCTTCGAGTTTCCCCAAGTCATCCGGCTGCTGTTCTAGGTGCAATAACCCTTCGTTGAGTTTCTGCAAATGCTCTTCACTGGCTACTTTGAATGTAACTCTGAGTTCTTCATCGTCGATCATCATGGTTTTAGCTCCTCCAAAGTCCGATTTAGGGATTCCTGGGGGATAATTTCCCCTACCTTGAAGATTCCCCTTTTTTACTCAAATTTCCCCCGGTTCTCCTCGGCCTGTTTCCCGGCGTGATCGACTCGGTTTTGGACAGGTTTAATTTGGGCAATCCTGGCCCAAAACTCTCCAGATTGATTCGAGTTTTCATAAGCTCATTTTAACAGTTTGGGCCAATTTCTAAAGGCCAATCTTTTGGGGGGTGAAATTGGCAATCTTTTTGCTCCTATCATCCCCGGTTGAGTTCCTGAACTGATGGTGAACTTGGCCGTTACTGGTATGGTTTTCACCCTGATTTTCTGGTAATTTAACTGCGGGTTGAGCAGAGACCTCCATTGAGGAGCAGTGAGGAGCCAAAACCCCGAGGCGATCGCCCGTTGGATTTCTGAACAGGTTGCTCAATGAACAGTCGCCGATTCAGACGGCAAACCCCACCCACAGGAGTTTTCTCTCCCTGAATCTCGGCAGATTGGGGCCCAATTCCCCCAGGTTCCCGCTCTTTCTCAGGCCCAAGTCTGGGTCTGGGGACTGTCTCTACCTCTGGGCCTCATCGAAACGGCTGCGATATTTTGGCCTATTGCAATTTTCGCATAATTTGCGGACAAAGGCAAGGGAAAGCACCTCTGATGGATGCCTGATTTCCGCATGGATAACCGGATTCAGGATAATTCAGCCGGAATACAAGATGCCTCCCTGACTGATTCCCATTCGCTCTCCAAGGGAGAGCAAAGCCCTAACTTGTGAATCCCCCAGAACCCCAAGAGAAAGAATACTCAGACCATTTCTTTGAGGTCGAGGGCGGCTTGATTGAGTTTTTCAGTGCCCATTTTTGCCTGAGAAATACTATTAACAGTTTCTGAGGCAATTCTATTTAGGGCATTCATGGCTTCAAAAACCTGCTGAATGGCGATCGCCTGCTGTTGGGCGGTTAATGAAATTTGCTGGGTATTATTAACAATTTCATCAATCGCTTCCACCACGACTTCTACGGTTTTTGTCCCTTGTTCTGTAACCTGAACGGTTAGGGAAGTGGCCGATTGAATTTCTTTCACCAGAGAATTAATGCGATCGGCACATCGGCCACTGTGGTCCGCCAGTTTGCGAATTTCTGTGGCAACTACGCCAAATCCTTTCCCCGCTTCACCGGCCCGAACAGCTTCAACTGAAGCATTGAGGGCTAACATATTGGTTTGATTGGCGATATTGCTAACGTTACTGGCAATTCCATCAATTTGGGACAGTTGCTGGGTGAGTTGTTCGATGCGGTTGGCAATCTGATGAACGGTTTCTTTTAAACTGGTATTTTGCTGTCCAATCTGGCGATTGCGGGAGAGGAGGGTGGAGTGGTGGGAACCCAAACCGTAGGACAGATGCACCGGCAGTTCATGATGGGTGGAGGAATCCACTAAATTTAAGACCAGAATCGCGTTAGCCGCAGCGGATTCGGCTTGTTCCGCAGTGGCTTTGGAGGATGCATTCAACTCTTCCATTGAGCTCGTCGTTTGGTTGACGGAAATCGCTTGAGCGTTCGTGGAAGTTTCCTGGTGACTGAAGGTAGCGGCAAATTCCGTCGATGAGGTTGCCACTTCATGAATGGCACGTTCGATGCGATCGCGGATGCTAGAGGCGAGTTTCGCACCAATGGCGATCGTCAGCAAACCCACGATCGCACTTCCCCACCCGGCAACGGCGAGGGACAAATGTAACGCTTCTTGCGCTTGTACTTTTCTAGCCGCCAAAGTCTCTCGTTCTTGTTCAACAAAGGCATTATAAATCGACTCGATCTCCCGGACGATATTGCTACTTTGGTCCGTGGAAAATAAGGCCACCGCTGCCTCCCTTTGACCCGTTTGTGCCAGTTGGAGCATTTGCAGATCAGCTTGTCGCAGTTGATTTCCCAACTGAGTGTACTCCTGAAATCGCTGCCGTTGTACCGGGTCCTCCAGTTGAGCAATTTTGGGCTCCAAGCTATTAATCAACCGGCTATAGGACTCGCTACCTGTTTCAAATCCTTGGCGATGGCGATCGGTGGCACTCACCAAATATCCTCGGGTTGAGCGTTCCATGCGAATCGCTTGCAGGGTGGCTTCGGCCAAATGATCAATGACCTCTGAAGAAAGCCCAATCTGTTCATCGAGTTCCTCGGCTTTTTTAACTGTTGAAACAATTAGGGTAGCCAGTACACCGGACACTAACAATGGGATAATAATGCAGGCAAGAATTCGTCCCCTCAGTTTTAAGCTGTCCAACATAATCAGATGATGACTCCTTAATTTTGACCTCAACCCACCGATTTAAACCGGGTTTATTGCAGCCCTGAGTGGCTTACCTCAATTATGATGAGATTTCCCAGAAGGAGGTGCGTAAACTCAGAATCTATGGATTCTGATGATTGACTGTCCCATCGGCTATATTGTTGTTCCCGCTTGCCGATTATCTTAACTTAGGACTTTCGCATCCAGGGGAGAGTCGGGGGCTTTCCCCGACGGAAAAGCCCCTCCCCATTCAGGACACGGAGATCTCGACCGGACTTACGGATCCGGGGTTGGTGATATAGCGAGTGTAACTCATTGTGGCAATAGAATTGAGGGATTCTCCCGCCTAAATTTCCCGTTGTAACTTGAGGGCGATTTGATTGAGTTGTTGAATGCTGATTTTGGTTTGGGCAATCCCGCTGGCGGTTTCTTGGGCGCTTTGAGTCAGACTATTCATGGCATCCAGGGTTTGTTGGATCGCCAGGGCTTGTTGTTTGGCACTCAAGGAGATTTGTTGCGCGTTGACGGCGATGTGATTGACCGCAGAAACCACGCTTTCTACGCTGCGAGTTCCGTCTTTGGTGATCATCACCGCTGAATTGGTCGCCCGTTCAATATCGGTTACTAGATCGCTAATTTTCTCGGCAGATTGTTTGCTGCGATCGGCCAGTTTCCGAATTTCCGAAGCGACGACGCCAAAGCCTTTACCTTGCTCTCCGGCCCGGACTGCTTCCACGGCAGCATTGAGTGCTAACATATTGGTTTGATTGGCGATATCGCTGACTAATCCGGCAATTTTGTCGATTTGGTTGACTTGCTCACTCAAATGTAAAATTTGATTGGCAATTTGTTCGACTTGAACCGTGGTGGCTTCGGCACGTTCGGAGGACTCCTGAGAGGAGAGGCCCAGTTGTTCCATTGTGGTGCAGGTTTCATGGACTGCACTGGCTTGTTGGTTGGCAACGCGCTCTTGTTGTTCGGTCATCGCGGCGATTTCCGTGGAGGAAGAGGCGATGGTGTTGGTGGTGTCGCTGAGGGTGTCAGTAATCCGGCTGGCGATCGCCCATCCCAATGCCCAGGCTACGATCGCTGTGATTGCGGTACTCACTAACACCAAGACGCTCAATAAGTTGAGGACATCATTGGTGCGATCGCTTTTTTCCTTCTGCAAATCATCTTCCCGTTGGTTGAACTCCCCCAGGAGCGTTTCTAGTTCCCGATTCAATTGTTCTCGTTCCGGAGTGGCATAGGCTTTTATCGCGTCGGGTACTCGGTTTTGTTGGACTAAACTAATCAGATTTTTATTAAAGGCAATCGTTCTTTCACTCAGGGTTAAAATTCGCTCTAATCTTTCTTTTTGTCCGGGTTCTTCTACATGACTTTTTAAATAGTTTACCGAATTTTCTAAGCGGGTGAGGTCGGTCTCAACTGCCTCGGGAATAAATTCTTCCCGGTCGATAACGTAACCTCTTGCCGCGCGTTGGAGGGACATTAACCTTAAAGCCAGACGGTCAGATTCCCGGACTATAGCCGCCCCCTCTTCTAAATTGGTGACTTCTTGCTGAACTTTCTGGCTACTGACAAAAACTAAGGCAGCGGAACTAATGGAAAATATTAAAGGGATGGAATAACCTAAGAGAATTCTGGCTTTTAACTTTAAATTAAACAACATGGAAACTCCTCACGTGCTATTTTCAAAGCGGGCGGGTTAATTTCAATTCAAAACTTCATCCGGTATTTGATTTTTACCCCCAAATAGCAATTTTAAGAAAAATCAGGTGCCGCCATTCACTCCGTAACCCTGACCTTCTCCTCCATCAGGGTAGTTTAAGTTTTGTTAAGCGCAATCTGGGCGAGAAAACTGCTATAAACTGCCTGAACCTTAAGAAATTAGTAGAAGTTTTCCCCAAATTTGAACGAACTAACTCCCGATATCAAAAAACCGGATTTACTGTCTTGACAATTCTAATTTTATCACGCTTTTCCCAAAGTGATAAGGGGAGTTGTTGCCCTGGAAGCCTCGTCAAACAACTGGGGGTGAAAATGATGGATGAGCAGTTGAGAATAAGAAAGAGCCGTGATTTTCAGCGCCTCCCATTGTAGTAACAGGACCTGAAAGACAAAAAAACAGGCAAAAGGTTGAGGAAAAACTCGAACCTTTTGCCTGTTTGAAATTCACCGATTATTTAGAATTTCCATTGCCATTAGCGGCAGCAGCTAAGAGGCGATCGGTGAGTTTATCTGGGACTTCCTGAAGGTGATCGTACTTCCATCGGAAAAACCCAACTCCCATCGTCAGCGATCGCAACTCCACAATCAAATCCTGCATTTCAGCCTGGGGTAAATAGGCCAAGACCTTATCCCATGATTTCCAGTTTTCTAGGGGTTCATAGCCTAAAATTTGGCCCCGTCGTCCGCTGATCAGTTGCATCATATTCGAGGTAAAGTCTGTCGGTGCACAGATCTCTACCGAGGCGATCGGTTCAAGCAAGGTTGGTTCACATTGGGCCAACCCCTCTTGCATTGCCAAACGTGCCGCCTGTTTAAAGGACTGTTCTGAACTATCCACGGAGTGATAGGACCCATCGGTGAGGGTAACCGCAATATCCACCACGGGGAATCCCAAAGGTCCCTGATTCAGGAACTCGCGCACCCCCATTTCTACCCCCGGAATATACTGTTTGGGGACAACACCGCCGACGATTTTATCGTTGAAGTGATACCCTTCCCCCCGAGGCATGGGTTTGATTTCCAGGTAAACATCGCCAAATTGGCCATGACCCCCACTTTGGTGCTTGTAGCGCCCATGAACCCGGGGCGCTGCTTTGCGAATGGTTTCCTTGTAGGGCACATGGGGGACTTGGGTAATCATCGGCAGGTTGTACTTGCGCCGCAGACGATCCAAGGTGACCTTGATATGAATTTCCCCTTGACCCCAGAGGATAATTTCGTGGGTATCGGGATTTTGTTCCCAGGCGAGGGCGGGGTCCTCTTCCAAGAGTTTGGTTAAGGCGGCGCTGATTTTCACTTCGTCGCTGCGCCGTTCTGGGGCGATCGCCAGGGCAAAAACCGGAGGCAGTTGTTCCGCTTTGGGTAATTCCGATTTGAGCTTGCCTTCCCCGGTGGTGAGGGTATCTCCGGTTTGAATCCCTTCCATACGCGAGAGGGCGACAATATCTCCCTCGACTGCCTTCTGAATGGTTTCAGTTTGCTGTCCCTTCATCCGATACATTCCGCCAATGCGAACGCCGTTGAGGCTCATGTTATCGGTGATTTCCCCTTTCCACACCCGCACGAGGGACATTTTGCCTCCTTGTGGGGTGTAGTAAGTTTTAATCACTTGGGCTAAGGGTTCACCAGAATGCAGGGGAATTCCCCGGCGATCGGCGGTGGTGGTGGGTTCCGGCGCTTCCCGAATCAGGGCATCGAGCAAGGGTCTGACGCCATAATCTGAATCCGCTACGCCCATAAAGACGGGAACGATTAAATCGGCCCCTAATTCCATTTTGAGGTCGGCGACGATTTCATCTTGGGAGGGTTCAATCTCTTCGAGGAGTTCTTCGAGGAGGCGATCGTCAAAGTTAGCCAACTCTTCTAACATCTCCTGACGAGCCTCATGTTCTTGTTGTTTGAGCTCCTCGGGGATGGGTACGGGGTCGGGGTCACTGCCACCATGATAGTGATAGGCTTGTTCCGTGACTAGATCAATAAATCCCACGGGGTCAGAGCCTTTGAGGATGGGATATTGATGGGGGACTAAGGGCCGGGTGGAGACGGCTTTGAGGGCGTGGAGGACGTCCATAAAGCTATCTTTGGCGCGGTCCATTTTGTTGACAAAGACGATATGGGGGATTTCCCAGTCATCTAAGAACTTAAATAAGGGGGCTAAGGTGAGTACCCGGCTGACTTCCGGTTCGCAGACGACAACGGCGGCGCCGGTTCCTTTGAGGGCGTTGTAGGTTTCTTGGATAAATTCTATGGAACCCGGGCAGTCTACGAAGGTGAAGCGGACATTTTTGTATTCGGTGGAGGCGGCGGATATCTCTACACTCATTTGGCGATCGCGCGCTTCGGCAGAACTATCGCCAACGGTTGTCCCTTCTTTGACGTTTCCTTTCCTACTAATTGCACCGGTTACAAACAACAGGCTTTCGAGTAAGGTGGTTTTTCCACTCAGATACGGGCCTACAATAGCGACGTTTCGCACGTCGGAGACAACGTTTTCGGTCATGATTCACTCCTGTGAGTTAGTTACTAAAGATTAAAAAATTTTTAAGAGGGCCAAGGGGATAGCCTATTTAAAGTAAAATCCTTATCCTGACTCTATGGGAAACAAGGTGATCAGCATCAGCACTTCTCGGATGGGTCTTGATGTATTTTAGATTACCGTATTTTTGAACCAAAGAATTACTGATTGAGGGACTTATTTTTCTAAGCTTAATCCTTTTTTTTTGAATTTTAAAGCAGTGTTATCCCTTGAAAATTATCGTGGCGGGTAAGTGTTGGCTCTAAAATTCTGGCGGACTGTAGTCAGAGGCAGGGATGTTAGGGTAAAACGAGGTTAAACCACCTCGACTCATTTCCAGGAGGGGCGATGCAATTACAACGGAACATAAGGGCAGGAATCGTGGGCGTGACGCTGGGGATTTTGATGATGCCGTTGCTGTGGATGCCGGGGGAGGGTGTGCTAGGGATGGGCGCCGTCGCCCAGGGACGTTCCCAGGCGGCCCTGGATTGGGTAAACCGGGGACTGGGGTCGATTCAAGCGGGTCAGGTCTCTGAGGCGATCGCGGCGTTTCGTCAAGCGGCTCAACTGGACCCGACCCTGGCTGTGGCTCATTATAATCTGGGCTTGGCTCTGCGGCAATCGGGAGATTTACAAGGGGCGGCGGATTCGTTCTACCAAGCGACTCAAGCGGATCCTCGGTTTACCCTGGCCTTTGCCAATTTAGGGGCGGCCCTGATTGAAGGGAATAATCTCGATCGCGCCCGGGATTATTTACAACGGGCGATCGCCTTGGACCCCCAAATGGGATTAGCTCATTATAATCTGGGTTTGGTCCTGGAGCAACAGCAGTTATGGGATGCTGCTGCGGCTTCGTTTCAGCAGGCGATGCAGTATAGTCCAACGACTCCAGAACCCCCCTATCATCTCGGACTGGTTTATCTCGAACAAGGGAAACTGGAGGCGGCTAAATCAGCGTTTAACCGGGCAATCAGCATTACTTCTAATCATGCTCCGGCTCACTATCATTTGGGGTTTATTGCTTATAATCAAGGGGATTTGAATGGGGCTTTAGACTCATTTCGGCGGGCGGCGGAAGGGAATACCAATTATGCGAATGCCTATTATGGGGCGGGGTTAGTGTTTCTGCGTCAGGGGAATTTCACTGAGGCTCAACGCGTGTTGGAATATGCCCGAGACCTTTATACTTTGGAGGGAAATACAGAACGGGCGATGAATGCTGAACGACTGTTAGAGCGATCGCGCAATCCCTAATCCCTGGATATCTGTTGACAACCGGGCGATGGCGACGGGTTAGGATGACTTGGTTTGACCCGTCTGACTCACCGGAAGTTGAATCCGGAATTCTGTTCCTTTTCCCAGTTTTGAAAAACAGTTTAACTTTCCTAAATGTTTTTCCACAATAATTTGGTAGCTAATCGAAAGCCCTAATCCGGTTCCTTTTCCGATAGGCTTAGTGGTAAAAAATGGGTTGAAAATATTGGGGATAATCTCCGGAGGAATCCCCGAAGCATTATCCTCAATCCAAATCACAATGAATTCGGGGTTCACCGCATCCCCCCCATCAATGGGGGTTTCCGTTGGACTTTTTTGCAAGACTTCCGTACAGAGGGTGAGGGTAGGGATATAGTCTTTTGAAGGGGTTTGAGCTAGGGTGTCTTCTAAGGCATCAATCGCATTGGCCAACAGATTCATAAACACCTGATTCAGTTGCCCTGGATAGCACTCCACCAAAGGTAACTCTGAGTATTTTTTAACCACCTGAATCGCCTGATGTCCGGCGGTGGCTTTGAGTCGATGTTGCAAAATCATCAAGGTACTATTCAGACCTTGATGAATATCTACGGCCTTGATTTCTGCTTCATCGGTACGGGAAAAATTTCGCAAGCTCAAGACGATATTTTGAATCCGTTCCGCCCCGACCATCATGGATTTAATGGTTTTCGGTAAATCTTCTATCAAAAAATCTACATCCATTGCTTCGGCTTCTTCTTGAATTTCCACTACGGGGTTGGGATAATGTTGTTGATAGAGCGCCAGCAATAAAAGTAAGTCTTTTACATATTCATCCGCATGATTAACATTGCCGTAGATAAAACTCACGGGGTTATTAATTTCATGGGCCACCCCGGCGACTAATTGACCAATGGAAGACATTTTTTCGGCTTGAATCAGTTGACCTTGGGTGGTTTGCAACTTCTGCATCGCCGCTTCTAAATCGGTGGTCCGGCGGATGGATAATCCCAAATAAATGGCGATGAGTCCGGTGAGTAACAAGCCGATCGTCAGGGTCCCGATGGTGTTCTCCATCACTCCCTGAAAGGTTGAGGTGGGACGGAGTAAAAGGGTCCATTGGCGATTGGCAACCTGAAGGGTCTGGGTACAGAGGCGGGGATTGTTGTAGCACAAAGACTGAGGAGACAGGGGACCCGGGGGTTTCAGACGGTTATCCGCAATAAATTGTTGAGTGCTAGAGTCATAAAAGATGAGGACTTGATGATCTGGATCCGCTGCTTGATCGAGTAAGTAAAAATCTAGGTGATTCAGGGTTAATCCGCCGAGGGACCTTTGCAACAAATTGGAGAGACTATAGACGGTGTAAGTCATTCCCATAAAGCTGTTGCGGCGATCGCCGATTCCGGCGGGGCGATCGCCTCCCTGGTACACCGGGCGAAACATTGCCACCCCATAAGTCTTGCCATCGGCTAATAGAAATCGTTCCGTGAGCGAGATCTTGCCCTCGTTTTTTCCCCGGGCGATCGCCGCCCTCACCCGGGGCTCATAACTGGGATCCAGTCCCAACAGCGTTTCTGTATAGCGAGTGGCGGGTTGTCCATAGAGAATGGGAAAATATTCTAGGCGATCGCCCGCAGGGATTAACTTGCCATCGACGGTGCGCTCGCGAATTTGGAAATTTTCTTTCCCTTGAGCTTGCATCCGTTGCTCAAAAGCCCTCCGTTGTGACCGGGGCACTTTTTGTAGCCATGCCATCCCAAAAATTCCTGGATAATTCTCAAAAAAGGATTGGGAAAAGCGCTGAAAATTTTCCTCGCTCACCTGGCCGGAAATATCATAAAATGCACCCAGCGATCGGGTTACTTGAAGATATTCCTCTATATCGCTTTGTAAGGTGACGCTCACGGTTTCCCGGCGTTGCACTAAGTTGTCCTGTGCGGATCTTCGTTCCCATTCATAAACTCCCGTGGCAGCGATCGCAGACAGTGACGAACCAACGAGTAGAGTTAGCCCAACTGGAAGGTAGGTCCGGATTCCCATCAGGGCGTTTTTAACTTGTCCAAAATCTTTCAAATGAACCGCCATAGAACCGTTTGTCTTTTCTAATTTAACCGGATTCGCTTTTAGAAAAACCCTGCTGATTCCTGGGATTTTAAAAACTTCCCGCTTTGAGCATCTCTGATTGATCGCTGATTGGGTTTAAAAATCGCTACGGTTGGGACAATCTGTTCTACAATAACATTTTCAATCCGGGAAGTGGGGTAGAAAAAAACAGCCTTTCTACGGATTTCACTCCATAACCCCTTTGAAGGGGATCCGGAGTAAAGTGGGAGAGGCGGGTAGAATCCCGGGACTTTCTTGGCGTATTCTGGAAAGAGTTGTTCAATGGGGTTGGCTGTTGGCTTCAGTTGGAAAGCACAATCACCCTCTAGTCCTTTAGAGTACGATCCGATATGGCTACCTTTCTATTAGAAGTCGGTACAGAAGAATTACCCGCAGGATTTCTCGATAGCGCGATTACCCAGTGGCGATCGCGCATTCCCGACTCCTTGGCTGAAAATTTCTTGACAAATGACGGAGTTCATGTATATGGCACGCCTCGCCGATTAGCGGTGGTGATAGAAGGGTTGCCGGTTCAACAAGGCGATCGCGAGGAAGAAATTAAAGGCCCTCCCGCCTCCGCTGCCTATAAAGACGGCAAACCCACCAAAGCTGCGGAAGGATTTGCCAAAAAACAAGGCGTCGAACTCGATGCCTTAGAAATTCGCCCCACGGATAAAGGGGATTTTGTCTTCCTGCGGAAAACCATCACCGGACGTCTCACCACGGACATTCTCCAGGAACTGATCCCGCAATGGATTAGCAAACTCGAAGGCAAACGCCTCATGCGCTGGGGGAATGGCGAAATGCGGTTTTCTCGCCCCTTGCGTTGGTTGGTGGCATTATTTGACCAGGATATTTTGCCCATTCAACTGGACAACGGGTCCGAAAGTCTCACCAGCGATCGCATTTCCTCGGGTCATCGCGTCTTACATCCCCAACCCGTAGAAATTGCCACCGCCTCAGATTACGTCAAATCCCTAGAAAAGGCCTTTGTTTCCGTAGATCCGGACCGCCGTCAATCCATCATTCAAGAGCAAGTCAAAGCAACAGCAGCAAAAGTCGGTGGAACTGCCGAAATTTCCCCAGATTTACTCCAAGAAGTCACCAACTTAGTGGAATGGCCGACCGCAGTTTTAGGTAAATTTGATGAAGAATTTCTCATTTTACCCGCCGAAGTCATTACCACAGTCATGGTCAGCCATCAGCGGTATTTCCCTGTTTTAAAATCCGCAGAAACCTCCGGGAAAACTCCCGAACTTCTCCCTTATTTTATCACCATTTCTAATGGTGATCCGGCCAAATCAGACCTAATTGGGCTCGGAAATGAACGAGTCATTCGCGCCCGATTAGCCGATGGTCAATTTTTCTATGAAACCGACCGGGCCAAACCCCTAGAAGCGTACCTGCCTAAATTAGAAGAAGTCACATTCCAGGAAGCTTTAGGCTCAATGCGCCAGAAGGTCGATCGCCTCTGTCAAGTGGCCGCATTGATTACGGACCAATTGCCCATTCAAGGCGAACAAAAAGAAGAAATTGCTCGGGCCACCTTACTTTGCAAAGCCGATTTAGTCACGCAAATGGTCTATGAATTCCCGGAACTCCAAGGAGTCATGGGCGAAAAATATGCCCGGGCCTGTGGGGAATCGGAAGCCGTCGCTACTGCTATTTATGAACATTATTTACCCCGGAATGCCGGAGATAAATTACCGGAAACTCCCGTGGGTCAAGTGGTGGGATTAGCGGACAAATTAGATACCTTAGTCAGTATTTTTGGCTTGGGGATGATTCCCACAGGTTCATCGGACCCCTTTGCTTTGCGACGGGCTGCCAATGCGGTGATTAATCTAACTTGGACGGCGAATTTACCCTTAAACTTAGGGGAATTACTCAAGAGGATTGCGGCTGAATTTACGGCAACCCATCCGAAAACCTCCCCGGAGTTGCTGGGGCAATTACAGGAGTTTTTCTTACAACGAATTCGGACGTTGTTGCAAGAGGAACGGGGGATTGATTATGACTTGGTGAATGCGGTTCTGGGGGAAGAGGACCAGGAATATAGCCAACGCGCTTTAGAGGATGTGTTGGATGTTCGCGATCGGGCTTTATTTCTCCAATCCATTCGTAATAATGGCAGATTAGATACTATCTATGAAACCGTGAATCGGTCTGCAAGATTGGCGAAACAGGGGGATTTGGAGACGACGGTTTTAGATCCGAGTCAAGTGCTGAAACCGGAATTGTTCCAAAAGTCCTCAGAACAAGGGTTTTATGATGCTTTGATCCGGTTAATGCCGACGACTCAAGCGGCGCGATCGCAGCGCAACTATCAGCAGTTGGTGGATGCTTTAGCAGAAATTACCCCAATCGTCAGTCAGTTTTTTGATGGGGAGGACAGCGTACTGGTGATGGATCCGGATCCAGAAATCCGGCGCAACCGCCTCAACTCCATTGGTTTACTGCGAAATCACGCTCGGGTTTTAGCGGATTTCGGTCCGATTGTCAAGCCCCAATAGCAACAACCGGCGGGGGATAAATCCCCCGCCTAACAGAATCAAGTCGGTTGAAAACCGACTAAAAACACCAAGGGATAAGACTTGATTATCCCCCGCCTAAGAGCTGCGAGTCGGTTTTTAACCGACTGCAAGTCTGATACAGTGGTGTTTTCAGTCGTCTTTAGACGACTTTAGCTGTTAGGCGGGGGTTTTAACCCCCGCCGGTTGTTGCCACTCTGAGCTGGGGGTTAAAACCCCTGCTGGTTATTGCCTGAAATCTTTTTGCAGAGAAAACCCCCGTTAGACGGAGCAACAAACGGTAAGATGAAGGTTAGACTTTGAAAAAATGCGATCCATAAAAGTATGCCAAAGGCTCATATCATTGGACTAGGACGGTCAGGGGTTGCCGCAGCGCGGTTATTAAAAAAGCAAGGATGGGATGTCACCTTGAGCGATCGCTCAGACAATGACTCCTTGCGACAACAACAACAACTGTTGGCTGCTGATGGCATCAATGTACATCTAAATCAGTCCTTTGAACCGGAGAAGTCTTTAGATTGGGTGGTCGTCAGTCCTGGAGTTCCCTGGGATCTTCCCGCCTTGGTGAAGGCGCGGCAAATGGGAATTACCACCCTGGGGGAAATGGAATTAGCTTGGCGCAATCTCAACGCTTGTCCCTGGGTGGGGATTACGGGAACCAATGGGAAAACGACGACTACCGCTTTAATTGCCGCAATTTTTCAAGCTGCCGGATTGAATGCACCGGCTTGTGGCAATATCGGATATGCAGCGACGGAGTTGGCATTAAAAGGATTTGACTCGGACCCGGCAACCCCCCAGTATCCCGATTGGGTGATTGCGGAAATTAGTAGCTATCAAGTGGAGGCATCAGAAACTGTAGCGCCGCAAATTGGGGTTTGGACGACCTTTACGCCGGATCATTTGAGCCGTCATGGTACGTTAGAAAATTATTTTAATATTAAGGCGTCTCTGTTGGAACGCTCTGAGCAAAAAGTTTTAAATGGGGATGACCCTTACTTAAGAAAAAGTTTAAGCGATCGCTGGCCGAATGCCTGCTGGACGAGCATTAAAGGCAAAAGTGAGTTATTAGGAAATCCTGATAAAGGCGTCTATATTGAAGACGGTTGGGCGGTGGCAATGGGCGAGGCGATCGTCCCAGTTGATGCATTAAAAATGCCCGGGGAACATAACCTGACGAATCTGTTAATGGCCGTGGGTGTGGCGCGATTGGCGGGAATTGATAAAGCGGCGATCGCCGATGCTGTTGCCAACTTCCCCGGTGTTGCTCACCGTTTGGAACTGATTCGCACTTGGCATGGAATTGACTTTATTAATGATAGTAAAGCCACCAACTACGATGCGGCACAAGTGGGATTAGCCTCCGTTGCTGCGCCGGTGATTCTAATTGCTGGCGGTGAAGCGAAAGAAGGGGATGATACGGGTTGGTTGCAAACCATTGAGGCGAAAGTTGCCCAAGTGCTGCTGATTGGCGATGCTGCCGATGCCTTTGCCAAACGCTTAGAACAAGTGGGGAATGAGCGCTATGAAATTGTCTATGGCATGGAACGGGCGGTAATTCGGGGGGCCGAATTAGCGGAAGAACTGGAGGCACAGGTGGTCCTGTTGTCTCCCGCTTGTGCCAGTTTTGATCAATATCAAAATTTTGAGCAACGCGGGGATCATTTCCGTCAACTCTGTTTGGAAATGCTGCCAGAGTGAGCAAGGAGGACCGGCGGGGGTTCAAACGATTGGCGGCCTAACAGCTCAAGTCGGATAAATCTGAGATCTTGCACCATTCTCAACACCGGCGGGGGATAAATCGATTGGCGGCCTCATAGCTAAAGTCGGTTAAAAACCGACTAAAAACACCATCGCATAAGACTTTCAGTCGGTTTCAACCGACTTGAGCTGTTAGGCGCTTGATTTATCCCCCGCCGGGTGTTGCCTGGTGCAAGATGTCAGATAAATCCGACTAAAAACAACACTGGATAAGGACTTACGCAGATTTTGAGAATCCACCCCGCCTCTACAGGCGATCGCAATGTGCTGCGATTTGAATCACAAGTGACGGTGATTAATCCACGGGGGAAGTAATACTCAAATCACCGCTCACTTGCACCCGGTGCTGCAAACTAGAACCGCAGTCGAGTTGAATCCGAACTTATGCCAGCACCTACTCTGAATCTGGAAGATAACCTCACTGATCTGTTCGCCCAAGCCTGGTTTTCCGGGAAACTAACCGCGATCGAACAGCATCGCCTTCAGGTTGCGTTACTCAATAACGCTCTGAGTCGGGAAGATGCGTTGCTCGTTCATCGCTTGTTTTATGCGGTCCGTCGCGGATGGCTAAAAGTGAGTGCGTAAGCTATTCCCAGGCGAATCTTGCTGATTCCTCACCTGATTTTTTGACAGCGCGATCGCCACTGAGGTCCGCTTCGGTTTACTGGGCGAGCGAAACTTTTTTATCTCACTCAACGCAATAGCGACTGATACAGTCGTTATTTTTTCCGTTCAGGGTCCAGGATCGGGGGAAATGCCACCCGATCCTGAGTCGAGGCCATTCCGGTTTAGCCCCTACTGACTGGATGACCTTGCCAAAATTGGGCCATTTTAAGAGTGCGCCTCTCAATAAAAGGGAGCAAGATGCTCCCACTCCTTAACTTTGAGGGTCACCATGATTTAGAGGCGCTATATAAGTGATCCTCACCGCTGCCTATAACTTTGTCTAATCAGAGAAAAATCGGCTAAAATCTTATCATTAAACTTGACATTTTAGGTAACAGGTATGGTTTCATAGTCAAAGTAAACTCCTCCGTTCACAAATCGTAACAATGAAACCGACTCTTATTGGATCTGGACTCCTCACGGTAGCAGCCTGCCTCTGTCTGAAAATGCCAGTCTTAGCAGCCACTGCCGCTGATTCAAAACTGGACTTTGAGGTAGCGGTGAATGCCACGGCTGAAATCGCCCAAGCCCCAGAAAACACCTATAACGCTTGGGGAAACGAATGTAGCAATCTCGTTGAGCAACAGCGCTTCAGCGAGGCGATCGCCGCTTGCGATCGAGCCATTACCCTCAAACCTGACTATTCCCTGGCATTAACCCATCGCTGCATGGCCCTTCTGGAACTCGATCGCTATCAAGACGCCGTAGACTCTTGTCGCCGTGCCCTCACCGGCGATGGCAACTGGGGAGACAGAACCGAAGCCAGTGGCTGGCTGAAGTTTGGCGGGTCCCTCATCCGGTTTGCGGCAGAAAAACCCAATCCCAACCAAGCCGTTCCCCTGCTCCAACAAGCCCTCCTCGCCTTTGATAAGTCCCTGGAAATCGAACCCGCCAACCCCAATACCCGCCAACTCCGCAACGAGTTGGAAAGACTGATCCAAGACTTGACTTAACCCGATTTCCCCAACCCCATCGAAAATGTGTCTACTCTTAATCAGTGTGCTGGTTTTTTAGCCGTCAAAGGTGCGTCAGAATCTCACTCATTCCTACCATCAGGAGATCCAAATTCTGACGCACCCCCACCCCTATTTCAACCGCACCCCCCGAATTGATAAATCTAATAATTCCATCGGGTGCATCAGCGGGATATCTTTTCCCGCTAACTGCAAATGCTTTTGAATTTGCAACGCACAACCCGGATTAGGAGAGGCAATTAACTCCGCACCTGTATTCAGCAAGTTCTCCACTTTTTGCTGACCCAACTCTTCGGATACCTCCGGCTGTAGCATATTATAAACCCCCGCACTGCCACAACATAACGCCGCATCAAGCGGTTCTTTCAGTTCCACCCCCGGAATTTGTTTGAGAATCTGGCGCGGTTGCTGACTAATTTTTTGACCATGTAAGAGATGACAAGCATCCTGATACACCACGGTTAATTTCCCTTCCGTTAAAGGTGAAAGTTTAGCCGTTAATCCCACCATTGCCAAGAATTCTTGGATATCTTTCACCTGATTTGCAAAGGCTTGTGCTTTGTCGCGATAATTCGGGTCATCCTGGAGAATGTGACCATATTCTTTGAGCGTATGACCACATCCTGCCGCATTAATTATGATAAAATCAACCTCAGTGCCTTCAAAGCTATCAATCATCTGACGGGCGATCGCCTGTGCCTGTTCTTCTTGTCCTTGGTGTGCAGGCAAGGCAGCACAACAGCCTTGTCCTTTCGGAATCACCACCTCACAGCCATTGGCGGTTAAAACCCGCACCGTTGCCTCATTCACCGGATTAAAAAATAACCGCTGTACACAACCGAGTAACATCCCCACTCGATACCGTTTCTCCCCTTGTGCCGGAATCACATCGGGATAGTTCCCCTTGAAGAACTCCCCGGTAATATTGGGTAAAATTGACTCCATTGCCGCCAATCGTGGGGAGAGTTTCTTTAATAATCCCGTCTGACGCACTAATTTGGGAATTCCTAACTTTTGGTAAACATAAAGCGGAACCAATAAAGGACGCAGACGGTTGGGATAGGGGAATAAATTAAAAATGAGACTGCGAATTATGCGATCGCCTAGGGACCGTTCATAATTCCGCTCAACTTGAGGACGAGTCGCCGCCAGCAATTTATCATATTGCACCCCCGAGGGACAAGTGCTGACACAAGCTAAACATCCCAAACAAGTATCAAAATGCTCTACCGTTCCCTCTGCCAGAGGTGCTTCCCCAGTGGCGATCGCATCCATTAAATAAATCCGTCCTCGCGGCGAATCCATTTCCTTGCCAATCACCCGATAACTCGGACAAGTAGACAAACAAAATCCACAATGAACACAAGTATCAATCAGTTTCGGATCCGGTGGATGTTGAGCATCAAATCCAGGCAACCCTTCCGACTCGCTTAACTCATTCAAATGGGGATTTTGACCCAAAAAGTTACTAGATTTAGCCGCAATAGTAGATTCCACAGGTTTCATATTCATCAACTCAATAGATTCTCCAAAGTTCGTAGTAACGACTTCAGTCGTTCTCTTGTCCAAGTTCGTAGTAACGACTTCAGTCGTTATCTTAGTTCGTAGTAACGACTTCAGTCGTTCTCTTAGTTCGTAGTAACGACTTCAGTCGTTCTCTTAGTTCGTAGTAACGACTTCAGTCGTTCTCTTTCCCTCTTCATCAATTCAAAAGTCTCATTTTAACCCCAACTTACGACTAACCCGGAAACGACTAAAGTCGTTACTACAAACAAAGTCTCATTTTAACCCCAACTTACGACTAACCCGGAAACGACTAAAGTCGTTACTACAAACGGGGGACTGACAGCTAAATAATAATTAAATTCCCCCAATAAATCGATTAGGACTTAAAATATTACCGGAATCAAACTGCTGCTTAATCTTTCTCATCACCTCAAAAGCATTTCCCTGATACCCCCAAACATCGACCTGATTTTTAACGGAAATCGGTGCAACCATCACACTCAAAAATCCCCCAGAAGATTGACAGAATTGCCGCATCGATAAAACCGACTCCGTAACCGTCCCCTCTGGAAACCGCAACCAACCCAACCCACTACTAAGATGAATTTGACCCAACCCACTGCCATCAGAAAGTGCCGCAAATTTGGATAAAGCTGCCACCGCTTCTGTAGGACGTACTCCTATTTTGCAGCCGATCGCCTCTTCTGTGCCATCGGGTTGCATTCGTTCTCTCAATCCTTGCCATAAATCCGCCTCGTCCTTATCGGTATGACAACTCCCCTTTAATCCTAACGCTTCCCCCACCGCCATCAACCGCGCCGATTGTTCTTGCACACTTTCGGCTACACTTTGGAAGCGCACCAGCAGTCCCATCTCTTCTGCTCTCCCCAATTGCTTCACCAATCCCGGGGACAGCAAATCCGCTGCTGTCGGCGTGAGGGCCGAACCCAGTAAAGTTTGACTCGCAGAGGCGATCGCACCCGTATCCCCGGACAACATCACCGTACCCGATGCCTCCGGTTGCGGATAAACTCGAAATGTGACTTGACAAATCATCCCCAATGTGCCGTAAGACCCGGTGAATAATTTCATCAAGTCATATCCCGCCACATTCTTGACAACGCGACCCCCTGCCTTCGCCAACTCCCCATCCGATCGCACGAAGGAAACCCCCAACAGTTGATCGCGCACTCCCCCATACCGTTGTCGCCAACTGCCAGTATCCCCGGTGGCAACAATTCCACCCAAAGTAGCGCGATCGCCATAAGCTGGATCTAAAGCCAAAAACTGCCCCGCATCTGCGAGAATAGATTGTAACGAGGCTAAACTCATCCCCGCTTCCATCGTCACCGTTAAATCATTGACAGCGTGTTCAATGAGGCGATTCAGACGTGCGGTGCTCAGAATCACTTGCACCCCCGAGGGAACCCCACCCCAATCGATTTTACTCAAGGACCCAGCAGGGACAAAGGCACAGCGACTGGCAGCAATAGCGGCGATCGCCTCAGCGAATTGAGCTTGAGTTGAGGGATAGGCAATACAATGTGGCAGGGAAGACTCCGGAAAAGCGCGACGGAGACGCTGTTGAGTAGGCGAATCCAGACTATCCCACTCAATAACACCGTCGGAACCAAGAATACTGGATAAAGTTTGGGCGATCGCTGACATGATAGAAGGTTGAACCCTAGGAGATCTCTTACTATCTTTGCACTCTCCACTCTAAATTTTAAAAACTAAAATTTATGACCGTTTTTGCTAAACTTATCGGACAACCCCAGGCTGTCGAACTGCTGAATCAGGCAGTGTATCGCGATCGCATTGCACCCGCCTATCTCTTTGCCGGTGCTCCCGGTGTGGGTCGCAGTTTGGCAGCGCGGTATTTCCTGGAACTCCTCCTCACCGCCAGAAATCCTAGCGCAACCCCTGCCTCCACCCGCAAACTGGAAAATCATCCAGATTTACTTTGGATAGAACCCACTTATCTGGATAAAGGCAAAATGCTCACCGCCACAGAAGCGGCAGCAACCGGGTTTAAGCGCAAGTCACCCCCGCAAATTCGCCTGGAACAAATCCGTCAAATCGGAGAATTTTTGGGACGCCATCCTTTAGAGGCCCTCCGCAAGGTGGTGGTCCTCGAAGAGGCACAAACCATGAAAGAAAGTGCTGCCAATGGATTGCTCAAAACCTTGGAAGAACCGGGACGAGCGAGTATTATTTTAATTGCACCAGGAATTGATTCTCTCCTCCCCACCTTAGTTTCCCGGTGTCAGCGAATTCCCTTTTATCGCCTCACCGATGCACAGATGGGGGAAGTTTTGGCAACCGTGGGATACCCGCAGATTTTGGAGAATCCGGCAGTATTGGCAATGGCGCAGGGGTCTCCGGGAACGGCGATCGCCTGTTGGGAAAAACTCCAGGAAATCCCTGCCGAACTTCTGGAAAAACCCCTGAAACCCTCCCTCTCCACCAAACAAGCATTAGAAATTGCCAAAGAAATCGATCGCAGTCTTGACACCGAGTCCCAACTCTGGCTGATTGAATACCTGCAACAGGCGTACTGGTTATCCTCCCAACAGCGCGGGACCTTCAACGCCAACCCCCTCCATCTCCTCGATCGCGCTAGAAGGTATCTCCTCAGTTACGCCAGTCCCCGCCTCGTCTGGGAAGTCACCCTCATGGGGATGAAGGGATGAGGAATCCAGATTTTTGGGGGTTGGCACAAAATGCTTGTGCAAGAGAGCAACCTCTGCTAAGATGAACTTATGCGGACGTGGCGGAATTGGTAGACGCGCTAGATTTAGGTTCTAGTGTCTTTGATGTGGGAGTTCGAGTCTCCCCGTCCGCATTAATTAGATAGCGGGGGTTTCGACCCCCGCTTTATTGTTTGAGGGGTTTCTTGTGCGACGGTCGGACACTTTAGGATTGTTGCTTTTTTCCCAAACCCGCGATCGCCTCCCTCCCTTTCTATCCTCGTCGGCTAAACTTGACCCGCAATCCATCCCGAGGAGAGGGGGTTGGGATCATGGAGAATTCTAAATTTTGGTCCGGCAACAATTCCCAGTCATAACCGTGGACTAAATGGGCTGTAAAAACCCGTAAGGCTAACATGGCAAATGCCTTACCTACACATTCTCTCGCACCGCCTCCAAAGGGTATCCAGGTAAAGGGTTTGGGCTTATCTTCTGCGCGGTCTAAACTAAAGCGATCGGGGTCAAATTCTTGAGGATTAGAATAAATTGAACTATCTTTGTGCAGTTGATTAATTTGATACAAAACCATCCAACCTTCGGGAATTTGATAGTTATTAAACTCGCAAGATTCAAGTACGCGGCGAAATCCCCCGGCAACGGGTGGCACTAATCGCAAGACTTCTTTGACCACCTGTTCTAAGTAGGTCATCTCTTTGAGCATCTCCATATTGAGAGACCCCGTAAACCCGACTTTTTCCTGTTCTTCCCGCAATTTGGTAATCACTTGGGGATGTTGTGCTAGAAGTAGACAGAGGGATGAGAGTGAAGAAGTTTGGGTTTCATGACCGGCAAAAAGGAGTAGCAATACTTGGTCTTTGATTTCATCTAAGCTTAATCCATTTCCCTCTTCATCTTTGGCAGCTAAAAGTAACCCTAGGGCATCGTTTCTAGGTGCGGTTTCTTGTTGGCGGCGATGGACAATTTCTTCGATTTTTTCGAGTAGCAATTTCCGGCAGTGGAGGGCTTTTCCAAATGGTGTCCAAGGGAGATTGATGGGAATCGAAAATAATCCTTCAGCCCAGGTTTGAAAAATTTGACTGAGATAGATGGTTTCGGATCCGGTTTCAGTGCCAATTAATAAGGTACTGGCAATGTCAAACATATAGGTTCTGAGTTCCGGATACCAGGTCAGTTCTTGGAGGGTTTCCCATTGTTTCAGATAGCGATCGGTGAGTTGTTCCATGCCGGGAAGGTATCCGGCGATCGCCTGGGGAAAAAATGCCTGTGCCATCAATCGCCGTCTGCTGGTATGTTCGGTGCCGCTTTGGATGGTGAGGGAGTTGGGACCGAGTAAGATGCGGGTACTTGGGGGAAAAGAGGCAGTAAAATAGGTATTGTCATGGGTGAACAAAAAGCGATTCGCTTCGGACCCAATTAGGACGATTGTGGGTTGTCCAAACAGATGGGTTTTGTAAACGGTTCCATATTTTTCGCGGCGCTTCTTATGGAAGTCGCGATCGCGAAAAAAGCTCAGGGTTTCGCCAATCAGGGGTAAGCCTAATGTTCCGGGGGGTAGGGGACGCGATCGCAGGGTCTCGTTGGAAGTCATGGGTTTATCTGTCTCGAAACTACTCCGCCTCTATTTTGACACTGGAGAGCGGGAAAGTGAAACCCGACTCAATATTGTTAGGTGAATTGATTACCTTTCCCGCCTCCTTTAGAGTTAGGGATTGGCGGTAGAAGCAGGCGGAGTAATATTAATAAAAGGCAATGCTCCATTACCCCCCATCACCATCGGAAACTGTCCATTCCATTTTTCAATTGCTTCTTTTTGGAGAATTGATGGAGTGAGGTTTTCTCGTAACAAGCGTTGGGCTTCAGCTTGACCTTTGGCCCGATTAATATCAGCAAAGGCTTCTTGTTCGGCTTTTTGAGCAATAAATGTGGCTCGTCGGGCTTCTTGTTCCGCGATTTGTTTGGCTTCAATGGCTTTGGCAAATTCGGGAGAAAATTCGATGTTGACCAAGGAAATATCATCAACCAAAACGCCATAACTAGCCAGTCGTTGCCGAATATCGCTATCGATTTCTTCTTTTAACTCCCGGCGTCGTGTGATGATTTCTTCGGCATTGTTTTTAGCCGTAGCTGCTTTAACAACTTCAGAAACGGCGGGAGAAATAATCAGATTTACAATTTGAGTTTCATCGCCAATGGTCTGATAAACGGTATTCACTTGAGTGGCATCCACGCGCCAATTGAGGGCAACGTTGATGGTCACATACTGTAAATCTTTAGAAGCAGCATCGGCTTTGAGTTCATCTTTTTGGACTCGAACGCTGAGGGTTTCCACGCGAGTGACTAAGGGAATAATTCCGTGAATCCCTTCATCCAGGATGCCTTCCTGGACTTTTCCAAATTTCATGACCACGCCGCGTTCCCCAGCGTTGATAATCACAAAGGGCTTTAAATTGGCGGCTAAGATTAAAAAAAATATTGCCCCAATGACTGACCCGGTAATCCAAAAAAGGGTCTTTCCGTCGTAAGAATAACTGGTTTTAGCTTTCATGGGAATTAACCTTGATGAGGGTGAAGCTATCGGTTTCTATTCAACACTTGATTCCGAACGGTTATGAAATTTGACGTGAAATATTAACAAGTTGCGTCCGGAGGGGTCTACTCTGGAGATTAAAGGGAGGAAGAATGGGCCATCGGACAGGGCTCTCCCAAACTTTGCTCCAGATTCATTCACACTTTAAATCGTAAACGGCAATTCAAGAAATGGCTTATAAATGTTATAAAATGTTATGAAACTTGACCTATCCCGGGACTGTGGCAGTGGGGAATGGTTGCGGGGTCAGGGGAACCCGAGGGAGTCATGGAGGCGATCGCCCCGTTTTGTCCAGAGGTCCTCCGGAGTGCGATCGCGATCGCACTCCGGCCAGATTTGGGTCACAGTTAGACTTGATGACGATCGCAGCTAGAAGGTTCAGGCGATCGCTGTGCCGTGGGAGTTTCTAGGAGATAATCATAATATTCAAGAAGCGATCGCTGATTATTAACAGCGATGGGAGGGTTCTGCCATGACAGCTCATTTCCAATTTATTGATTCCCCCAATCATTCTCACGGAAATCGGGACGCAGAACAGTTGATTTTTCATCAAAATTTGCAAAAATTTAGTAATCGCGTCAGTATCCTCAGCAGTTTGGCAACAGGTGGAAAAATTTCTTTAGAAGATGCTTTTGCCAAGATGAATACCCTATGGGAGGATTTGAGTGAGACGGTCCCCTAGGGAAATTAGGGTAATTTTTCATGCTCATCGGGACGGGTAAATGGGTCAAGGGGTGCGACTTGATGGCGATCGGTCCGGGTGACCGAGGAAAGGTTAGAAACCGGGTTTTTTTGCAAAACTTCTGCGAAATTTGCAGCCAATTTGGGCCAAAAACCCGGTTTCTTGTCCTTGATCTCTCGTCCCCTACCGATGCTCTAGGAAGGAAAAGACCACTGATGCTCAAACCAGAACCGAAGGCGATCGCAAGTATGAAGATTCGTTAAACCTACTCCATCGAGGGAGGTAACCAGGTACAGTTTCAAGAGAAGTGATCAACCGGAAAACAGCTCAAAGCATCGGCAGCCGGTGCAGAGGAGGGGAAACCGAGTTTCTTGGCCTGATGTGGGCCAAAACTCAATCGTTTCTGTACAAAACTCGAAATCGCTGTGAACTTCCTACCTTTTCCAGAAAACGGACAAAGGAGAAGGGATCCGTGGAATGGTGTGCTTCTATACTTGCCGCTGGCTCGAAAAAAGCTAGATAATAAAAAAATCCTCCCGAGTCAGGGGCGGAAAACAGGTGCTGCTACTATGGAAACTTGCGATCGCTATGCATGAACTAACCCTAAAGTGGATTGAAGCCGGTGAGTTCAGAACTCAAACCTTATGGGATAAGCAACCTAGCAAACATCCGGGGACCGTTCGGATCGGTCGCGATCCCACTCGCTGCGATATCGTTTTGCTTCATCCGACAGTCTCTGGGTTGCACGTTGAAATCTTTTATGACCCCCAGAAAAGTCATTTTTATTTGAGAAATCTTCGACCCAGCAATCCTTCTAAAGTGGATGGGCAAATTTTGGCCCAGGGTGAGATCATGTTAAGCCTAGGCAGTCGGATTTGTTTGGGACAAATTAAACTCAAAGTCATTGCCATTGACCTTCGATTTTCTTCGGGAGTAACCCTTTGTCCACCAGAGGATGATGATAGCGAAGCCTCTATCAGTCAACCCCTACGCCGTCGCCTTCCCCGCAAACCGCTTCCGACCTATGGTTTAAAATGTCCGAATTGTCAGAAGATTTCTCATTATAAACTGCTCGATTTTGGTTGTCCCTGGTGTGGCACATCCCTGGACTCAGCTAATAGTGTTTTGATGTCAACTCATGCGGATTGACGGGAGAGAGATGGGTTCCTCGCGTTGGGTCGCTAATGCTACCATAACTCGGAAACTTTCCCTGTGAAAAGTCTGTGAAAAAATCTGAATCTCCCCTGAATAGCATTTGGCTGTTTCTGATGGTAGGGTCTACCGTTGTAGCAGCAATGCGTGGGACTCTGCCGGAACTGACAGAAGCGGCATTTGAGTCGGCAGCGAATGCGGTTACCTTGGCGATCGGGTTAATTGGGGCTTTAGCCTTGTGGTTGGGAATTCTGCGGGTGGTGGAAGTGGCGGGACTCATGGAGGCGATCGCCCGAGGGATTCGTCCCTTGATGATCCGACTATTTCCCGATATTCCCCCGGATCATCCGGCGATGTCTGCCATTATCTTAAATATCTCCGCCAATGCCTTGGGGTTAGGCAATGCCGCCACTCCCATTGGACTCAAGGCGATGAAGGAACTGAATCGGCTGAATCCGGACCCAGGCACTGCCACCAATGCCATGTGCTTATTTTTAGCCATTAACACCTCCTCAGTCACCATTTTACCCATTGGGGCGATCGCCGTGCGCGCTTCCGCTGGGGCCAGCAATCCTGGTGCTATTATTATTCCCTCAATTGTTGCCACGGTTGCCTCCACCACTGTAGCCATTTTAGCCGCTAAATTCCTCGCCCATCGTAACCAAGACTTTGCCCCAAATTCCCCGGTAAACGCCCCAGAATCGGACGCGGATACCCCTTTAGAACCCGCAGAATATGCCCAACCCATTGAACCCTTAGAACCCCCGGGACTGGTGGGACGCTTATTCTTTGGCGGGTTAATTGTGCTATTTTTTGGCGCAATTCTCTATCGCTTAACCATCACAGGAACTGCGGGATTGGCCACTACCCAAATCATTGAGGCAATTTCTAATGGATTGTTACCTTTAGTGATTTGTAGCTTCCTGCTGATTGGCTATTTTCGTGGAGTGAAAGTCTATGAAGTGTTAACCGAAGGTGCGAAAGAAGGGTTTGATATTGCTGTGAGAATTATCCCCTTTCTGGTGGCAATTTTTGTGGCGATCGGGATGTTTCGCACCAGTGGCGCATTGGATGTAATGACAGCAATTTTATCCCCCATCACCAACTTGATTGCCATGCCACCGGAAGCCTTACCGATGGCGCTAATTCGCCCTTTATCCGGCAGTGGCGCATTTGGGGTGATGTCAGAAATTGTGGAGAATGACCCCGATGGATTCTTGTCTTACCTAGTTTCAACCATGCAAGGTTCCACAGAAACCACCTTTTATGTGATGGCGGTTTATTTTGGTAGTATAGGAGTGAGCCGAACCCGCCACACCTTACCGGCTGCGCTGTTAGCCGATGTGACGGGAATGCTCGCCTCTCTGGTGATTTGTCATCTCACATTCTGAGACTTCGGCCTTGAGATCCGGGCGATCGCCCCGGAATCTCGGGTTTAGGTGTGATTATACTAAATCTCCCTTCCTTATCGGCCAATTCCCCTTAATGTTCCATTTGAAACCAGGCGGTTAAGGCGACAGCTAAGGCATCGGCTGCATCATCGGGTTTAGGAATGGTCTCTAAATTTAACTCTCTGGCTACCGCTTGTTGCACATCATGTTTATCCGCATTGCCATACCCGGTAACGCCTTGTTTAATTTGTGCAGGAGTATATTCAACCAAGGGTAATTGATGTTGCGCCACCACGAGCAAAATTACCCCTCGCGCTTGGGCCACTAAAATAGTGTTTCCCATGCGATAAAAGAACAATTTTTCCGCTGCTACTAAGTCAGGTTTAAATTGCTCAATTAGGGCGTGCATATCTTCATAAATTGTACATAAACGCTGGCCGAGGTCGGTTTTGGCGGGGGTTTGAATAATGCCAAAATCCAGCAGAGAAACGGTTTCGCTGCGACTTCTGCCGGTGCCTCCGGTTTGAGCGGCGATCGCCCCAAATCCTAATGTAGCTAAACCGGGATCTAATCCTAAAATTCGCTTTTCCATAACGGTTGGATGTAGAGGCGCTTGAGGGCTTTTTTGATGAACTCCACCCTAGCGCCACTACACCGATTTAACCTTCGGTTGGCATTTCTACGCCAAAGACACTGCTAAAGACTTTTTGAACCTTATAACCACTATCAATGGATTCTAAGGGGTCTTTGCGTAAGCGGTGACGCAGACAGAGGGTAATCACCCGGCTAATATCATCTAGGGTGACTTCGGTGCGACCTTCTAAAGCAGCGATCGCCTTGGCAGCGCGGTTGGTGACAATATCTCCCCGCAACCCATCCACATCCAACTCAGAACAAACCTGGGAAATTTGGACCCGCATTTCATAATCCAAATTCACCGAAGGCAACAGATTTTGAGCATCAATCAGCTTTTGCTGTAACGCTTGTTGTTCTGTTTCGTGTTGTTCCAAATAGGTTTTAGGATTTTGGTCAAATCCTGAGCGTTCTTCCACGATTTTCACCCGTAAAGCGGGTTCTTTCACCGTGCGGATTTCGGCGTGCATTCCGAAGCGATCGAGCAATTGAGGGCGCAGTTCACCTTCTTCCGGGTTACCGGACCCCACCAACACAAATCGCGCTGGGTGACGAATGGAAATCCCTTCCCGTTCAACGGTATTCCATCCCGAAGCAGCGGAGTCTAACAACACATCCACGAGGTGATCGTCGAGGAGGTTGACTTCATCCACATAAAGGATACCGCGATTGGCTTTGGCTAACAAACCCGGTTCAAAGGCTTTGACCCCTTCGGAGAGGGCTTTTTCAATATCAATCGTCCCACAAACCCGGTCCTCTGTGGCACCGAGAGGGAGGTCAATCATTTGCACCTTACGCTGCATCAGGGGCAAAGTTTCTCCCCGAGAGGCGCGATCGCGGACCACATCACTCATCAGTTCAGGATCCGAGGGATGACTGTTGAAGGGGTCATCTGCCACCACTTCAATTTCTGGCAGCAGATCAGCTAAGGCGCGGATGGTAGTAGATTTGCCAGTGCCGCGATCGCCCATAATCATCACCCCGCCAATCTTGGGGTCAATGACATTTAGCAGCAATGCCAGTTTCATTTCTTCCTGCCCCACAATAGCAGTAAAGGGAAACACAGCACGCCGCGCGATCGCGGGTTGAGTTGGAATAGCTTGGGCAATCGGACTCACGACTTTACCTATATTTCTATCTGTTTATAGCGTTTCTCATTGTGCCATTGTTTAACCCCCCTTGTCTGTACCTTTTGCGATCGGTCTTAGGGTTCAGGGTCCTCCCCCCCAGTCGTTTCCGATGTTCGTAGTAACGACTTCAGTCGTTTCCGATGTTCGTAGTAACGACTTCAGTCGTTTCCGAGTTTGTAGTAACGACTTCAGTCGTTTCCGAGTTTGTAGTAACGACTTCAGTCGTTTCCGAGTTTGTAGTAACGACTTCAGT
>JAMXFF010000018.1:0-40759 GCA_025370845.1 Laspinema palackyanum D2a | reverse complement strand
CGTTTCCGAGTTTGTAGGGGACTTAAGAAGAGAACGACTGAAGTCGTGACGTTGAACAGAAGAGAAGAACGACTGAAGTCGTGACGTTGAACAGAAGAGAAGAACGACTGAAGTCGTGACGTTGAACGAAGAGTACGACTGAAGTCGTGACGTTGAACGAAGAGTACGACTGAAGTCGTGACGTTGAACAGAAGAGAAGAACGACTGAAGTCGTTACTACGAACGGAGATAAGAGAACGACTGAAGTCGTTACTACGAACTGGGGAAATTGTGGAATGGGTGGGATTACCAGGTGGGGTCTGACTTTAATAAGGCTTCAATTTGTTCTGCGGGTAAGGGTTTCGCGAAAAAGTACCCTTGACCACACTCACAACCGAGCGATCGCAATTGGGCTAATTGTTCTGCTGTTTCCACCCCTTCAGCAATCACATCCATTTTTAAATTATGGGCGAGGGCAATAATGGTTTTAACAATGGCTGAATTTTGGTCCCCTTCCACCATACGCATGACAAAGGAGCGATCGACTTTCAAGGTATCCGTGGGAAAACGGTGCAAATAACTCAAGGAGGAATATCCGGTGCCAAAATCATCAATGCCTAACTTCAAATTTAAGGCTTTCATTTGAGACAGCATCTCGATCGCCAACTCGACCTCATCCATCACCACACTTTCGGTTATTTCTAACTTCAAACAAGCTGGATCAAGATGGGTTTGGTCTAAGGTTCGTTTGATGACTTCAATTAAATTGGGTTGAGCAAACTGTTTTCCCGAAAGATTTACACTTACCATTAAGGGGGGAGACTGGGGAAATTCTTGTTGCCATTTGCAAATTTGCCAACAGGCAATCACCAGGACTAATTCACCTAATGGCACGATTGAACCCGTTTCCTCGGCAACGGGGATAAATTCACCGGGAAAGACTAAACCCCGTTCTGGATGTTGCCAACGCACGAGGGCTTCAAATCCGATAATTTTACCGGATTTTAAATCAACCAAGGGCTGATAATAGACCAAAAACTCAGATTCAATCTTGCCATTGACTGGGGTCGCCCCGGCATTAATGGCGCGCCGGAGGTCGGTTTCTAGCTGAAATCGGGCCACGGCGTTGTTTTGCATGGCGCTTTCAAAGACTTGAGGGCGAGCTTTGCTCAACGCTTTGGCGCGATACATGGCGGTGTGAGCATCTCGTAATAAATTGCGGGAGTCATCGGCCCGACCTAGGGCCATGCCAATGCTGGCGGTGGTATAGATGGGTTGACCTTTCAGGGTAAAGGGTCGAGCAATTTGGTGGTAGAGGGATTCGCCAATATGGATGGCATCTTCGGAATGATAGAGATTGTCCAGGAGAATGGCAAATTCATCCCCTCCGACTCGGGCGAGGGTGACTGTCTCAATGCTATCGGTCCTGGGTTGGCGCATTAGGGTCTGGATTCGTTCGGCGATCGCAATTAGCAGCAGATCCCCCATCTCATGGCCGAGTCCATCATTGATAATTTTAAATCGGTCTAAATCTAGGAATAATACCGCTAATAACCGGGGTACGGGGGTAAATTTAGAGTCTAAAGAAACAACAGGAAATTTTGTGTTTAGAACGGTTTTATTGGACTTTCCTAATGTTAGGAAAAATGGCAGAGTCTTGGGTTGCGATCGCCGATAGGCGCGGTCCAGTTCATTCATGAATGAGGCGCGATTCGGCAGTCCGGTCAAGTCATCATGAAAGGCGGTATAAAGTAATTTTGAGGCAACAACTCCACTCAGGGCGATCGTAAAGGCCACCGTCGGGGCAGCCATCGGAATCCATCCGCCCCAGTGAAACAGCCCAAATCCAATGACGATAATTCCCCCAATCCCGAGGATAATCCTAAATCCAAGTTTAAGGGGATGTTGAATCTGCCAAGGGACCAGTCCTCCGATGACACCACAACTGATAATCCATACAATTTCCATCCAGTTGGGTAAAACCCACAAAATTGGCTTACCATCCAGGGCACTACTCAGGAGTTGACTCACCATTTGGGCGTGTAATCTCACCCCGGGCATTTTAAAGGTTTCTGTTTCCGTTTTGATGCCGTAGGGGGTAAAAAATAAATCTTTTTCGCTGGATGCGGTGGTCCCAATTAAAACAATTTTATCTTTGATCCAACTGGGATCAACTTCACGATTTAAGACTTGGTTGAGGGTCACTTCTTGAGAAATTGAACCCGGCGATCGATAGTTGAGCAGAATTTGATACCCCTCAGCATCAATGGTTTGATACCCTCCAGAATGAGACTCTAACTGCGTGATGTGGGCCTTTCCTAAGACAATTCCCTGGGGATGGGTGGGACTATTGTCGATCGCAATGTCGCGATCGCTCAGATACTTCAAGACGACTCGCAAGGCAAAGGAGTAAAAAGTATTTCCCTCTTGGTCCTGGGCAAAGAGTAAATTTCGGCGGGCAATGCCATCGGGATCATTGACAATATCATTAAATCCTACCGCCTCTGGGGGGAGATGAGGTGGGGCGGGAACTCCCGGTTCTTGAGCATCAGAGAGTTTGGTAATGCCAATTACATTATCCAGGGATTGAAGTTGCAAACGCAAGTCTTGATGACCCGGAGACTGGGGGACATCCCGATATAAATCCAACCCTATCACTGCCGGTTCTAATTTGGCGATTTCGTCCAAAACTCGGGCGACAATGCGATCGGAAAGCGGCCATTTTTGTTGAGTTTGGATATCGGTTTCGGTAATTTTTACCAGTAATAATCGGTCATCGAGTCCCGGATTATACCAGCGATTTCGCATCATCCAATCATAGCTGACCAGTTCTAAGGGTTGAAACCCGCCGGTTTCTCGAATGGTGAGAACGAGTCCGATCGCAATGGCAATGGCAAGGGTCACGGAACTGACAGGGGTATGCACCCGATTGAGCTTGATTTTGGCAATCTGTTCATAAACCCCAGATGCCAACGAGTTGACTTGGCGAGAAAATTTATCAAGCACCGTTATTAATTAAAAAAGTGGTTAAAAGAAGGATGGAGGAGCAAGGGAAAAGGAGCGATCGGCTCAATCCGGTTTGGCCGCATTCTGAGTCAGTTGTAGAGTCTGTTCCGGTCTAAATTCCGCTCCTCTTGATCCTGCCTTTCCTGCCCTAGATTGTCAACGGCCCACCTTAACTTAAGATCCACCCACCCCCGGGATTAAAATGGCTCAAGGTTCAATCCGGACGGCAATCTCAACCGGGCAACTCCCACTCAGCCTTACTATAGTATCGATATGGGGATTCCCCCGAAGCGGGGTAAAATTCCCTCATCTAGTTCCAGGGGACTTTATTAAAGTATGGCAAATCAACTTCCGATTCCAGTTGTCGTCAATGGCGCTGGGGGCAAAATGGGCCGTGAAGTCGTTCAAGCGGTTTCTGAGGCTCCTGATATGATTTTAGTAGGGGCAGTCGATCGTAATCCTGAATATCTAGGTCAAGATATTGGGGAAGTCATCGGATGTGGACCGTTAGAAATCCCGGTTTTAAATGACCTGGAAGGCACTCTAGGGATGGCACTGCAGGAAAAGCAATCAGCGGTGATGGTGGATTTTACCCATCCCAATTCGGTTTATGAAAATACCCGGGCGGCGATCGCCTACGGGATCCGCCCCGTAATTGGCACCACCGGCATGAGTCCGCAACAGATTCAAGAACTCGCTGCTTTTGCGGAAAAATCGAGCATTGGTTGTGCCCTTATTCCCAACTTTTCTATTGGCATGGTCTTGTTACAACAAGCGGCGATCGCGGCCTCTCAACATTTTGACCATGTAGAAATTATCGAACTCCACCACAACCAAAAAGCAGACGCCCCCAGCGGCACCGCCATTCAAACCGCCCAAATGTTAGCAGAAATGGGCAAAACCTTTAATCCTCCCCAGGTGAAAGAAACGGAAAAAATTGCCGGGGCCCGAGGCAGTGATGCGGGAGAAGGGATTCGCATTCATAGTATCCGTCTTCCGGGTTTAATCGCTCACCAAGAGGTAATTTTTGGTGCACCAGGTCAAGTTTATACCCTCCGCCATGACACCAGCGATCGGGCCTGTTATATGCCCGGAGTCTTGCTCTGTATTCGCAAAATTCTCCAACTCAAAACCCTAGTTTATGGCCTAGAAAAACTCTTGTAAGAGTTCCTCGTGACGTGGCTTCCGCCGCGTCACGCATTCTTAGCGGCTCTGCCGCCTGTACCTTTGGTGACGAGTTGAAGCCGTGACAGGTACAATAGACAGATTAAGCCCTGGCTTGGGGACTTGAGGCAGAGCCTCCTTCAGCGCGTGACGCGGCAGCAGCCCGCTCACGAGGAAAATCCCTAATTTTCTCGGAAACTTTCTTAGCTTTATCTTTGATAAATTAACCCATTCTGAATCCTATTAACAATGCTAATTCCCTTAACCCGTGAAACCTTTGAACAACTTATTCCCGGCATTGCCACCGGCGCACAATATGCTTATTATGGCGGTAAAATCGACAAAATTTTAAAGCGCGTCCTCATCTCCGTAGCGGGAATTGGACTGCTCACCCTCACCGCCAATGCACTTCCGGACAACTGGCGACCTTTTTTATTAATTATTGGCATTATTTTCGGTCTCTATTGGTTATGGGGACCGATCGCCTCCGCCTCCCGAGAAAATTACCAATGTCGGCGTTATAAATACAGTGGATTTTGGCGGGGAGAAGTTTGGGATGTCTTTGTCACCGAAGAAGTCGTGGGGACGAAAGAAACCGTCAGTCCCCGGGGAGAACTGGTCATCGTTGAAAACCGCGAACGCAGACTGAATTTAGAAGTCGGTGACGAAACGGGGTTTAGTACGCGGGTGCTGGTTCCTTTGCGGAAAGAACATAAGGCGATCGCCCCGGGAGATATGGCCGAAATGGTCGTCATGTCCAACCGTCCGGACCTCGGACGCATCGCCAAAGTCTCCGATATTTACCTCCCCCGGATTGATTTTTGGATTAGTGATTATCCCTATTTACGCCGCGATTTATTTGTAGAAATCAGCCAAGAAATGGAAGCATTAAATCAACCGCGACCCCGCAGAAAAAAAGTCCGCCGAGAAGAATTTAGGTAGAGATTGAGGATTATCAAGTCTCTAATTCATCCTCAAATCATTCCCCGTCCTTCTTGTCCATACGCTTGCCATGCCAAGTCTACCAATCCATTTAAAATAGCAACCGCAACCACCGCACTTCCTTTGCGTCCATCCACCCGGATATTTTGAATCATCGAGTCATTCAGTCTCGCCTTTGCTGCATCCACCCCGACAAACCCGGCAGGAGTCCCAATCACTAAAGCCGGACGAATTTCCTCCGCTTCGATTAACTCCACCAGGGTCGTCAGGGAAGTTTGGGCCTCACCCAGGATGAAAATGCCTTCAGGATAGCGTTTAGCGAGGGTTTCAATGCCCCAGGCAGCACGGGTTTTCTCTTTTTGAGGACGGGTGAGCGCATCCATCGAACAGTAAACCGGATTGGCAAAGGTATTTTGGATATGGGGGGAAATGCCAACTTGCACCATCGGCACATCCACCACAATCGTTGAGCGTGCCGCCAACGCTGCCGCACCCGCCTGGAGCGCTTGTTCAGAAAAGCGAATCAGGGATTTATATTCAAAATCAGCGGTGGCATAAATCACCCGCCGCACAATCTCATACTCCGCCGGGGAGAAAATGTGATCCCCGATTTCCCGGTCAATAATTGCCAGACTCTGAGCATCGCTGCCGTGCCATTCCATCTTTAGCGTTTTGTGATGAATCAATAATTTTCAAACTGAATCGTCCTAGTTTATCCCGGTTTCGGGACAGCCTAAAAGAGCGATCGCGCAAAGAGTGTGCTATTTCCCTTAGCCAGCACAATCATACCAGTCGATCGCTCTTCTACCAATAGCTAGGTTTTGGTTGCTCGGGACCGGATTTTCGGCCCTAGAGCTTAACTCCGGTTCACTCTGCCGGTTCGTTCCTCTCCAGCAACTCCACAAACCCCAGGAGGGCCGCAGAATGGCGATCGCCTGCCACCCAGATTAAATCATTATGTCCAGCACCCTCCACCCACAGCGACTGCTTCGGTTCCGGTGCCGCCGCAAACAATGCCTCCCCATGCCAAAAGGGAATCACCTCATCCTCAGTCCCATGAATCACCAACACCGGACTATTCACCCGTTGAATGTTGCGAATATTATTAAACTTATCCACGGGATAAATTGGAATTCGCGTCACGGTTCTAAAAATGGAAGTAAATGAACTTTCCACCACCAATCCACCCACGGGATAACGAGCAGCTAACTCCAGCGCCGGTCCCCCACCCACCGATCGCCCATAAACAATAATTCGCTCCGGCAGAATCTTCAGGGTTTCCGTGAGATAAAAATAGGCCGCCTCTATATCCTGAACCGCCGTCCGTTCCGTCGGATTTCCCTCAGAAATTCCATACCCTTGGTAATCAAAACTCAACACTGAAAACCCAATATTCTGGAATTGAGTCAAAACCGGCAAAACATCCCCTAAATCTTCCGCATTGCCATGACTATAGAGAATGGTATAGTCCGCTTGAGGATTCGCTAAATAAACCGCTGCAATTTGCTTTTCATTTGCAGAAGTCAAGGTCAGCATCCCCGGCAGTTGAGAATAAGAAGCGGGTTGGGGGATGAATATCATCCGTTCGGAAAAGAAGTAGCCATAAATGCCAATGGAGACATAAACAAACAGGAGCGACTTAACCAACCGCTTGAGAGAAAACTCACCAATCAGGAGATGCTTTAGCTTAGGATTCATAGATGACACCCGCCCGGTTACAAAAGAGATTTTAAGGCCAGGATAGACCCCAGGGTGCTATCATTAGAAAATCTTATGCAATCTGGACGGGTTGACTCAAGTTTTATGAAACCCCACAACCCTACCCTGATTGATGACCCTCGGCAAAATTCTGAATCTCAACCAATGGCCTACAGTAATTTTACATTGTCCAAAGCCAAAACTGCCTTCAACTTAACCTTGAATGAAGGACAAAATTTATTTGCCAGGGTAGAGGGCGTGTCACCCTCAGAAATCTTACAGACAATTTTACAGGAATATATTCCGTTAGCCACCGCGATTAATACCGAAAAAGCGCGGTCAGAACTACTGATTGCTCCAATTTTAGCTGAAGTTAGACGGCAAGTCAACTATCAAGTGAGCTTGTTTTCAGGAAATGAGTTTAACGTGGAGGAATCATTAGGATTGCAAGGCTATTGTGATTTTATGGTCAGCGGTTCACCGGAACAGTATTTTATCACCGCTCCTATCATTGCGATCGCTGAAGCAAAGAATGAAAATATTATTGGAGGATTAGGACAATGCGTCGCCAGTATGGTGGGAGCGCAATTGTTCAACCAACGTGCTGAAAATGAGATCAATACCATTTATGGAATCGTTACCAGTGGAACAACCTGGAAGTTTTTAAAACTGCAAGAAAAGACGGTGTTTATTGATTCGGTGGAGTATTATATTAAAGAGGTGGATAAAATTTTAGGGATTTTGTTAGAACCGCTAAGAGGGTATTTGGGGAGCGATCAACCCACCCCAACGCTGACTTAGGCCCTTTGAGCGAGTCGAAGTTGGCGATCGCACTATAGCGTTTCCCGGATTCATGAGGTGGCGACGATGGAAGAAATTGGCAACAATCATTGGAGAGGCGATCGCCCCTTCAACCCTTGTAGTCAGAGAGCAGGAGACTCCTCTTACTCCTGCTTGCGCTTCCAGTATTTTCTCTGATGACCAGTAAAGCCAAAACAGCTTATAATTCCAGGATATTAGATTGGGGATTGACTCATGCCTGGAGACGTTCTCGAATGACAGCAGTGCAACCAATCAAGGGGGCGTCTTTAGTTACAAACGCTACAGACCCACGCTTTCTCAACGTCGAATTGAAGCAGCGCCAAGTCGATGCCTTAAACGCTTGGACATCTGCGGGTCACTGTGGAATCTTAGCAATGGCAACGGGAACGGGTAAAACTATTAGTGGTTTAGCTTGTGCCGCTAGTCTGGAATCTCTCGATCTGATTGTTATTGGAGCGCCCACAAACGAGATTGTCAGGCAATGGGTTGATGAACTTTCGACCCGGACTACATTTCGACCCGCCTTAACTGTTACAGGCAAAGCTGAACAATGGATGGAACCTCTATTCAGGAAACTGCATTTGGTGAATCATAGACAGTTTCCTCGGGAAAGATTGCCGATTATTATCGTAGGCAGTTATAGCGAACTTTCCAAATCTAGGGTAGAAAATTTGATTGCAGATGCGGGGGGTTTGCCGTTGCGTTCGTTATTGATTGCTGATGAAGTGCATGGAACGGGTGCAGAGGTTTACCGACGTATTCTTAGATCAGATTTTCGGTATCGTCTGGGTTTATCAGCGACCCCCATTCGTCCTTACGATGAAGAAGGCAGTAATTTACTGCTGGAATATTTTGGAGGTGTTGTTTATGAGTTTAAGTTAGAAGAAGCGATCGCAGCCGGGATACTCTCGGAATATGATTATCATGTTTATATGGCGCGGTTAACGGCTGATGAGTATTTTGAATATAGAGAATTAACGGTAAAAATCGGACGACTATTAGGCAGAAATCAAGGCGAAGACCCCCGGGGAGGAGGGCGCAGTTTCGCAAAAGGGCGATCGCAGATGACCCAAGAAGAAGCGTTTAAACAGGCACAGCGCTTGATGATTCAACGCGCCCAAATTGTCAAAGCGGCGGAAGAGAAGTTTTCTAGTTTTAATCAAGTGATCAGGGATCATCCACCGCGTCGAGGGATAATCTATTGTGCTGATATCGACCAAGCGACCCGCATCAGTGCAAAGTTAGGCCAGCAGGGATTTCGCGTGGCGAGATACTCTTCTATTGACGGCGATCGGCAACCTATTCTGGCTGCCTTTGCTCGGGGCGAACTGGATGCCTTAGTTGCAGTAAAATGTTTAGATGAAGGGGTAGATGTCCCAGCAGCTAACCTGGCCATTATCCTGGCGAACGATTCCTCCGAACGTCAGTTTATCCAGCGTCGCGGGAGAATTCTGCGGATTGCTCCTGAAAAATCTATTGCCAAAGTTGTTGATTTTCTGGTCGTTCCCCCACTCGGAGATTATCCACCCGAACTGATTGCCCCGGAAATTAACCGAGTCAAGTATTTTGCCCATGCCGCCCGCAATCGGACATCCGTGATTACAAAGTTGGCTCCTGAATTGGCTCCTTATGGGCTTTCTTATTCAGATTTATGGTAGATAGAGATACAATGGAAGAAAAACTTCAAGAACTGGCTGAAAAATATGAAATCCCGCTGAGTCTTCTCAAAGAGGCTATCGAGAAAGAGAAAGAAAAAATCATTTTGCAAAATCGCAAAATGAGTCCTATTTTAGTCGAAATGATTGAACGCTATACGGATTCACCTGAGTTATTTACTGAGGATAATAATGGTTATGGATTTTAATCTGAAAAGACTGCGAATGAGAAACTGGAGGTGCTATCAAGATAAAGTAATAGACTTCACTAGCAATTCCGAAAAGCCGATCTGGATTATTTTTGGTCAAAATGGATTTGGAAAAACATCTATTTTAGAAGCAATTCAGTGGTGTCTCTACGGGAGCGATGCTCTACCTACCACTGAATTACTCACTCGATTTAATCGAATTGAGGTTAAAAATAATCCTGAGACTGAGCTATTAGTAAATCTCATTCTTGAACGCAATGGTAATACTTATGATATTAGTCGAATAGCTAAAAGAAAAATTAAAGGAACGACCCCGGTTGTTCAAATTGATGAACCCACCGTTTATAAAAATGGCCTAGAAACTACCGACTCCCGTGAACGGATAGAAGAAATTTTACCTAGGTCATGTAAAGAATTCTTCTTTTTTGATGGGGTAGAAATAAAACGCTATGCTAAGAGGATGCATACAGAAGAAACGCGCAATGCTATCGAGCGCATTCTCGGTATTCCCGAGCTAAGAAACCTCAGAGAGGATGCAGAGAAAGCCATGCAAGCTATTGACAGAAACCTCGCCAAAGTTGCATCATCTAATGAGAGTCTTAAAAAAATAACTGATAGCTTACAAACTATTCAAGATAATATAGAAGCTACTTTACGACAACTAGAAATAGCAGAACAAGACTATAAGAACGAAGTTGATATCCTCTCCGATATAAAAGAAAGAGCGAGTCAACTTGAGGGTCTTCGCGGGAAATTAGAGGAATTAAAAAAATTAGAACGCGAAGAAGCTCGTTTAAAAGAGAATTTAAACCACTCGGAAACTGCCCTGGAAACCGCATTAAGGCAAGCATCAATTCCACTAATGCGAGAATTTGTCGTAGAAATTGCCGACGGGATGCAAAGAAATTCTTTTACCACAGCAAGGCGTTCGGGTTCGCTTTCCCTACTTCAAGAATTGTTAAAAGAAGAAATATGTGTCTGTGGTCGTTGCATAGATGACAGCGCTCGTGAATATCTGCGAAAAGAACTGGACCGTTTAGAAGAAAGCACAGGTAGTTTAACGAAGGAGGCGCTTCAACAAGATAATTTGAGCAAGCGATTAGTGAATCTTTCGGAATTTAAAACTCCTAATTTTCAGGAAGTTTTATTAAAGCGTGATGGCTTGGAAGAAGAACTAGAAGAGACCCAGCAATCCATATATCGACTTAAAGGAGAAACTAAAGGAATCAATGATGAAGAAGCCCAAGATATTTGGAAAAAAGTAGGCCAATCTGAACAGAGTACCGAACTAAAAAAATCTAAAATAGAACGACTGAATAACGAGAGGGAAAATTTCAAAAAAGAGGAGGATAAACTTCGGCGAGAAAGAGAGAAATTGGCGGGTCAAGATAAGGAAACCGCAACCTTAGCACGGCAAGCAAAATTAGCCAGGGGCCTTTATCAGGCAGCCGGTGAGCTGATTGAGTGGCGGATTGGCGAGCGAAAACAAACGATAGAAGCGCACACTTCAGAAATTCATCTGCGGGTTACCAATAAATCCACCGAGTATAGAGGGGTGAAAATTCGTTCCGACTATACCCTGGGGATTGAAAATGCAGCCGGTGAAATTATCGACCCGGAAACCTTAAGTGCGGGGGAAAAAGAAGCACTGGCTTTTGCGTTTATTGCGGGATTAAATTTAGCATCGGGGACTGCTGCGCCCTTAATTATGGATACGCCATTTGGTCACTTTGATACGGAACATCACCAAAATGTGGTTAAATATCTTACCCAATTTCCCTCCCAAGTCATAGTTTTAGCAACGGATAGAGATTTTCCTTCTGCTTTATTACAAGAAATTCGGCCTCATGTTGCCAAAATTTTTAAAATCAGGCGACTGGGTGATTCTGAAGATTCTTCCACCGTTGAGGTAGAAGAATGAAACATTTCGATCCAAAAAGAACTATCCGTCCTACTCCAGAAGCTAAAGGTTATCTGGATGTCCTCAAAAAGAACCAGACATTTAGTCGGGCAATCGATGCTTATGTCTTTGCAGGCGCTTACGCGCTCAAAAAAAATGCTGAGATTACACCCGTTCCATCCCAGGGTCGCCAAGATCTGATTTATATCGGAATTGTTGATGATGAGGTTCGTCTTGCCCTTGAAGCTGGAATTAATGCCATTCGCCAACGCAATGGGCAACCCGAACCAAAAGACAGTGGAGAAGCTGTGGAAATCTTCACTCAATATGCCGAAGCTGGAATTAAACTGTTAAAGGAACGATGGGAAGGCAAGACTCGCGGACAGATTCAAAATGATATTCTCAAAATTATTGAGGAAGAGACAGGGAGTCGATATTAAACTCACGACAGGGGCAGGTTGGGCAATGATTTTACTCCCCCTTATATTGACCGTTAATGTTCTTGACACTATCCTGCAACGGATTGCCGGAGTAGAAAGGGGATGAAAGTCACGATTAAAGATATTGATATTCTGCAAACCCTGCAACCGTTACAAGTTGCTGATTATCTGCGCGATCGCGGTTGGCAGCAACAACAGTTTATTCCTCAGAAAGCCATCATTTGGAGGAAAGAAATCAACCCAGGGAACGCGGTGGCGGTAATCTTACCCCTGCATCCGGATACCCCGGGTTTCCCCGTTTCGATGAGTGTCATGTTAGAAACTTTGGAAACCATCGAAGAGCGATCGCAACTTGACATTCTCAGAGATTTGCTTGCCATTGTCCCCAATTTTACCCCGCAGGATGATAGGGGATTTGGGGTCAAAGGATAACTTAAATGGATCTCCCGATTGAGTGAGTCAACCTTGGCGATCGCCCATTCAGTCTATTTGCGCTTTTTTTTCTTGCTCTTTTTCTGGGAGGTCTTTTTAATAGAAGAGGAAAACCCCTTAGAGGGTTGAGCCTCACCTTGATTGTTCAACAATTCCATCATCTCTTTGTGAACCTTAGCTTTACGGATGTTTTCCGGGTTTTTTCGGGGTCCCAAACCCAGTTGGAACTGGACCTCATCCCAGTCACCCATAATCCAGTAATCGATGCAATCCGCCGCAAAAGCACTTTGAATCACCGGCGCTGATTCTACTGCCTTTAACTTGACTAAATCCAGAAGTAAAAACGCATTAAAGGTTGCGTCATTCTCCTGAAACTTTGCCAGTTTTCCCGTAATGATTTTGACACATTCATATCGACTATCTGGATGCTCTGTGCCGATCCCCCGTAAACAAGAGGCGGCGACTGACAGGTGATATATATTCGGCCCTTGCTTGTCTAAATAGGCTGCTAGACTGGGAATCGCTGCCGGACCAATTTGGCCAAAAACGATGGGCATTTCGCTACTGGTCCAATCGATATCTTCCAGTTCATCAAAGATGGAAATCAAGGGGTCGATCGCCTCCTCTGCTCGTAATTCACCCAGGGCTCGCCATGCATGAATCGGTCCCCATATTTCCAGACCCTCTGAATCCCCCCAGTTTAATTCTTCATCAACAGCCATGCGGATCAATTCCGGAATATCTTCCGGTGTAAACCCAAATTTTTCAATATAATTGGTCTTCTCTTTAATTTTTCTACAATCCCCGAAGGTGAGCAATTGGTTAACGGGATGTGAATAGGTTTCTACTATCATGTTTTTCTCCTGGTCGATTGAGTTAACTGGCAATTATAATACAGGTTAGGTGCTTTCCCGTAAAAAATACGGCCAGATACTCCGGGTTTCCCCATTTCGATGAGTGTCATGTTAGAAACTTTGGAAACAATCGAAGAGCGATCGCAACTTGACATTCTCAGGGATTTGCTTGCCATTGTCCCCACTTTTACCCCGCAGGATGATAGGGGATTTGGGGTCAAAGGATAACTTAAATGGCTCTCCCGATTGAGTGAGTCAGACTTGACGATCGCCCATTCAGCCTATTTACCCTTTTTCTTCTTGCTCTTTTGCTTGGAGGTCTTTTTAATAGAAGAGGAAAACCCCTTAGCGGGTTGATTACGAGCATCGCCTCGATTTTTCAAAAATTCCATTATCCTTTGCTCTATCTCAGCTTGACGGATGTTTTCCCGGGTTTTCCGGGGCCCCAAACCCAGTAGGAACTGGACCTCATCCCAGTCGCCCACAACCATCTCATCCACGCAATCCATAGCAAAAGCAGTTTGAATCAGCGAGGCTGATTCTACTGCATCTAAATCAATTAAATTTGATACTAAATACCCATTTAAAGTCGGGTTATTCTCCTCGAATTTTGCCAGTCTTTTTGTCAAAATTTTGACACATTCATCCCGAACCTCGGGATATTCTGTGCCGATCTCGGTTAAGGAAGACCCAGCGATTTCTAGGTGAGATTCATCCAGCCCGGGCTTGTCTAAATACGCCGATAGACTGGGAATCGCTGCCGGACCAATTTGTCTAAAAACGGGGGGCATTTCGGTACTGGTCCAATCAATATCCTCTATTTCATCAAATAGGGAAATCAAGGGGTCGATCGCCTCCTGTGCTCGTAATTGACCCAGCGATCGCCATGCATGGACCGGGGCCCATACTTCTACACTATCTGAATCCGCCCAGTTTAATTCTTCATCAACGGCCATGCGGATCAATTCCGGAATATGTTCCGGTGTAAACCCAAATTTTTTGAGATAATTGGTATCATTCTTAATTTTAAAACAATCCCCGAAAGTGAGCAATTGGTTGACGGGATGTGAATAGGTTTCTAGGGTCATTTTTTTTCGTTTTCGATTGAGTTAACTGGCAATTATAATACAGTCTATGTGCTTTGACTAAAAAAATCCTGAAATTTAAAAAAATATCTACCTTAAGTCGCAACACCCGGCGGGGGTTTTAACCCCCGCCTAATAGCTCAAGTCGGTTAAAAACCGACTAAAAACATGAACCCATACTACTTTCTTTTAGTCGGTTTCAACCGACTTCAGTTGTTAGGCGGGGGTTTTAACCCCTGACGGACCCGACGGACCCGACGGACCCGACGGACCCGCCGGACCTTCAGGTAGCGCCCCTTGCATTCGTCCTAACCAATCAATCAGCGTCTCTAATTGATACTCGGCCCGCATGATGCCAATGCCGCGAACAGTGACTTTACCCGGTCTGTAAACAAACTTTTCTTGCACATTGGCAGGCAGATTTTGGGCGAGTAGGTTCCAGGCGGGTTCCTCCATTGGGGTTTCTAAAACAATGTTTTGAGTGCCTTCCGGTTTGATTCGGGAGAATCCTAAAGGTTTGGCGATTTGTTTGAGTTTCATGACTTGCATGAGTTGATTGACGGGTTTGGGAATCGGTCCATAGCGATCGCGCCAATCTGCTTCGATTTCTGCCAGTTCTTTCTCCGAGGTTGCCAAGGCGACTGACCGATAAGCACTCATCTTTTGGTCCAAATCCACGATGTAATCCCCAGGAATAAACGCGGTTAAGGTGAGATCGATTTGTGTCTCTTCTACCGTGGGAATTTCTTGGCCGCGAATCTCTCGAATTGCTTCCTCTAACATTTCCATATAGAGGTCAAACCCGATCGCATCCAATTGACCGGACTGTTCCGCCCCTAACAAATTACCGACCCCTCGGATTTCCATATCTCGCATGGCGAGTTGATATCCTGACCCTAATTGAGCAAATTCTTTAATCGCCCTTAATCGTTTCCTTGCTTCATCGGTTAATCGGCCACTTTTCGGATAAAATAACCAAGCATGAGCTTGAATTCCAGACCGTCCCACTCGTCCTCTTAATTGATACAATTGGGCCAATCCGAAGCGGTGAGCATCTTCAATTAAAATCGTATTCACCCGAGGAATATCTAACCCCGATTCGATAATCGTGGTACAGACTAAAATATCCGCTTCACCGGAACTAAAAGCAATCGTAATTGCTTCCAATTCTGAGGGGTTCATTTGACCGTGGGCGATCGCCACTCTTGCACTCGGAACCATCTGTTGCAAGGCGGCCCCCACTTCCTCAATGCCTTCCACCCGAGGCACCACATAAAACACTTGTCCCCCTCGGTCCAATTCTTGGCGAATGGCCGATCGCGCCGTTTCTAAGTCATAAGGGGCCAAATGGGTCTGAATTGGGCGACGCGAGGGCGGCGGGGTGGCAATCAAGCTCATTTCTCTCACACCGGATAAAGACATATACAATGTCCGAGGAATAGGCGTTGCCGTTAACGTCAGCACATCCACTTGAGTTTTCAATGCCTTGATTTTTTCCTTCTGATTCACCCCAAACCGTTGTTCTTCATCCACCACTAACAGTCCCAAATCTCGGAACTGAATCGATTTACTCAGAACCGAGTGAGTTCCCACAACTAAATCTAATTCCCCCGTAGCAAGGCGATTTTGAATATCTTGGCGTTCTGCTTGACTGCGGAAGCGATTGAGTAATCCAATTTGAATTGGATAGGGAGCAAATCGTTCTTTAATGGTGTGATAATGTTGTTGGGTTAAAATTGTAGTCGGTGCCAATAATGCTACCTGTTTTCCTGCGGTAATTGCTTTAAAAATGGCCCGGATTGCCACTTCTGTTTTCCCAAATCCCACATCCCCGCAGACTAAGCGATCCATCGGGCGTTCACTTTCCATATCCCGCTTGACATCATGAGTCGCCTTCAACTGATCCGGTGTCGGTTGATAGGAGAAGGAATCTTCTAACTCTTGCTGCCAAGGCATATCCGGGGGATAGGCAAATCCTTGTTGATCCGATCGCTTGGCATATAAATTCAGCAAATCCACCGCCAGTTTTTTCACTGCTTTGCGGACTTTGTTGCGGGTATTTTCCCAGGATTTGCTGGTGAGTTTATTCAGTTCTGGCTTTTTCCCCCCAGTCGTCCGGAAGCGGGAGAGGGATTCCAGTTGGTCTACAGGAACTCTCAGCAGTCCATCGCTATATTTAACAACTAAATATTCTCGGTTTTGGAGTTTTTCCAGTTTGATAAATTGGCCGATACCATGATGGCGATGGACGACAAAATCCCCTTGACGCAGTTTATTTGGGTCTACCTGTTTAGAAGCGGCGCGCCGACGTTTGCGGACGTAGGTAGGAGTCGCGAGGGTATGTTGTCCATAAAATTCGCGATCGGTGATAATCACGATTCTAAAAGCGGACAAAATAAACCCTTCGAGTTCGGCGAGTCCACTATATTTCAGCGCAACGGGAATATGTTGGACTTGCAGTTTTTCGATCGCCCGATAGTCCCGAGAATTGGGAATAAATTGGGCGGGACAGTCATGTTCTTGCAACAGAGAGACCGATCGACTCGGTTGGGCGGAAATTAGAAAGACATTAAACCGGCGATCGCGTTCTTCTCGTAACAGTTCGGCCAGTTTGGCAAACTGGTGAGGTAAGACGGGGACCGGACGACTATCCAAGTCAAAGCTAATATGAGGACCCTCGGTTTTGCGGTGAATCACCAGTTCCGAGAGGGAAATGCGGTCAAAGGATTCGGCAGTGGCGAGGGATTCGCTAAAGTTGCGGTGCACCCGAGACAGGGGAATCGGTTTTGAGGGGAGGGTTCGGAAATGGTCTTCTACTTGTTCCGCCCAGCGATCGCCATGTGCACTACAGCGATCGGGTTCATCGATCGCCACAATGGTATCCGGGGACAGATAGTCCAGCAAGGAGGCCGGATGCTCAAAGGCCACCCCGAGGAACCGTTGCACCGAGGGGATTTCGGCGGAGTCTTCCAGTCCTAAATCATCGGGGATAGGAGTGCCTGTGGTTCTCAATGCCTCCGGGAGATGGGCCTGAATCAGGGGACTGAAGGAGGTGGGAGTCAGGACCAGTTGCGGAATTTTATCCAGGGAACGTTGGGTGGAGGGGTCAAATTCCCGGATGTTCTCCAGTTCGTCTCCAAACCAGTCTAAGCGGACGGGAAGTTCCGCAGAAACGGGAAAAATATCCACAATATCTCCTCGGCGACTCCATTGGCCCTCGGTTTCCACCAGGGCCACGCGCTCATATCCCATGCGGGCCAGTTGTTCATCCAGGGTTTTGGAGTTCCACTCGCTTTTGGCAGTGAGGGTGAGGCAGTAGGGTTTGAACTGATTTACCGGGGGTAAATGGGGTTGTAGGGCCCGTTCTGTGGTGACAATGGCGAGATTGTTTTCTCCTCGGACTAAATCGGCGAGGACCTGCATTTGACCCCAGGTGGTTTCTTCTTCCGGGTCAAAGAGTTCATAGGGAGATGCTTCGGAGGTGGGGTAAAAATGCACCGTAGGCCACCCCATTGCTTCAAGTTGGGCGGCCCATCGCCCTGCTTCTTCCAGGGTGGCGGTGACAACCAATAAACTCTGGTCCCGTTTTTGAGCGATCGCTGAGACGACCAATCCTTTTGGGAAGCGGGAGATGCCGTTGAGTTCGATGTGGTGATGCCGATCGAGTTTCGTGAGGAGTTCGGTCGCTAACGGCGATCGCCCCAAGGTGCGGATGATGGAAGAACAGGCCATGACTTGTCACAAATGCGATAGCTTGGGTTGAAAAAAATCCCCGGATTTTTTCCTCTATTTATTTTAGAAGCCAGGGGACCAACTGTGCAGTCACCCCAGACAGAGAAATTTAGGATCACAATTTCTAGGGTGGGGATGATTCTGCTATTGCCGAGAAATGTTAACTTACATAAAATCTGGCAATAAATGCTGATGTTCACTGTGGCGATCGCCTCCCTGATCAGGGGCGATCGCCATATTCGCCGAAACCCGAGGCAAATTCCACATCACAATGAATTCTTTTACCCTGGAAATTCTCATCATTTTACTCCTGATTCTCATCAACGGGATATTTGCCATGTCTGAAATTGCCCTCGTTTCGGCAAGGAAGGCCCGACTGCAACAATGGGCGAATCAGGGAGACATTAAGGCCAGAGTAGCCTTAGAATTGGCAAATTCCCCCAATCGCTTCCTCTCCACAGTACAAATTGGGATCACGTTAGTGGGGATCTTCGCTGGGGCCTTTGGCGGGGCCACCATTGCCGAGAACGTGGTAGTTCAGTTAGATCGTCTTCCGGTGACGGTGCCTTATAAAGGGGCCGTTGCCCTCTTAATTGTGGTGGTTAGCATTACTTACCTGTCTCTAATTTTAGGAGAACTGGTCCCAAAACGCCTTGCTTTAAACAATCCCGAACGAATTGCCACCCGCATTGCAATTCCCATGCGATTGTTAGGAAAAATTGGCGCACCCGTGGTTCATTTGTTGAGTGCTTCTACAGATTTGGTGTTGCGACTGTTGAGAACTCAACCCTCGAACGAACCTCAAGTCATCGAAGAAGAAATTAAAATTTTACTCGAACAAGGCACGGAAGCCGGTACATTTGAGCAAGAAGAACAGGCGATGGTTGAGCGCGTGTTTCGCTTAGATGAACGGCGGGTGAGTTCATTAATGACCCCTCGACCCGATGTAATTTGGCTGAATTTAGATGACTCAATAGAAGAGAACCGCCAGAAAATTATTAGCAGTACCCACACCCGTTTTCCGGTCTGTCAAAATGTGTTAGATAATGTGTTGGGGGTAATTCAGATTAATGATTTATTAGCGCGTTCTTTGCTCTCCCAACCCATTGACCTCACCGCTGCTTTGCGCCAGCCTTTGTTCGTTCCTGAACATACCAAAGCCCTCAAAATCTTAGAGTTATTCAAACAAACCGGCACTCATATTGCCTTGGCGGTTGATGAATATGGGGTGCTTCAGGGATTGGTCACCTTGAATGATATTTTAGAGGCGATCGTTGGGGATTTGCCCTCCATGAATCAACCAGATGACTTGCAAATTGTCCAGCGCGAGGATGGGTCTTGGCTATTAGATGGTATGGTCTCTATTGAAAAATTCCGGGAAGTTTTTAATTTGCAAGAGTTACCCGGAGAACAACAAGGAAACTATCACACCTTGGGAGGTTTCGTCATCACCCATTTGGGACGGATTCCGATAGCAGCGGACCATTTTGAATGGGCGGGATTTCGATTTGAAGTCATGGATATGGACGGAAATCGGGTTGATAAAATATTAGTCATGCCGGTACAGGGGACTCTCTAAAATTCTCTCCCGATGAGCTAACCTTCACCTGAGTTCCCCTTACCCAGGGAAGGGGAACCCAGGTGAAGTGAATTTAGGGAATTATCGCCGCCAATTAAACCAGATGTCAAGAAGGTTTTGCCAGAACGTATTTTGCTTGAACCGTTCCTCCTGCCAGAGTTGGGCCGTTTGTTGATTAATCTCCGACAGACTGGGCCAAATATGGGGTAAAGTAGCGATCGCCTCTACCTTCAAGTTGTTTTGCATCCCTAAAGCAAAACTGTGAATCAGTTCCGATGCGCCTGGTCCCAAAATATGAGCACCCAAAATCTCTCCGTTTTTCCGGACCAATACTTTACAAAACCCCGTTGTTTCTTGCTGCAATCGACCCCCGGCAATGCCTTTAAAATATTGCCTCAAAACAACCACATCATCATATCGAGCTTTCGCCTGGGGTTCAGTCAGTCCGACTCGGGCAATTTCAGGATAAGTCTGAAAGGCCCAGGGAATGCCCCAATAATTCACCCGATGACGCGATAAAAATAAGGCATTTTTAACCGCGATTTCAGCTTCATGTCGAGCTACATTAACGAGGGGATAGCCCCCTGCTAGGTTACCACAGCCATAAATTCGCGGGTTAGTGGTTTGTAATTTAGCGTTGAGTTGCACCCTTTGACCTAGGGGAGTCCGGTAGAATTTCACGCCTACGTTTTCTAAATTTAATCCGTCAATATTGGATTGAAAACCACAGGCAATAAAAATTTCATCGCAGGCGATCGCCCGGTTTTCAGTCTGAACAATCTTTTTTTCTTGACTCAATTTAACCGCCATCACTGGGGTATCGGTCAAGACAAGAATCCCGTCTGCTTCGAGTTGTGCCTGAATCAATTGCGCCGCTTCTGGGTCTTCTTTCGGCAAAATCTGGGGTGCAGAAGTAATCAGAGTAACGGCAATTCCCAACCGGACGAGGATTTGTGCCAGTTCAATGCCATTGGGGTCGCTGCCAATAATTGCAATCGTATTCGGGAGGGTTCCTTCGGTGAGGTGATGGAAGGTTTCCCGGGTGAGGTATCCTGTGGTTCCCAGTCCCGGAATGTCAGGAATCGCTGACCGAAAACTGGGGGATAATAAATAATGGCGAGAATTTAGGCGTCTAGTCTTGACGTTTAACGCTAGTTGTGGTAATGAAATAAACTCTCCCGCCTCTGCAATCACATCAATGCCGAGAGAAGCCAGAACTGCCGGGGACCGTTCTTCCCCCAAGGATGCCAGGGCCTGGGTTGACTGTTCTAGGGCGCGGGCCAGTTCCGGGAGGTCCTTGGGAAATGGCGCACCCCAGAGAATCGAAGGGGAATCAAATAACTCCGCTGTTTGTAAGGTCCCTGTCCCCTCATAGAAGGGCGGGGCATTGACGGCCTGTTGAGGCGGTTGGACTAGGGCCACTCGCCCTTGCAGTTTGGCGGCTGCGATCGCCGCTTCTATTCCTGGGCGAGTGCCGCCAATAACGACTAAATCGTAATCCAAGGTCACGGTGTTCGATTCCCCAATCTAAGACAAAATATCGGCTAAGGCGGCAATCAGGCGTTGGTTTTCTTCCGGGAGACGCACCGCCACCCGAAAATAGGCGTCGCCGAGTTCGGGAAAACTCAGGCAGTCCCGGATCAGGATGCGGTGACGGGTGAGTAGGTCCCGTTGCAGTTGGGAACAGGAATGATGCGATCGCACCAGTAAGAAATTCGCCGCTGAGGGCAGGGGCTGCAATCCGGGGATTCCGGCTAACCCCTCAAACAGTTGCGATCGCGCAGGCGGCAACCAGGCCCAAGTTTGTTCCTGAAAGGCTATATCCTGGACCACCGCTTCCCCTGCTGCTGCCGCTAGAATATTGACCGGCCAAGGGTCGCGCCACTGTTGCCAGCGTTGCAGGCGATCGGGATGGGCGATCGCATAACCCAGGCGGAGTCCAGGCATGGAGTAAAACTTCGTCAGCGATCGCAGAATCACTAAATTGGGATAATCCTGAATCACCGTTACCAAACTTTCCTGGTCCCCTGGGGGGAGAAAATCCATAAAGGCTTCATCCACCACCACCAGAGCAAACTGCTCCAGATAGGGCAGAATTTCGGTTTTTGAAAACAGTTGACCCGTGGGATTGTGCGGATTATTCAGCAACAGACCCCCTGGGGCTTTCTGCTGCTGCAATTTAGGAACGAGGCAGTCCAATCCCGAGGGGGTTTTAGCCGTAGCTTCATCCACCCCCAGGAATTCCCCTTCCTCATCTCCCAACAGGGGACAATCCACCACCGTTGCGCCAAAAGTTTGTAGACAACGACGGTAATCGCCAAAAGCGGGGGTTAACAGAAACGTAGTCGGCAGGGTCGAGAGTGAGTATCCTGCCCAGGTTAACAACTCTGCCGCCCCATTACCGGGCAGGATCCACTCGGGAGGAAGACTACAAGCCTGACCCAACTGCGATCGCAAGGAAGAGTAGCTGGGGTCAGGGTAGTTTCGCAGTTCGCCCAAGTGGCTGAGAATCGCCGCATTGACCGATGGGGGCGGCCCCAACGGACTAATGCTGGCGGAGAAATCCAGGATAGAGGAAGGGGGACAGCCTGCCAGAGTTGCTGCCCAGGCTAAATTCCCCCCATGCTTTGGCTGATTCAAAGGGCGATCGGGATGTGACTCCCTTATTTAGGAGCGACTTTTTCTTTAAAGAACTTACCAGCAGAGAAGGCAGGAACCTTGGTTGCCGGAATTTCCATTTTGTCGCCGGTTTTGGGGTTGCGACCTTCACGCGCTTTGCGCTCACGAGCTTCAAACGAGCCAAATCCCACCAGGGTGACTTTATCCCCAGAGGAGACCGCTTCGATAATGGCATCGAGGGCCGCAGTCAGGACCGCATCCGCTTGTTTTTTAGTGACGTTAGCCTTCTCAGCTACAACATCGACGAGTTCACCTTTGTTCATTTTGTTACTCCGTACAGGTTAATTTGAGCGAATCTAAGGGACCTCAATTGCCAGGGCAATTTACGAGGTCCCCCAATAGTTTAAGGGAGAAAGCAGAAATAAATCGCTGAAACTCCCACTGATTCGACTTTTCACTGCATTATTCTAAAGGGTGGTAACCCAATATGGATCGGTGAAACCTTTAATTTATATAGATTTGAGGATTTTTTTTTCATTGTCCCCTAGGGTTGCACCAATGGATCCATCAAAGAGTTGTCCTAAAAAATTACACAATCGTAGCTACATTAGAATTGCTTAAACTCCTTTAAATAATAAAACCACCTGTTTTTTATTTAACAGGAGGTTTTATTATTTCTGGATTCTCCTTGGGGAAGTCACCCCAAAAAATAAATCTAAAGGAATAGAACCAGGGAGTAGGGTGACCTCACCCCAAAAAATTACTGATTTCGATTCAGCATTTGTTGGACCTCCTGCCCAGGGGAATACCCATAACCAAAGCCAGCATTATCCGAATCATCCAGAATCTGAGGAGTCACCAGGACAATCACCTCAGCCCGTTCATTTTGCCGGTTCGTGCTTCTGAACAACGAACCAATCAGGGGTAAGTCACCTAAAATCGGGACTTTGCTGACCGTGGTTCGGTCTTGGTCCTGAATGATGCCGGAAATGATTAAAGTCTGCCCATCCCGCAGGCGCAACCGTCCAGAAGAGAGGCTGCGGCGCTGTACCAGGGTGACAAATCCTCCGTCACCTGTCGTTTCTTGACCCACGGGTGAGCTCACTTCAGGATTGAGCTGCACCGTGATGAATCCATTATCATCAATATTTTCAACGGCGATCGCCAGTGTTAAACCCACCGGGATCAATGTAGGACTTCTGGTTTCTCGGGGTCCGGCAACCGTATCTTGAGTTTGAACGGTAACACTTTGAAGAACATCCTGAGTCAAGTTAACCTGAGCGCTTTCTCCCTGTTGAATGACCAGGGTCGGATCGGTCAAAATTTTCGCATTCCGACTCTGAATTTGTGCCTGGAGTAGGGACAAAAATCGTTTGGGGTATTGGAACAAGGTAGGCAGACTAAAAGTAGCCTCACCGGCTGTAATAACCCCCGTTGTCGGATCGACTTCAAACACCTCGTACTCTGAAACGTTTACCCTCAGAGGATCACTACTAATTCCAGGAATGGGACGCAGAAAGAGTGCTCCTGCGCCTAAACCTGTGAGGGGAACTTGAATGAGTTGGTTGCGATCGAACTGGACATCTGCAGCAGCGGGATTAGCAATAACAGGAGGAACCAAAGGACTGGCGGTCAGAGTAGTACGGCTGGGGGGATTCACTCCACCAAAGTTAACTGCTGCCGCTCCTGCGTCATTGACAAAGAAACTATCATTAATTCCGAAAGAAAAGCTACTGCTAAAGTTATCTACATTAGCTAAGTTGACGTCAATAATCTTGACATTCACTGCAACTTGACGCTGACGAAGATCGATTTGACTGAGTAAGGCACTAGCAATTTCAATTTTCCGAGGTTCCCCAATTAGAGTTACGGAATTCATCCGCGCGTCTATGGTCACCAATATCCCATTCAGCAGGTAGGGAGCGCCCAATCTATTTGCCCCCAGTATTCCTTCTTGCTCTGGGAGTTCAGGGGCTAATCGTTGAAAATCGTTGTCTACTGTTTCTATCAAACGCGGAGGTAGACCCTCTCCCTGGGAAAATGTCTGGACCTGAACTTGGCTTGCAATCTCTTGTCTTTCTGCCCCTTGTGCAACCAGAAAGTTAGCTGCATCTAGCGCTCTAACTTGATTAAGCCTTAATGTCCGAATAACTACGTTGCGCGCCGAATCGGGCAGTCGAACTCCTACAAAAATGGTGTCGGCGACTCGGTTGGCTTCAAGTCCTCCTAGCCGGAGGATATAGTTGAAGATATTTTCAATCGGCTCGTTTTCAATATCTAGGGAAATTTTGGGTCCGCCATCGTCTTCTACGTTCTGCGCTTGACCCCCTTCACTACGCGGGGCTGGACTATAGGCTAGGTTAAAACCTGCCGATCGCGCTAAGAGTGCCAATACATCTCGCACAGGTGCATCCCGTAGGACAAGCCGGGGAATGACTTCAGTTGTTCCTAAAGTAATAATGGAGGCAGAAGAGTCAACGTTGCCAACGGCAATATCCCCTAACGGTGGGGCAACCGCTCGCGGTTGAAAGGGGGGTGCGGATGCCTGGTTCGGTCTGGCAATGGGAGCAGGGCCACCCTCAATGGTGATTTGTGGATTTGGCACCAGTACGTCTGGACTCGATGGGATGCCAGGGGATTGACTGATGCCTGGGGGTGGAGGAGGGGTGGAAGGACTGACGTTAGGTAAGGCGGCAACGCCTCCTCCGGTATTGAAGCCTAGATTAATTCCAGAAGCATCGGCTTGGTTGATGGCGACCTCTGGGGCGCTGCTGCTACCGCTGACGATCACCCGGACGCTATTGGCATCGAGGGGGGTGACGACGATGGAGGTAATCCCTGGTGCTGGGTTATTTTGACGGAAACTCTGCCCCCCGGGTAGGCTGAGTTGAGTATTGATAATATCTGCAATAACGTCTGTACCTCGGTTGACGGTAAAGACTTGGGGCCGATCGCCCCCCTGGGTATCCAAAATCACCTGGACTCCGCCACCGCTGGTATTGACGTTCACTCCTGTGATTTGCGTGACTGCCATTGCCGGTGCGCTGGCCATAACCACGATCGCACTAGCTCCGAATAAGCACCCGAGTGCATGAGGCTGTTTCACCGTTCCCTCCTCCCTTAAAAAAAGTCCACTCTGATTAAACTGCGATTAAAGTCTTATATAGCCCTTCAATCCCTAACTGTCAAAAAACGGATAGGTTTGATTCATTCATACTCCCCTATCCGGATTTTGACTTTAAATTTTTGTAAAGGGACACGGCTGTAGGGAAATGGGTTGCGATCGCCCTCCCCTGGTTTCCCCTGCCGTGACCTTTATGTTCTGAAACTTCTGTAACTGCGATCGCGATTTTCAGCATTATTGAGCCGGTGGCTGTTCTCCTTGCGCCGCTGCCGGTGGTGGCGGTGGGGCTGCTAAATTTTTTAGCTGCTCTGGTGGTAACGGCATCACCGCTATCAAATTAAAATTGGTTTCGAGATTTGCTGGTGACTGTTCGGTAATTTTACCATCTGGATCGACAAAAATCCTCTGACTGCCTTCACCCAATGTACTGGTAAATTCACCAAATACAACCATTTGTTGCAGCCGTTCCAGCCGTCGCAAGGTATCTAGGGTTTGCTGATAGCTTCCGGCCATTTCCAGCTCCATTGTCTTCCCTTCCACCGCTTGGGACAGGGTTAAGGAAGGCGTAGCGGGGACGGGAGCAGCGGCTGGATCAGCTGGGGGAGGAGCTGCTGCCCCTGCAGCTGCGGCGGGAGCGTCAGTAAAAATCCAGTCGTTGGGGCTGGGTTCGGGGACGGGCTTGAAGGATTCTAAATTTCCCCCACTTTGCCGAACAATTTGGTTAATGTCCAACAGCAAGGTTTCTAAGGTCGCCCCTTGAGCAAATAAAGCTAAGACATTTTCCTTTTGCTGTTGGGTTGTGGCTAAATTCGCTCTAGCCTCATCTCTTTGGCGGATTTTTGATTGTTGAGTTGCGATTTCGGCTTCTTTTGCTGCAATTTGCGCCTTTAAGTTCGTCTGCTCTTCCATTGCCGGTAAGAGCATCTTAAAGCCTGCAAAACCGGCGAGTCCCAACCCAAGGACGGCAATTAAAATCCCTTGAATTTGTGGGGTGAGGACAAAGCTACCAATTTTATAACTTCCTGGCGGTGGAGCCGCCTCAGCCCGGGCTGCCTCCATTGCCATAAACTGTTCGCTGACGGTCATCGTTGAATTACCCCCTGTTGTTCGAGTGAATTGATGCGAGTGGTCAGTCCTTCTGCCCGAGTTCGCTGGAGATCAGCGAGAATTTCTGAAGCCAGAACGTTGCTCACCGTGGCATTAATGTTATATTCGACAACTTTGGGCAGTTGAAAGTCCGTCGGGGGACAGGTGACTTGTTGACCCTGGAAACTAGGGTCGCATTCCACCGCCACCGGATTGTCTACCAGGGTGGCATCGATTAACTGGGTTTGACTCTCATTAAAGAAGGGCGATCGCTTCAGGGTGAGCACAAAATCATTGACATCATCAAAGGTTTTGGCATATCCCCGGATCGCAATCGTTTGTTTGACTTTCGTCCAGGGTGAGGAGGCTTGAATTTCTTCTGGAGGCGTTTGTTCGATTGTATGGTTGAGATTAGCCACTTGGACCCCGGGCGGGAGGCGATCGCGCAGTTCTTGTAACAGCGCTGACATCGGCTTGACTGAAGTATTGAAAATATTGGCAAAAAATGTAATTTGGGTGTCTAACTGCTGAATTTCCGCATTGATAGCTTCAACCTCTTGAACTTGAGCACCCAAACTCCCGGATTGACTTTCCAGGTTAGCCAACTGTCCCTGTAGTTCGGTATTTTGGTTATTCACCACAAACCAGCCCCCCATCACCACGGCGATCGCCGATATTCCGGCAGCCATTCCCCCAATCAACATCGTCGTTTGTTGCCTGGAAGTGGCACCGGGCGCTTTTTTCACAACTGGGGGCTTATAATCAGCGCGATCGTTGAGAAAATTAATTTCTAGACTATACATTTCATTTGGCCTCCCGCATGGCTAACCCCAGCACAACTCCCAATCCTGGGCGCTGCATTAGGGGCATTTTTTCTTCGTCTACTTCCAGGGCTAAATTCTCCACTGGATCCACTACTATGCTTAATAAACTTAATCGCTGATTGAAAAAGTCATCCAACCCTCCAATCGATGCGCCCGGTCCTGCCAGCAGGAGCTGTCCGACCTCCAATCCTTCGCTCTGATTCATATAAAAATCAATTGAGCGCCGCAGTTCGTCCCCTAACTCGGAAAACACTTTAATAATAGCCTGCGTTCCCGGGCTACTCCCTCCCCCCATTGTACCTGACCCCGTACTTTCTGTTGGGTTAGCCGGAATCGTCATCCCCTGCAACATATCCGTATTCCGAGAAGGGGGTAAATTCATGGCTTGGGATAGGGCCGTTTGCACCTGATAGGTCCCAATGGGGATGGTTCGCGAAAACTGGGGAATCCCATCCACGACGATCGCAATTTCGGTACTATCAAACTGAATATCCGTCAGCACCACCGCCTCTTCTGGCGGTAACTGTAGTAGTTGTTCTCGAATCGTCCGCAACAGGGCAAAACTAGAAATTTCCAAAATTTCTATCCCTAAACCGGCCTCTTGAAAGGTACTAATATAAGTATCCGTCACTTCCTTGCGAGTCGCCACGAGCAGCACCTGGACCTTTTCGATGCCATCCTCATCCATGAACTCCCCTAATTTTTGGAAGTCCACATCCGCCTCTTCTCGGGGAAACGGCAAATAGAGTCCCGCCTCTTGGTTCATGTACTCCCGCAATTCCAAATCATTCAGTTCTTTGGGAACCGGAATAATCCGAATCACCCCTTCCCGCGCCGGTACTGCCGTAGCGACACGCTTGATATTTGTTAAATTGTGTTCCGCGAGGGTTTCTTGGATCAGTTGAGCCATCTCCGGGGGGTCCGCAATCAACCCTTCTTGCACAACGCCTTCGGGGACTTCCGCCGTAGCATAAGTTTCTAGTTGATAGGAGGCACCCTGTTGACGCAGTTGCACGATATTGAGTCGTTCTGGAGCAATTTCCAGTCCAATTCCATTGGATCCTTTAGACAGGAATTTTTTAAAGAAATTAACCACGGTTTTGTCCCATATTAAATTCAAGGTGGTGAGTTGAAAGTCATCAAAACCAGTGTAGACAGCAGGCAGTGCTTCTCCCTAATCTTACCCTGGCCGCCCAGACACCAAACCGCCCCAGGCTCTCCCTAACTGGGAGTCTCGCAAAACAGTCCCCGAGGGGGATACAGTATTCATAATCTAACCAATTTACGTTACGATCAGCAGGCTTTGCCTGGGTCAAATTCCCTTGATGCTCGTTATCTCACCCGACCCTCTGGGTCATAATGTTAATTAGGTTATGAGAGTAAGAATCAACCGTTGGAAACGCTTTGGACTCTTTGTCTTGTCGGGTTTGTTGCTGAGTTGGGCGATCGCCTGCACTCCCGGTACTGGCTCCAATTCGGGACAACCCGCATCGGGGACCTCGGAAGTTGAATTTTGGACCATGCAACTCCAGCCCCAGTTTACGGACTATTTCAACAGTTTAATCGCTACATTTGAATCAGAAAATCCTGACATCAAAGTGCGTTGGGTTGATGTGCCTTGGTCCGCGATGGAAAGCAAGATTTTGGCCGCCGTTTCCGCCAAAACTGCCCCGGATGTGGTCAACCTGAATCCTAATTTTGCCACGCTTCTTGCCAGTCGCAATGCATGGCTCACTCTGGATGATCAGATCCCCAATGAGATTCGCCAGCAGTATCTTCCCAATATCTGGAAAGCAAGTACCTTAAATGGCACAAGCTTTGGTATTCCGTGGTATCTGACCACCCGAATTTCTATTTATAACACCCAACTCTTCAAGGAAGCGGGCATTGACCAACCTCCCAGCACTTATGCTGAATTAGCACAGGTGGCCCAACAAATTCGCGACAGAACCGGCAAATATGCCCTATTCGTGACATTTGTTCCCGGGGATTCCTCGGAGGTCCTCGAATCGATGGTCCAAATGGGAATGCAACTGGTGGATGAGCAAGGCAAAGCTGCTTTTAATACTCCAGAAGGGCGCGCCGCATTTCAATATTGGGTAGACCTCTATGAAAAGGGTCTGTTGCCTCGGGAAGTCCTCACCCAAGGGCATCGTCAAGCGGTCCAACTGTATCAAGCGGGAGAAATTGCCATCCTCGGTTCCGGGCCCCAATTTTTCAAGACGATCGCCGAAAATGCCCCCAGTATTGCTGCCGTCTCTGCGGCGGCCCCCCAAATCACCGGCGAAACTGGGAAGAAAACCGCCGCAGTCATGAATTTGGTGGTACCTCGCGATACGGATGTCCCGGAGGCAGCGGTTAAGTTTGCCCTATTTGTCACCAATGATCAGAATCAGTTGAGCTTTGCCAAAGATGCTAATGTCTTGCCTTCTACCCTGCAAGCTCTCCAGGATACTCATTTCCAGACATTACCCGCTGATGCCTCCCAGATCGATCGCGCTCGAATGATTAGTGCGGAGGATCTCAAGACTGCAGAGGCCCTGATCCCGGCGATGGAAGATATCCAGCAACTGCAACGGATTATTTACGACAATTTGCAAGGGGCCATGTTGGGTCAACAGTCGGTGGATCAAGCGGTCACTAATGCCGCCCAGCAGTGGGAGGCCCGCAATTAGACCGTTCAGGGGATGAGATGGCGATGAAAACCTCAATTCGTCTCCCCAGTTTTAGGCTGGGGAAGAGGTTTTCTCACTCCTCCCCCTTTATCCCTTTTGATTTGCGGTCTCAGCCAAAAAATAACCCAGCAAATAAAGAGATCCACACAATACGGTTAGGTTACTCTCTAGTTGCAAAGCTTCTTTTAAGGCGGGAAAGAGGTCAGAATAACAGCGAATGTCCTCTACCTCCGGACAGATATTCCGGGCAAGGGTCGCTAACTCTTCCGGTTGGGCCGAGTCATGGTCAGGGACGGGAACTAAGTATAAATTATCTCCCGATCGCAGCAAGGCGCTGAAGATCCCGGCATGATCTTTGGTGGAAAGCATTCCCATCACCCAAGTGACCCTGGGTCGCGAGGCCCCTTCGGGAAGGTTGGGGCGGGTCTCAGGGGACTTGAGACTGGCGACATAATCCCCCAGGATTTGGGCCGCTGCCGCATTGTGAGAACCATCAATCAGCAGGGGGCGATGGTCTCGAATCACCCACTGGAGGCGTCCCGGCCATTGAGTTTTAGCCATTCCCTGGGCGATCGCCTCGTCGGAAATTTGCCATCCTTGTTGTCTGAGGGTTTGCACCGTGGCGATCGCTAGAGCAGAATTAATCAATTGCGCTTCACCGGGAAGAGTCTGAGGATAGGAGAGTCCTTGGGTCTGGACCCATCCGGGTTGCAGAGTGCTTGGGGTGGCGGGTTCAGGAAATAAGGCGGGACAGTTGAGTTCCGCAATCCGGCGATCGACCACGGTTTTTGCTTCCGGGGGTAAGGGTCCGACAATTGCAGGACATCCCGATTTGAGAATTCCGGCTTTTTCCCGGGCAATATCGGCCACGGTAGGGCCCAGGCGTTGCCAATGTTCCCAACTAATCGAGGTAATCACCGTTACCACAGGGCGATCGCAAACATTGGTCGCATCCAATCGGCCCCCGAGTCCCACTTCCATCACCACCACATCAAGCTGTTGTTGGGCAAAATACAGCCAAGCTGCGGCGGTAATCACTTCAAACTGGGTGGGAGAAGGCGCAGAGGGGTCGATCGCCTCAATAACTTGAATCAGGACCTCCTGCAACCCTTGTTCAGAAATGGGGCTGTCATTCACACAAATTCGTTCTGTCCAATCCACCAGATGCGGCGAGGTATAGCGCCCGACTCGATACCCCGCTTCCATGAGAATGGCCGAAAGATAGGCACAGACAGACCCTTTCCCATTAGTTCCGGCGACATGAATCAAGGGAATGCTGTTGTGGGGATTGCCTAAATCATTTAAAAGTCGTTTGATGCGATCAAGGCCCAGTTCGACGCCAAAGCGTCCAAAGGAGGACAGGAGAGAATCCACAGTTTCCAGTGCCATTACCACCCAATCTCGTGAAAGTTACACCCATTTTGGTTAAGAAACTCCACTATATCAAGCAAGAGTGCTGCCGAGACCAGATATTTTTACTCAGCGTGTTCCCGACTAATCAGGTCCCCTGGTAGCAATTTCTGAAACACTGCTGACGATCGCCCAAGGGAGAGGTTAGCCTAGCAGATAAGTCACCATTCAACGATCTCAACGTCCAGCACTTATGGCAACAGAACTGGCAATCGATACTCGTGGACTCACTAAGCAATTTGACCGACATATCGCCGTTAATGATGTTCATTTACAAGTCGGTCCCGGGGAAGTTTATGGACTAATCGGACCCAACGGTGCCGGTAAAACCACCTTAATCCGAATGCTGGCGACTGCAGAGGAACCCACGATTGGGGAAATTTATATCAATGGGGAACGCCTACTCCGGGATAGTAATAATCCCACCCTTAAACGTCGCCTCGGCTATTTGCCCGATGATTTTCCCCTGTATGATGATTTAACCGTTTGGGACTATCTGGACTATTTTGCTCGACTTTATTATCTGCGGGAACCCCGGCGCAGTCAACGTCTTTATGAAGTCTTGGAATTAGTTCAATTAGAGAATAAGCGCAACAGTTCGATTGCTACCTTATCCCGAGGCATGAAACAGCGGCTTTCTCTAGCGCGAACGATTGTCCATGAACCCATTTTACTGCTACTGGATGAGCCAGTTTCGGGGTTAGATCCCATCGCCCGAATGCAGTTCCGGGAAATTATCAAGACCCTGCGGGAAGCGGGGATGACGATCTTGATTTCCTCTCATGTGTTGAGTGATTTGGCGGAATTATGCACCTCCGTGGGCATTATGGAACTCGGGTATTTGGTGGAAAGTGCACCGTTAAAAGAACTCTACCAACGCTTGAGTCGCCAGCAAATTTTAATTGCGACTTTGGGTAAGTTAGAGGCATTAGAAGGGGAACTGAAACAGCATCCCCAAGTCGAGGGATGGGAGGTAAATCGCGATGGCAAAACTTTACGGGTGCATTTTGCGGGGACTCCGGAAGAGAGTGCCAATTTGTTGCGATCGCTCGTGGAGGCAGGGATTCCTTTGCATGAATTTCACTCAACCCAGGAAGATTTGGAAACGATTTTCCTGAAGTTAGGGCATAAACAAGCATCTTAAACTCTAGCAAGCGGTTGGGTTGGATCTGACTGAAATTTTCCCTCATAGTTAGGCATTGATGTTGAAGCGTTAAGAATCATCAAAGAAGGTCTGAAATGATGTCTACAAGATTATTAGAAAACTTGGGGGAAGGAAATCCCCAGTTAGTTCGAGAAATAAAAGGGCGCTTGACTCGCCGTTCGGTGGGAATTGTTTTGTTTCTATCCGCGATTAGTCAGTGCCTCATTGTGGGGGTTTCTTCTCAAAGAAATTGTCTCGGTTGGTCCGAGGAAATTGTTGGAGGATACTGTCAACAGTATGAAACGGTGATTCAGTGGCTGCTTGCCTTTCATAGTCTCAGCTTCATCCTGGCGTTACTGTTATTCGTTGGAGGCGTTTATTTATTAAGTAGCGATTTGGTGAAGGAACAACGCCGAGGAACCCTAAATTTTCTGCGGTTGAGTCCCCGAACCAGTCAAAACATTTTGCTCGGTAAATTGCTCGGGGTTCCAGTTCTATTGTACCTGGGACTCGGGTTGGCGATTCCCTTACATTTGAGCTGTGCGATCGCCGCAGGTGTTCCCCTCGGGTGGATCTTCGGTTTTTACGCCGTCATCGCTGCCTCGGCTACTTTTCTATATACGGCATCTCTTCTAAATGCCTTATTTGTGGCTGAAGTACAATATCAAGCGATCGTCAGTAGTGCTTTAGCCGGTTGGTTAGGTTCCTGTTTGGTTTCGGTGATTTTGTACTCCGTGAAGTGGGAGTACAGCGAATTTAACGAGTTTGTATTTAAGTGGTTTTTCTGGGAATATCAAAAAACAAATTATGAAATTGTGTTTTGCTGGCTATTCCTTAGTTTAGTTATGGGAAATTACTGGATTTGGCAAGGGCTGAATCGTCGGTTCAAAAATCCCAATGGGACGTTATTAAGTAAGGCTCAAAGTTATGGGTTAGCAGCCAGCCTTCAAATCTGGATGCTGGGGTTGTTCTACCCCTGGATTTCTCCGATGGCTATCCAAGAGAATTTGATGCCGATGATGTTGATTGTATCCATCTTAACAGTGATCATGTTTCTGTTGATTATTCCGGCGATTTCTCCCCAACGACAAACCCTCTTGGATTGGGCGCGCTATGCTCATGAAAAGCGGCGGCAAGGGATTAAACCTCCCTCCTCTAAATGGAATGATTGGATTTGGGGAGACAAAAGTCCGTCTGTAGTGGCGATCGCCATTAATTTAGGAATGGTAGCCGCAATTTGGATCCCGTGGATTCTCCTGTGGCACGGCAGTTTTGAAGAGACTTTTAAAGCGGGAATAGGGCTGGTGATGACGTTAAATTTAATCTGGATTTACAGTGCGATCGCCCAGTCTTTGTACTTTATCAAATTCCCCAAACCCGGACTCCTGGCAATGGGAATGGTGATGGTTACCCTGAGTTTACCGGCCCTGGTGTTCACCTTATTTTTCAAGACTATTTCTGTCAACACCACGTTATGGATGATGTTCGTCTTTGGTTCACCCTGGTTTGCCCTAACGGAAGCATCCACAATGGCGACTGTTCTTAGTTTCTTGGGTCAAGTGGCGGCGATCGCAGCCTTAACCTTCACCCTAAACCATCAAATCCATAGAGCCGGTGCATCCCATTCTAAATTGCTGTTTGCTGCCAATCAAAGCAATTTAGCTCCCAAAGTTTAAGCCAGGAGTCCAACTCCCTTTATCCTCCCTTTTTTCAATGTTGTTGTTCCTGAAGGAAATACTCCAATGACCAGCCGTTTAATGGATTATCTTGGGGAATTGAATCCCCAACTTATTCGAGAATTAAAAGGTCGATTGATAAGCCGTAACGTTACCTTATCAATTGGGCTTTCCCTCCTTGCTCAACTGGTGATTATTCTCTCCTTCCTCAGCCAAATTCCTGCACCGGACGCCCTGCATGGATCATATTGTATATATCAAGAAAATAACCCTTGCATCGTCAATTGGATTCAGTGGAAGGAAGACTTAAATCAGGTGTTTTATTGGGTTGTGCCCTTGGTGCTAGTCTGCGGAGGAGTCTATCTGCTGATTGCCGATTTGGCCCGAGAAGAACGACGGGGGACTTTGAATTTTATTCGCGTCAGTCCCCAGTCGAGTCAGAGCATTTTAATCGGGAAATTGCTCGGGGTTCCGGTGTTACTATTCCTCGCCGTGGCGATCGCCTTACCGAGTTATGCAGCCACCGCAATTGTTGCCCAAATTCCCCTCTTGGAAGTCTTGAGTTTCTATGTCATCCTAGCCGCCCTTTGCGCTGTATTTTACAGTGCGGCAGCGCTGTTTGCCTTGATGGGAGGTCATCAAGCCTTAGTGGGGGCCAGTGTTACCCTCGGGATGCTGTTCTGGTTAATGCATCAGGAATGGTATTCCTATGGAAAAGGTTGGTCTACAGATCAATGGTTTGGCTTCATCTTAAATGGGGATAATCTCTTCAACGTTCGGCTATTTGCTTTAGTTAATTGTGTCCTCTGGACCTACTGGATTTGGCAAGGGTTGTATCGACGATTTCGCAATCCTGCCGCCACAATGATCAGCAAAAAACAAAGTTATGCCTTGGTTTTTTGCGTGAATGTCCTCTTTTTAGGATTAGTGACGTCCTATTTGGGTTCAGAGTCTGATCCGAAATTAGAGGCTTATCTATGGTTTGACCGCCTGTATTTGATCGCGACCCTGAATTTATTCTTATTTTTGGGTCTGATTGCCGCCCTCTCCCCACCGCGACAAACCCTCTTGGATTGGGCACGTTATGCTCACCAAGCCAAGGGTCAATCCGTGTTACAAGATTTAATCTGGGGTGAAAAAAGTCCCGCACCTGTGGCGATCGCCATCTGTGCCACCATCACCGCCCTCGTCTTCATCCCCTGGGTCCTCTTATGGCCTTTGGAAATGCTCTCCAAATTGCAGGCGATTTCCGCGATCGGTTTCTACGTCATCTTGGCGGCAATTTATGCAGTCCTGGCTCAAATCATGCTCTTGCTCAAATCCCAAAAGCGCGCATTGTGGGCCACGGGCGTTGTTGCGGCTGCGATCGGCCTCCCCCTGCTCACCCTAGCCCTCCTAGGAGGACAAGCCCAAACCATCCCCGAACTCTATCTGCTCTCCATCCTCTCCTTATCTGGCCTAGAATACGCCACTACAACCCCCATCTTCATGGCATTCCTAGGGCATCTCGCCATGTTAGCGGGACTCTCTGTCAAATTACGTCAGCAACTCAACCGCGCTGGAGAATCAGCAACCAAAGCCCTCCTCATGGGTAGAAAAGTCAGTTAATCTCTATCAGAAAGCGGGGCAGTTTATAGACTGCCCCGCCTTCTTTATAGAAGTCATGAGTAATTCCGTTGCCTACTCTTTAACCCGCTACCGTTTGATAACTCATAATCTTAATCACTGGACCTGTTTCGGGCAAACTACCCGTAGTGAGCTCAATCGAATTGGCATTGACCTGTTCAACCACCCGATTATCCAGAACTGATAAAAACTCATCCACCTCAACCAAATCGCAAACTTGAGCATCCGCTGCGGTGGTGCGATAGTGCATGGGAATCACCACTTTGGGGTTCAATTTGACCATTGCTTCCTTAGCTTCCGATGGGCTATAAGCTTTAGGTCCTCCCCCGACAGGCAATAACAGCAAATCTGGGCGTCCCATCAAGATTTGCTGTTCTGAATTAATCGGTGCTGCTGCGCCGCCTAAGTGGAGGATTTTCACCCCCGCTTGGGTCCAACTCCAGGCGACATTGATGCCAAACCGTCGTCCGCCATAGCGATCGTGGTCGGTGCGAATTCCTTGGATTTGCTTGTTGCGAAACTGATAGGACCCGGGTTCAAACAATAATCGGGGTTCTCCCGGCAGTCCTTCGGTATTTCCTTCGTCCAATAACCGGGAACTAATTAAGACTAAATCTGCGGAGACCAATGGGGGGGGATATCCTGCGGTACATCCAAGACTCCGGAAGGGATTGACTAGGACCCGCTGGCCTTCCCCTTCAAATAAAAAGCAAGTATGGCCTAACCATTGCACAGAGAGGGAAGTGTTGGCAGAATTGGGGGGCGTTTGCGCTGCCCACTGTTGCCATGCGGAAGGAAGTGTGCTGGCAATCCCTGCCAAAGCTGCTACTTTCCCATAATGGAAAAACTGTCGCCGATTAATCATGATCGAAATCGCTACAAACAGCGGAATTTAAAGGTCAACGGTCGAGGATGAAAGGTTGGATTACACGAGGGATTTCAACTGATCCAGAAAGTTTTTCAGCAGTTGTTTTCCTGGAGTGGTGAGGATGCTTTCGGGGTGAAATTGCACGCCTTCTAGGGTGGGATACTTCCGATGTCGGACTCCCATGATTGTGCCATCTTCCACCCAAGCGGTAATTTCGAGTTCATCCGGACAGGTGTCTCGGTCAATGACGAGACTGTGATACCGAGTGGCGGTAAAGGGATTCTCTAGGTTTTGAAAGACGCCCACTCCGTTGTGATGAACTTCGGAGGTTTTACCATGCATCAGTTCCGGTGCTCCGACGATTTGACCGCCAAAGACTTGTCCAATGCATTGATGGCCGAGACAAACGCCGAGAATCGGCAGGGTGGGGGCTAGTTCTGTAATCAAGTCTAGGGAAATGCCTGCATCTTCTGGGCGTCCGGGTCCTGGAGAGATGACGATCGCATCTGGCCCTAATTTACGAATTTGGTCGATGGTGATTTGGTCGTTCCGGTAGACGCGGATATCTGAGGCGATCGCCGTTTCTTTGCCCAGTTCTCCGAGATACTGGACGAGGTTATAAGTAAAACTATCGTAGTTATCGATAACGATAATCAAGGTAGAGACTCCTTTTTAGGCGAACACTCATTATAATAATTGGGAATTTTAGAGTTTAAAGTTTAAAGCTTAGAGTTGCAAGTTTAGGCCAATCCGGTTAAATCAATAAATTGACATTCTCTGATAAAATAATCAGTTTTTCAACCCAAGTTGAGGGTGAGCCGGTTTGAGGATCCGAGGGTTCGGGTGAGGGGTGGATGAGGTCCACCCTTCCCGATCGCGATTGAGACTGTAGCCTTGCCAATTAATTCATAACCCGAGGAGTTTAGGCGGGGACCGTACAGGGTGTAAACGGGACCGGGGACTGTCTCCACTGGGGAGGGTAAAGACACAGAGTTAAAGAATAGTTTGCACCCAAGTGAATAAGGGGGGTAACAGCAGGCATCCGGCGACGGCGATCGCTACGATCGCCGAGATTAATACGGCACCAGCAGCACAATCTTTAGCAATTTTAGCCAAGTCATGGTAACTTTGCTGAACGGTTAAATCCACTACAGATTCTAGGGCAGTATTCAGGAGTTCCATTGTTAAAACGGCCCCAATTGTTAACGTAATGATGGAAATTTCTACAAAGCCGACTTGTAAAAAAATCCCCAAGGCGATCGCCACAGAACCGATGACGACATGAATCCGAAAGTTGCGTTGGGTTTGGAAGGTGTAGCTGATTCCCGTTGCCGCATATTTAAAACTAATGAATAAGTTCGTAGCAACCTGCCAGGACAAATCACGATTGAATCGGGTAGGCTGATGCGATACTCGCTTTGGTGGTGGGGTCGATCCCTCGGGAGACATAGGCAGGACGGTAGACAATTTTGATGGTGGAGCAACGGATTGAGTCGGTTGGCCGGTTATTTCCGAACGGTCTAATTTCATAGCAGGTATTGCTTCCGTGCGCTAGTTTGCTCAGATACTGAACCCATACTACAACCTCACTTTTGGAGAAGTTGTGTTGTCTGTATCGTTACAAAGCAAGACCCACAGCGTTGAGTAAGGTTTCTTGTTGACCTAGCATCCGGGTCAAACTCTCTTCATCCGGATGATCCCAACCCAACAGATGAAGAAGTCCATGAGCCGCCAACCAAGCGAGTTCTACGGTGACGGAATGCTCCTGCTGTTCGGCCTGTCGAGCGGCTGTATCCACGGAAATAATAATGTCCCCTAAATACAGAGGAATCTCTCCGGAGATAGACTCTATCTGTGGATACTCTACCTCTAAAGCGGCAAAGGATAACACATCGGTGGGTTTATCTTGATGGCGATATTGGGAATTGAGCTGTTGGATTTCCCCATCGTCACTCAAGCGGATGCTTAGTTCATAGCCGATCGCCGGTGGGAGTTCGCTTTCAAGCTGTTGCATCCAAGTCTGGAACCACTGGTCCCAGGTTTCCTCGGCGATCGCCTCAAACGGCACGGGCCCTGGAACATCAGACTCCCAATAGGCATTCTGCACACTCAGATCAAGTGGAATAGTTTGACACTGCACTCTAGTTTTATCCTCTGCATTAACGGGTTAGATACGCCAATCCCACCAGTAGCCCCAACAATCCTGCCGTGGTGAGGAAGAAGTGCTTCAAAGAGGTCCCCCGCTTGCGAACCATATTTCGCATCGCCAGTTTCACATAGCTATCTTGGGGGCTTTTAGGGGCTTCACCGGACTCCGATTCAGTCAAGGGGGCTGTTTCAGGTTCGGGGCGATCGGACAACTCAGAGGGAGTGGATGGGTGACTCATCGCAGTTAATAAAATTATGAGTTCTGAACAAAAGTGATAGGATTTTTTTCAATTCTACCACTTTTTGGGGGGTTAATTCCCCAAGTTTTAAAAAAACTCGGACAGAATTTACCCCTACCCTGAAGTCACTCTGATGACGAGAACAGGAAAAGTAACAATCCTAGCCGGTTACTTCGGGAAATTTTTATTAATCCGGGAGGATTAACCGAGTCTGAACACAAAAAAAGCCTATTAAAAACTCAGAAAATCGAACCTGTTCTTCTGAATTTTTAATAGGTTTGACTCAAGAAAAGTGAATCAATCACTCCGAATTCTTAAAGAGAACTGCTGTCCCCCAGTTGGGTTTCCTGACGAAGATAGGCTTCGATGAAGGCGTCGAATTCGCCATTCATAATATCGGTAATATTGGTCGTTTCAACCCCAGTGCGGAGGTCTTTTACCATTTGATAAGGGTGAAAGACATAGTTGCGAATCTGGTTTCCCCAGGCGGCTTCTACCATATCCCCCCGGATTTCGGCAATTTCTTGGGCGCGTTGCTCTTGAGCGATTACGAGCAATCTGGCTTTGAGTAAAGCGAGGGCTTTTTCTTTGTTTTGAAGTTGCGATCGCTCCTGGGTACAGCGCACAGCAAGTCCGGTGGGCAAATGCACCACGCGCACGGCTGTTTCCACTTTATTCACGTTTTGACCGCCTTTCCCCCCGGAACGGGAGGTGGTAATTTCTAAATCTTTCTCGGGAATCTCTAACTTGACCGATTCATCCAACATCGGCATGACTTCGACTCCGGCAAAGCTGGTTTGCCGCTTGCCGTTGGCATTAAAAGGGGAAATTCTCACCAGTCGGTGGGTTCCTTTTTCTCCCTTCAAGTAGCCATAGGCATAACGTCCCTCAATTTCCAGGGTGGCTGACTTAATCCCCGCTTCGTCTCCCTCGGAGATTTCGCTACATTGGACTTTATACCCGTGCCTTTCGCCCCAGCGGGTGTACATTCGCACCAACATTTCCGTCCAATCTTGGGCATCGGTGCCACCAGCACCGGCATTGATGCTCAAAACCGCACCACTTTTATCGTAGGGTCCACAGAGCAATTGTTCTAATTCCCAGCGATCCAGTTCTTCGTCCAGTTGGGTGAGGGTGGATTCCGCTTCTTGACAAAGTGCCTCATCCGGTTCCATTTCCAGCAGTTCTAGGATAGCCTTGGTATCTTCTAGGCTATTTTTCCACTGATGATATTGGTCTAAATGAGACTTGAGGTCGTTGAGTTCTTGCAGGGTAGAAGATGCCTTGTTCTGGTCTTCCCAAAACTCGGGTTGAGCGGCTAATTGCTCTAAGTCGTGGATTTTGGCAGTGAGAGCGGGAATGTCAAAGATAGTCCTGGGTTTTACCCAGGCGATCGTACAACTGTTCAACTTCCCGTTTGATTTCTAAAACTTCCATGTTGGCTGTCGCGGATTTCCTTTCTCTATCAAGCAGATAACTAATTGTTATTGTAGCGAAACTTGGCCCAAGCAGACTGTTTTCCTTGGGGTGACGATGCCCGGTACCCCACCCTTACAAAAGTAGCTTTTTTACGCTCCTAGTAATTTGCTCTACTTCCGGTCCCCTCCCATAGTGATTTGCTCTACTTCCGGTCCCCTCCCCTTAGCAAGGGGAGGGTTAGGGTGGGGTCCTCTTGCCCGATTCCCTACGGGATAGCTCCGCTTACCGCTTACCGCGCATCACGAAGAAACAGGGTTATCCAGCCTTCATACAGGTGCGATCGCCTCCAAGAGTGGATGACCTGGTGATTGCCCGGTCAGAAGGACCCCACCCTAACCCTCCCC
>JAMXFF010000017.1:18864-138103 GCA_025370845.1 Laspinema palackyanum D2a | reverse complement strand
TTACTACGAACTGGGAAAGAGAACGACTGAAGTCGTTACTACGAACTGGGAAAGAGAACGACTGAAGTCGTTACTACAAACTAAGAGAACGCCTGAAGTCGTTACTACGAACAAGGGGAACCCTTCTTACTGCCGGAGGGCGGTTTTCATGGAAATCCAGGCGAAGTGGGGTAATGCTAACATTCTTCGCCAGCGCCAGGGTTCTTGATAGAGACGGTAGGCCCACTCCATCTGGAGGCGTTGTAACCACACGGGTGCTCGTTCTTTTTGACCCGACCAAATATCGAAACTACCGCCAACTCCCACCCAAATCGCGTCGGGACATAAATGGCGATTTTCTCGAATCCAAAACTCTTGTCGAGGAACGCCTAATCCGACTAAAATCAAGCGGGGTTGTAATTGTTGAAGTCGCGCTTTGAACGCCGGTTCATCCTCTGGAGACAGATACCCGTCCTGAGTCCCCGCGATCGCCAATGCCGGTAACTCCGTTTGCCATCGCTTCGCCGCTATCTCCGCAATTCCCGGTTTCCCCCCAAAGAAAAAGGTGGAACAGTCCTCCCCCAAATCCCCCGCTAACTGCACCAAGGACTCCGCCAGTTCAATGCCGGGACAGCGTTGGATTTTTCGACCTCTGACGAGAAAGTAAAACACCACTCCGGCACCATCAGGAATCACCAAATCCGCCTGATGAATCACTTCAGCGAGGTCCGGATTTTCTAGCGCTTGCATCGCCATTTCCGCATTCAGCGTCACCACCTGAGTACCCTGGCGTTGCTGCAACCGTGACTGTAACCAGTCTCGATAGTTAGTTGTAATATGAACCGGCAGTCCCAATACAGAAAATTTTTGCAACACCTGTAACATAACCCTTTTGTTTTTAGACCCTTACTTCCAGCTTGCTCACGCCTCAGCTTATTCTTGACTAAATTTGAGTTTAATTATATTTTAATTTTGTTACCATTAACCTCAGTTTTATAAAAATTACCGATAATCCGGTGTCCTCTTCTTGATAAAAATTGGAATCACAGCGCCAGGATATTCTCTAGGCGGGGTAAAAGCCCCTTGCACCCCTAGGGTAAACCTCCTACCGAGTCCAATCTTACTGTTTCTTCAACCCCCAACAACCTCATGACCCTAACCTCAACCGAACGTCAAACCCGATTAGACTATTACTATCACCAGATCCAGTCCCTCATTCTGGTTCGCCAAAATCCGATTACAGGACTGTTACCGGCTTCTACCGCCATTAACGCCCACGGCGACTATACGGATGCCTGGGTGCGCGACAATGTTTATAGCATTCTCGCCGTCTGGGGGTTGGCCCTCGCCTATCGCAAAATGGATGATTCCCAAGGACGCACTTATGAGTTGGAACATAGTGTGGTGAAGTTGATGCGGGGATTGCTGTTTTGTATGATGCGGCAAGCAGACAAGGTGGAACGCTTCAAAGAGACCCAATCCCTGCTGGATTGTTTACACGCTAAATTTGATACTCATACGGGAGATACAGTCGTCGGAGATAATGAATGGGGACATCTCCAACTTGATGCAACTTCAATCTTTTTGTTGATGTTAGCTCAAATGTCCGTTTCCGGGTTATCTATCATTTATACGGTGGATGAGGTTAATTTTATTCAGAATTTGGTCTATTATATTGGCCGAGCGTATCGCACTCCCGATTATGGTATCTGGGAACGGGGAAATAAAATTAATAAAGGCAATCCGGAGTTAAATGCTTCTTCCATTGGCATGGCCCTCGCGGCGTTAGAAGCGATTAATGGGGTGAATCTGTTTGGGGTCAAAGGGTCTCAGAATTCGGTGATTCATGTCCTGGCGGATGAAATTGCCCGCGCAAGGCAGACGTTGGAATCGATTCTGCCTCGGGAATCGAGTTCTAAGGAAGTGGATGCGGCGTTGTTGAGTATTATCACGTTTCCGGCATTTGCGATTGAGGATGGTCCATTATGCGATCGCACCAAACAGAAAGTCATCAAAAAATTACAAGGGAAATACGGCTGCAAGCGGTTTTTGCGCGATGGACATCAAACGGTTTTGGAAGACCCTTGGCGCTTGCATTACGAACCTTGGGAACTGAAAAAGTTTGAGAATATTGAATGTGAGTGGCCGTTATTTTTCACCTATTTGTTTCTGGATGGCATTTTTAGAGGCGATCGCACCCAAACTGAAGAGTATAAAGAACGCCTCAACTCCCTGGTGGTCGAATCCTACGGATTGCAACTGCTTCCCGAATTATATTACGTTCCCGCAGACAAGGTAGAAGCCGAACGTGCCAATCCCCAGACCCAACCCCGTCTCCCCAATGAAAATCTCCCCTTAGTCTGGGCGCAAAGCCTTTATTTCCTGGGTCTGATGCTCGATGAAGGATTGTTGGACCGAGGGGATATCGACCCATTAGGACGTCGCCGCACCCTCGCTGGACGCCGCCAACCTGTGGTGCAAATCGCCCTGCTGGCGGAAGATGAAGACCTGCAAACCGAACTCGCCTATCACGGCATCGCCACCCAAACTCCGGCAGAAGTCGAACCGATCCAAGTGCGACAAGCACGAGACCTCTCCCAAGTCTATCGGCAAATTGGCCGAAATGATAAATTAGGGCTAACCGGACGACCCGTGCGCCGGTTGCGGAGTCTCACAAGTTCTAATATTTTTCGGATTCGCGGAGAAACGATTGTCTTCTTGCCGTCATTTTTAAACCAGCAGGAGTTTTATCTCACCTTAGATTATCACTTTTTAGTGTCAAATATCAAGGGTGAACTGGCCTATATCCATCGTCATTGGTGGCGCTATCCTCAAATTGGGGGTCATGGGGTAGGACGTCCTACGGTAACCTTGCTGCTAACTCATGCCATGTTAGAAACCGACGGGCGTAGTGAGGGATTTCTCCCAGCATTGCTGGAACTGATGAAAGAATTGCGCGATGGGCACTGTGCAGGAACCCCGGTGAAGTTGGGACGACTGAATCAATTGATGCTCACTGGCAGCATTGAGCGGATTGATTTTCTCCATGAATTTCAGTTTAGTGAGAATCCGGTACAAAATGCGGCCCCCGCTTGTTATTTTTTGGCTTACGATGCCGAGAAAAATGGGCCGTTGAGTCATACTCAGGAGTTCATGCTAGAGAGTGAAACCGATCCGGGATTGTTGCTGGATAGCTTGCGCTCTTCTTGTAATTTGTATGAGCAAATCGAATTGTTGCATACCCTGTATCGCTTGCGGGGATTAGAGTTTGAGACGGGACTGGCAGGACCCGGACGCCGAGTGACGGTGGCCGATTTGCTGAATGAAGTCTATTTTAAGGCAGGAACAGGGAAGGCGATCGGGGATTGCGCGATCGCCGGAAGTACCAAAGGAAAGACTTCGAGAACCGAGGGGAATAGCACAGAAAATGCTGCACAAAAGCAGATTCATTGGTCCGTTGTCCGTCGCGCCGCCGGGTTGTTGAATAAAGTAGATATTGGGTTATCCGATGCGGTGACGGATATCCTGGTCCGACAAAAGCAGATTACCGTCGGGAAAGCTTACAGTGAGGCATCCCTGATTTCTCGTCCGATGTCCTATACAGAAATTGTGGACAAAATTCGGCTATTTTGCGGGGAGGACATTCGCGATCGCGTCTTGACTCAGGAGATTTTACTCTATTTAGGGTTATTAATCAAAGCCGAACCGGACTTATTTGATGGATTGCTCACCCTGCGCGTTAGTTACTTAATCTTGCTGATTACCAGTGAACTCGCCAAAGAATTAAACCTCACCCAAGATGAAGCTTATGAACGGGTGATGGAATTAAGCCCCTTTGAAATTAATAATCGCTTGCGGGAAGTTTTGAAAGGATATGCAGGGATGAATAAACTATTGAAAAAACAAGAATCCCTGCACGTCCAACAGCAGGAACAGGAGATTGACTGGGTAGTGCTTCCTTCCCCCAACGAAACTGAGGAAATCTCCGGAAATTGGCATCGACGGCGACAGTTAGATGGCGCAGCAGGACGAGTCCCCAAAGAGTTTTATCCTCGGGTGTGGCAAGTCATGCAACATTGTAAAGGGTTAGTGATTGGGGATAAATTAGAGCGCCGCAACCGCTTAGATAGCGAGTTGATTTTAGCGGAAATGACCCCAGGGGAGAAAAATTTTGCCCTACGGGTGGAACATTTGCTCAATAAAATTCAGGCACCGGAATATCGACAGGTGAATATTGAAACCTTGATGGAACTCGCGGCAATTTGCGATCGCAACCCGGATTTACAGATTCAGGAATACATCGTCCTGGATGTCTTAATTGGTCATGCGGTGCGATTAGCCTGGATTGAAGGTCATCCGGAACGCAGCGACTTCTACGATGAAGATAAAGCCTTGGCATGGCCTTCATTTTACAATACATCCCCCTATGTTTGCGCCAGTTTTGTGGTGAAAGCATTCCGCTACCTGACCAAATTTGGCAAGGCGATCGCAGTCGGGTAATTCAACCCTAGCACCAGTTGCAACAACCGGCGGGGGATAAATCGATTGGCGGCCTCATAGCTAAAGTCGGTTAAAAACCGACTCAAAACACCATTAATTGAACCCGATCAGCAGTGGCAACAACCAGCGGGGGATAAATCCCCCGCCTCATAGCTCAAGTCGGTTAAAAACCGACTAAAAACACCATTCCACAAGGCTTTCAGTCGGTTTCAACCGACTTGAGCTGTTAGGCCGCCAATCGTTTTAACCCCCGCCGGTTGTTGCAACTTTGAACCTTTGAACCCGAGTTCTGAATTCATCTCTATTCTAACAGCCAACCAAATATCTCTGCCACAGTTAGTCGCAAGTCACTAGCAAAAGCAGGAACAGGAATTTGCTGCTCAAGTTCGTCAAAAACTTCAGTTTGTTGCTGAGGAGAATACACAAAAATGGTCTTCTCTTGAGGGTCAATGAGCCAGCCCATTTGAGTCCCATGTTTGAGCGCGTGCAGAATTTTTTTAGTCACCTTGGTTTGACTCTGTTCGGGCGATAAAATCTCTATAAGCCAGTTTGGGGGTGCTGTGAAAATATTAGCAATTTCGCCATTTTCATCCCGGGGAATTCGGTCCCAAGTAAAGACAGCGATATCTGGTACAATGGCTCGTCCATCAAAGATACAACGCAATTCCGGGAAAGCCCGAGCTATTTTTTTGGGCTTAACAACGGCAGTAATCGCGATAATCAGTTCAGCTTGAATCGAACTATGTTTTCCTTTCGGCATTGGCTTTTGAATGATTTCGCCTTCAAGATATTCACTGGCGGGTTTGGTTTCAGGGAGTTGGAGAAATTCTTCTAAAGTTAACGATTTAGATGGGGTTTGGACCATGTTGAGGGACCTCCAAAATCAGTTGGGTTGGGTAGGCGATCGCCTCCTTCAACTTCACACTATTATAGCGCTCAACCTAGAGCGGATTCCGTTTCCCAAAAAGAAACCGGGTTTCTGAGTCAGATTAAGGTTCTCTCCCTAATCGTTGTTCAGAAACCCGGTTTCTAACCTTGACTGTAAACTCGGACTAGACTTTCAGATTTTCCGTAATCCGCTGCATCGCTTCCTCAACATTTTTACGGCTATTAAAAGCAGAAATGCGGAAGTATCCTTCTCCAGCAGCGCCAAAACCAGAACCGGGAGTTCCAACTACATTCACCACTTGCAGCAATTTATCAAAGAAATCCCAACTGGATAATCCATTGGGGGTTTTCACCCAGACGTAAGGTGCATTCACGCCACCGTAAACTGACAATCCGGCAGCGGTTAATTTTTCCCGGATAATTGTGGCATTTTCTAAATAGAAACTGACCAATTCTTTGACTTGTGCTTGTCCTTCTTCGGAGTACACCGCTTCTGCGCCGCGTTGGACGATGTAGGAAACGCCATTAAATTTGGTAGATTGACGGCGATTCCAGAGTTTCCAAACTTCGACATCAGACCCGTCTGAGGCTTTTGCCATTAAGGTTTTGGGAACCACGGTTAAGGCGCAACGAGTGCCGGTAAATCCCGCATTTTTGGAAAAAGAACGAAACTCGATCGCACAATCTTTTGCGCCTTCTATTTCATAGATAGAATGAGGCAAGTTCGGGTCAGTGATGAAGGCTTCGTAGGCTGCATCAAAGAAGATAATCGACCCATTGGTTTTGGCATAGTCTACCCATTTTTTAAGGTAGTCTTTAGTGGCAGTTGCACCCGTGGGATTATTGGGGAAACAGAGGTAAATTAAATCAACTTTTTCCGTGGGAAGTTCGGCGATAAAATCATTTTCCGCACTAATTGGAAGATAGACTAATCCCTCATATTCTCCTTTGTCATTGGCGGGTCCGGTATGTCCTGCCATGACGTTTGTATCAACATACACGGGATAAACCGGGTCAGTAACGGCAATTTTGTTGTTGTTGCCGAAAATGTCGAGAATATTGCCGGTATCGCACTTAGAACCATCGGAAATGAAGATTTCTGAGGCATCGATCGCGCATCCTCGGGATTGGAAGTCATGGGTAGCAATTTTTTCGCGCAACCAGGCATACCCTTGTTCGGGTCCGTACCCTTTAAATTGGCTGCGATCGCCCATGTCTTCCACCGCTTTTACCATCGCTTTGCGGCAAGCTTCCGGGAGGGGTTCTGTCACGTCACCAATCCCCAGTTTAATGATTTTGGCGTCCGGATTCGCCTCGGCAAAGGCATTCACCCGACGCGCAATTTCCGGAAACAGGTAACCCGCTTTGAGTTTGAGGTAGTTGTCGTTAATCGTTGCCATCGTCAATCGTTAAAAACATCGTATTACAGTTTACTGCCAATGGTGGCATCCGGGATAGAGGTTAGAGTTATTATTCCGGTTAAGAGCAATTTCAAGTCTGCGGATGCCATTGTCCAACCACTTCGGGACGATGGGGTTCTCGAATTGATTTTTATCTGCTGATGGGTTTGCGTCCAACCATATAATATAAGGTCAAATCGTTCCAGATGCCTTGCGGGGTGACTAAGGTTTCTAATTCCGCCAAATATTGTGCTTTTGCAGCATTTAATTGGTCGGAATTTAGGTATTTGACAAAATTCATCTGAGTCAGAGGATTATGTAAAATTATCTCCCATAAATTTTGTGCCGACTCAAAATTAATATAATCTCCAAATTGCTCCTCGGTGACTTGAATTTTTTCAAACCCTGCGTTTTGTAGGAGGTTTTGGCATTTTTCTGGCGTGGCAGTTTCTTCGGACCAACTGGGAAATTTTACCCCGTAGTTTTTAGCATTTTTTATTAAAAAATTGCTGACAATCGAAGCGGTTTCAGCAATTCCAGTTAGGGCGATGATGCCACCGGGTTTTAGAAAATTATGCCACTGGCGCAAGTTGGTGGGAATATTGGGAATATAAGGAATGCCACAACAGCAAAAAATCCGGTCAAAGTGGTTGTAGGGAAAGTCGATGGTTTCGATATCTTCTTGCTTGAGTTCGATATTGGTTAAACCCGCAGCAGTGATTTTGGACTGCGATCGCCTTAACATCCCTTCAGACAAATCAACTCCCACCACTGACCCGCTATTTCCCACAATTTGGGCTGCTTCAATGGCGACTAAACCTGTTCCCGTGGCGATGTCTAAGATATGCTGTCCTGGTAGAATGTCAGCGCATTGGATAAGATGATGGGCAACAATGGGATGAAAATCGCCTTCTTGATCATAGTTGGTCCGGCGATTAAAGTAATCAAAAATTTGTTGTTTATAGTCATTATGAATGCTAGAATTATTCATGATTGTTATTGTTTTTTGTTTTATTACAAGGGGTTTTAGGGGAGTCGAAAGATAAAATATTCTAGGAGAGATCCCCCCAACCCCCCTTAAGAAGGGGGGCTTTTGGGAGAATTAAATCAGATTTTTTTTAGGCAACGCCGTACTGTTCAAACCAAGTGAGAAGGCGACTCCAGGCATCTGCTGCTTCGTCTGGGCGGTAGGTGGGGCGGTAGTCGGCATAGAATCCGTGGGGGGTGTCGGGATAGAGGATGATTTCGGAGTTACTGTTGCCGGAGGCGAGGCGCTCGCGCATTTGTTCGACGGTATCATTGGGAATTAAGTCATCCTCACCGCCGTATAATCCGAGGATGGGGACGGTTAATTCTTCGGCAATATCGATGGGATGTTGGGGAGTTAGGGGAGTGGATTCACCGACTAATCGCCCATACCAGGCGACTCCTGCGGTGACTTGGGGATTATGGGCGCTATACAACCAGACAATTCGTCCTCCCCAGCAAAATCCGGTGATGCCAAGCTTTTCGGGGTTGCCGTTACTGCTGTTTTCTGCCCAAGCAACAGTAGCATCGAGGTCCGACATCACTTGTTCATCGGGTACTTTAGATACAACTTCGGAGATGATTTCCTGGATGTCTTCCATCTGGGATACATCTCCCTGTCGGGCAAACATTTCCGGGGCGATCGCCAGATAACCCTGTTTCGCAAATCTGCGGCAGACATCCTGGATATGTTCATGAACCCCGAAAATTTCCTGAATAACTAGCACAATCGGGAAGTTTTGTCCCCTGGCAGGCATGGCGCGATAGGCGGGAATTTCTCCATCGGCAACGGGGATAGTCACTTCACCAGCGGTTAATCCTTCGCTGTCGGTGGTAATAACTTGTTGGGCGAAAATGGGATGGGCGGCAAGGGCAAATCCAGCGGCGATCGCACTCACTTTGATGAATTGTCGGCGGGTTAAGGGTTTCATCGGCAATGGATCCTATTTGTTCAAGGAATGATTCGGTCTAATTGTAATCCATAACCTTTCCGATTGTTATAATATCCATTCTTTTAGAGTCGAAGCATCCTTGCACTCCTAGAATAGACTTCTTGCCCAATTTCGGATTGATCCCCCCAACCCCCCTTAAGAAGGGGGGCTTTTTAGAAGGGTGCAGTTAATGATAATAACAAACAAGATATTCTCATTCGTCAATTTATAGCTGTTTAAAACCACAAAAATCCTAAAAACAACATCCCGATCGCCACAATTCCTGCCACCAAGGTGGCGGTTTCATTAAACTTTTTTTCGGGTTGAAATGCTTCTCCAGGAAAATTTGGGGCATCTTGTCTTTCCCGAATGGGGGTCCAATCTTCCTCTTCTACACTTTTTGATAAACCCCGCCAGACTCGCGCCTGAATTAAGGCATCTTTGCTTTTAATTCCGGTGACGACAACCAGGGGACCTTCTCTTTGGGGTAACCCATATTGTTCGAGTTGGGTGGCGAGGGTTTCTTTGGTGCGATCGCAATTTTTGGCGAGTTTATCCGTAGAATGTTCTTCTCGTTCTCGGTCCGATTTTTGGGGGTGATTGGGGAGAGTTGCACTCGCTGATAATCCCTTTAACAGTTCGCAATTGACGGTAAATCCGTCCGTTCCTCCCACGGGAATTGCTTGGTCAATTTCCGCATCTAATCCGTCTTTTTTTTCCTCTAAAAAAGTGCGTAAGGCGCGGACAGCTATGGCCCGTAACTGTTGTTCATGGGGGGCGGAATCTTCAGCAACCCAGGCGATGGAATTGCGAATGGTGCGATCGCGAAAATCGGTCCGCCCCCGCGCCTCTAACCCCGTAATCAGCAATAGCAACCGTCCACTATATCGCCCCAATACCAGAGAGGGCGATTCGGTTTGAATGCAGTCTGTAACCCGATTTAAGGTGAGAATTGAAGGAGTTTCGGGTAGCCAACAGTAACCTTCTTCCTGAGCAAATCCTCGACTTTTTACATAAATTTCCATGACATCCTCCTATCCAATATTCAGCCAATTTTGACCCTGCAACACCGCATAAGCCCCCGTATTTTTACAGCCCTTGGCAAATTCTCGGACTGCATCTTTGAGGTGATTATCCAATCCTAACCAATCTCGGATAAAATTAAACAATCCTAAATTACGTCGATCTAAATGGAGTCTGAGCAAAAACCGTAACAAATAGCGCAAAGGCTGTTCGCTGTCTTGGGGATTGTATTGGGCATCGTGACTGGTTTTTCGGAAAATAAATAGCGGTTTTCCATCCAGCATTTCAATCCGAGAAAACACCACAGTTCCTACGGTTTGAACTGGGGTGATAATCACGACGACTTTTGAGAGTAAAGATTCCGATCGCAATAAATCTAATACCCTCGCATATCCCGCTTGCACCTGCCTGACTAATTCCGCGCTGCTTTTCTCATCCTGTAAGTATTTTTCGCAGCGGACTGGGGCAAAAATTACCAAGCGGGGAGACTCTAATTCGCGATAGACTCGTTGAAATAAATTAGCAATTTGTTGGGGTTTATTAACTGCATCATGCCATTGGCCGTTTTTTTCCATTAAGGCAGGGGTATCAATGGCGATCGCCACCGCTGCTGATTCCCGCACAAATGTCTCCACTCGTTCCTTTTCTTCCCGCGAACTTTTGGCGGCGAGATATTCTCCGGGATAATCTTGAAAATGCAGCGCTAATGAGGGAATTGCGCCTCTTCTTCCCAACTCAAAGATAAAAGATTTATGGTCTTCTGTACTCTGCATCCATCCTTTTGTTTCAAAACTGTCCGGTAGGGTTTTCAGTTCAGCTAATCGTTCTTGTAGCAAGGCTGCACTTTCTAAGTCTGGCGTTAGTTGCAAATTGGTTTGTCCAATACTGCGTTCAAATTGCTCATACATGGCAGTCAAAAGGCTAGTTTTACCCACGCCACTGGGTCCCAGCATGGTGACTTTTAATTCCTGCATTATGTTCTTGGGTTGAGGGTTGACCTGATTGTTTGTTTAGTTACGTTTATGTCAGGAGAATTAAAGGCAATTATCCTTTAAATTCTCCCGAATCTCTAATAATCCGACGATAAACTTGCTATAAGCGGCCTTCATCGGCAAGGATTCATCAATTTTAATTCGCCGTCGGCTGGCAACGACTTCTTGCCCTATAATCGAATTATACCCGATTTTGGAGTAATTTTCCCAATATAACCCCGTCCCGCGACGTTGCCATCAGGGTAATTCATTTAAGTTTATCTCATAACGAGTGGCATCGGCTTGTCGCCACTGAAAGTAATCTACCACCTGGGATAGATTATGGAAATAGTGCAGTTGCCTTATTTTGCGGTCAAATTGATTCGGGTCCAAGTTTTTCCTCTTGAACCCAAGGATGAATTTCAAAGGTTCCTGGATTTTCTGCTATTTTGACCTGAAATAACCGATGAAATCCTTCGGAATAGTCCGGGGGGACTAATTTATTGCGAGTCATATAGAGGGCATAGTCTGGTACTCGGGCTTTTCCCTCTCGTTGTCGATTGCGGGTGAGGCAATCGGCAATTTGGGAGTCAAAATAATAGCCGATAATCTTTGCCTGATAGTCTGGTGCAATTTCAATAATATCTTGCCGATCGCCCCGGGTGGGATTGGTATTATCCACCACTAAGGAGGTTCCCGCTTTCAGGTGTTCTGCGATTAAAAAAGCTTGTCTGCGGGCGGGTCTTTTATTATTTCGCATCAAATCTTTACTCACCAAAGCATGAGTTTCGGCGAAATGGGTTCGGTAAAAGGTGCTTTTCCCCGCCCCTTGCAAGCCGATAAAAATAATAATCTCTATCATGATTTAACAATTAAATGATGATACTTTTTATGCTTTTAAATCGTGTTATGATAGCATCTAAAAACCGCGTTTATAATATTAAAGAGTGGGAGCATCTTGCTCCCTACTACTTATCAAGACGAACTCTCATTCACCCTTTTTAACGGCTATTCCCAGGCAGAAATTGCATTAATTCCAATTGATTTCCAGCTTCTACCGTATCCACGGTAGCTAACCATTCTCGACGTAGCCGATCGCGACTGCCTAAGCGGTCAAATTCATCTTGCCACACCTCGGACCGAACTTGTTCTAAAAAGATTTGCCACTCGGTTTTCACTCCTTCCACGCGCAACACGCGATCCACAAACTCCTCCACGATCGCAAATGCCGCCTGATTCGGTTCGATTAACAAATCTTCCAGGGCAGTTTCACAATTATAAACCGCTTCGGCATGAAGAGTTTTTAAGTTTCCTAAAACTTCCGACGCCGAAACCCCTTGATGGGATAATTTCAATTCCGTCTTATCTGGATTTAATCCATCCAACTGCTGACGAATCCGATGTTGAATCAGTCCGCGATAGGATAAATTAAATTCATCTAAAATTCTAAACCCCAATTTGAGTTTCTGTAAATCTTCCGGTAACAGTTCCGCCATTACGCCTAAAAATTCACTTCCCCGAACTGGGGTGAGGTTTCCTAATCGTCCCTGTTCTATCAGTACATCAGCGACTCGGGACTTGACTCGCTCGATCGCCTGCTTTAATCCATCATCTAAGGTCAAAAAATGTTGGGATAAATGGGCGCGAATTTCGTTCAAATATTGATAATACGCATTGGGATATCCTCCCACGCGATCGCGACGGGTTTCTATCTCTTCTAAGCTAGGAATCCCCGGGTCTTGGTGACAATTGGTAATGGCAATTTGGACTTGTTTTTTAAACTCCAAATCTTCCGCCTCTCGCTGCTGAGACAGCCCCCGCAAAAATCCCTCTAACCCACTGGTTAAGTTATTCCAGAGGGCATCAAATAACCGCAGGAATAGGGGAAATTCACTCTCTCGTTGGGCCGCTTGGCCCAGGGATTGCCTTGCTTTAACCAGTTCGGCAGCGATGCGATCGCGCAGGTGCAAGAGTCGGTCTTGACAGGCTGCCGCATACTGGCGGTCCAGTTCGGTGATTTTAGCCATTAAATACTCCAAAACCCCCTCTAAAATTTGCTGATTCACCGCAACAGAATCAGCGCAATTCACCGTGAGGGTTTTGACCACTTCCAGATGTTTTTCCGCCATTGTTTCGGCTAAATCTTGGCAGTTTTTGCCATTATCTCCATTGCCAGAACCGGCACTGGTTTGGTTGAGAATCATCATCGACCAGAGGGCGATCGGCAGTTCCGTTAACGCCGCAGCCGCAGTGTCGTACAACTTGACATCAACATCGGCCCAATAATCCCCCGAGGACTTAGGCATTCTCACAAATAAAACAAAATCCACCTCATGACCCAAGGTTTCAATCAGCCTCACTTCATCGCCAATGCCGGTATCCCCCAATCCGGGCATATCCACTAAGGCAATGGTTCCCACATCCCCATTGGGGAAGGTGCAGACAATTTTAACTTGACGCACAGCCAGATAATTGAAAAAGACGCGCTGACCATCGGCGGTATCTTGTGCGACATATTCCCTAATTTCCCCTTGAGAAATCCGACGCGGTGAGGGCTGTTGGAGGAGGGTCCGGTACTGGTCCAGGTGCGTGTGATATCGGCGGAGATGTTCGTGTTTTGCCCCGGTTTGTGCGCCGTAGAGGTCGCGAGGCAGGGGTGGAAGAGACTGCCTTGCAAAGTCATCGAGGGATTGGGGGGCGGGCCCTAGCTGGAGTTGGTCGTAATACGGGGCGATCGCCTCGTCTAAAAACGATCGCTCACTATGAAAGAACACTTCCCCGTGAGTTTCCAGGGTGGGATTGTGGTAAATGGTACTGAGGACGCCGGTACAATGTTGGCGATCGCCGTCGGGAATTTCCGAGGCAGTCAGTCCGGTTAAACTTTGTAAGAGGCGACTTTTCCCTTGTCTAGCGCGTCCGACAACGCCTATATTCAGGGTATCCCGGGAAAACCGCGCTTTCAGTTTCGCCGTTGCCTCTAATTCCCGGGCAATTTCCACCTGAATTTTCCAAAAATCCACGTCTTGGAGATGTCCGACGATCGCCACATCCTCCACGGAATCCAAGAGGCGACTGCGGTGGTCCTGCAAAGTCCGAAGGGCCTGCGCTAGGGACCTCAAATTGTCCTCAACCCGACTAATTTTTTCGGCTAAAGGGCGACGTTTTTCGACAATCTGAGCAATTTGTGCGGTTTTGTGGTTATTCATAAGAGCAATATAATTATTCGTTTCCGTCCCCTCTCTTGATGCTGTCAGCGAAAGATTTATCGCCCGTCAAGAACTGAAAAGACTGCTTTGAGGGATTGCAAAAATAAATCATCCAAACGTTCGTAGTAACCCCTTTAGGGGTTTCTTTAATAAGAGGACTCCTGAAGGAGTCACTACGAACAGTTTAGCGGTTTTATTTTTTGGAGTTCCCTTGGAGGGATACAAGAAAAAAATAAGACCCTTTCATCTTACGGGATGGGGGTCTTATTTAACCATTCTAAATCGTTGTAATTTCAGGGGAACAGGTAAAAACAATCAAAGTTTTGAAACTTATAACCCTTACAAATTCACCGATTTGATGTTAGTTGGCGGGGATACGTCTAGCCCCGGCGGTGGAAATTTCTTGGCGGAGGACTTCCATCGCTTTCGTGTATTGAGGGTCTTGGGTGGAACCAATTAAGGTGCGATCGCCCCGTAAGAGTTTTTGTTGGTCCTCGGTGAGTTCGATCGCCACATCCGGAGTAATCCCTTCCTGGTTGATATCCGTGCCATTGGGGGTGAGATACTTGGCGATCGTCACCGCCAGACCCGATCCATCACCCAATCCGCGTACCGACTGTACTAAGCCCTTGCCAAAGGTTTTGGATCCCACGAGGACCGCCCGCTCATTGTCTCGCAAGGCCCCAGAAAGAATTTCACTGGCACTGGCGGAACCCCCATCCACTAACACCACTAACGGTTTATTGGTGAGGGCGCGTCCATTGGCAGACTGAAGGTCCATCTCTCCGACGCGGTTCACCGTGGAGACAATGCTGCCGGAATTGAGCCACATCCGAGCAATTTCAATGCTGGAATGGAGTAGACCCCCGGGATTGGACCGCAGATCCAGAATATAGCCGGAGACATTTTGGCCTTCCAGGTCCTCGATGGCATCGCGCATTTCTTCAGCAGCGATCGCGTTAAAATTCGTCAGCCGGATGTAACCGACCCCACCCATCGGGCTTTCCTGATAGCTGTAGCGGACCGGATGGAGTTCGATGCGTTCGCGCCGAATCGTATAATCTTTCGTCTCTTTCGTCCCGCGTTCTTCGTCAAGCACCCGTTCAATCGTCAGGGTCACCTCAGTACCAACGGGACCGCGAATCAGGGACACCGCCTCATTGATATCCATCCCTTCGGTAGTTTGTCCATCAATTTGGAGGATGGCATCTCTAGCTTGAATTCCCATCGAGAAAGCCGGGGTATCCTCAATCGGGGAAATCACAATCAGTTGCTTCGTTTCTTCATCCTGGGAGAGTTGAATCCCCACCCCTGTCAGTTCTCCAGAGGTATCAATCTGCATACTCTTGAACTCTTCTGGATTCATAAACCGGGTGTAAGGGTCCCCCAGTTGTTCCAGCATTTCTTGAATAGCAGTGTAAGCTTCCTCCTTATTGGTATAAGGTCGGTTCAGATACTCTTGACGAACCGTTTCCCAATCCACTTGGTTAAACGTGGCATCCACATAATTGCGGTTAATAATTTGCCAAACTTCGTCTACCAGTTCTTTGGGACTCTCTTGAAAAAATGCTTGACTTTGGGACAGATGAAGTCCAGCCCCCGTGACCGTAACAGCAGTTAAGGCTACTGCTGTTGCACCTACTATAAGTCCGCGTTTTGTAATCACCATAAATATTCAATCAGGAAGGAAAAACTACGATTAAGGACGACCCCGGTTGACTCTTCTATCTTTCGACAAAGAAGGTAGTACGATGGAAGCAATCGACAGGGAAGGGATGGGGGTTAATGAAGGGAAAGCACCGGGTTGATAGTGAACGATAGATGACTAACCCGACGAGAAAGCGCCTGCCCTGATTTTATTTTCCCCACTAGGCCGGGAACAGCTCAAATAAGGAATAGAGGATTGTCAGGATTGTAGGGATAAGGTTTGTCCCTAGCCCTACGATAACACAGGCTTTGCTGAGGTAACAGACTGGCCTAATTCGGTTCAATTTGGCCTACAAATCAGTCGGACCTCTCCCCCCTGCCCCCCTCCCCTGCAAGGGAAGGGGGAATAAAAGTCTTTCTCCCCCTTCCAGCAATAGAAAAAAATTCCTTATTCTCCCTCTCCTAAGAGGAGAGGTGGGGAGGGCCTTATGAGGGGTGGGAAGGGGCCGGGGGGTTAGGTCTCTTGAATAAATTGAGATGCTCCCCTAAACTACAAACCCAGTTTCGGGGCTCATTCAATCCCAGCCTTTCCACCCCTAGGGATCAACCCATCGCCCATCGGCTTGAATCAACTTAATTAACTCATCAACCCCTTGAGATTCCGGGACCTTTTTAATTTCATCCCGACCCCGATAGAGGGAAATATAGCCCGGTTGCTTACCCACATACCCATAATCGGCATCCGCCATTTCTCCGGGTCCATTGACAATGCAACCCATTACAGCAATATCGAGTCCCGTCAGGTGTTTAGTTGCTTCTCGGACCTGATGGAGGACCTCTTCTAAATTAAAGAGGGTGCGACCACAAGAGGGACAGGCCACATATTCCACCATCGTCTTTCGCAGACCCAAGGCTTGTAAGATACTGTAACAGACTGGAATTTCTTTTTCCGGGGCTTCAGTCAGGGACACGCGGATGGTGTCGCCGATGCCTTCGGCTAATAAGGTGCCGATGCCTGCGGTGGATTTAATGCGTCCATATTCTCCATCTCCCGCTTCGGTGACCCCGAGGTGCAGAGGATAATCCATGCCTAACTCATCCATGCGCTGCGCCATCAGGCGGTAGGCTGCCAGCATCACCGGAACTCGGGATGCTTTCATAGAAATCACCAGGTTGCGGAAGTCTAAGGATTCACAAATTCTGATAAATTCGAGGGCAGATTCCACCATCCCTTCGGGGGTATCCCCATAACTAAACAGCATCCGTTCCGCGAGGGACCCGTGATTGACCCCAATTCGCATGGATTTACCTTGGTCTCGTAGAGAAATGACCAAGGGTTCTAGGGTTTCCCGGATTTTTTCCCCAATTTCTGCAAATTCGGTGGGGGTGTATTCGGTGCGGTTGGGGTTGGGTTTTTCAAAGACATAAAGCCCGGGATTGATTCTAACCTTATCGACGTGCTTGGCGACTTCTAGGGCAATTTTCATGCCGTTGTGATGGACATCGGCCACTAAGGGAACCAGTTGATAGGTCCGCGCCAATCTTTGCTTAATTTCCGCCAAGGCTTTGGCATGGGCCATACTGGGGACGGTGACGCGGACAATTTCGCAGCCGATTTCATGGAGGCGACGAATTCCGGCCACGGACCCTTCGATATCTAAGGTATCTTCGTTAATCATGGACTGCACCACCACGGGATTACCGCCTCCGATGGTGATGTTGCCGACAGGAACCGGGCGGGTTTTGCGACGGTGGATGGTGGTGTCCGTCAGGGCAGTATTGGCAGTAGATTGGGGAGTAGTTGGGTTCGGGAGTGTTTGCATACTGGCGATCGCAATCTGATAGTTGCTGTGCAGGGTCGTTGATTGGGTTAAAACCCGGGCGATCGCATTCAGGCTGCTAGGGTTGGGGCTTGTACCCCGTTTTCTTGATCAGCCAATGGACGCGCCAGGGTGTTCTCGTCTGGGTTCTGTTTTTCAGGTTGCCATAAATTGGGTCAATTTGGCGGAAAATCCTGAGATAAAACTTCCCTCAATTCCCTCAATCTGCCCTTACCCTGAGACTGAGGCATTCTCTCCTCCCGTCACGCGCCCTCGTTTTACCCAATATTCCCGACATTTTTGGATTGGGTTGATGACACAGGACGAGAAACCGATAAGATAGGAAGATATTTTCGCCGATGGCAAGTCCGATCGCTTGCGATCGCGCCACGCTAGTTTCTCAAAGGGTGCGATTCTTGCTGTAAAAACCTTTGTTGTTCAACGGATTGCTTGCATGGAAATCAATCGATGTGTTGTTAGAGCCAGAGCTGTTTATCCTGAATGCAAGTGCTTCAAAATGCCAGGAGCGCTCGAACGAAGGCCCCTATTCAACCCATTGCAGGGGTCGTAATCCCCTGGGCGATCGCATCGGTGATTTGATTTTCCCTGTCCCCTATCAGATTTTCTCAACCCGCCCGTGGGTGCCACCCGTCTAAAATCATCATCCTAAACCTCGCGATCGCACCCAAAAACTCCATAACCAAGGGGCCCTTTCGCCCCGGATAACTATTCACTCAACCGCCGCCGCAGATCTAAAGCTATGCAACTGATGAACGCCATGACCGGACAGCTCATCCAAGGGCGCTATCAACTGATCAAAGACCTTAAACGAGGTGCTTTTGGTAAACTCTATCTGGCTGAAGACCGACAACAGCCGGACCAACCCCGCCCCTGTGTCATTAAACAACTCCAGCCGAATCTTTCCAATCCCACCCTGGTTGAAGAAGCCCGTGGGCGCTTGCAACGGGAAATTCAAGTGATGCAAAAATTAAGCGCTCATCCCCTGATTCCGGGAATTTTGGATGGGTTTGAGGAGGAGCAAAAATTTTATATTGTTGAAGAATTTATCCCCGGTCAAGACCTCAGTCAAGAAATTATCCGAGGCAACCGCTGGAGTGAAGGCTTGGTGATGGCGCTGTTGCATCAAGTCCTGGAAGTATTAGCGTTCATTCATCAGCACTCGGTAATTCATCGGAATATTAAACCCTCTAATTTAATCCGACGGACGGGCGATCGCAAAATTATCCCGGTGGATTTTGGGTCTTTTAAAGAAATCGAAACCTTAGCTATCAATCCTCAAGGACAAGTTGGGACAGCGGCGATCGGCACTCCGGGTTATGTCCCCATCGAACAACTCGGGGGCAAACCTCGCTTTAATAGCGATATTTATGCCCTCGGTATGACCGCCATTCAAGCCTTAACCGGCGTCCCCCCCCGGGAGTTAGAGCGAGACCCCAAAACGGGTCAAACCATCTGGCACCATTTGGCCCCGGTCAACCCGAAGTTGGCGCAAATTCTCGATAAAATGGTGCGCTCAGATTATCAAGACCGCTACCAACAGGCGACGGAGGTGCTGTCTGATTTACGGTCTTTACATGAAATTGGCAATGTGCTCGATGGTCGCTATCAATTGGTGAGTCTGTTAGCGGAACGCCGCTTTAGTAAAACCTTTTTAGGGGAGGATTTACAACGCCAAGAAATGCCCTGGTGTACGGTGGAGCAAATTAAACCCGTTCAACAAGAGACTTTTCCCTGGTGGGAAGCCAAAAGCTTTTTTGATGCAGAAGCGCAATTATTACACCGTTTAGGCACTCATGACCGCATCCCCACGTTGCTGGCGGATTTTGAGCAAAATGGAGCCTTTTATTTGGTCCAGGAGCAGATTGAGGGACAGTCCCTTTCTCATGAATTACTCCAGGGCAAAAAGTACGAGGAAAAGGAGGCCTTAGCTTTATTACAAGAGGTCCTAGAAACTCTGGCCTTCGTTCATGAACATCATGCCATTCATTTGGATTTAACCCCCTGGAGTATCTTCCGGCGGCAGTCCGACGGTAAGCTGATGTTGACCAATTTTGGCGCGGTGAAGCAAATTGGCACCTTGACCATTGACCAGGGCCAGCTCACGACTTCGACGGCGATCGGGACTCCGGGCTATATGCCGAAGGAGCAAATGGTGGGCAATCCCCGCCCGAATAGCGATATCTACGCTCTGGGGACAGTGGCCCTGCAAGCGTTAACCGGGGTGCGTCCGGATTATCTGGGGACGGAACCTCATACGGGAGAACTCAGTTGGCGCAAGCACGTTCAGGTGAGCGATCGCTTTGGGGCAATTCTGGATAAAATGGTGCGCTCTTATTTCCGTGAGCGCTATGAATCGGCTCAAGAGGTGTTAGCGGACTTGCGCGCCCTCCAAGAGCCGGTGATGACCCCTTTTCCAGAGTCGGTCCCGGTGCCGATGGGGGCGGAGGGTTTTGTCTCTCCCCAGGTCCCCCCAGAACAGCCCCAGGCAGACCTAGGGGCGAGTCCCCCAGTTAAAGCGAATAAAGCGAAGGCTCCCATCGGTGCTGCGGCTGTACCAGGGGTGACCCAAGTTTCCAAAAAGTTACCCTTTGCCAAACCCTGGCCGATTCTGGCCGTGGTGGCCCTGATGGGAACCGCAGGGGTGGCGATCGCCCTGAGCAATTCTCAGCAAGCTCGTCAAGCGCGTCAAGACTCGGACCAATTTATCGACAATGCCAGCCTGCTTTTGGAGTCTCAGGACTACCTGGAAGCCCTGGATCAGTGCGATCAGGCGATCGGGATTAAGGCGGATCATGCCTTAGCTTGGAAATGTCGCGGGGATGCGCTTTATCTGCTCGATCGCTATGATTCAGCTCTCGTGGCTTATGACAATGCCAGCCGTTTAGAACCCAAAAATGCCCGCTATTGGAACAATCGCGGGGAAACTTTGTATCAATTACAGCGCTACGAGGAGGCGATCGCAGCTCACGATCGCGCTTTAGAACTTCGTCGGAATGATGTGAATGCCCTGAAGGGTCGGGGCCTTGCATTACTCAGTTTACAGCGCTACGATGAGGCTCTAGCCGCCCTGGACCAAGCCTTAGAAGAGGAGCCGAATGACGCCCAAGGGTGGGAACGCAAGGCGTTGGTGTTAGACTATTTGCAACGTCCCCAGGAGGCCGATCTCGCTTTTGAACGCTCTCTGGCTGCTTACGATAGCCAGTTGGCAAGCAACCCGGATGATTTGAATGCCTGGTTGGAACGGGGTCGATTACTCAATCAGTTACAGCGTCTGGATGAGGCGATCGCGTCGTATGATCGCGCTTTGGAAATTAATCCAGAGTTCTATCTCGCCTGGAATGCTAAGGGAACGACGTTGTATAGTGCGGGTCAATTTGCGGAAGGGTTAGCGGCTTACGATCAGGCTCTGGCGATCGAACCGGAGTTTTATAAAGGCTGGCATAATCGCGGCGTCTTGCTGAGTCTGGGGTTGGGTCGTCACTTTGAGGCAGTCGAGGCGTTTGATCGCGCCTTGGCGATTGAGGAGAGTTTTCATCTAGCTTGGCGCGATCGCGGTTTGGCACAAATGGAACTACGCCGTTATGAAGAGGCAATTACCTCGTTTGATCAAGCGGTGAAGTTTGATCCAAGGGATGGCCGATCCTGGGCGAATCGGGGGATCTCACTCAATGAACTCCGGCGTTATAGTGAGGCGATCGAATCGTTTGATCAGGCGATCGCCGCTCAAACTCAAGATGCCTTAGTCTGGACTCAACGGGGAATCGCCCTGGAGTCGATTGAACGGTACGATGAGGCTCTAGCTTCCTACGAAAAAGCCCTAGAAATTCAACCGGATTTCTATCTGGCAGAGGAGTCTCGTGACTGGGTTTTAGTCAAGATGGGCCGCTAGTCACCGATTCAGGGGAATCAATCGGTGCCTTATTTCTGTATGACACCGATGGGTTCTCCCGTCCCGGTTATAACGGTTGGCACTTTCCGGCGCGAATCAAACCCACCCGACGGGCGATCGCCTCCTCTCGGGACTCAAAGGGTCCCCAGTTCTCCCCAAATTCCGGCGGGTCCGGCCCTTCCAGGCTGCTGCTGGGGAGAATTTCACAAGTTCCGTTTTTGCCCTTGACAATATAGTATTTGGAGGGTTCAGCCATCGGTTTAGATTAAGAAAAAGGGGGTTAGAGCAGGATGGGCGATCGCCTAGGGTTGTAGAATCACCGGCACATTGGCATTATTGCCGGACCCGCCCATAATCACCACCTTACTGTTATTAGAATTAGCAAGGCGATCGGTTGCTTCAATATTGCGCCATTGCAAGAATTGCGACGTTAAACCCGGGGAAATAATTTGTTGATACTCTGCAATTCCCAAGGCTTCAATGCGCTTTCTTTCCGCTTCTTGGCGCTCTTTTTCTAGCACCAACTCCATGCGCTGATTGTCCTGTTCTACCTCCATTTTCTGTTCAATGGCAGCTTGTAATTTCTCCGGTAGCGCCACATCCTTGAGAAAGGCTTCTTCGACAATAAAACCCAGAGGCGTTAAAGACTCCCGCATGGATAACCGCAGTCGCCGGGTGATTTCCTCTCGTTTAGCCGTGTAAATATCTCTAGCGGGATAACTGGATGTAATTTCCCGCATAATCGCTTGAAACCGCGATCGCACGATTTCTCCATCATTAACACCCACATTTTGATACAGATCCGCTGCACTATTCGGGTCTAAGCGATATTGGATTGTCCCCTCTACCACCAAGTTTAACCCTTCTTGGGAGGTCGCTGCCATTTTTTCCGGCATATCCCGCAAGCGCGTGGAAAACTTCAAAACATTTCCAAATGGGTTCACCCAATGCACCCCGGGATTCAAGGGTTGGGGGTCTACCTTCCCAAACACCTCAATCACCCCAACCTTGCCCGATGGGATAATCGTAAAGGTTTTCAACAAGGAAGCTGTCGCGGCCAAAATGCCGATTAACAGGGCCACAGCGCGCACTGTATTGCGATGTTTCTCATCCGAAAACTTCGGCCCGACAAGAACCACCAGAATTGAGAGTAAACTGGTGAGGATTGTGGCAATGAAGGTCATGGGATTACCTCAAACTGCTGTAATGAACAGGACATCGACAATAAAATACAATTCAGTTTAAATCAATCAACGCGATGAGAGCCTTTCAAGTTTTCTCCGGGGCAATCCAACTGCTGCCCCACGAATCTTGCTAGGATACCACACCGGATACCCCACCCGGGCGATCGCTGGACAACAATTTGCTAGAAATTTTTTCCAGGGATGAGGGACTTGCCCTAGCCTATCAATCAATTCATGAGCACCGCAAAACCCCTAAACAGAACCTTGGTGCGCTTGTTTCAACCGCAAACCCCCTGAGTCCGGAAACTGCCCCGATTTTTGTCATGGATGGGGAAGATGGGGAAGATGGGGAAGATGGGGAAGATGGGGAAGATGGGGAAGATGGGGAAGATGGGGAGTGTTCGTAGTAACGACTTCAGTCGTTATCCCCCGTTCGTAGTAACGACTTCAGTCGTTATCCCCCGTTCGTAGTAACAACTTCAGTCGTTATCCCCCGTTCGTAGTAACGACTTCAGTCGTTATCCCACGTTCATAGTAACGACTTCAGTCGTTTCTTCCATTTAATCCGGTTTCCAATACAAAGTGACTCCAAACCCGACTACGTTCTCCCTCCAACTTTCTTCTCTGCACCCCTATCTCACAATAAATATTTTACCCCCTTCCCTAACACCGATCGCCCTGCAACCCGAAGCAGATTTAGACCCCAATCTCTGTTAATTTCCCTAAACTTATATTAATTATTCCCTCAAATCTGCGGTACAATTAAATGCGTCTTTTCGATTAGATCTGACCTGCCCCTAAATTCATGCTAGAAATCAACGCTCCTAACTTATATTTATTTAGTTACCATCTCAAAGAAGGGTTAGGCATCAGCCTAGAAAGCAGTCAACGGAATTATCACTCAGTTTTAGAAAAAATAGTGGGGGATATTTCTCGATTAATCCCCGATGCGATCGCCCCGGATTGTCAGGAAACTTTCCTCGCGATCCAGTCCCAACCCACCGCCGATTTAAAATTTAAAGGAACCCTACATAACCACACCATCCTCGGACGCTATCTGCGGCGTAGTCTCCATCAGACTTATGCCTTAATCTTTGATGGTTCAGTTCAGGAAAGATATAACGCCCATCAAATTCAGAGTCTGCTGAGTACCCTCAAACCCCTAACCCCTAACCCCTATTCCCCCGATAATTTAGGACAAACTTGGCTAATTTCAGGAGTTTGGGAACATGGCAATTCCACTCAAATTGAAAAACTGGCCGAAGAGAGCTATAAAACCTTAATCTCTCCGGAAGGATGGCATCATCGAGCAACAGGAGACTATGTGGGGGTGAAACTGCATGAGTTTTGGCGGACATCTGGGGACAACACTGGGGCGACGATTGAAGGCAATAGTTATTTACTCCTGCTTCTGTATCCCGATCGCGAAATGTTTCAAGCGGGATGGGGATTTTATGAACAATGGCAACAAGTTTTATTATCTCGGCATCAAATTGTTTGGGCCCACGGCCAAAGTCAACGGCTCAAACAACAGCTAATCGACAAATATCACCAGATTGAGGCGATCGCTGATTATTCTCACCTAAGTCTCTATCACCTCAAAACCACTAGGGATGCTCTCTCGGGATTAATCACCGGATTCACGACGTTAGAGAGCTATTTCAATTGGATGGAAATCCATCTTGAAAATTATGAGCAATACTGCCATCAGTTAGAACAAGATGCTGATGGTTTAGGGTTAACAGACCTCACCTTTTTAAAACAATTCAGCGCCTCCGTCAAACAAACTTACCTCCCTAGACTGCAAGGGGATATCAATGCATTCCGCTCAAATTTGGAACGGATACAACATCTAACCCAGATGATTCAGGGTCAGGTGGAAATTTGTCAGGCCCAGCGCGATCGCACCGTTAAAACCGCAGTGGCGATCGCGGGAGTCGGTGTGGCGACAGGTTGTATAGTAGCCGTCGCTTCTTCGATGAATCCTCCTGTTTCCTCCGTGAACCCGGGGACAAATTCAGGTTTGAGTGGGGTCTTATTATTAAGTGTAATTTGCGGAGGGGTTGCCAGTTTAGTCACTTTTGTAGCCCTCTCCCTCTGGCAAAAACTCGGGAAGTGATGCGGGGGTTCATCCGGCGATCGCACGTTTATCTTGCTAAAATTAAGTCTAGCACAATCCCACGGAGAAAAGGCTATGGTTATAGAAGTGCGATCGCCTGAACCCCAGGCAACCCTGATCTACCCCGACAGTGATGGTGAACCGATGGCAGACAATACCCAACAATTTGCGCTGATCGTCTGGATTAAAGAAAATTTAGAACGAGTCTATGCTCAAGATCCGAATGTCTTTGTCGCCGGAGATTTATTGTGGTATCCCGTTGAAGGCAATAACAAGCTCAGACAAGCGCCGGATGTGATGGTAGCATTCGGACGACCCCAAGGCTATCGGGAGTCTTACCAACAGTGGAAGGAAGACAATATCCCCCCACAAGTAGTTTTTGAAATTGGATCTCCCAGGAGCCGTCCCTCGGAAATGGGGAAGAAATTGGCATTTTATCAGAACTACGGCGTTGAAGAATACTATCTCTATTATCCTGATTGGCTGGATTTAGCCGGATGGTGCAAGGGGGAGGGGCGTTTACACCTGATCGAACAAATGGAGGGATGGATGAGTCCCCGCCTCGCGGTGCGCTTTCAAATGGCTCAGACGGGATTGCAACTGTACCGTCCCGATGGCGAACCGTTTCTCACGACGTTGGAATTATTAGAGGAACGGGCGCTACAGGCCGAAGAACGGGCACAAATGGCTGAATCTGAACTGGAACGAGAACGCCAGAAATCCCAGGTACTCGCCGATCGCCTCCGCGCTATGGGAATTGATCCCGACGAGTTGTAGAAATATCTCATCGCGTATCCAGACCCGGATGCGATCGCATTTATCCCCGGGGCGATCGCACCACTTCTGGCAAAATTTCTCGCGATAAACTACTCCAATCCATCCGGGATTCCTCGAAAATGTCCTGAGAAATTTCCACCGGGATTACCCTCTCAAATGAGTCCATATCATGCAAATCAATTTAGAATCTTCAACTTTTGCGATCGCTCCTGGCAGTTTGCGACAAGTTCACCATATCGCATTTAACGTCAGGGATTTGGCAGCATCCCGCCATTTTTATGGTCGGATCCTCGGGTTACAGGAACTGACTGGGGAGTCCGTTCCCACCACGTTGCGGGAATTAGTCGCAACGGGGAAAGTTGCCAATTTTGTTACCCCAGATGGGACGGTTATCGATTTATTTTACGAACCGGATTTATTACCCCCGGACCCGGACCCGAAACGTGCCTTTACCCGCGCTAATCATCTCGCCTTCGATATTGATCCGCAGTTATTTGACGGCGCAGTTGAGGCACTTAAAGCGCATCAGGTGGCGATCGATAGCGGTCCCGTTACCCGTCCCACGGGACGCGGGATCTACTTTTACGATCCCGATGGGTTTATCATCGAGATCCGTTGCAATCCTCTCGACAGTTGACCGATAAAAGTCCGATCTGAGTCCGGGGAAAGTGGGGTTTGAGACTGTGGAAACCGCAGAAGATCTTTCGTCTCTTGAGGATGGAGTAACTTGAGCTGCCATTGGGATAAAAATCCCTGAAGATTTATCTGTAAAACGGGATACCAAATCCGGATTTTGGCCAGTCGCGTTTGACCTCTTTTTCTTAGAAGGGTTGGGTTTGATGTTGCCACAAAGGGTCAATCCTTCCTGAAATCACCCACCGGATTCTCGGTTGAGGATACCTCGGCGATCGCCTCGGATATTCCCCCATGAACTGCCTGTTTAAATAAAGAAGCCTTTCGCGATCGCGAAAGGCTTTTCCATTACATCCACGGAAACGATGGCATCCCATCGGTTAGGGTCTTTCCTCGCAAACCCATTTCAGAATATTTAAGCGAAAATCCAGGGCTTTCACACCTTTCTGGCGTATTTGCCGCAGGAAAAATCCATCCCTAATCCATGCTAAAAACAAGTTTTCCTGGGGATTTTACTGAAGAGCACAGCGGGTCAGAACCTCTTGTCCTGGCGCTGTTTCCAGGTTTATTCTCTCTCTACAGGTTGTCTTGAGAGAGAGAAACCCTGTTAATTTTCTTAAGTAGAAACTCCCAAAAAGGACTCTATATTAATGATCGCTCCCCCCGATGCTCTGAATTAAGCCGCTTCGGTTTCGCCGTCTTTTTCTGACTCGTCCACTTGAATTAAATGGATATGCTTGTAACCGAGTTTAATTTCAAACTCGTCACCGGGCTTCAACCCCATTGCTTGGGTGTAGGTTGAACCAATCACGAGTTGACCATTTTGGTGGACGGAAACCCGATAGCTTGCTTCTCTGCCACGAGTGCTCTTTTTGGCTTCCGGATCCAAGGCGATGCCTCTGGCTTCGAGCAGTGCATCATAAAAGTCAGTCAGATTGACCCGAGTTTCCCCACCTTTTGTGGTGGTATAGTAACCACAAGCCTTTGCTAACTCTCGCCGGGGTAAGTTGGCGAGTTCTTTTGCCTTCTTGAGCAGTGCTTTTCCTCTTAGGGCAGTTGCTGTTTCAGCCATTATTAATTCCTTACTAACTCTTCTTACAAGAATTATTATAAACGAACTTCTAAAAAATACAACACCTATTTTTAAAATTTAATTACTTTGACTGGACATTGCCGATCGGGCGATCGAAGGAATTTATCAAGTCGTGGCCCTTTGCTTTGAACCACTATTTTTGCAGTGACAGACCACTGACTCCTCTATATAGCAGAGGCTTTCTCCTTGTCACTCCATCTCATAAAGATTCTTCACTCCCTCCTCTCCCTTAAAAGCTTTCTCTTTCAGAAAAAAGAAAACTTGATAAAATTGCCCGGATTTATGATAAGGGCTGAAATAGGCGAGCAGGAGGAAGGTTATGCTCAATCCATCCCGTCGCCACTTCCCTCATTCACGTTAATTCCACCCAACTCTCCCCTCACCAGAATCCCTAACCCGTTTTGGTCTTAATAGCCTTGATACGGTTTCCACAGAGGAAATCCACTGAAAAATTCCCCCGAATGGGACGGAGGGGATTTTTCTCTAATTCATCATCTCAGCAGAGGACAATCTTCTATTTTTAGCTCTTTATAAAATTCTGACCCGGGAAAGTGGGGAGAGGTGGAGTGGGGTGGGTATCTCACATCAGGGAGATGGGGGAGATGGGGGAGATCTTACAAGAGTAGGTTTTTAAGGCTTCACTGCACCTGATGGTCCCCTCCCCTTGACAAGGGGAGGGTTAGGGTGGGGTTCCTCTTGGGCGATCTCCAGGTCATGCACTCTTGGAGGCGATTCCCTACGGGAGAGCTTCCGCTTACCGCACCTGTATGGAGGTTGGTTCAACCTCTTTCTTCGTGACGTGGCGATCGCGCTTGCGCGTGACATTTTAACCCACTTATTCATCCTGACGGGGCTTGCGCCACGTCAGAGAGGACCCCACCCTAACCCGGACCTTGGCAAGGGGAGGGGACAAGAGGTTCCCTTAAGCGTAAAAAACCTACTGTTGTCAGATTGGGGAGATTGGGGAGATTACTACTGACCAACAACAAACAACCAATGACCAACAACCAATGACCAATGACCAACAACCAACAACCAATGACTCTTGCCATAGCATAGGGATAATCTTGAACGGGTCTGTGGTAACTTTTTCAGCCTAGGTTAGACGATGAAACCCCTCAAAACTTTGGGGGTAAAGGGTTTTACCTTATAAAAGGGCCGAATTTCGCCCGGGGGTCGGAGGCAAAACTGAAAACTGATTACTCAGGGGGATAGCCAGACGATCCCAAATCGATGTACCATGATCCCGGTGTTGATATCCAAACCGATTCAATCAAGAGGTCTCATGGTGTTGTCTCTTAATGAAAGGTCCTTTAAACAAGAAGTTTTAGAAGCTACCACTCCTGTTCTCGTGAATTTTTGGGCACCGTGGTGCGGTATTTGTCTGCTGATTAACCCGGTTTTGAAGGGATTCGAGGCCGAATGGGGCGAAACGGTGAAAATTGTCGGAATTAATGCCGATCAAACCTTAAAGCTTGCAAGTACCTATCGGATCGCGACCTTGCCCACCCTGATTTTGTTTGATGGAGGATCCATTATCCATCGCATTGAAGGATTCCAAGGACGGGATGACTTAACTCGTGAATTAAGGTCCCTGCTCCTGAACACTCAAAAGTTGCACTCTTACTCCCAGTTACAACCGGCCATCAATTCCTGATGAGAATCTCTCGTCAGGAATTTTTTACAGCCAGCAGCTTTTTTCTGGGTTAATCACGGGACCTGTATTGCGGGTGATCCCGTGACTTCTTCTTACAAAATGGAACAGCTAAACCCCATCTAGTCTAATCTGGGTGGGGTTTTTCCTTTGGGGTTGAGGGGTGGGGAAAATCCGTGGCGTAAGGCTCTTTCTTTAAGGATCGGTGATTATATCAGAGAACTCCAAAAATGCAAATGAGTGAATATCGCTATGATATCCCTAGTCTCCCGTTTCTATGGCGGGTCTATGTCAAAATGTTAACCAGTGAGTTAACTCAGTAAAGAAGTATTTAAGTGGGCGTCAGCGATGGAACCAATTTATCAGTATGCTTGGCTGATTCCAGTTTTGCCTTTATTAGCGGCAATGCTGGTCGGCTTGGGCCTGATTTCTTATAACAAGACGACCAATAATCTGCGGCAAGCGACTGCCGCATTCTTGGTCTCCTCCGTAGGTGCAGCAATGGTTTTGTCCTTTGCCTTGCTCTGGAGTCAAATCCAAGGCCATGAACCCTACACCTACAGTCTGGAATGGGCGGCGGCGGGGAATTTTCACCTAACAATGGGTTACACCATTGACCACCTCTCAGCGCTGATGCTGGCGATCGTGACCACTGTGGCCCTATTGGTGATGATTTACACCGATGGCTATATGGCTCATGATCCCGGATATGTGCGCTTTTACACCTATCTGAGCCTGTTTAGCTCCTCAATGTTGGGGCTGGTGATCAGTCCGAACCTGGTTCAGGTTTATATCTTCTGGGAACTCGTTGGGATGTGTTCCTATTTGCTGATCGGATTTTGGTTCGATCGCAAACCGGCAGCAGATGCTTGTCAAAAAGCCTTTGTTACCAACCGCGTGGGCGACTTTGGTCTGCTGTTGGGGATGTTGGGCTTATATTGGGCAACGGATAGTTTTGATTTTCAAATCATGGGCGATCGCCTGCAAGATCTCGTCCAATCCGGGGCGATCGGTGGAGGCGTCGCGGCCCTCTTAGCCATCTTGGTCTTTCTCGGACCCGTTGCTAAATCCGCTCAATTCCCCCTCCATGTCTGGCTACCGGACGCGATGGAAGGCCCCACCCCCATCTCGGCTTTAATCCACGCCGCCACGATGGTGGCTGCCGGAGTCTTCTTAATCGCCCGGATGTATCCCGTCTTTGAACATATCCCCAGCGCAATGACCGTCATCGCCTGGACCGGATGCTTCACTGCCTTCCTGGGGGCCACGATCGCCCTTACCCAAACCGACATCAAAAAAGGGTTAGCCTATTCCACCATGTCCCAACTGGGTTACATGGTCATGGCAATGGGGATCGGGGCCTACAGCGCCGGACTCTTTCACCTGATGACCCATGCCTACTTCAAAGCCATGCTGTTTCTCGGGTCTGGATCCGTGATTCATGGCATGGAAGAAGTGGTGGGTCATGACCCCACCCTGGCCCAAGATATGCGGCTAATGGGGGGACTGCGGAAATTTATGCCGATTACTGCTGCTACTTTTGCGATCGGCACCCTCGCCATTTGTGGAATCCCACCCTTTGCTGGATTCTGGTCCAAAGACGAAATCCTCGGGGCCGCCTTTGAAGCCAATCCCGCCCTCTGGGGCGTCGGCTGGCTAACTGCCGGAATGACCGCCTTCTATATGTTCCGGATGTACTTCATGACCTTTGAAGGACCATTCCGAGGCAACGACACCGAGATTCGTCACCAACTCAAAAGCGAAGCCGAAGCAGGGGAACCCATCCTCGCCTTTGGTCCCGGTGCAATGGACCCTCGGGAACTGGAAGCCAACGAGAATGACCACTCTCACGGTCATCACAGCGAATATCCCCATGAGTCCCCCCTAGCCATGACCTTCCCCTTGATGGCCCTGGCCGTGCCTTCGGTCCTGATTGGGTTAGTGGGGACTCCCTTTGCCAATTACTTCGAGCAATTTATTCATCCCCCCAGTGAATCCATGCTGGAAATTGCCGAACACGCCGAAGAATTCAACCTCACCGAATTCTTGGTCATGGGCGGTAGTTCTGTGGGAATTGCGTTGCTGGGGATTACCTTGGCATCCCTGATGTACTTGAGTCGGAAAATCGACCCCGGGGCGATCGCCGCCCAAATCAAACCCCTCTACTTGCTTTCTCGCAAGAAATGGTACTTTGACGAAATCTACAACTCCCTGTTTGTCCTCGGTTCTCGCCGGTTAGCCAGACAGGTGATGGAAGTCGATTATCGCGTCGTTGATGGGGCCGTCAACCTCACCGGGTTGATTACCGTCATCAGTGGCGAAGGACTCAAATACTTTGAAAACGGTCGCGCCCAATTCTATGCCTTGATCGTCTTTGTGGCGGTTCTAGGCTTAGTCATTCTCTCCGGCGTGACTTAACCCAATTCATCTGTCGCCCAAGCAGAAGCCAGAATTACAGCATCATTGCCTCGGAGTTAATTCTGGCTTCTGTAGTGTGACGGGTGGATTTTCTATACTCAATCCGGTTGGATAAAAACCCGCACCCTCAAGGGTGGGGCTATACGGACAAAGCCCGCCTGCGCGGGCTAAGAGCAAAAGCCTTTTCGGGAACTCCAAAAAATAAAATCCCCAAACCGTTCGTAGTGACTCCTTCAGGAGTCATCTTCAAGAAACCCCTGAAGGGGTTACTACAAACCGTTCGTAGTGACTCCTTCAGGAGTCATCTTCAAGAAACCCCTGAAGGGGTTACTACGAACGTTGGGATGATTGATGTTTTGCAATCCCCTTAAGTAACGACCGGATTTAGTATCTTTGATGAATTTTGGTAGCGATCTATGAACATGGCTGAATTTCCTTGGCTAACTACAATTATCCTGTTTCCGATCGCGGCATCCCTACTCATCCCTGTTATCCCCGATAAAGATGGGCGCACGGTGCGTTGGTATGCCCTAATCGTCGGACTCATTGACTTTGCCCTCATTGTCTACACCTTCTGTAATCATTACGACCTCAGCAACCCCAACATCCAGCTTTTTGAAAGCTACTCTTGGGTGCCTGCCTTAGACCTCAACTGGTCAGTCGGGGCCGATGGCTTATCCATGCCCCTGATTATCCTCACCGGATTTATCACCACCCTGGCAATTTTGGCCTCTTGGCCCGTCACCTTAAAGCCAAAACTCTTTTTCTTCTTGATTTTGGCGATGTATGGCGGACAAATCGCCGTCTTTGCCGTCCAGGATATGCTGTTGTTCTTCCTGGTGTGGGAATTGGAACTGATTCCGGTGTACCTGCTGCTGTCCATCTGGGGCGGTAAAAAACGCCTCTATGCAGCCACCAAATTTATCCTCTACACCGCAGGCGGTTCCCTGTTTATTCTGCTGGCGGGCCTCGCAATGGCCTTCTACGGGGATACCGTCACCTTTGATATGCAGTCCCTGGCGGCGAAGGACTACGCCATTAACTTAGAACTGTTGCTCTATGCAGCATTTTTAATTGCCTACGGCGTCAAACTGCCCATCTTCCCCCTGCATACCTGGTTACCCGATGCTCACGGGGAAGCCACCGCCCCAGTGCATATGTTACTCGCCGGGATTCTGCTGAAGATGGGGGGATACGCCATCATCCGCATGAATGCCCAAATGTTACCCGATGCTCACGCGGTGTTCGCACCGATTCTAGTCATCCTCGGCGTTGTTAACATTATTTATGCCGCCCTCACTTCCTTTGCCCAACGCAACCTCAAACGGAAGATTGCCTATTCCTCCATTTCTCACATGGGATTTGTGCTGATTGGGATTGGCTCATTCACCGACTTAGGGTTAAGCGGGGCTGTCTTACAAATGGTCTCTCACGGGCTGATTGGGGCGAGTTTGTTCTTCATGGTGGGAGCAACCTACGATCGCACCCATACCCTGATGCTGGATGAAATGGGCGGCATTGGCAAAAAGATGAAAAAGTCCTTTGCCATGTGGACCACTTGTTCCCTAGCCTCCTTAGCGTTGCCGGGAATGAGTGGATTTGTGGCTGAATTAATGGTCTTCGTCGGCTTTGCCACCAGCGATGCCTATAGCCTACCCTTCCGCATCGTCATCGTCTTCTTAGCGGCAGTCGGCGTCATTCTCACCCCGATTTACCTCCTGTCCATGTTGCGAGAAATGCTATATGGACCAGAGAATAAGGAATTAGTGGAACATGAAGCCCTGATTGATTCCGAACCTCGGGAAGTGTTTATCATTGCCTGCCTGCTGGTGCCGATTATTGGGATTGGGTTATATCCCAAGATTCTCACTCAAATCTATGATGCCACCACGGTACAGTTAACCGCCAGATTGCGGAACTCAGTACCCACGTTGGCGGAAGGCGCATCGGTTGCGTTAGGAGAACCAATGGAAGCTCCGGCAATTGGTAGCAGTCGGTAGGTTATCCATCATTTCAGTCTGTTACAGTCAAGGCAGTTTTAATTAACTGCCTTTTTTTTATACTATTTCCCCCACATACCTCGTGACTTGGCTCTGCCGAGGCACGCACAATTGGAGGCTCTGCCTCCTGTACCCTCCTCCCCACCTCGTGACTTGGCTATGCCTCCAGTAACAGGCGGCAGAGCCGCAAGAAGCCCGTGTCACGGCTCTGCCGTGACACGAGAGTTATTAACTATATATACAACCCATGACATCCCAACCAATAATCCTCTGGTATCGCAACGATTTGCGCGTACATGATCACGAACCGCTGCATCGCGCCATACAAAATCATGCGCCGATTGTGCCTATCTATTGTTTCGACCCTCGACAATTTTCTAAAACTACTTATGGGTTTCCAAAAACTGGCCCATTCCGCGCCCAGTTTTTACTCGAAAGTGTGGCAAACCTGCGGCAATTTCTGCAAAATCTTGGCAGTAACTTAATCATTAAAATTGGAAAACCTGAATCAATTTTACCTCAAATTGCCCAACAAGTCAATGCCTCGGCGATTTATTTCCATCAGGAAGTCACAGCGGAAGAAATTGGGGTAGAAACAGCACTGTCTCAAGCTGTAAACCCGTTGGATATTTCCCTCAAATCCTTCTGGGGACATACGCTTTATCATTGCGATCGCCTCCCGTTTGATATCCCCAATATTCCCGAACTGTTCACTAATTTTCGCAAACAAGTGGAGAAAACAGCCACCCCGGATTCTTGCGTTCCCACTCCGACTCAGTTGCCACCGTTACCGGAAATTGAGACAGGGAACTTACCCAGCTTAACGGAATTAGGGGTGGAGAAAGTGGCGATCGCCTCCCAAGCGGTCCTCCCCTTTACCGGAGGAGAAAGCGCCGGAATTGCGCGAGTGCAGGACTATATTTGGACAGGCGATCGCCTGCGAACCTACAAAGAAACCCGCAACGGAATGCTCGGTCCCGACTATTCCTCCAAATTTTCCCCCTGGTTATCCTTGGGTTGCCTCTCCCCCCGCTACATTTACCAACAAGTCCAAGACTACGAAACCCAACGCATCAAAAATGACTCCACCTATTGGCTAATTTTCGAGTTACTCTGGCGAGATTACTTCCGGTTCATCTGCGCCAAACATGGTAACGCCATCTTCCGTCAATCCGGATTACAAGGAATCCCCATTCCCTGGCAAGAAGATTGGCAAAAATTCACCCTCTGGCAACAAGGAAAAACCGGATTTCCCCTTGTAGATGCCAATATGCGCGAACTAGCCGCAACTGGATTTATGTCCAATCGAGGCAGACAAAATGTCGCCAGTTTCCTGACGAAAAACCTCGGCATAAATTGGCAAATGGGAGCGGAATGGTTTGAGTCCCTGCTGATTGATTATGATGTTTGTAGCAATTGGGGGAATTGGAATTACACTGCTGGCGTGGGGAATGATGCCCGGGGGTTTCGCTTTTTTAATATCATCAAGCAATCTAAAGATTATGACCCCGATGGGGAGTATGTCAAGTATTGGTTACCCGAGTTGGCAGCAGTTTCGGCAGCTAAAATGCATGAACCTTGGAAATTATTGGAAGTGGAACAGCAGCGGTTTGGGGTGAAAATTGGCAAGGATTATCCCCATCCTATGGTTGATTTGTTTGAGTCTGCAAAAATAAATGAGCAGGTGTATAAAGCGGCATTAAAACGTTCGTAGTAACGACTTCAGTCGTTTCCGGATGTAGGGAAGGGAGAGAGGCGAAGTTTTTCGTCTCTCCCGTAGCTCTCATGATTTGGTTTGGATAATCGGGTTAGGGCAATTGTTGAATCGGTCCCCGCCTATCTAGGGGCCAAAATATTGTCTGAGCTTTTCCAAAAATGTTTTCTTTAGGAAGGAATCCCCAATATTGGCTATCATAGCTATTATTGCGGTTATCTCCTAACACAAAATAATTATTTTCAGGAACCGTAGAGGGTCCGTACTGATAGGTGGGAGGTTCAGCAATATAGGGTTCTTCCAGAGGCTGATTATTAATCTTGACTTGTCCATTAATGACTTCGACTGTTTCTCCAGGTAACCCGATAATTCGGAAGATAAAAGGGTCTGTGAAATTTTGCTCCTGGAGAAATTGAGTAGGCGAAAAAAGAATAATATCTCCCCGTTCAGGTAGATTAAACTTATAAGTTAATTTATCAACAATTAGGCGATCATTTATTTGCAAAGTAGGTATCATAGAGGCAGAGGGTATATAGCGAGTTTCAAGGGCAGAACTGGCGATGGAAGATATTGCACTTGATACAACCAGAGAAGCAATAACGAATAAACCAATGAGTAAGGGTGTTTTCTCTTGAGAAAGGTCTTTTCTCTTGTTCATGAATTGATAAACATGGAAAGCGGCCCCAAATTGCAATATTCCCACAAATATTTTAGGTGCAAGTATGGCAACGACTATCGTAGCAATAAAAAAAATAATTCCTTCCCCTATTTTTTTAATGTAGAAATGACCCAAACCCGGAATCAACAGGGAAAGAAAAACAGCCAACCAAGGGTCTTTTTTAGATTTTCGTAACGTTTCAAATTGCGGACTATTACTCTTTCTTGCGGAGGAATGAGCGTCAAAAAGATTCCAAAAGCCTAAAGCAAAATGTATCAGCAATCCAAGCCCTACAATCCCCACATTAATATCAGGTTGTAATAATGACAAAAGGGCCATCATCGCACTTCCGCTCCAAACTGCAAAAATGATCACCCCGCGTAATAAATATCCGGCGTAAATTTGCCCAATACCTGGGATAACTCGTGATAAAATTACTGCAATCCAAGGTTGCTTTTCAGATTGAAGTTGTGAGGAGCCTTCAGAAGATAGAGTCATAATTTTAAATAAGAGATGGGATTCATCAAAAACAGGCTAATCCTTTGATTTGAACAAATCAAAGGATCGATTTGAAAGCACATTACAGGGGATACAAAAGGCCTAGAGGTTATGAGAATGAACTGCTGAAAGGACTGAAGTCCTGACAGTGGCTTTTATAAGCCCGATGCCTTATCAGCCCTATCGGAAGTTACAATCTAACAACCCTATGAACAGACTGCCCGATCGCCCTATTTTTAATCTAACCACAAATTGGGCTTTGAATCCCAGCATCCTCTTGACAAAAGCTGTAGCTTTTGTCACCCCCGATGGAACCCTCTGCCTCCCGTAACAGGCGCTTCAGCAGCCAATTGCCTCCTGTCACAGATTCAGCCCTGTCACGATTACCCCAAATTGGCGCAATTGTGGCACAATAAAATAACATCACCCTGGTGCGAGACCCATGTTGGGCATAACCCTGCGCGGACGCTACCATATCTTGAAAAAACTGGGAAAAGGCGGGTTTGGCGAAACCTATTTCAGGGGAGTGAGGGACAGGATGCTCAGATTGAGTAGAGAAACCGGGTTCCTCCCCTCAATCTCTCTCCATTCTCCCCTTGAATCATCCACCGCCCTTTAAAACAGCTAAACCCCCTAATTTTCGGATTTGATAATAGAAATCGATGTTACCTCTAAAACAACCCCCGAAGCCTATAAAGGGATTGAATGCCGAGAAGTTTGAGTGTATAATCACTCCCAGGGAACCCTCTATCTATTACAAGAGTGAGAGTATGTCACCGCTGAGAATAGTCCGATTTTTCTAGATCAGGCGATCTGGGAAATTATTCCTGGGGTAGTCGAACGCCTTTGGTAAGTGGGGACCTCTCAGGCATTGGCAGAATTTGAAGCACCGATCGCGCAAGGGGGGAGTTAAACTAGAAAGGCGATCGCCTCCGTCCTATCACAATTACCCAAGATGAGCGATCTAGCAGTGCTAAACAGCCATTACATTGACTCACCCTATAAAACTTAACTTTCAAGCCAAGAGCAATTTAACATCAAGAAAGACCGAAATCTTAGAGGAAAGCCGATGATTAGGATTACCTTGCACTTGTCCCCAGAAGTTGAGGCAAAATGCCGAGAAAGGATCGCGAGTGGGGATGCGATCGCCCTTGAGCAACTGTTGGCTGGGGTTTTTGCACCCACGGTACAGGCACTGTTACAACCCTCACCGAACCCCATTCAACAAAAGGATGAATTTGAGGCGATCGCCAATCCGTTAGCGGATGAATTGACAGATTCTCTGGGGCCAGATGTCCCCACCCTAAGCGATTATGCCGTCAGTCGTGCAGGAATCTATCACGGGCATCCCTAACCGGGATTGATCGCGTGAATACGAATACACACCTAAAATCAACATAAAATCAATTAATTTTTAGCAGTTCAATGGTTTCAGTAAAGGGCTGAAAAAATCTCAACTTCTCATGAATCATCCATTTTAAAAGATAGGGTTCTCTAAAAGTGGCAATAACCCCCAGGATGTTTGACCATCGCCTCGCCTCTCATACTCCCATCCCCATCTCTCCATTCCCCCCTTCAATCATCCAGCGCCCTTATAAAACAGCTAAACCCCCTGACTCTCTAACATCCCTTTGACTCACGATAAAATAAAGAGATAAAGAGTTCGGAGGGCCAGTTTCCTGGTCAATACGCCTATCGAAACGATATACGGACAGCTACAAGGACTTAAATCCAGTCAGCTTAAGCAACTTGACCGCCTGTACCACCAAAAACTCCCCGTGGATGCGATTACCACCTCGGAATTTGCCCAGCGCCTGGGGGCGATTAGTACCGAAATCAAGGATTCGGTTTGTGTTTATATCAATCGTCGGGGTCAGGTGATTCGGGTGGGGGTGGGTTCACCGCGTCAAACCCAAATCCCGGCAATGGAACTACCCCGCTATGGTGAGGGGCGTCTGAGCGGGATTCGCTGTATTACTACTCAGTTGAAGGGGGAGGGTCCGAGTGAGTCTTCTCTGACGGCAATGGCGATTCAACGCTTGGATGCTTTAGTCGTGTTGAATGTCACCGGGGAGGGGTTTGAACGGCGCGGAGGTGGGGCCACGGGTTATGTGAGTCAGTCCTATTTAGCACATTTGATTCCCCAAACGGGTATGGAAGAGGGGGAGGGGAATGGGCCGATCGCCTCCTGGACCGTTTCCCCCCCGATGAGTCTGGATGCTCTCTCCCTACAGGACTTCCTAGAACTCGTCGAGGGCCTAGAAGCGGAATTCCAGCGCGAATTTATCGCCCGGGATGTGGATGCGGACCACGATCGCGCCCTCTTAGTCGGGGTGATGACTAATAATCTCAAGGATGAGCAGTTTGAAGATGGACTCAGGGAACTCGCCCGTCTGGTCGATACTGCCGGAGGAAGCGTCTTGCAAACCATGCGCCAGAAACGTCCCCGTCTCCATCCCCAAACCGTGGTCGGAAAGGGTAAGGTGGAAGAAATCGCCCTCACCGCACAAACCCTCGGCAGCAATCTGATTGTCTTCGATCGCGAACTCTCTCCGGCACAAGTCCGCAATCTGGAAGTCCAAATCGGCGTCCGGGTGGTCGATCGCACCGAGGTGATTCTGGATATTTTTGCCCAACGCGCCCAATCAGGGGCCGGTAAACTCCAAGTCGAATTAGCTCAACTGGAATATATGCTCCCCCGTCTCACGGGTCGCGGTCAAGCGATGTCCCGCTTAGGGGGTGGAATTGGGACCCGAGGCCCTGGAGAAACCAAACTGGAAACCGAACGCCGCGCCATTCAACGGCGAATTGCCCGTCTGCAACAGGAAGTGAATGAGTTGCAAGCTCATCGATCGCGGATGCGTCTGCGACGTCAACATCAAGATGTCCCTTCCGTGGCGATCGTCGGTTATACCAATGCCGGTAAATCTACTCTGCTCAATGCCTTAACCAACGCGGAAATTTATACGGCAGATCAACTGTTTGCCACCTTGGATCCCACCACCCGCCGGTTAGTGATTCCCACCGTCATGGGCGATACCCAGACTATCGTGGTCACCGACACGGTAGGGTTCATTCATGAACTCCCCCCTTCCTTGATGGATGCCTTCCGCGCCACTTTAGAAGAAGTCACGGAAGCGGATGCCTTGCTGCACGTTGTGGATTTATCCCATCCGGCATGGCAAAGTCAGATTCGCTCTGTTATGAAGATTTTGGGGGAAATGCCGGTGACTCCAGGACCGGCCCTGGTTGCTTTTAATAAGATTGATGCGGTGGATGGAGAGACCCTGGCGATCGCCAAGGAAGAGTTTCCCCTGGCCGTCTTTATCTGTGCCCGGGAGCGTCTCGGACTGGAAACCCTGCGCCAACGACTCGCTCAACTCATCGATTATGCAGTGGCCCCTCAGTAATCTCTTTATTTATCTTTACCCAAGTTACGCGATTTTGCTGACGACAATCTCAATTCCATGAGGTAAGAATAGGTTAAGCACTCTTAGTCAACAAGTCCGCAATCATTATTATTGAGGACTTGTTGATCCGTAAAATCTCGGACTTTATCAAAACTTTGTATTTGTGCCGAGCCAAACTCTCTGAAAATTCTAGCATTATCTTTATTTATATAAAGATTTTACAAAGCTAGAAGAAAACTATAGACAGACCTATGGCTAGATGGATACAGTTGAATGGAGTACCGGCGATCGCTCCGCAAAATGGGAGTTTGGCCTACTCTTTAGAAGAGGTCAAGGGATTAACCAATTCTGTCGCTTAGTGCAATTGCCTAATAGGGTGGCATAAATATGCTGACTAGAACAGCCAAGCAAGAGTGCAACCGTCGGTTCGATTTCACCCATTATGCTGGTAGGATTCAGGAAAAAGATATGTTTAGATTACTCAAACCACTTAGTTTAGGACTATCAGTCATTGGCTCTGTAGGGGTTTACTCCTTGACTGTCGCCGCATCTGCCTCAGCATTTACTTTTTTTGACGGCAGTAAAGCCGTGGGTATTTCTGAAAGCGACATCGGCAAAGAATTTACCGTTAACTTTGACGGAAACGTAAGCACAAAAGATGTTACGGGACTCTCATCGGAAGCGATTTTTACATTTCTTGGGTTTAACAGCGGTCGCGACTACACCGAGGCGATGTTTGATGTGGACCTCAAGAACACCTCCAGCGATGGCATCACCTCTCGGACCTCGGCTTTAGGGTTTGATGTTTGGAATTGGGATGGCACCAGTCTAGGTTCCGCGATGACCCTGATGGGCGTTGGTAACACCAGTGGTACAGGCAACACCCGGGTTGAAGGTTTATTTACCAATGACCGCTCTGGGGACTTTCCCAATGAGTTTGGACAGCTTGATGTCTGCTTTACCGATGGGAACAAGTGCCAAGGCGGAGCCAATGGCGGCGTCGAAACCGGCAAGACCGGAACCTTCAAGGCTACTCTAGCCTTCTCCGGTGAAGTCCAAAGCTTTGCTCTGAACAACTTCGGGGTTCGCTACCAAAGCATTGAGGGACAGACTTTTGCCGACGCTAGTGGCACAGGTCGTGGGACAATTGATATCGGCATCCCCTCCGAAACTCCGAAACAGGTTCCAGAACCTACAGCTACTACAGCGCTCTTACTGATCGGATTGGGAGCCCTTAAATATGGAAAAAAAAAGCCGCAAACTCTGATTCAAACTGAGATTTAAACCCGAGAATCATGAGTTCTGATGAAGAAATACATTAATTGTGAATAAGGGGAGCTGTTTGAAGCTCTATAAATTTCAATCTGGGTGCTTTTGCGCTCCCCTACGACGAGGGGAGTTTTTTCTCTAAATCTCCCCAGTCCGTTAATTTTAATTAAATTTCCTTTCAATTTCTTTTTAGTTATTAATCAATTAAATAGGGGATTTGGATCAAAAGGGGTGGGATGAACCCCGTAAAGGGGGTCCTCTTGAGATAAGTTTTGGCAGATTGAATCCCTAATTAACAATCAGTCCGAGTCAGAAAACTAACACAGGCGAGCAGTCCCGTTACAATTGAATAAATATTCGATTGCTCAGACCTGTGAACCTATTATGAAACCTAACGTAGAAATCTACACCTGGAGTAGTTGTCCCTTCTGTCGGCGGGCGAAAGCGCTGTTAGATCGCAAAGGTGTAGAGTATGCGGAATACTGCATCGATGGAGATGAAGACGCCAGGGATCAGATGGCAACCCGTGCCAATGGGCGTCGATCTGTGCCTCAGATTTTTATTAACGATCGCCATATCGGGGGATGCGACGATTTGCACGCCCTCGATGCAAACAATCAGTTAGATCCCCTCCTGCAACCGGAGTCGGTTTAGTCCAGAGGTACCGCAAAGGGAACACAACCGGGTTCTTTTCCCCCCTTTCTGTACAGAAGCCCCTAAATGGGGGCCCAAACCCCGCTTTCTTGTCCCTAAGATGGACAGCAGCATCCATTCTCTAGGAGGATTGGGGCAGAAATAGCACTCAAAAAAAGCGATCGCCTCCCAGGGGCGATCGCTTTTTTGTCCCATTTAGCGCTTAAATAAGATAGGTAAAACTCCACCCAGGGAACCATTCACAAGGGAAGTAAACGTGAAATTTGCCTTCATCATCGATCCGATCCAAAAACTAGATCCCACCCACGATACCAGCGTCGCGCTGATGGAATCCGCCCAAGCGAAAGGACATGAGGTTTGGATAACTGAGGCGCATCAACTCAGCGTCGTGAATGGCAAAGCTTGGGCAATTCTCGACCGAGTGACCCTCAAACCCATCGAACGCGCAGGCGATCGCTGGATAGCGGCAAACCCCTGGTACCAAATCCAACCGGACGGTTCCCATCCTCTCGAAGCAATGGATGTCGTCTTCATGCGAACCGACCCTCCCGTTACCATTCCCTATCTTTACGCCACCTACATTCTCGATTACATCGACCCCGATAAAACCCTCGTCGTCAACTCCCCAAACGGACTGCGATCGGCCAATGAAAAAATGTATGCCCTCCAATTTACCTCGGTCATTCCTGAAACCATCGTCAGTCAAAGTAAAGCCGTTATTCGCGATTTTTTAGACCGAAAAGGCGCAGCGGTTCTCAAACCATTAGGGGGAAAAGCTGGGGAAGGCATTTTATTCCTAGACCCCGAAGATAAAAACTTCAATTCCCTGATTGAAATTAGTACCAAACAAGGCAAAGAACCCGTGATGGTCCAAACCTATCTCCCGGAAGCTAAACAAGGAGATAAACGGATTATCCTCCTCAATGGCGAACCCATCGGCGCCGTTAATCGGGTTCCCAGTGGGAGTGAATTTCGAGGAAATATGGCCGTTGGCGGTCTCGCCGTCAAAACAGAAATCACCGATCGCGAACGACAAATTTGCGCGGAAGTCGGTCCGAAACTCCGAGAAGATGGCCTCTATTTCGTCGGCCTAGATGTGATTGGAGGCTATTTAACCGAAGTCAATGTCACCAGTCCCACAGGGATTCGAGAAATTGATAAATATCTCCCCAATAATGAACGCCTAGGGCATCAAGTGATTGACTGGGTGGAGAGTTTTGTAGCGCAGAGATAGGGGAGAATTGGGAGATGGGGAGGATGGGGAAGATGTTTGTAGTAACGACTTCAGTCGTTCTCTTTCTTAGTTCGTAGTAACGACTTCAGTCGTTCTCTTATGTTCGTAGTAATGACTTCAGTCGTTCCCTCTCCCATCATTCGTCTCCTCACCAATGACCAACAACAAAGGACAAACAACAAATGACCAACTTATCAACTGCCTCCTCTTATCCTACGGGGCCTAATTATGCACCGGGACCGATTGGTGTTGCTATTGTGGGGACGGGGTTTGGACAGAAAGTGCATATTCCGGGATTGAAAGAATATCCGCAGACTGAACCGATCGCCGTTTATCATCGGGATATTGATCAGGCGGAGGCGATCGCAGCGACTCATCATATCCCCTTGGCAACCGATGCGATCGCCGATATCGCCAAAATGCCCGAAGTTCAGGCCGTGAGTCTGTCTACCCCCCCTTTCTTGCATTATGAAATGGCAAAACCTTTGTTAGAAGCGGGCAAGCATTTATTACTGGAAAAACCCACCACTCTATCGGCATCGGAAGCAAAAGAACTCTATCGAATTGCTAATGCTAACGGTGTGGTCACCGCGATGGATTTTGAATTTCGGTTTGTTCCAGCATGGCAAAGGTTTAAAGAATTGTTAGATGATGGATACTCTGGACAAAACCGTTTAATTAAAATTGATTGGTTAGTCTCCTCTCGCGCTGATGCGAGTCGGCCTTGGAATTGGTACTCTCAAAAACAACAAGGCGGTGGTGCTTTAGGGGCGATCGGGTCTCATTGTTTTGATTATATTTCCTGGTTATTTGGGCCAATCAAACGCTTATGTGCCTCCCTGAGTACGGCAGTCACCGAACGTCCGGACCCGAAGGCAGGGGGACAACTGAAACCTGTGGATGCGGATGATACTTGTCTGCTGATGTTGGAATTGGTTGATGGAACTCCCATCCAAGTCAGTTTGAGTTCAGCAACCTACCAAGGACGAGGACATTGGGTGGAAGTGTATGGCGATCGCGGCACCTTAGTCCTCGGCAGTGACAATCAGAAAGATTATGTACATGGGTTTAAATTGTGGGGTGCACCGGCAGGGGAATCGTTATCAGAATTGACGATTCCCAACCGTCTGGAGTTTTCTAAAACCTACCCAGACGGACGCATTGCCCCCTTTATTCGCGTGGTGGATAATTGGGTGCGAGGGATTGAAGCAAAACGGGCGATCGCCCCTTCCTTACGCGAGGGTGTCTATTCTCAACTCCTCATGGACCTCACCCACGAATCCCACGAAACCGGCACCTGGGTCACGGTCCCCAATTTGGATGACTATCTAGCCCGCAGTTAAACCAAGAAAAAGTTCGTAGTAACGAATTCATTCGTTATCTTCCCAAGTTCGTAGTAACGAATTCATTCGTTATCTTCCCAAGTTCGTAGTAACGAATTCATTCGTTATCTTCTCATGTTCGTAGTAACGAATTCATTCGTTATCCCCGTAAATTAAAAACGACTGAAGTCGTTACTACAAACGGGGAAATTACCTGAGTTCGTAGTAACGAATTCATTCGTTCTACCCGTAAATTTAAGAACGACTGAAGTCGTTACTACAAACGGGGAAATTACCTGAGTTCGTAGTAACGAATTCATTCGTTATCTTCCCAAGTTCGTAGTAACGAATTCATTCGTTCTACCCGTAAATTAAGAACGACTGAAGTCGTTACTACAAACGGGGAAATTACCTGAGTTCGTAGTAACGAATTCATTCGTTATCCCCGTAAATTTAAGAACGACTGAAGTCGTTACTACGAACGGGGACCCCAATCATTTTTTAACATTCTTTCAAACTGGAAGGCGGATAAGAGGGTAACATTTCCACCGGGCGATCGCCAGGGAGCTCCTCAATCCACACCTGGACCCCTACTTTGCGGACCCGTCCCATGCGACCTGCTTTGGGACCCTCTAAAATTTCCACCTTAGACCCCACCTGGGGCAGTTCTGTACAACTCGCCGAGGTTGCCAGGGCCAACTCCACCAACTTATCGATCGCCTGGGATGCTGGAATCGGTTGGTCTTGCAACCATTCCACCGTTTCCGGGGCCAGGGAAAACAACTTACGGACTCGGTTTTTTTTGCGACTCTTGGGCCCTTTCTTCAAATTCGCCTTGGAGTTCGGGTGATGCCCTCGCTTACTCGGTGACCCAACTGCCTCTATCTCTCCAGTCCCTAAAACTCGGTTGCAGGTGGTCCTAATGTAGCACTCTTCATCGGTTTCACAGACCTCCGCAATCTCTAAAACCTGACACTCATACCAGTCGGACTGTTGGGGGTCCGTGCGACAGACGACCTTCTGACCGGGGTGAAATTGTTTTTTGTCATCAAACATTGACATTTCTCCAATCAGTATATACGATTAGAATATAACCTAAAGGATTCTAGCCGGATTAAGAAAACCTTTAAGTTTTCTACCCCCACATCTAGCGGAGAAATATCTCGGCTTTCCCCTACAGGTGGAGTGGAGACCAACCCGTTGGGAGAAGTTGAGGGTGGGAATCTAGGCAAAAGGGTTACAGCACAATGACTCTAGGATATTGCTCCAGGGCAAGACCCCGGGAGAGTCACCCCAGACTGAGGGATTCAATCCATAGCATATAGACAATTGGAGATGGGACAATGAACAAGCAAGCTTATGACGCCTTAAATCGTCTCGCGATGAGATTACATCAAACCCAGGGGACTGATGGCCCTGCAACCGAAGCTGAAGTGGCCCAGATTGCGGCAGCGTATCTGAACACCTTGGTGGAAAATTTATCCGATCGCGAATTAGTTCAAGCGATTGATGAATATCGTTCGGGACACACTCGAATTAAACAAGTCCAGGAGTCGGTTCAGAAGTGGTTAGAAACTGATTTAGGTCACAGTCGGGAGCAAGAGTTCAAAGAATTTATTGCTCAATTAAACAGCAGAATGGGCAATGTTATTTAGGGTGGATTGAGAGTCACCAAAGGAACCAGTTACAGAATGATAGGAGCTAGAATCAAGAAAACCCCAGGCGATCGCTTGGGGTTTTCGGTATTAATGCTCTAGTTTTAAGAGGCGATCGCGCCGATTGAATTTCCCTAGGGGAGAATCGGGCCGATGAGCGGTCCAATTAAATCCGTTTGCCTTCGCGAAACTGTCCGGGGAAGCGTCTGCCAGCGCTATCAATCAAGACACCTTGACCGTGAGGAAGACCTTGACGTAATTCGCCCTCATACCGAGTGCCATTGGGGAAGGTACAACTCCCATTCGCGTCCAAATTTTCATTAAAAAACCGGCCTTGACAGCGGGTTCCATCCACGCGGTTGAGGGTTCCCTGACCAAAGGGCTGTCCGGCAAAGAATTCTCCCACATAGCGATCGCCATTGCTGAAGACAAATTGCCCTTGTCCAGCAGGTTGAGAGCTAATATCACCGCTACCGAGATCTTGAACGAGGCGGAAAGGCCCTTCATAGCGGGATCCATCGGTAAAAATAGCTTTCCCCCTCACAATATTGCCATTTTCAAATGTACCTTCGTAGCGGGCATCATCGGCAAAAATGAAGGTTCCCTCTCCGTTGGGACGACCCCCGCTAAAGAGTCCTTCATAGCGATCGCCATTGGCATATACATAGATGCCTCTACCGTTGGGAACGCCATTGGAAAACGATCCAATGTAGTTATCCCCATTGTTGTAATTGCACTTAACTGGGCCAGCGGAAGCGTCTCCGGTGCAAAAAGGAGGGACATACTCCTCGCCCTCTTCTTGTGCGCTTGAGCTTGATATAGGCCCGATTGAACTGGCAATCTGCATCACACAGACGACGAACATCGTCATTCCGATCTTTTTGAGAGAGTCAGTAATCATCCTAACGTTCTCCTATGTGCATGGTTATTATCTATTCTAAGTTTTGGAAACCGAAACGTTCTTCTGCAATTGGGTAGATTCACCCCAAAGAATGAGGCGATCGCGTTCATGATTTTAGGCATGACCGCGATCAGAACAACCGAGTGCCATTGCCTCGTAAATCCCGAGCTGGCCATCTCTGCCCCCGGGTTAGGGAGATTTCGTTGACAACCCCGCTAACGTCCTAAAGCCGCATTAGCCAAGTTAACCCCACCCGGAGTAGCCTCTGGGGGTACTTGTTCTCCCAGAGCTTTACTGACCTCAACGCCATTTTGCTCCAAAATCACAATCGGGTCAGCGGAATCTAAATTTTGCACCTCTTTAACCAGCACTTCCCCTAGAGCAATGCGATCGCCTACCTTCACATAGCGCGAAGTGGCCTCATTGGGAGCCTTAACAATAATTTGCACTTGACCCCCCGCTCGAATCACCCCGGTCACTTCCGTGCCTTGGGCTAAATCCGTAGAAGGTGGCGGTGGTGGAACCGGCGGTGGGGGTGGAGGAGGAAGCTGTTCTGGACCAATTCCCACGGGCAGTTCCGGAAGACCTGGGACCCCTCGCGCCACTAAAGGCGGAAGGGATGGCGGAGCAGGGGGACCCGCAGGGGCCTGGGCGACCACCGGAGGCAGTTGTTCTGGACCAATTCCCAAGGGCAGTTCCGGAAGACCTGGGACCCCTCGCGCCACTAAAGGTGGAAGCGTTGGGGGTTGAGGGGGAGCCGGTGGACCCGCCGCCGCTTGTTGTGCGGGGGGTCGCGGTCTGGGAGGTAGCTGTTCTGGGCCAATTCCCACCGGCAAATCGGGAAGGGAGGGAACCCCTTGACCAACCAGGTCGGGAATTTGAGGTCCTTGAGGCCCGGGGGTTCCGGGTCTGGCTCCCGGGCCTGTTCCATTTCCAGTCCCTCCCCCTGGTCCCGGTCTGGCTCCCGGGCCCGTTCCATTTCCTCGGCCTGCTCCTGCTCCTGCTCCTGCTCCTGCTCCTGCTCCTGCTCCTGGTCCTGCTCCTGGTCCTGGGAAGGGTTGAAAGGGTTGAGCTTGGGCGACTGCTTGACCGGGGGGTAATTGTGGACCGATCGCCACCGGCAATTCCGGAAGACCAGGAACCGCACGGCCTGGAAATTCCGGAACTCTAGGAGTTGCTGGTGCTGCGCCCGGTGCAGGAGTGACCGGCACCGGCTGGACATCGAGGATCCCAAAGGGATTTTCCTGAGCCTGTCGGGCCCTTTGCTGGTCCAGTTGCCGGACTCGCTCATCTGGACTGGTTGGCGGAATTAAATTCCCAATGGAAGTGGGATCCGGGCGCTGAGGCACCAGAGGTTTTTCAAATTCCGGGGATTCGGGTTGTTCTCCGGCTTCTGGGGACTCCGGTGGAGTCTCCGCTGCTGGGGGAGATGGCTCGACGGGGGCGACGACTTCCGGAGTCTCCGGTTCACCACCACACGCACTCAAGATGAGGACGAGCATCCCAATTGACACCTTTAATAAAAGTTGACGCATGGCCGCTGATTATTAGGATTTAGTACAAAGATAGCCGATTAACCCAAAAGTGCTTCATTACCCAAGGAGTAATTCCGCAGGGTCGGCTCCATTTTTTATCGATCGCCCGGTTCATGGAGTCAACTTAATTTTGACAAAAACCTGAATTAGGATAAGACAGGCGATCGGTCATTCTATCGTTTATTCTAGGTTCAGGGCTGCTTTGGGGTCCGGAACCGGAAAATAGGCAGCCAGTTGCTAGAAAATAGCCTCTTGCACGGGTGCAGCCCTGGGATTATGATGGGCTCGGGATATGGAGCAAAAAGACCTCAACTTACTCTGTTTATCTGCCTATTGTACTCTAATTCTTCAACCGGAGAAATCCAGGAAACTCAAAACCTTTTTCTCGGAGAAACTCCCCTATATTTTAGTAAAAATAGTCAGCCAGATGGGACCGAGAAGGGAGTAATGTCCCCGGCATTGGAGTCTTGCTTCTCTCCCGAGTTGTTCGCGCCTTTCCCGGGAGTAGAGGTAAATATTGGCGGGAGAGACTCCCAAAGTATGAGACATTTTTTGTCCCAGGGGGGTGAAATCAACTAAGTAGTATTTTCCCCTAGAGGACAAGACGCGGTTGACTTCGGATAAAACGCGACTGGGATTGGGGTAATGTAAAAAACTAATGGTATTGAAAACGGTATCAAATTGTTGGTCGGTGAAGGGGAGTTGTTCGGCGTTTCCTTCGATGAAAATCAGGCGGGGACGATGGCGATCGCGCTTTTTTTGTCTCGCTTGGTGAATCATTTCGGGGGAAAGGTCAAATCCTGTGCCGCGCAGGGTGGGAAATTCCTCTGCAAGGCGATCGAGCAATCGACCCGTCCCGCATCCGAGGTCTAGCACATTGGGAGAGTCGGGCAATTGCAGATAATCCAGTAATCTTTTATGCAGGGCTTGATAAAAGATAGTTGTAAACAGGATATCGTAAGTCGATGCCCAACGGTCAAAAAGTTTTTGTTTTTTGAGGATTTCCGGGTGAGTCACAGTTTGGTTCTCCTAAAGTTGAGGATATGATTTGAACGGGTTTGATTTCCAAGATGGCTGACTGTGGCCGTTTTAGGGGGTGACGCGGTAATTTTGGGCGATCGCATAAAATAAAGAGTAATACTCCCCAAATCGGTCTTTAGGCGATCGGCCTTGCCAAGTATAAATCACATCTCCCGATTCCAGGGTCATTCTCATCACACTTTCTTCGGTCCCCACTTCCACCTCCAACAATGCCGGTAATCCCTGTTCCGTGGTGAAGTTAGACTTAGGAACCGTTGAGCTTTCCTCTGCCTCCTCTAATCCCGTGAGTTTCAGGGTTCCCCATCCTCTAATTTCGATATTGGGGTAATCGGGTTCATGAAACGCACGTCCATCCTGATTCGTGGGGGGAGGGAGTGCGACCCAATCTTGGGGATAGGGAAACTCGAACCCAAAGCGCTGATTTTGATAAGTCTGCCATTGGGTAGGGACAGTGGGATTTGTAGGAGTGCAAGCGGAAATTAGGACAGCGATCGCCATCCCCGATGCCATTCGGGGGAACAGTAGGGTGGGGATGGGATGAGGGAAAGAAGTCATAAATACACCGGCGATCGGCTGGGATAACTGGGAGGGAACGCCGGGACAACGCCCGATTGCCCCTCCCCAACACCTTACAAGAGTAGTTTTTTTACGTTCAAGGGATTTATCTCACACTTGAGAGCACCTCCGGTCCCCTCCCCTTGGCAAGGGGAGGGTTAGGGTGGGGTCCTCCTGACGAAAGCAAAGCCAGGTCAGGAGGAATGAGTGGGTGGAGGGTGTCGGCGTTGACATGGCTTTGCCACGACAAGAAGAAAGAGGTTGGCACCCGGCTGCATACAGGCGCGGTAAGCGGAAGCTCTCCCGTAGGGAATCGCCTCCAATAATGGGTGACGTGGCGGTAAGCGGAAGCTCTCCCGTAGGGAATCGCCCAAGAAGAACCCCACCCTAAACCCTCCCCTTGCCAAGGGGAGGGGACCGGAGGTGTTCTTAAGCGTAAAAACTTACTCTTGTACCCTCCCCAACACTCGCTCAATCTATTCTAACGCGGAAGCGGATAAAGCCATAGTCACCCGCCGCCAGGTTACCAATATCCACAACCACCGCCCCTCTCACATTCGGCAGACTACAGGCTGGAGGTGCTGTAATTCCTGAAGGATAAAATCGGCCTCGGTTACTCGCACTGTTCGCACTTCTCAGATAGGCCGTTGGTAAATCTGGATTGGGAGGATTTACCGCCAACGCAATCCCCACCTCAGCCCCAAAAGCTCCTTCTGTAGGAGTTTGACCATTAAAGGTATTAGGGAGAAAGGTTTGGAAATTTTGCAAGGGGTCACAGACCACCGCATTATTCAGAGGCGCACTCCCCGCAGACAGGAAATAAATTGTATATTCCACTTCATCTCCAGGCAAAATATTAGTGGGATTCGTAATCCCTCGCACAAAATTTGGGGGCCAGTTTGTGAGAATTCCGGGTTCCGCTTGATTATAAACCGTTCCATTAACCCGTGTAATTCGCTTTTGTAACTCTAAATTCGGAACCCATACCGGAACAATAACTTCATTATCCTGATTATTGTCCGGGTTTGGATCAACCTGATCAGAACCACTAACTCGTGCCACGTTGGTGATTGTAGAACCTGTGTTAGGAACTTCATTAACTGGATTTACTCTAGCACGAATAGTTAACGTTATAGTAGCTCCATTATTAAGGGTTCCCACAGTCCAGAGACCCGTTGTTGGATTATATGCCCCCTCCCTATCGTCAGATATATAAGTTAATCCTGATGGGAGTTGATCGGTAATTTGTACTCCGGTTGCGTTACTAGGTCCGTTGTTAGTTAGCGTAATCGTATAGGCGATAGTATCTCCTCCAGTTGGTCTTAGATTATCGACAGATTTGCTGATGCTCAAATCAGACTCTTGACCAGTAACTGTGACACTAGCTTGGTCATCTTCACTGGGGATATTATTATTAGGAGTTGAATCAATATCAGGCTGGTCCGATGCACTGACTTGAGCTGTGTTGACGATAGGGTTTGTGGTTGTTACTGTTGCCACAATATCTAATGTAGCAACCCCTTTGTTAGCCACTGCGCCTACAGTCCATATCCCTGTACTGTTATTATAGGTTCCTTGACTAGGAGTAGAAGAGACAAAGGTTAACCCTGCTGGCAATTGATCCAAAACCGCCACTTTGGTGGCAGTATCTGGCCCATCATTCGTTAAGGTCAACCTGAAGGTGACGTTACTTCCCCGATTTGGAGTCGGGTTGTCAACTGTTTTGCTTAACCTTAAGTCAGCTACTTGGGTCTGGGTAGAAAACGTTAGTAACCCCGGTGAATATCCATCTAACCCAGTACAAAATGTGACATTTGCAGAGGTGGCATTATACCCAAAATAATTTTGAGCATTGGTTATAATCAGATTATCAGAATCAAACCCAAAATTATTGGTATAGTTAGGATTTCTTGGGATTGTACTGGGTCCACTAATAGAACTATTGAAAAAGTTATTGGCAGGATTAGAAGCATCAACTAAAGTAGTTATATTTAATTCAAATTTCTCGTTATCACCTAATGTCAACTGATCACCCTCGTACGCAATCATCCCCAACCGTGCTGCAAAATTTCCACTTTCTGGAGTCCGGAATCCTGTAATATTGTTAATAGCTAAACATCGATTATTGTTGACCAATGCAAATCCATCATAAACGATAATTCTACCAAATTCGCTAGTCGGATCTCGGTAAATGACAACTAAGCCCCATCCTCCATAGAAACCCGACTCACCGCTACCGCTACTTGCTTGAATGTTAGCAACGGTGTAAGTTCCATTTCCACCTGCTTTTACGAGGGTGGTTACATCGGCGATGCCTTGATAGCGTCTACCTCGACCAACAGAACCATAATTACCAAAATCAAATTGTTCTGCTATTACAGTTTGATATCCTACTGATGTTGGGGTTTGTAGTCGCACCCGATTCGCTTGACAGCTTTCGTAATCAGCTTGGGAATTAATAGTAAAACCTATATTTGTTGGACACCCAGGGGAAGGGGTAATCTGTTCGGAAGCAGTTTTTAGATACTGCAAATCTGCACCCCAATATAGGCCCGCCCAGAGGACTTGTTCCTTAGTTACCTCGGGTGGTAATGTTAAAGTGGCGCTACTAGAATTAAAGGTATTAGGATCAACATCTTTATCCACATACTTCATAGAGAAGCTGTTATTATCCTGAGAACCCCCAGTACCGCCTGGTCCTGTGTCACAGGAAGCCCCATTTGAACCACCTGGATCACACTCCATAACCGTATTTCCAATAATAATCTGGTCACCTCTATCTAAAGCCTCAAATCGGGGCGTAAAAGGCCGGTTAATGAAGTCGGGTGGTACCGGGGTTTGGGCTTTGAGCGAGGCTGGATATATAATTGCGCCTAAGATCGGTAGAAGCCCTAGTATTTTTTTCCAAAATGGGCTTAGTAAAGTTCGGTGGGAGTTGGAGTTAGAGGTTAAGATTTTCATGGAGTTTTAACAAGTATCAGAAAATTCCCGGTTGATGACCAGAGCCACAAGTTTTATGGATTAGAATTATCGATGGGTTGCGGTCGAACTCCCTCTGCTGCTGGTGGAGGAATTACCTGTCCAAATCCGGGCCAGAGTTCGTTTAATTTGACGGTTAAGCCTAGGTAAGGACCGGAGGCGGACCGATCGCCATTGAAGTCGCGATCGCTGACTTTGCCGAAGACGTACCCTAACCCGATTCTCAAATCCGGGGTTAAATAATATCCCACCTCTGCTACCACTCCCCATTCATCATAATTCGCGTTAGTTTGATGTATCCATCTGCCTTCGCCCATAATATCCCAGCGATATCCTAATCGATAGGTTGCCCTTAACTGATTTAAGGACACTAAACTTGTGCCTGCTAAATCATCGGCGAGGTATGAGGTACTTTGCCTTAACGCAGTTTTTCCGTAAAATTCCCATCGCCAATTCGGGGCATAAATGCTCTCTAAGGCAAAGGTATGGTCTCGCGATCGCGTCCCAGATTCAAATAATATCGAATCGGGTATCAACGCCGGATTCTGGCGATAATCATACCGCAATAAAGCATTAAATTTATCACTGTTGGGATTCCGATAGGCTAACCCCATTCGCAAATTCACGGTATCCCCCATTTCATCAAACAATTGATTGGATGACGATGCCTGTTGATAGCGGGTGAGGACAGACAAGGAGTCCGTAAGTTTACCCGATGCTGCTGCGGAAATCACTGTATTGTTGCCACTACTGGAAAACCGATGTTCATATCGGGCACTAGCAGCAAAGTCTGGATTTCCGGTATAGTCAAACCCTACACTGTAACTGTCTCCGCTGAGAATTCCTAATGCAGCAGCACTCTGTCCCGGTGCATAAGGTTGAGCAAATTCACTCCCAGCACCTGTGCGACTGAAGAGGGAACCAAAGACGTGTTCATAAGCAAAATTAACTCGAAATCCCGGGAAGACTGTCCACCCATGTTGTAATCCTAATGCCGCCCCCATTGTCTGTCCATCAATAAAGGAATAGCGCCCGGTGACGATGGTATCTTCCGTAACGTTGTAATCCCCGTTAAGGTTGAGACTGGTGATGGAATTGTCTTCAAATTCTCCCCCAGTAAACCAGACTTGATTCAATTCTAAGGTAACTCCTGGAACTAAGCGCCAATCTAACCCTAAGATGGTGCGATCAGGATAAACAACATCCTCTTCTTTTAAGAGGTTAAATTCATTTTGCGCCCGAATGCTAATCCTATCGGTAATCGGCATAGAGAAGCGCGATCGCAACTGAGAAGAGGTCGCATCTAAGGGACTGGTTGCCACCTCATCTTTCCGGTTTCTCCACACCCAATCTAATCCCAAGTTTGCCCGTCCAATGGTCTGCTGCAATCCGGCAGAAATGGTGGTTAACGAGTTATTGAGTCCACTGCCTGGAATGGGTTCTCGTCTGGGGGTTAAAAAATCCTCTATCACACTAATCGGACGGGGAGAATTGCCAAAGTTTTTCTCATGGTCATAGGCAAACTGTAACAGAGTCGAATTGGTTAACCGACTATTTAATAAAGCCCCATACCGCGTTTGTCCTGGCACAAAACTCACCGTGGCATCGTTGGCAAATCCTTCATCCGTATTTCGATAATATAAGCGACTAGAAAAAGGGCCGCCAATGGCATTTAATTCAAAGCGGTACGCCTCTCCCGTGACGAGTCCTAAAAGTTCAGAATCGTTGGTGGAATGGGCGTATTCCGCAATAAATTGGCCGCTGACTGGAGTTCTGAAGTTCGGCACTTCTTCTTCTCGATAATCAGTGATTTCTTGGGGTGCTTCTTTACCAAAGGTGAGCATGAAATCGGCCCCATAGAGTTCAAAATCTCGGATGCCTTGATTTTGGCGCAGGTAGGTGGCCCCCAACCATCCCGGGGTATTGAAATCGCGGGAAAAGTTATAGCGAACTCGTCCTCCCCAGAGGTTAGTATTTCCATCTAAGTCTTCATGTTGATAGGTGGCAACAATGCGTCTGGCAACGACGGTTTCTACCCCATTAACGGTTACTACATCGGTTCGCAGCAGAGGACGACGGAATAAGATTGACCCGCGATCATAGTCAATTTCATAATCCGACCCTCGGTTGAGTTGTTGTCGCCGGACGATATTTCCTGGACGTCCTAATTCTTCCAGTTCTAAAAATAAATTTTCACTCCCGGGGATGACTAATCGGTGAGAGAGGAAGTAAAATCCACTGGTGCCATCGGGGGCGATCGCATCCCGTTGGAATCCTTGGACATCATTGGCAAATAAAGCACTGACTTGAAATTGTCCCCAGTTATAATTCCCCTTAAATCCCTGTAAGGCGCGGGTTAAGGCAGTGAACTGTTGGGACTCGTTGGCAAATTCTGAAGTGCCATAATTTCCCCACATCAAGTAATCTAATCCCGCATTTTCTTCCGCTGAGGACCGTTCAAATCTCAGGAAAACACTATCACTAGAAGGTGCAGTTGCCTGAACGGTTGAGGCATCTCCATAGAGGGGATAATTTTGCTCACTAAATTGCGTATCGGAAAATAACCGGCGTCGGTTCCCGCTACAATCACAATTGAGCGATCGCTCGCTATTATAAGCCCCAGTAAATAACCATCCGCCTAACTCCCCAGTGGCAAACGCTGCACCTGTCACATCTAATTTAAACTCGTTATTTTCATCCGGGGGTAAAAAGTCGCGCAACCGTCCCCAATAGTCTAATCCGCGCCGTCCAAATCGCAGGTTAATTCCCCCAGTGACTAAACTCGGGCGGAGGTAAGTATCGAACTGCATCTGAGTAAATGCTTCTAGCGATCGCCCTGCAATGGTTTCTGTATCTGTTGCCGCCCGAATTCTTACGGTCTGAGCATCTAACGGCGATTGCAATTGAGCAGTAAATTCCCCCGCGATCACAGGTACTTGAAATCCAGCCTGATCGAGATTCAGGTCTTCCCCAATAAATTCTCCCGCACTGGCACTGAGGGTAATCTCTGTTTCCCGTTCGACTAATTTGCCATTTTCATCTAATAACCGTCCCTGAATATTAACAATGGACCGTCCATCGGCAGGCACTCTTTTCTCAACCGTTTCTACGGCAATTTCTGCCGCTCCTCCTGAGACAAATACGGTAACCAACGATTCGTTGACCGTTGCTCCAACTACTCGAATGGCGATCGCATTTTCCCCGTCTTGCAAGGGAATCCCAACCCACGTTTGCGTCACCAGCCCTGTATTACTATCCCGTTCCGTTTGTCCGACTGCATCGGAAGATACTGGATTCCCGTTTACCAGGAGTTCGATTTCCGTCCCTTCCGGAAACTGCACAATAATCGGGGTGGCGGGAACCCCTAAGATTTCCCCCGGAGTTGGCGACAGGATCCGGATGCCACTCTCCGATTGTGCGATCGCCTCCCTGGCAGTTTCTAAATTTTCCCCAGTCACTCTTGACCCTGGATTTCCTTCTGCTATAATGGGGGAAAGGGGGTCTTGTGTCTGAAATTGGAAATTTTCTGAATTTTCCCCTCCCCCCAAATTTATCGCTAAATTCAATGAGTCTTGACTGCTAACTGTAGCCACGTTTGTGAGTCGGTCAACAATGTCTGTAATCCTTGTAAATTCAGTATTTTCAAGCCATATTGCTGATTTCAGAGGATAGACATCCGACAAGTTTTCTGTTATTACAAATGTGGCAACGTTGTTAGGAGCAAATTGGAGTAAATTGTGGCCTGCAACTGCTACATTTGTCACAACATTTGTCGTGACATCACTCCTCGCGCTATTAACGCAAAAAACCCCCCTTTTGCACAAATTTTCAGCCGTATTAAATAAAACAGCTACATCCGTCTCCCTTATTGTTGCTACATTGCCTAAGTATTTTTTGCCTGAAAGTTCAGATATATTGGACGATTCCTGGAAATTCCAAAATTTTCTGGGTGCTTCCAACAACCCGATATTTTGGATGATTTCTGGGGACAAAAACATCCCGGGGTCACTGGAGGCGATCGGGAAAATTGGCCCTAATTCAGGATCCATTGTCTCAATTTCCGATAACTTTTCATCGGGACCTGTTACAGATTGCAGATGCTCTGTTAACAACAGTATCTGAGGTAAGTTTTCCCCTGGGATATTGCTGGAATTAGCGGCATCGGGGACTGTTTCAGGGAAAGCATTCCCAGCAGTTGTCTCAATTTCCGATAACTTTTCATCGGAGTCTGTTGCAGATTGCAGGTACTCTGTTAACAACAGTATCTGAGGTAAGTTTTCCCCTGGGATATTGCTGGAATTAGCGGCATCGGGGACTATTTCAGGGAAAGCATTTTCCGAAGTTGTCTCAATTTCCGATAACTTTTCATCGGAGCCTGTTGCAGATTGCAGATGCTCTGTTAACAACAGTATCTGAGGTAAGTTTTCCCCTGGGATATTGCTGGAATTAGCGGCATCGGGGACTGTTTCAGGGAAAGCATTCCCAGCAGTTGTCTCAATTTCCGATAACTTTTCATCGGAACCTGTTGCAGATTGCAGGTACTCTGGTAACAACAGTATCTGAGGTTGCTGCGGGGAAGAGGCCAGACCCGACCCTAGGTCAAAAGTAACCTGAGTGGGGGACAACTGAGCGAATCCCGGTAACGGGAAGAGAAAGGCGGCAACGGGTAAAACGAGGGAACCATTAAAACTCAGATGGGAAAATTTAGATTGAAAATGCATTTTAAATTAACCTCCTTCTTGACCGACGGTGGAGGCAGAATCTTCCTCCTGCCGGGGGGTTACAGCAAAGTTCACCCGTGCCATGCCTCCGGGTTCGAGGCGCACGAGACGGGATAGACTATTTCGTTCACTCACAAACTCATTGGGTGCGAGGGTGTATCCAGGAACGCTAGACAGGTCTAATGTGGCGGTGCGATATCCACCCAGGACATTAGCGACGGAGTACAACCCTTGTTCATCGGTGATGATTCGGTTGCCGTCATCGAGGAAAATTACCGCATTGGGGATACCCGGTTCATCGGGTTGTTTTTCGCCATCGCCGTTGAAGTCCTCAAAGACTCGACCAATTAAGGTGCCGCAGTCGGAGAGAATTCCCGGTGCGATGCGGAGGGAGTGAATCGCTGGACCATCTTGAACCTGGATTCCGGTATCGACACGCTGACCATTGGCAAAGGCGGAGTTGCGACCATTACCGCGCAAGGCATCGGGGGTGATGCGTGCGGCGTAAGCAATATTGAGGACTTCCGTGGGAGGAATGGTGACGTTAGACGCATCGAAGGTGATGGAACGGCCATCATGAGTAGAGGTGATGCCAATGCGCTGACCGGAGATTTCGGCGCGGACGGAATCCTCGCGGAATTGGAATCCGAGGGGGAGGAAGTCAGCGGCGATGATGCCGGTAACGGGAGTATTGGCAAGGTTGCGGATGGCGAGACGGTAGATGACGGTATCACCGGGTTCGGCAGCGATGCGATCGCCGGTTTTCTCGATTTGGATTTCCTGCGCTTCGCACAGAGTGGTGGTTAAGTCAAAAGTGCCTAAACTCAACCCGACTTGATCGCGATCGCGAATATCAATGGTGCCCGTAGCGGAAGTGCTGTTGGTGACTACATTCAGGGGACGTCCATCCAAGGCGGTGGCGGTATAGGAAACGATGCCATTATTATTGGCACCGATATCGAGGCGGATGCGACGTTCGGCGTAGTTACTCCCCGATGGGGGAGAGACTAAGAAAATGTATTGCTGTCCGGGGTCAAGTTGACCTCGGGAGACATCCAGCAAGAAATTGTAAGTACCTTCTTCCCCATTGGTCAGAAAGAAAGGATTAGCATTTTCGAGGTTAGGGGAGAGTCCCCCTCGGATGTCTGTGGGAGTCAGGGGGACAACCCCTTGAATTCCTCCCGTGGGGTCTTGAGGGTTGGGTTGGTAGAGTCCAACTCTAAATCCGCTGTAGTCCGGTAAGAGTTCTCCCGCACATCCGGTAATCCGTCCCAGTCCTTCCCGGCGGGGAGTACCAGGCAGGGTGGGGGTGATAATGACGGTTTGTGGCGTGGGAGGTTGTTCGGGAGTTTCTACAGGGGTGGGAATGTTGACCGTTACCCCACCGCCATCGACGGGAACGGGTCCAACTTCCACCTCAACGACAATTTGGACACCGCCACCGGGTGGGATAATCACATCGGTTGGGGTGGTGATAGGTTGGGGTTGGGGTTCTGGCGTGGGAGGGGTGGGAGGGGGAGTGGGAGTGGGAGGGGGTAGGGGTTGGATATCCGGTGCCGGAGTAATGGTGGGTGGCGGTCCCGATGGCGGTTGTTCTCCCGGTTGCGGTTGTTCTCCTGGTTGGGGTAAAGGATCGATATTCGGTGCCGGAGTAATGACGATAGGTCCGGGTTCTTCAGGTTCCGGGAAGCAATCGCGAACGAGGAAGACATCGCTACCACTGCCAATCATGGAATAACTAACCCCACGGACAATGCCGTTGGTGGTTTCTTGTTGAACGGCGTTGGCGTCTGGAATTTGGAAGCGTAGGGCGCTATCGGTGGGGTTACTGAGGGTGAAATCAAAATAAAGTACATCCCCTTGTTCGATGCCACTGCGAACGCCGTTGCGGATGTTGCGAATTTCTGCGATAAAGTCTTCGGCAAGGTCCCGGAGGAGGGTTTCGCGAGGGGGGACAGCAGCAACCATCGCCTGAAATGCGGCGCGGAAGGTCTCGTCAATGGGTGCATTATCGCCAGCAGAGACAATAGTAGAGATGAGTTGTTGAGTGACGGTTTCTGCTTCTGCCTCGGTGAGTCCATCGCTGACGAGGATGGATTTGGAGAGTTCGGCAGTCAGGGCGATCGCCGTTTCTTGTGCTTGTTGGCGTTGTAGTCGGGCGATTACGGATGCCTTGCGAGGAACGGCCTGGAATACCGCAGTCCGAGTGGCGATCGCGACTCTTCTGAAACTCGAATCCACCGGCATCTGCGCCAAGGTAACCGTTACAGCAATCACCGCCCGCGTTGCTTCTTCTTGAGTAAATCCCAATTTGATTAACTCATCCGCTAATGCACCGGCAAAAGCACCCGACACGCGATTATTTCCCCCATCCCGAATTCCACCGGGATTGATGGTGACGGGTCCTCCCCCCACAACCGCATCGGTAATGGGGTTGGTAATCGCTTCAATCTGATTGATGCCATCGCTGCTGTAACTGTAGGATGCTTCATTTTGCAGCAAGTATCCAGGAACCACACATTGGGGGTTATCCTGAGCAGAGGCTTGGGAAAAATTGCCCGTTTTAATAAACAGCGTTCCCACGGTTCCCGCGAGGAGGGTGGCAGTGACTGCCCAGAATAGGGAACGAGTCCTAGATTTGGATTGGGAGTTGCTTACTCCAGAGTTTTGATGCTTCATTGCACCCGCACCTCAAACTGTCCCGTCACAACTGCGGTGGGTGGCAGGGGATTGGTCAAGGTCCAACGGAGGTGGGTATAGGTCTCGGGGGGTGCCGGTTGGGTTTCCACCTGTCCATTCTCTAAGGTGACTTCCACCGTGGGACTCTCAACAAAGGTTTCGCCGTTATCGATGCTGTAGGTGATGACCGCCTCGGTATCAATGCGGGAGGAGTCAGGAATATAAACCACCGGATCCGGGATAGGTTGGGTGAGGATGAAGTTGGGGATATCCTCAGCAGTTTGGTTTTCTGCGGCGATCGTATAGCGCAGGACCTCCCCGGGTTGCACCGATGCAGCAGCAGGCAGTTCTACCCATTCAGTCTTGACATTCCCCTGGTCATCTTCAACAGTTCCCAGGTGATAGAGTTGCAGACGAATTTGTACCCGGTTGCCTTGGGTGAGGAGAACCGAGGCAGGACCCGCTTGTGCCACAGGGATGGCACTCGACGTTTCCCCCAAGGGTCGAATCGATGCCATTGCCAAACCCGTCCATGACAGATTCCCTATCAGTCCCAAAGCTATGATTAAAATTACGAACGGGTTTTCCTGCATTTCCTTCCCCCCTGATTACTGAAATAATTGATAATTGATAATTGAGAATGGATAATTTTCGTTTGTCATGAGAATGACCAATGACCATCGACCAATGACCCTTGTCAATTCACCCGACGGCGAAATGTAAAGGTTCCCGATTCTCCCGGGGCGATTTCCCGAGTTACGCGGACGACATACCGGGTAACATCCGTTTCCACCGTCGTCCCGCTTTGTTCTCCCGTGGGCGTCGTTGCCGGTCTTCCCTGGAACAATTGAATTTCTCCCCCGGTTGAATCCACCGCAGACCCCACCACATGAGAGGTATCAATTCCCGTGGTCAGATTGGTATCCTCATCGAGGTTATCCGTATCTAACGCCCAATTATTTCCTTGGGGATTGGTCACCGGGTCATAAGTTGTCCCATCTTCGGTAATCACCAAATTTCGGGCGCTTAGGGTGACATTCCCCGGACCTCCAACGGTGGAAAAGTTATTGTAGGTCAAGCGATATTCGATGATATTGCCGGGGGACGGGGTTTTCACCTCGGTACTAAAGGTTTCCTGTCCGGGCAGCACATCCGGTCCCGTCCCTTTGAGGAGGCGAGATTCTTTGATGGTCTCGATAAACCCGGTATAGACCCGGTTAATCGTCGTCGCCCCTTGTTCCCCTGGATCAAACATCCCGTTGCCATCGGTATCGATAAAGGCGGCGATGGGCACTGAATATTCCGTATTCACTTCCCCACTGGGCAAACGAATCTGAACTTGATAGTCTGCCGGGGAGACTTCCCCGGGAATCACAATCGGCGGATCTGAGGTGGTAAATCCGGTGACGGGATCGTAAATATAGGTGACGGTTCGTCCCCCATAAGTGATGGTGACAACGGTCCCTGGGGGTAACGAGTTGCGATCGCTGGGGTTAACCGGGGCCAAGGTCAGGGGTTGACCCGTGGGATTCACCACCGTATTGCCAAAATCTGTAGGAGGAACTGGGGAGATAGGTTCTCCCGGTCTTAAGTTGGGCGGGATTGGAACCACCGCATTATTCGTGAAACTGTCATTTTGATCCGTGGGTCCAACGGCCCCGGGTGTCCCAATCGGACCATTGATAATCGTCGTGGGAGCAAAGGGTAGGGTGAGGACATTTGCTTCCCCCCCCGGTCCGACGCCGGTATTATTATTGTTGGGGTCAACTCCATCGGTTGCTGGATTCGCCACTCCGGAGGAGACAACGGGATTCCCCTGGGCATCGAGGACAGGTAATGTCCCATCGTCATTAAAGTTACTGGAATTTTGGTCCCCGGATTCGTCATACACCAAGCGGTCCGGATTCCCAGCAGTGCCCCCAAATACTTGGGCAATATTGGCGATCGCTGTTGTCCCGGGCGCAATATTGCGCGTAACCACTTTAAACACAAATCCACTGACTACCGTTCCCCGGGTGATGGTAGTTTCCGAGATAAATCCAATTCGCCGCACATTGGCAACCCCTCCGACTGCGGCAACATCCGTCCGCCAAGTTGCTTGCAAGGGATTGGCACTGTTGGGATCATCTGCGGTAAACACAATTTGCCATCCCTGGGGTGCGACGGCGGAATCTAGCACAAATTGAGTCCCCACTGGCATTGCATCGGAAATCAGAACCCGGTTGACCAGAGTCCCATCGACATTAATCGGAAACTGCTGATTCGGTGCTAAATCTCCCGGCACAAATCCCGTGACTCCTGGCGGTAGCTGCGATCGCACGTCTAACGCCAGTTGATAAGTAATCACATCATCAGACGGATCCGCCGGATTATTCACTTCAACCGGCGTCCCATGAGTTTTATACAGGGCCGCCAATGCCAAAGGGACTGCTTGCACGGTTACTCTTTGGGTCGCACTCGCCCCCCGGGTTCCATTCACCGGCGGTCCATCCACTTCCCCGGGCACCGATCCATTGGGGTTATCTACGGTATAAACATCCCCGACCCCCGGTTGTTGGGACACATTTTGCCCATCCCCTGGGGCATTCCCCAGTTGCACGGCAATTTCGCTGCCCATTGCGGCATCCGAAGTCACCGTTACCGGCACTCGCACCAGGAGACTACCACCGGGCGGGACTGATGGGGTGATCAGTTCCGTCCCCGTTACTTGAATCCAAGTTTGACCCCCATCGGTACTGATTTCCACATTACCCGTGAGGGTTCCGGGTCCGGTGATATTCGCCGAATTCGGGATGCGAAAGCTAGTGGGGTCATTTCCCACATTGGTGACTTGATATTGAAAGTAAAGCAGGTCCCCGACATCAATGCGATCGTCCCCATCGGCGTCCGTAATCCCCGTTGCTTGGACTGTAATTCCGGCAACTTCCGCCACGGTAATCCGCACCGTATTGGACTCAACTTGAATCGGTATCCCCGGATTTTGCGGGTCTTCAAAACTGCCCGTCGCCCGGTTTTCAATGGGGGTTCCCGCTGGAGTGAGTTGAGCAAAAACGGGGAATGGCACGGCTAAAAATAGCGGCCCAATTCCCATCCCGCCCAGCAACAATATCTTGATTAAATAGGGGTGCTTGGCCCGGTGCTTTCCAGCATATTGAGTGGATTCCACAATAAATGATGACCCTGGAGTAACTGGTAGATGCTGTTAGATGCCCCTGATGCTCATGCTGCCAACCTGAGTCAAAATAATTCCCTAATTAGTGGAGGAAAGCAATGGCTGGATCTGGCAGAAAATAAACTCTAAACTAAAAAAATATAGGAGGTTCACCGAGTTTAACCCCCTCAATTTATCGGTTTTGATTAATTGAAGTTTAAACAGCCTATTAAGTGTTTTTCCTTCATTAATTTTGTATTCACCTTAGACTTACATTTAACCTAACCCGTCTCCGTGATGTCAAGTAGCTTTAATATTTCTTTACAAAAATTTTACAATTTTCATCCGGATGACTTAAGAAAATAATGAATATATGACTCCCAAACTGCTAAGTTGTTCCCTAACCCGATAAAATAGCCCCAAGCAAAACCTGAAAGCGTAGTCAATCCAGCCAACCCGAGGAAAAAAGCCCCATGACCAACCCGATGGATCAACCGGAATATGGCATCGTCTGGGTCACTGCCCCCAGGCGCACCGAAGCCGAGGCGATCGCAGAAGCCCTAGTAGAATCAGGTCTAGCCGCCTGTGTGAGCCTGACCCCTATCCACTCTATTTATACCTGGAGAGGTGAAATTAATAAAGAAGAAGAATGGCAACTCACCATTAAAACTGATTTGCGTCAATTTGCCCGATTAGAATCAACCGTAAAGTCCTTACATTCTTATGAAGTTCCGGAAATAATTGCCGTCCCAATTATTGCAGGTCATACGCCTTACTTAAACTGGATTAGCGAGTCAGTTGTGAGAGATTGACAAGTCTTTCCCCATCGGAACCCCCGACATGAAGCCCAAGCATCGGTCCCCCAGAGGAAAAGTCATCCTCGATCCAATTGCGACCCCAAAGAGAGAAAACCCAACAGCCCTAGGCAGTGGTTCTGAGTGCTGAAAACAGGGACTATAATACCCCAATAGGCTACAGCCACCTATCCTGGAATGGGGTATCAACAGGAGGACAGCCCTCCCTGGCAACCCCTAGGGGAACGAAAAAATAACGCCCCCCTTCATACCCAACAGTTCACCCTCAATCCTGGTAAAACCCAAACCCTTATGAGCGATCGAGGAGATAAAACCAAGAACAACCCCTATCAGGACAGCCTCCCCCGGGCGGTCCTGCACCTCACCCTGGGATTAAGCCTCCTGATCTGCCCCGGAATGGCCGTTGCAGCCCCCCTCCTTGACCCTCCCGAGACCCAATCTGACTTTCCCGAGAACACCACCCCAGACCGATTAAAAGAACAAGCCGATCGCGCCTTTAGCGCAGGAGAGCAACTCTTCCTAGAAGGCACCCCCGAAGCCCTCACCGCTGCGATCGCCAAACTCCAAGAAGCCCTCCGCCTTTATCAACAACTCGGCGATCAATCCTTAGAAGCCGAAACCCTAATCGGACTCGCCTTCGTCGCCACAGCCTACCGCAACCCCCAAAAAGCCCTCGACTACCTCCAACAAGCCCTCACCCTCAAACAAGCCGTAGAAGACCTTTCCGGCGTCGCTGACGTGTTGTTTAACCTAGGCCGCAGTTATGCGGAACTGGGGACCTTTACCCCCGCCCTGGACGCTTATAATCAGGCCAGAGACCTGTATCAAGAACTCGAACTCCCCAGTGCAGAAGCCTTTGCCCTCATAGAACGGGGGGCGGTTTACGATGCCCTCGGGGAATATCAACAAGCCCTTGATTCTTATAACGAAGCCCTCCCTCTGTGGAAAGAAGCCGGGGACCTCTCCGCAGTGGCCGTCACCCTCAATAATATTGGTAAAATCTACGACGACTTAGGACAATATCGAGAAGCCCTCGACTACTACAATCAAGCCCTTCCCCTCTATCGAGAACTCGATGACCCTTTTGGAGTTGCCCTGACCCTCAACAACATCGGCAACGTTTACGAAGCATTAGGAGACAAACAAACCGCCCTCGATGCTTATAACGAAGCCCTTCCCCTGTGGCAAGCAGCAGACGATCGCCGAGGAGAAGCCACCACCCTCAACAACATGGGCTTCGTCTATGCTAAAGACGGCGAGTATCCCCAAGCCTTAGACATCTATCGCCAGGGATTACCCTTGTGGGAAAGCGCAGGCGATCGCCGGGGTGAAGCCAGTACCCTCAACAACATCGGCTTCGTCTATGCCTCCCTCGGTGACCACTCCAAGGCCCTGGAATACTACAATCAAGCCCTACCCCTGCGCCAATCCGTCGGCGATCGGCCCAAAGAAGCCCTCACCCGCTACCGCATGGCGATCGCCCTGCGGCATCAAGGGGAACTTGACAACGCCCTGACAGAAATCGAAACCGCCATTGCGATCGCCGAGGACCTTCGCACCAACGTCGCCAGCCAGGAGTCCCGCGCCTCCTTCTTCGCCAAAGTCCAGGACTACTACGAATTTTACATCGACCTGCTCATGGAACTGCACCAACAGCAGCCCACCGCAGGCTTTGACGCCAAAGCCCTCCAAGCCAGCGAACAGGGCCGCGCCCGCAGTCTGTTGGAAATCCTCAACGAAGCCAACGCCGACATCCGCCAAGGGGCTGACCCCCAACTCCTCGATCGCGAACGTAGCATCCAACAACAACTCAGTGCCCTAGAAGAACGGCGCATCCAACTCCTCTCCGGATCCCATACCCCCGAACAAGCCGACGCCCTCGCCGCCGAAATTGACGACATCCTCACCCAATACCGGCGAGTCCAAACTCTGCTGCGCGTCACCAGTCCCCGCTACGCCGCCCTCACCCAACCCCAACCCCTCACCCTTACCCAAATCCAGCAACAAGTCCTCGATGACGATACCATCCTCCTGGAATATTCCCTCGGCAAAGAACGGAGTTATCTGTGGGTTGTCACCAAAACCAGCCTCACCAGCTACACCCTACCCCCCCGAGAGGAAATCGAACAATCCGCCAAAGCGTTTAGAAACGCCCTCACGATTCCCAGTTTACGAATCCGGCGATCGATTTTTACCCAAACCTCTGCCGCCCTCAGTGAGAAAGTCCTCGGACCCGCCGCCGACTTCCTCACCGATGACAAGCGCCTGCTGATAGTCAGTGATGGGGCCTTGCAATACATCCCCTTCGCCGCCCTCGCCGTCCCCAATCCCCCAGACGACAGCGAGAGTTATCTACCCTTAATCGTCAAACATGAAGTCGTCAGCTTGCCTTCTGCCTCTACAATGGCCGTCTTGCGTCAAGAAATTGCCGGACGCACCCCTGCCCCCAAAACCCTAGCGGTCCTCGCCGATCCGGTGTTTACCCCCTACGACGATCGCCTCCAACCCAATGCATCCGATGAGTCTGTGACCCTCAAGATTAAATCTGAAACCGGAACTCGCGCCTCGGAAGTCCAATTTAGCCGTCTTCCCTATACCAAACTTGAAGCGGAGGAAATTCTCGCCTTGGTTCCCGAATCCGAACGCAGAAAAGCTTTCGGGTTTGAAGCTAGTCGAGAAGCAGCTACCAATCCCGAATTGAGTCAATATCGGATTGTCCATTTTGCCACCCACGGATTGCTGAATAGTGTGAATCCGGAGTTATCGGGGTTAGTGTTTTCTCTGTTAAATCAGCAGGGGGAACCGTTAAATGGGTTTTTGCGCCTCCATGAAATTTTTAACCTGGACTTACCGGCGGAATTAATCGTGTTGAGTGCCTGTGAAACTGGGTTAGGTCAGGAAATCCGAGGGGAGGGCTTGGTGGGGCTCACCCGGGGCTTTATGTATGCCGGTGCGCCTCGGGTGTTGGTTAGTCTGTGGAGTGTGGATGATGAAGCTACTGCAAGGCTGATGGTGAATTTTTACCAGAAAATGCTGCAACAAGGGTTAACTCCAGCGGCTGCCCTGCGATCGGCCCAAATCGAACTTTGGGAACAACAACGGTGGCAGGCTCCTTTTTACTGGGCGGCCTTTACCTTACAAGGCGAGTGGCAGTAAGGGTTTCGGGGGATTACCGTTGTTGTTAATCCTCCTATTTTTTACCCTAAAAGTTGCCAATTGTCAACCAGAGTTTATGAATTTTAATAAATTTTCCCAATATTGTTGCAAAACTTCATAATATCTGTTACATTTATTTACATAAGCAACCAAGGGGTTCACCAAACCAACTAAAGGAGCCAATAACCATGAACACCACAAAGGGAGTCGTGATCAGCGAAAGCGATAAACTAAACAACTTTGCGATCGAGCCGAAAATGTACGTTGATGACACCCCGCGCACAGGTTTTACCCCCTACGCAGAACGACTCAACGGAAGATTAGCAATGATTGGTTTTGTTTCATTACTCGCCTTTGAAGTCTTAACCAAAAATGGAGTAATCTAATTTTTCCAAAATTTATAAAATAACGAGCTTTAGCTCGATATCTCAAAATCAACTTTCTCATAGACAAGCCTTTGCAACGCACGAATCCTCTCAACTCGTGCGTTTTTGTTTGATGAGGTATGGGTAAGAATCAAGTTAAACTGAGCCATACATCCCGGAGTGGAGGTAATTTTTTACAGTCTTTACTGTCCACAGGAGGGCTTTTGTTGAACCTCATAAGTTTTATCGATTAACCAAACACCTTGATGGCGATCGAGAATCAGTTCTATAATTAGGGTTTGCTGAAAAAGTTATAAAAAGCAGGGGGGGTAAATGAACAAGAGGCCCCTCTGACTGCACCAATAAACATGGCTTTACTTCGATTTTTCAATTCATAACTAAAATTAATGCTTCGGCATAAAATTACAAGAGTTTGGAAAAATTGACACAAAAAAAGACAGTAAAACTGCCTCAGCAGTTTTACCAGGTTGAGCACTAAAAACGTAAGATTAATAGAGGTTTCCGAAGTCTTAGATAGTTTAGACATGACTCGATTCAGACTGAATCTTCTTTTACCCTGTCCAAATTTCCCTTCAATTTGGTTGCGAATGCGCTCGTCTTCTTGGGAAAAGTTTTTTATCTTGAAGACTAACTTGGGTTCCCGGTCTTCCGAATGGAGGACCGCTGAGTCTAATTCCTCTTTACTTTACACCCAGGGTAAGCTCATCTAATTTGGTATAAATTGTACTTGACAAAAAGACAATCATAAGGCATCTACCATTTAATGATGGGCAATTCTATAATGTCTAAAATAGTAAGTCGGCAACGCTTAAGTAAAACTCTATGGATAAAGGATTCACACCAGTTCAGGCTACGTTTAAATCAAAGTCAGCCTCTTTCCATGCCAAAGTTCCAAGTGAGCTTGGCACATTATTTTGATGACGTACCGGATCCCCGAGTACACCGAACCAAACGCCACTTAATTAAAGACATTATTGTGATTGCGCTCCTCTCCACAATAGCCGGAGGTGATGGATGGGAGGACATGGAAAATTATGGCATCAGTAAGCTTACTTGGTTAAAAGAATTTTTAGAGTTACCGAATGGTATTCAAGCGTGATGATCCGTTTAGAAGGGTCTTTGAAAAGTTGGACCCCGAAATTTTAGAACAAAAATTAACCTGATGGGTTCAGCAATTAATTGGGCTAGTTATCCCACAAGTTATTCCCATTGATGGATAAAACACTTAGAGGGTCTTATCACCGAGAAAATGGGATAAAAAACTTACATTTAGTTACAGATTGGGCCAGTGAGAATCGGTTGCTACTCGGACAGGTTAAGGGTGAAAATCATTCAAATGAAATCACAGCTATTGCAGCCCTCTTAGAATTAATTGATATCACCGGAGCGACTATTACAATGGACGCTGTGGCGACTCAAACTGAAATAATTCGTCTAATTCAGCAAAAAAATGCCAATTATTTTGTCACCTTAAAAAGTAATCATCCCACTCTTTATAATCAAGTCAATAATTGGTTCAAATAGGCCAAAACCAATCACTTTTAAGGAATTGAAGTTTATGAAAATCACCAGACCGAATCCGCACATAGCCGAATTGAAAATCGAAAAGTTTGGGATTTTCCAGTCGCTGCATTAAAAGGAATTTATAAACAAGAAAAATGGGTTGGTATTCAAACTATTGTTGTAGTAGAACGATTCCGTTACTTGTGGAATGGGACGACTCATGAAGTCCAATTTTATTTAAGTTCCTTACCCCCCGATGCTCAGATTAATGGGCGGATTATTCGTCAACATTGGAGTATCGAAAATCAAGAACACTACGTTTTAGATGTCACTTTTAATGAAGATCGCTGTCGGATTCGGTCATTACATAGCCGTCGGAACTTGGCTACCCTGAGAAGGCTGTCCCTGAATGCGGTCAATCAAGAAACCACTTTCAAGGGTAGCTTACGGCAGAAAAGGAAGCGGGCCGCTATGAATGATGGTTACATGATGCTTATTCTCAAATCCTTGTACCCAGACTGATTGAGCTGTTTTTACCCGCCTAGAATCTCTAATCCCAGACGGCTCTCCCATAACTCTATAATTTCTCCTTGTCAAGTACAATTTATACCAAATTAGATGAGCTTACCCTGACTCCTCCTGCCGATGCTCGGTTTTAATTCTATTCTCTATTGGTTACAAGTGTTTCCTATTCCTCAGTTATCTTTGGGGTTAAATCGATTAATTTCTTTTATAAATCGCGGTTGTTTCGCTCTCTTCCCTCTTTCGCCTGACGTGGATTTCTTATTTTCCTCTGCCTAGAGTGACAGAAGAGGGGTAAGTTAGGGATTCTAGTCGTGGATGGAGTGGCGGAGGATGAGGGGGAAACCGATCGCCTTCTGCAAACTCAGGGGATCCACATCATCCACCATTACCCGTTTACCCAATGTACGGAAGACAGTGATTGGGTGGTGTTGGAATTTTTACAAGCGTTAAGTCAAGCTTAGAAATTCCTATTTCCCTCGCTTTTTTTCACCTTCAACCAGTAGGAATGACAATACAGCGCGTTTTGTCCTCTCTATTCAATGGGTGATTCTTCCGGGAATTGTTCTGGGGTTTCATCAAAGTCATCGAGTTCATCACTTTCTGGATTTTGTTCTTTTTGGAAGGGTAATTCTAGCTGTTTTGGTAGTTGGTCTAGCTGGAAGTATTGATGGAATTTGGCGGTGACTTGGAGGGAGAACGATCGCGTTTCTGGTTGTCGGCGTTTGCGTACAAACCCTTGTTGGACTAATTCTTGAACGTGCTGATAAGCTCCTGAACCGCGCAGTTCTACTAGGTCGGTTTGGCTGAGGGGGCCTTTGAGGGCGATCGCCGCTAAGGTTCTCAAGGCACCGACCCCTAATTCTGCTGGAATTAAGCGATGCATGAAGTCTTGAAACGTCTCTCGCAGTTGCAAGCTGTAGCCGTTTTCGGTTTCTAGCACTTCTAGCGCGCTGTCTCGGTGAGCGTAATCATTAATCAGTTGAATGAGTGCTTCTTCTGCGGTTTCTTTGTCGCAGTTGGCATATTCGGCAATTTCCGCAAGTGCAAGCGGTTTCCCTTTTAAGTACAGTATGGCTTCAATCTGGCTGGCTAAACTTGACATTGACGATTTCCGTGCATCCAAAACCTCTGACCACAAAATATTATTTTAAACGCTGTGGAGTTCGTTCGACATTTAACGGGTTGAGTTAAATGTTCGGAGGGGATTAGACCTCTTGCAAAAATCCGGGTTGATCCCCCCAACCCCCCTTAGATCCCCCTCCCGTCCCCCTTCTTAAGGGGGAGGCCATCGGAATAAATGTTTAGTTCCTGGGGGGCTTTAAAGAATTTTGCAAGAAGTCTATTAATCTAACTGACGTCCGGTGAGTTCGACAAAAATATCTTCTAAGTTAGAAGGACGAACCATTAACCCCGTTTTATCCGGTTGTTGTTCTAGGTAAGTATTCGCTGCGGCAATGTCGGAGAAAAATTTATATTCCCACCGATCGCCAATTTGCTTCATCACCAAACCTTCTCCATGTTTTTCTCTAAATTGGCTGAGTGTCCCCAGTTCAATTAATTTCCCTCCATCCATAATACCAATGCGATCGCAGAGGTATTCCACCTCATCCATGTAATGGGTGGTGAGCAACATTGTCATCCCCTGGCGGTTTAAATCTTTGATAATTTCCCATAACCTACGTCGGGTTTGGGGGTCGAGTCCTACGGTTGGCTCATCTAAAAATAAGATATCCGGTTGATGTAACAAGGCTCTAGCAATTTGTAAGCGTCGTTTCATGCCGCCTGAGAGAGTTTTCACTAAGCTGTCTTGCCGATCGCCTAGTTCCACATAATTCAGCCATTGCTTGATTCTCTCTTGCCGTTCCCCGTTGGGAATGTGATGGAGTCGTCCGTGAAACTCCATATTTTCCCAGACGGTGAGGTCATTATCCACACTGACTTGTTGTAAGACAACGCCGATGCATTGCTTCACCTGGATCGGTTGACGTTGGACATCATATCCGGCAATTTTGATACTCCCACTGCTGGGTTTGGTGAGGGTGGTGAGCATCCGAATTGTGGTGGATTTGCCTGCACCGTTGGGTCCTAGCAAGCCAAACATTTCTCCCGGTGCAATGGTAAATGATAAGTCATTGACCACCGGGACTTTGTTATAAAGTTTTTGGACGTTTTCGACGGTAACCGCAGCACTCATAGAAAGTTAGGTTAAGTGGATTTTTCTTTGCTGACTGTATCATGAAAGTGTCCTTACAGTTCTACCCAATCCTGCTCCGGTGGGGACTGCATTTCTTGTAAAGATTGCCAACCGGCTTGCCAGAGGGTTCTATCTTTAAATTGGGTGGCATTAATCCAAAACCGCACGTTGGGGTCACAAGCAGATACCATTTCTGCAAACACCCATTTGCCTTCGTTTTTGCGATTCACAACTTGGAAATGTCTCCATCCCCAAGTTTTTTGTTGCGAGGTCCATTTGGAACCGACTAAATAGGGAAATTTTTGTTTTTTTGCCATTGCTTTCACCCTTGAATTTTTGATACTAATGACGATCGCCCCAGTGAGCGATCGCTCAATTATTCCCGGTTAAGGGGATTGCAAAATATAAATCATCCCCACGTTCGTAGTAACCCCTTCAGGGGTTTCTTTAAAGATGACTCCTGAAGGAGTCACTACGAACGTTTTGGGTTTTTTTTGGAGTTTCCTAAGAGAGGGATGGACGCCGTGATAACCACCAAGCGGCGATTCCACCGCCAATCAATCCGAATAAATGACCTTCCCAGGAGACTCCTGCTTGGATGGGTAAGACGCCGATGATAATTCCCCCATAGAGTATCCCAACGATGATGGATAGCAAAATTGAGGGTAAATTGCGTTCAAAAAAACCGCGAGAGAGGAGATAACCTAAATAGCCGAATACTAATCCACTGGCGCCGATATGCCACCCGGGAGACCCAAATAACCAAACCCCTAATCCGCTGACTAACATGGTTACCGCAGTGACGACCCAAAAATCGCGAATTTCCCGCAGCATGACGAACCAACCGAGGGTCAGAAATGGGACGGTATTGGCGATTAAATGGGGGAAACCTCCATGCAAAAACGGCATAAATAGAATGCCGCGTAGGGTGTCTGGGTTGCGAGGCAAAACCCCATAAATGAGTAAGCTGTTTCGGAACAGGAAGAGGTTGAGAATTTGGACAATCCACATGATGGCGACAAAGCCACCCAAAATCAGAATTTGGTTTTTTAAGGTGGTGGCGATCGCCTTGACATTGTTTCTGCTCATGGTTATGCCTTTTAATAGACAATTGGCCTGGGTTGTGTTTAGAAATTGTCGATGGTGACGGGTTCTAGGTTCTCGGCGGGTTCAAAGCCAAAAATTCTCGAATAAAAGTAAAATTCTCCATCTAAAGCGCGTTTAATGTTTTCCGATCGCCGGAAACCATGTTGTTCACCTTCAAAGGGAAGATAGGCGACGGGAATGCCTTTTTGTTTTAACGCATTCACCATCGCTTCAGCTTGGTTTGGGGGAACGATTTTGTCTTCTAATCCTTGGAAAAAGATGACTGGACAGGAAATGCGATCGCAAGCATGGATGGGAGAACGATCAATATAAATTTGCTTCGCTTCTGGATAAGGACCGACTAATTTATCCAGATAGCGGGACTCAAATTTATGGGTTTCTTTTGCCAATGCTTCTAAGTCACTGACTCCATAATAGCTGGCACCGGCTTTGAAGACATCCCGGTAGGTGAGGGCACAGAGGGTTGTATAACCGCCTGCACTGCCTCCGGCGATCGCCAGTCGGTTGCTATCCACCCATCCTTGTTCCCCGAGATATTTCGCGCCATTGGCACAGTCATCGACATCGACGATTCCCCAGCGATTCTCTAGGCGTTGCCGATATTCCCGTCCATATCCGGTACTGCCGCCATAGTTGACATCAAGGACGGCAAATCCTCGGGAGGTCCAATATTGAATGCTTAAACTGAGACTGCTACCGGCAGAGGAGGTGGGTCCGCCATGACTTTTGACTAATAGGGGCGGTAATTCACCCTCGGGGGCCATATAATCCTGATTATTGGGGGGATAAAAGATGCCGTAAGCGGTTAAACCGTTTTCCGTGGGAAATTCCACGGGTTGGGGTTGGGAGAGGTAGGCGCGATCCACGTTTAAGCTGGTGGATTTGCGGAGGATTTCCAGTTCGCCGCTGTTGAGATGGTATTGGGCGATCGCCGTGGGTTCGGTGGGTGAACCGCCGATGAAAGCGACGCGATCGCCGTTGACTTGCAGGGAACTAAAGGAGGTGTAGGGAGTGGTGATTTCCTGGAGGATGCCGGTGGATAGGTTGATGCTGCCTAAATGCCAGATTCCAGATTGGGTGTAGGTGCAGATCAGGTGACTGCTGCTGGCAAATCCATAAGTAGACATCCCAAATACCCACTGGGGGAGTCCGAATTCCGCCGACATTTCGCATACAGGTTCGATGGTGCCGGTGGTGGGGTGCGATCGGTAGAGATTCCACCATCCTGAGCAGTCGGATACAAAGTACAGGGTCCCATCCGGAGACCATTGGGGTTGAAAAATGGATTCGTTAACGCCACCAGCGACGTGATGGGTTTCGCCGAGAGAACCATCGGGATTGATTTGTGCGACCCACAATTCGGTCCCATCCCACGGCATATTCGGATGATTCCAACTTAACCAACACAGATGTTGACCATCGGGACTGAGGCGCGGGGTGGCATAGAAGTCTTCTCCTGCCACCAATACGCGCATCTGTGCACCGTCTGCTAAATTAATGCTGACTAAACTGGTGACGGGTTCTCCGGCGCTGGTATGGTCTTCTCTTACCGCAATTAAGCGTCCCCGGGGAGTATCGACGGTAAAATCGGCATAGCGCATATTCGCTTCCGGGGTCAGGGGTTGCGGTTCTTCTCCCTGGGGTTGATGGTAGAGGCGCGAGTCGCTGAAATTGGAGAAATAAACGGTGCCGTTGCTGACGGTAAAGGCACCGCCACCATATTCACAAACGCGGGTGCGAACGTTGAAGGGTGCAGGGACGATATCCTGGATTTCTCCTTGGGGCGATCGCGAAACCAGAACATTTCTGCCCCCTTCTTGGGGGCGCATTTCCAACCAATAGAGGGTTTGATTGTCCCAAAAAATTTGCCCGAGTCCAATACTCCCGGCGACGATCGCATCGGAGGTAATCGGGGATTTCCAGGAACCATAGCGGGCAATTTGGGGGGTAGACATATTCTATCTCTTTCAGTCGAGGGCCATCAATCAAGTCACTCTACATACCATATCAAAAAGACGGTCTTTCGCGAGTCAGGGGTAATCCATGCCCGGTTGGGATGAGACCCTCTGGGTCTTGAATGAAGTCTACCGGCGGAATTACTCTTCTTTTTTTGATTTAGGCAAACGTTTGATATAGTCACGAATGACTTCAGACATGGATACCCCACGCCGTTCTGCTTCTAATTGCAGACGCTCTTTTTCTTGGGTACTAATCCGAATTTGTAATAACTCATCTCGGGCCATTTTTAGGGTGGTGGTTTTAATGATAGGTACAGGCTAATTTAGTATATTGTAATTTTCTGGAAATCCGCAAGGGGAAACTAAGTGTTGTTTTCTTAAAGTTTAGAGTGGGTAGCGGAAATTAGAGTCAACTGGAAGTTCCACCTAGTGCAGATGGAACTTCCAATTGACTTAGCGTCGCCCCGAGGGGAGATTTTCGCGATCGCCTTGTTCTTGTTCTACTTTTCTCAAGGTTTGGGTAGTCTTCCCATTGCCATTTGAAACCGACCCCTGTTCCACAGTTTCGGCAGAAACTGTGCTGTCTGTTTCATCATGTCCTTTGTGCATTAACCGATATTGCGCTTTCATGGCAATGGTATAAAACACCGGAATGACATACAAACTTAATACCGTAGAAACAAACATTCCCCCCACAACGGACATCCCGATCGCCACCCGGGCCGATGCCCCCGCCCCCGTGGCAAATGCTAGGGGTAACAATCCGAAAATCGTAGAAAAAGCGGTCATTAAAATGGGACGAAATCTCACCCTTGCCGAATCGATCGCCGCCTTGGTAATCGAGAGTCCTTCTTCCCGACGCTGATTGGCAAATTCCACAATCAAAATTGAGTTTTTCGTTGCCAACCCAATCAGCATGATTAACCCAATTTGACTGTAAATGTTTAAATCTAGCCCCGCCATTAACAAAGCAGAAAATGCCCCCAAAAGGGACAAGGGAACAGCCAAAAGAATGATAATTGGGTCAATGTAGCTTTCAAACTGAGCCGCTAACACCAAGAAAATAAAGACCAGGGATAATCCGAAGATAAATAGGGTCGATTGTCCAGATTCTCGATATTCCAAAGACTGACCCGCGAGAGTCACTCGCATATCAGCCGGAATAACGGAAGGGGCTAAATTTTCTAAGGCATTTAAGGCATCTCCCAAGGTGAATCCTTGGGCGGGAGAACCAGAAATAGTCGCCGCACGATAGCGATTATAGTGGTTAATTTGAGGGGGTGTCGTTGAAGGACTAACCGTCACCACACTACTGAGCGGAACAGACTGCCCAGACTGGGTGCGAATATAGGTTTGTTCAATATCTTGGGGAGAGGATCGGAATTCTTTTTCCGATTGGACAATGACATCATACCGGCGGTTTCCTCGGTTAAAATTGGTAATCTGCTGTCCCCCAAACATGATTTGTAAGGTTCGGGAAATATCCTGGACCGAAATGCCTAAATTCGCGGCTTGTGCGCGGTCAATGGTAATTAATAGTTCCGGTTTAGTCAGGGTTAAATCTGTGTCCACGTTCATTAATTCCGGCAATTCATTGGCTTGATTGGCCAAGTCTTCGGAAACCCGAGCCAGTTCCTCTAAATCAGTGCCTTGCAGCACAAATTCTACAGGTTGACTAAACCCTGCACCCGGTAAAGAAGGGGGATTAATGGGTAAAACGACCGCATCTGTAATCTGGGAAAACTGACCGAATAAGCGACCAATAATCTCCTGTTGAGACTGACCCGCTTCAGTTCGTTCCGCCCAAGGTTGGAGGCGAACAAAGGCAAATCCTTGATTCACTTGACCGGGAGTCCCCCGACCAAATGCACCAATGGTTAAATAACTTCTAACTTCCGGGATTTTACTATACGCCTCTTCTACCTGTCGCATCACATTATCGGTGTAATTAATCGTCACCCCTTGCGGACCTCGAACAATCGTAAAAATTGCCCCTCGGTCATCGGTAGGAATGAATTCTTTGGGGACTTGATTAAATAAGAAGACGGTTAAAGCTAAAGACCCGATAAAGGCAATGACGACAATCGCTTTAAAGGGCATGATTTTTCGCAAAGACCACCGATATGCCCGTTCCATGCGATCAAAAAAGAATTCGATAATCGCAAATACCCCACCTTTCATTTCTGCGTCTCGCTTTAAAAGGCGGGCAGATAATGCCGGTGCTAAGGTCAAGGCAACAAAAGAAGAAATTACCACCGACCCCGCGAGAGTGAGGGCAAATTCGGTAAATAACCGCCCGGTATTTCCCCCAGAAAAACCGACAGGCATAAACACAGCAATTAACACCACGGTGGTGGCAATCACAGCAAATACCACCTCACCCACCCCCAGTATTGCGGCTTGGTAGGGTTTCATGTTTTTCTCTTGAATATACCGAACAATATTTTCCAGGACAACAATTGTATCATCCACGACTAACCCAGTCGCTAAGGTCAAGGAAAATAAAGTCAGGGTATTAATAGAATACCCGAGAATAAACATGATGGCAAATGCACCGATCAAGGAAATGGGAATGGTGACGGCAGGAATTAAAGTCGATCGCCAGTCCCGTAGGAAGACAAAGATAATCAGAATAACTAACAAGGTTCCCAGAAAAAGGGAAATCCAAACTTCATCAATGGCGAGTTCCACAAATTCCGAAGTATCAAAAGCTACCTGATAATTTAACCCTTCGGGGAAATTTTTGGAGAGTTCCTCCATTTTAGCTTTGGCACCGCGAGCTACATCAATGGTATTGGCACTGGAGAGCTTTACAACCCCTAGAGAAACTGCGGGAATGCCCTTAAACCGGACAAACGAGCGATCGCTTTCTGCACCAATTTCCGCCCGTCCCACATCTTTAAATCGAATTTGCGTCCCATCAGGATTGCGCTGAATAATTAAGTCTTCATATTCCTGCGGTGTTTGCAATCTCCCCAGAACCCGTACCGAATATTCCGATTGTTCTCCCTCGACTAAACCCCCGGGAATTTCTAAGTTTTCTTGACGTAAGGCACGTTCAATATCCAAAACCGTCAAATTCCGCGCTGCCAACTTCACCGGGTCGATCCATAATCGCATCGCATAGCGCCGTTGACCCCCGATAAAGATATTACTGACCCCAGGAACAGTTTCCATATTGTCTGTAATAAACTGTTCGGCATAGTCACTTAATTCGAGGGAGGTGTAATTTTCCCCAAATAAGGCAAACCACACGATGGGAGAAACATCCCCTTCTTGTTTGGTGACTTGGGGAGTATCGACATCCTCGGGGAGTTGACGCAGGGCCCGATCGACTCGCGATCGCACGTCTTGGGCGGCCAAATCAATATCGCGATCGAGGTTAAACTGGAGGGTAATCGAACTCACCCCTTCTCGACTTTGGGATGTGAGGGTTTTAATCCCTTCAATCCCATTCAGTTGACCTTCTAAAATTTCTGTGACTTCGGTTTCCACCACCAGGGGACTGGCACCGGGATAAACCGTGGATACCGTCACAACAGGCGGATCAATACTGGGAAATTCCTGCACCGGCAATCTTGTATAACCGACTAACCCAATGATGATAATCAACAGGGAACAGACGGAGGCGAAAACCGGGCGTTTGACAAAAAAAGTAGTAAACATTGTGTTAGGGATTCGCGAGGATTAGGGCTAGTTCTTGATTAAGCCAGACCCGGCGGGGGTTCAAACCCCCGCCTAATAGCTAAAGTCGGTTAAAACCGACTGAAAGTCTCATCTTTTGGGGTTTTTAGCCACACCTGGCGGAGGTTAAAACGATTGGCTAAAGTCGGTTAAAACCGACTGAAAGTCTCATCTTTTGGGGTTGTTAGTCGGTTTTTAACCGACTTAAGCTATTAGTCGGGGGTTTTAACCCCCGACGTAGTGGCGCTTCGCGAAGCGCCACTACAGGCCCAAAGTTTTAACCCCCGCCGCTGTTGATAATGGTGCGGGGTTTTGTAGACTTTCGTTCTCACCTACGGAGATGTTCCTGCCTCCGGAGATGACTCGGGATTCGCTGCTGCCGGTTCATCGACAATTGGACGAATCTGAGCGCCATCGGAGAGGCGTTGTAAACCAGAAATGACGATGCGATCGCCGTTTGCCAATCCTTCGACCACTTCCGCCCGATCGCCTTGGACCAATCCCAGGGTTACCGCCACTCGTTCCGCCGTCACCGGGTCCTCCCCTCGCGCCACAAAGATAAATCGCTCTTCCCCTTGGAAGGTAATCGCCGTCGTGGGTACCACAATCCGATTGTTCCGTTCGTCCCAAACCAACTTAGCCCGCACAAACTGGCGATCGCGCAGTTGTCCTTGATTGGCAAAACTAGCCTTAGCTAAAATCGTTTGAGAATCAGAATTCACCGTGGGAGAAACAAAACTCACCGTCCCCGTACTCAACGGTTGTCCATTGGCATCAGTAATTTCCACCGGCATCCCTAACTTCAGCTCAGACCCGCGTTCCAGGGGAATCGACAGCCGCAATTCCAACGCATCATTTTGGGTCAACGTTGTTAATTCCTGCCCGATACTGACGACATCTCCCACTTTCGCTGGAATATCGCCCACAATTCCCTCAAAGGGTGCGACGACATTGGCATCTTGTAACTGCACCTCCAACGCTCTCACTTGGGCGATCGCCTCCGCCACTTGTGCCTGAGCTTGGTCAATCTCCTCGGGTCGGGTCCCATTCTCTAATTGTCGTAACTCTTGCCTTGTTTCTTCCACCTCCGCTTCTGCGCGGGCAATTTCTTCGGGTCTTGCGCCATTTTTTAGCTGATTTAGCAGTTGCTGGGCTTCCGCCACCGCTGCTTGAGCCTGAGCAATTTCTTCAGGACGCGCCCCCCGTTGCTGCTGGGCTAAGGCTTGTTCCGCTTCAGTCACTTGCAATTCAGCGCCGATAATGTCCTCCTGTCGCTGGTTTTCCAACTCCTCCACCCGTTGGCGAAATCGTTGTAAATCCGCTTGAGCGCGACGGCTTTCCGTGACCACTTCATCAAAGCGATCGCGGGAAATTGCCCCTTGATCCGCTAACTCCCGATTCCGTTCCACCCGTTCCGTGGTTAACTCCACCCGCGCTTGAGCATCGGCAATTTGGGCTTGAGCTTGGGCAATTTCATCCCCGCGACTCCCCGCCCGTAAGGATTCCAGTTGCGATCGCGCCTGTAGTAACCGAGCTTCCGCTTGAGCAATCTCTTCCGGACGAGTCCCCGCCCGCAATTCAGCTAATCGGGCCTCAGCTTGCCGCAACCGCGCTTGAGCCTGAGCAATTTCCTCCGGACGAGTCCCCGCGAGTACCTCTGCCAATCGGGCCTCCGCTGCGGCTAAACGAGCCTCTCCTTGGGCAATTTCCTCCGGTCGCGTTCCCGCTTGTAACTCTGCAACCCGAGATTGCGCCCGCGCTTGGGCTGCCTGGGCTTGGCGGAGTCTGGCTTCAATTTCCCGAGTATCAATCCGGGCAATCATATCCCCTCGGGAGACTTTATCCCCCGCTTTGACATTAATCTGACTCACCCTTCCCGCCATTTCTGGGCGCACCACTGCTGCCTGTTGGGCTTCTAGGGTCCCGACAAACTCCGAGGTTTCCCTTAAATTGGTCATTTCCACGGTCGCTAATCGCACCGCCACCCCTTGGGGGCGTTGGGGTCCGCCTTGCTGTTCGCTACTCGCCATTGCGGTTTGCCGCCATTGCCAGAAATACCAGCCGGTACCACCCCCGGCTACTAATAATAAAAGAAACAGAGCAGAAGCGAGCGATCGGCCCCGCCTGCTGCTCCATTTAAACCGGCGCTTTTTCCCTCGTAATGGGTTGTCTTGCTGTTGCTCTAATTCGCTTTCGACAGCAACAGAGTTTACGGTTTCTTTAGTTTCCAGTTCTCCATTGGAAGGGTTTGGTGATTTCATGTTTTTCCCTGTTTTTGTTCGACTTTTTAATCAATAAGTTAAAGTTTTATGGGGGATGTATTAATTAAGGGATTTAAACCGATGACGAAACTTAGCGATCGCCTAAGTGATTTGCCCCTCCCTTTGCTTTCCCCCTATCCCCATGTCCCGACTGTTGCACCTCAATGGCAATTTGTTCTTGCACCCATTTGATTTCTGATTTGAGAACATCCAGATGTCGATTCCAGACAGCGACTTGATAGGAATCCTCCGGCAAAGGTTTTTCGCTGAAACTTTTGTATCGAGCGCGACAAAGCACTAAACGATGTTCCATTAATTCCAGCCTCGCCTCCGGTTCTAAATCGCTGAAAAAGAAACATTTAATCGCAAAACGAGCGCGACTTTTCACCCAGCTATCCTGGGGATGTTCGAGCATTTTCTGCCGCCAGCGATCGCGCCCACTAGGAGTAATGCCATAAATCGTGCGACTGGGACCTGCGTCTCCAGATTCCCGGGCGATCGCAGCAATGTAACCCCGTTCCTCCAACCGTTTCAGCAATGGGTAAATGGCTCCATAGTTGACGCTCATGCAGCTACTCATAAATAGCTCCAGTTCTTGCTTCAACCTGTAGCCATGTAAGGGATGGCGCTGCAGGAGTCCTAAAGCAGAGAGTTCAAGCATTTATATCATTTTGATATATTCAGGCTACAGTATAGCCTAATTGATTAAATTTTGTTAAGTTTCTGGGTAATGTCTGGGTTGACCGACACCCCAACAGGTTGCAGCGACAGGAATGCAGCCACCACAGTCGGGGGATAAAGATATTTTTATTATCATTATTTAGTTGTTTTGTCAAGTTTTAATTGGAGTCGGAGGGAGCAATCAGGAAATTGCAGACCTTCTCTATATTGCTCCTGGTACTGTCAGAGTCCGTTACATAGCAAAGAGTGGACCCTTTACCAAGATCCACTCTCTGTTAAACTCTCTTAGCCCTAGCTTTAACAAGCTGTAGTTAAGTCATTACTTTACCTAGTCATTAGTGATTCTAGTGTCATGAATGACCACTTTGTCCTTGACTTCAGGACTGCCGGAGATTTGAATATCGCTCTCGTTCTCCTTGTTTTTCTCTGCAGCGGAGTCAGCTAGATATTGGGCAGATAACTTAACATCCTGCCTTGTACCTTTAGCAGATTGGGCTGCTTTTTGGGCAGATGACTTAACATCAGGCCCTGTCCCTGAAGACAATGGGGTTGGATTTGGGATCGATGACTTAACATCATACCCTGCACCTTTAGCATAAGGCGTTGGATTTGGGGCCTTAACATCATGCTTAACATCCTGCGCTGCATCTTTAGCAGATTCGGCAGCATTGTGGGCCGATGATTTAACATCATGCTTAACATCTTGCGCTGCATCTTTAGCAGATTGGGCTGCGCTTTGAGCAGAGGACTTCATGGATTCAGCGGCTCTCTTGCCCGATGACTCAAGCGAGTGGGCTGCGCTTTTTATAGATGGCTCAACTGCTTTCGCTGTATCTTTTACCGTCGCTCTGAGATCCTTAGTTGCCCCTTCAATTTCCTGAGCTACAGCTTTGGCAGAAGGTTTAACTTCATCCGCAGTGCTCTTAATAGAGTCTGCTGCACTTTGTATAGAAGGCTTGACACCTTCGACTGTCTGCTTGACCGAATCTTTTACTTCTCTAATCGTAGGTTGGACTTCCTCGGATGCGCTCTTGACTGCATTTACTACAGAAGGCTTGCTTTCCTTAACTGTCTCGTTGACAGATTCGGCTATCCCTTTAATCGAAGGCTTGGTTTCCTCAACAGTCTCCTTGACTGCTTCTGCTGTAGCTTTGATAGAGGGTTTAATTTCCTCAGCAGTTTCCTTTGCTACTGTCCCTAGATCTTCTACAGTGTGGGTAATACCGTCTGCGACACTGTGTGCTGCATCCCCTAAATTATCTACAGCACGGTTAACCGTATCAGCAGTACCCTTACCAATCATAGCGCCAGCAACTGAGCCTGCTACGGCACCAACGATTCCTCCAGAGCGAGCACCGAGTATCCCCCCGACTGCCGCTCCTGCTATCCTCGCACCGATGCCTGAACCTGATGATTCATCTTGCTTAGATTCTGCATTTTCGCTAGTCTGAGCCTGAATCTCCTGGTTCTCGCTATTGTCAACCCCCTTTTCCTGGGAGTCAGGATTATATGCATAAGGCTTGTTAAAATTCGGCTTATTATCGCTCATAATGTCCTGGGGTATTACTACACTTACTAGACTAACTCTTAATTTCTAAGAAAATCTACTGCTGAAGAACTAGATTTTGCTGCTTCTTAAGAAATAGATTCTCAACTGCGGGTTATTATCCGTAATAATATCCTTGGGTATTACTACATTCACTAGGGTAACTATTTATTCCTAAAAAAACCTACTTCTGAAGAACTAGATTGGGCTGCTACTTAAGAAATAGATTCTCAAAGGTACTTACCGCTATAGCCCTAGGGAATCGCTGTTCATTCGACCTTGAAGAAGCTGGAGGCGTGGGATGAGCGCACATCGGGCGCACAGTCTTAGCTTAGCAATCCCAAAATAACTCATTGATCCAGACTTGTGAACAGATTAATTGTTGATATCTAAAACTAAGCGTTGTTGCACCCAGTTGATTTCTGATTTCAGAACATCCAGATGTCGATTCGAGACGACGACTTGATAGAAATCCTCCGGCAAGGGTTTTTCTGGGAAACTTTTGTCTCGGGCGCGACAAAGCATTAACCGATTTTCCATTAATTCCAACCTTGCCTCCAGTCCTAAATCGCTGAAAAAGAAACATTTAATGGCAAAACGATCGCGACTTTTCACTCAGCTATCCTGGGGGTGTTCGAGCATTCTCTGCCGCCACGCCAGCGATCGCGCTCAGGGGGGGTAATGGCATAAATGGTGCGACTGGGACCGGCGTCTCCAGATTCCCGGGCGATCGGCGCAATGTGACCCCGTTCCTCCAAGTGTTTCAGCAAGGGGTAGATGACTTCATAGTTGACGCTCATGCAGCTACTCATAAAGCGGACTTACGCATGAACCCCAAATATGTAGAGGCGATTCGCGAATCGCCTCTACATTGAGAGTTAGGTCGCAAAATATGCGGAAGTCCTGGGCAATTTTAATCAAAGTATCCTTCCCTCAAATCCCGAAGTTGAGGCAAATCTAACTTAGCTTTCTCAAAAACCAGGGTTTCTGCAAAAATATCTTCAAGTTTTAAGAGATGGGTGGTAATACTCTGGGGATAATTATTATGAAATTTTTGTAACCGGGTTGAGTAGCCTTGGGTATAGCCAACCCCCGATAACATAATTCCAATATCGACTTTATGAATCACTAAGTTGCCACAAAAATCCGCAGTAAATGACGCATCTAAAGGGGTCCGATAAAGTTTGCATTGAAAATAAATACGTTTTTGGTTCAGGATACCATCCCCATCGATGCCCCCATCTTTTCCAGCTTGACCCGGATTCAACCCTAGGTGAGCCGCCAAACGTCGCCCTAAATCTTGCTTAACGGCTTCACTAGAACCGATAATTCCATTCACTAAAGCATCTATTCCTAAATAATCCATGTCTTTAAACTTGAATTGGGTTATTAACGGGTAAAGTCGTGTTCACTATTAATTTTTCATGCATTAAAACCACTCCTAAAAAAATACATTCTCCTGGGACATTTTCCATTCCTAATTCTTCCAGTTTATCAGCAAGTTCTTGCGTTAAAATCAAGAGGCGCTGATATCTATGCTTCTTTTGGGAATTTTTCATCATGTCTTTCTGAGCATTCAATTCGTTCTGATAATGTTTGATTTGGTCATCTTTCCATTTTTGCCAAATCTTTTGCGCCTCTACTTCAGGCTGATTTGGGTATGCTTCATTTATTTTCTTTTTGACAAAATTGGCATAGCTAATCGCCCATCCTGGTAACTGATTGACGCTAGTTCTTAATGCCTTGGAAAGCGCTTGCATTTTTTCAAGTTCTGATTCAGTGATCAGATATTCTAGTTGATTGTCTTGATTTTTATCCTCTATTTCTAAATTACTGGTGGCCTGAACAATAGCATCATCTACAATTATATCTGATTTGGGATGTTGAGAAGTATTGTTACTCATTTTGTTTGATTCTCCATTCTTTGTATTTCTAGATCAGTGAGGATTCATCCAATCAAGGCTAAGTAATAATCAAATAATTTAGCATAACCCTCTTTTCCCCAAATGTACTCATAATTTACAAAAGTTGTATCTTGAATTTCATTTTGTAAATTTTCCATCTCTTCTGCAATTCTGCAATTTTTGGGTTTGTCATTAGAGTCAATTTTGGATAGAACATCTTCAATTGATTTAGCTGTAATACCAAGAGGCACAATGATAACCTGGGGGTTAAATTCCATTGTCTTTCCGAGTGTAGAAATCACCTTCAAAGTTCTCGGCAAAAGACGCAGACCTAGGGTTTTTTGAGATATATTAATTGGAACTAAAATTAAATCTGGGTGATTACCCACAATAATTTTAACCGTGTTTTCAAGAGGACTATCAATATCTAAAACAACATGATCAAAATAAATTGGATTGGCTTCTTTCTTGATAGATTCTCTATCTTTATTAAGAATTACCTTGCTATTTTCTAGTTCGTATGAATCTTTTAGCTTGGTTTGAGGCTGACCTTTTGTAAAAAAATCCCAAAGATTGGCTTGAGTGTCACAATCAACCAGGAGAACGCTATCTCCCCTGTTAAGCAAAACACCGGCGATATGAATGGCTAAAGAAGTTTTTCCCACACCGCCTTTATTATGCGTACATAGAATAATCAAGTCTTAGCTCCTCCACTTCAGTCTCTTAATTATTTTAGCATCCTAGGACATCGGTACACTAGAGGTTAGAAATCTGGTGTTTTGACCCAAGGAAACTAATTAGTAACCAATCTGGTACAGAACCGTGGGAACTGTCCTCCTGATTGAATAGGGGACCAAGGCCCTGATACTCTTATGTAACTGTTTGCCTGGGAATACTCTGGTATGGGGTGCAGAAGAACGCTAACAATCCAGTATAGCTTAATTGAGGAAATATGGTGATGGCAATGTTCTATCAGTGTCCATCGGTTGGGGCTACTGGAATGAATCCTGCATCCCAGGCTTATTTCGACAACTCCACCAACTCCGACATCCCATTAATACAGCCCAAAATCAACCCATCAATCCCACTCACGGGCAATATCGGCGTTTTTAATTGAACTGCCAAATCCTCCACAGTCATATTATCTAAAAACCTGGTTTCTCCATGTTTTAACATCACATCCGGCAACAAAATTGCATCGCCTAACTTTCTATTTTGCAACCCGTTCAGCAAATCTTGACCTGTTAACACGCCAGTCACGCTCATGGTTTGTCCCCAGAAATCGCTACAGAGGGCTACCATTGCTATCTGTAATCCTTCTACCGAGTTTAAGCGGTTTACGATGGGTTGAAAGGCTTTTTCTACGGCATTTCCCACAACCCAGGTTAATTGTCGCGGGGGAGACACTTTGGAGGGCAATAATTCCGTCGCAATTTCCTCAAATTCATCTAAGAATTGCCGGATGGAACCGACGCCATTGCCGATCTGAGGATAGTTTTCATAGTCGGATTCTAGGGGAACTTCTTCTCCGGCAATCAAAAACCATTCATCGGCTAACCAAGCAAAGGTTGACCCTAATGTTTTGCGGAATTTCGGTTGTAAAGCTTGGACTTGTTGGATGACTTCTCGGGCTTTTTCGGCGGTGACGGGGATGAGTTCATCTTCCTCGGGACGAAAGCGGGTTAAACCGACGGGGACGACGGCGACGGATGCGACAGCAGGAATGTCTCCTCTGCCAAATTTTGCTAAGTCTAAGAGGGTGGTTTCGAGGTGTTTCCCATCATTAATTTCGGGACAAACGACGACTTGAGCATGAATTTGTAGTCGTTTTTGTTGAAACCACTTTAATTGGTCGAGAATCTGGCTTGCGCGAGGATTTTTTAATAGGCGAGTGCGAATTTCTGGCTCCGTGGCATGGACGGAAACGTAGAGGGGAGAGAGGCGCATTTGTTCGATGCGGTTCCACTCTTTTTGACTGAGGTTAGTGAGGGTGAGGTAGGAACCATAGAGAAAACTGAGGCGATAGTCATCGTCTTTGAGATAGAGGGTATCTCGCATTCCCGGGGGTTTTTGGTCGATGAAGCAGAAGGGACAGCGATTGTTACATTGAATCAGTCCATCAAATAAGGCAGACTCAAATTCTAATCCGAGGTCTTCATCGTAGTCTTTTTCGATTTCTAATTGATGGGTTTTGCCTCGGGTGTCGATGACTTCGAGTTCAAGGAGTTCATCGGAACAGAGGAATTGATAATCAATTAAGTCTCGGGGTTTTTGTTGGTTGATGGAAACGATCGCATCGCCCGGTTCAAATCCCATTTCGGCAGCGATAGAGTCGGGAATTACTTTGGTAATGATGGCGGGACGGATGGAGGATTCACTCATGGAATGGTAGCGAGTAGGTAGATGTTGGGTGGATTTAAAAACCCGGTTTCTCAAAACAACCGGGTTTTTGAGGGGGTGAGTTAACTAAACTTGGTGCGCGGTTGCAGGGGAATCTCAATCACAAATTCGGTTCCGCTTCCCGGTACACTGGTGCAGGTAAGTTCTCCACCATGTGCTTCGACAACGATTTGATAGCTGATGGATAACCCTAAACCCGTCCCGGAACCCACGGGTTTGGTGGTGAAAAAGGGGTCGAAAATTCGCCTTAATACTTCATCGCTCATTCCGGGACCATTATCAGCAATACGGACGATCGCAGAGTGGCGATCGCTGAGTTCAGTGCGAATCTGAATTGTGGGTTTCGCCGTGTTTTCGTCTTTTTCTAAGGCATAAATCGCATTACTCAAAATATTCATAAATACTTGATTCAGTTCCGAGGCATAACAGGTGACTCGGGGTAAGGTACCATAGTCTTCTATCACCTCAATTCCCCGTTGTTCGCCTTCGCATCGCAGTCGCGGTTGCAAAATCATCAAGGTGCTTTGGATGCCTTCATGAATATCCACGGGTTTCATATCCGCTTCATCATGACGCGCAAAGTTTCGCAGAGACAGGACAATATTCCGAATCCGTTCTGCACCTCCTTTCATGGAATCGAGCAGTTTCTGCAAGTCTTCCACAATAAACTCTAGGTCGAGTTCTTCTAGGGTTTCGGTGATAATTGGGGTGGGATGGGGATATTCCTGCTGATAGGTTTCAATTAAATTTAGCAAATCTTGGACATATTGGGACGCCGGGGTGAGGTTACCATAAATGAATCCCACGGGATTATTAATTTCATGAGCAACCCCGGCTACCATTTGTCCGAGTCCAGACATTTTTTCGCTTTGAATCAGTTGCGCTTGGGTGCGTTGCAGTTCATGCAAAGTTTGTTCAAGGCGGGTATTTTTTTCGTTTAACTCCTGGGTGCGTTGTTGGACTTTCTGCTCGACGGAGGCATATAAGAGCGCATTTTCTAAGGAGATTGCTGCTTGTGCTGAGAGGAGTCTTAAGACTTCTAAGCGATTGCTGGTAAAAGCTCCCGTGGTGAGATTATTTTCTAGGTAGAGGATGCCAATTAATTGACCGCGATCGAGGATGGGGAGGCAGAGAACCGATTTTAAGTTATGGGAAATAATATAAGGGTCTGCGGTGAATTTGCCATCCCTGGCGGCATCGGTGAGGACGACATCGGATTTGGTCCGTTCGACATAGTTAATAATGGTGACAGGGACTTGATCCGGTTCTAGCGATCGCCCTCCCAGGGTTCCCCATGCAGATTGAGCAACAGTGACTTCTTCGCGATCAACGGACGCTTCAGCGGCAATGGTGAGTTTACCCTCGGTGGGTAAGATTAAACAGCCTTTTTGTGCACCGGCATTTTCGATGGAAATTTTCATCAATTTTGCCAGCAATTTATCCAGAACAATTTCTCCCGAAATCGCTTGGGATGCTTTCATTACTGAGGCTAAATCTAGGATACCGGCATGATTATCCGTGGTAGTATGAATCGCGGTTGTTCGGGTGTCGATCGCCCCAGAACTTCGTGGGGATTTGGTCAGTAATTGTGGATAAATTGCCTCTAGTTCGGTAACTTTTCTCAATGCACCCCAGCGTTGATACCCATAATAGGCTTCCTGTAGATGAACTCGGCCATATTTTTGTTTATTCCGTTGGAACCAATATTGTGCTGCCAGTTCGTTAGCTAAGGCTTCATTTTGGATAAATTCATATTGGCGGGCGGATTCTATGGCGCGATCGTACAAATCAAGGGCTTCCTCTTCCTCTCCCGCAATCCGCGCAAGTTCTGCTGCTACTAATAAATATTTATGTTCAAAGTTGTCTGGACAATTGCCCGCCCAAACTTTCATCTGTTCTTGATTAGCCGTAATTTTTTGCAAATACTCCGTTTGTTCTTCCGGTGATGCGTCCGCATAAAGTGCACATAACAGGAGCGAGTGGTAAAAATTATAATCGGTCGTTGGGACAGTACCCGTAATATAAAGCAGATATTTTTCCACTTCTAAGGCACAAGTTTTGGCTTCCTCTAGGCGATTATAGAGATAGAGAACCTGTAATTTCCGGATTAAGTAATTACAGAGGGCATAAAATTTATTCTCCTGGTAACAACTTGCCAAATACTCGGCTTCGCTGGTTTCTTCATATGAAAATTCTAGGGGGTCTGGTGTGATTTTCATTAAATTAAAGAGGGTCAGTTGCAACCCCAGGGCGAGGTCGCTGGAGATTTGATTTTTAGTTTTTTGGGCGAAATGAAAACAGGGAGTCGTTTCCTTACTAATTTGAGCCAGGTTTTGCCCCTCAAAATAAGCATTGAGAACTGTATTATGGAGAATATAGCCTGCATATTCTAAATCCCCTGACTCCAAGGACGCTTGATAGCCTTCTTTGTTGATCAGGTTGGATTCTTTGATATGTTTAAACCAAAAACTTAAACTATTGGCAAATCCAGCACAGGCTTTACTTTTGAGTTCAATACTTCCCCATTTTTCAATCAAATTTAGGGCTAATAATCCAAATTCATAGCCGGATTTATAGTCTCCTAAGACTGAATTGAGCAGGATTCCATAATTGGTAAAGGAAATACAAGATTCAGGAATACTGCCATATTCCAAAGATAAATTTACCCCTTTGAGGACGATCGCGATCCAGAGTTGCGGATCAATTAAGTAGGCTGGCGCTGCAACGGTGGTGAGGAGTTTTAAGGCGATTTTGGTCTCAGGTCGAGTGGTCTGAGGTTCATCAATTAACCGGGCAATCTCTTTCCCTTCCCATTTGGCTTTAGCCGCCGCAAATTCGGCCCCGATCGCCCCTTGTAAATCGGTTTCCGGTAACTCGATTCCCAAGAGTACGAGGGCTTCTCGTCCGGTTTTTACCCCTTGGCTGTATTCCCCGCGCAAGACATATTGCAGTAACAGCAGATTCTTGACTTCGGCCTTTTCTAAAACTGAGGGGGTGCGGTTGAGAATTTCCTTGATAAAGGTTTCTGATTCTTCAAAGTTGCCATTGAGATACTCCACCTGTGAACGCTGTTTGTAGAGTTCCAATGCCAACTCATAATCGCGGTCCCAAATGGCATCGGTGAGACGGTCCATCCCTGCTTTTAGATATTGCTGGGCGGCGACATAAGCGGTGGCATTTTTAGCTTTTTTGGCCGCTTCTAAATTTAAAGTTGCCAATTCTATGATTTCCGCCTCTTCGTGAATGAGCGATCGGCCTACATTCAAATGATCCACCAGTTCAAAGATTTTATCCGCCCAATATTCTTCCGGGGTACTGGCGACTAACATTCGGCCAATTTGGAGGTGAACTGCCTTTTTTTGGGAGTCTTCAATTAAAGCATAAGCGGCCTGCTGTACGCGGTCATGTAAAAACTTGTAACTGAGAATTAACAGCGGATTAATTGAACTGGGGTCTGTGACTTCTTCCGGGGTGATGGGGAGGATTAATCCCTCAGCGATCGCCGGGGACATATCGGAAAACGTCCCAAAGGATTCCTTAGCATAAATTAAGGACAGGGTATTTAAGTCAAATTGGTTCCCCAAGCAAGACCCTAGACGGAGCACTTCTTGGGTCGCTTCCGGCAACTTCCGCAATTTGCTGACCATCAATTCGACCACATTATCTGTAATCCCCACCGCCTTAATTTGGTCAATATCCCATTGCCATCCGCCAATTTGGTTTGTCCCTGCATTGGGATTAAAGGTGAGTAGGTTCTCTTGATACAGGGTCTTCAAAAATTGGTTGACAAAAAAGGGATTCCCTTGGGTTTTCTGCACCACTAATTCTGCCAAGGGTTGTACCGTGGTTCGGTCCTGATGCAAAGTCTCACTAATCAGTTGGGTGATTTGGTCAATCCCCAACGGTGTTAAGGTCATTTGATTAATCGTCGCCCCTTGTTTCCGCAATCCATCCAAGGTGAGGGTCAACGGATGAGTGGGGTTGACTTCGTTATCCCGATAAGCTCCAATAGGAAATAAATATCGGGTCTGTTCATCGGTCATCATTAACTCAATCAACTTGAGGGTGGCAGAATCTGCCCACTGCAAGTCATCCAGGAAAATGACTAAGGGATTTTGTCGGGTGCAAAAGACGCGAATAAAGTTTTGAAAAACTAAATTAAATCGGTTTTGAGATTCACTGGGTCCGAGTTGATTGACCGGATGCTGAAGACCAATAATTAGCTCAACTTCTGGGATAACATCAATAATAATTTGACCGTTTGAACCCAAAGCATTTAATAATTTTTCTTTCCAAATTTCAAGTTGTTTTTCACTTTCGGTTAAGAGTTGTTCCACTAAATCAGAAAAAGCACTGACAATGGCTGAATAGGGAACATACCGTTGAAATTGGTCAAATTTACCCGAAATAAAATACCCTTTCTTCTGGTTAATTTTATATTTAATTTCATCGACTAGGGCAGATTTTCCAATCCCGGAATATCCGCCTACTAAAATCATTTCCGTCTGCCCGCCCATGACGCGATCAAAGGCGTTCATAAACCGTTCGATTTCTGATTGCCTCCCATACAATTTTTTAGGAATTTGAAATTTATCGGAAATATCCATCCGTCCCAGGGGGAATTCGGAAATTGCCCCGGTGGTTCTCAGTTGGCTGAGACATTCCTCTAAATCAGCTTTTAAACCCCAGGCACTTTGATAGCGGTCTTCGGGACTTTTTGCTAATAATTTGAGGATAATGTTGGAGAGGGCTTTGGGAACTTCTGGGTTATGGTGATGAGGGGGAACGGGTTCGATCGCAATGTGACAATGAACTAATTCGATCGCATCAGTAGTTTCAAAGGGTAGGCGATCGCTCAAAAGTTCATAGAGGGTCACCCCCAGAGAGTAAAAATCACTGCGGCGATCGAGCGATCGGTTCATTCTGCCCGTTTGTTCCGGGGACATATAAGCGAGAGTCCCCTCTAAGGCATCGGACTTTTCCACCGTGGGATGTTCCCGGGTCAACACCGTCGAGATACTAAAGTCAATGACTTTAAGTTGTCCCGTCACCGGGTTAAAGGCGATATTGGCCGGATTAATATCTTTGTGAATAATATTAGCTGAGTGCAGTTCCGCCAAGCTCTCCGAGATTTTCACCGCCAGGTTGAGAAATCCGAGGAGAGTAAATTTTTGGGAGGTGATTAACTGCCTTAAGGATTCTCCCCCAAAATCCTCTAAGCTCATCATTAAAGTATTTTGATACTTTTCCAGGCTATAGGCTTTAATAACCCCAGTTAAATTAATAGACCGAATTAATTCATATTCTTGTTGATAACTCCCTAGTTCCTGGTCCGTGGGATAGTCTTTATGGAGAACTTTCAGGATAACGGGTTGTCCATCGAACTCGCGGCGTCCTCGATAGACAAGGGTATTGGCACTTTCATAAATTTTTGCCAGAATTTGATAGCCTGGAACCGATAGCATCATTCAGTTCTCCTGATTAAGGTTCTGCTTCCCTATTATACGCTGAGTCCAGGCCAAACTATCAGAGTTTGCCATCGCCGTAGGGTTAGCTGCAAGACAAGGTTGTCAATGAAGTCAGATTGATCGGTTATTGCTTTCATCCCTCGGTTATCTGCCTGAGGCATCCTAACGCGGATGGCATGGAATAACCCAATCAACCTATTGTTTTGAGCCCCTCCCTTAGAGGGTGGGAAATGAGCAGTCTGATCGTCTGTATCCTCAACTAACCCTGTATCCAACCCAAGGCCAGAGCCATTAAAATGACACAGCCAAAGGCTATCCGATACCAGATAAAAACCCAGGTACTCTGGGTTTTTAAGAAATTAATCAGCCAAGCGATGGAGAGATAAGAAAAGACGGCAGATGAAATCAATCCTCCCACCAAGGGGACCATGCCGATGTTGTCCAAATTAGAGGTCAGCAGATCCTTGAGTTCGACTAATCCCGCTAAGGTAATGGCTGGAATACCCAACAAAAAGGAAAACCGGGCGGCAGTGGTGCGATCTAACCCCATGAATAATCCGGCAGTAATGGTAGAACCGGACCGAGAGAACCCTGGAACCAAGGCCAGGACCTCGGCGAGTCCCATTAATAGTCCATCTTTAAGGGTTAGTTGCCCAAAGTTGCGTTTTCGCGCCCCAAACCGTTCAGCAATCCCGAGCAAGATTGCCATTAAGATCGAGACAACGGCGATCACAGTGATAGTCCGAAGATTTTCGTCGTAAAACTCCGGAATCACATATTTGATAATTAACCCAAATACAATAATTGGCAGGGATCCGACGAGAATGCCTAGGACAATCCGAAAGTCCTGGTCATCATATTCACGCCGCACCAGGGCCCGCACTGCTCCATTGACTAGGGTACTCAAATCGGTCCAAAAATACCAGAGCACGGACCCGATGCTCCCCAGTTGCAGAACAGCCGTGAAGGCAACCCCGGGATCTCCCCAACCCAGGGCCACGGGGACGACTTGTAAATGGGCGGTACTGCTAATCGGGATAAATTCGGTCATTCCCTGGACGAACCCGAGGACGATCGCCTGAAATAAATTGATCGGGGTTTCCGGTTCGGTCATCTCCATGATGTCTGAGGCGGTTTCAGTCGCGGCCAAGATTTGCGGACTCGATGTCAACCCAGCTAGGGAAGTGGTGATGTCGGTAACGTGACTGGACCCTAGTAATTCGCTGCTGAGTGCTTTGCCTGTGGTGGCGATCGCCATGCCGATGGCACCAAAACTCCCGAGGGTGAAAAACTGATTGCGTGATAGTCCCATGAATTTTTCCGATGTTATCTGTCTGTAAATCTAAACTTGACCTTCAAAGGGGATGGATTTATTCCAGGAGAAGTTCTTAATCTTGTTTTTTCCTAGATTCCTGGAGATGAGATCACACTCAAGCCACTCTACCCCAGGGTTTTGTCCGCTGTTGACAATGCCTGCGAGCAGAACAAACGCATTATATTCTCAATTGGGAATTTAAGATGTAGCCACAAGCTGGAGCGCCAAATTTTGCATTGATTCTATAAAATCCCGGGTCATCCATCACCGATGGCCCCGGTTTTTCCTGTTCTTTTCCCCGGAATTTCAGGAATCGGTTAAAATTTAGGCAGGGAAATCCCCTAGGGGGGGATATTTCTTGTGATATCTTAAATAAGATGAAGTTAAGTAAAGAATATTAAAGAGTTGTTAAATAAATCGTGGTCTTCTTACACCGACCCTGGAGCAGCCGTGAAATCTGTAAGCCTCAGTCTGAATCCTTCGTTTAGCCCCATCGGGATCGCGCAACGGTGGCGGATGTTTGCCGCTGCCGCCTTTCTAGTATCAGTCCCCGTCTTCTTTGAAGCCCCCTTAGTGCGGCATCTGCCGATACTGGCGGTGGCGATGACTGTGGGTTGGTTAGGGCTGGCACAAGTGTTGCGATCGCGCGAGGGTAGCCAAATTTGGGGGGATTTATTAATCGGATTTACCGGCAGTTGGCTGGCGGGCGCCATCTACTGGGGATGGTTTCGCTGGGAACCCGTGCTGCACTTACCCCTAGAGGCGATCGGGCTACCCGTGGCCCTGTGGTGTTTGTGGCGCGGCCAACTGGCGATCGGTAGCTGGTTTTATTTGGGGTCCTTATTTGGCACCACCGTCACGGACGTTTATTTTTATGTAGTAAACTTAATTCCGCACTGGCGACAGTTGATGCAAGTCGAACCGGAACTGGCGATTCCGATTTTTCAGAATGCGATCGCCCTCGTCAACACCCCCTGGGGCTGTGGTTGGGCTGCGGTACTGGGAATTCTGTTACTAGCAGTTGGCAGTTTACCCTTACGCTCTCCTAGGCTAAAATGGTGGGCATTCGGGGGAGCCGTATTGAGTACAATTGTTGTAGACAGTTTCTTTTGGCTGGCCGCCCTAGCCGCCTGAAGAGTCGGATTAGAGCTTGAATCGTCCCTCTTACAGGGTTAAGCATCTAACTTAAAAAGGGGTAAGCATCGTTGAAGGGGAATCTGTTCAAAATCAACAAGACCACCCCACAACCCACTACTTTCAACAGACCTTTCCATGAGAAAGGTGTTGGACCTTCAGTCTAGGGTTACTCCTTTTAAAATTAAGAGCGTTACAAATCCATAACGTTGGTGCTTAACCTGTGGCAAATCTCCCACCTACTCCTCATCTTTTACTGCGAACTGACGCAGGGAACCGCTATCTCCCCTTAGTGGGAGGTAACTGCTGGACTATTGGACGAAGTGAAGATAATAATTTCGCGATCGGGGACCGCTGGATGTCCCGAGCCCATGCCATGCTGCAATGCATGGACACGGGGGAATTTTATTTGATCGACCTCGGGAGTCGCAATGGATCCTTTGTCAATGGCCGCCGCGTGAGTATCCCCGTGATCTTGCACAATGGCGATCGCCTGACCTTCGGACAAACCGATCTGGAATTTTTCTCCCCAAAGATGGATATTAGCGAATGCTCAGAAGAGCTCGCCACCGCCAAGGATTTTACCGTCACTGCCGCCTTGCACGTGCGCCGGTTAATCTCGGTGATGGTGGTGGATATCCGAAATTTCACCGTTTTGACCCAACAACTGGATGAGAAAATCCTCTCAGAAGTAATTGGCACCTGGTTCCGCTGCGCGGGGAATATTATTCGCGATCGCGGCAGTTGGGTGGATAAATATATCGGCGATGCCGTAATGGCAGTCTGGTTTCACAGCACCCAAGAAGTCAGTGACGACGAGATGCTGCGAATCTTTCAGGCCCTCAATTCCTTGTATGAAATTACCGAAGACCTGAATAAACGCTATCCCCTGCCCTTTCCGCTGCGAATAGGGGCCGGAGTCAATACCGGATATGGCATGGTCGGCAATACCGGATCGGGCGATCGCCCAGACTACACCGCCTTAGGAGATACCGTCAACGCCGCCTTTCGCTTGGAGTCCGCCACTAAAGAAATTGGCCTAGATATTGCTCTGGGTGAAACCACCTATAAATACTGTCGGACCGTCCCTGGACATGAGGACTTGTTCAAGCAGCATAGCGTCCATCTCAAGGGCTACGAGAAGCCAACTATCACCTATGCTTGCTCCTTTGCCAACCTGGATGCCTTTTTACGTTCCCAAGCGGCCAAACCATAAAATTCCCCCGTTAACCCGAAGCCGAACTCAAGCCCCAAGGGGCATAGGCTTGGCTGTTTAGGGGCAGTTGAGCCACTGCCCTGACTCTCAGGGGATCACGACCCCTGGGATACAGACCCTCTCGGGAAAAAATCTGCTGATTTAGCAGAAATCCAAAAAAAATCTGTAGGTAAAATGGTAGTCTCTATTAAAAGGCTGTTTATGAGAAACAAAGGAAAAAAGTTATGCAAAGATTGGTTCGCCTAGTGGCAGTCTTCGGCTTAGTCGTGGGTTGCCTAGGATGGTTAGGATTTCCGCAAAATGCAGCCGCAGCGGGCTGGAGCGGGATCTCCTGGCAATCCACCCTCTTAGTCTCCCAACCCCTGTATCGCAATCCCATCGATGAGAAGCTGGCGACGGAGTTTGGCCAAAAAATTGACTTAAATAACACCAACGTTCGGGCTTTCCGGCAGTATCGGGGGCTGTATCCGACCTTAGCCGGGTTAATTGTCCAAAATGCTCCCTACGAGAAAATTGAGGATGTTTTAAGCATTTCCGGCCTGAGCGATCGCCAAAAAGAATTGCTACAAGCCAATCTGGATAATTTTACCGTCACCGACCCTGAACTCTCGTTAATTGAAGGCGACGATCGCATCAATAACGGCTATTACTAAACCGGGTCCTGTTCCGGTAGAACAGAGCTCGTTAATTTCGTCCTTTGTCACTTAAGGTAATATAAAGAGCTTCTGTAGGGCAGCTAAATCATTATGAGTGATCGGCTGTAGGCCCTTTTCCCCCGATGCAAGACCCCAGCGGGTTAGGGAGGGATGGGCGCGACAGCGACCCGAATGCTCCATAATGATTTACCCTGGCCTATATAATCGGCTCAACTACTTGACAAGGGGCGATTTTTCATTGAGCAATCCGTCACAGTTTGATCCCGGTCTCAATCAGAGCATACCCACCGCTTTTGATGTATTGGTCGTCGGTGCAGGTGCTGCGGGTTTGTATTCAGCCTTGTGCATCCCCAATACTTACCGCGTGGGTTTGATTGCCAAAGATAGCTTGCCGGTGTCTGCAAGCGATTGGGCGCAAGGGGGTATAGCCGCTGCGATCGCCTCCGATGATTCCCCCAAGTTCCATATCGAAGATACACTCATTGCCGGTGCTGGGTTATGTGATCTGGAGGCGGTCAAGTTTCTCGCCGAACAAGCACCGGACTGTGTGCAAAACTTGCTAAAACTGGGAGTGGCCTTTGACCGAGACAATCAAGGCACCCTGGCCTTAACCCTAGAAGCGGCTCACTCCCATCGCCGAGTCCTTCATGCGGCAGATACCACGGGTCGAGCCATTGTCAGCGTCTTGAGCAGTCGCGTCTTGAGCTGCCCGAATATTCAGGCGATCGAAAATGCCGTAGTTTTGAATCTGTGGATGGACCCAGAGAGCGAACGCTGTCAAGGGGTGCGCCTGGTCTATCAAGGTCAGATCTACTGGGTCCGTGCCGGTGCCGTAGTTCTGGCAACAGGCGGCGGCGGTCAAGTCTTCGCTCAAACGACTAATCCCTCCGTGAGTACCGGGGATGGGGTAGCAATGGCATGGCGTGCCGGTGCCCTGTTAAGAGATTTAGAATTTTTTCAATTTCATCCCACCGCCCTCACCAAAGCCGAGGCCCCCAGATTTTTAATCAGTGAGGCGGTCCGGGGTGAGGGCGCTCATTTGCTGGACGATCGCGGATATCGCTTCATGTTTGATTACCATCCGGCAGGAGAACTAGCACCGCGAGATGTGGTCAGTCGCTCGATTTTTATGCATCTTCAGAATTGGGGAACTGATCCGAGCCCGGGATGCGTGTGGCTGGATTTGCGATCGATTCCTGACGAGCGGATTCGCCATCGTTTTCCGAATATTATCCAGGTTTGCCAAACTTGGGGGGTGGATTTGTTTAAGGAACCGATTCCCGTGGCACCAGCGGCCCATTATTGGATGGGAGGGATTCAGACGGATTTGTACGGACGCACTTCGATTCCCGGTTTGTATGCCGTGGGTGAAACGACCAATACCGGGGTGCATGGTGCCAATCGGTTAGCGAGTAATTCTTTGCTGGAATGTCTCGTATTTGGTGCTCAGTTAAAGGCGATTGAAATGGGTCCGCATCCGAAAGAAGGGGTCCCGGAGGGGACAGTTACCCTGGAAGAGAGTAGTCGCTTGGGAGCCGATTTAGCGGCACAGCAAGCTTATATTCAAGAACTGCGGCGATCGCTCCCGTTGCTGGTTTGGCAAAGTGCGGGAATTGTGCGCGGACAAGCAGCTTTAGAAGCGGCGATCGCGCAAATTAATACCGCCCAGGGCGAATTTGCGGCCCTTCCTCTGTCTCAATATTTATTAAATCCGGTGGTGGGTCAGGGGGTCTGCTTTTCTATCCCCAATGCCAATGAACTGCTCGTACAGTGGTCGGAAACCCGCAATTTACTGGATGCCGCGTACTTAATTCTTACCAGTGCCATGTTTCGGACCGAAAGTCGTGGCGGTCACTATCGGTTAGATTATCCCCATACGGATCCTAATTGGCAAGCTCATACGGTGGTTCAGAACCAATCCTGGCGCAGGGTTCCCTTGTGATTATTCTGGCATTTCTCCCGATAGCTATTGCTTTCAAGGAGTCGTAGGTTTGGCTCTCCTATAAATATAAGATGAAGCGTCAGGAGTAGCCCAGATTGTAAAGCAACGGGAGGGTTTATCCCTAAATCTTGAGGGCAAGTCTTAGAACTAAATGTAGCGGGTTCCAGCTCCAGGGGTTTCACCCTGGGGCTTGCCGTTACCCGGTTTTGGCGGTTCATATTCGGCAATGGAAATCTCCGGATTCGAGCCGGTTGTATTCCGGAGCGATTCGGGACTCAAACTGGTTTGCAAGCTCGTGACGACTAGGGAGGTCCCTAGTAAGCTGCTGATTGAAAATAGAGTGATTGTAGTAGACCGAAGGAACGTAAACATAACACCCTTGACCCCATATAATAACCTTCCTAGTAGATGTCCCCTGTTGATTTAGTTTATCAGTAGATTCACGGATTTGTCCAGTACCTGAAAAATTTTGTTGGGGTCCGTATCGTGGATTTACTGAGGAAGTTTTTGAGGGGTGATATGCTGCTGTGTCCCGGAAAACCTCGAATTTCAATGAAATTCACCAAAGTTGAACTCGGCACAGGTTCAGGGTTATCCGTATTTACTCTTACTCCGCTGTCGTGAATGGATCGCGGTTTTCTAAAATGTCTACTAACCTTGACAATTCTGTTTATGTATTGATTGATTTAATTCTTAACATAGATTAATATTTTCCATAAACAATCCGAATATCCCCCCCCGTTTAATTGCGGGTCTAGGGTGGCGAAATTAACCCGATGTGGATTTACAGAAAACTCCTCGATCTCCTGGCTCCCGCCTCCTTCATCTTCCCCGGTCCTGAAGTTTAGGAAACTTCATAAAATTCATATTGATTTTTACCGAGTTCTTTAGAACGGTACATTGCCGCATCTGCAAGCTTAATTAAGGTATCTCCATCTTCCCCATTCAAGGGGTACAAGCTAATTCCGATACTAGCGGTGACCTGAATCAACTCTTGCGCGATCGCCACGGGCTCCGCTAAGGTCGTCATAATCTTCTGTGCCACACTCGCCACATCTTGCGGGCGAGGAATGGCTGGTAAAATCACGGTAAACTCATCTCCCCCCAGACGTGCCACTGTGTCACTCCCCCGCAAACAGGCGCTGAGTCTTCTGGCCACTTCTTTTAATAACAGGTCACCGCTGTCATGTCCGAGGGTGTCATTGATTTGTTTAAATCCATCTAAATCAATAAACAAAACCGCAAGCATTTGGTTATTAATTGCCGCCCATTCTAAGGCTTGATTCAGCCGGTCTGAAAACAACTTTCGGTTGGGAAGATTGGTCAGGGTATCATGATAGGCTTGGTGGCGTAATCGGTCTTCTGAAACCTTTAGTTCTTGATAAGACTGAGCCAACTCTGAGGCGGTTCGTTTGAGTTCTTCTTCCATTTGCTTGCGTTCGGTAATGTCACGAATCACGCCAACTAAGAAGACATTACCAGCGGAATCTTTATGCATAGAGCGTTTGGTGGCAATATAATGGAGTGTTCCCGTGGCATCGGTCAATTTTGCTTCATTTTCATGAGGTAAACCTGTGGTCAAGACCCATTCATCTTCCTGCCAAAACAGATTGGCTTCATCGGTAGAAAAAATTTCATAATCCGATTTTTCGAGAACCACCTGTAAAGGATAGCCAATGAGTTGACAATAGGCTTGATTTAAGACAATCCAGCGATGGTTTTTGTCCTTCACAAAAATGGGGTCAGGGATAGTATTGATAATTTGGTCTAAAAAGTCTTTGGATTCAGCAAAAGAGCGTTTTAATTTTTCTTCCTGATAAGCAATATAAGAGGTGAGCAATCCCGCCGAACCGATCAGGGTTAAGAGGGGAGGAATTAAGGGGACCCACCAGCCCATGAAAAATAGAACCGTTGCGGTCGCGAACAGGGTGACGGAAGCCAGGAGGATGCTCCCAGTGAGGCGAAGCGGAGATCGCCAGGTGGAACTGATGAGGGCACCGGCGATCGCCCACAGTACAATCCACAGCCATTCGATGGGTTCAGACCAGAACAAAATCGAGGGAGTGCGGTCATTTAAGGCCGCACTGAGGATTTGGCTGACAAAATTGGCATGAACCTGGACCCCAAAGACTTGTTGAGGAGCCTGGAGTAATCCGGCACTATGGGGGGTGTAGAAGAAATCCTTGAGACTCGTAGCGGTCGAACCGATCAAGACCACGCGATCGCGCACCCAATCTGCCGGGACCTTACCCTCTAACAGGTCCCTCATGGATACCTGGCGATAGGGGACCAATTGGTAGTCACCCGGGGGCCCCAGATGAAAATTAGCCAGCACTTGATAACCCCCATTATCTTGGTCGATATAGGGTCCATCATTGAGTTCAAACCGGGGAAAGGTGTGGGGACCCAGTTGGAAATGGTCTGGATGCTCAGATGAGGGTTGAAGTTTAATTCCTTCGGTTTGCAGATAGAGCAAGGCCAGCTTTAAGGCAAAACTTTGGTAGGTTTTCTCCTCACCCCATAGATACAGTAGATTACGACGGACTTTGCGATCGGAGTCGATCACCACATTGTTAAATCCCACCGCATCCAATTCGGCCAAGACTTTGGGAGGACGGACCCCAACCAGGTTGGTGGCGATGGGGACCTCTTCAATGCCAATTAGATTGGGGGTAGTGGCAAAGACCTGTTGTAACTCAGCGTGACCCGGTTCGGCTGGAATATCTCGATAGAGGTCCAGACCGATCGCCCGGGGAGAGTAGCTGTCGAGTTTTTGCAACAGTTCAGCTAAGACGCGATCGGAAATCGGCCAGGTTTGGAATTCCCGGATATCGGTTTCGTTAATTCCCACAATCAGGATGCGATCGTCCCTGGGTTCCGGGGGACGCCAACGAAACATCTGGTCATAAGCCGCCCATTCCAGAGACTGTAACAGTCCCGTAGAGCGCAGAACCAACACGAAGCCAGCTACACCGACAACCGCCTTCAAGGGAAGCCAGATGCTCCCACTCCAGTCGGGAAGTCTATGTTGCCACCGTTGTGTGAGGGCACTCCAGAGTCGTTTTGGACCTTTAAGGGGCTGAATTTTCATGAAATACCGGCTTTTGATGGAATTTAATCTGCTCAGAAGGAGGACTGGGATCCGGACTTTCCCAGTGCGAGTCCAGCCTCAAACCGCATTGGGAATTTCTCGGATCCTGGGGTTCACCGTGGGTTAGGAACCCGGTGAGACGTTTTTAAAGTTAGTTGGCCCTTGATAGCCCGATAATTCCGCTAATTCCGGGAGCGATCGCACCCCAGAATACTGTTCCCCGTTAATGATCCAGGTGGGATATCCCTGAATTTGAGCCTCTCGGCAGAGTTGAGGTCGGGGATTTTTGCCTGCGGGATCGCATTCAACATAGTCAATCTCACTCATCGCTTGTTTTCCAAACAGTTCCTTTTGTTCATGGCAGAAAGGACACCAATAGGCACTATAATTTTTGGCCCCTACGGCAGTGAGATGTTGAGCTAAGGCGATTTCAGCTTCACCGGATGAGGTGGAAATCGGCCAGCCTGCATTGGAGGGAGGGCGTCCCGCCGGACGCTGAACGATGGAGTTGTCTGCGGAAACTGTGGTCCCTGGGTTATTGACACTGGCATAGACCCCCAAGGCTCCAATCAGGGTAATCATGCCGACAATAATGCCGATAAAGAACAGTTGACCGCGATCGGGCCAATCTCGCCCAATAATGGTTAAGACAAACAGCAAGGCTGAAAATACTGCCGAAACCAGGCAGTAAGGACAGACCGCTTGCAGGGTAAAAAACATGACATAAGTCAGGTATAGACTAAACACAACCATAGAGGAGGCGATCGCAAACATCAGCAACCAGGTTGTGTTGTCTACCTGCGACTTCAAATCTTTTTGGGTCTCTTCTTTGACCAAGAGGGGAGCAAAGGCCAAAATCGCCATTGTGGTATAACCTAAAAACCCAAAGAGGGTCAAAGGCAACCCAAAGATTTTGGCATATTCGCTTTCTAAGACAATTTGGCAGCCGGTGGTGGGACAAACTGCCGCAGCGGAGCCGGTAAACTCAACCACGGTCAAAAAAGCGGTTTCTAAAGCCCCCAAAACTGCGATCGCGCCGATGATATAACGCGACCAGCGGTAAATCCACGGAGTAGAACGTCGGCGTCTCATAAGAAAAATTTGGTAATGTGCAAACCGAGAGTTTTTAAACCTCGGAGGAAACGAGCATCACCAGGGTTTAAACCCAGTGAGCATTCATGATGACTATCACGGGGGTGACATTGCCTGGGGTGCTTTTGAGATGCACTTTCCACGGGACAATTACCGCCTCAAAGGTTTTACCCTCTACCCATAGTATTTTTGGGTTAGGTACCCCTTCCCTGGCAGGAGTGATACACCCTTAACTCATGTTATCGGTCGGTACTAGGGTTGAACAGACGGTCTGAATTGAGCTAAAACTGCTTCACTCTACAGTTTTAGCGCCAGGAACTCGCGAACTATTCCTTGAGATCCTGCTTCGGGTCAGAAGGGGACAAGTTTTTGTCCGGGGAAGCATCTTCCCATGAGCTCTCGGGAGCATCTTGCTCTGTTGTCTTTAATTTGGGCCTAAAGATGTTAGGGATGATGCCCCTTTTCCGGAGAGCGACTGGTTCAGAATCGCTACTCTCGACGAAGGAACCCTCTTGATTGCTCAAGCCGCAAAGCCAGGACAATTTGATTGTGGCATATTCATTTAGGGGGAAGGGGGAATGATCCACCTAGAAGGAGGAACCCCGCAGGATGAAGGGGAGGGATAGGGGGATGAAGGGGGAGGGATAGGGGATGGGGGAGGAAAAATGATGTCAGGAAACGGGATGACTAGAGCAGAAATCGGGATGAAAATGCTGGATCAGGATGAGGGCTGAATTTTACCCCTGCATCCTGATGTCTTCCTCAAGTTGTTTTCAAAAGGTCCTCACCCCGAATGAAGCTTGATAGCCGCCAGTGACGAGGGTGGAGTTTCGAGGGAGAGACTCCGGCGAGTGGCTTCTACAAACTGACTAACTCGGATTGGGTCAACGGGTTGTTCCAGTTGTCCATGTCGTTTGAGGGAACTACAGACAATGACGCCATTGGCTGCCTGCATTAAGGTAGAAATGTTCTCCCAGTTGGCACCACTGCCAATAAAGACCGGAGTGCCTTTAGCTGCCGCGATCGCCAGTTCTAAATCTTCAAAAGAAGGTGGGTTCCCAGTGGCCCAACCGGAGAGAATCACCCCATCGGCTAAACCGCGCTCAATGGTTTCTTGCACAGCAGTGGTGAGGTTGGGGGAACCCAAGGGCCGCGCGTGTTTCACCAAAACATCGGCCAGAATTTTCACCTCGCTGCCGAGTTCTCGCCGATAGCGTAGCAGTTGGTGCGCTTGTCCTTCGATTAAGCCTTGATCCGTCGCCATGACCCCAGTGAGGACATTGACCCGGATAAAGCTGGCACCGACACAGGAGGCGATCGCCAATCCACTCAGGGCGTCATTTCGCAAAACGTTGATTCCGATCGGCACCGTTACCAAGTTCATCAGCCGATCCACGATCAGGGTCATGGCACTCACGACGGCTGGATCGACCTGGCCGTTCGTAAAGGGAGCATCAAAGAAATTTTCGACAATAATGCCATCAACCCCGCCTGATGCCAACGCTGTGGCCTCTCGCTCGGCTCGCTCAATGACAGTTTTGAGGCTGCCCCCCCACCTCGGAGAGGTCGGCAGGGGCAGTAAATGGACAACACCAATAATCGGATTCGGGGTTTTGAAGAGCTGTTTTAAGTCCACGTTGTTACTATCTCGGACGCCACAAGAACGTTCGGTCAACCAATCAATATACTGACCAAGACTTTTAAGTAAGTCTTGACCCGCTCAAAGCGGGACTGTTGGATTGTAGCCTGGAGTGCGATCGCGATTCCTCTGGCCTAATAAATTAAGCCGGTATCGCGAGGTCAGACCCAGGCAGGTTTTACCAACTGAGGACCCGAGGCACGCCTCGGATTGCCTCTCTGAGTCGTTAGACTCACTCGTGCCGCTATGTTCATTGTACTGCCGTGGCGAACGAAAGCTATCAAGTCATGAAATCTGCCCGTTGTCCTGACTAGGGTCTAGGTTAAGTTTTGTAGCATTGGCCCCAGTATCAGGACAAATACGGAGAAAAGTGGCGATCGCCCTTCCCGGGGATAAAATGTTGATACCTGTTTTAATCCAGGGTTTTTTTTGGATGTTTTGTAGCAAATGTCCGGAAGAGTCTCCAAAACCCATGAAAAATTTAAGGATTGACATCCGTGCAATCACTGAGTTAAGATAGAACTCGAAAGCACAAGCGACATCCCCAAGGCCGTCGCTGCTACCAGAATTAGAAGTTCCAAGGGAATGACAAACCCCCAGCGCCTCAATCGGGGACACCCCTGGAAGCATTCACAGTGTTCATTGTTCACCCTCGGTCTGGGTTAGAGATACTCTAGCCCAGTTTTTCTTGGGAAATTATTCTGGAATCATCAAGGGCAGTAGCGATCGCCTAAAATTCCGATTACCATAAAAAAATCAACCCACCGGGTACTGTACGGCCCCAGGCATCGATTATGACTGTAGCAAAACCCATTGCAGCTCGCTCCAAAAAAACGCGCATCCACCATCGCATCGCCAACTGGCTGGAAACTCACTGGGTCACCCCGGCCTATGCCGGTTGGTTACTCTTAACCCTGGCGATATTTTTCTTTGGCGCGGCAACCAATACAATGGCCGGATGGCTGTATGTGATCAGTGGGGTGAGTTTTGCGTTGTTGGGAACTGCCGCCTGGTTGCCAGTGCGATCGCTCCAGGATTTACAAGTTGATCGGGCCCGGATTGAACCCGTCAGCGCCGGGGAAGACTTAACCCTCGACCTGGCGATCGCCAATCAGACGGCAAAGCCAAAAACCTTGGTGCAAGTCGAGGATCTGATTCCGTTCGTATTGGGAAAACCCATGAAATCTGCCATCGAAGAAATCCCCCCTCATGGCATTCATCATTGGGTTTACTACTACCCCACCCAACGGCGCGGTATTTATCGCTGGCATGAGGTCCAGTTAAGATCAGCCACTCCCCTCGGGTTATTTTGGTGCAGGCGATCGCGCCAGGTCCCCGCTACCGCCGTGGTCTATCCCCAAGTTTTACCCCTGACTCGCTGTCCTCTCGTCGATCGCATGGGTCAAGAAGATAGCCTCCTGGTTCATAGCGATCGGCGCGCTGAAATGGCAACGGAAGGCATCACCCGCACGGTCCGACCCTACCGATATGGCGACCCCACTCGCTTAATCCATTGGCGCAGCAGTGCGCGCTTCGGGGAACTGCGGGTCAGGGAATTAGAAGTTTCCACCGGCGGACAAGAAGTAATTATTGCTCTCGATAGTGGCAGTTCTTGGAATGTAGAAGATTTTGAAGCAGCCGTCATCGCCGCAGCATCTTTATACTGCTATGCCGAACGCTGCCAACTCAATGTTAGACTCTGGACCGCAGGAACTGGCTTGGTGCATGGCAATAACCGCGTTTTAGAAGCCTTAGCTGCCACTCAATCTTCAGAAAAAGAGCCAACCGTAGGAGAACCTCCGTTTTTACCCTTAATCTGGCTGACTCAAAATAGCGCCAGTGTGAATCAGTTACCCCGAGGTAGTCGCTGGGTCTTCTGGCCGTCGGAGGGTCAAAAAGCCCCAGTGAATCCCAATTTTCTAGGTCTGGAAATTCAAGCGGATAAACCGTTACAGCTTCAATTGCAGTCATCAGAAGGATGAAGGTTCCGGCTTCATCCTTGATGGTTTTATGGGGTTTGAGTGGCTAATACTGCTTCACAAATGGGCGATCGCAAGGCTTCTACATAACTCGGCCACCCAATTAAAATGGGTTGTTTGTGAATCAAGGTATCGGAGGAAAGTGCGGAGGGTTCAAAACTCAGGGGTTTTCCCTCTAAATCACAACAGACTAATCCCGCTGCTTTGGCGAGGGCCACGGGACCGGCTGTATCCCACAGTTTGACTCGGCCATTCAGATAGAGATAGAGTCCGGCGCGTCCAAAAATGACTTCCATCACTTTCAGACCAAAACTGCCGAGGGAAGAATAACAGATGCCTGGGACTAATTGGGCGATCGCCTCCCCAAAATTCCGTTGGTCGCGATCGCCAAGCATAATCGGACAAGCAGATGAGTTCGGTGGTGGTGGTTCCACGGGAGATAAGGGTTCCACTGCTGAACCCCCGACGGATTGAAACAGTCCCCAGTCTGTCCCGCCATAATACATCTGATCTAAAGCGGGGGCGTAGATCCAACCGGCGATCGGTTGAAAATTTGAGAGTAAGCCAATCATCACGGAGTAATGGGGCTTCCCTTGAATAAATCCTTCGGTGCCATCAAGGGGGTCAATGCACCAGAGTTGTTCGCGATCGCCATTAAATGCCAGTCGCGATCGTTCGTTTTCTTCGGTAATAATGCCATCTTGGGGAAATAACTCAGAAAATCCGGCAGTTAACAGGCGATCAAGTTCCCGATCTATGCTGGTGACATAATCTTCTGGCCCTTTTTCCGATACCGAGTAGGGTTGTCTCGCCAAGTCTTCAGCCCGGGTCCCACATTGATAGATTAAGTCTCGGATTTTTCGCTCTAGCTCAACATTGAAGGTTTGCATATAAACAGTATCAATAGGATTTGACTCAGGCTTATTCTAACTCCCAGACTGATTTCTGAATATTGTTGGAATTAATCACACTCTTGTGTTTTCAAGAGGTGATTCCCAGGGGTGCTAAATGAGTCGAGGGCCAATTAGGATGGATTGAGGCGATTTTTCCCTCAACAGCGAACTATGAATAAAATTTTTTTAAGTGTGCTTTAGCCTCTGGTTGTTTTCCTTGCAAGGCTACAATGCTGGCGATGCTGTAGGGGACCTCAATATCCTCCGGCTGACGCGAAATTCTCTGCTGATACTCTTCTAACTGTTGTTGACGTTTTTGATTTCCCCCGCGCATGAGACCAAAGAGTTCTCCGGGTTAAGGAACCAAAGATTTGGGATCGGTTGTTTCTGTGGGTTCTATCCCCAAAAAGCTGTGAATTTCTTGAGTGATCCGGAGTTTTCCCTCATATCCGGAACTGTAATAGGACGTTAAGGCAAAGGTTTCTCCAGAGGTGAGCATCACTTTGATGATATAGGTTTTGTGACCACTACGGCGACTAATACCCGGTTCCACATAACTCCGGGCAATATTCCCCAGGGGATGTTCAATCCGTTTGGTCCCTAAAAGTCCTCGCCAAGTAAGAATAAATTGATTGGAGCGTTTATCCAATTTTAGGATAATGATTTGGCCGAAGCAGGCCATGATTAACAGACCCATCCCACAGAAGAAGAGGAAGGATGTAATCATCAACCCAAACATATTTCGAGAGATCGTCAAGTTGGACTGGGTTGAATCTTGCACAAATTGGTTGATGCGATCGGCTTGTTTCTGATGAGCGCGGCGATTGGAACTCAAAAAATCATGAAGGGGAATGAGTCTTCCTGGGAGGCGGAGAACGACTTTGTAAGCGGTATTCCGGTTCCTACTGTTACGCAAGACAACCTCGGCTCCTTGTAAGTCTTTTAGAAGAAAGGTTTGGCGGTGGGTTTGCCAGAAACTGGACTGGCTGACTTCACAGTGACCAGAATCTGGCAGGCGATCGCAGATCACACGGTATCTCCCTATCTTGTGACTCTCCTCCACCCCGACCATCATAACTATCCCCCCCACCATCCAAATCAACAAGGGGATGATTTGTAGTTTTAACTGAGTTGAGGTTCGTTGTATAAATTTCATCTCCACCCCCCCGATATTCCTGGCCGCAATTTTATCTCGCCCTCAACAGAAAAAACGGGCTAACCTATGGTAGGTTAACCCGTAATTCAAGGGAACGCGCTCTATGTTTACTGAACAACGAGCTTAACGTTAGCGTTTTGCAGACCGGGACGACGAACTTCATTGAGAGTCTTATTAACCGCGTACTTCTGGTTAATCGCGTTGATCAGTTCGGTCTGATTGTGCTTCTTAGCAACGCCCCACAGGTCAGCGATCAAGTCGTAGGTGCCGTCGCTGTTGCGAGACCAGCCCAGATCATATTCGCCTTCGAGAACTGCAACCAAGTCGGAACGAACCCGCTGGCCATTATAGCCACGCACATCTGCATCGGATTTAACGCTGATGCCTAAGTCGCGCAGAGAAGTCTTGAGGATTTCGGCATCGGTGATTTTTGTACGGAGAGTGCTAAAGTGAGACATTGGATTTCCTCCAGTAAGATAGTTAAAGAAACGACAACATTTGGGTTTGAAGGGAACCGCAATTGCGGTTTTCGGACACTGCTAACCCGATATATGTGGGTTAGCCTTTGCTCCTGGAAAACCCAGGAGAAAGCCTTTAGAACTCCATGCGCTGGTATTCAGCGACGGAAGAAGCAGCTGGTCTAGCTCGCTGTCTGGCCCAATCTCTCAGGGCAGTGACCTGTTCGGTCATGGTCTTCGACAGCGGTAGCGTAGACTTAATCGAAGCGATGATGTCTAGCTGCGTAAATTCTCTGTCTTGAGCAAACGCCTCGTACATAGCTGCAATCACAGCCTGTTCGATTTCTGCCCCGGAAAATCCATCCGAGACTTTCGCCAATTGCTCGATATCGAAGCGCTCGATCTCTCGACGCCGTTTGCTCAAGTGAATCTTAAAAATTTCTTGGCGTTCTTCATTATTGGGAAGGTCAACGAAGAAGATTTCGTCAAATCGTCCCTTTCTGAGGAACTCGCCCGGTAGTCTTTCGACTCGGTTGGCTGTAGCCATCACGAACACAGGGGAGGTTTTTTCTTGCATCCAGGTTAAGAAGGAACCAAAGATGCGACTAGATGTGCCTCCATCGGAGTCCGATGATCCACCGCTTCCACCAAATGCTTTATCTAATTCATCGATAAATAGTAGCACAGGGGAAATGGATTCGGCTGTTTTCAAGGCGTTGCGAAGGTTGGCTTCCGATCGCCCCACCATTGAACCGTCATATACACGACCCATGTCCAATCGGAGTAAGGGTAAACCCCATAGGCGGGCCGTCGTTTTGGCAATCATTGACTTGCCACAACCCGGAACCCCGAGAATTAACATTCCTTTCGGTTGAGGTAAACCATATTCTCGCGCCCTTTCCGTAAAGGCATTGGACCTTTGTCTCAGCCAGCGTTTCAGTTCTTCGAGACCGCCGACGGAATCTAGGGTTTCGTCTTCTTCTATATAATCCAGAATCCCATTACGTCGAATGAGTTGTTTTTTCTCGGATAGAACGATTTCTACTTCAGATTCTGTCAGTTTTCCACTGGTGACTTGCGCTTTGCGATAGACTTTTTCGGCTTCATCTCGCGTCAGACCGAGGGCGGCTTTTAAAAGTTTTTCCCGCGTTTCAGTCGTGATTTTGCGAGTGCGACTCGTCTCTAGTTGCTGGGATAGCACCTGATTGAGTTCAACCAAGTCTGGCAGAGCAAAGTCAATGACAACGACTTCTTTCTCAAGCTCGATGGGAACTTGCTGGAGCGGTGACATGAGGATGATCGCTTTTTGGGTGCCTTTAAAGCTGGCGATCGCATCTCTCAACCACCGAGTAGTCGCTGGAGAATCGATAAAGGGATGTAAATCTTTGAAGATAAACAAACCAGGCTCGCGCTGCCGTACCACCCACTCAATGGCCGCTTCTGGCGACACAGTATTGTGTTGGGTAACGTTGCGGGGTTGACCATACTCCACTATCCCGTGCGTTACAGTCCAGATAAAGACTTTACGCTGGGGCTTGATCTGAGCAATCGTTGCGATCGCCTGCTCGGCCCGTTCTTCCTCGGAGGTCACGAGGTAGATTAAAGGATATTGAGCTTGGATTAAGATATTGAGCTCTTCTTTCATGACCATCGACCTTCTACAAACGGTGCCAACAATATTGCTAGATCTTTATTGCCCCTGGGTTTAGATGCGGAGCATTAAATTTACTTCCCGGTGGAAGTGCTTGGGTTTAGCAGGGAACGAGTTGTTCCTCACCTTGTTGATCGGTGTTCGCGGTGACCGCTGGCACTTTCTCAACCGTCAACCCTTCGTCAGCCAATACGCTCGGCTGGTTTTTGAGGGATACCATTTCTCCATCGCGCATCACGATTGAGCTGGTGCAGTCGGGACAGTTATAGACCCTATGGGTGCGCCCGTGGAACGACTCTAGTTCGTCTACCACGCCGGGGTGAGTCAGGTAAAAATCTATGGCTCGTTCGGCAATGGTTGACATTGGCTCGGAGTCTACTGCGGCTCGTATTTTGAGCTGGCGATGCAGTTCTGGTGGCAGATACAATGTAACCTTTTGCTTGTCTTGCATAGGACGCTGAATTGATTTACCCGGGTATGTGAACCATGTTAGCGATTCATTTCCAGACTGTCAAGATGCTAAACCACTTTAACGGCACTATTGTAACATTTCGTTACAATTACCTCTGAAAATTCAGTCCAATCAAGAGCCATTTTTACCCGGTCTTACGCTATTAGTAGAGATAAGAGTCAGGGTTAATACTAGATGTAGTGTCAACAACCTTGATGTCGGGGAATGCGGTTATGGGAGGCGATCGGGCTTCAAAATGGGGCTTAAGAGGATCCAATTCGCCTAATAGAGGATCCATTCTATCTGTAGGGGCGATTCGCGAATCGCCTGTAAATAGGGGCCGGTCTATAAAAACCCCGCAGGCTAAAGCCTGGGGCTACACGGACAAAGCCTGCCTACGCAGGCTGAAGAGTTAAGTCTTTGACAACCGGATGAGGCTCCAACCTGTCAAATAGAGGAGGCATTCTATCTGTAGCGGCGATTCGCAAATCGCCAGTCCATATTTACAGGCGATTCGCGAATCGCCTCTACATTTATAGATGCGTAAGTCCCAACAACAAGGGATCCATATTTTCGTACAGGCTCCCTTGGACAGAAACTAAGAGTCCTATATATATATGGAGGTAAATCTTTAACCGATAGGTGGATCCGTCTCCCCTCCAGTCTGCCAAGACTAATGGACGGGAATGTTAGCGGAAATGGCGATCTCGTCTTTTGGTATAATCGGGGGGCTTCCTAGTCAAGTGCTTATGACCGGGCGATCGATTTGTCGAATAGCGATTTTTGGGACAATTTGTGTTGGGGCTTCCTTCTTCTTACCGGAGTTGACCCTCCCGATCGCTTTTTTATCCACAGACGAAGGTCAAGAGTTCTTGACAAAAGTTGCCGGAATGATTAGCAGTGTGACGGCGGGAAATATCGCCAATGCTATTGATGATTTTCACCCAAGCGGTTCTGATTACGTTCGGTTAGAGAATGAGGATTTAATTCGAGTGTGCGGGAAGGCGATCGCGCAAATTATTTCTATCGCTTCCCAGGAGAGAAAATATGATAGACCCACTCGCAACCATCTCAAAAATATAGCCGCCAAAGCGACAGAAGCATGGGTCAGATTGGCCTGTTCGGAATTTGCTAAGTCTAAATATCAAGAGTTGACCGAGGGAGAAATTCCCTTAATTATTACCCCTACAGAAAAAGGATTAACCCAAGCTAAAATCTTGACCGATGAAGAGTGGTGCACTATTTTTTTAAAATTAGATTTAATGACGGTAGACCCAGGCACAGGGGTCGATTTGGCGAGTGATGTGCGCCAAGATGTTGCGGAATTACTCCAAAAAGAATTTCCGAGAGTCTTACGAGAAGCATTAAAACAGGATTTCAAGGCAGATGGTAAAGCCTTTGCTGGGTTAATGATTCAACTGATAACTGGAATTCGGCAACAATTGGCTCAACAAGGTATAGTTACCCTAACTTTATTAGAAAAATTAAGTCATTTAGAACAGCAGTTAAGGGGAACCGAACAGGAGATAGAGCAAGTATTTATTGATATTTCTGCCCAGATGCAGACCGGGTTTGATGAACTTTGCGATCGGTTCGGGATTGTGGAGAAAAGTATTAACCGCAATTTGCAGCAATTGCAATATGTTCTCATCGAAAAGATTGATGAACAGTCTCAAAAACTTGATTATATTATTGATATAATTCAGGGGAAAAATATCGAGAACAAGTTGCTGAACGCATTGCTTCAGTTAAATTATGATAAACAGGCAAATTTGTTTAAAGAATTTGTCGAGAATCATCAAATTGGCGCTTGTTTAATTCACGGGGCATCTGAAACAGCACCGCGCTGGCTGCTCAATCGTCTGATTCGGAACGTACCCAATGGCAATACCTCAAACTTTGTAAAAAAAATCAAGTTTTCTCGCCGAACTCATAATAGCTCTTTAGAGAGTATTTTTCAAGAGATTAGTCGCAAAGTTGAAATCGATAGAACCAGTTCAGTCACAGCAATTCATCAAAAGATTTGTGAGCTTTGGCAATCTCAGACTGTAATTTTAATTGTGGAAAATACTCAGGACGTAGAGGAATCTTATCTGGAGACATTTCTGCAAGAGTTTTGGCAACCCCTAGCTGATTTAGCCAGCAAAATGGGAACGGCTGATGACAATTACAGTTTACTTTTATTTTTACTTGATGAAGACGGATTTACAAATGATTGGCAAATTACTTACACTCAAGACCCCACATCAGAGTTGATCCCCCAAACTCTAATTAAATTTATGGAAATCCAGCCAATCAAACGCCGACAATTATCGACTTGGCTAGAATTGTATCTTTGTGCTGAAAACCTATTACAATATACAGATAGTTTGGTTGATGAAGTTTTCCGAGACAGTGAAAATGGATCTCATCAAGATATCTTGGAAAAAATCTGCTGTCTCTGTCAAATTAAATGGGATGACTGGGTGTCAATATGGCTGAAATATTAAAACCACCGACCGAAAACTTACACTATACCGGAAAAGTTCACCCGCCTGACGACTGGCGGGATAAGAATGGACCGCGAGTTTATCCCTATTTACCCAGTGATGAACTGATTGAAGCGGTTAATTTAGCCATTACTTTACAGCGTCCTTTGCTGCTGCAAGGGGAACCCGGTTGCGGTAAAACTAAATTAGCGCAAGCTGTCGCCTATGAGTTGGGATTACCCTATCTCTGCTGGACGATTAAATCCACCAGTCGCGCCCAAGATGGACTCTATACCTATAATAATTTAGCCCGACTGCGGGACTCTCAATTACTGGCTTTAGGTCAAAACAGCAACTCTGAAGAAATTCAGCGGATTAGTGACCCAAAATCTTATCGAGAATGGGGTAAAATTGGCGAGGCTTTTATTAATGATAAAACAACGGTTTTATTGATTGATGAAATTGATAAAGCTGATATTGACTTTCCCAATGATTTATTATTGGAGTTGGATGAAAAACGCTTTACTATCCCGGAAACTAAAGAGGAAGTAATTGCTAAACATCCTCCGATTATCTTCATTACCAGTAATCAAGAACGAGATTTGCCGGATGCTTTTTTGCGACGCTGTTTATTTCATTATATTCAGTTCCCCAACACAGAACAGTTGATTCAGATTATTATCGCTCGCTTTTTTGGGGTTCCACAGGATAAATCAACGATTCCAGAACCCGAAAATCAGTTTATTCAAGAAGTGGTGGCGAAGTTCTTGAAATTGCGGGAAATTTTGCGCGAGGAAAAACGACAAACAGGTAAAAATATCAGTACCAGTGAGTTGATTGATTGGTTTGATGTCCTGCGTCGGCATCCTCATGATGAAGTGCTGAAACAGTTACAGGGTCAACTTCCCTATTTAGGGGTTTTACTGAAAAATTGGGATGACCACCAGCGTTATTTAAGCAAATTTGGGGGGACTCGTGAAAATTAATGATTTACCCCTGCGAGAGTTATTTGATAAACTGCGTCAAGCGGGATTTGTGTTGGGGATTGAGGAATATGAACTGCTGTTAGAAGCGTTGATGAAAGGGTTTGGACTACCTGACGAAGCGGCGTTAAAAAGACTCTGCAAAACTTTGTGGGTGAAGTCGGTTCAAGAAGAGAAAATTTTTGATGATTATTTTGAGAAGGTCATCTCTAAACCCCTTGAGACTTCATTGGTGACATTAGAGAAACCTGTCCCCGCACAACCCCCGATTCCGACAACCCCGCCACAGGTCAAATTGACCCCACCTCAACCGCCAAAAGATGAGAAAATATCACCTGATAAATTAGCAAGCTCAGAACCCCAAAAGCCAACGATTAAGCCAGATTCTAAATCGGATCAATTAAAATCTGCTGACCCAGAAATTTCGCCAGAGGTGGCGGTAGAAACGGGGGATGAAGTGCAGTTAGCGAAAATTAAAACCCGTGACCAATTTTTGTTATATTCGGATTATTTACCCTTAACGAAAAGAGAAATGAAACAAACTTGGCGTTATTTACGCCGTCCGATTCGTGAGGGCCCGTTAGTTGAGTTAGATGTGACAGCCACTATAGAAAATATTATCCGAGATGGGTTTTTCTTAGATCCGGTGTTGGTGCCACAACGGCTGAACCGAGTTGAGTTAGTTTTGCTGTTGGATGTTGATGGTTCAATGGTGGCTTTTCATTCTTTAGGGGATAGAATTAAAGAAACTGCCATGCGGGGGGGACGGTTAGGCGCATCGCGGGTTTATTATTTTCATAACTGTCCGGTGGATTATGTTTATGGGACTGCCGGATATTCTCAAGTGGTGAGGGTGGAGGAGATGTTAAGCGGGTTATCTCCCAATCGCGCCTGTCTGCTGATTTTTAGCGATGCTGGAGCGGCAAGGGGGGGATATAGTGAAGATAGGTTAGAATTGACTCAGCGATTCTTACAGCAGTGTCAACAACGCTTACGTTATCTGGTTTGGGTGAATCCTGTACCGAGGGAACGCTGGGAAATGACCACGGCTGGGGAAATTGCTAAGTTAATCCCGATGTTTGAATGCGATCGGCTTGGGTTACAAAATGCCGTTAAGGTATTACGGGGTAATTTAGTGAATCATTCATAACATCAGAGCAGGTTTTAATCGAATTATTAAGGGGATTACGGTATGAAACTGAAAGATAAATTACAACAAAGACGAGATGAGATTTTAGCCATTGCAGAACAGCATGGCGCGTTTAATGTGCGGATATTCGGTTCCGTAGCGAGGGGGGAAGAACGGGAGGATAGTGATATTGATTTTTTGGTGGAAATGAACAACCAGTGCAGTTTATTGGATAGAATTGCGTTAATCCAAGACTTAGAGGACTTATTAAACCGAAAAGTTGATGTCACGACGGTTAAAGGTTTACGGGATTATTTTAAAGAACGGATTATCAATCAGGCGATTCCCTTATGACAGATGATGAAATCTATTTACAAGATATTTACGAACGCATCTGTCGGATTGAGACTTATACCGAGGGAGGACAAACAGAATTTATGCAATCTCTTTTGCTTCAGGATGGGGTGATTCGTAGTTTTGAAGTAATTGGAGAAGCAGTTAAGCGACTTTCTCCAGAGTTGAGGGAAAGTTATCCAGATATTCCTTGGCGTAGGATGGCGGGATTTAGAGATGTTTTGATTCACGACTATGCTGGAATTAATTTAGACGAAGTTTGGAATGTTATTGAACAAAATCTGCCGGAATTGAAACCGAAAATATTAGAAATTTTATCGTCATTCAATCATGGAAATTAAACACCAATTACAACAAAAACGAGATGAAATATTAGCCCTTGCACAACAGCATGGCGCGTTTAATGTGCGGATATTTGGTTCCGTAGCGAGGGGGGAAGAACGGGAGGATAGTGATATTGATTTTTTGATTGATTATGATTTAGCTAAAATATCCTCCTGGTTTCCGGTGGGGCTGATTCAAGATTTAGAACAACTTTTAAATCGAAAAGTTGATGTAGTAACGGCTAAATCATTACATTATTTTATTCGCGATAGAATCATGGCAGAGGCGATTAGTTTGTCAGATTTTGGTAACCATTAAAAGGGACTCAGAATCATGAAACTGGAAGCCGCTCAACGTCGGATTAATGCTTTTAAAAAAAGGTTTGGGGAACCTCACCTTTATTTGGCTTATCATGCGGCTTTACCTTTGGCCCTAACTCCCGATTTGCTTTATCGGATTTGGGCAAATTTTCGGAGGGATATGCAGGATGAATTTGTTGATATTTCTTGGATTGCAGTTTCGGATTTAATTCTCTCCAGTTTGTGTGATGAGGTGGGGCATGAATTGTATGAAATGGATGCCACAGTCCGCCAAGAATTGTTAGACCAGTTGAAAGCTAATCCTCGATTTACAGAACAACGCCTCAAGGAAGTGGCAAGTTTTTTATTAGCGTATGTGCAGCGAGATTTAGACAGTCAGGATAGTTATGACCGGGAGTTTGCACAGTCGCAAAGTTGGGTAGCTTGGGCTTATAAACAACCAGAGAAATCCGTAGAGTTATTGGCGGCAGCTTTCCATCGGGCCTATCAAGAAAACCCCAGGGATTTAATGCGGCTTTCTACGCTGACGGAGATGATTCATCAACCGATTCCAGAGTTTGACCGCCTGCGAATTTTTGCCCGTGCGATGGGTCATTATCGGCGCAAGAAGTTTGAGGAAGCCAAGGCAGAAATTGCACAGTTGCCAACTGAGGGCGGGGTGGTTTCTTTGGGTGGCAATATTGTGATTCCCATTCCCCGTGAGTTGTTACCTGTTATTAAAACTGTCGATGATAAAGAAACTCAGAAGCAAATCGCTGAGTTGATTAAAATTATTGAAACCACTAATGATCAAGATACCCGTAAGCAGGCGCTTGAAAGCTTAGGTGAAATTGGACAGGGAAATCCTCAAGCCATTGCTGTGTTGGTTCAAGTTATTCAAAATACTCACCCTAGAAATACCCGTAGGCAGGCGGCTAAGAGTTTAGAGAAAATCGGACTAGGAAATCATCAAGCTATTGCGGGGTTGTTTCAAGTTATTCAAAATACTCAGAATAAATTTACCCGTTTGCAGGCGATTGAGAGTTTAGGGGAAATCGGACAAGGAAACCCTCAAGCTATTGCGGGGTTGGTTCAAGTTATTCAAAATACTCAGAATGAATATACCCTTGGCGAGGCAATTGAAAGTTTAGGAAAAATCGGACAAGGAAATACTAAAGCTATTGCTGGGTTGGTTCAAGTTATTCAAAATACTCAGTCTAAAAATCTCCGTAGGCGGGCGGCTAAGAGTTTAGAGAAAATCGGACTAGAAAATCCTCAAGTCATTGCTGAGTTAGTTCAAGTTATTCAAAATACTAATTCTGAAAATGCCCGTCGGCAGGCGATTGAAAGTTTAGGGAAAATCGTACAAGGAAATCCTCAAGCCATTGCTGGGTTAGTTCAAGTTATTGAAAATACTCAGAATGAAGATACCCGGATGCAGACGATTGAAAGTGTAATTGAAAGATTAGAGAAAACCAATCCCGGAAATCCTCAAGCCATTGCTGGGTTAGTTCAAGTTATTCAAAATACGCAGAATGAATATACCCGTAGGCAAGCGGCTGAGAGGTTAGGGAAAATCGACCCCGGAAATCCTCAAGCCATTGCTGGGTTAATTCAAGTTATTCAAAATACGCAGAATGAATATACCCGTAGGCAAGCGATTGATAGTTTAGAGAAAATCGACCCCGGAAATCCTCAAGCCATTGCTGGGTTAGTTCAAGTTATTCAAAATACTCAGGATGAATATACCCGTAGGCAAGCGGCTGAGAGGTTAGGAAAAATCAACCCCGGAAATCCTCAAGCCATTGCTGGGTTAATTCAAGTTATTCAAAATACGCAGAATGAATATTATACCCGCATCTGGGCAATTGAAAGTTTAGGGAAAATTGGACAAGGAAATCCTCAAGCCATTGCTGGGTTAATTCAAGTTATTCAAAATATTCAGAATGAATATTATACCCGCATATGGGCAATTGAGAGTTTAGAGAAAATCGGACAAGGAAATCCTCAAGCCATTGCTGGGTTAATTCAAGTTATTCAAAATACTCAGGATGGATATATCCGTAGGTTGGCGGCTAAGAGTTTAGAGAAAATAGAGCTAGGAAATCCTCAATTTATTGCTGAGTTAGTTCAAGTTATTCAAAATACTCAGAATGAATATACCCGTAGGCGGGCAATGGAGAGGATAGAGAAAATTGGACAAGGAAATCTTCAAGCCATTGCTGAGTTAATTCAAGTTATTCAAAATACTCAGGATGAATATAC
>JAMXFF010000017.1:0-18764 GCA_025370845.1 Laspinema palackyanum D2a | reverse complement strand
CCGGATGCTGGCGGCTGAGAGTTTAGGGGTAATCGACCCCGGAAATCCTCAAGTTATTGGGGGGTTGGTTCAAGTTACTCAAAATACTCAGGATGAATATACCCGTAGGCGGGCAATGAAGAGGATAGAGAAAATTGGACAAGGAAATCTTCAAGCCATTGCTGAGTTAATTCAAGTTATTCAAAATACTCAGCATGAAAATACCCGGATGCTGGCGGCTGAGAGTTTAGGGGTAATCGACCCCGGAAATCCTCAAGTTATTGGGGGGTTGGTTCAAGTTATTCAAAATACTCAGGATGAATATACCCGGATGCTGGCGGCTGAGAGTTTACGGAAAATTGACCCCGGAAATCCTCAAGTTATTGGGGGGTTGGTTCAAGTTATTCAAAATACTCAGGATGAATATACCCGGATGCTGGCGGCTGAGAGTTTACGGAAAATTGACCCCAGAAATCCTCAAGTTATTGGGGGGTTGGTTCAAGTTATTCAAAATACTCAGGATAAAAATACCCGTAGGCTGGCGGCTAAGAGTTTAGAGAAAATCGGGGTCAAAAATCCTCAAGCTATTGCTGCGCTGCTTCAAGTTATTCCAAATACTCAGAATCAATATACCCGTTTGCAGGCGATTGAGAGTTTAGAGAAAATCGGACAAGGAAATCCTCAAGTTATTGCTGCGTTGCTTCAAGTTGTTCAAAATACTCAGGATGGATATATCCGGATGCGGGTGCTCGCCAGTTTAGGGAAAATCGGACAAAGAAATCCTCAAGCTATTGCTGGGTTGGTTCAAGTTATTGAAACTACTCAGGATGAATATACCCGTAGGGTGGCGGCTGAGAGTTTAGGGAAAATTGACCCTGGAAATCTTCAAGCTATTGCTGGGTTGGTCCAAGTTATTCAAAATACTCAGGATGAAAATACCCGGATGCAGGCGGCTGAGATTTTAAGAAAAATTGACCCTGAAAATCCTAATCTGTGAATCAATGTGCTTTGATTCTTATCACTACCCAGAAACGCCGCCACTGTTTCCCACCCCTGTGCAATCCAGCCGCCCCGTGGGTCCACCAGGCCCAATTGGGATTTATTCCCGTATTCCTTGTTCCCTTAACTGTGCATCCACCCAAGCGGCTTCAGATTCAGCTAACGCGGGGATGGGTTCAGTCTGATAATCAATCACAAAATCATAGCCTGCGCGGTCATAAAGATGATTTAATAACGGGTTTAAATCAATAATCGGTTCCGTATCCCCAGAACGTAGCGGGAGGGGAAACGTGGGAATTGTCTCGGGTAAATTAAACAGATATAAGTCCGCATAAGGACGCCGATCGCCTCGACTGACCAGAATCCGATAATGCGCCTCCACATCGTTTCCTAAAACCGGCATCGGTTCCCCACCCCGCAACAGGTCAATTTCCACCAAATGGGTGCGACTTCCAAAAATGCGGTTGCGCTTTTCTTCATACATCTCCCGCCCTTTTCCCTGGCGTTTATTTGCTGGAGAAAGCACCTGGATCGCCGTTACCACTTCCCCCGTTGCCATCTCCCGCACTTCTAAATATGCCTCCCGAAATTCCATCCTCATCGGCACTTCCACCGGCAGAGGTTTTTGAGTCGGAGGCGCTGCCACTGCTACATTAGAATCTCCCGGTGGTGGTGGAGTGCGACGCTGCACAATGACATCAGGAATTCCCACCAATAAACTCTCATTTCCCGCACTTTCATACACCCGTTTTTCCAGGGCAACTCGATATTTAGGTCGCAACTGCGGGACTAATGATTCCAGAAGGAGGCTGATCAACAAGTGATGCACCTCGGGCCAAAAATTTGGCCCTTCTAAATACGGATCCATTCCTGGAAATGGAGAAGGCATAATTTAACTCCCTATTTCAGCACTTTTTTAAACTTGAATTTAATAGTTACTGATGTCCAAATTGACTCTTAGTTTACGCTGAATGACTGCCTGGAATATAGATTTAGGATGGGCATAATCCACCCTAAATCCATACTAAAAGATTATATAGCGGTTCGGTGGACTTGTGCGCTACAGATATTTCTAGGAGTGCGAGCATCTTGCTCGCTTTCTAGGATAGCGAGCAAGATGCTCGCACTCCTAGAAAATGTACAGCATAACACTGGGAAACGCTATACCAAATCCGGGTATCAAAAGTCGGTTTTATAGAGTAGCCCGCGCAGGCGGGCTTCGTCCGTATAGCCTCCGGGCTTGAGCCTGCGGGGCTTTTTTCAAACCTTCGACAACCGGATTCCGGATTAGAACTAGAAATTAGCCCGATCGCGATTAGCAACCTTCATCTTTTCAATCACCTCTGCCACCGCCATCGTTCCCAACTCACCACCGGCGCGGGTGCGAATACTTAACTGATTCGCTTCCACTTCTTTAGCCCCAACCACAGCCATCACCGGAATCTTTTGCTTTTCCCCATTGCGAATCAGCTTCCCTAAACGCTCTCCACTGGTATCCGCTTCAGCCCGAATTCCCTCGATTCGCATCTGAGTCGCCACCTCTTTCGCAAAAGGCAAAAATTCATCACTCACCGGCAATAACCGCATCTGAATCGGCGCTAACCAGAAGGGGAAATCTCCCGCATATTCCTCAATCAAAATCCCAATCAGCCGTTCCAATGACCCAAAAGGCGCACGGTGAATCATCACCGGACGTTTGCGCGTGCCGTCTTCGCCCACATATTCTAATTGGAAGCGTTCCGGCAAGTTGTAGTCTACTTGGACCGTTCCTAATTGCCACTCGCGTTCAAGCGCATCCTGGAAAATAAAGTCCAGTTTTGGCCCATAAAATGCCGCTTCTCCTGGTGCTTCAAAGGACTCCATCCCCAGGGTATCAACGGCGCGACGAATGGCATTTTCTGCCTTATTCCATGCCTCATCCGACCCGATATATTTATCCGATTCTGGGTCACGGAAACTCAACCGGGCTTTAAAATTTTTCAGTTGCAAACTATTAAAGACCGATAAGATTAAATCCACCACACTCAGGAATTCATCATCCAGTTGTTCTGGGGTAACGAACAGGTGGGAATCATCCACAGTAAAGCCCCGAACTCGGGTTAATCCCCCCAATTCGCCGGATTGTTCATAGCGGTAAACGGTGCCAAATTCCGCCAGACGCATGGGTAAATCCCGATAAGAACGCAACTCGTTTTTATAAATTTGGATATGGAACGGACAGTTCATGGGTTTAAGCACAAACCCCCGTTCTTCTGCGGCGGATTCTTCATCCTCAGCCATCATCGGGAACATATCCTCTTTATATTGTTGCCAATGACCGGAGGTTTTAAACAGGTCAATTCTGGCAATATGAGGCGTGACAACACCGAGATATCCGCGTTTGACTTGTTCCTGTTTGAGGAAGTCTTCGAGCACACTTCGCAGGACGGTGCCTTTGGGGGTCCATAAGGGCAATCCGGGACCTACGGGGTCGGAAAACAAAAACAGTCCCAGTTCTTTGCCGAGTTTGCGGTGATCTCGTTTGAGGGCTTCTTCTTTGCGTCTCTTGTATTCGGTGAGTTGTTCGGGGGTTTCCCAGGCGGTGCCATAGATGCGCTGGAGTTGTTGTTTGCTGGCATCGCCGCGCCAGTAGGCCCCAGCTAAACTTTCGAGTTCGATCGCCTTGGGATGAAGTTCGCTGGTATTTTCCACATGGGGACCGGCACACAAATCCCACCACTCTTCCCCGAGGTGATAGATGGTAATCGGTTCTTGTTTGATGTCCCCGAGAATTTCTAACTTGTAGGGTTCATTAATGGCTTTGATCCGTCTTTCCGCTTCTTCGCGGGTGACTTCTTCGCGGGTGACGGGTAATTTCCTGTTAATGATTTTGACCATCTCTTTTTTGATGGCTTTGAGGTCCTGTTCGGTGAAGGTGTCAGGATTGTCAAAATCATAATAAAATCCATTGTCAATCCAAGGTCCAATAGTAACTTGGGCCTTGGGGAAAAGCTTCTGGACTGCCATCGCCATCACATGAGAGGTGGTGTGGCGAATCTTTTTGAGTTGCTCAGATTCGCCGGTACGTGGCAAGGAAATTTTTTCGGCGGGTGCTTCGACAGCCGGAGATGAGTTAGCCATTTGCGTTGGATTTTAATCTCGGATTTGTATTACCTTCTGTTCTATTTTAAAGGGTCGGTTCCCCAATGGGAGTGGTTGGCTGAAGTTGTTGCCACAGGTCAGCGGCAACAACCGGCGGGGGTTCAAACCCCCGCCTAATAGCTAAAGTCGGTTGAAACCGACTGGAAATACTGCGAGATAAGACTTTCAGTCGTCTTTAGACGACTTGGTTCTGTTAGGCGGGGGTTTGAACCCCCGCCGGGTGTTGCCACTGGTGCAAGATGTGGGTTGAAACCGACTGAAAATACCACGGGATAAGACTTTCAGTCGTCTTTAGACGACTTGGTTCTGTTAGGCGGGGGTTTGAACCCCCGCCGGTTGTTGCCACGGCTGCTATAGACCGATCGCCCGCCAATTGTTACCAGGCGATCGCGAACCCCTTGTAAACTGTGTCGCATAATGTTAAGTTTTGTAAAATAAGTTAAAATTAGCCTCAGTACCCCGATTATCTAAAAATCATGCTCAATCCGAATCTTCCCGAGCCCAACTTACTCAAAACCCTACTAGAACCGTTATTAGAGGATTTTCAATATTGGTTTGCCCGATCGCGCAAGTTATTGGAAAATGAGGAAATCTCCTTTTTAGGAAAAGAGGGCCAAACCGAGTTACTCGCCAGAGTGCAATACGCACAGCAAGAAGTCACCACGGCTCAAATGCTACTAAGGGCCACGGAGGGTCAGGTGGGTGTAGAAATGGAAGTGCTGATGCCGTGGCACAAATTGCTAACCGAATGCTGGCAAGTGTCCATGCGGTTTCGCATGGAAAATTCCGTCTAGGCTGTCCTAGGTGGAAGTTCCCTCGACTCCCCTTCTCAACCCTAAATTAAATCCCTAGATCGGCTTTAAAAGCAAAAACTGACGATAAACTTCAGAAACACTCTTTTATAGCCCCCTGAGTTACCGATTAATAACCTGACTGTGCCGGAGAATATCAATATGCTGCACTTAGTTTACATTTTTGCCTTCACCATTTTGGCGTTTCTGGCCGTCGGAAACTTGATCCGCAGTTTGGTCATGCTGAGTAGTGAATCCAGAACCTATCCACCGGGACGCTGGAACTCTGGGTCCCCGAATTCAGCAATGGGACGGTATCAACGTCCGGTTCCCCACCCGGAACTGCTTGATGCGTCCGGAAATGTGGTCAATGAACCGTTGATGGTGATGAAATCCATGACTATGGATGATGCACGAGAACGTTTAGATGCTTTATATGATGCCTCACCCGGAGGATCTGGGGAGAGCAAGGAAGAAAAATAAATCAAAAATGATAGATTTTAGAGTTGAGATTTTAGAGGTCTAAACTCTGGCTTATAAAATGCAAGGGTGCCGGTGAACTCAGGGTGTTGACCGGCTTTTGGCATGGGTCAACCGAAAACAACAGGCTTTGCCGCCTAAAAGGTTGCTAAAACTTCCCGGACCCAGGTGCGAAAGGCTTTCATGGTTTTATTTCTGCCTGCGGTTTTGGCTTGGTCTAAATATTGGGGAATGACTTGAGTTAGGGGAAAGTTGGGAAAAATTTGACTGCGATCGCCTTCTTGATAAGTACCATCTTCTTGCAGTAGGCTAATTTTGAGGATTCCTTTATCAAACTGCCATAATTCCGGTACTCTTAACCCTTGATAAATCTTCGCATGGGTACGGGAGGTCACATCAATTTCTAAGGCTAAATCTGGAGGAGGATCTACCGTCAAATCTAATCGATCCTTACCCCGCACTGCTGCCTCATGTTGGATATAAAAGCAGTTATCCGGTTCGATGCCTTGTGCCATGACTTGATTTTTAAACGTTGTCGAACCCAGGGGACAAAATTCAATGTCGAGTTCTTCTAGGAGAATTTCTACTAAGTTGGTTATATAGAGTTTTGCCCTTTCGTGTTCTGGTAGTGGGGTCATGATTTCTAAGGTTCCGTTATCGTAAGCAATTCGCGATCCTCGATGTTCGCCTAAGTCTTCTAAAATGGCTTCAAATTCTTTCCAGCTTACATCTTGGAGGAGGACGCGCTGTCCAGGCGGTACGGTAATTCTATTGATTTCTAATAGCATTTTTCAACTCCTATGATAATTTTTTAGGGGAATTAAGCCGTTTTATTCAGTCTAATTTTACAATAAAATCTAACAATTTTGTAGGAACCAGAACTAACTCACCGGATATCAATTGGTCTATTTCGACCCAGAGGGCTTTCACTTCCCGTTTTCCTTCAAAAAAGAAGAGAGATTCGAGTTCATAAAATTTGTGATCGCTAAAATTACAGCGATAAAGTTGAATAATTTCGTGACCCGGTTCGCCGTTATAAATAAAAATATTTTCTACACAACCTAGGTAGTGAATATTGGTCAAGTCTGCGTTAACTTCTTCTTGAAATTCCCGTTTTAAAGCCTCCAGGCTGGTTTCGCCAAACTCAATCCCGCCTCCTAGAGGACGATAAAATGATTGGTGTTTGACGGAATCATAGCCTTCCGAGACAAACAGGCGATTTTTGTCTTGAATTAACCCTAATGTTATTACCCTAATTTTTGTTTTTTTGCTCATATTATTTCCCCATATAATATAAATTTTCCAGGCAATTTACCTGGAAAATAGAAGAAAAATTAGACTAATTATCGTCAGCAAATCGTGAACGGCTTTCACTATCGGCGACGGGCCAATCGGCATTTTCCCCGCCGATAATTAGACGTTCGATGACTACAAATTCTTGACTGAGGCGATCGAGGGCATTAATCAGAACATCGATCGCGATCGCATCACTGGTCCCGAGGTCAAACCAGCAGCGTCCCCAAGTCCCATTATATTCAAAGTCTCCCATATTGTGCATCAGTGCCATCAAACTTTTTTCAGCAGTCATTGAATCATACTGCATATAGCTAATCTCTAATCCCGTGTCCTGAACTTGGAGATTTTCTGCATTAAATCCCCCCAGTTTACCGAGAAAAAACCAAGAATCGAAGACTTCCTCAACATACTGTTTTTCACTCTTGCCCGGACTGGTGCTAAACTCCAACCAGATCCAGACATCAAAGGGGTTAAACTCCCGAAACTCTACTTGCATATTTCTGTGTCTCTACATCAAGGGGAGATTAAAGGTCAAAAAAAACCGACGCCTATAGATTAACATATCGAAGCATCGGTTTATTATTTCCGGGGAAAGGTGTTAGAGGTTATCGGCTGGCAGCGGCTAATTCTTGCATTTTACGAACATTGCGATCGCGTTCTCGTTGCAGTTGCCGTCTTAAAGTTTCGGGGAACTGATCCTGGGCTTTAGCGAGGGCAGTCTGAAAATTAGAGTCTGCTTGTTGCAGCAATTCCATATTATTCTGATCGTTGCCTTTTTTTACCAAAATCTGTCCTTTGAGATAAAACAGTTCTGGGTTGTTTGGGGTAATCTCTAAAGCCCGATTCACCGCTGATAAAGCTTGCTCCATCTGTTCTAAATCGCGATAACCTAAGGCGATTCCCCGATAGGCTAAATAAGAAGGGGCCGCATAATTTTCCAAGCGGGCGATCGCATCATCGGCATTGGCAAAAGGCAGATTCACCGCTAACATTAAATCCATGAATCCTTTAATCAGATTCAACTCCGGATCATTAGCCTCAATTTTTTCTGCCGCATCAAAATGCTTGAACACTTCTCTGAGTTTACCCATTGCTTGGGGAACCCCGCGCAATGTCCCTTCGGTACTCAGAATATAAGCGCCCTCTAAAAAATGACCCACGGCTAAATAAAGATTGCCGCGTAAGGGATTTTCGGTCAACAAAGATTCCGCAGTAGTGCGAGTGCGCGTTGCATAATCATTTAAGCGATCCCAGTCTTCATCTAAATAGGCCAAAGCCCCCTGCATCGCATAGACTAAAGGTTCATTAGGCTCGGTTTGTTCAGCTTGTTGGAGTTTGTTGAGTGCTTCTTGATAATTTCCCTGTTCAAAGAGGGTTCTAAATGCGGCTTCAGTGTGATCGCCGATTTCATGGCGATTTTCGGTGCGGAAGGGGTCTAAAGCCAGAGTCGGACTGATACTGAAAGTCAAGGCAATCGCCGCCGTCCCGGCGATCGCAGCGAGCAACCGACCCGCCATAGAAAACCGATAATTCATAATCTGCCTCGTCTGTTTTGCCTCGATGATGCCAAAAAATTCTGAATCCCCATTGAGTCGCGATCGCCTCAAGCCGGTTATTCCCATTTTAGAATCCTCATCCCGTTACAGGAGAAGTCCGAGCTAAAAAGTGATGTGTTTTACTCTAAGCAGGTAGTGACGCCGTGATTAGGGGCAAGTTCCAAACCATCCCGGAGTAGTGTAATCGGGTTAAGTTTGCCAAAATAGAATAGACACTCAGCACTACAACGCTGTTGAGTCTGTACACTCTCGTTTAATCCCCCTATTGTTGACAAGGGTTTCAATGCTTTATCTGAAAAACCTAACTTACCATCCCACCGCGACTCCAACACCGATTCTCAAGTCCATTGACCTAGAATTTGCCCCACAACAGTTAGGCTTGATTATTGGGCCAAGCGGTTCTGGTAAATCCACCTTGTTAGAAATTTTGGGAGGGTTGGCGGAAAAAACCCAAGGAGAGATTTTCTGGCGGGATCAACTGTTGACCCCAGCCCATTTGCAACAATTGGGGGGCTTGGTGTTTCAGTTCCCCGAACGGCATTTTTGTTGTGGGACTCTGTTGGAAGAGTTACGCTTAGGGCATCCCGAACTAGGGTCGGAACGGGTCCATGAGGCCCTCAAAGAAGTGGGTCTGGATGGGTTATCCTTGCAGACAGCGCCCCAATCCCTCAGTGGGGGACAGCAGCGCAGACTAGCATTGGCAGTACAATTAATTCGGCAGCCTCATTTACTGCTACTGGATGAACCGACGGCGGGTTTAGATTGGTCAATGCGACGCAATTTAGTCATGCTGTTGGCGAAGTTGAAGAAGCACTGGAGTTTGTTGGTGGTTACCCATGATGCCGGGGACCTGTTGGCGATCGCCGATTGCTGTTGGACCCTCACTCACGGGGAACTGCAAAGTGTCGAACCCAATAAACTCGCCATCAGCACTCAACTCTCGGTGGTCAGTTCTTGAGCGATCGCCAAATTCCGGCTTTCTTTATCCCCCGTCTCAATCCCAGTGCCCACCCCCGACTGCTGATAAACACCCAATGGGCTCCCAGTCTAACCGTTTGTAGTAACGACTTCAGTCGTTAGAATCTGGATTTTCCCCCCACCCAAACCTCAGAAAGACCCAAACTTGCTTGTATTTGAACGACTAACCATGAGTGAACCTGACAAACCCATCCTGCCATCCAATGTCAAATTATGGGAAAAAACCATGAATTGGCAGCCCGATGAGGGTCATCTGCTGGAATTTCAAAGCCTTTATGAAGGCATTCTCCAAGGGAATCAATCCCTAAATTTAACTCGGATTACTGCACCGGATGAGTTTTGGGAAAAGCATCTGTGGGATTCTCTGCGTGGAATTACGCCTTTATTATCTCAACCGTTGGGTTCTACTTCCGAGGAAGTCTCTTCCGCAAAGACTGGGATGGTTCCTGCGGAAGGGGGGAATGGGTCAGTTCGGGCGATCGATATTGGAACGGGAGCGGGTTTTCCCGGGTTGCCGGTGGCGATCGCTTGTCCAGAGTGGCAGGTGACTCTCCTAGACTCCACTCGCAAAAAAATTACCTTTCTCCAGAGTTTGATTGACCAGTTGGGGATGGAAAACGCTAAGGCAATTGTTGGCAGAGTGGAAGACATGGGTCGTGCGGTTCAACATCGGGAACAGTATGATTTTGCCTTTGCGCGGGCGATCGGGCCGACGATGGTTTGTGCAGAATATGCCCTTCCCTTGCTGAAAGTGGGCGGGTTGGCGATTCTGTATCGCGGTCATTGGACTGATGAAGAGGCGCAAGTGGTCTCGGCGGGAGTTGAGCAACTGGGGGGAATGGTGGATTTTGTGGAGAAATTTACAACCCCGCTCACGGATAGTGTTCGCACTTGTGTTTATTTGCGAAAGGTTGCGCCGACTCCTCCTGAATTTCCCCGTGCAGTGGGGATACCGGCTCAAAATCCTCTGCTGTAATCGGGGGGCGGATTGTCTGAAGTGGCATGAGAAGGGGGAATGTGAGAGTGGGTTGAGCAGAGGGGTATATCCAGGAGAGGCCCGGTGGTGCTGAGGATTTAGAAGCGACTGAAGTTGTTACTCCGACAACAGCCGGATAACGACAGCAAGTTGTTACTACAAACAGTTAAGAACGACAGCAAGTCGTGACGCTGAACAGTTAGAGAGTGCTTTTTACGGGATTAAGAGGCGATGACGACGCGATCGCGACCGGCTGCTTTGGCCTGATAGAGGGCGACATCGGCACACCGGAGGACGGCTAACCCTGTTTTACCATGCTCAGGAAAGCTGGCAACCCCTAAAGAGAGGGTGATGCAGCCGAGGGATTGGCCTGCATATTCGACTTTTAATAATTTTATCTTGTTTCGGATTTGTTGGGCGCGCTCTTGAGTGACGCTTAAAGGCGCTTCGGGTAAAATGAGGGTAAATTCTTCCCCTCCATAGCGACAGGGGATATCCGTGGGGCGGATATTTTTTTGGAAAAACTCTCCCAATTGTCGTAAGACTTGATTCCCCGCTTCGTGCCCGAAGGTATCGTTAAATTCTTTGAAGTGATCGACATCAATCATGATCAGGGAGAGGGGATATCCCTTGAGTTCGGCTTGATAGACTTCCCGTTCCAGAGATTCTTCTAAATAGCGGCGATTGTATAAGCCAGTTAGGGGGTCACGGATGCTTTGGTTATGGAGGGTTTCGCGCAATTTTAAATTGGCTAAGGCTAGGGCAATATGTTCGGCAACTGTGATGGCTAACAGTTGGGTTGTATTGGATAAGGGTCCTTTATCTGGGGCGCATAAATAGAGGACACCTAGGGCTTTTCCCTGAGCCATCATTGGGACGCAGCAATATTCAGCGGGTAAGAGATTTTGATGGAGGTGCTGGCAAATTAATCCATTTTGCATATTCCCGACAAAATGCACCCGTCCTCGTCGCAATGCCCAACATTCATTGGGGGCAAATACTTTCTGACTGCTAAAGGTAATTCCCCAACTGGCAACGACATCGAGCAAATTATTGAAGGAGTTAATAATAAAAACTGCACCGGGAATGTTGGGAAAGAGTAATTTACAGGATTGGGCGATCGCACTGTAGGCTTCTTTAACCGTCAGGCAAGCTTGGAGCAAATCGCTCATATCACTGAGCAAGATTAATTCTCGCTGACGGACTTCCAGTTCTAGGGTTTTTTGATGTAATGCTTCCTGAGCTTGCTTGCGTTCCTCAATTTCTTCGAGAGCGCGATCGCGCATGGACCGATAATCCTGAAGGCGGCGAGTCAGATCCGTGACATCTTCGATGGCCAACAGGGCGTAAAATCCCTGATTGTCAAAGGATTTCACCCCAGTTACCGTGGTATGTTGGATCCGCAATTCCCCATCGGGCAGGGGGGCCGGAATCAGGTGTTTATGCAGTTGGGAGGAAAAAATAGTCGGAGGACCCCCCTCAAAGACTTGTTGGAGACGGTGGTGATACTTGGGTTGGGTTAAATGAGGAAAGCGATCGCCCAAATTCTTCCCCACAATTTCATGTTTCGGAATTTTTGTCCAATCCTCCAGGCAACTATTCCAAAACAGCACAATAAAATCTTTCCGCAGGACGCAAGCACCGACGGGAACTCGGTCGAGAATCCCAAATTTCTCCTCAACCTGTTGGATTTCATTCATTCTTCCTCACCCTCTTCTATCATCTCTAGGGCTTGTAGTAAGGCATCAAAGGAACCTACCTTAAAAATCAAGATAATGTCTCCAGCAATTTGGAGTTGTTCAATGGTGAACCGAGCCTGAGCTAATAAGACGGTGGTGTTAGGCTCTAATTGCTTAGAACTCAACAAGTGTTCGACGGTATCTTCCAAATACATGGGCAGGGAATAATTGAGATGCTGTCTGAGCAAATTGCTCATGGAACCCATCACCCCATTGATCACAATATTGCCCACTTCTGTCAGGGTCCCGATTTTGACAGCATCGAGGTCGGGAGTTCCGACTTCCTCATTGGTCAACAAGGCTACTAATTTAGAGGCGCTATCTGTGGGAAAAACAAGCTGCGCCAGACCACTAAATGAGCCAGTAAAGCCTAGGCGTACCGCTGAAACTAGGGAAACTCCCAGGCGATTTTCCAGTTCCTGCTTCATTTGTCCGGGGGAAAACACACGGATAAATGGAACCTGCAAGCGGATGTGACACTCAATCATTTCATTGAGGACACTGGCTGCTCTGCCAACACCAATATTGACCAATTCCTGCAAGGTATCCAGTTGGTCAACGGTTAAATTCATCGAGCATTCTCCTCTGTAAAACCCAATATTTTTTTCAGGGTATTATTCAATTCATCCGGTTTAGGGGGTTTGTTAATTACAGCCTTGGCTCCCAAGTCAAAACAATGTTGACGAGAGGTTTCTTGAATATCCGCTGTAATCACAATCACGGGAATGGTATAGTTGTTTTCCTTTAAAAAGGTTAAAACATCCCATCCATCAAATTCCGGCATCAATAAATCTAATAAAATACAATCCGGAACTTCTTCATCTAACAGGCCGATCGCCTCCCGCCCATTCGAGGCTTCTTTGGTAAGATATCCCTGTTTCTGTAAGGACTTACAGATAACCCGACGGGTAAATTGTGCATCATCTACAATCAAAATTAACGGCATCGTTCTATTGTTTACATCAGAGTAACGGCAAGGTTTATATCCTTTTTTGAGGTCCTTTGGGAATACAAGGTACGAAATATCCCTGCATTGATACCACCCCTCCTGCAAGCATCCATCACATCCATTAGAGTAGCGCAATCCCTCGGCGATCGCGTCTTTCACCCTTCAGCTGATCGAGTGCTACATCTGCCGATTGAATCACCCCGATCACAGTGTCAGGTAATTTCCTCTCTCAGCCTTAAGCCATTCCTCATTGCCTAGGGACCGCTTTGGAACCCATTGCTGTATTCCCGCCATCCCCCCTGCTGTCAATCATTGGAATCATCAAGCATCGGTTCAGGTCCATGAAGCCCACCCAGTTGGTCTACCCATACCATTCACCAATTAGCCACAAATTAGCCACAAAGGCCCCATTTCTGGTCCTACTGACTTAATCCTCTATGAATGCCCTAAAATTGGCGTAGCGACGGATACAAAGATTCCTGCTCATCCGGTCAATCCCTCACCCATAGGGACCCCCTCATGGCTTCCAGGGCAACCCCAGCCTGAGATGAAAGAATTTGCACCCCGATTTTTCGGATTCCTACCCGATTCAATTCTTTCTGCTGGGAACTGATGTGACTATCATGGCAGAAAAGCGCAAAGAAAAATTTATAGTTTAATTAAGGTTGGGGTCTAGTGCTAATTATTTGTCCGGGAATTCACGAGGAGAAACTGACGGAGAGTTTTGTCTCGACGTTGCTGCCGAACCGAGTCTCGTCGGGGGGAACTCCCCAGATTTGCATTCTCCCTCCTTGCGATCGCCCCAATTTGCCTTTAGAAATCTTGCAGTTTTTGCACCAAAGTGGGGCGATCGACTTGAATAGACCCGCATCCACTGCACCCCTAATCTGGATCGGATTTAGTGCGGGAGTCGTTGGTGCCATCGGGGCCGCCTGGGGGTTATATTCTCTTCAATGTCCGATTAAAGCCTTCATTGCCATTGATGGCTGGGGGGTCCCCCTATATGCACCCTTTCCCATCCACCGAGTCAGTCACGATTATTTTACCCACTGGAGTTCCGCCCTATTGGGACCTGGGTGCGAGAGTTTCTATGCGGATCCCCCGGTGGAACATTTGGCGTTGTGGCGATCGCCTCAGTACTCAGTTGGTTGGAGCCTTCCCGCTTCGGGTTCTGTCTCGTCACCCCAGCGGACCACAGCAGTTGAATTTTTAAGGGGGGCGATCAAGGGAGGGTGAACTCAGCGGAATCAGGGGGAATTTGGGCAGACAGAAGCAGTAGGAAGCGTGGGCAGCAGGAAGAAAGAGCGTTGCACGAAAAAGGCGATCGCAGGCTGTCAAAAATACGAAATAATGGCAACAGTCAGAACCAACCGAGGACCGACTCCTAGTGCAACGCCACAGGAAGGGAGTAATACAGTTTTTTTGTATGTAAATTTATATTAACCCGAAAAACCATAAGCAGAAAGAGTAATTATTTATGAATATAATAGACTCAAGTCTATATCGAAGGGTTATTCTGAGGAGAAAGGCCATTGAAGCAGTCAACCCTACACCAGCTAAGAGTCTTTGAAGCCGTAGCTCGACATAAGAGCTTTACTCGTGCTGCTGAAGAACTCTTTTTAACGCAACCCTCGGTTTCGATGCAAGTGAAACAGTTGGCCAAGTCCGTGGGAATGCCATTGTTTGAACAAGTCGGGAAACGGCTGTATTTGACCGAAGCCGGGGAAGAGTTGTTAGGGGCTTGTCGAGACATTTTCGATCGCCTCTCCCAATTTGAAATGACGGTGGCCGATCTACAAGGTCTCAAACAGGGACAATTAAAACTGAGCGTGATCACCACGGCCAAATATGTGATTCCCCGCTTACTCGGGCCCTTTTGTCAACGCTATCCGGGAATTGACGTCTCCCTCAAGGTAACGAACCATGAAGGATTGCAGGAACGGCTCAATGACAATCTTGATGATCTGTATATTTTAAGCCAGCCTCCAGCAACTCCGGATGTCTTGTGTCATGAGTTTCTGGACAATCCTTTGGTGGTGTTAGCACCGATGAATCATCCCTTGGCATCCCAGAAAAATATCCCGATTGAACAGTTGAATGGAGAGCCATTTATCATGCGCGAACCGGGTTCGGGGACTCGGCAAGCGGTGCAAAAAATGTTTGAAGATCGGGGGGTGGCGGTGAAGGTGCGCCTGGATTTGGGGAGTAATGAAGCCATTAAACAGGCGATCGCCGGAGGATTGGGAATTTCCGTGCTGTCTCGTCATGTTTTGACCCTGGATGGTTGGCAAAATCAACTGACGATTCTGGATGTGGAGGGTTTTCCCATTCCGCGACAGTGGTATGCCATTTATCCCAGTGGCAAACAACTCTCCGTGGTGGCGCGCACCTTTTTTGATTATCTCCTGAATGAAGGGAAGCAGGCGATCGAGAGTTCGACCAGATTACACCAACAGCCGGAATGAATCTCCCTTGCAGCAAAATCCGGCGAACCCAGCACAGGGCTCAGGGCGATCGCCGGATTATTTGTAACCTTAATTCGAGACCTCAGTCATCTCAATCACCCGTCCTTGGCGGTCTTTAACCAAGAAATTTAGGGGCTTTTCTCGCCGGATTTTGTACTTAACTCCGCTCATCTGCACCCGCAATAGCAACTGTTCGAGGCAGTCATGGTCAAACCCAACATGGCGTTGGCGGTTCTTGCTGCCTAAACTCGCCCCAGAAATAACGTGCAGTTGAGTATTTTTCTGTAATTGATACCAGAGTCCATCGGGTCCGGCGATGGTTTGAGTCGCCGTTGACCCCATTGGGGAAGACATATAAAGGGGGTCAATACCCGTGCCGCCCAGGGTTTGCTCGTAGTTATAGTAGTAATGTAAGGGGACTTCCGCCGCAGGCAATTCCAGCAGCCCTTCATAAAGCTGTCGGGCAGTCTCCAAATCTGAAACCATTATGGTGTAAACTTTTGGGGCGCTGGTGAGGAACATCCACATCGCCACGCCATAGGCAGCGAGTAGCATCACCATAATCCCCTGGGTAGAAAAGAGGCTATCCAGAGGCAGGGATGGCAGCAACGAGCTTAATATCGGAGGAACGCTAACAGTTAGAGCCATGTACTTTTCAATAGGGTAAACCAAGGTTTAGATCGAGCGATCGCTTGCCTAGTCGGGGAGGTGACCCCCTTCATTGTAGGTCAATCTGATTGTAATTAATTGTAACAAAGTGGGACAGAACTCATCAAAGCATTCTCTTAGACTTCGGTCCCCTACCCAAGAAACCGGGTTTCTGAATTGATATTTCCCCCCTTTATCGACCCATTTTCCTAAAAACCCGGTTTCTTGGCGGTGGTTCTAATTCTGTTGGGGTTAGGGATGCGAATTTGACGCAACTGTGGATATATTACAGACATCCATCGCAGACCTCTGGAGTGGTCCAGGGACTTTAACCCCCTTGTGGGTGATGCAACTTACCCGTTTTCAAAGGAAGTTTGAGCTCATGCAACCGCCTGTTTTTTCTGAATGTCAGCACCCCCTGGTGCAGTCTTTGTTTCAAAGAAGCGATCGCGAACTGCTGACCCTATTTCAGCGCCACCCCGATGAAGGCAAATACTTCACCGCCATTTTTGGGCGCTATAGTTCCATCGTCTATACCCTGATTCAACATCAAGCTAAATCCCCCGTTCAAGGCGACTATCTATTTGCCATGACTTGGCGGCATATCTATCACGAACTCCGAGGACTCGATTTACGCTTTGAGGAAGGCGCTTCCACTCCCTTTACCTTACAAACCTGGCTGATTAATATGACCGCTTGGTGTATCGAACACGCGGAATTACCTCCGGTCGAATCTATCCACTATTCCTTACAAACTTCCCCGCCTCCGTTATGGTGTTATGTGGAACAAGCTTTAGATTTACTCTCTCCCCTGTTGCGGATTACCGTCTTAATGGCCCAGACCTTTCATTGGAGTGAAACTCGCATTTCGGCCTATCTGCAAGCGGAAGGAGAAACCATCGCCCCCGGGGAGGTAAAGGTATTACTGGAAGAAGGATATCAACGGTTAGAATCCGCCTTGCCAAGGGATATTAGAACCATTTATTTGGAGGCATTCCCCCCTCATTCTAATTCCGCCCCGGCTTTGCAAAAGGCTACCTAATCTGATCAGGACAAGGCATCTGCCTTGTCCTGATCAGACTTACTTATGCCTCGGTTTCGACCCCTAACCCCCGTAATTGGGCGGCGAGGGCTTCTGCGCGGTCCCGTTCCTGTTGCCATGCCACACGCAACTCATCGGGCATCAGTAACCGTTCCCCAGTATCCCCGCGATAAAAGGCAATCAGCTTATCTTCTACGGCCAACCGCAACTCCAAGACTGTACTATAATTATCGGCGATCGGCTCATAAACAAGCTGTTTGTTTAAACGATATACCTGCAACTTTTCCGGGATACATTCTCCCTTCGGGTCAAATACCCAATATTCCTCAACCTCCAATTGTCCATAAATGACTTTCTTAAACTCTAGGTTATACCCCCGATTCGCCCAGGAAGTCATTTCAAAAATCACCGAGGGCACTTCTCCTTCTTCCCAAAGCTTATAATTATCCCGTTCCCCGGGTTCTACATTAAAAATCACCATCACATCCGGGGCAAGACGGATTTGAGGAAACCCTTCAGAATAGTAAATAAACTGCTTTGATAAAACCGTCACCTGCCGACCTGTGAGGTATTGTCGCAACAGATCTAAGGTGATAAAAATTGCATAAAATATGCTCATAAGTTCGGGCCAAAAAGTGCCGGTCCTCGCTGGGGTAAGTTACCGGATTTTCTTGATGGGGTAAAATTTGAGCCATAGATTTTTGGTGTTTTTATCCTGTTTTTATGGGTATCATTTTAGCCGGTTTCAAACGACTTGAAAGGGTAACCCATCCCTAAACAAAAAAGTGCCAGATTTGAAAGTAATCCGGCTTTGCTGATGATTGTTTCTGAGACTGTTAAGGGAACTCCAAAAAATAAAACCTCCAAAACGTTCGTAGTGACTCCGTTACTGAGTCATCTTTAAAGAAACCCCGTCTAGGGGGGACGTTGAACGTTTGAATGATTTATTTTTTGCAACCCCCTAATGGGGAAATCACAAGTTTTAGCTGAAGGGGCATTTGAGGTGGGAACGCTCTGGGGTGGAGTGTTATGCGTCGGGATCGATTCCTAATGCTCGTATAGCAGTCGCCAGTCCAGTTAGGACGTAAAATAAAAGGAGTTGTCAAAATTCGAGTGAGCTACCCATGTCTAATTCTTACAGCTAGGACTTACGGAGGAAGGTCATAGAGGCCATTGAACTCAACGGGATGAAGAAGAGTGAAGTCAGTGAACTCTTTGGAATCAGCCGTAATACGATCAATTTGTGGCTCAAGCGTAAAGATTAGACTGGAGACTTCCATGCTAAGACATACAGTCCCCCGGGCCATAGACCTCAATAAAATTGAGCGCTGTTGGTCTTGGCTTAAAAGCCGCATTCGACACCAACTGAAAGATTTTGATACCTTACGAGACGCGAGCGAAAATGTTCTTCACGTGGCCTGCACCTAACGTCCTAACTGGACTGGCGACTGCTATAAAACCTATTAAAACCACAAAAACCCAACACTTTCGTATTGGGGTTCTGTCTAATATTGACCGGGCACCGAGCTATTTTCCCAGGAGGCTACCCTCCAAGTATCTTCGCCGCAGTCGCGTTTCACGTCCGAGTTCGGGAAGGAGTCGGCGTGGGGCCACGAAGCCATAGGCACCCGGAAAACTGTGAGAGTGATAAACCCTCAAGACTGCATAAAGAAAAGAAATCAAAGTTAAATGAAAGTTAAATGAGGTCAAGCCCTCGGTCTGTTA
>JAMXFF010000117.1 GCA_025370845.1 Laspinema palackyanum D2a | reverse complement strand
TCAATCTGGTTTAACCAGGATGTGTGTTTGGGCAAATACACAAAACGAATTCGATGGGTGGGGTCGCTTAAAAAAGCATCAGCGTGTTTTCATTGAGGCCAAAATTCCTTTTTTCCCTTTAACACCTAAGTCGGTATTTATCTGACAGCGAGCGGCTACCAACTGAACTAAAGATTCACAGAGGATGAGTATTCAGTTGGTCAACAATAAAAATCCACCCTGCTTCGGGGTCCGTATCAATTGTCTGCTCGATATGTTTGACAAAATCTATCTCAGTACGCCTCGGACCAATAGAGGGTTCTATAACTTGTCCCGTAGCGATATCCCAATTGGCTATTAAACTGACGGTTCCATGTCGGATGTACTCAAATTCTATCCGTTTTACTTGTCCGGGAATCATCGATTTAGTCGGGTAAGCTCTTGACAATGCTTGAATCCCCGTCATTTCATCGGTACTAATCAAATGCACTCCGTTTTGGGCCAATTCTGATGCACTCTGGTGTAGTTCACAAACGTTTTTTACCTGTTCTTGAAATGCTTCTCTATCTTTAGGGGTTGTATTTAGCCAGTATCGAGAGCGGTGAGGTTGAAGATCCGCCTCATTTTAAAAAACGACCCACACTATAGCGGGAAATTTCTTTGACTATTCCTCTTTTAACAACTTCGGATGCCAGTTCTCTGTGGGTCCATTCATTGATTGGGCGCTGACTTTGGGATGGATGTTCACAGGCAACTGCCACAATTTGTACAATATTATCTACCGTAAATGTGGGGGGCTTACCTGGACGGGGTTGATCGCTTAAAACATCTACAATCAGTTGAATTAATTTTTTATCGCTAATTTCTGTGGTTTCTGCTATCTCTAGTGTAGCTGAGGCATCAGCCCATCGGGAGCGCCACATACGGACTTGATTCCGGTTCATTTGCAATTGGTCAGAAATTTCGCAGTTATTAATTCCATCAGCCGCCAACAAGACTAAGAAGGCCCTTTGTACTAATCGATGTGGATTAGTTGCTTTGCGCGATATTTGTTCTAGTA
>JAMXFF010000016.1:123549-142144 GCA_025370845.1 Laspinema palackyanum D2a | reverse complement strand
TACGAACACCGGAGAAGAACGACTGAAGTCGTTACTACGAACACCGGAGAAGAACGACTGAAGTCGTTACTACGAACACCGGAGAAGAACGACTGAAGTCGTTACTACGAACCTCCTCCCCATCCTCCCTTATGCCAATTTCAACGCACTCACCGGGACCTCCTCCCAGGAGTCTACGGTTCGCATTTTGACAGTCCAACCTCTGGTTTTTTGTTCCTCGGAGAGGTTTTTTAGAAAGGAGTCGTGACAGGATTGTGCTTGGGTTTCATCGCAACAGGCAATGCAAGCATAAACCAGTCCCGATGGATCGATTTGTTCGTTTACCCAAATAGTCATGATAAAATCCTTTTTTTCTGGATGAGATTGATTTCTTATTCTTACCGCCTAATGGACTAAAAATGCAAGAAACGAGGATATGTTTTATCAATGCTTGCCATTATGAAGGTCAAAAAAGTTGGGGTAATTGAGAAAATTTATCGCCCGGAGTCGTCCCTGGATGATTTTGGGGAAATAGCTGAAAAGGAGGCCAGTCGCCTCCTTCACCTTGGGGTTAAGAAGCGCTTTTTTCGAGGAGGTCCTGAGCTTGTTGGCGATAGGCGATCGCCGGGGAGTCGCTGGGATTGATTTCGATCGCCCGATCAAACGATGCGATCGCCTCTAAAAATTGTTGGTTACTCATTAGGGTTAAACCTCGATTCACCCAAGCTTCAAAGTTATTGGGTTGCAAAGAAATCACCCGATCAAACGATGCGATCGCCTCTTCCGGTTGGCTATTTGCTGCTAAGGCTAATCCCCGATTAAACCAGGCTTCAGCTCGATCGCTTTGCAATTCTATAGCGCGATCGTAACTGGTCACCGCATCTTCATAGCGGTTCAATTTGAATAACGCATTCCCCCGACTATTCCAGGCTTCGCCAAAATCAGGCTTGAGTTGAATCGCCTGCTCAAAACAGCGCACCGCTTCTTGATGCTGTTCCAAATGCATTAAATCTACCCCGCGATTTTGCCATGCGACTACCAAATCCGGCTGAAGTTGCAGGGCTTTTTCATAGGCATCAATCGCCTCAGAGGGACGATTTAATAAAGAAAGAGTAAAGCCGCGATTAAACCATAAACTGGCATTTTCACTTTGCAGGGCCAAGGCGCGATCGAACACTTCCAAGGCTTCTGCATATTGTTGAGAATAAAACAGCACCGCCCCCAAATTACTCCAACCTTCCAAATAATCGGGTTTGAGTTGCACCGCTTCGCGATAGGCAGCGATCGCCCCGGGCCAATCTCCCGCATTCAGTTTGACATTTCCTTCCCCAAACCAAGCTTGGGCATCTTGGGGCGGAGTAGGGGCCGCTGGTGGGGGTGGAGGCGCAGGCATTTGGCGCTGCATTAACCCGGTCCCAATGTTCAGGGCCACTTGACTGAATTCGCCACAGCCTAGGCGTCCCAACTGGACGAGACGCACTCCCCATTCGGGGTTCGGATTTTCCTGCGCTTGGAGGCGATCGCCAAAGCGTTGCAACCAATCCGCCCACAAGTGCAGATCCCCACGCCAACTGAGCGCCCCTAAGAATTCTTGGACGCGATCGCGGTCCCAACCCAGGCGCAACCCTTCCACAATCTGGGTAAAGAGCAATTCATAATCCTCATCTTCCAGCGGCGGCAGTGACGAAGCCGATCCTTCGGGTTCTTGGAGTTCTGGACTGCTGCGTTGTTCTCCCAATAACCCTCTCAGGCTTTGCCAAATTTCCCTGACCATCTTCGCGCTAACCTCCCGTCGTAATTTCTCTTTCCTATTTTATTGTGCTGAGAAGCTTCCGGATCTCAAAGGGCCTGGTATTCCCCCATTTTGCTCTCTCCATCCCCGATGGTCCCCCAATCCTCAAAATCGCAGAATCTACACCGATTTTCCCCTTGTTCTGTAACGGTTTGCGCCATTTATGGCGGTACATCCACTGCGGTTCACTCACTCCAGTCTTGCCGTGGGAGGAATCCCGGGCTGGCTGTATTTGTTCTTACAATGCAACTTTACAATCAAGACCATCCTTTGGGTAGAAGAAGGATTACCCTAAAATAGGATACTATCCCAATATGAAAACCCAAAAGCGGACCTACGAATTTCTGGAAGAAAGGGTAGATCTGGCTTTTTTAAACTTAAATTTTCGGGTTTTATTTGGCCCTTACAATCTTTCCTCTTTATCAATCTCTGCTCTTTATTTATGATGAAAAATCCTTCTTTCTGTTCCTACGCCCCACAATTAACCCAGTTAGATCCACCCATCTCAATGTCATTCCCTAAGATGGAATCTCAACGCTTGCCGAGACATTGTTGCGTTCCTCAAGCGGCGCGATCTCCTCAACTGCCAAGACTGAATTGATTAAAAAACTTATTAATTTCCCCCTCGCATCACCCCGTCATTTGACCCTTTAAGGACGTTATGAGTAGAACTCCTGAATATCGCGAACAATTGCACGGTGCTAAATCTAACCCTCCGATTTCTGAGTATAACTTTCTTCCCGAACTGATGGTTGGTCAGGCTAATTTACGAAAATTTGGTCAACAAGTTTCAGTTATCCGAGAATTAGAAATGAAAGGAGAACTATCGAGATTTGAAAGTTCTCAGGAAATCAAGCGGTTATGGAATCATCTTAAACAAGAAACGGAAAATTTAGCCCGAGGGAGCGAGCAATTTTGCCCTCATACTCTCTAACTGATTTGAGCTTTGGCTTCGTTGAATTGATAAATTACCCCTCCCTGAATAGAGCGGTTCCTGGAATCCGGATTCCAGGAACTGCTCTATTGATTGGGAATGAAAAAATTCTATTGCTCGGGCCCGTCTCTCTTCGGGATACCCAAGTAAAATTCCCAACTATTTGGGCGAAAAACTGCCTGAATTATTGGGTCTATTTTGAGCTGTTGTTCATCTAAAAATGTATTCATCCCTACCGGGCAAGTTAACAATTATTCCCTGCTTTAGATAGAAGCCCAGACTGTTCCCCCAGAATAAACTAAAAATAACCTAACATCCAGAAACTGCTGGGAATTCCAAACGCGGTTCAAATGGGCAAGCGACTATCCTATCATCGTCAAGTTCATTTTGTGTGCTTTCATTTTGGCAATTCCCAGTTTTTCTCTTTCCTCTTTGCTCTTTTTAGGTGAGCTATTGCCGCAAAATCAAAGAACGCCGAATCTCTACTCTGTAGAAGACTCGACGTTCTTTTTATGCTGTTGATTATCTAAAACCGGAACTCGGTTTTAGGCTTCTCAAGTCGGAGCGGCGGGATTCGAACCCACGACCCCTACCACCCCAAGGTAGTGCGCTACCAAGCTGCGCTACGCCCCGACGACGCTTTACTATCTTAGCATGAACTTTTTATGGACGCAAGAGGGAAATTAAAAAATTTTTAACACCCTTGCCGCCTCGACCAGTCCGGGGACTGCGGAGGCAGGCCAACTGAACTCGCAGCGCCGTCCTGTACTGAGGATAACATGAAGAAGATAGGCATGGGGATAGCCTTCCACCTCCATCCACAAGATATCGCTTTCCGCTTCACAGGTGATTCGTTCTGAGTCCATCAACTCCGATGCCATTTGCGTCATCGTCGTTGCCAATTGCGCCAATAATCGGCAAAAGTCATTGAACTCGCCTTCGGTAAGTTCGATCGCCCAGTCCTCTCCCCCCACTAAACCCTGATAGGGTTCCCCTTGAGGGTCCCATCCAATGCGCCATCCGGCACCACTTTTAATCCGTCGTTCTGCGTTAGGAATGGTTTCAGGAGACATCAACCCACCACTCCTCTACAATCTCAATAAATCCGCATCCCCGGATTCCGGCAAGGGTGGAGGTCCTGCTGGAGTTCTGGGGGAGGTAGGAGTTGCCTGGGGAGTTGTCTCTCGGGTTGGCCCTTGGATGTTGTAGTAGTTGGGATTAAACAGGGTGACGAGCACCTCGATTAACTCATCCCGTTGTTGGCGGTTGAGTTGGGAGAGGATTTCGCGATCGCCTCCCATCGGATTCTCTTGCAAGAGCCCATTCCCGGGATAGGTAGTCTCGTCGAGTTCCTCCAGAACCCCCAGATAGTCTGCTAGGGTTAGTTTCCAATCCAGACGAAACATCGGCAGACGATTTTTGACATAGAGGTGATAGGAAATCAACCGACTCGCCAGGGTGTTATTGGGGTCCACCTCTCCCGTCTCGATGCTGATGTAATGATTTGCTAAGGGGAAATCGGGCAGGCGTTCATAGACTTGCTGCCACAGTTGCCGGGGGTCTACCCGTTGTCGCCGTTGAGGGGGTGAAACCTCTTGGGCGACGGCCCTAGGCAAAATTTCAGGTAAATCCCCCTGGGGAGGTATTCCTAAAGATAGACCTAGGGTTAAACCGACCGCGATCGCGGCGATCGCTTGCCCTTTGCGCTGCCCTTGCATCATCGTTCCTCTTCCTGCCACCGAGCCCAATTTCCCCTCCCAAGCGTTAATTAATCGCCGATGATTTCCGGTTGTGCCAGTTCATCAGACATTTCGACGATCGCCCGAATCACGGGTTTCATTGTCGGTTCTTCCATGCTGTCGAAATCTTCATAGCGGCGACGCTTGGCACGATTCGCGACTTGGACGGTAATCCGATAGCGATTGGAGGCGGCACTCACCAGGTCCTCAGCGCGGCGCATCAAATGCTCTGTATCAATCGTCGCCCGTTTGTGGGGGGCAAACAATGCTCGCCGGGAAAAACTTTCAATTTTGTCTGTTGAAGTGAAGCTAGAACGCTTACTTTTTTCTGGATTGCCCGATCCACTATTCATGATTCTGTACCTTTAGGTAATTATGTTAATTTTAGCCAATGATGTAGATTGTTATCGATGTGTTAAGATTTTATAAGTACGAGGTCCCATCGCATTATGCAAGTTTTAGCCGCATCCTCTAACCGTTCCTATCGTGCAACCGTGCATCCTATGAAAATAGTAGCCCTCGGAGACAGTCTCGTTTATGGATTCGGCGATCCCGTTGGAGGGGGTTGGGTCGAACGACTGAGACGGGAGTGGATGATGCCCTCAAGCGCGGGTCCTGTACTGTACAATCTTGGCGTCCGAGGCGATCGCGTTTGTCAAGTCTTGGAACGACTCGAAAACGAGTTTCGCTATCGCGGAGAACTGAAAAATCGCGTCCCTGATGCCATCATTCTCTCCGTTGGCGTCAATGATTCCGCCCGCTTAGGACGAGCCAATGGACGCAATTTCACTGACTTTAACACCTTTACGACAGAGATTGCCCAACTTCTGGATTGCTCCCAAGCCCTCTGTCCCGTCTTTTTCGTCGGCATGGTCCCAGTGAATGAGACTCAGATGCCTTTTTCCGATTGCCTTTATTTTAACCATGCGGACCAATATCGCTACAAAGAAGTAACTAGACAAGGGTGCGAACAGAGGCAAATTCCCTATTTAGACTTATTTGAGTTATGGTGCGATCGCGGTGAAGCCTGGAGGCAAGCCCATTTATCCGAGGATGGTCTCCATCCCAATGTAGCAGGTTATCAATCCTTATTCCAAGATATTCTAAACTGGGATGTCTTCACCGCCTTTACTTCAGTTTCCGAAGGGTGGAGACATACCGCCTAAAAGGATTCAGGATAAAACGGAAGTTTTCAAGTCTTAGCCGTTCCCACAGCCTGTTCTGTTCCAGTTTGTTTTAAGTAAAATTGTCGGTAAATTTAGTTGGGTATTATGACAGGCGATTCGGTTTCAGGGTCGTCTTCATCAAGAGATTTTACTAGCAACAACGGGCGGGGGTTTAGACCCTCGCTTTTGTTTTAGGTTGACTTTGAACTTAAGAACCTACAGCAAGTCGTGGGCGCGAACATCGTCGGATAACGACTGAATTCGTTACTACCAACTTAAGAAATGGCGGGAGTGGTGATGAGGGACGTGAGACCGATCGCTTCTTTGGCAAAGAGGAGAATCCAGAGGCAGGCTAAAAGTACGGCGATGGTCAGGATAAAGAGGCGTTTTAACATAATTTTTTGATTCCTAAAAAGTTAGAGGATAAATTTCATGGGGTCCCATATAAATTCTTCCAATCCATAGCATCTTCTCCAATTCTAATAGTAATTTCTGACTCTAAGTCCCCTAATGAACTCGATTGAAGTTTGGCAGTGGGTAAGAGAATCTGTAGAGCAGTGGCAGCAGGGATATCTCCAGATTGGATAATAATTTGAGTGTGACGTTGAGGGTCGGGCCAGTCGGAAATGGGGTAAACATTGCGATATCCTCGGGATTTTAATTCGGCTAAGATTTGGCCCAAAATTAAGGGATTGCCCGAAGCATTTTGCAGGGCAATTTTTAGGGTTTGAGGAGATTGGGGAGTGGGAGCGCGATCGCGTTGGGTTCCGGGGTTGAGTTCCCGGTCAAAATAGTGATAAAGGACCCGATCGCGTCCGGTTGTATCGATATTCCAATAGGGAATACGGACCGATCGCGTGGTGGTAAATTCCCCCGGAAGTAGGACCATCTTCAACCCATCGGAGGGTCGCTGTTGCAGGAGGGTCACTAACCCGAAAAGTTCTTCCCGGGTGAGATTGGTATCGATATATTCGTGCATCAGTTGCACGATGCGCGGCAATTGGGACCCGAGAGTGGGACTGGCAAGGCGATCGCCGACAGATTGCAGAATCATTTGCTGTCGGTGGATGCCACTGCGATCGGCTTCATTTTTCTGGAAGCGAGCAAAACCGAGGGTTTCTTCCCCTTTGAGAGTTTGCCAACCCGGTTGTAAATTAACCGCAATCCCTTGGGTGGAATCCTGATAGGAGAGGGACTCCGGCACAAATAATTCTACCCCATCTAGCAAGTCGATGAAGCTGCGAAAGGTGGCAGCATCAGCGCGAATATAACGGTCAATGGGGATAGCGTTGAGGGTTTGACTGAGCACTCGGGAGGTAAGGGTCACCCCGCCTATGCTGTGAGCATTGGCGACTGGATTACGTCCGCGATCGGGGATTTGCACCCGAGTTTGAGGGGGAATCAACAACACACTCACGGCATTTTGAGCCGGGTCGAACTGCATTAACCACAGAGTTTCAGCGGGTTGCGGTAAACTGGATTGACCGTCCGGTGTGGGAGTGACACCCCCCTCAATCCCCAGAACCAACAGGTTCAGGGTTCGAGATAATCGCCGGGAAGGCAGGGGGGAATCGGTTTGTGCCAAAGGTTGTCCCCAATCCGGGACTGTATCCGTAACTTTGGCATCGAACACCGCGACGATCGCCCCCAGGGTGAGGGAGAGACTCGCCATCAACACCAGGGTAAAACTCCCCAATAGTAACCTCGCCAATCGCAGGGTTAACGGTAACGGAGGAATCGAAATTTTCGAGGCGCGATTGGGACGATTGCGTTTTGATAGGGATGATTTTTTCTTCGGCTTTTGCGGAGGAATGGGTAAATTGTTATAGAGTTCTATGAATTCTAACACAGGTTTTTAAGGGGGTTTTTACAAGGGAAAGGCTTTAGATCTTCTATTATAAAGCGCGTTTTAAGGGGCTGAATCGGGAAAATTCGGCAATTTTCCTTCAGGGGAACCGGGGAAAAGAGCCGGCGATTATTCCCGGGGATTTAGCCAGGGAATAATCGCAGGATTGTGAGTCAGGACCGCCGGATAAGCGGGGAATCCTCCCGGGGAATAGGGAATTCTCTCTGGGGGGATGTAAATTTTTGTTAATTGTTTTTTGCAGGGGGGAGGAATGGTATAATTAAATAAGCCTAAAAATTTTATTTTACCTCTTTTGAATGAGGCCAATTAGAAAAATTTTCCAAGAAACCGATGCTCCATCCCCCAGGATATTAGCAGCAAAATCCAGGAGTCCTGACCTGGAAAACCCGGAGGTTTCATTGCTAATTTTGTCCAAATCTGGATAAGTAATCGGGAAAGATGGGTTGAATTTTACTATTCAAGCCCAGTGAAACGGACAAATTCCTCATTTTATTTCCCGAATGATTGAGAATTAGTTGCCGAAGCCAATCCCATTCAACGGTTACAAAGATGAGCCTCACTCATTTAATTGCTGAATGGGGTGGGGGAATCGACCGGGAGGGAGATGGGACCGAGCCCAGGAACTGGATTTAGCACAAGGTCTAAACCCATTGGGGATGGCCCAGACAAAGCACAGAGGATATCAACCCAGGGCATAAACGGTTCGCACTTCTTCAGGAAGAGGCGAAATTGGCTAATAATGGATTTAATGACGGAGGAGAACCTCTCGCAATTTTCGGACCAACAACCAAACCGGCGATCGAGAAAAACCGGAACTCGATTCTCTGTAAGGAGAGACCCGGAGTGCTGGGGACACCGGACAGCCCAGGAGAACGGAACGAAAAATCCATGTGAGAGGGGAACATAAGCGGGGGAAATCGTCGGTTGCTGATGATCACAGGGATGGAAAGATGAGTCATAAAAATTGGGCTAACCCATCGAGGCAAGAATTAATCCGGGAAATTGAAGAACGGGACCAAAAACTGAACCGGGCAAAACTTCGCTGGCAGGAAATTCACCGTCCAAAATCCAATCCTAGAAGCGAAAATGCCTTAACCAGGAGTCCGGATGACGGACCGGGGGATGATGGAACCGAGGGGTTGCGGAACCCAGAGGAATGGCTGACGTTGGCGTTGGATGTGGCACAAATGGCAATTTGTGAATGGGATATTCCCCGCGATCGCATCACGGGAACCCCGGGCTATGAACTGTTATGGGGTCGAGATTCCGGCAGTTTTAACGGCAGTTTTGCCGAGTTCCTCGCCTGCATTCATCCCGATGACCGAGGTGCAATTACCGAAACCCTGGAGAACGGGTATCAAGGCTGTGGAAATTATCACCTGAAATTTCGGGTTATATGGCCCGATCGCAGTACCCATTGGATCGAAAGTCAGGGTAAATTTTTCTACAGCGATCGCCATGAAGCCGTCCGGGCCGTGGGAACCCTGGTCAATATTGACCAACGGGTGAGCGTCGAAACCCAATTGCGCCAGCAAAAACGCGCCCTGAGCGCCTTGAGTGCAGGCAATCACATCATGATTCACGGCAAACAAGAACTCGACGTCTTGCAGCAAATCTGCGAAATGATTACCGCCATCGGGGGTTATGAATCCGCCTGGGTGGGATATGTGGCGGAAGATGACCCCAACCGGATCATCCCCGTGGCCCAAGCGGGAGAGAACCTGGAAGAATCACTCCAGTCCGGCCAAATCCTCGGGTCCGAATCGACCTTCGTCCCCCTAGCCCCCTTGATGCCGACGAGTGGATCGCTCAGAGCTCAACATCCCTACCCCGAGACCGAGAACGCCACCGGGCGACGGCCCCTCTGGGAGGGCTATTATACTTCAGCGATCGCCCTGCCCCTGTTCAATGAAGGACAGCTATTGGGTACCCTGAATCTTCGGGCCACCCAGCCCGATGCCTTCGATCCCGACGAAGTGCAGTTACTCATTCAGCTCACCCATGACCTCGCCTACGGCATCATCGCCCTGCGCCGTCAGCAGGAACACGCCGCTGCTGAATCCGCACGCCGAGGGAGTGAAGAAAAATTGCGCCTCGCCTTGCAAGCGTCCAACATGGGAACTTGGCAATGGGAAATTTGCGCCGATCGCACCGGAAGCGATCGCATCCGGGTGACCTGTTCCCTCGAATGCCTCCACCTCTTCGGCATCGACCCGGAAACCTTTGACAACAGCTACACCACCTTTGAAGCCTGCATTCATCCCCAGGACCGCACCCTAGTCTATGAAACCGTAGAAGAAGCCATCAATAGTGGGCAACCCTTTGAACTCGAATATCGCGTTATCTGGGGCGATCGCTCCATTCACTGGCTCAAAGCCCGGGGCAACGCCTTCTGGGACCCCACCGGCAAACCCCTGGGAACCCTCGGCATCGTCATGGATATCACCGATCGCAAACGGGCCGAACTCCAAATCCAACAACTCCTCGCCACCGAACGAGTCGCCCATACCGCCGCCCAACTCGCCGGAGAGCAACTCTCCAACATCCTCGAAAGCATTACCGACGGCTTTATCGCCCTCGATACCCAGGGACAGTACACCTACGTCAACCAAAAAGCCGCCCAACTCCTGCAAAAACCTCGCGAAGACCTGATCGGCCAAAAAATATTTACCGAAATTCCCAAAGTCACCCGACTGCAATTTTATCAAGCCTGCAAGCAAGCCCTAGAGCAACAAACCTCCATTTACCTGGAAGAATATTATCCCCCCTACGATTGCTGGTTTGAAAACTACATCTACCCCGCCAAAGATGGACTCTCGATTTTTTTCCGAGACACCACCGAACGCAAACGCTCACAACAAGCCTTACAACAAGCCAAACAGGACCTAGAAAGCCAGGTCCGCGCACGCACGGAACAACTACGCAAAGCCAACGAACGCCTAGAAAACGAACTTCAACACCGCCAGCGCGTTGAACAAGTCTTACAACGCGCCTATCAGCGCTTGCAGTTCCATGTGGAAAATACCCCCCTGGCGGTCATCGAATGGAACCGGGAATGGCGAATTTTAAATTGGTCCGCCCAAGCGGAAAAAATCTTTGGTTGGCACGCGGAGGAAGTCTTTGGCAAATCCGATATGGACTATGCCTTGATTTACGAAGCAGACATGGAAGCGGTTACCCAGCGTCGAAATCTGCTGATTTCTGGACAACAACCGCGAACGGTTTGCTGTAATCGCAACTACACCAAAGACGGACGGGTGATTGATTGTGAATGGTATTATTCCGCCATGTTCGCCCCAACCGGCGAGTTAATTTCCGTCTTGTCCCTGGTCCTGGATGTCAGCGATCGCACCGAAGCCTTATCCGCCTTACATTCCAGTGAAGCGCGGTTCCGTAATGCCTTTGACTATGCCACCATTGGCATGGCACTGGTGGCCCCCGATGGTCATTGGTTAAAAGTCAATCGCGCCTTATGCGAGATTCTCGGCTATGACGAAGGGGAATTGCTGGAAAAAACATTTCACGAGGTCACCCATCCCGAGGATCGAGATACGGATTTACAGCCCCTCCAAGACTTACTCGCCGGGGAGATTCCCTCCTATCAGACGGAGAAGCGCTACTGCCACAAACAAGGACAGGTGGTTTGGGTTCAGTTGAGTGCATCCTTAGTCCGGGATTCCCGAGAACGGCCCCTTTATTTAATTGCCCAGATTCAAGATATCACCGCCAGCAAACGCGCCCGGGAGGAGTTGCACTCGTCCCGAGCTCGGATTGCGGCGATTCTGGAATTGGCTGGGGATGCGATTATCTCCATTGATAGCAATCAACACATTACTTTATTTAATCAAGCCGCAGAGCGGATTTTTGGCTATAGTGCGGCTCAATTGCTGGGGCAACCTTTGGAGAAATTATTGCCGTTGTGCTTAGATAGGACCGGGGAATCTGCGGTGAGTGGAGGGGGATGCTCTGCCAATCTCGCCCAGATGATGAACCAGTCTGGGGAAATTATTGGGTTGCGCCAAGATGGGAGGGAGTTTCCCGCAGAAGTCTCCATTTCTGAAGTGGAAATTGCCGGGGAACAGGTGTTTACCTTGTGTTTGCGGGACATTACCGATCGCAAACGGGCGGAAGCGGAACGGGCGAAGTTAATCGAGATTCTGGAGGCGACTCCAGATTTTATCCTGTCGGCGAGTGTGGATGGGACGGTTTTCTATTTAAACAAGGCGGCGCGCACGGTTCTTGGGGTCCCCCTGGAGAGCCCCTTAGAAACGTTTCAGATTTTCCGGTCTCATACCGGGTCTGCCAATGACATCATTCAAAATGAGGGCATTCCCACGGCGATCGCCGAGGGGACTTGGATTGGCGAAACTGCCCTGGTGACTCCCGATGGGGCGGAAATCACCCTTTCGGAGTTGATTATCGCCCATAAATCTCGCGATGGGGCGGTGACGATGTTCTCTAGTATTGCCCGCGATATTACGAAACAAAAGGAAATCGAAGCAACAGTCCGCGAATCGGAACGACGCTGGCGCAGGTTGTTGGAAACGGTGCAGTTAGCGGTGGTGGGACTCGATCGCCGGGGTGGGATTGAATATGCCAATCCGTTTTTCCTGGAGTTGGTGGGGTATGCGCTTTCAGAAATTCAGGGTAAGGATTGGTTTGAGTTGTTTATTCCGACGCATCAGCAGCGTAGGCATTCGGAACTGTTAGAGGAGTTGCGAACCCCAGATTTTTATTCTCATCCTCAGAGTATTATTCTTACCCAGTCTGGACAGGAGAAAATTATTGCTTGGAATAATACGGTGTTGCACGATTTGCGTGGGGTGGAAATTGGGACGCTGAGTATTGGGGAGGATATTACGGAACGCGATGAGATCGAACGGATGAAGGATGAGTTTATTTCCGTGGTGAGTCATGAACTTCGCACCCCGTTAGCTTCGATTCACGGGGCCTTGAATTTGATTTCTAGCGGGTTGATTGACCCCGTGGGAGAGAAGGGGCAACGGGTGATGGCGATCGCCGCAGAAAGTGCCGATCGCCTGGTGCGCTTGGTCAATGATATTCTAGATCTCGAACGGTTAACTTCAGGAAAAATTGCCCTGGTCAAGGAACGGTACTCTCCCCGGGACTTGATTGAAAAGGCGATCGAGACCATGCAAGTTATGGCAAATCGAGCCGAGGTCAATTTTCAGGTGGAATGCGACCCCAGTTTGGAGTTATGGATTGATGGCGATCGCATCATTCAAGTCCTGACTAATCTCTTAAGCAATGCCATCAAATTTTCCCCCCCAGCTTCTACCGTTGGGATTTGCGTACAAGGGAGATCCCTTGCTCATCACCCTCTGGGAAAACTCGATGCCGACCCCTCGCCATCCCTGATTTTATTTGCGGTTCAAGATCAAGGTCGGGGCATTCCCGAAAATAAAATGGAAAGTATTTTTGAACGATTCCATCAAGTTGATGCATCGGATTCCCGGAAAAAAGGAGGCACCGGATTAGGATTAGCGATTTGTCGCAGTATCATCCAGCAACATGGCGGTAGAATTTGGGTGGAAAGCGTTCTCAATGAAGGCAGTACCTTTTATTTTACCTTACCTGAAATGACCCCGGAAACTTCTCCAGATGAGGCCAACCATGAACAAACGAATTTTAGTCATTGATGATGAAGATGGCTTACGGGAAATCATCCAATTTTCCTTGGAAGTAGTGGCTGGATGGGAGGTATTCACCGCCAGTTCTGGTCGGGAAGGGATTGCTTTAGCTCAATCTGAACGTCCCGACGCCATTTTACTGGATGTCATGATGCCGGAGATGGATGGACCCAGTACATTTCGGGAATTAAAAAGCAATGCGGCTACGGAACAGATTCCCACAATTTGGTTAACGGCTAAGGCTCAAATTCGCGAACAAAAAGAACTAATTGAATTAGGGGGGGCTGGGGCCATTCTTAAGCCATTTAAGGCGGAAAATTTAGCCCATGATGTCCGAAAAATTTTGCAATGGAGTGAATAAATATTGGGTGTTTTATCAATAAAGATAAATGAAGTAGAGGGCAAAGTTGATTTAATGCGCCTGACCCTGACCGGGAAGGCGATCGCCACCCTTAAGGATCCGTAAAGGCAGTTCTTTATGAAATTTCCCCAGTTCCAACCAACAGTCGAGTTTTCTCCGGGTTCAACAGTTGAGTTGTCGGGGAAGCAACGAGTTGAGTTTTCTCCCGGTTTGGTTTGGCATTCTTAAATCGCAAGGAGTCTGATAAATTAATCGGATGGGGATGGCGATCGGGTTCGCGATTCCATCCGGGCTGAGTAGTAACCAAGTCTACTTGATTATGGAAGTGACTCAGGCTCTGGGAGGAACGGAGGGAAGTAGAAAAATCGGGCATGAATTGCCAACAATGTTGACAAAACCAATCAACCTGACTATTGCGAATGTGGCGCAAGAGTTGATAAGAGCAACAAGGACAAGAACTCATAATGTAACCCCCAGTTCATGCTTTTGATGGAAACCAACAACCGTTTAAGCTAAATTCCGACCCGTCCCGAGAAAATTTCCGGTAAACTTCAGACCATCAGGGGTGTCCCGGGGAATGAGCTGATTCAGTCATTGACCTACACCCTAAGCAGAGATTGTGAATTACTCGTGAATTGTTAGGGCGTGTTAACAAAACGCAATAACTCCCCAACCCCTTGCGGGATTTGAAGGTTCCGGGACCCTTCACAAATACTTCACTTTGTTTTTGTAAAAAAGCTCACAGTAGGTGAATTCATCATCAATGCCACTCTAGCCCAATTTTAAAGCCTTTGGCCTTTCCGGAGTTCCCACGGCTTCGGGGCAGAGGACCCCAACGGTGAAGACTCCCCCGCCCCTGCCATCTCTTTTAGAGTGGGATTGACTTAAATTTACCGGATCGTTTATAAAAACCCCATCGATTAGCTATGTTACAAAACCTTACCCCTTGTGTGGCAAAGGATAGGACGGTATTCATGTCTTCTTTAAAAAGTGTCAAAAGTGACCGGAAGGAACGGCTACATACAGAAGTAGCCCTCGATGTTTTCAAGGCGAGGAATCCTGCGTTAGTAATTGCTGTGAAAAACTTTTTGAAGGTGTTACCGACCCCTAAAGCGATCGAAGAAGTGTTGAAAGAAGCAACTTATGAACTGGCAGAAGTTGATCCCGATGCTTGTCGATGGTTAGTTCAGAATTCATTATTGCTGATGCCAGAACTGGATTTAAAGGCGGAAGCTTGTGCTTTGGCGGTACAGAAATTAAAAGCCAGTGGATTTGAGGAAGGGCCAGATTTTCACCAGGAATCCCGCAGACAGTTACAGTTAAGTGAGGCGGCAAAGTCTCAGTTACAGGTAGGCAACTCGGTGTTGGAGAGTCTGATGTTAGAAGAACTGTTACAAGTGGGCTAATCGGGTGACTTTTTACAGCATTAGCCATCTGTTCGCGAAGCCCCCAGCCTGAGCGGTTATAATAAGGCAAACCATAATAACCGTTAAGAAAAATTGTCCATGATACCCGTAATTCTGGCCGGGGGGAAAGGGGAACGCTTTTGGCCCCTGAGTCGCCGATCGCGACCCAAGCAGTTTCTAAGTTTAGATGGCACTGGCGTCAGTCTACTCCAAGCCACCGCCAATCGGTTGCTATCTGTCGCCGGAGGTTGGGACGGATTGTGGGTGGTTACCAATGCCCAGATTGCTGATGGCATCAAGGAACAGTTACCCCACCTCCCGGAAAAAAATATTCTGATTGAACCCCAGGGACGGGATACAGCCCCTGCGGTGGCATGGGCGGCGATCGAAATTGAGCGTCGGGAAGGTCCCGAGGCAGTGGTGGGATTTTTCCCGGCAGATCATTGGATTGCTGATGAGGATGCCTACGGAAAAACCCTAGCGGCAGCGAGTCAACTGGCAACGGAAAAACCCGCGATCGTCACCCTGGGAATTGAACCCACAGAACCCTCCACAGGCTACGGTTATATCGAACAAGGCGAGTTAGTCGCCCCTTACCAGGGATTAAACGCCTACCGGGTCAGCCGCTTTACAGAAAAACCCGATCGACCCAAAGCCGAGGAATTTATCGCTACAGGCCGCTATACCTGGAATAGCGGAATGTTTATTTTTCGCGCTGGAGTGGTCATTGAGGAGCTAAAAACCCATGCTCCAGAGATTTTTGAACCCCTAGCCCAAAAAGGGGTAGAGGCCTATGCTGAACTCCCCAAAAAGAGTATCGATTATGCGTTAATGGAAAAAACTCAGTTAGCTTATGTGATTCCTGCTGCGTTTGGGTGGGATGATTTAGGCGACTGGAACGCATTGGAACGACTCCTCAAGGGCGACAAAACCAATGTGGAACTCGCGAACCATATCGGACTCGACACCAGTGGCGCAATTCTCTATGCGAGTAGCGACGATGAGCGTATCGTCACCATTGGATTAGAGGATATCGTCATTGTGCGCGATCGCAATGTCACCTTGATTGTCAAAAAAGACCGCACTCAGGATATTAAACAAGTCCTGAAACAGTTGGAAAACGACCCCAGATTTAGTCCGGAATTATAATATACCCCCCAGAGGACAGATGAATTCGGGAATCGGAATCTCATCACTGGGGGAACCGTTATATTTGTTTAGGGCGATCGGCCATCTGGCGCATCTCAATCCACTTGAATCTCAAGGAAATATAAATCCATGACAGAAACCAAAAACCCCACCGAATTAGAACCCGTGAACACCTCCGATAGCGGACTTCATACCGAAGAGAGATTTTGGGGAACCGCCACCGTCTTAGAAACCGGAGAACGGTATCGCATCTCCCGAGTCGAAGTCAAACCCGGACATCGGATGAAAACCCAAATTCATTATCACCGGAGTGAACATTGGATCGTCGTCTCCGGTACTGCCAAAATCGTCTGTGGCGACAGTGAATCCCTGCTGATTCAAAACCAGTCTAGCTACGTTCCCGTCTGTACCCCCCATCGCCTGGAAAACCCGGGGGTGATTCCCCTCGTCTTAATCGAAGTGCAAAATGGAGAATTTCTGGGGGACGAAGATATAATCCGTCTCGAAGAAGATGACAAAGACAGCTAAACGAGAAAAGATCGAGACAAAGTAAGAAGAGAACGGGAAGAATCTCTGGATTATCCATCAAAACGGGACTATTTTTAAGAGTCTCTAACCCCTTCCCCTGTGTTTTGGGGAGGGTCAGGGACGGGTCCTCTCAGATTGAATAGCGAGATCCCCTCCGTTAATTGTGGGGAATTCTTGATTTTTCCCCGTTCTTGATTCTTCCAATATACCTCTAACTGGTGAGAGTTCAAATGTGGTCAAACCTTACTCAATCTAGCGCCCGTCAACGGGAGATTTTTGAAGTCGTCCTGCGTAATGGTTGGGACTACATGAGACGGTTGTTGACGGGAGGCAAAACCGATGAACCGAAATTGCCACCACCGGCAGTCTTACGGAATATTTTTGTAGATCTTGGACCCGTCTATGTGAAAGTCGGCCAACTGCTGAGTACCCGTCCCGACCTTTTACCCCAGGAATATATTGATGAACTGACGGCATTACAAGCGGAAGTGCCTCCAGTCCCCTGGGAAGATGTGGAGGTAACCATCCGCCAACAATTGCGACAACCGATCGAGGATGTTTTTGCCACTCTGAATACGGAACCTGTTGCTGCCGGTTCGATCGCCCAAACCCATCGGGCAACCCTAAAAAATGGCCAGGAAGTGGCCGTTAAAGTCCAACGTCCCGGACTGGAAAAAATCATAGAACAAGATATTACCTTGTTGACGGGATTAGCAGAATTAGTCTCGATCGCCGAGTTTGGAGATTCTTATGATTTAGTCGCCTTGGCGGAGGAATTTGGGACGGCCTTAAGGGGAGAGTTAAATTTTACAGAAGAAGGGGCAAATGGAGATAAACTGCGGCGAAATTTAGCCAAGAGTCGCTGGTTTGACCCAACCAAAGTCGCGATTCCAGAAATTTATTGGAATTTCACCACAGAAAAATTGTTAGTGATGGAGTGGGTGGATGGAGACCCAATTTTACTAGCGAAATATGATGGAATGCCCGGGGTTGATAGAGTTGACCAACGCAAGGCGATCGCCAATTTATTGACCCGGGTATTTTTCCAACAAATTTGTTTAGATGGATTTTTCCATGCCGACCCGCATCCAGGGAATTTGTTTTATCTCAGGGATGGAAGAGTCGCCTTAATTGATTGTGGAATGGTGGGACGAATGGACCCGAGAACCCAACAGTTGCTCATCGAGATGCTGTTGGCGATGGTGAATTTAGACGCCCAACGATGCAGTCAACTGGCGATCGACATGGCCGGTTCTACGAGTAAGACCGTGAATGTATCGAATCTGGAAAGTGATTACGATCGCCTCTTGCGCCGCTATTATAACATGAGCCTGTCGGAACTCAGTTTTAGCCAGATGTTCTACGAAGTGCTAGAAGTTTCCCGCAACAATCGCTTGCGGATGCCTGCGAACATGGGACTTTGTGCCAAGGCGATCGCCAACTTAGAGGGAATCGCCCGCAATCTCGACCCCGATTACAACTTCGCCGAACAAATCAAACCGTTAATGACCGATTTATTCGGACGGCAATTAATTGGGGAAGCACCATTACAAGGATTACTCAGAACTGCCCTGGATATCAAAAATCTCTCCTTGCAATCTCCAAGACAATTTGAGGTATTACTCGACCGAGTAACCTCAGAAAGTTTAATTTGGAACGTCGCCATGAAAGACGTAGAGGCCCTACGCCGCACCGTAGATTCCTCCGCCAACCGTCTCTCATTTAGTATCTTAGTGGGTTCCCTAATCATGGGGGCAGCAGTCGTTTCCTCACAAGCCGCAGTGAGTAATGTCTATTATTTGAGCGATATCCTGTTTGCAGCAGCGAGTTTGATTGGGCTATGGTTGGTGATTAGTATCTTGCGATCGGGCCGATTGCGCTAAGGGCTTCGGCGGGGGTCCGGCGGGGTCCGGCGGGGGATAAATCCCCCGCCTAATAGCTAAAGTCGGTTAGAAACCGACTGAACAGCAATCAAAGGGTTTCAGGTGTTATCTTTCTTAGTTCGTAGTAACGACTTCAGTCG
>JAMXFF010000016.1:120225-123449 GCA_025370845.1 Laspinema palackyanum D2a | reverse complement strand
TTATCTTATCTTAGTTCGTAGTAACGACTTCAGTCGTTATCTTATCTTAGTTCGTAGTAACGACTTCAGTCGTTATCTTATCTTAGTTCGTAGTAACGACTTCAGTCGTTATCGTTATAGCGTTTCTCAGCGCTATGAGGTACATTTGTAGAGGAGTGCGAGCATCTTGCTCGCTATCCTCTAAAGCGAGCAAGATGCTCGCACTCCTCTAAATATTTGTGTAGCCACTGCCCCACTAAGTCGGCTAAAAACCGACTAAAAACACCAGGGAATAAGACTTGCAGTCGGTTTCAACCGACTTTAGCTATTAGGCGGGGGATTTATCCCCCGCCGGGTGTCGCAACTACTACCCCAACCCCTCACACCGAAAAGCCGCCCAATAAACCGGGTGATTAAAAATCAGGTCTGTGGGATTGTTACCCTTCACAAAATCCTCCACCTGAGTGCGAATCCCCTTGTAATCCTCCGCTGCCTGAACATTCCCCTCCTTTTCAGATTGTTTCTGTAATTTATACAGAAATTCTTTCTGCCCCTTCCCAAACTCCTCCGCAGTCAACTCCCTCAATTGCCGTTGCGCCTGTTGCAGCGCCGAAGCCCGATCGCACCCTTTCTGGCGGGCTTGATGATACAATCCCGAAAGCACCGCAGTAGAGATATCCCCGACAGACCACTGACTGCTCAGAACCGCCCGGGCCCCGGCACAGAGAAACCCAGTCCCCAAAGTAATCAGTTCATCCGCCAGGTTTTGCGGCAGAGTCAACCCCGTTTCGCAGCAGGAGAGAAAAATATCACTCAGTTCCGGGAAGCGCCACCCCGGGGAGAGTAATTGGCTGACCGTAATCGTGCCATCGCCCAGACGGAGGAACGATTCCAGGGGATTATCAAACCGAGTTTGGGCATGGTGAGACGAAAGGAGATGGGTACAGACCTCCAAAAGACCGCGATAAGCCTCCCCGGTGGCTGCTTGACGACCCCGCAACCGGCGTTCTGGGGGAATCTGAAAGAGTTGGGCCACCATATCCCCTTCAACCCGGGTAAAGGGTAAATCATCCGTGGCATTTTCTACAGTGCCGTAGGTGGTATCCTCTACCGAGGGGCGACTGTGGCAGAAGCTCAACACCTGACAACTGGGGGCATAGCGTAACCGGAATCGGTCTCCGAAGTATTCCCCACTGTCCGTAGGCAGGGCGACAAACGGGATTTGATGCAGGAATAGGTGAGGGATGAGGATGAGTTCCTCAATATTTTCTAAGTGGTTTTGAATGAGTTTATCGCACTCCAGACGCTGGGAGAGTTCCTGTAAAACCTGCGGCATTTGGGCTCGCCATATCTTTTTACGGATCTGTCGTTCCGTTTCGTTCGCCGCCCCAATCCCGGCATAAGGCTTCACCCAGGTCTCCAATAACCAGCCCTGGAGGGTGTTGAATCCTTGACCGGCACAGGTATGACGGTGGAGACTGCCATCGCCGCGCAGGATGAAAATGTGAGTATCATCATCCGTGGTATAGAAACTGAGGAGGGCGACAGTGGGTTTATCCAGCAATTCTTGCATTTGTGCCAACTCCAGGGGCACGACTTGTTGGAGTTTGGCGATGACATTATCCTCCTGACTCAGTGCATCCAGAACCTGCTGTTTTTTGGTTTCCAGGGCGAGAATCTCATCACTGAGGGCCTGGGTAGCAGCGCGGTGGAGGGCGGCGATCGCACTCTTGTTGCCGGTGGAGGAATCGGAGGGACCTTCTAGGAGGGAGCGCTGGGCGTTGATTTGTTGTTGTAGCTGTTGCAGTTGGTCAAGTTTTTGGCGGACCGATTCGGGGACCCGGCCATCAGCATAGAGGTCTGCCGTTGCCATCAAGTCTACCAGACGTTTAGAGCGCACCCGTTCGACAAATTGCAGGGCCAAATCCAGGCGATCGCAGTTGACAGCAGCTTGGATAGCATTTTCATAAACCCCAATCCCCTGGTGGATGATATCCTGACGCAGGGCCTCAGTTTTCGCCCAGGCGCGGCTTTGTTCAAGGGCCTCAATGGCCTTTTGGGAGGCATCCAGAGCGAGATTCCAGTCCTGGCAACCCACTGCCAAGCGAACCAGATTTTCGGCAGTTCTCAGGCAGTTGGCCGGTTGTAATTTGGGTGGGAAGTATTGTAACGCTTCCTGATAGGCAGCGATCGCCTCACTCAGGTTTTCTGCGCTATGGTCTCCCCATTTGGCGCGGGTGAGGTAAGCATTCCCCAGGTTGTTGAGAGTATATGCCAAATCCTTGAACAAGTTCAGTTTGCGGCGGATTTTCTCAGCTTCCTGATGGGCAGCAATGGCCTCATTCAGGTTTTCGGCGCTATTGTCTCCCAATTCGGCGCGGGTGAGATAGGCATTCCCCAGGTTGGTGAGCGTGCTTGCCAAATCGTTGAACAAGTTCAGTTTGCGGCGGATTTTTTCAGCTTCCTGATAGGCAGCGATCGCCTCACTCAGGTTTTCTGCGCTATGGTCTCCCAATTCGGCGCGGGTGAGGTAGGCATTCCCCAGGTTGTTGAGAGTATATGCCAAATCCTTGAACAAGTTCAGTTTGCGGCGGATTTTCTCAGCTTCCTGATGGGCAGCAATGGCCTCATTCAGGTTTTCTGCGCTATTGTTTCCCAATTCGGCGCGGGTGAGGTAGGCATTCCCCAGGTTGTTGAGAGTATATGCCAAATCCTTGAACAAGTTCAGTTTGCGGCGGATTTTTTCAGCTTCCTGATGGGCAGCAATTGCCTCACTCAAGTTTTCTGCGCTATTGTCTCCCAATTCGGCGCGGGTGAGATAGGCATTCCCCAGGTTGGTGAGAGTGCCTGCCAAATCCTTGAACAACTTCAGTTCGCGGTGGATTTCCTGAGCTTCCTGATAGGCAGCAATTGCCTCACCCAGGTTTTCGGCGTTATTGTCTCCCAATTTGGCGCGGGTGAGGTAGGCAGTCCCCAGGTTGGTGAGAGTGCCTGCCAAATCCTTGAACAAGTTTAGATTGAAGCAGATTTCCTGAGCTTCCTGATAGGCAGCAATTGCTTCACTAAAGTTTTCGGCGCTATTGTCTCCCAATTCGGCGCGGTTGCAGTAGGCATTCCCCAGGTTGGTGAGAGTGCCTGCCAAATCCTTGAACAATTTCAGATGGCGGTAGATTTCCTGAGCTTCCTGATAGGCAGCAATTGCTTCACTAAAGTTTTCGGCGCTATTGTCTCCCAATTCGGCGCGG
>JAMXFF010000016.1:67918-120125 GCA_025370845.1 Laspinema palackyanum D2a | reverse complement strand
TTGCAGTAGGCAATCCCCAGGTTGTTGAGAGTGCCTGCCAAATCCTTGAACAATTTCAGATGGCGGTAGATTTCCTGAGCTTCCTGATAGGCAGCAATTGCCCAACTCAGGTTTTCGGCGCTATTGTCTCCCACTTCAGCGCGGTTGCGGTAGGCATTCCCCAGATTGGTGAGGGTTGGGGCGTATTTGTCGGGAGATCTCTCTCGGGGAAATCGTTCCAAGACTAACTGGTAACCGGCAATGGCAATGTTCTGATTCTCCAAAAAATTACCCCCGGGAAACTCTTGAATGCTGATACTGAGGTTTCCAATCAATCCCGCCATCATCTCCGACTGTTGTAAATCCCCTTGAGCATAGATAGCATGGGCGAGGGTGGTGATTGCTGCCACAAACCGTTGGTCTAGTAAGGAGAGATGGGCGGATAATAGGGGGTGGACGAATTCCTCCCCTCCGGTGACTTCTGCCTCTATCAGCGCTTGCAGAAATTGGAGGACCTCATTGGCGGTGGAGGGATCCGAGGGGTCTGGCATTCCTGGATCGTCTCCGGTGGTTAATACGGTTTCTAGGCGCTGTTTTGCGAGTTTTCCTAAATCCACTAACCCGGTGAGGGTGCGTTGGAACTGGCGGGGGGTGAGGGTGCCATCTTCTAGGGGGATTTCGGTGGTGATGCGGACTTCGCCATCGGAGGGGTTCCGTTGCCAGCGCACGAGTTTGAGTTCCCTCCCGAGGTGCAGCAGGGTTGCCATTGCGGTTTCGGCGTAGGGATGTTCTGCTGGGATGGTGAGGAGTTGCGGAATAAAGCAGCGTAAGAGTTCGCCGTTTTCTTCTAGGTGGAGGATGACTGGCAGTCCCTCGCTGGTGAGGTGGATGCGGTTGTTTTCGGGTTCGGTTTGATAGGTGCAGTTTTGGGTGTCGAGGAATTGGGTGATTTGTTTGAGTGTGGTTGTCATGGGTTTGGGTTGTGATTTGGGTTGGGGGGGGGGAGGATATAGCGGTTCTCGGAGTTATTCGGGTATTTTGGGAGTGCGGTAAGCGAAGCTATGCCGCAGGCTTTGCATCTTGCTCGCTAGTGTGCGCGAAGGAAGAGGGATAACGCCTGAAGGCGTTACTACGAACTAAGCAACACCCGGCGGGGGTTTAAACCCCCGCCTAACAGCTCAAGTCGGTTAAAAACCGACTAAAAACACCACGGGATAAGACTTGCAGTCGTCTTTAGACGACTTTAGCTATTAGGCGGGGGTTTTAACCCCCGCCGTTTGTTGCTATGGGGTTTTAACCCCCGCCGTTTGTTGCGACTGGAGTTATTCGGTTAATTTGCGCCATTGTTCGTCCATTTCTTCTAGGACTGACTCTAAAAATGAGCGCTGGTGGAGGCGGTGTTTATCGGGGTCTGATTGGGTGGGGGTTTCTCGGTTTTTTGTTACCATGAGGTCTTGACTGTTACGGGTGAGAGTGTCGTCAAATAATCGCTGTTCGGCTAAACCTGCCCATTCCCAGGGTTCGTCGGGACTGGCGGCGTAGACTCGTTGCAGTTCGGTAATGGCTCTTTGGCGCAGGGTTTCGGGTAGGGGTGAGTCGTCTCGGGTGGCTAAGATTGCTTTTAGGAGTTCTAGGCGGGTGAGGACATCTAGGAGGTCGTCTAGGGAGCCTAGTTGCTCTCGGTGTAAGGTTTCCAGGGGGGTTTTGCTGTCGGAGGGGGCGACAAATCCCAGGAGTTTGGCAGTTTCGGGGGTGTCGGGGTTGAGTTCGACTCCCACATAGCCAATTCTTTGGGGTTCGGGGTGTGGCGGGAGGCGGATTTCGGTTTGGTGGGGGCTAAAGGCGCGACATTCTATCCATCCGATTCCCGGTAATGGCAAGTCTGCAATATCCTGGGTTTGCCGTTGTTTTCGGTTCCAGAGTTGTCCCGATGTGATATCGGTTTCGATTTGGTGCAGGTCTAAATAAAAGGCGAGGGCAATTACACTGAGGGTGTTACGGCGCACTCGTTCTGCTGCTTCGGGGTTGGGTTGGGTGACGGCAAAGATATCGGCAATGTCTCTATCTTCCTCCGTGAGGGGAATGGTGATACTGAAGTCGTCTATCGGTTGTTCTCGAATCTGGGTTGTACTCATTAGGACTCACCTCGGGGTTGTTTTTGGCTTGGTTTTTTGGGTGGCAAGATGGCTTGAATTTGGGGTTCGTCCAGTTCCCAATATTCCAGCAACAGGCGCAGGCATTTTTTGTAGAAGGTTTGGATGCTGCTGGGTTGTGGCAGGTGCAAGTGCTTGGCGATTTCGGTCTGATTCAGGCAATCGGGAGGTAAAAGCAATTTCAAGACAACTTGGGCGGTTATATCCTGGCGATCGCGCATGGTAACTCCCTGTAGGATGCCGCTAGGGTCGCTGTTCACCCAGTCTAAGGTGCGATCGAGCAGGGGTTTGGGATCGTTGGGTGCAGGGATAAAGTCCAGGGGATTGATTAAGTTTCCCTCGGAGTCTGCCACAGGTGGCGCGTAGAAAATTTTCCGGCGCTTCCGTTCGCCGGTTTCGGGGTCTGTGGTGCGAGTACAGTCGCCGATCTCGATGTCGAGGAGTCGTTTTTTCAGATACTCCCATAACCAGGGTATCAGGCAACTGCCCGGGCGATCGGGGTCGTAAGTTTGGTACAGGTTATGGGAAAAATACAGCCAAGTCTGCTGTAAGGCATCGGGATAGTCCAGGGAGTTCTCCCGAGTGCGCTTGAGATAGAGTTTGCCAGACTGTTCGATTTTCCGAACAATTTGGTCCATGATTTTCCGCCGCTGGAGATGTTGCGGCGGGTACTGGCACCCTTGGCGCACCAGTTCGTTGAGTTCCTTGCAGAGTGCGGCGATAGAGTCCATATTGCGATCGCGCTGACGAGGGGTACAGGGATGATTGTCAGCGATAATAGGGGATTCGGGCAAGGGTAGATTTACGCGATCGCCATTTATCCGGGACTCGAAACTGTCTATGCGAAAGTCGCTCATCGGTCACCTCCTGACTGCCGGTGATATGAATTATTCCTGATTATTCCGCTTCTAATCTGGACTGCAAACGGGAGGCGATCGCCGGTTGGAGAGCTTCTAAACTCCCTTCCGGCAGCAATTGTGCGAGTGCAGCAGCGATATCTTGTTCCATCTCCGGGTCACCCGGATCATTCCCAGTTGCCAAAACCGCCTGGAGACGCGGCATTGCCACCTCATCCACCAGATGAATCAGCGCGTTCAGGACCCGGTTAAATTGGCGTTCGGTCAAAGCGGCATCTTCCAAGGCAAACCCGATACTGGCGCGGATTTCCCCATCCCTGGGGTCATATTCCCACCGCAGGAACTTCACGGACCAGGCGATCGCCAGCATGGTTTGAAACACCACACCTTTATAAACATGATCTTTCACCTGTAACAGTTCGGGGACAAACACAGACAGATACTCCCCCTCTTCCTGTAGCTGAATCACCATGAGAAATTGCTCAACATTCTCCGCTTTGTATCCCGTGATAATCTGCGAGTTTGCCTCTTGCAAATCATAGTTCCATCCCCGGTTATCCAGGTATTGTCCAATTTCTGCGAGTGTCGTTGCCATAGTAACCTCTGGATTCCAAATTGTTGCTCGTTAGAGGATGAACGGGTCAACAAGAGGCATTTTACGAAAGGGGAGAAATAAATTTTGGAGGACTTACCCATGACCCCTACTCCGGCAACCCTCACTCTTACAAGGGTAAGTTTTTTACGCTCAAGGTAATTTGCCTTAAGATTAACTTCACCTCCGGTCCCCTCCCCTTGGCAAGGGGAGGGTTAGGGTGGGGTTCTTCTGTCGCTATATCGCCAATTTAAGTTGGGCCAATTTGGAGGGTGCAAAGCCTCATTTAATGCGCGGTCACAAAAAAGATGTTATACGGGAATCGCTTGCCATTTGGGCTATTTATCACGGTCACTGGGGTGAAAACTGAGGGATAATCATCAAACCATTGCCCAGAGTAAGGAGAAGAGGTGAGAACAGAAAAGGACAAGGCGCTGCCTTGTCCCCACAGGGGTTTATCCCACGGATTTTTTACCCCATTTGCGCTTGGCAAAAATCAACAGTCCAGTCGCCCCAATCATCCCCACCCATTGATGAGGTTCCGGTACCGGCACACTCATCATATCGTCCGGTTGCTGCAATTGTTCGGTTCCATCTTCGATTTCCCGTTCAAAGCGATCGCTGCGAGATTCTGCCTCTTTTAACTGCTGCTTTTGTTCCTCGTTAACAAGCACGATCGCCGAGGAATAAGGGGAGACAATTTCATAGTGTTTTGCAATGGCATGAATCGCATCTAAATCGGCTATACTTGCCGCATCCATCTGTTTGGATAAAGCGAGAATCAGTTGCCTTGCCCCTAATGAGTCTAATCCGGCTTTGTCTGGAACTGTTGCACTGGCTAGTTTTTGCGGTAAACTGGCAAGATCTGCTTTTGCCGGTTTCTCTACAACCCAGCGATATCCATCCACCACACTCACCGTAGATGGGCCTAATTTTGCAGTGGTGGCGATGCGCTGTAATACCTCCTCTAGGTCCGTAGAAACGCCCCCGCCAGTGCCTTGAATCGCTTGTAAAGTGCCGTCATCATACGCCCGGGGTAATCCTCCTAAATGGACCATCCATAAGGGACTGGAAAGGGTGAGCAAATCAGGGCTATCTTTGGCTAATTCATAACTGCCGCGATCGCTAATTAAGGCGACTGCATCATAAGTGGTATCTCCCTGCAATTCCTGGAACTGCTGCAACATTCCCCGATAGTTGAGACTGCCATAATAGGTGATTTTGGCGGGATTCAACTCACTGAGATTGTCCAAACGCAGGGGAATCGCACCGGGTGAGGCGGTTAAATAGATATCCGCATCGTTGTTATCAAAACGGTTATCGGCAAATCCGTTTTGTTTTAGCCAATTTACGGTTTCTGTGACTTCTTTGGCGTGCGATCGCATACTATAGGAGCGATCGACGATGACAGCAATCCGTTTCCCTTGGGGTAAGATATAATCCGTTTCGGTTAGGGGTTGTGCCGAAATCTGATAATCTCCCGGTAAAGTAACCTGATGTGCGGTTCCCGAGGGCGAATCGGTTGCCGGGAGAAAGTCGGGCATCCAAGCATCACCGAGGCGTTTTACTGTTTCTCCGTTATACTGGCGCTGGGTTTTGGAGTTCCAAAAAACGTTCCGCTTTTCCGCCAATTGTGGCATTGCCCAACCTTGGGGGCTTTGCATGACTTTATAAGTTAACCAAAGATGCTGTTTCGGTTGTTCTAGGCGGTTAGTATTGTCAAAGGAAGTGAGGCGGGCGGGGACGGGAAACACTCGGATGCGATATTGTCGCGGTCCAACTTGTTCCAGTAGTGCTGGATCAATACTGCGTCGCACTTGATCATTATATACCTGTTGGGCTGCACCCCGGGGGGAAATTTGGAAGACATAGCGATCGCTGCGATCGGCAGTTTCATTTAACCAGACTCCGGTTAATACTGCACTTTCAGGCAAGGAAAAATAGTAAAAAACCTCCTCATCTTGAGGGGTTTGGTTTTCATACACCTCATACAATTCTACATCCGCCCAATCTCCCCGTTCCGTGACAGTAATTTCTTGTTGAGTCAGCAAAACTCGTTGTTCATTAATATTCAGTAATCCCGCCTTGGCTTCTTCTCGATTAAAGGTAGATTGCGCCGCGTGTAAAATGGTTTTGGCTTCTCCCTTTTGGATGGGCGTATCAAAAAATTGCTCGTAAAGGGTGGCGGCTTTTTCGCTATCTTCTCGTGACCCTTGGTACAAAAAGGGTGACATTAATCCATTATACCAATTTTGCAAGACTTGCGCCGCCGATTCATCTATGTCCAGGAGGTCCTGGTACATGAACCGGATATGATTATTATCTTGGTGGGTACTCAGATAGCGATAGGAGAGTAAATAAGCATTGAGCAGTCCTTGGCGAATGGAGTCAGATTGGGCTAATAATTCTTGCCGTTCTCGATCCGTTGAGGCTGGATTTTCTAAGCTTTTAAAGGCTTGAATTTGAGGTTGTTGCTGAAATGACAAAAATAGCACTATCCAGGCTGTCACTACGAATCCTGACCCAAATATTGCCCACTTTCGTCCATACTGGGTGGCAAATTGTTGGATAATTTTGTAGCCGGAGTAGATGTGGAAGGTTGCTAGGGCCGATGGCATGGCAATAAATAAGGTGGCACTGAATCCCCATAAGAAAGAGGAGAACGGTATCCACCAGATAGCCTGCCAGTAGTTATACCGGAATATATCAAGGATTGCCTCTACCCAATCCAATCGGATCAGGTAGCCAGCAAAAAAGACGGTGAAAGGAACAACATAGAAGAGTAATAATGCGCCTAGATAGAGGCCCATTAATAACATTAAACTATGAGTAGCCAGTTGTAGCCAAGCTAACTTGCGATCGCCCTTGGCATAGCCATAGAATAATTCGAGGCCAAATGCAGCCATTGCCAGCAGTGCGGTTCCCACCATCAGGTTACTGGCGGCGGTCATTTCTCGCAGCATGAATAACCGTACCAGGCAGAGGGTAAATAACGGTGCTTCGACGCCATAAAAGAGGCGAATCAGTTGTAAGGGATGTTTGCGTAACTTCATCCCAATTCCCGTACAAACCGTGGGAATGGCGATCGCCCCGGTGACTGCCAGGGTAAATTCTAGGGGGATGATTCCCTCAACGGTTGCCCGAATTAAGGGGATGCCTATCCAAGGTAAAATACCCAGATAAACAATGCCTAAAAATGTGAGATTCCATAGCCAGAAAATGACAGAAAACAAACCGTGCAGCCAGACTTTCATACTGAACTCCGGAAGTCAGAGGGATAGAGGGGAACCAGTTGAGTTCAGGGACCCGCTGCCTCAATTCCAGGGACTGTTCGATTCCCTGGGATGATTATCGGCAACGAACCCATCTCTCTTTCCCTATTGAATCCACGAAAATTCAAAACGTCAAGGCGCTATCCCAAACGGTTCACAACCCTTGCCTGTAGAAAAGTCAAAACCGGCAGAGGTGGGGTTCCTCCGCCGGTTTTCCCAAGGGATGCCAGCACTTCCCTACATTTTCCAGGTTGCCACCGCTAAACAACCCCAACCGAGTAAAAAGGCTGCACCCCCAATGGGTGTAATCGCACCTAACGCCTTGATCCCGGATAAACTGAGGGTATATAAACTCCCGGAAAAGAGCAAGACTCCGGCGATGAAGGCAAATCCAGCCACTCGCAGCCAAATCCGCCAACGGATTTCAGTTTGACTTAAAACCAATCCCACAAACAACAGGGCCAAGGCGTGATACATTTGATACTTTGCGCCCGTCTCAAAAATTTCCATCGACCTCTCACTGAGTTGAGGTTTTAAGGCGTGAGAGGCAAAGGCCCCGGCAGCGACGGAGAGTCCGGCTAAAATGGAGGCAGTCACCATAAAAAGTTGCGCCATCGATATCACTCCTAAATTGGGGGTCTTTTTGCCAAACTGGGTGTGAGGTTAGCCAAAATTAAACGAGTAGTAAATTTCCCCGCGATCGCTGACTTCAAAATCAGCGTCAAATTCCACGGCTTTTTCATCTAAAAATTTTCGGGCTTTTTTCACCGATAATCCGGCTTCCATTGCTAAGCGCATCACCGTAATTTTGCCATCATGGGCCTGGATTACCTGATAAAAAATCGACTGAATGCGATCGCGTTCCTGTTTAACGTGCAAATGATAACCTTCCTTGTTATCCCGATACAATCCCCAAGCCATTGCCCCTCCTTGGAGGGTAAAAGGGACGCCCAATAAAAGAATGCAGGCTTTGAGTTCCTCTCTATCTTGGGCGGGGGTATCTGGATTATTTAACTTCTCCATAGCCACTCCTAGAACGGAGAGTCCCAGGAGCATAAATAGTGTTGATGCTGACTTTTTCAACCCTTTCATAATTTCAATCTAATCGGTTTTATAGGTCGGTATTTTTGATAAACTCTACTTTCCCCCATCCTTCATTCTTCCCCGATTTAAACCCGGAAATACTCCGGGATTGAGACAATCTCTTTAGACTTTAAATCGATAGACCACATCCCCGCGATCGCTCACCTCAAAATCGGCATTAAACTCTTTGGCTTGTTCTTCTAAATATTGCTTGGCTTGATGAGCAGACAACTGAGTTTCCATCGCAAAGTGCAGGGCCGTAATTTGACCATTGCGTTCGCGGATCATTTGGAAAAAGATCCCCTGGAGGCGATCGCTTTCCTCCTTATCCAACGCCAGCTTTTTATTTTTGCCCTCGCGATAGAGACCCCAGGCTAACCATCCGCCCACCCCCACTGCTGGAATTCCAATCCCGAATCCTCCGATCGCTAGATCTCTGCCCTCGTCTTGCTGCCTGGGATCAGTTTCCACTAACCCCGAGACAGCCATAATCAGACACAAAAATCCAAAAGCCAGTAACAAACCCGCCGCCACCGTTTTAATCGGTTTCATAAACTCCACCGGACTTTGTAAAATTTCCCGAAATTCTAGCCTACTGTCTTGACCCTTGTCATCGGGTGGCTGGGAGGGATTTTTCCTCAGTTAGCGCCGAATTGCTTCCAGCAGGCGAGAATAATAAAACCGAGTGCTGGTCATCTCTTGGCGAGCGATCGCAAAGCCATTTTTAGCCAGAATCGCGATGATATCCGCTTCTCGATGTTGATACGCCCGAGTGGTTTTACTCGGACCCGGGAATAATTCCCCCACCTTCTTCAAAGCACTCAGCGCAACAGTTTTCGGGGCAAAACTCAGAATCACCCGGTCCTGTGCCAAAGAACAGAGATGGCCGATCATCTCTCCCGCCTTATCCTGGGGATAGTGAATCAGCACATCCAGACAAATCACCGTATGATAACGCCCACTTAACGATTCTAAATCCTGGGCTGCAAAAGAAATCGTATTGCTGGGACCGAACAGGGCCTTCGCCCGTTGGTAGGCTTCCGCCACCATTTTTTCGGAAATATCGCTGCCATAGACCATTGCACCGGCTTGTCCGAGGGGAATACTCAGACTACCGACGCCGCAACCGGCATCACAAATGGATAATCCCTGCAAATTGCCGTCGGCTTGTAGCCACGCCAGGACGCGATCGACCGTTTGCTGATGTCCCTTGCGGATATCCAGCTGAACTTTATTGACCTCTTCGGTGCCATAAATTCTGCGCCAGCGATCGAACCCGGTGGCATTAAAATACTCCCTGACTACGGTTTTATCATCTACTGCGTTCATTGGAATGCCTGTTGCTCTGTTGTGTCCAGCCTCTTAACTTACCACATTCTTTCAAATGAAAAAGTAGCCAGTCCCCGACCTTTTCCCGTTGCCGGTTGAACCCATCAAACCGGGGACAAACTGGGCATAATCGCTTCTGCGGTTGCCAGATTGGTTGCCAGGGGGGTTTGCTGGAGATTGCAAATTCGCAGGAGTGCTTGAATATCCGGTTCATGGGGTTGAGCAAACAGGGGATCAATCAGGAAAATCACCGCTTTCACCGTTCCTTCGACGACTTGGGCGGCAATTTGAGAATCTCCCCCCATCGGTCCTGATTGCATGAGTTGGACTTCGAGTCCCGTGGCTTGATTAATTCGGGCCCCGGTGGTTCCCGTGGCAATCAGATGATAGTGGGACAGGATAGCCGAATGCTTTTGAGCAAAGGCGACCATTTCATCTTTTTTGCGATCGTGGGCGATTAAGGCAATGATTGAGGACATGAGATTAAATCCGGTTGGCGCTTTGAAGTGGCCCCCCAGAGGCTTGATGCCGCTAGTCCAGGGGTCCAAGTCGCTCCCAGGTTAACAAATTTTCGGCTTCATCGAGATGCCAGCGGAGTAAAGAAGCCGGTTGACCAATGTTTAACTGGGGTAAGCCGATCGCCCATCGGGGCGATTTCGTTGCCAAGGCGATCGCATCTCCCACTTCACAGAGTCCCCATTTGACTAAATTCTGCACCCCAGTCAGCAGGGGCAAAGTCGTCCCGGCGAGGGTGCCATCTTCTAAGCGGGCGGTCCCGTTAATCACTTCAATTTGACGACTATCCCAGGGATATTTCCCATCGGGGAGTCCCAAGGGAGAAAGCGCATCACTGACGAGAAAAATGCCCTTGTAGTAGTGGCTGGCGCGCAGCAGCAACTCAATGGTAATCGGGGAAACGTGCTCACCATCGGCAATTAACCCACATTTGACCTCCGGATGGACGATCGCCGCCCCTAATAAGCCCGGTTGTCGGTGATGAATCGGCGGCATGGCATTAAACGCATGAGTCACCATACTGGCACCGCGATTAAAGGCGGCTGTGGCTTGTTCAGCAGTAGCCAGGGAGTGACCCAAACTGATGGTAATTCCCAGGGAGTGCAGATAATCTAGGGTTTCACCGCTGGGGTCTAATTCCGGTGCCAGGGTGATAATTTTGACCAGTTGGGCATAGTCTCCTAAAACCCGCTTGACATTTTCCAGAGTGAGGGGGAGGAGATATTCTCCAGGATGGGCGCCGCGTTTGTCCGGATTTAGGAAGGGGCCTTCTAAGTGGACTCCGCCAATTTTAGCCGTCCGTTGATTCTTGGGACAGGAATATTCGGGGTTGTTGATAAACGCCGATAGGGTAGCCAGCGATCGCTGAATATTTTCCACCGAAGTGGTGACGAGGGTGGGGAGAAAAACATCGACGCCTTCCTGCCAGAGAAATTGACAAATCTCCTGGAGTTTGTCAAAATCAGCCAATTCTAGATCGGGAAAGGCGAGTCCTAAAGCGCCATTAATTTGGAGATCGACACCGCCCAAGGAAACCCAGTCCCCTTCTACATCAAGTAAAGCCATGTCCTGTAAATTTTCCACAGAAGGAAGGGGGGGCTTCTCGGTTTTCATCGGTTGAATCACCGCGATCGCACCCTGTTGATCAATTCGCAGCCAGTGCAAGTCTTCATAACCGGGAAGTTGAGCATTGATAATATCCAAGTTGGTGCAACCCGAGATGGGCAGAAGAGTACGGAGGCGTGATAGTGGAGTCATCGAGGTTGTTATCAAACAAAAAGGTGAGTGCGAATCTAAAAGAGATTAGGAGAGATTAGGAGAGTTTAGCGGAGGGATTTGGGCTGTTCAATTTTAGGGTGGGAATGAGGGTAGTGTCCGATTCCCAGTCTGGTGCAATGGGTGGATTTGGGTTAAATGCCCTTTAAACTTAAGGGTCAATTTCCGAGAGTTAGTCCTTTGAAGAAGGCGCTTGATATGAAATCTCCCACTTTACCTTAATTTTTAACTTTAAACTCTAAAATTTAAACCTTCAAATTTAACATTTTTCTTATAAAATTTGAAATCTCCAATCTAAAATCTTAAAACATCCAATGAGTCAACCCCAAATCGGCATTATTATGGGCAGCGATTCGGATCTGCCGACGATGAAAGAGGCGATCGCCATCTGTGAGGAATTTCAGGTTCCCGTAGAAGTGGCGATCGTCTCCGCTCATCGTACCCCGGAACGGATGGTGCAGTATGCGTCCCAGGCGCATCATCGCGGACTGAAAGTGATTATTGCCGGTGCCGGAGGGGCCGCCCATCTCCCGGGAATGGTGGCAGCACTGACCCCTTTACCCGTGATTGGGGTTCCCGTATCCAGTCGGCACCTTCAGGGGGTGGACTCTCTTTACTCTATTGTACAAATGCCCGGAGGAATTCCTGTGGCAACCGTGGCGATCGGGAATGCCAAAAACGCCGGATTGTTAGCGGTGCAAATTTTAGCCACCCATCAGCCGGGATTGCTGGATCTCGTGCAACAGTACCGTCAAAGCCTCAAAGACTCGGTGATGGAAAAGCAGGCACGTTTAGATCAACTGGGTTATCAAGAATACTTAACTCAGATGCCCTGATTTCCAGAGGGACCCAGGAATGCCGACCCTTGCCAATGGAAAGGTTTGAGCCATCAAAAGCCGCCATTTGAGGAAAAAGTCGGAGACTTTTCTCTCCAGCAACCGAAACAAGCGTCTCAATAAATGTAAACTCTGATACAGAATGAAATTCCCAGAATTGGTGCAATCATTGTGACTCGGAGCATGGAGATCCGTCGGCTTTTTCCGAAAACAGGGACGGTTGCGTCAGGTTTCGGCGCTCATCCGAGGTTCCCTAGCGTAAGTCATTTTAGAAAATCACCAGCTCCGAAGTCTGGAACGTGCAAATGGGGGACAACCTACGACCAATCAGACGTAGGCGACTGCTCCAGCTTTCCACTTCTAAAGCACCCACTTGCTCTTTGCAATTCCCTGTGCTTGACCCATTCACCGCAAAGTCCGACAATGACCTCTAAATTCAACGTCAACCTGAAATCAAAACCCAGATATCGTAGGCGGCCCTCTTCCCGTCGGAATGCCCCCCTGCGCCCGGAGAACTCGATTTTTGAAAAATTGTCCTCTGCTATTGGGAGACTCTCCCCTTCCTGGAAAGCCTGCATTCCCCTAGCCAGCATTATTTTACTGCTATCGGCTTACTCTGCCGTTGCCCAATCCCCTCCCGGGCCCCTCCCGGAGACCTTAACCGACACCGAAGAACTCCGGATCGCTCTGGATACCATGTGGGTGGTAATTGCCTCCATCTTGGTCATCTTTATGAACGCGGGATTCGGGATGTTGGAAACCGGCTTTTGCCGTCAAAAAAATGCCGTCAACATCCTCTCCAAAAACCTGATCGTCTTTGCCTTAGCGACGGTGGCATTCTGGGCGATCGGATTTGGCTTTATGTTCGGGGATGGCAACCCCTTCATCGGCTTTAGTGGCTTTTTCCTCGCCGGACCGGACAACAGTCCCGCGACGAACGAAGCTTACTCGGGAGTCTTCGATTCTCTAAGCTGGACTGGAGTCCCTCTAGCTGCCAAGTTTTTATTCCAAGTCGCCTTTGCCGGTACTGCAGCCACCATTGTTTCCGGTGCGGTTGCTGAACGGATTAAGTTTGTGGACTTCTTAATCTTCAGTCTCTTACTGGTGGGAATTGCTTATCCCCTGACCGGACATTGGGTCTGGGGTGGGGGCTGGCTCTCCAGTTTAGGCTTTATGGACTTTGCCGGATCCACCGCAGTTCACTCCGTGGGAGGTTGGGCTGCCCTGATGGGAGCTGCTTTCGTTGGGCCACGTCTCGGTAAATATCAAGATGGACGTCCCGTGGCGTTACCGGGACATAACATGAGTATCGCCACCTTGGGATGCTTGATTCTGTGGGTCTGCTGGTTTGGCTTTAACCCAGGTTCGACGATGGCGGCTGACCACACCATCGGCCATATTGCTGTAACTACGAATATTGCCGCTGCTACGGGTGGTATCGCTGCAACTCTAGTTGCTTGGATGTATCTGGGTAAACCTGACCTTTCCATGATTATCAACGGCATCCTCGCCGGACTGGTGGCGATTACTGCCGGTTGTAATGGGGTCACGGTTTTTGGCTCTGCCATTATCGGGGCCATCGGTGGCATTTTGGTCGTGTTCGCTGTCACCTTCTTTGACAGTATCCACATTGATGACCCTGTAGGGGCGACCTCCGTTCACCTCGTCAATGGAGTCTGGGGAACCTTAGCCGTGGGTCTGTTTAATGTAGACAGCGGTTTATTCTATACCGGGAGTCTGGCTCAACTCGGCATCCAATTCCTCGGCGTGGCCTCCGTTGGCGGTATGACTGTTCTGCTGAGCACTCTTTTCTGGGTCGTGCTCAAATATTTCCTGGGTATCCGAGTCAGCGAAGACGAAGAGTTGAAAGGCTTGGATATTGCCGAACATGGTATGGAAGCTTACAGTGGCTTCCTCAAGGATAATCGGGGGATGGCCGGGGGAAGTCCCTAGCCTATCGGTGCAGTTTGCACCCTCAAATTTTAATCATTCGCTATATTTGCGGTCTTAGGAGGATTTTTAATACACTGGAAGTATCTCCTGACCGCATTTTTTTTGCCCGCAGGTGCGACGAGTAGGGATAAGCTTCCGGGCAAGGTCCGCTTGAAGGTGCAGAGTAGGTCGGGAATTTATTGTTGCGTAGCGATCGACGGCATTGCGTTTAAATTTGCGTTCAAACCCGGTTCTGTCTAAATTCGCGGCCATGTCTTGGTCAAAGATACCTCCCTGGGCGTTGTTATCCCTGGCGACGAATGGGATCTTGATGCTCACGGTCATTTTACTGATTGTCCGCGCTGAAAGTTCGTCCTCGGATCTGCAAAATTTGTCGGGATTACAGGGGAATGGTTCGAGTGCCATTGAGAATGCTTCGGGTTCCCAAACCCCAGTCACGGAGCCTGAGTTAGGTCCCCGTCATCAGTGGAATTATGACCAATGGTTGGCTCAGTTACAGCGGGAGGCGGAGGCGATCGCGGCTAATCCCCCGGAACGTCTGGGAGTTCTCGCTGGAGATTCCATCAGTCTCTGGTTTCCCCCGGAACTGCTACCTCCCCAACGCACTTGGCTCAATCAAGGGATTTCTGGAGAAGTCTCTTCGGGGTTGTTGAAACGGTTACCGTTATTTGACAAGAGCAACCCCGAGGTGATTTTTGTGATGATTGGGATTAATGACCTGATTCGCGGCATTGCACCGTCGGAGGTTGTGGAAAATCAACGGGCGATCGTTCGGGATCTGGTCTGGGCTCATCCCAATGCCCGGATTGTCGTCCAATCCATTTTACCCCACAGTGGGGCCGGTTCGACTTGGGAAGGTCGCGATCGCCTCCTGACGATCCCCAATGAGCAGATCCGCGACATCAATCGCGAACTCGCTGCGATCGCCTCCGAGGAAGGGGTTGAGTTCCTGGACCTCTACCCCCTCTTCGCCGACTCCCAAGGCAATCTCCGCCTCGAATTAACCACTGACGGGTTACATCTCAACGAGCAAGGTTACTTAGTCTGGCGGACTGCCTTGATGGTGTTTGATCCAATTTGAGGATGGAGGATGGGGGAGATGGGGGAGATGGGGGAGATGGGGAGGATGGGGAGGATGGGGAAGTTCGTAGTAACGACTTCAGTCGTTCTCTTTTGTTCGTAGTAAGGACTTTAGTCGTTTCCGCGTTACTTGGCGGATGCCAAGTAACGCCCATATCAGGCCCTGCCTCCAGTCCCCAAGCAGACAGGCGGTAGACCCTCCGATTACTCGTGTGATGGCGATCGCCATCACACGAGAGCAACGACTAAAGTCGTTACTACAAACAAGAAGAAACAACTTCAATCGTGACACCGAATATCTCCCCCATCCTCCCCCATCCTCCCCATCTCCCCCATCTCCCCCATCTCCCCCATCTCCCCCATCCTCCCCATCTCCCCCACTCTCCCACTCCCCGTAACCTAAGTCTTCTACAATCAAGAGAAAAGAAGCTAGGATTTCACGGCATGGACACTAAAGCTTTCAAACGCGCACTGCAAAAGTCTGATAACTACCATCGCAAGGGATTTGGTCACCAAGAAGAAGTAACCGGGGTGATGAACTCCGTTTATCAAAGTCCCCTGATTCAGCAAATCCGAGAAAATAATTACACTTTGACTCGCGGCGAGGTGACGATTCGTCTCGCGCAAGCGTTTGGATTTTGCTGGGGGGTCGAACGCGCCGTGGCGATCGCCTACGAAACTCGTCAGCATTTTCCCACGGAACGCATTTGGATTACCAATGAAATTATCCACAATCCCAGCGTGAATCAACATATCCAAGAGATGAATGTTGAATTCATCCCCGTTGAGGAAGGAAAAAAAGATTTTGAAGTGGTTCAAGCCGGGGATGTGGTCATTTTACCGGCTTTTGGTGCTACGGTTCAAGAAATGCAGTTGCTCAATGAAAAAGGCTGCACCATTGTAGACACTACCTGTCCTTGGGTTTCTAAAGTTTGGAATAGTGTAGAAAAGCATAAAAAAGGCAATTACACTTCCATTATTCATGGCAAATACAAGCATGAAGAAACTCTGGCAACCAGTTCTTTTGCGGGAACTTATTTAATTGTCCTGAATATGGCCGAAGCAGAATATGTTGCCAATTATATTCTCAACGGTGGGGATAAGGCTGAATTTATGGCTAAATTCAGTAAGGCTGTTTCCGCCGGATTTGACCCGGACCGGGATTTAGCACAAGTTGGCATTGCCAATCAAACCACGATGCTCAAAAGTGAGACGGAAGAAATGGGCAAGTTGTTTGAAAAGACGATGATGAGAAAATATGGTCCGGCAGAATTAAATCAGCATTTTCTGGCGTTTAATACCATCTGTGATGCCACCCAAGAACGTCAAGATGCGATGTTAGATTTGGTTGAGGATCAAGTGGATGCGATCGTGGTAATTGGTGGGTATAATTCCTCGAATACGACGCAGTTACAACAAATTGCGATCGACCGAGGAATTCCGTCTTATCATATTGATAGTGCCAGCCGGATTCTCCCGGGAAATCGCATCGAACATAAACCGCTGTACCAAGAGTTGGAAATCGCGGAAAATTGGCTACCGTCAGGACCCCTGGTGATTGGCGTGACGTCCGGTGCCTCAACACCAGATAAGGTAGTCGAAGAGGCGATCGAGAAGATTTTTGCCAGTAAATCTGTGGCAGTCGTTTAAGACTTGCGATCGCGAAGGATTTAGGGATTAACCCGTGGAAGCCTGCCTGTGCGGGTTTCCACTTCAGTCCTTCCTCATTGATTTTCTCAAGCCGCAGCAATGGGTTTCTGAAAAACTCTACGGCAAAACGGGTCTCTTCCAACTTGATTGCCAATCACCAAAACATTCTTCTTGTCAAGACAAGTTAGAGCCTTTCTGACCTCAAGTTAGACTGTTCCAGTGTATGTTAAACTAAAAAAGTCCATTTTTCATAAAGACAAACTACTGAAACTGAGGGGCCAGTCATAATCTGCCATCCAAATAGATTAGTTGGCTAGTAGGTTTCAAAGATATAGATAGAGTGATGTCAATCCAATCAATACTAGACTAAAGTCCTATGTCTAACACAGTAAAAACCGAGCAGATCCTTATATCTGAAGAACAAATTGATACTCACCGGCGAGCCATAGATTATGATACACGAGCCTACCCCATCGAACTGATCGTTCTCCATTTTTTAGAAAAAGATGAGGAGGGTTGCAGTAAGATTTACGTGCCTGAGTATCATCAAGAAATGAATTGGGATGTTAGACGTCAATCTCAGTTCATTGAATCTATTCTGCTGGGTTTGCCTGTGCCTTCAATATTGGTGGCTGAAATTGAAAATACCGAGAGATTGGAAATTGTTGATGGGGTTGAAAGAGTCAGGACTTTAGCGGCTTTCATGACGAATCAGTTGCGATTAGAAAACTTAACGGTGTTAGATTCGCTGAATAATTTTTACTTTAAAGATTTGGCACCCTCACGGCAGAGAAAATTTACAAATACTTCAATCCTAACCACTGTTTTGTCAGAGAAAGGAGATGAAAAAGTTAGAAAGGAGATATACAATCGAATCAATAAGCCTGGTGTCCTTATAGACTGACAAAAACAGGCTGATTTTTGCTAACAATCTGACCGTAATGGATTCGATGTAGATGCTCTGCTGATTCCTGACTTTCACCAACCCAGTTGTTCCTTTTCACACAGCCCAACCCGAGAAGACTCTACAAAGAATCGAAGCGCTAAAAAATCCGATTATCAATCACGGTCTATGAAAATGTTTATCCGAGAGTTTCAGAGGAGAGTGGCTGAAGTTGACAAGTATTTTGACTTAGTAGATAAAGTCGATGAAATTGACAAACTTGGATCGGGTTCTGGGCGTTCGATAATTTTTCCTACGGGTCCCTATACCGTGGATATAGAACTACAAAAAATTTTAAAATCTCATTGCTATTTACTCCTTTATAATTTAATTGAGTCTTCTATTAGAAATGGAATCATGGCTATCCACGATGCTATTGAAATTGAGCAATTAACCTACCAAGAGCTCCATCCCAAAATTCAGAAATTGTGGTTGCTCAACGATTTGAGTAAAAGTTTGCGAGATGTAACGATTAAGAAAGAGACGATCGCAGACAATCTTCAGGAAGCTATTAAAGTAGTTTTAGATAATACAGTCGTTACTTTGGACCCGAATAATATTCCAATTTCAGGTAACTTAGATGCTCAGACTATTAAAGGGCTGATGGAAAGCTACGGAGTTTTTGGATCTTTGCCATTTTCGGAAAAATTATCAATCCTGTGCTTAATTTTGTGGTCAAGATTCGCTGTGACTTGGCTCATGGGAATGTTTCTTTTTCTGAGGCTTCCAATCAAATACTGTGGAGCAAGTTGCTTGAAGATAAAGAAAAGATAGTGAGCTATTTAGAACAAGTATTAAAAAATATTGAAAATTACATTGACAATCAAAGGTATAAAACATAAATCTGAATGAAAATTGTGATACTGAATCATGTTCTATAGCCGGTTAATTATCAGGGAGGGAGTGAGAGAGTGGTCAGGATCCATCCCTGTCAATCCCTCAATTTGGAAAGTACCGCAAAATCGGGTGGGTCCCCCGGGACGATGCCTGGGAGATAGCAGCATTCCTGGACCCCCCCTATTAGCGCCAACCTATCAATCCTCGGGATTTCCATAAACCGGGGGTCAGATTCAACCGACACCCACAACGCTTTTTGGGTCTCTTGTCGAATCTTCTAATTTTTGCGAGAATAAGACTATCAAACATTAAGTTTATAATCGGGCTAATCCCAGATTAGACCCAAATTTTTAATATGATGATTCCCCGAAAAACGATTGTTGCGGATGCCGCTACCAGTATTGCTCAAATTGCTACAGATACGCTGTTGGAAGATAAGAGTAAATTATTGGGCATTTTTCCCCGAACTCCGGATAAAAAAACCAAGGAGGCGATCTCTGCTGCCTCGGAGACTTATGTCAACCTCTATCTCCAACGGTATGCCACGATTGATCTGTTAGGAACTCGCGATCCAGTGCCGTTAGAATCTCTCTATGTGGAGATGCAGGTGAGGGAGATGGATGAACCTGAAACGACGAACCCGAATGCTTCTTCCGTGGAGTCTACCCTTAAATCCCCGATCGCCGTTGTTAATGAACGGGATGGGGTGATGATCTGGGGTTCCCCCGGTTCCGGAAAGTCTCTCTTACTCAGGAAAATCGGCCTAGAAGCCCTCCGGGGAACCCGGTTCGGGGGGGTGGTCCGGCGCGGGTATATTCCGGTGTTTATCCCGATTAAAGCCTTGAATGGTGGGGAGGGGGAAATTGAAACGGCGATCGCTGATGAGTTTCGGCGCTGTAGTTTTCCCGCTGCGGATCGACTGGTGCGAGAGGCACTCGCTCAAGGTCGATGTTTAATTTTACTGGATGATTTGCATACTATTCCCTCGTTTGTGATTACTGAGGCGATCGCTCGTCTGGAAGGGTTTATGGAAACTTATCCCAAAAATCGCTATGTAGCTTGTTCTCGCGCCGGGGTCTTTAACCATGACTGGCGCAGCTTTCATCCGGTGGCGATCGCCCCGTTAGACGAAGCACAACAAACGAGTTTGATCCGACAGTGGTATAATACCCCCTCCGCTACAACCCCCAGTGGTGACTCACTTCTGACCGATTTAGAACGACCAGAAAATGCTCACGCCCGATCCTTATCCGAGTCTCCCCTCTCACTTACCTTGCTTTGCTTGATGTATGACCGGACTCACTCTCTACCGGAAAATCGGGCAACGCTTTATCTCCGAACCTCTCACATTTTACTGGAAGCTGCGGGAAACATTGCCACGGCTCCGGATGTCTCACCGAATCCGGAAATGAATCGGGAATTAGCAAAATTGTGGCTGGCTCAATTAGCCTTCCGAAGTGCGATCGCCGAGCGGGCAGTTTTTTCCGGTGCTGACTTGAGCAGTCGGATTCCCGTGCATTTGTTAGATTTACATAAAGATGAGTATTTTCCCTTTTCTGTACCCACTAATGTTAATGCTAACGCCACAGAAAATTCTAACAAAAATTCACCCCCTTTAACCCCCGGGCGTAAAAACTCCTTGCTGACGGTTCCCACGAATCCGAATGAAAAGGCCAATCATCCCTCGAACAAAAATCCAGCGGTATCCCTAACCCCTAACATTGGGGAGACCCGCTATCGGGTTGAAAAAATGCTGGAAAAAATCGCCTTGCGGTCCGGTTTACTGCTGCAAATTGGGCCGGATCGCTTTGCCTTCACTCAAGTAACTTGGCAAGAATATTTTACCGCTATTTATATCGATACCTATTATTTAGCTGCTCAAATTTCGGCTAAAAATCTGACCTTGCGCCACTGGCAAGAAATCTTTTTATTTGTGTCAGGGATTCGCCATCCCACGGCGGATAAATTACTGATTTTAATGGAATCAGCGGCTCAAAAGTACCTGAAAACCAGTAAGTTGCGATCGCTTTTGCGATGGGCCTCTGAATCCACGGAGGAGAATAGTGGCACGCTTTCCCCAGCGGCTAAAAGGACTGCGGCGCTGTTTTTGGTGCTGGTTTTAAACGCCACCTTAGAACCAGATTTATCCCGGGAAAATCCCTATCCTACGGATAGCCTCGGTGAGCAATTGAAGCAGAGGGGGAAAGTAGAATCTCCGGAAAATGTGGCTTTGAGTCTCTGCGAAATTTTGGGGTTTAATTTATCTGAACTGATCACTCGTGCAGGCCGGTTGGCGGAGGATTTTACCAAAAATCTGGCGTTTATTTGCGATCGCCCCTTGGATGTGGAAAAATCGGCGGGGGAACTGACTCGGGAACTGGCGCGAAAATTGGCTCGCGATCGCGCTCGTCAACTGGTTCTGGATCTGGATTGTTTACTAGATGCTCCCAACAATTTTGCCCTGGATCGCGCCCGAGATTTGGCGTTTGTTAGTATTCTAACTCGATTGGTAGAAGAGGTGGGAATTTTCAAAGATTGCCAGGAGGCGATCGCCGCGTTGCAATCCCTGCAACCGGAGATTCCCGATACCAATTCCGCCTATCAAGTGCATTATGAGTTTCGCGATCGCATTCGTCAAACTTGGTTAAATGCTCTCAATTTGTCCAGCGATCGCCTCAAACTATCCCCCGAGGAAAATCAGGCATTAGGGGATTATTTTTATGCCAATGGGTTGATTGTCCGCTGCTATCATGCAGCATCGGAAGTCACCCCCGCCACCTGGAAAGTCATCCAAGGACGAATGCTACGCGGAAACTAGAACGCTCACCTTTATTGACCTAAATGCGATCGCCATTTCCCGAACTGGGACTATTATCCGCAAACTTTTCTTGGTCATAATAATACAGGGTGCGGATGGGATAGGGAATATTGATATTGGCGCGATCGCAAGCCGCTTTTAAGGCGATCGCCACTTGCGTTTGAGTCCGTCGCACTGAGGGTCGCTCCGGTTCCGTCCAATAGCGCACCATCATATCAATTGAACTCTCTCCAAACCCCACAATATCCACTTCTGGTTCCGGTTTCGATAGCACTCCTGGAACTTGGGACACCGCCTTTAACATCGTATCTACTGCCTCGGGTAACGGGGTATTATAATCCACCCCAATTTCTAAATCCGTGCGCCGATGAGAAAACGCCGTTTTGACTTGCACCACATTCGTAAAAACCACCGCATTCGGAATAACAACTCTTTCCCCTTGATAGGTACGAATTTGCGTAGAACGAATGGCAATTTCCTCCACCGTTCCCTCATATCCTTCCACAACAATTTGGTCTCCGAGTCTAAAGGGTTCCTGCAATAACAGCAAAATTCCCGCTAGGAAATTTTTAAAAATATCCTGAAAGGCAAACCCAATAGCAACAGAACTTAACCCCAGTAACCCAATGATATCTCCCAAGCCTAAACCGGGAAATGCTAGAACGCAGGCGACAATTATTCCCACGGACCACGCCGCTACATAAGCGGTTTGAACCATCAACATTCGGAGCGATCTATTCTTTACAACTCGCCGTCCTGCCGCCATCGTTAGACGACGGACCACATTGGCAGCATACCAAGTAATGCCCAAAACAACCAACGCAATCAAAATTGCTGGAGCCAGGGCCACGCCTTGACCAACCAGGTTAATTAAAGTCGCTTTTATTTCTTGCAAAACTGGGTTCATCTTAATTCTTGCTCTAACATCTCAGAAGGCTTACTTTTTGACCGTTCCCCTCCAAACTGTAGGTTCAAACCCACCGCTTCCATGAGGTTTACAATAGAATTCAGGGTCATTAATGAATTCCATCATCACGGTTTTATCCCCGTCACCCCAACTCGGGCATCTCCCCAACGATGGATTTTAATCTCGGAAAAGCCCGACTGCCTCGCATAAGTTTCTAATTCCTCCCCCGTGGAACACATACTCAAGTAAGCCGGACGTTGGTCAATCGGATAAGAATACCCCGCCATAAATACGTCCCATCCATGACTGGAAGTCAAATCCACATTATCAAAAAAGCAGCGTCCCCCGGACTTTAACACTCGAAATGCTTCTTTCAAATACTGATAGCGGTCCCACTCATACAGGTGCATAAATACCACCGTACAATAAACCAAATCAATGGAATTATCCGCAATTTCTTGTAATCCAACCCCACTCAATTCAATTAATTCAATATTCTCCAATCCTTTTAGACGTTGCGCCGCATATTGGAGCATATTCGCCGAAATATCCGTGCCAATCCATTTCTGACATTGGGGACTTAAAAACTTGCCAACTCGACCCACCCCGCAGCCAATTTCTAAACAAATATCTTCCGGTTGGATGCCGACAAAATTCTCAATTCGATTGACCGTATTCAGTCCCGTGCGGTCTAATTCGGCTTCATCCGTATGTCCGGCGACATAGAGTTTCGCCTCATCCATATTGGCGGCGAGGTTGTTCCAAGTTTCCTTATATTGCGATCGCTCCTGAATCATAGGGTTTTGATTTCCATTCCTAGTGGATAAAATTGACGGCAAGCTTTATAATAATAGTTTATGTTTGCATCCGAGTCATGGCTTTCCCCGGGGCGATCGCCGCCCATAGCCGGTCGAGTGCCAGACTGCCATTGACCCAAAAGGCCCGTTCATTTGCGAAAAATAGCACCTTATGTCCTCTAGTCCTCGTCGTTACCACATCACCACCTTCGGCTGTCAGATGAACAAAGCTGACTCCGAACGCATGGCAGGTATCCTGGAAAATATGGGGTTCCAGTTTTCCGAAGACCCCAACCAAGCCGACCTCATCCTCTACAATACCTGCTCAATTCGGGATAATGCCGAGCATAAAGTTTATTCCTACCTAGGCAGGCAAGCGAAACGCAAACTCCAACAACCCAACCTCACCCTAATCGTTGCCGGATGCGTGGCACAACAGGAAGGAGAAGCACTCCTGCGCCGGGTGCCCGAATTAGATATGGTCATGGGACCCCAACACGCCAACCGCCTAGAGGATTTGCTCGAACAGGTGTTCGCCGGGAACCAAGTGGTAGCGACCGAGGCGGTGCATATCATGGAGGATATCACCAAACCGCGCCGGGAGAGCCAAGTTACCGCCTGGGTGAACGTGATTTACGGCTGTAACGAACGCTGCACCTATTGCATTGTCCCCTCGGTGCGTGGCATCGAACAATCCCGCACCCCAGAAGCAATCCGCGCCGAAATGGAAGAACTCGGACGCCAGGGATACAAAGAAGTGACCTTACTCGGTCAAAATATCGACGCCTATGGCAGAGATTTACCGGGAACCACACCGGAAGGACGAAATTTACATACCCTCACGGATTTGCTCTATTTCGTGCATGATGTCCCGGGAATTGAACGGATTCGCTTTGCCACCTCTCACCCCCGCTATTTCACCGAGAGATTAATTCGGGCTTGTCAGGAATTACCAAAGGTTTGCGAACATTTTCATATCCCCTTTCAATCCGGGGATAATGACGTATTGAAGGCGATGGCGCGGGGTTATACCCAGGAAAAATATCGCCGAATTATCGATATGATTCGCCACTATATGCCCGATGCTTCTATCAGTGCCGATGCGATCGTCGGGTTCCCTGGGGAAACCGAGGAACAGTTTGAAAATACGCTAAAACTGTTAGAAGAGATTAGCTTTGATATGCTCAATACCGCAGCCTATTCCCCACGTCCGGGGACACCAGCGGCGGTGTGGGAGAATCAGTTGAGTGAAGAGGTGAAAAGCGATCGCCTGCAACGGTTGAATCACTTAGTATCTATCAAAGCCGCCGAGCGATCGCAACGGTATCTCGGGCGAATTGAAGAGGTCCTAGTCGAGGAGCAAAATGCCAAAGACCCCACTCAAGTCATGGGGAGAACACGCGGCAACCGCCTCACCTTCTTCACCGGAGATATCAATCAGTTGAAGGGACAGTTAGTCCAGGTGAAGATTACCGAATCCCGCGCCTTCAGTTTATCCGGCGAAGCGATTTCCGTCCCTCAACCCGCTTTGGTTTAAGGGCGAGTACCACCGAAGTGAGTTGTGGAGAACCCAGGGTTGTTTACCTTTCCGGTCCCCTCCCCTTGGCAAGGGGAGGGTTAGGGTGGGGTTCCCTCTTGGAGGCGATCGCCCCGTCACGAGCTCTTAACGGGTTAAGTACCCGTATGGAGGCTGGAGAAACCTTTTTCTTCATGACGCGCGGTAAGCGGAGCTATCCCGTAGGGAATCGCCACCCGTAGGACCCTCCACCAACTCATTCCTCTTGACGTGCGATGCACGTCAAGAGGACCCCACCCTAACCCTCCCCTTGCCAAGCAGGGCTGTTTCATTCTAAAATTTTCCTTACCCCGTAAGCGTTACAGCCCAAGGGTTTTCGTCCTTATTTCCTACTTTTAGGTTGAAAATTAGGAAATAACGGCTGTATCCCCTGCCAGATAAAGCTTACGAACAAGCAAAAAAGTAATTTGACCTTGAGAATGAAACAGCCCTACCCCTTGCCAAGGGGAGGGGACCGGAAGTAATCTTAAATGTCAGCAAATCCCCCTGAACGTAAAAAACCTACTCTTGTAAGGGGATATATCGCGAGTCTGGTGTACTAAACGCCAAATGTAGCCGCGATTCGAGAAGCGCCCGAAATAATTCAACCCGAAATGTAGCGGCGATTCGCGAAGCGCCCGAAACCATTAAACCCAAAATGTAGCCGCGATTCGAGAATCGCCCGTCCACAGATATCGGTCCTACAAAACTCCTAAATCTACGTCAAATGGAGTAAAATCAAAACGAAATCCAGTTCGGTCTGTCAGGGGAGGGGTTAGCTGATGTTAATTAATATTCTAGGGTTATTTGCCAATACGGCATTAGGAGTTGCCGCGCCCAAATGTTGGGAGTGGGCGAAGCGCAAAGCTGGGGAACACAATCATGATATTGAGCAAGCACTGCTCAAAGCGCATCAGCGCAGCTTAAAAGATATTCGCGCCTATTGTCAAAATTCACCGGAATGGGACAAATCTCACCGAGTGATTATAACACGAATAGGGCAAATCACAGACGATGGTCAACAAATCTTAACCCTAGTCGAGGCGGGACAGTCACCGGGAATTGAGGGGAGTTTGCAGCGACCCCAACAGCAAGCGATCGCACAGAACTTGATGCAGCGCCTAGAAAAGGAACACCAGTGGTTGCGAGAAGCGCCTCCCGTCTTACAGCAAGCATTTAAGAATTTATATCTCCCAGGATTGGTGCATTATTTTCGCCTGGAAATCAAGCATAATCCCGTGGTGTTTAATACCTTAACCCACGACTTGCTCACCCAAATCCGAGGGGGGGTCAGCCAGACTAACGAGGAACTCCAGCAAATTCGGACGAGACTCGATGAAGGAGTGGATACCTTTATCGCCTCTTGTCAGGGGTTAGATGAACAGTTTAATCAATTGCTGAGAACCTTAAAAGGCCCGAGTCCAGTGCCTGCGGATTTTGCCGCTTTTATTCAGGAAAAAACCCAGGAATTTTTTGGCAGAGAATTTGTATTTGAGGCCATTCAGCAATTTTGCCAGACCCAAGCCAAGGGTTATTTTATCATAGAAGCAGACCCCGGGGTGGGCAAAAGTGCCTTGTTAGCGCAATATGTGCAGCAAACCGGATGTCTGGCTTATTTTAATATCCTGTCCGAAAACCGCACCAGCACCGATGATTTCCTCAAAAGTATCTGCGCTCAACTGATTGAACGCTATGGGTTAGCCTACGACTTACCCCTGCATCCGGATAATACCCGCAATGGCAACTTTTTGAGCAAATTATTAACAGAAGCGGCGGCGAAAACTGACCGTTTAGTGATTGCCGTCGATGCCTTAGATGAGGTGAACTTAACCAGCCAAAATCCGGGTTCCAATGTCCTCTATCTCCCCGCAACTTTACCCAATGGCGTCTATTTCATCCTGACCAAACGCCCGGAGTATTTGCCCTTTGTGGTCTCCGCTCCCCAGCAGAATTTTGATATGATGTCCGATGAGTATTATCCCGCCAATTTAGAAGATATCCGAGGGTTTATTCGCTATCGCAGCCAACGGGAACCTATCCAACGCTGGCTAACTGCCCAAGGGGTGACCGAGGCCAAATTCACCCAAGTGCTGGCGGAGAATAGCGAAACTAATTTTATGTATTTAAAGTATGTTCTGGATGATATTGAGCGGGGGAAATATGCGAATTTGAATTTGGACAACTTGCCCAAGGGTTTGGAGCAGTATTATGTGCAGCATTGGCAACGGATGGGGATGAATACCCAGCCGTTACCGATAACCAAGCTGAAGATTATCTACTTCTTAACTAAAACCAATAAGCCGATTTCTTGTAGGCTGCTGTCGGAATTGGCGGGAGAAATTTCTCTGACGGTACAGGGGATACTGAATGAGTGGGTGCAGTTTCTCCGCATCCAACGCCAACCGGGTCAAAAACCCCTGTACAGCATTTATCACAAGAGTTTTAACGATTTTCTCTATCGTCAGGATATCGTGCAGGAGGTTGAATCTTTGGTGACCCCGATACAAAAGCAAATTGCGGATAAATCATGGGAAATGCTTTATGGTCAGGATTAACACCAAAAAGCCCCTCTTTTTAAGGGGCCTTGGGGGGATAGATAGCCCCACCCTCGTAAACCTTACCAGTCCTCAGTTGAACAATGGGTGAACTCAAAGACCGATTAGCCAAAATACCAAGAGAAGACGGACGGTGGCTGTTAGAAACCTTGCCAGGAAATTTGCGCGACACCGCCCAAACTACACGGCTGCACCAGCTGCTCACCGATTTTGACTTTATCCAAGCAAAATTGGCGGAGTTGGGGATGCAAGCCTTAATTGAAGATTACGATTTGGCGACGAGTTCGGATATATTGCTGACCCCAGAACAGAGGGAAACCCTAGAATTAATCGCTGGGGCGTTGCGCCTGTCGGCTCATGTTTTAGAAGCGGATAAAACCCAACTGGCGGGGCAACTTCTGGGGAGGTTGCTGTCATTTGATAAGCCAGAGATCGTTGTTCTACTGCAACAGGCAAAACAATGGCGCGGAAACACCTGGTTTCGACCCCTCACTGCCAACCTTACCCCCCCAGGGGGGCCACTAATTCGCACCCTCACTGGGCATAGTTGCACGGTATGGGCCGTGGCGATCACCCCCGATGGAAAAATCGCCGTTTCCGGTTCAGATGATAAGACTTTGAAAGTGTGGGACTTGGCAGAAGGACAGGAATTGCACTGTCTCACCGGGCATAATAAATCGGTCACAGCAGTGGCCATCACCGTCGATGGAAAAATTGCCGTTTCCGGTTCAGATGATAAGACTTTGAAAGTGTGGGACTTGGCAGAGGGAAAGGAATTGCACTGTCTCACCGGGCATAATGCCTCGGTATGGGCAGTGGCCATCACCCCCGATGGCAAAAAGGAATTGCACCGTCTCCCCGGGCATAATGGCGGGGTAAGAGCAGTGGCGATCACCCCCGAGGGAAAAATCGCCGTTTCCGGTTCATCGGATAAGACCCTGAAAGTGTGGGACTTGGAAACGGGACAGGAATTGCACTGTCTCACTGGGCATAATGCCTCGATATGGGCAGTAGCCATCACCCCCGAGGGAAAAATCGCCGTTTCCGGTTCATCGGATAAGACCCTGAAAGTGTGGGACTTGGAAACGGGACAGGAATTGCACTGTCTCACTGGGCATAATGCCTCGATATGGGCAGTAGCCATCACCCCCGAGGGAAAAATCGCCGTTTCCGGTTCAGATGATAAGACCCTGAAAGTGTGGGACTTGGAAACGGGACAGGAATTGCACTCTCTCACCGGGCATAGTAACAAGGTCACAGCAGTAGCCATCACCCCCGATAGCAAAATCGCCGTTTCCGGTTCAGATGATAAGACCCTAAAAGTGTGGGACTTGGAAGCGGGACAGGAATTGCACTGTCTCAGAGGGCATAGTAACAAGGTAAAAGCAGTGGCCATCACCCCCGATAGCCAAATCGCCGTTTCCTGTTCAAAGGATAAGACCCTGAAAGTGTGGGACTTGGCAGGGGGACAGGAATTGCACGGTCTCACCGGGCATAGTAAGTTTGTAAGAGCAGAGGCCATCAGCCCTGATGGAAAAATCGCCGTTTCCGGTTCAAAGGATAAGACCCTGAAAGTGTGGGACTTGGAAGCGGGAAAGGAATTGCACTGTCTCAGAGGGCATAATGGCAGGGTATGGGCAGTGGCCATCACCCCCGATGGAAAAATCGCCGTTTCCGGTTCAGGTGATAAGACCCTGAAAGTGTGGGACTTGGAAGCGGGAAAGGAATTGCACTGTCTCAGAGGGCATAGTGACGAGGTAAGAGCAGTGGCCATCACCCCCGATGGAAAAATCGCCGTTTCCAGTTCACTGGATAATACCCTGAAAGTGTGGGACTTGGCAGAGGGAAAGGAATTGCAGCGTCTCACTGGGTATAATAAATCGGTCACAGCAATGGCCATCACCGTCGATGGAAAAATCGCCGTTTCCAGTTCACTGGATAATACCCTGAAAGTGTGGGATTTGGCAGAGGGAAAGGAATTGCACTGTCTCAGAGGGCATAGTAACAAGGTAAAAGCAGTGGTCATCACCCCCGACGGCAAATTCGCCGTTTCCGGTTCAGATGATAAGACCCTGAAAGTGTGGGACTTGGAAGCGGGAAAGGAATTGCACTGTCTCACCGGACATGGTAGCGGGGTAAATGCCGTCGCCATCACCCCCGATGGCAAAATTGCCGTTTCCGGTTCATGGGATAACACACTGAAAGTGTGGGACTTGGCGATGGGGAAAGTGTTAGCAACGTTTACAGGAGATTCTAGGATGTATTCCTGTGCGGTTGCACTAGATGGGGTGACCCTGGCGGCGAGGCATAGTGGGGTGCGGGTGCATTTTCTGCGGTTGGAGGGGTTGAGGGGTTGAGAAAGGGGGTTTCTTAACCCGATTGGGGTGAGGAGGCAACGGTTATGGCAGAAACCGGCTTTCTGGGATATGGGTGGGGACAAGAAACGTGATCTCTAAGCTAATGTAGAAAGAATGCCAGAAGCATTACCATCACGGTCGAACATCCAACTGAGTTAGAATTTCCCAACAATCTTAACTGATTCACCGATGGAAATTGCCAAAGTCTCGGAAACAGGACAGGTTATGATTCCCCCCGAAATGCGGAAGACCGATCTCTTGGACGTGGGGACAGAAATCATCTTGACTGATACGGGAAAAGGGATTCTGATTCAGCCCAAACCGCCTTTTCCTCCCACGACTTTAAATCAAGTGGCGGGGTGTTTGAAGGTTCAAGGTTCCCCCAAAACCCTAGAGGATATGGAATCTGCAATTAGCACAGGAATTCAGGAGCAATAGCAGGATTACAGTTGAAAGGCGATTGTGAGTGGGGGCAAGAAACCGGGTTTCTGAGCCAGATTTGGGTGAGGAGGCAAAGGTTATGGCAGAAACCGGGTTTATGGGTGAAGAGTTAACGGATGGGCTAAAATCCTGATTAGATAGCCATTAGAGACAAACGATGAAGATTAAAGCAATGATTTGGCAAGAAGATGATGTGTGGTGCGGTTCAGTCCCCGCCCTTCCCGGTTGTCACACCTGGGCATCGAGCTATGAAGAGTTGTTGGAAATGCTTGCAGATGCAGTTCAGGGTTGGCTGGAAGTGGCGAGTGAACAACAGGAAGTCACCCCAGAAAAACAGTTAATTGAGTTATCTTTATGAAATCGATTTCTGGTAAAGCACTCTGCAAAATTGTGGAACAACAGGGTTGGCAGCTAAAAAGAATCACGGGTAGCCACCATATCTATGCCAAAGAGGGGGTTACGGCTATTCTCTCAATTCCAGTCCATAGCAATCGAGATTTACCGACTGGAACCTTAAGAGGGATTCTCAAAGATGCTGGGATGACAGAGGACGACCTGCAATAAACCTCGATCGCGGCAAGCAACCGGGTTTCTGCGCTAGATTTCTGGGAGGATGCAGAGATTTTGCTAGAAACCCGGTTTCTGTGGGTTGCTGGGTTGTGGGTGGGGGCTAGAAACCGGGTTTCTTTACCTGCATCAGAATCACTTACCCGAGGGCTATAATGGCGAGAAAGCAAGTTTCTGGAGAATGTGATGCAAATTACCTTAAACAAGCAACAAGAGGAGTTTATCGCCGCCCAGTTAGCCCAGGGCAATTTTAGCCATCCTGATGAAGTGGTGAATGCAGCGTTTAAATTGCTAGAAAAATTGCAAACTGAGTACCAAGACTGGCTCACCGAAACTCGCGCTAAAGTACAATCTGCCGCCTTAGAATTGGATAATGGCGAAGGCTTGGATGGGGAAACTTTTGTTTTAGAAATTCTGGAGCGTTTTCACCAAGCCAAGGGAGAAGCGCAGTCAGTCAGTACCGGATTTCCCTATCCGCCAGTCAAGACTTGAACCAGATTTTTGAGTATTTTTTAGCCTGAAATCTGACAGCAGGGGAGCAGTTTTTTTCAAGAATTTAACCGTAAATGTAAATACTTAACCCAGTTTCCTTATCTGGGAAAAAATTACGATTATTTATTGGCAGACTTGCGGGATTTACCTTTAGATGGCTACATTATTTTTTATCGGGTAAGAGGAGAAATAGTCGAAATCTTGCGGGTTGTACATGGCAGACAAGACCTAGAAGAATTGTTTAGCGATTGATAACTTAAAGGATGAAAAGATGCTATAAATCACCCAAAATTGGAAACCTGACCCCCAAACCTTGACCCAACGGGTACAGATTGTGATGCAAGAACAGAACAGTTTAGAGACTCTGCTGGATGAGCCGATCGCCTAGTCTTGACAAGCCAATTTTTTCTGAGAGACAAATCCGCAGTCGCTTATCATATCCATGATTCCCAAGAAAATGCCTGAACTTGGTTGATGCGCTTAAAATCACTGTCGGCAGAAACAAGGATTAATCCGTGCTGAATTGCTGTGGCAACAATCCAGAGGTCATGGTCAGTAAATCCTAAGTTGCTGATACTGGTGCGACGCCGCTTATTTTTATCCTTGGGCGCAAACTGATTAAACACTGCTGTTTTAATCTGGCTATAAAAAATTGCCGTTTCTTCATCAATAAAATACAGATCAACTTGACCCAAAAAATCTTCTACTGCTGTAATATTTTCGGATTTTTTCGCAGACTTATCAGCCATATACAGCAATTCTGCATAAGTAATGATGCTAATTCCAATCACCTCATTACCATGATTGTTTAAAACATTAAGGACTTGAACGTTGCCATTGATAATATAGCTACAATGGTTCGTATCCAGTAAATAGGTCATGATATTACAACTGGGTTTCTGAGCGAGTTTCCTGAACGGAATTAAGGCATTCTTCCAGGTCATCTCCTTGCCAAGTTCCGGCAAATTTGAGTAAATTTTTGGCAGTTTTCTCTCTTTTTAACGGGGGCAATTTTCTCAAGGAAGATGCTTGAGTGGGTTCGGCGGCTTCTAAGGAGTCGAGAAACTCACTCACGAGGGCCAGTCTTTCCGGTGAGAGGTTGTTCAGTTGGCTGGCGACTTTTTGGCGTAATTGAGTTGTATTCATGGTTTTATTGAGTCAGGTCAGCTAATTATAGCGTTTTTAAGAGAGTTACGCTCCAACTAAGAGTATCTCTGGGTCTCCCAATCTTCCTACTGTAAACCCTCTACCCGACTAAATTTACGGAGATGATGGATTACTCGGGTGAGATGATCCGCCAGGGTGTGAAGCGAATCGATCGCGCTACTTGAATCGCACGTTGGGGGGCGATCCCAGAAGGTAAAGTAGTAGATACAATACAACAGGAGCCAGAGATGACACTCAACAACTTCCCGCTTAACTGTCTTGGTTCAATGGGTGAGTACCTGATTGTGAGACTTGTCATCACTTGCACCAATTAAGACGGAATTTTTCCCTAACTGATAAGCAGATTTGAGATAACCAGGGTCTAGTTTCATTGGGGGCAACTCATGGTCTTGTAAAACGGTTTGAATGCGATCGCAAGCTTCCGGAAGGTGGTAAAAGGGGATGCCGGGAAAGGCGTGATGAATTGCATGGTAAGGCAATCCTCCCATTAACCATCCGATTAGGGGATGGGTGGCAATATTTCGTCCGGCATAGAGTTGGGTGAGGTGAGGGTTGGTGGATTTTCCCCAGAGTCCATAATGTTCTATATGGTCGCGGGTTTGCATGACGAGTCCGATCGCCCGTTCTAAAATCAGCCACAACAACAGATAATGCAGCACTTTTCCCTGTAGATAAGCGCCGGTGAATAACAGAGTGTGAATACTCAGGCTACCGAGGATATCCCGGATTAATTGTTGTCGCAGTCGGGGAATTTGTTCTTGGAATTGGAGTCCTTTGAGGAGGGTTTTGAGGATGAGTCCGATGCCGCCAAAGATGATGATATCGATCGCCCATTGGTGACGAATATAAAATTGCACCACGGGATGTGCTTGTTGATATTCTTGTTCGGTCCATTGCACTCGTTCTGGGTCCCGTAGGTTGATGCCATTCCAGGCATGATGCCAGGGATGAAGGGTGGCATAAACTCCGTAAGGCCAGAATAGGGGCCAACTTATGAGGTAGGGAAGCAGGCGATCGCACTTTTTCCACCCGGTGAGGGTTTGATGGGTCATATCATGGGTGCAAATTAGCCAAAATCCACAGAGGAACCCTCCGAGGGTGGCAGTGGTGGCGAAGAGGATGGGGTTGGATGTTGTCCAGGCTATCAGGAGGGTGCTGAGACTGAGAAATCCGAGGATAGTAAATCTCAGCAGTCCCGGGACTGGATCGATGGATTGTAAGTCAGCGGTGACTTGGTTGAGGGATTGGGTTAGAGAAGGGGATTGGGGGAGGCGATCGGTCATTTTGGCAGGGGAGTGTTTTTTATTGATGATAAATTAATTGAGTTGGGGGATCCGGAAACGACTGAAGTCGTTACTACGAACGAAGAGGGGATCCGGAAACGACTGAAGTCGTTACTACGAACGAAGAGGGGATGAGGGGATAATGACTGAAGTTGTTACTACGAACGAAGAGGGGATAACGACTGAAGTCGTTACTACGAACGAAGAGGGGATGAGGGGATAACGACTGAAGTTGTTACTACGAACTGGGGATGGTGTCGGATTTTGCTGATAAAAATGGGGTGATGATGACTCAAACCGTTAGGGTGATTCCAGATGCGCTCTAGGTGGGTTAAACTGACAGACATAATTGGCAAAAACAACTCAGGCAAGGGTTATCTGTGTCGGAACCGATGGAAGACTGGGAATTTCTGATCCAGAAAGAAGGCGATCGCGCGTGGCTTTCCGTAGAATCTCCGGAAGTGGAAATTTTGGAAGGGCGCTATCGCATGGTTGCGCGGTGTAGCCGGAATAATGTGCCGGTGGAGATTCGGGCGATTTATCAATCGTCGGAAGAGTTTCCGCCGAAGCGTCGGATGCAGAAGCGGGGGACTCGCACCAATGCAGAGGGTTTGATGGTGGTGATCCCGTTTACTCGTCTCAAGCCGGGATTTTGGGATTTTACCTGTTTTCTGGACCAAACGACTCAGGGTTCGATTCGGGTTGAGGTGTTATCCATCGAGGAAGAAGGGGATAGCGATTTCTCCGGGGGTCTGACTTCGGCGGGTTTCGAGGAGGGAACGGAATCCGATCGCGAGGAAGAATTTTCGGACATGGAAGGGGCTGATCGCCTCCAAGCTGCTGCTGAAGCAGTGGCTGAAGATGAAGCAGCAGGGGTGCCACAGGAACAGAACCCAGGAACTACCACACCCGTTGCGGACCCCTCCGTCCCGGGCAAATTGTACGCTTTTCCCGATCTCCTCCCCTCTGTGGCGGAAGGGTCCAGGACCAGTCCTCCTCCGGTCCCCCCCTCCCCACCCCAGGCACAGCCTCAAAAACTGCCGCCCTTGCAACTGGTGTTGCAGCGGGAAACCTATATGGTGAAATGGGGTAAAGTTTTAACCTTAGAGGGACGCATTGAGGCGGTTGATGGCAAGATAGGCGATCGCCTTCCCGGTTTAGAATTGCGGGTGATGCTGCAAAATCCCCAGACGGGCGCAAAAATTGTTGAGGTGGCACATCCCCTGTCTGCGGGAACGCTACCGATGCCCTTTTCTTGTCCTGTAGAGATTCCACAACAGACAAACAGTCATCTGCTGTTAGGAGAGGTGAGTTTGTCTGATGGCAGTGGGACTCAGTTAAGACGGCGATCGTTTACCATTACTGCGGATTTAGATGACTTACTCGGGGCGATTTCCCCAGACTTGAGTGAGGAAAAGCTGTTAGAGCATTCTCGGGAATCGATTCATCAGCAGAATGTTGAAGAAATCGATGCCTCGTTTGATGAAATTCTGGAAACGATTAAGAAGAGTCAACCGATTTCCTTTGAACCCTCGGGAAATCAGGTGTTGCCGCCACAGATTGTTAAACCCCAGGCAAAATCACCCCAAGCTGGGAAACCCCTGGATTTGCCAACCTTTAATCGTCCTCAACCGTCACCGCCAGCAGAGGAAGTGAAACCGCCGGATCCGGCGATCGCCACCCCGGCAGAACCGGAAACCCCGAACACAAGTGCGCCAGTTCCCCAGGAATTGCCGACTACACCAGCGGAAACTGAGGCAACCGCCCCCTCCCCAGAGGTGAAATCAGAACCGGATCGGGCTGCGAAAAAGGCTTCTCCGGTGGATCAAGCGTTTCAATCCTTGCATTTACAGGATCGGTTCTTTTCTCGGTTGAATGCCTTGGCGGGCGATCGCGAATTGTCCGATTGGCTGAAAATTAGTTTTACTCCGGTTTCTGAGGAGTCGGAAGAAAATCCCTTTGAGATGGATGAGATAGGAGGGACAGGAGAGGGAAGCAACCGAGAAAGCTTAGGGGGAATGCCTCCGGAACCCGAGGAAATCGACTGGGAAGCCCAGGAAATTGTCGTTGATGATGAGTTACTCGCTGAAGCATCGATTGCTGCTGCTAGTGCTAAAGAAGGGGCAGCCCTCTTACTGTTACCGGCAGATCAGCCCGTTCCCAAACCGCGCCTGAGTTTACCCAAGGGAGAATTAAGCGCAGGGCGATCGGTCAAAGTGACGGTGCAACTGCCGCAGATGCTACCGCGAATTTATGTGAAATTATGGGTACTCGATCGCCAGAGTCGGACGGTTTTGGATGGACCCCACTGGTTAACTCAATTTTGGCCGACGGGATTCGGGGATGTGGAAGGCACTCGAGAATTGATGGTGCCTTATGGGAGTTTGCAGGTGCAGTTTGAGGCGATCGCCGTGGAAATGCAAACCCAACGCGAGAGTCACAAAGTGTCCCTTGAACGTCAAATTTCACCCCCAACTCCACCGAGTTTGCCTCTATAAAGGGTGGAACGGGAAATGATGAGATTAAGGATTATGGGTTGATTAACCCAAGACTTCAGTCGTTCTGAATTGTTCGTAGTAACGACTTCAGTCGTTTCCGGGTTCGTAGTAACGACTTCAGTCGTTTCCGGGTTCGTAGTAACGACTTCAGTCGTTCTCTTTCTTCGTTCGTAGTAACGACTTCAGTCGTTTCCGGGTTCGTAGTAACGACTTCAGTCGTTCTGAATTGTTCGTAGTAACGACTTCAGTCGTTTCCGGGTTCGTAGTAACGACTTTAGTCGTTTCCCAAGCAATCGTGTGAAGGATCCTGATGGGGGTGGGTTGTTGCGATCGCCACCAAATATCTGCAAATACTACGAACTAAGAAAGATAACGACTAAAGTCGTTACTACGAACTAAGAAAGATAACGACTGAAGTCGTTACTACGAACTAAGAAAGATAACGACTGAAGTCGTTACTACGAACTAAGAAAGATAACGCCTGAAGGCGTTACTACGAACTAAGAAAGATAACGCCTGAAGGCGTTACTACGAACATTAGAGGATATTGGAGGCTGTGGGTTTTTTTAGGAATAACGGTCATAAAAATACCGCCTGCTGTAAAGTGGGCGGCATTTTTATTCGGGATGGTTAGATTTTAGAGGTTAATCTCTTGATACAGATAGAACCGAAATCTACATCGAAGAACCTACACCAACGTAGGCTCCATAGAAGAACAGACCCACAACCGTGAGGACACCCATCCCGGCGATCGTACCGATAATCCACAAAGGAATTCTTGTTTCTCCAGACATGACACTTGCCTCCCCATTAAAAATTACGGATTTGGTTAAATCAACTCAAACTAGACAAACTTCACCAGTTAGTTGAAGAAATAACTGGAAAACAGAATCCCGAGAACGAAGACCAGAAGTAAGCCCAAGTAGAGGGAAGTCCGGTTAAGTTCAACAGGTTGCTTGTTGGGATTAGAACTGCGAGATGGCATTGACTTCTCCTAAACTTATCGTTGAATGAACTGCATCGCCGCGATCGCACCCAGGAAGAATACCGTAGGAACAGCTAGGGTATGAACAGCTATCCAGCGAACGGTAAAAATGGGATAAGAAATTGGCTCGTTTGAACGATTTGTGGTCACGATGGACTACCTCCTGAAATTGATTTACTTAATCATCAAGTCGTTAATCTGGTCTTTCGCACTAAAGCGATCCTGAACGATCGGCAGTTCCAAGCGTTCTTGGCTGAAATATTCGTTCGGACGAGGGGTGCCAAACGCATCGTAGGCTAACCCAGTGCTCACAAACAGCCAACCGGCGATAAATAAGGCCGGAATGGTGAGGCTGTGAATCACCCAATAGCGAATGCTGGTAACAATATCAGCAAACGGACGTTCTCCAGTCGAGCCTGTAGACATTCAGATTCCTCCTCTAACAACGCGCAAAATCTTAATCTATGATACAAAACTTCAGAAACCATCACAAGCAAGTTCAGGGAATAAAATCCTAAAACTGCTGCGATCGCCCTTCTGGTTCTTAAGGGCCTAATCCTAGGCCGCTTCCGAGGTCCCTTCGTATTTCAGGAGAATCCCTTGCTGACCGATCGCAAAACCCATCTCTTCATTCAGGAACAGAACCTTATAAAAATTAGAAGGCACATCCTCTACTTCACGGTCTTTTTGCCAGGTGATGCCGCCATCGGTACTCTGGAGTAAATTCCCACTTCCGCCCCCAATCCACAGTTCATCTGGGGTCCGATAAGCTAAATCCAGCAGTCCCCAGCTTGTAGAAAACTCAGGATAGATCGCTTCATCCCAGTTTTCCGGATCCTCTGGAGTGCTAAATTGCAACTGACCCCCACGGGCCAACATCCACAGACGACCATCAGCGGAAAATCCCATATTTTGGATGCGTCGGGAACTGTTGCGATTATGAGGGGACCAGGCACTTTGACCCGGTTCCCAGATCGAGAAGAAGTTTCCTTTGGCAGAAACGGCGATATATTTTCCATCAGGGGAGCGATCGAGATTTCTAATCACCCCAACCGCCTCTTCTACCATTGCCTTCCAGGTTTTCCCACCATCTTCGGTGCGATAAATCGCCCCGACATTGGTAGTCATCTCCGCCGAATTGGACCCCAGAGCAATAATCGTTAAAGGACTACCCGGGAGCTTATCGCTGAGTGCAATTTGTTCCCAAGATTTTCCTGTATCTGTAGTATGCAGCAAAATTGAAGGTTCACCGACGATCCATCCCTCGGAACCCGCAAAACTGACCGAATTCAGGCGAGAACGTTCGTCATCCAAGCCTAACTGCTTGAGTTCCCAGGTTTTGCCTCCATCGGCAGTTTCCAGCAGCGTCGCTTCACTGCCCACTAACCATCCATGCTGGAGGTCATCGGTAAAGCTAATGTCATTGAGGTTAGCTTCGGTCGGTAAAGGGACGACATTCCAAGGGTTGTAACTTACAGAGGGGACCTTGCTGCAACTGACACAGAGTAGGACAACCGCAAGCAATGCAACAATTCGTTTCAAACTTTTTAAGATGGAGTCCATCACCTTCAAAATTTATCTATTTCTCAATCATGAACGGGCGTAACGCCCAAAGCACTCAGGGCCGTTACCCCGGCAGTTAGCGGTTACTTTGAGCTTAGGGTGAGGGGTTCTAGCAACTCAGTTCCTTAGCGTAAACCATACAAACTCAGAAAAAAGATGAATCCGAGTGCCAAGGCACTAAAAATCAAGATATTTTTCTGCGCCCCAGTCAGGGTATTGGCCCCAAACCCAAAACCGTAATTTTCCTTAAACCCCGAGGCGGTCCCTTTCGGTCCAATGTTGCTAAATTGTGTGGGTTTGGCCCCACAAACCGGGCAGCGCCAAGTCAGGGGAACATCCGTAAATGCTGTTTCAGGAGCAATTTTACGGCCATCTCCCTTCTCGGGTTCATAAACGTAGCCGCATGAGCGGCATTCATACTGATCTAGTTCTTGAGGTTGAACGGCTTCTTCAGTGTTCATCGAACTCAAAGGATGGGAAGGTCCAAACATTAAAACGATGTTAAAGATTATGACATAGTAGTGAACCGCTTTCCATTGATAACGGTTCCAGGTTAAATCTTCCTTCGCGATCGGCCCCCACCCAGACTCCCTTACAAGACTAGGTTTTTTACATTCCCGGGGATTTGCCTCACATTTAACTCCACCTCCGACCTCCGGTCCCCTCCCCTTGGCAAGGGGAGGGTTAGGGTGGGGTCTCCGTTACGTGGCAAAGCCACGTAACGACAAATGGGTGGGTAGAGGGTCCACGCGCAAGCGCGATCGCGCATCACGAAAAAAGAGGTTGGACCAGCCGCCATAAAGGGGCGATCGCCACGTCAGAAGAACCCCACCCTAACCCTCCCCTTGCCAAGGGGAGGGAACCGGAGGTCGGAGGTGGAGTTAATAGTAAGGCAAATCACCATGAGCGTAAAAAATCTACTCTTGTAAGACCCAGACTCCCCACCCTCTTCTTTCCGGTTTGTCATCACTACGAACTGGGGATGTCCTATCTTAAAGACCTGGCCCTGGGTGGACCCCTCGCAAACAAGCAGTTCTCTTAGCGGCTGCCTCCACAATTATGTAAAAATGTAAACCAGTCGTACAAGTCCTATCTGGCTAGAGTTACTTATTGTGTTTGTCCTCTCCGGCTACGAATATCTCCTGGGTTTCCTGTTAGTTTGCAGCCTAGTCCCGATCCTGGCCCTCAGTACATCGAGATTAGTTAGACCCAAAGCAGCCTCTCCCGAACGGCGAACCACCTACGAATCCGGCGTCGAACCCATTGGCGGGGCATGGATCCAGTTTAATATCCGCTACTATATGTTTGCCCTGGTTTTTGTGGTCTTTGATGTTGAGACCGTGTTTCTGTATCCCTGGGCTGTCGCATTCCACCGACTCGGAGTGTTGGCCTTTATTGAAGCCCTCATTTTTATCACAATCCTTGTGATTGCTCTCGTGTATGCATGGCGTAAAGGAGCCTTAGAATGGTCATGAAATCTAATTCAACTCCCCCAAATCTGAGTGAAGGACGGCTCATCAACCCGATCGCCAGACCGGAAGTCACTCAGGAACTCTCAGAAAATGTCATCCTCACCACTGTTGATGACCTCCACAACTGGGCGAGACTCTCTAGCCTTTGGCCCCTGATGTACGGGACAGCCTGCTGTTTCATTGAATTTGCCGCCTTAATCGGGTCCCGGTTTGACTTCGATCGCTTCGGTTTGGTCCCTCGTTCCAGCCCTCGTCAAGCGGATTTAATCATTACCGCCGGCACGATTACCATGAAATACGCACCGATTTTGGTGCGGTTGTATGAGCAAATGCCGGAACCGAAATATGTGATCGCAATGGGCGCTTGCACCATTACCGGCGGAATGTTTTCGGCAGATTCACCCACCGCAGTCCGTGGAGTGGATAAACTGATTCCGGTAGATGTCTATATGCCGGGGTGTCCTCCCCGTCCCGAAGCGGTGATTGATGCCATCATCAAACTTCGCAAGAAAATCTCCAATGATGCGATCCAGGAACGGGGTCAGATTAAGCAATCCCACCGCTACTACACTCGCCAACATAATATGAAGGCGGTTGACCCGATTCTGACGGGGACTTATTTGCAGTCTGCGACGCGCCAAAACCCACCGAAGGAGTTAACCGAGGCGATCGGAATGCCCGTACCCCCCGCCCTCAAAGCCAGTCAGAAGAAGGAGGAAAAACGTGCCTGAAGAGAAGAAAGAAAGTCAAGGTTCTGAAGAGAAAATTGTCCCCACGGGCAAAATTTCTAAATGGTTGACTGAAAATGGCTTTCAACATGAAGCCTTAGAACCGGATCATCTGGGGGTAGAAATCCTCAAGGTTGATGCCCAATTTTTGATTCCGTTATCTACAGCGCTCTATGCCTACGGATTCAATTATCTCCAATGTCAGTGCGGTTACGATCCAGGTCCGGGACAAGAATTGGTGAGTATGTATCACTTGATTAAGGTCACGGACTTTGCCGATCGCCCGGATGAAGTTCGCATCAAAGTGTTCCTCCCCCGAGAAAATCCCACCGTGCCATCGGTCTACTGGATCTGGAAAGCCGCCGATTTCCAGGAACGGGAATCTTATGATATGTATGGCATCGTTTATGAAGGACATCCGAATTTGAAACGGATTTTGATGCCGGAAGATTGGATCGGTTGGCCGTTGCGGAAGGATTATATTTCCCCAGAATTTTACGAGTTACAAGACGCTTATTAAGTTTTGGGAAAATATTTCTAGGATAAAAATACCCTCCTTTTGAACAAGGAGGGTTTTATTTTTTACGGGTTACTCTGAGGCGATGGGATTATTTAGGTCCTCTTGATTTTTGATATGCTTCAAGTAAAAAGCGATCGCTTCATTGGCTAATCTAGTCGGAGACTTATCTCGTACCGTCGCTACCACTTGCAGTTGGGAATAAATCGGGTGATCAACTGCAACCGTGGTAGGGCGATCATAAAGCAACAGCGAACGCAAAGGTTGAATATAAAAGGGTTGCTTGAATTTCTCCAGTTCATCCTTAGAACTCAGCAGAATTTTTTGATTAAAAATTAAAACTCCTGATGTTCGCTGCAATACCGTATATTCTGAATTAAACAACAAAACTACATCTCCGGATAGATGCTTCAGGACCAACATTGTTGCCTCTAGCAAAATCTCCTTTCCCCGTTGGTAATTTTCCTGCGAATCCAGCCAAAACCATAGATCTAAAGTTGGCTGAAATCCAAAGTTTTCCATCATCATCGATTGAGGATCATAGGTTTCGGGAGTAGCCCCCAATACAATTCCTGGACCAAACAACCGAGTCTCTTCCCACTCTAGTTCCAGTTCTCGTGACAACAGGTTTAAAATATCCAAGGGTTGCCAATCGGTAACAATTAATAATTCATATTCTAATGACATAAACTCCTCCTTATGTTAAGATAAATTAAGGAAAGAACGGAAAAACTTTATCATCTTTAATGATAAAAATTTCTTCTAAGCCTGGAATGACTGTACTGGTCAGTTGGTTGCGAATTTCCTCGATAGAAACGGCGCTATCATCAAGATTAAGAATGATTCGGTTGGTTTGTCCTGTTCCCACTTTATGAGCTATGGAACGAACAATATTATATGCCTTAGCCGTTTCAGGCGCATAACAGTCAAATATCCGTCCTTCTATTAAATAGTCAGGTTTTTGTCGGCTTCCCAGGGGTGGTATTGGGTTCTGCTCTATATTATAACCGGCACGAGCAATAATTTCTGCCGATTCATTTTCCCGGAGTAGTGATCGCTTTGTTTCCTCATCATTATTAGGATTAATTAGGGTCGGATTGCCCAGAGGAACATCTCCGGGTTGTCCTGATGGCATGGTTCTATTTGTTGTCATTTTGATGAATTGTTGTAATGCCAGTCAGGAAAGTGGTGGGGAATTCCCACGGGACTGATATACTCCCCTGAACTGAAATAGTGCAATCGCCCTATTTCTTAAGGTTATGATTCCCGAATAAAAGGCCCGATCGCCTGGACAAATTCAGCGGTTGTTTCATAGGGTAAAACATTTCGCCCATTAATTTTCACCCCTTTTCCATTCGGTAAGGCATTCAAATAAGCCGCCAATCGCTCATCCGGCGTTTCCTTTAATCCTTCCCGACTAATATTAGAGGTATTTTGCCCAATCACCACTAAAGTCGGTTGCTGAATACTGGCGATCGCCTGTTCATAATCTTCCCGCCAAAATCCAGCCAGAAAGGCAAACACCGCGTGACGGGTGTCCAAATTGGCTGCCCCTTTTTCCAACATATCCAGCCAATTCTCATCCACAGAATTGGAATTTTCAAACAAGTTTTTAATCGAAAAGGATTTTAAAAACTTGCGACTGCGGGCATACCGATAAAAAGCCGTTCCCAAGGGCGTATCAAATAACAAATTCCACAGAAGTTTGTTTTGTGTGGGTGATGCTTCTCGGGTCATAATTTTCCACCCGGGAGGTCCAGACAAAGCCAGCTTTTGAATCCACGAAGTTTCCCCCTCCGGTGAATTTTTGTCCAGTTGCACCAATTTAATCGCTACCGGAAACAAAGCCCCTTGAGTGACGATAATTACCGGCTTTTTAACAATTGTTTTAATAAAATAGAGGACTTGTTCTGCCCAATCTTCGGGGGTATAAGTCACCCGAGGCATATCGCTATCCCCACATCCCAGTAAGTCCGGATTGTAAATGGGATTGGTGTTGCCCGCTTGATACCACTCTTGGCAAAATCGATACCAAAAATTACCGGATAAACCCACTCCAATTGGATGGATTAACACTAAGGGAATTTGGGAGTCATCGGGATGATGAACTTGATAAGCGCATCGGTAGGTTTTCCAGGTATAAAACTGGGTTTGGGTTGGGGATTCCACACGCATGATAGATGACTAAGTTAAATAAAGAACAATCAAAACACCAGCAACTCGCCGGATGACGCGATCGCCTAATCTACCGAAACCGCATCTACATCAACGGTTTGAGTTTCAGGATGGGAGGATTCCGAATGAACTTCCGCCTGGACGTTACTGGGATTTAAACTTTGCATCCATTCGGTGAGTAGTTCTGAAATGCCCCCTACGAATAAAAACAACAAAGCCACATCATCAATTTGTCCTAAAATAGGGATGAAATCTGGGGAAATATCAAACGGACTAATCAGATAGAGTAAACTCCCCAAAATAACGGGCCACCGATATTTTGGATTGCGGAGGACTGTGCGATATAAGCTAGAAATAATCGATATTGGCAATTTCATTGAGACCTACTTTATAACAATTTAAAGAAACCAACTGAATCCGATTATAAACCAAAATTGGTCAATTTTGGAGGGACTGAAGAGTTGCTGGAAAAGTTGCTCTCCGGTCCCTTGCCTGTTAACGCTTGAGGTTTTCTGGATGAGGTTATATACTATCGGTGTTACTGGTGAAGTTAAAGGCTTTGACGCGCACACCGGGAACGACGCTACCCCCAAAGCGGTGCACCGTTGTGAGGGCATCCACATCCCGCAACAGTTCCGGTAAACTTTGATTAAAACGCAGGTTTTCGATGGGGTAGGCAATTTCCCCATTTTCAATCCAGAATGTCCCATCGCGAGTCATGCCGGTGACTTCTAAGGTGCGCGGATTGATATAGCGCACATACCAAGCGCGACTCACTAGGATACCTTGTGGCGTTTGGGCAATTAAATCGGCGAGACTGGCATCGGAACCCGTCATGGCGATCGGATACATCATCCCCGTGGGTTGTTTGCCCTGCTGTTGCGCCCAATAGCGACTGTAGGAGAGGGTTTGGGGAATGCCATCCGTGATGATATCCAAGGAGGTATTACTCAATCCATCCTCGAAAAATGTGCCGGATTGCAATAAGGGATGGGCGGGATTACGCTGGACTTGGACCAAGGGGCTAAACAGGGCTTCTCCGACACGATTCCCGGCGGATTTGCCTGCTGCATCGGTGTGAGACATGAACGATCGCCCTTCATCTGCCGCCCTTGCATCTAAATTCCAAATGACCCAAGGGAGTAAGTCGGCAAACGCTGCTGCATCAAAGATGACGGGATATATACCAGGTTGAATTTTGCGGGGAGATTGGCAGGCAATGGACCGGGCGATCGCCTGTTCGGTCATCTCGGCGATCGGGAGGCGATCGATCGCAAACGCCGTCCGAGAAGTCCAACTCGAACCTTTACCAATTTTAGCCGTAACACTGAACTCCGCCTCTGTTTTGCGATCGCTCGCCAATACCCCCAGAGAATTACCGATCGCCCGACTTGTGGCAGCAACACTCAAGGTCCCGGAACTTTCCACCCCCGATTGTGCTGCCTTCTCACAAACTTCTTTAACCATTTCTCCTCGCCGCAGGGGAGAAACTGTGGCAGTTGCCTCATCAAAACCTGGAATCCGGCGATCATAGGATTGGGGTTCGAGGAGGGGAACCCATTCCGGGTCCTCCGGCGCAATTCGCGCCAATTCTTGCGATCGCCTCACTGTTTCTGCGATCGCCTCCGGATCCTGTTCCGAAGTCGATGCGGAAGCACTCCGCTTGCCAAAATAACTGGTAATTGTCAGATTAAACCGACTGCGACTAATATTTTGGGTAATTTGATTTTCAGAAAACCGACTCAGGGAAGATTCCCCCTCACTCAGGCTTACAAATACGCCATCCGCTTCGGATTGCTTCAGGGTCGATTCCACCAAGGATAAGGCTTGGTCCTCACTCATTAAAATGGGGGCAGTTGCTGGGGTCATAAAATTTTTAAACTTGAGAGCTTAGAGTTTATTTTATCATCTGGGGAGATAAGGGGTGGGTAGATTTTCGTTTTTGCTTCGGTTTTAAAGGGCACTCAAGATATAGGGCTTACCTGCCTAGAGTCAACAATTAACGTTTATAAATTGGTCAGCAAGATTAAATTGTAGATAAAATTGGAGATTAAAAGACCTCCTCAAATCCCGATAGCGAAAGATGATTATAAATCCTCTCGTCCCTCGCTTTCTCTAATCTGATTAATCACTTCAGTATCATCCGGTTGGGGCGGTAATTCTTTGTTGAGAGCTAGAATTTTTTGATGGGCAGCTAATCCTTTCCGACGGCGCACTTCTCGATCCAATGCCAGGATGACGACATCATTTAAAGTTTCATCCGGACTGCTCAGGCGTTGGGCGCTTTCTAGGAGTTTTTGGGGAATATGAATACTGACAGATCCTTCCATCGCTAATCACCAATTGGGATAACTCTACAATACCACAATCTGACAGGGGTGAAACAGCCCGATCGCCTTCCTTTATCAATCTTAGATTTCCCATCCGATAGCGGTGAGAAACTGGGTTTCTGGCCCAAAATGATGATAACTTGAGGACAATTTCTCTGAGAAACTCGGTTTCTTGTCCCCTGCCGCAATAATAGGGTTGATTCCCTAGGCGATCGCACCCCGAGGCGCGAGGGAAAATGGGTCGTCAATTAGCCAGTCAGGTTAAACAGGCGATTATGGAGGGTTCTTTGACTCAAAAGGTATCCGCCTAGGAGTTTTTAGTGGCGGTGTATTTGGCTTATCAAGACTAGCGATCGCGCCATTGAACCCCTCCTTCAGACCCTTAACCCAGACTCATCCGGTGGGTCTATCCAATGTTACCAACTTTGTGACTAATTTTCCTTCCTGAATGAGCAATTGAGTCGCCTGTTCACTATCAACCGGGGGTGAGAACAGATACCCTTGAGCCATCGCACATCCCAGTTGTTGAAGTTTCTCTAACTGGGCCGATGTTTCTACCCCTTCGGCAATTACTTCCATGCCCAAATCGTGAGCCAAGCTCACAATTGTCATCACGATTTCAGAATTTTCTCCCTCCACTCCAATCCGATTCACAAACGATCGGTCAATTTTCAACGTATCGAGGGGAAACTGATGTAAGTAGCTCAAAGAAGAATAGCCGGTGCCAAAGTCATCCATGCAGAGGTTAATTTTCCGCTGTTTAAGCTGCAACAGCATTTCCGTGGCTAATTCGGGATTATCCACGATCGCGCTTTCCGTAATTTCCAGTTTTAACATACTGCCCTCGATCCCGGTTTCGGCCAAAATCCGATCCACTTGTGAGATTAAATCAACCCGGGAAAATTGTCGTCCCGATAGGTTAACTGCCACGGTTAAGGGTAATAATTGGGGAAATTGGTCTTGCCAGATACGCAACTGTTGGCACGCCTCACGGAGTACCCATTGACCGAGGGGGGCAATTAAGCCGGTTTCCTCGGCGATGGAGATAAATTCCCCCGGTGGCACTAACCCCAACTCAGGATGTTCCCATCGCAAGAGCGCCTCAAATCCTTCAATGCGTCCGGTTTTTAGGCAAACAATCGGCTGATAATGCAAGGTAAAAGCGGAGGGTTTTTTGACGGAATTAAAGGGCAGGGATGGGGTCTGAATCCCCAATTCTTCTGCACTCTCATTGTTCTGTGAATCCGGGGTGGGAGACAGGTAAAACCGGGGATTGGTCGATCGCTTTTCTCCTTCGGAAAAGGCGCGCCGCAGGTCATTTTCTAGCTTGAGCAATCGCACCACCCGATCATGCATGGCGGTATCAAACACCTCATGGCGAGAGCGTCCCAGGGCTTTGGCGCGGTACATGACGATATCCGCATCCCGTAACAGGTCCTCGGGGCGTTCGTAACCCCGGGAACTCAGAGCAATCCCAATACTCACACTGGTAAACACTTCTTGTCCTTCGATCGCAAAAGGACGGGTTAAGCAAGCGTGAATTCGTTCTGCCACGCGCCTTGCGGTGCGTAAGGCGCGGATATCTTTGAGGAGGATAGCAAATTCATCCCCTCCCAGGCGGGCGATCGCGTGTTCATTGCGTCGGAAACTATGGGGACGCACTGCCAGGGTCTTGCGAAGGCGTTCGGCAATCTCAATCAACAGGCGATCGCCCACCCCATGTCCCAAACTATCATTAATCACTTTGAACCGATCCAGATCCAAAAATAGCACCGCAAATAAATAGTTAGGATTTTGTTTCCCCCGTTCCCACTCCTGACGCAGTTCTTGCATAAATAACGTCCGGTTGGGCAGTTCAGTTAGGGCATCATGAAACGCATTATGGCGTAATTTTTCTTCGATTTTAGCTTTTTCAGAAATTTCCGCTCGGAGTCGATCATTGGCGGCTTTTAATTTGGCGGTGCGTTCCTCCACGATCGCCTCTAACTGAGCATTCAAGGTCGCCAATTTAGACTCGGCTTGGTGGCGGGCGATTGCCCCTCCAATGCTTCCCGCTGCCGCTTTCAAAATTGATTCTTCTGTTTCGGACCATTGCCGTTGATGATGGCAATCGTTAAAGCCAATAAACCCCCAAAACCGCCCTTCAATGGCGATCGGCATGATTAAAATCGATTGAATCCCTTGTGCTTCTAACAGCCTTCGTTCATTGTCACTTAAGTCTTTAACCCTGAGACCGATCGCTTTTCCGGCACAGAGGGTCTCATACCATCCCGGTAAATTTTCCTCATAAGAAAGGGTTTGGAATTCCGGTTTCTCCTTCGAGGAAGTAATTCCCTCCCCAACCCATTCCCAGCAGATCCGCATCAGATGTTCTTCGGTCAGACTTTGGTAATTTTCCACCAGGTAGGCGCGATCGACTCCGGCAGCATTTCCTAATTCAGCTAATGCCTTAGAAATCGCCTCAGATAGATTGGGGGCGGTTAATAGCGCGTAGGTTGCTAATGCCACCCCTTCTAAGAGGCGATCGCGCTGTTGGAGTTGGACTGCCGCTTCCTTGAGTTCCGTAATATCTTTCTCATTCACCAAAATCGCGCGATCGCCCGTCACCGGATCCTTGGCATTGCGAATCTCCACCGCGTGCCAGCGCACCCCCTGCAACGTTTGCATCTGGGTTTCATGATAGAAGACATTCCCCTTCTCAAGACAAGCTAACGCTTGTTCCCCATCACTACTCTGGACAAATCGCTCTTTCCAAGCGTTTTTTTCCCTATTTCCCTCCCCATAACACCGTTTTGCCACCGGGTTTTGCATCACCATCGTGCCATCGGCTTTGTACAGGGAAATCATCACCGTTGCCTGCTTGAGCACTTCATTCGACCGCCAGAGTTCCCAGTCATGGCGTTTCATGACCTCCGTCATTCCCTCGACTAAGACCCCCATTCTTCCCGATTCAATCCGAATTCCCGAACAAGCACATCGAATGGATACGGGTTCACCATCCGCTTGAAAGGTCCATTGTTTCACCACTGTTGTACCCTGCTCTAATTGTTCTAGGTCGAGTTCAATCCCGCTTGAATTCTCGTCAAATGGGTTACTCCAAGTTCCTTCAGGCCGTTTTGCTATGCTTTTTACCCCCCACAGAGTTAGGGCCGCAGCGTTTGCCCACCACACCTGATTTTGGTCCAAGTCCCAAATCCAGATGGGGGAAACCAACACATCCAACGACGCTAGTTCTTGGCGATTGAGTATGGAATCGCTGAGTTTTAGTTGTGGCATCAATCGGTGTTTTTATTGAATAACATTTTTAAGGGAAATCTGAAGAAAACCGCTTTTTTTTATAGTCGTCGGGGATAGCCGGACGGTAAGGTTCAAAAGCAAGGATTTCTCTGGGTCTTATTCCAATTGTTTTTTGTGCTTGCTGCTCGGGGTCAGGTTACTCCTATATTTTGGGCTCAAGCGAGTTTTATTACTCTGATTCTATCCGCAATCTCTGCCCTTGTCTCCCTGTTTTTTTGAATTTTTGATAAATTGAGTCGGGCCTCTGGTATTTTCTGGCCACAGAGGACCGACCTTTTTCTTCCCGGTGACTCACAGAATGGGGACTGGGGAACAGTCCCTACCACTTGCTCTATTTTTGATGAATTCAGCAACCGGGTTTCATGGATTCGGGGAGTTGACTCCACCCTTCTTTAAGAAGGGCCGCCAATGAAAATGTCCCTAACTCTGACCGGGACACAGGCATGAGTCATTTGGGCAATCTGCATCGGTTCTCCTTTTCCACAGAGATTGGTGCCACACTGAATCTGCTCAGATTTTGGCCCGATCGCATCCACACTTTTCCAAAAATCCGTAGTCATCGCCTGATAGGTGACATCTTTTAACATTCCCACAACTTTTCCTTTTTTGACTTGCCAAAAGGCATCGCCGCCAAATTGAAAATTTCGCCGTTGTTGGTCGATGGAATAGCTACCAATCCCATCAATTAAAATCCCGTCTTCGGTATCGGCGATCACTTCGGCGAGAGTCGCTGTATGACTCCCCCCTTCCGGTCCCGGTTCTAACCCCAAATTGGGAATCCGCACCATCGGCACGTTATACCAACTATCCGCATAAGCACATCCATTACTGCTCCCTCGTCCCAGTCGCGCTGCCGTCTCGCGATCGGTGAGATAATCGACTAAAATTCCCTCCTTGACAACGTACCATTCTTGTGATACAACTCCTTCATCGTCATATCCCATTGTTCCCCGTCCCCCCGGTTGGGTGCGATCGGCCTTGAAATTGACCCAAGGGGCCGCATATTGTAGGCTTCCCAAGCCGTCGGTGGTGGCAAAGCTGGTCCCGGCAAAGTTCGCTTCGTAACCATACACGCGATCGAGTTCCGTGGGATGTCCGACGGATTCATGAATAGTGAGAAAGAGATTCGTGGGTTTTAGGATTAAAGTAGTTTTAATTCCTGAAGGGCCCTTGGGAGCATAAACTTTGGCGATCGCCTCCGTTGCCACGCGGTCCACTTCCCCCAGCAAATCTGCCCTATCAATATGTTCATAGCCACAATTCAAGGGAGGCCGTTCATAACTGCGACTTTGGGCATCTCCATTGGCAATCGCGGTACAATTATATCCTGGATAACTGCGGTAAATCGTTTGTTCGATCAGCGACCCTTCCGTTGAAGCAAAAATTTTCTGTTCCTGGGTAAAGCGTAGGAAAGACGAAGCTTTTTTAATCCCGCGATCGCCATACCCTAACAACCGCTCATTAATCTCTAACAATAACGCCGCTTGCTCCTCAATAGGAATCGTAAACGGGTCAATGGCAATCGGGGTCCTATAACTATCCTGATATGCCTCTACCGGGACTAACTTCACCGGCGTCTGTTGCGTGAGGTGACTGCCTTTGGCAATTTCCACCGCGAGGGCCACAATTCGTCTAACTTCTGCTGCGGTTCTGCGGGGACTCGCCGCAAATCCCCAAGACCCTTGATGTAACACCCGCACCCCAAATCCGGCACTCACGCGATCGCTCAAGTTGCTTAAGGACCGATCGCGGGCGGTTAAACTGCGATCGCGATAACGACACAGACGGATCTCCCCATACTCACACCCCGCTTGCCGAATCAAGGCGATCGCTTCAGTGGCTAAATCCTGATGGGTGATCTGGGTGGGCGCTTCTAACATAACGGGTTCCCAAGTTAAATGTTCCCCTTAATTCTATAGCCAATCTAAATCATTCGGGCAGGGGCAGTCGATGTACTGCCTCGGCATTCGCTCAGCTTACATCTCCAAAGAAAGCCTCAGTCCGAATCGAGTTAGTTTCTAAACTTCCCTGACTCTCTAATAATGTCATGATCGCATCGGCAATCCGTTGTGCAGAACCGATAAAAAAGGGCCGATCAATCTGAAGGGGGGTATCACTGGGTTGATGGTAGTGAGGCGATCGCAAATTCCCTGTATCCGTCACTAAAACCGCCCCAATCCCATGATACCAAAAGGGAGCATGATCACTTCGTAGGGTATCGGGAATTAACAAGCCTTTAAAGGGAACGGGCAAAGTATAAACCGGGGGTAAATCAGCCGCCGTTTCCATCTGGAACACTTCCAGCAGGGGTAAATGTTCCGTATCTCCAATAACGGCAATAAAATCACCGCGATCGCTTGGCGGTTGAATCGGAAGTTGACTGGGATAATCCTGACATCCCACTTGATAACAAGCATATCCCACCATATCCACCACGATCGCACCGCGCAAGTCCGCCACTAAGTTCGGATCGCTGGCAAAGGCAAAACTGCCATGTAATCCGATTTCCTCTAAGTCAAAAAAGGCCAACTCTAGCGATCGCTCGGTTTGTCGGTCCTGCAACAGTCGCGCCACTTCTAACAACACCGCCACCCCACTGCCATTATCACTGGCACCGGCAGAACCGGGAACAGTATCATAATGTGCGCCGAGGAGGATACTTCCCGCTTCGGGATTCCTACCCGGTTTTTTGGCAATCAGGTTGATTCCGTCTGCAAAGGGTTGAGATTGCGGTGTCCATCCTGCTGCTACGAGGCGACTGCGGATATACTCTCGGGACTGTTCTCGGCTATCTGGGGTTGAGCGATCAAAGGCTAATGCTTCTAAATCTGCCATCAGGCGATCGGGGACAACTACGGGAGCACGCCTGAATTTCATGCTCAGGGGACTGGGTTCGGGACGGGTGGGGACTGGATTTGCGGGTTGCTGTGAGAGAGGAGCATCCGGTGGTGGGTCAAAGGATACGGGGGAGGGATGGCGAGTCAGACTCACTAAGATGATGGCGATCGCACTCAGCAGGCACAGCAGCAGAATCCAGATTTTTTGTCTCATGGTTGCGGGTTAATCCAATCCGATCAAGCAGGCACCGGCATCGCCGGTTGTGGTACAAATCTTATTATGGATTATAGAAATGCTTATGAAAAGAGTGCGTTCGCGAAGCGTGCCGGAGGCATCACATCTTGCTCGTTCAGACTAGAGTAAGAGGCTGGCACTCCCTGAATGCTGGGCGATCGGATAACGACTGAAGTCGTTACTACGAACAATTGAAGAGAACGACTGAAGTCGTTACTACGAACAATTGAAGAGAACGACTGAAGTCGTTACTACGAACAATTGAAGAGAACGACT